>JANRKW010000059.1:0-57709 GCA_033763215.1 Isosphaeraceae bacterium | reverse complement strand
TGCCCGCCGCGGCCGAACGTCTTGACGGTAATGGTCTTGCCGTCGAGCTTGGCCAGTTCCGGCTTCTCGTCGAAGGTATCGACTTGACTCGGGCCGCCGTACATGAAGAGGAAGATGACGCTCTTCGCCTTGGGGGCGATTCGAGCGGCGGCGAGCGCCGCGGCGCGTGCGGTCGAGCCGCCGTCGGCCGCGGCGGCGGTCGATCGGCCGAAGAAGCCGTCCGCACTCAAGAGATCGATCAAGCCGAGTCCCGTGAATCCGGCGCCCGCTTGCCAGAGGAACTCGCGACGCGTCCGGCCGCAGAAATCGCCCGCGGGTCGTGAAGCTCGGCTCATCTCTCGATACCTCGAATCAAAGGTCGGGTGTAGGCATTCCGGGCGATCGGTCGCGTCGATCGCTCAGTCGAGGAAGATCATCTCGTTGAGGTTGAAGACCACCAGCGCGAAGGCCGTGATCGCGCGTTCGCGGGTGTATCCGTCGCGTTGTTCGAGGGAGGTGATCAAGGCGACGCCGCGGGCGACCTCGGCCTCGCTCGGTGAGCGACCGGTCGCGAGCAGCAGCGCCCGTCGGACGATCGCGGAGGGGTCGTCGCCCCCGACGTCGCGACGCAGCCGTTCCGCAAACGAGGCCGCCGCTCCGTTCATGAACGAACCGTTGATCATCCCAAGTGCCTGGGTCGGCTGGGTCGAGTTGAAACGCACCGGCGTCGAGCGGTCGGTCTCGGCCAGGTCGTAGCCTTCCAGGATCGGAACCAGCAGCGAGCGCTTGACGTGGATGTAGATGCTCCGGCGATCGGCCTGGTCCTTCGGCGACTTCCCCCAGCCCAGGCCGGGCACCGATTGGCCGGCCATCACCTCGGCGGGGATCTCGGGATAGACGCCCGGCCCGCGCATCTGCAGCACGAGCCTGCCCGCGAGCAGGAGCACGGTGTCGCGGATCTCCTCGGCGGTGAGTCGACGCATGTCGAACCGCCAGAGGAGGTCGTTGAGCGGATCGGCCGCGAGCGCGTCGGACCGCGAGCGCGACGACGCCTGGTAGGCTCGCGAGAGCATGATCGTCTTGTGCAGCGGCTTGAGCCGCCAGCCCGACGCGATCAGCTCGGAGGCGAGCCAGTCGAGGAGTTCGGGGTGGGTCGGCTTGTCGCCTTGGACGCCGAAGTTGCTCGACGACCGCACGATCCCCCGTCCGAAGTGGTACTGGAAGACGCGGTTCGCCATGACGCGCGCTGTGAGCGGATTCTTGGGATCGACGATCCAGTCGGCGAGCACCGAGCGGCGACCGGTCGTGGCGGCCGAGGCCGACGGGGCCGGAATCGTCGGGCGGCGGGTGTCGATCACGTCGAGGAAGCCGGGCTGGACCTCTTCGCCGGCCGCCGAGGGATTGCCGCGACCGAGCACGAAGGTCTTGCGAGGCGCGCTCCCGGTCTCAGTGACGCGGAGAATGGTCTGAGGCGCCGTCGCCTGCGGAGCTTTCCGGGCGAGGATCCGACGAGCGTTCTGATACCGCTCGAGTCGTTCCGGCCCGAGGATCTTCTCGCCGTGGAGCCGGATCGCGGCGCGAACGTCGAGCTGCGGCTTCTCCGACTTCCGCATCGAGAGCGATCTGCGCGGAAAGCTCGGCCCCGACCAAGCGACGTCGAGCCCGAGGTCGCCCTCGCGCTGAAAGTACTCGAGCCGGATCGGATGCGGGCCCTCGGAGAGCGTGAGCGAGGCGGAGCGTTCGCCAGCGGGGTCGCCGCCGTCGCGAACGACGACCGGCTTGCCGTCGATCGTGAGCCGCGCTCCGTCGTCGGCCGTGAGAAAGAAGCGGTGTTCGCCCGCCTTGGGCACGTCCAGCATCCCTTCGAACACGAAACCGAACGCTTCGTTGCGGCTCCGAGGCGCGAGGTCGAAGAGCCCTTGCTTCAGGGTGCCGCTCTCTTCGTGCTTGATCTCGTCGAACGCGGGCAGTCGCGTCCAGGTGTTGCGGTAGAACTTGTAGGCGAGGTCGACGATGTCGCGTCGGCGGATCTCGAATCCCGCGGAATCCCCGGCTCGGTGGATGAACTCGTCTTCGAGCCCGCGCACGGTCTTCTCGGCCGCGACTCGTTCCTCGGCGGCGCGCTTGGCGTCCTGGTCGGCGGCCGTCGACCGCTCGCTCTCGGGAAGCGGAAGCTCGTCGGTCGGACCGCCGTTGCGGAAGTGATTGATCGAGTTGAAGAATGCGAGCAGCTCGTAGTAGTCGCGCTGAGGGATCGGATCGATCTTGTGGTCGTGGCAGCGGGCGCAGTCGATCGTGAGCCCGAGGAAGACCTGGCCGGTCGTCGCAACGATGTCGTCGAGCATGTCGTAGCGGGCTTGCTCGCGATCGACCGGCTCGTCGTCCCAGATCCCCAGACGATAGAAGCCGGTGGCGGTGATCGTCTGGGAATTCGCGTCGGGGAGTTCGTCGCCGGCGAGTTGCTCTCGGACGAAGCGATCGTAGGGCTTGTCGTCGTTGAACGACTCGATCACATAGTCGCGAAACCGCCATGCCGACGGCTTGACGCTGTCGCGCTCGTAGCTGTTCGTCTCCGCGAAGCGAACGAGGTCGAGCCAGTGCCGTCCCCATTTCTCGCCGTAGCGGGGCGACGCGAGGAGACGATCGACGACGCGTTCGAAGGCGCGCGGGGACGTGTCGGCAACGAAGGCCTCGACCTCGGCCGGGGTGGGCGGCAGACCCGTGAGGTCGTAAGTCGCACGCCGGATCAGCTCGAGCTTCGTCGCGGGCGGACCCGGCTCGAGTCCCTTCTCGCGGAGCTTGGCCGCCACGAAGGCGTCGATCGGGTGGACCGTCGCGCCCGAGGGATCGGCGGGCGGCACGGGCCGACGCAACGGCTGAAAGGCCCAATGCGAGCGGTCGCGGTCGGTGACCTGCATCTCCTTCTTGCCGCCCGCTCCCGCGGCGACGGTCGCCTTGCCGTCGTCGCCCGTCCAGGGTGCGCCCATCTTGATCCATTCGACGACCGCCTCGATCTGAGGTCCGGCCAGCTTGCCGCTCGGGGGCATCTTCGGCCCATCCTCATCGAACCGCACGGCGAGCGCGAGGAGGCTCTGCCCGGGGTCGGCCGGGTCGATCGCCGGTCCGCTGTCCCCACCCGCGAGGATCGCCCCTCGCGAGTCGAGCCGGAGCGACCCCTTCTGCTTCTCGGGACCGTGGCATTTCCAGCACTTCTCGGCGAGGAGCGGACGGATCTTCGACTCGAAGAACCGGAGCTGCTCGGCGGAGGGAGGATCGGCCGCTCGGACCGACTCGGAAGCCGAGGCGAGGCCGGCGATCGCAGCGAGCAGTGCGAGCCGGATGGGATTCGAGCGGTGGGGCATGGCGGTCACCGGGGTCGGCGGGATCGGGTCCCGAGATCGGTCGATCATCACGGCGAGGGAGGATTGTTGCATCGATATCATACAGCCGCTCGGCCCCGGAGTCAGCGGCATGCTCTTTTCGCGATCGATCGCGTCGGGGGGAATCCGCTCGTGATCCGAGCCCGCGCGCGGCATGATCGAGACTCGACCGCCCCATGATCCGGAATCGGAGGCATCGCCGACCCGGCGGCCGAGACCGGTTTCGCACGCCGTTCCGAGGAGCAAGAACCATGTCCCGCATCTCGTTCGCCGTCGCTCTCTGCGCCGGTCTCACCGCGTTCGGCGGTTGGGCCCGAGCGCAATCCCCTTCCGGACCCGAGCCGGGAGCCGCCGTACCCGCGCTGAAGGTCGTCGTCGGCGCCGGCGAGCGAGCCGGCGAAGCGGCCGATCTCGCCAAGGAGCGCGCGGAGAAGCCGACCGTCTATCTCTTCGTCCGCGCCGACAAGTGGGATCGCCCGATGGCGAGATACCTCCGCGTGCTCGACCAGAAGCTCGCGCAGGGCGTCGCCGGCGCGGAGGAGGCCCAGGTCGTCATCACCTGGCTCACCGACGACGTCGACAAAGCGAAGAACTACCTTCCGCTCGCGCAACAGTCCTTGAAGTTCGAGAGGTCGACCCTCTCGGTCTTCCCCGGCGCTCGAACGGGTCCGGACGGCTGGATGATCAACGACGCCGCCTATCTCACCAGCGTCGTCGCCAAGAAAGGCAAGGTCGTCGAGCGATTCGGTTTCGTCAACGTCGGCGAGTCCGACGTCGAGGCCGCCCTGGCCGCGCTCGCGAAGTGATCTCGGTTCGTCGCGTCGCGCCGCCGTCGATCACGCCGGCGCGACGCCCAGGATCCCTGGATCAGAAGTCGACCTGGTACTTCTCGACCATCTTGCGACGCATGTCGGACGAGGAGAGCTCGAGCGCCTGGAATCGCTTGTCGAGGTCGACGCTCATCATCGCGTCGGACTGACGCTTGATGACCGCCTGGTCATACGACTTGCTGTTCACGTAGGCATAGTCGTAGCCGTAGTAGACTCCGTTCGGTTGCGACGCCAGCGTGTAGTTCTGGTTGTTCGCGTAGTAGTTGATCCCGCTCGCCATCTCTCGGAGCGTGCGGGAGACCTGCGAGCCCCAGTCGAGCAGATCCTTGTCGACGCCGAGGATCGGGAGTTCCTCGATCTGCTTGGCGTAGCGATCGTACCAGGTCTTGGTGGCGCGATAGGTCGGACGGTCGACCTTCTTGAGGCTCTCGATCACGGCCGAGACCGACCGGAAGTAGCCTTGCGAAGTCGCGACCGTATCGATGGCGGCCGTCGAGTAGGGCGAGGCGCCGTCGGCCCCCGGCGCGGGCTTAGGGTCGGCGGGCTTCGGCGCGTCTGTCTTGAGCTTCGCCGCGCTGAGTCGAGGCGGAGCGCCGATCGACGCGATCTTGCGAAGCGAGTCGACCGAGAGGCGGCCTTCCATCTCGATGGTGTCGTTCTTCGAGCCGAGGCCGATCCGCCAGGTCTTCAATTCCGGGAGGTCGATCCCCAGATCCTCCGCCGTCTGCAGGACCACCGCGCGGAGGATCGGGCCGGTGCCTTCCAGGGTCTTGCCGAACCCGATCACGAGCGACCCCTCGATCCCCTGGTCGACCTTCACGGCCAGAGTGGCCGACTCCACGCTCGCCAGGCGCGGCGCGAGCAGCTTCGGCTCGGACGTGCTCTTCTTCACCTCGGGCATCGCATTGAGCCACGGCTCGATCGCACGCGCCGAGACCATGTTTCGGAGGTCGACGCCCATCGTGATCTGGTGCCCCGAGCCGACCTTGAAGAGCGCCTTGTCGGCGAACGAGGGCGGGTACTTCCGCGGCTTGCTCAAGGTCGACTCGACCCACCCGACGAGCGCTTGGCGATCCACCGAGCTGACGCTGCCGAGCACGTCGTTCCCGAAGCGGAGCAACTCGATGTCGCGCGGGGTGAAGACGACGGGCACGCCCGCGACCTCCTCGACGTAGCCGCCCTCGCGCGCGGCGAGCTCCTCGAGCTTGGGCAGCTTGCCCGCGACCTTCAGCATCGCGATCCGCCAGCGCTCGTTCATGTTGCGGACGTCGATGTGCTGCGCGGCGACGCCGAGCTTCACCCCGCCGGCGATGCCGAGCGGGTCGGGACGATTCGCCGCCATCTTTCCGCGCCAATCCTCGCGCTTCGCCATGGGGCTGTCGAGCAGCGCCTCGAAGTCGAAGAACATGATCAGGTTCGACTGGGTGGGAATTCGCTCGAGCAGTCCGGCGAATTCGACTCCGGGGTCGGCGGGCGGCGAAGCTGCAACGAGCCCCAGGGCCGCCAGGGCGACGAGCGAGGCAACTGAGCGAGACATGCGCGAAACTCCTTGGTTGGAGAGGGTTAGAGCGAAACGGCCCCGGGTGGAGATTCTCGACGCTCGCCGCGTCCACCGCAAGCGGCCCGCTCCGAAATTCGCGCGCAGGACGACGGGCGAGGCCCAGGCCGCCGCGGCCGAGGCTCCGCCCGTCGTGTCTGTCGGTCGATCGATCTCGAGGGCGGCGCGATCACTTCGCGTCGGCCGTGATTCCCTTCCAGTCGTCCGTGCGGAACGGGTCGACGGGCAGGCCGTCGCGGCTGTAGAGGTTGCAGACGGGGTTGTCGGCCCAGGCGTAGCGGACCGAAGCCGGGTCCTTCACGCTCGCCGCCGAGACCTCGACCTTGTCCTTGCCGACGATCTTCGCCTCGGCGTTCACGAATTTGCGATCCTCACCCGCGATGGTGAATCCGACGGGGTTCGGCGTGTCGAACGAGTAGAGGCCCTGTCCGACGTGGTCGAACGTGAGGATGATCTTGTCGCCTTGCTTCTCCATCGACTTGTAGGTCGGGCTCTGGTGCACGACGTCGACGCCGTAGTCGCGAGCGAGCGCCAGACGGGCGAGTCGCTTGGCGACGTCCTGCTTGTTGCGCGGATGGATATCGCGGCCTTCGCCGAGGTCGATGATCACGGCTTGACCCGTCTTGGGGAGCTTCTGGGTCATCGACTGCGCTTCGCGGAGCTCGGCCCAGGTGCTGTCTCCCGGCTCGGCCTTTTCGGCCATGAAGTCGGCGAGTTGGACCCAGTAGAAGGAGAAGTCGCCGATTCCCCACTCGTCGCGCCAGCTCTTGATCATGAGCGGAAAGAGGTCGCGATACTGATAGGCGCGGCCGGCGTTCGACTCGCCCTGGTACCAGATCACGCCGCGGATCCCGTAGCCGATCGTGGGCAGGAGCACGCCGTTGTAGATGTTGCCCGGCCGAGCGTTGCCCCGCATCATCCCCTCGAGCGACTGATTCGCCTTCTTCTTCGCCGCCGCCTTCTTCTCAGGGGCCTTGCCGTCCTTCTCGTCGGCGTAGGCCTTCTCCATCGCAACCCAACGATCGATCAGCGGCTTGTACTTCTCATCCTTCTCGAGGATCTCGCGACGAATCCAAGCCTCGCAGGCCGACCCGCCCCATGCGTCGTCGATCAGGCCGATCGGAACGCCGAGCGTCTGGTGGAGCTGACGACCGAAGAAGTAGCCCACGCCCGAGAACTGCTTGACCGTCTCCGGCGAGCAGACCTCCCACTTGCCGTTGAAGTCCTTCTGGGGCTCCTGAGTCCCGACCTGCGGCACCGAGATGAACCGGATCCCGGGATACTTCGCGGTGAGCGCCTCGAGGTCGGGGTCGTTCGACTGCTGGACGGCCCACTGCATGTTCGACTGGCCCGAGCAGATCCAGACCTCGCCGACGAGCACGTCGTCGAACACGATCTCGTTCTTGCCCTTGACGGTCATCTTGTAGGGACCGGGGCCCTTCATCGGTTCGAGAGTGACCCACCAGTGCCCCTGGTCGTCGGCCTTGGTCGACTTCGACTTGCCGTCGATCGAGACGGTGACTTCCTCGCCCTTTTCGGCCCAGCCCCAGACCTTGTTGGCATGGTCGCGCTGAAGGACCATATGCGAGCCGAAGATGTTGGGGAGCTTGACGTCGGCCTCGGCCGACCGACCCGTCCCCAAGGCGACCAGCGCGACCATTGCGGCCGCGCACGCGTAGCGGTGTGTGTTCATAGCGGGATCTCCTGGATTGACACGACCCGTCGAGTAACCATTCGGCGAGAGCCGCATCCTATCCGAGCGGTCGAGGCTCCGCCAGGATCCAACGCCGCCTCGCCTCCGAGCCCGCGTCGACATCTTCCGAGCCGTGCATCGTTGGCGACGCGCCGGGCATCGAGTATCGTCCTGGGATGCGTTCGGATCGACCGGCGCATCCCAAGCGATCGGAGACTCGGAGCATGAACCGCATTCCCTCGGGGACCGAGTTGGTCCGACCATTCATTCCATCGAAGGATTTCGACCTCTCGAAACGCTTCTACGAAGCGATCGGCTTCGAGAAGACGCTCGACGGCGAAGTCGCGATCTTCAACGCGGGCTCGGGCGGATTCATCCTCCAGCGCTATTTCCAGGAAGAGTGGGCGGCGAACTCGATGATGCAGCTCATGGTCGACGACCTCGACGCCTGGTGGGCGCACGTCGCGTCGCTCGACCTCCCCGAGCGCTTCGGGGTCCCGGCCCCCAAGCCGCCGACGATGCAACCCTGGGGTCTCCGCATCGTCTACATGGTCGATCCCTCAGGCGTCCTCTGGCACATCGCGCAGCGACGCGAAGGAGCGAAGCACGACCATTGAATGCCTGGTTCAGCGAGCGAGGCGCGTCTCGATCGAGATCGCTCCGGACTCCACCATCGAGAAGGAGCACGACGGCATGGCGTCCGAGATCGAGGAGTGGTTCGACTCCGCGCCCGAGCATCAGAAGCCCGCGTTGGCCGAACTTCGCGCGATGGTGCTGTCTGTCGCGCCCGGGATCGCGGAAGAGTACAAGTGGAGCCGCCCCTGCTACTCCACGGCGGCGGGCGGGAAGTTCTGCTACCTGCATCGCACGAAGGATCATGTGACGATCGGCTTCGATCGAGGAGCGTCGCTCCGAGATCCCCAGGGGCGGCTCGAAGGGACCGGAAAACTGATGCGTCACGTCAAGATCCGGGAATCCGTCGACCTCGACCGCCCCGCGCTCCTCGCACTGCTCCGTGAAGCCGTCGAATCGGCGTGAATCGAGCCGGGCCGTGGTGATGCGACCCGGGCACACGCACGGGCCGGCGACGCGCACCTCGCAATCGTCCCACTGGAGACTTCCCATGAATCCGCCCCGCCGAATCGCGATCGAGGCCCGTGGTCGACTCAGTCGCCGAATCTCGAGAGCTGCGGCTTGTTGGTTGGTATCGCAGTTCGCGACGTCGAGCTTCGCCGTCGAGCCCGGAGTCGACGCCGACCGAACCCCACCGCCGCCGATCTCGACGCCCGGCGCACTTCCCGCATTTCCCGGGGCCGAGGGGTTCGGCCGATGGGCTCGGGGAGGTCGAGGAGGCGACGTCTACCACGTCGTCAACCTCGAAGATTCCGGCCCAGGTTCGTTGCGAGACGGCATCGAGTCGGCCAAGGGTCCGCGGACGATCGTTTTCGACGTCGGCGGAGAGATTCGCTTGAAGAAGGCGCTGCGGATCGAGAAGTCGTTCCTCACGCTTGCAGGGCAAACCGCGCCCGGCGACGGCATCACGATCCGCGACTATTCCTTCCAGATCGACAAGGCGAGCGACTTGATCGTTCGATACCTCCGCTTTCGACTCGGAGACGAGAAGCCCGCAGGCGCCAAGGGCGCCGACGACACGCTGGTCACCAACGACGTTCGACGGGTGATCATCGACCACTGCTCGCTGAGTTGGGCGATCGACGGCACGCACGACCTCCGTCGTGGAGGCGACTTCACGCTCCAGTGGTGCAGCATCAGCGAAGCGCTCAACAACAGCCTGCACCCCAAAGGTGCACATGCCATGGCCGCATCCTACCGCGACCTCTCCGGCCCCATCACGCTGCACCACAACCTGATCGCGAGCTGTCGCGATCGCCATCCAACCCTCGGCAGCGCCAAGGAACCTCCTCGCCATATCGTCGACTTCCGGAACAATCTCATCTACCACTGGACCTCGCCGGGGACGTCGAACTTCTGCGATCACTTCATCAATTGCATCAACAATCTCTGGCGCCCGGGACCGACCAGCAACCCCGAATCCTTGCCGATCGCGATGAAGGGGTCGCTTCCCGACCTCGCCAAAGGATACATGTCGGGCAACGTCTTCGAGGGTCGCGACGACCTGACGCGCGACAACTACGCCGCCCTCGACTTCCAGAGGTGGCTCCGCAACGACAAGGGGAACTATCGCTACGCCGGCAAACTCGACGACTGGCGAGCCGAAGCGCCCGCCGAATTGGGCGCGGCCTTCCCGGCGACCCAGTCGGCCGCGGAGGCGGCGGAGTTGGTCCTCGCGGGAGCCGGGGCGTCGCTGCATCGCGACGCGGTCGACCTGCGCGTCGTCGAGGACGCCCGCAATCGCACGGGCAAACTCATCGACTCCCCCAAGGATGTGGGCGGGTTCCCGGTCCTCCGCTCGGGTCCCGCTCCGATCGATACCGATCGCGACGGTATGCCCGACGCTTGGGAGATCAGAGAGGGACTCGATCCCAAGAATCCCTCGGACCGCAACGCAGAGGTCGCAGACGGATCCACTCGCCTTGAGCAATATCTGAACGGCCTCGTACCGTCGTCCGCGACCGAGAGGCTTCGAGGCTCGCGGTAGCGGCGTCGCAAGCACTGCGCGGGCGATCGGGGGGATCGGTCGAGGATTCGACTCGGACGCGGATCATCCGCATCCCGGAAAGATGATCAATCGAACAACTCGATACTCGATCCCGAGAAGAAGATGCGATTGCGGTAGCGGGCCCAGCGTTCGGTGCCGTCGGCAAAGCGGATGAGACCCCACGAGTCGCCCTTGCGGTTCTTGAGCCAGAGGCGGAGCGGCGGCGGGGAGATCCTCACGACCTCGGCGTTCCAGCCCGATCCGGCGATGTAGGCCTCGAAGGTGCGGCGGGCGTGCTTCGCCTTCATCCAGATGACGAAGATCGCGATCGGCACGGCGATTGCGATCACGACGAGGGCTTCGATCCCTTTCATGGACATCTCTCTGCGAATGACGAAGGGGTCGGCGACGGCGCGGAGACGATCGGGACGACGATATGCTCCGCCGGCACGGTTCGCAACGCCGTGCCCCTCGATCGCGTGCGACCGGCTGGTTACGATCGTCCCGATTCGCTCTCGCGGCAGGCGCCGAGGGGTCGGGGTCGTCGCACGAGGCGGATCTCCCTCGGATCGGAGAAGTCGCGATGAGAGTCCCGTTCGCACTGGCCGCGTTTCTGTCTCTGACGTGCTCGGTGCCCGCCGAGGCCGACGCACCGCTCTGCCCCGCGAAGATCAGCGCCGACGGCCGGTTCCTGCTCCAAGGCGACGGCCGCCCCTTCTTCTACCTGGCCGATACCGCCTGGGAACTCTTCCACCGGCTCGACCGCGAAGAGGCGACGCGGTACCTCCAGGACCGCGCGAGCAAGGGCTTCACGGTGATCCAGGCCGTCGCCCTCGCCGAACTCGACGGCCTCACCGATCCGAATCCCTACGGCAAACTGCCGCTCGTCGACCTCGACCCCGCGCGGCCGGCGGTCGTCGAAGGGCCCGAGAACGACTACTGGGACCACGTCGACTTCATCGTCGACAAGGCGAACGATCTGGGTCTCGTAGTCGGGTTCCTGCCGACCTGGGGCCGATACTGGCGCGATCGGATCGACGGCAAGGCACCCGTGTTCACTCCCGCGAACGCCGAGGTCTACGGCAAGTGGCTCGGCCGGCGCTACGGCGGCAAGGCGGTGATCTGGATCCTCGGGGGCGACCGGCCGATCGAGAACGACGGGCATCGCGCGGTGATCGAAGCAATGGCCCGCGGCATCCGCGCCGGCGAGCCCACGCGACGACTCATCACCTTCCACCCGCCCGGCGGCACGGGCTCGACCCAATGGTTCGCCAAGGCCGACTGGATCGACTTCCAGATGCGCCAGAACGGTCACGTCCCGGAGTACACGGGGCGATATGAGAACACGTCGGCCGATTATCGGCTCGAGCCCGCAAAACCGGTCATCGACGGCGAACCGATCTACGAGGATCACCCGATATCGTTCAACGCCAAGAAGCTCGGCCATTCGACGGCGATCGACGTCCGCCGCCCGCTCTACTGGGATCTCTTCTCGGGAGCCTGCGGACACACCTATGGACATCATTCGGTTTGGCAGATGTGGACGCGCGAACGTCGGCCGATCAATGGTCCCTTGATGCCGTGGGATCAAGCCCTGGAAGCCCCCGGGGCGGGGCAGATGATCCACGGTCGTCGCTTGATCGAGTCGCGACCGATCCTGTCGCGGATTCCCGACGACTCGCTCGTCGTGGTCGACGCCGTGCCGACGTCGGTCCCCGGAGCGGGGCTCTATCGCTTCGCGGCCACGCGGGACCGCGAGGGGAGCTACGCGATGGTCTATGTGCCGGTCGGTCGACGCTTCGAGGTGAAGCTCGACGCGATCGCGGGCGAGACGGTGCGCGCCTGGTGGTTCGACCCGAGGACGGGCCGAGCCGAGAAGATCGGCGAATTCCCGAGCGAGGGCACGAGGAGCTTCACGAGCCCGACTCCGGGCGAACCGACCGACTGGGTGCTCGTGCTCGACGATGCTGCGCGGGGCTATCCGGCACCCGGCACCGGCTCGTCGCGTTGATCGCACGACGATCCTCGACTCGCGCGATGCGAGTCGAGGATCGAGCATGAGATTCGCCGATCGATCACTTGCGACGACGAATCCGAGCTGCGACGAAGGCGCCGCCGATGCCGACGAGGGCGGCGGCGATGGAGGCGGGCTCGGGGACAGCGGTGGCGGTGAAGCTGATCCGATAGACGTCGGTCAGCGCGGAGAGTTGGCTGTCGAAGGTGTAGCCGGCTCCCGTGGTCAGGCCGTTGAAGCCCGCGAGTTCGGCGAACTGGAAGCTGACGACGCCGTTCTGCGGGGTACGGAGGTCGTTGTTGCCGACGAACGCGGCGTTGGCGGGGTCGAACGCCTCGGATCCGGCGTCCCAGATGTCGTCGGCTTGCTGGAGGATCTCATTGATGGCGAGGCCGTTCGCGTCGAAGAGACGGAAGCGGGTCGGCGTGTCGTTGCCGATGAAGAAGTCGTTGCTGGGGACGACCATCGATGCGAAGGTGAAGAACGGATTGAGCATCGAGTCGACCATGAAGCTGTTGGTCGCCATGGCGCCGGGGAGCAGCAGGCCGCCGATCGTTCCGAGGGTCGCGGTGGGGTCGGCCGCGGCAAAGGCGGGGAACCAAGCGGAACCCGAGCCGCCCTCGGCGACCGAGATGATCGGGGCCGTGGCGACGCCGCCGTTGTCGAAGGCGTCGAACGTCCCGCCGTGGAAACCGACGTGCAGGGGAGCGAAGGCAATGCTGTTGGCCGGCGCGAGGTTCTCGACCTTGACCTCGACCTTGTAGAGGCCGGCGGTTGCGGACGTCGACACGGCGAGTGCGCAGAGCAACGCGAAGACGAGAGATGAGCGATTCATGAGTGGAATTCCTGGGGCGACGAATCCTGGTCGGGCCATCCCAGCCTCGACGAGCCTCGACCGTCCGGACGGCCGAGGCGCTCGATGCGGGCCGAGGGTTGGTCGCGGCCGGCCCCCCGGCGTTACGGACTCGCCCGAGAATGCTCGAGAAGTCGCGGTGGCTCGCCTCGCTTGACGGCTTCCGCGGCGAGCCTCACAATCGCATGGATACGAACGCGACTCGATGTCGGCGTCGAACTCTCGCCCCCACGTCGACCGGCGACGTCACCGACCGACATCCGCCCCGCCTCCTTCGAGGTCTCATCGATGCTCTGCTCGATCATCTCCCGCCTGTTCTCACCCTCCTCGGCCTGCCGCGTGCTCCTGCCCGCCGCGCTCGCCCTCGCCGCGTGTCGAGTCGACGCGGCCGACGCGCCGCTCTCGCCCGCCGCGGTGCGGCTCAAGAACGACGTCGCCTACCTCGCCGACGACGCCCGCGAGGGCCGTGCGCCCGGGACCAAGGGAATCGAGGCCTCGGCCGACTACATCGCCAAGCAGTTCAAGGAACTCGGGCTCGTCCCCGCACCCGGGCTCGACGACTACTTCCAGAAGTTCTCGCTCCGTGGTTCCAGCAAGCTCGACGGCACGCCCAAGCTCGCCTTCGACCTCGGAGGAGAGACGATCGAGGCGAAGTCGGGCACCGATTTCTCCGCACTCGGGCTAGGCAAGGGTGCGTCGGTGGCCGACTTGCCGGTCGTGTTCGTCGGCTACGGGATCACCGCGAAGGACGACCCGATCAGCTACGACGACTACGCCGGGATCGACGTCAAGGGCAAGGCCGTTCTCATGCTCCGCCTCGAGCCGCAGAACGCCGACCCCAAGTCGGTCTTCGACGGTACGAATACCACGCGCCACGCCGACCTCCGCGTGAAGGCGATCAACGCCTTCCAGCACGGCGCCGCGGCAGTGATCTTGGTGAACAACGGCGTGTCGGCCAAGGAGAAGGACGTCCTCCTGCCCTTCAACTACACCGGGGGCGACCAAGCGACGACGATTCCGTTCTTCATGGTCTCGCGTTCTCTGGCCGATCGCCTGCTCGCCAAGTCGGGCCGGTCGCTCGCCGAGGTCGAGAAGCAGATCGACGCCGCCCTCGAGCCCCAATCGATCGCCCTCGAGGGCGTGAAGACCACGGGTGAATACGTGGTGAAGCGTGACGCGATCGAGACCAAGAATGTGATCGGCGTGCTCGAGGGCTCGGGCCCGCATGCCGACGAGACGATCATAGTGGGGGCGCACTACGACCACCTCGGCAACGGCGGCCTGATGTCGGGCTCGCTGGCCTTCATGTCGAACGCCATCCACAACGGTGCGGACGACAACGCCTCGGGCACCTCGCTCGTGCTCGAGCTCGCCCGCCGGCTCTCGAAGCGCATCGATCCCCTGCCCCGCCGCGTCGTCTTCATGCTCTTCACCGCCGAGGAGAAGGGCCTGATCGGCTCGATGCACTACGTCAACAACCCGCTCATCCCGCTCGACAAGACCGTGATGATGATCAACTTCGACATGGTCGGCCGGCTCAACGACAAGGACGAGCTCTCCGTCTTCGGCGTCGGCAGCACACCCGGGGCCGACGAACTCGTCGACGCCCTCGGCGCAGGGGCGGGCTTCAAGATCAAGAAGATCCGCGGCATGTCCGACGGAATCGGCGGCAGCGACCATCAATCGTTCTACATGAAGGGGATCCCCGTTCTCTTCGCCTTCACCGGGCTCCACTCCGACTATCACCGTCCGAGCGACGACACCGACAAGATCAACTTCGAGGGGATGTCGCGGATCGCCGATTTCGGCGAACTGCTCCTCCTCGAGATCGCTCGACGTCCCGAGCGACCGGCGTTCACCAAGGCCGAGGGTCGCGGAGTCGCCGCTCACGGCTCGCCGACCGCCAAGCCCGAGGCCGCGAAGCTCGACGCCAAGTCCGCCGAGAAGATGCCCGCGGGAGCAGCCCACGCCGCCGGAGCGGGCGACGCCGCTCCCGACCCCGCTCGCGTTGCGATCCGAGCGTACTTCGGCTCGATTCCCGACTATGAGGAGGGCGACACCGGCGTCAAGCTCTCGGGAGTCTCCGAGGGCGGCCCCGCCGAAAAGGCAGGCCTCGAGACCGGCGACGTGATCATCGGCTTCGGCGGCAAGCCGGTCGCCACGATTCAGGACTACACCGAGGCGATCGCTCGGCAGAAGCCGGGCGACAAGGTCGAGGTCCGCTTCCTCCGCGACGGCAAGGAGATGAAGGTCGAGGTCGGCCTCACCGTCCGTCCCGGCGGCCCCAAGTGAGCCGATTCGGAACGATTCGCTCCTTCGACGCGGCGGCCCGGATCCTCCCCGGAGCCGCCGCATTCCCTTCCAGGTCCCCCATGATCACACGTCGATCATTTCACCGAGCGGCACTCGCCGCGCCCCTCGCCGTCGCGGCGGGATGCGTGCCGCTCGGTCGGGTCGACCTCATCGTGCTCACCGGGTGGAACCGCGCGGCACGCGACGCCTTCCGACGAAACCTGGTCGACTCGCCCGCGCGGGATCTCGAGATCCGATGGATCGAGACCTCCCCTGTCGATTCGCCCGCCGTCTTCGAGCATCTCGTAGCACGCGCCGACGTCGTCGTCGGACTGCCCGAGCGAATCGTGCGCGGTCGGCTTCCGGGGCTGGATCTCGTCTCGCTCGGGACCCGTCGGGTCGGTTTCGCGACCGGCTCCGACCTTCCCTTCGATCCCTCGTGGGCTGCAGCCGCGATGCGGTCGAGCGACCGGCGCGAGTCGCTCGGATTCGACGATCCGCGCGTCGATTGGCCGACCCAACTGGCGATGTCGGCCCAGCTCGAACGCTCGGACCGCAGCCGAGGGTACGCCGAGTTGGTGCTCGCCGCCGCGAACGCGCGACCCGTCGAGTTTGGGCGCGGAGTCGCGGTGAGCGGCGTCGATCGAGGCGTCGTCGGCTTCGCCCCCGCGCTGGGGATCCCCGGCCCGATTTCCGACGCGGCTCGATTCGTCGCGGCCGAAGATGCTCCGGCGATCCGGGAGGTCGCCGCGGTCCTGCCGCACGCCGAGCGGTCGGCAGCGGCTTCGGCGCTCTTCGATCACTTGAATTCCGTCGGGATGCTCGCACGGATCGAGACGCCCGAATCGCCGAGGTCGGCCGACGTCGACCACCTGATCGCCGAACTCCTGGGCGCGGCCCTGGTCGAGGCTCGCCCGGAGTTGCAGTCGGCGACGGAGGCTCTCTCTCGCCTCGAGCTCGGACCGCGTCGGCTCGATCTCCTCTCGTTTCTGGTCGAGCCGCCGTCGTGGCCTCCGGCGTCGATCCGCGAGTTGGCCGAGCGGGAAACGGGGTCGTCCCTGCTCGAGACGTTGGCCGAGCAGATCGCTCCCGATCCTCGGGCTCGCGACTGGTTCGCAGCCTGGAGCCGCGAGCCGCTCGCCGTCTTCGACCTCGAGCGGCTCGAGCGACTCGCCGCGGCTGCCGAGGGCCGTTTGGTCCGCGACCCTCGTTTCCTCGCCTGGCTCCGCGCGGAATGGGTCGCGTGGGTTCGCCAGCGATATCGTCGGATTGCCCGCGCATCTCGATTGGCGGCTCGCGAATGATCCGCGTCATCCTCGAAGGGCTCGTCAAACGATTCGGCAAGGTGAACGCCCTCGACGGCGCGACGCTCGACGTCCGCCCCGGCGAGCTGACGGTCGTGCTCGGTCCGGGCGAGTCGGGAAAGACGACGCTCGCCCGCGCGATCGTGGGTCTGGAGACGCTCGACGAGGGCGAGATCTACTTCGACGGCCGCGTGATGCACGACCAGCCGATCGCGCGGCGCAAGGTCGGCCTCGTTCCCCAAGGCTCCGCTCTCTGGCCGCATTGGAGCGTCGCGGAGAACGTGGCGCACGGTCTGCGTCTTCGCGGAACGGCTCGTCGCGAGCGGCGGACGCGGGTTTCGGAGGTGATGTCGGCCGTCGGCATCGACTCCCTCGCCGACCAGCGCCCCGACTCGCTCTCTGATCTCCAGCGGCGACGCGTCGCTCTCGCCCGCGCTCTGGCGATCGAGCCCGACCTGCTCGTGCTCGACGACCCGTTCCACGGCCTCGACGGCCGCGCCCGAGGCGAGTTTCGCGACGAGATCCGAGCCCGCGCGGTGGAAGCCGAGGTGACGACCCTGATCCTCACCTCCGACGCGGCCGACGCCCTCGCGATCGCCGATCGGCTCGCCGTGCTCGACCTGGGGCGGATCATCCAGTCGGGCCCTCCCCCCGAGGTCTACAACCAGCCGCTCGACGCGTTCGTCGCACGCCTGCTCGGCCCCGCGAATCTGATCCACGGCCAGATCGAAGCGCTCGACGCACGGGGAGACGCCGTCGTGCGAACCCCGCTCGGTCGATTGGTCGGTCGATGCCGCCTCGCCGCGCCTCCTCAAGGGATGCCGGTGACTCTCTGCATTCGCCCCGAGGCGCTCGGCATCGGCCCGGTGCCCACCGGGGCGAATCGCTTCACGGCGACGGTCGAGCGCCAGGTCTTCCTCGGAACGACCCGCGAACTCCACCTTCGCGGGCCGGGCGATTGGCCGGTCGTCGCCCGAGCGCTTCAGACGCAATCGAGCGGGATCCGCGAGGGACAAACGCTCTCGGTCTCGGTCAATCCCGATGCCGTCGTGATCCTTCCCGGCAAGTACGCCGTCTGACGGCGCCCGACCCGGTTCGATTCGCCTTGGCCGGGGTCGACCCGCGGCTATAATCGGGATGGTCGAGCATCGCCGCGGAAGATCGAGGAGCCTGGGAACGCATGGGACGATTTGCCTGGAAGAATCTGCTGACGCGTCCCATGCGAACGGTCCTCGCGCTCGTCGGGCTCTCGATCCCGATCCTCGGCGTCATCGGTCTGTTCAGCCTCACGGGCGGCTTGCGGAGCCTCGTGGGCGACACCTTGGGCAAGATCCAGGGCGTGATGGTGATGCGCGAGAACGTACCGAGCCCCGTGCTCAGCCGCTTGCCGTCGTCGGTCGAAGCCGACCTCAAGAAGATCGAGGGGATCCGCGTGGTCGCTCCCGAGATCTTCGACATCGCACCGCCGGTCGAGGGGCGGAACGTGATCGGCCGGTCGATGGCCGACTTCGTGACCCAATCGGGCACGAAGCGATTCCAGAGCATGATCGACATGCCGATCGTTCAAGGGCAAGACATCATCGCCCACCAGGATCTTCGATCCGGAGTCTATCCCACGGCCTTGAAGGACAAAGGCGAGGGACGGTTCTTGATGCCTTCGGATATCGATTCCAATCGCATCGTCATCAGTCGAAAGATCGCACGCGAGTACCCCAATGCCGACGGCACACCCAAGAAGCCGGGCGACCGATTGAAGATCGGCGGAGAGGATTTCGAGATCGTCGGGCTCTACGAAACCGGCTCGATGCTGCTCGACGTCGTCATCGTGATGGACATCAACACGGCTCGAAAACTCCTCAAGACGCCCGACACGCAGGTCTCGAGCTACTATGTCGAGATGGACGACCCGATCCTCAACGACCGGGTGACCGAGGAGATCGAGCGGCGGATGCCCGGGATCGACGCCCGCAGCATGAATGAATTCATGGCGAATTTCGGGATGTTGATGGGTCAGCTCGACCTCTTTCTCTTGATGACCGTGAGCCTCGCTCTCCTGGTGGGCGTGGTGGGGATCGTCAACACGATGCTCATGAGCACGACCGAGCGATTCACCGAGTTCGGCGTGTTGCGGACCAACGGGTGGTCGCGTATGAATCTGCTCACGCTCGTCACCGCCGAGTCGGCCTATCTCGGATTGCTCGCGGGGCTGATCGGCGGCGTGCTCGCGCTCCTGGGCACCTCGATCGCCAACCAATTCATCACGGGCGGCTTGACGCTTCGCGTGCCCGCGTGGCTCTTCGCCCTGGGCGTGGGCCTCTCGGTCGTGACCGGTACGCTCGGCGGCCTCTACCCCGCTTGGAAGGCTTCGCGCATGGTCCCCATGGACGCGATTCGCCTCGGCGCCCATTGATCGATCCTGAATCGAGGAACCGAGTCCGCCATGATCGAGGTCACCGAAGTCACCAAGCGATTCGCGTCGGGCGAGCGAAGCGTCTCGGCCTTGAACGGCGTCTCCTGCTCGATTCCCAAAGGGCGGTTCGCGTTCATCGTCGGACCGTCGGGTTCGGGCAAGAGCACCCTGCTCTACCTCCTGGGCGCGCTCGACCGTCCGAGTTCGGGACGAATCACGGTCGACGGCCGCGAACTCACGGCCATGTCCGAAGCCGAACAGAACGAGTACCGTCGCGAGCGGATCGGGTTCATCTTTCAAGCATTCAATCTGATCAGCAATCTCACTGCCGTGGAGAACGTGCTGGTCCCCTACATGCCGCGTGGGATCACTCCCGATCTCCGCGAGCGCGCTCGTCGACTGCTCACCGAAGTCGGCCTCGGCGCTCGTCTCGATCATCGGCCCTATCAGCTCTCCGGCGGCGAACAGCAACGCGTCGCCATCGCGCGGGCGCTCATCAAGGAGCCGGTGCTCGTGCTCGCCGATGAACCGACGGGCGAACTGGACTCCCGCACCGGCGACGAGATCTACCGGATCCTCCGCCGGCTTCAGTCGGAGCACGAGACGACGCTCGTCGTCGTCACGCACGACCGGCGCTTCATCCGCCCCGACGACCTCGTGCTCGAGATTCGCGACGGCCTCCTCGAGACCGCAGGCTCGCTCGAACCCACCGCGTTCTGAAGCCGGCCCGAACTTCGGCTCGGTCGACCGCGTGCGATGTTGCATCCGAGCATCGTGCGTTCGACCGCTCCCGCCCCCTCCTTCTCGCCTCCTTCGCGTTTCCGAGACCTCTCTCGGCCGGAGCTCGGTCGCCGCAACGACTGGTGCCACTTCGTCTTGATCTCGGAGTCCTCCGCAGCGAACTCGTGGCGGGACGCGGGAGCTTCACGAGACTTTCGCGCAGGGCGGCTTCATCGTTTGCTCGCGAGATTCTCGTTGGACTTTCGTTTGCCCGCATCGAGGCGAACCGATGGAATCATTTCCAACGGTAACGAAACGAATCTCGGCGTGTGCCTCGTCTCGCGCCCGATTCACTCCGCCTTCGATTCTCTCGGAGTTTCTCCTCGATGCGTTCCTGGATGCTCTCGCTCGTGTTCGCGACCTTCGCCGGCACTGCGTTCGCCGGCCCTCTGTCGACGGGCGACCTCGCCTTCACCGCGTTCAACGCCGATGAAGACGGCTGGGCGATCGTCACCTTCGTCGACATCGACGCCAACACGACGATCTACTTCTCCGACAACGAAGCGATCTCCACAACCGGCTTCAACGCCGGCGAGAGCCACTCGACCTGGATCACGGGCGCGGCGGTCATTCCCGCGGGCACCGTGGTCCGCTTCTCGGCCGTCGATCAGGTCAACCGCGCGGCGAGCATCGGCAGCTTCAGCTCGGTCGGCGACTCGGGACTCAATGCAACGACCGAGACGATCTACGCCTACCTCGGAATCAACGCGACCATGCCGACGACCTTCCTCGCCGGAATCAGCACCGAAGGTGCGACGAACCTGACCGCCGCAGGATTGACCAACGGTACGAACGCCGTGATCCTGACGAATTCGACCGACTTCGCCGAGTACACCGGCGCCCGCTCGGGCGCGGCCGCGTTCGCCGACTACAAGTCGCTCGTCTTCGATGCCGCCAACTGGAACATCGTCGTGGGCGGCAATCAGTCGGCGGTGGAGCCGAACGTCGTCAACTTCACCATCGTTCCGACCACGGTCGTGCCCGAGCCCGCCACGATCACCATGGTCCTCTCGAGCGTCGCCGCGCTTGCGATCCTTCGGATCCGCAAGGGCCGTTGATCGCTCGCTCTCGAGTCGCGCGGTCCTTGGAGGCGGTTTCCTTCCTCCGATAGGAAGGAGCCGCCTCGTTTCGTCGTCGGCGACCCATCCGTCGGCATTGAAATCGAGTCGAACCCGGGGTACCGTGAAGTCGGTGCCGGAGTGACTCGACCGCCGGGGACCGCCGACGAGTCGTTTCCGAAGCAGTCTCCGGCGATCCGAAGCAGGCTCGCAGGAGGTCGATCGATGCAACGCCTCAGATCCGTACGCGTGTTCGTTCCCGCCGCTCTCGTCCTGATCGCGGCCGCGGCCGCGGTGGTGAGAGCTCAAGATCCCGACCTGCCGCGCGGCCGAACCAGCCGCGCCGAGTTCATGAGGATGAAGCTCGAGTTCTCCAAGGGAGTGCTCGACGGCGTGGTCAACGAGAAATATGACGAGATCATCAAAGGTGCCAAGGCGCTCCGTCGCCTGAGCGAAGCGGCCGAGTGGGAGGTCGTCGGCATTCCCAACGTGCAGTCGTATCTGCCGTTCACCCGCGAATTCCAGCGGCTCACCGAAGAGCTCGAGGACAAGGCCCGCGCCAAGAACCTCGACGGAGCGTCGCTCGCCTACATGCAGCTCACGATGAACTGCGTGAACTGCCACAAGTTCGTGCGCAACAAGAAGTGATTGCGACTCGAGCCGCCGTCGAGAGGGCGTTTGCCCTCGTCGGCGGCTCGCGCGGTTCGAGCGGTCTCAGTTCGCTCGCCCGAGGTATTCCCCGGTGCGGGTATCGACGCGGACGACGACGTTGCCGTCGAGGTGCTCGGGCACCTGGATCACATGCCCGGTCGAGAGCGTCGCGGGCTTGGTCCGCCCGGTCGCGGAGTTGCCGCGCACGCCCGGAGCGGTCTCGGTGATGAGGAGGTCGACCGTGTCGGGGATCTCGATCGCGATCGGCTCGTCGTTGACCATCAGGGCCTCGACGCCCGCCATGTTCTCGGTCATGTACGGGGCCTGGTCCTCGAGGTCGTCGGGAGAGAAGGTGAACTGGTTGAAGTCGGCCTGATCCATGAAGTGGAAGCCGTCGGGATCGCGGTAGAGATACTGAACCGGCCGACGCTCGAAGCTCGACTCGGGGAGCACGTCGGTCCCTCGGTAGCTCTTCTCGACGCGTTGTCGCGTCTTGAGATTGCGGGCCTTGATCTTGTAGAGCGTCGCAGCGCCTCGAGCCGAGGGCGTCTGGACGTGGATCTGTTCGATCATGTGGGGAGCGCCGTCGATCTCGACGACCATCCGTCGCTTGAAGTCCTTGGCGGGAACCACGGTGCCGATCCTCGATGAATCCGCGACTGATCTCGACCGCGACGACTCCGGGACGACGGGAGATCCCCACGCGGTCGATCGACCGGGCGATCCTACCACTCGCCCGCCCCGGGCGTCAAAGCCGCCGCGTGATCCCCTCGGAGCGGCGGCGATGGCTGTCGATTGACTTCCCCCTCGGCGCGGATTACCGTCATCCGCGTTCGGATCGACCTCGGCGCCTTCTCTCGATCAAACGGTCGAACATGCCTTCATACGCAGACGGGGAAGACGACGACCTCCTCGAACGATGCCAGGATCTCCTGCGCTATACGTTCCGCGACGTCGGCCTGCTCAAGTCGGCACTGACCCACGCCTCGGGGGCCGATCACCGCCTCGCGTCCAACGAGCGCCTCGAGTTCCTGGGCGATGCGATCTTCGGCGCGGTCGTCTGCGAGCTGCTCTACAACAAGTATCCCGACTTTCTCGAGGGCGAACTGACTCGGATCAAGTCGGTCGTCGTCTCCCGCAAGACCTGCGCCAAGATCTCCGACGGACTGGGGCTCGACGCCTTCATGGTGATGGGCAAGGGCATGGGGTCGCAGGCCGAGACGCCCGCGTCCGTCCTGGCCGACGTCTTCGAGAGTCTGATCGGCGCGCTCTTTCTCGACGGCGGGCTCGCCGTCGCCCGCGACTTCATCATCGAACACATCGACCCGGTCGTCGAGGAGACGGTCGAAGGGGTCGGCGGCGTCAACCACAAGAGCCAGCTCCAGCAGCTCGCCCAACGCCAGTTCGGGCTCACTCCGACCTATCTCCTTCTCGACGTCAAGGGCCCCGACCACTTGAAGTGCTTCAAGATGGCGGCTCAGATCGGCCGGAGGAGATTCCCCGCCGCCTGGGGCCGCAACAAGAAGGACTCGGAACAACGCGCGGCCTACAACGCGCTCTGCGAGCTGAACGGCGAGGAGATCCCCCACCTCGCGGAATGACGTCGGTCGCCGATCGGATGCGTTGCTCTCGGGTCCGACAACCGTCCGCTTGCGAGCCGACCCGGCCGGGCGGTACATTCATGGTCGAGCGACCCACTTCTCGGACCGCGCGCCGGCCCACGTCGGGCCGTCGCGCTCCGCGCGAGGGATTGCCCTATCCATCCCGAGGATGCCGTGGACGGTTCGTTGGTCGCCGACCTCGGAGTCGGCCCGGAGACCTGGCTCTTCATCACACTCCTCGGCTGCTTGACCCTCTTTTTCAAGTTCAGCCGATTCTGGAGCGTCCGCAATCTCGACCTCGTGCTCCTCTTCGCGCTCGTGCCCGGCATGATGCTGTTGGTGAGCGGCGGAAGTACTCGCCCGTGGATCGCGTTCGTCTGGCTCTTCGTCGGTACGCTCTGCTGGCTCTTCCGGTGCCTCCTCGACGTCGGGCTGACGCGCCGGCCCGTGGTCGAGCCGAATTTGAACGCCGCCGGCCTGGCCTGTCTCTCGTTCGGCGTGCTCGGGCTCCTGGTGGTGGAGACGGTCAGCCTGCCGGTCAGCGAAGGCTCGGGACGGAACCCGGCCGAAACTCAGAACGAGTCGGGCCCCGAGCCGCCTCCCCCGGGGTCGACCGATCGGAACGCTCCCGTCAACCAAGTGATCGCGATGGCGCCCCTGCCGAAGGAGCTCAAGCGGTACTCGGCCGACGTGATCCTCTCGCGAGTGATCGCGGCCTCCGCGCAGGCGGCGATCGTGCTCGGCCTGATGGCGGTTGGTTGGCGGCACTATGAGCGCCCCCTCGCGGGACTCTCGGCCGCGGCTTGCCACGTACTCCTGCCTTATTCGCGCTTCGCCTTGGTCGACAACGGCCAACTCGTCCCTTCCGCGTTGATCATCGCCGCGCTCAATTGGCACACGCGGCCCGCGGTCGCCGGCGCGCTGATCGGAATCGCGGCGGGGTGGATGCCCGCTTGTCTCGGGCTCGTCGTGCTCTGGGCGGGCTACTATCGACGTCGGGGAGCGGGCCGCTTTCTCTTGACGGCGGTCAGCGTCGTCTCGGTCTGTGCCGTCGTCGGGCTCTTCATCCCCGAGTCGTCGCTCTGGGCCCGGGCTCTCCAGGCCCGCAGCCTCGCCGAGGCCGGTTTGCTCACGCACGTCGAAGCGCCCGAGTTCGGCTCATTCTGGTCGGGCATCGATTCGAGCTACCGGCTGCCGATCGTCGTCGCCTACGTTGCACTCGTGCTCACGACGGCCGTCTGGCCCTCCAACAAGAATTTCGGCGAACTCGTCGCGCTCTCCGCCGCCTTGCTCGTCGCCAGCCAGTTCTGGTACATGGCGGCCGGCGGGACACTCGTGCTGCTCTATCTGCCGCTCGTGATCCTCATGGTCTTTCGTCCGAGCCTGGTCGCCAAGAAGAGTTGGTTCCGCCCCCCGAGCTCTTCGAGCCCTCGCCCCGATTCGAAAGAACTCGCCGCGCGCTCGGTCGAGTCGGAGTACTGACCGCACCGGCCGCGCCTCGCCACGGTCCCGATCGCCTCTCTCCATCCCGTCCGGAGCCTCTTCGCCGATGGATCTGACCTACGCCACGATCGCCAAGCGGATCGACCACTCGCTGCTCGGCCCCGTTCTCACTCGCGCGGAGCTCGAGGAGGGCTGCCGACTGGCCGCGCGCTACGACGTCGCGAGCGTCTGCATCAAGCCGTTCGCGGTCCGACTCGCGGCGGAGATCCTCGCGGGAACGGGCGTCGCCGTGGGCACCACGATCGGCTTCCCTCACGGCGGCCATGCAACGTCGATCAAGGTCCTCGAGTCGAAGCAGGCCCTCGCCGACGGCGCCCTCGAGCTCGACATGGTGGTGAACATCGGCCAGGTCCTCGGCGGCGAGTGGGACGACGTCGCGGCCGACATCCGCGCCGTCACCGAGGTCGCTCACTCGGGAGGCGGCATCGTCAAGGTCATCTTCGAGAACTGCTACCTCGAAGATCGCCACAAGATCCGCCTCTGCGAGATCTGCGGCGAGGTTCGCGCCGACTACGTCAAGACCTCGACCGGATACGGGACCGGAGGCGCTACCCACGCCGACCTCGCCCTGATGCGCAAACACTCCCCCGCCCACGTCAAGGTCAAGGCCGCGGGCGGAGTGCGCGACCTCGACGGAGCGATCCAGGTCGTCGAACTCGGCTGCGACCGCATCGGAGCCAGCCGGACTGCCGAGATCCTCGACGCGCTCCGGGCGCGACTCGAAGGACGCACCGAATCCGCTCCCGTTTCACGTGAAACCGGGGGATATTGATCGAGAGGGCAAAATGAGACGACCGGGTCGAGTTCAGCGACTCGGTCGTTCGAGCACTTCCGCACCGGTCGCCGAGCCGACGATCAGCGTGTCGCAGAACTCGAGAAAGAGACCCGTCTCGAACACGCCGAGCGTGGTCTGGAGCCCCCGATCGAGCGCTTCCGGATCGCTCAGCTCCCCGAAGTCGCAGTCGATCAAGGCGTTGCCGCCGTCCGAGAACACGGGGTTGCCGTCGGACCCGAGACGCAGCCTCGGCTTGGCACCCAGATTTCGCAGTCGTTCGGCCGTATGCGTGATATCGAACGCCGCCGCCTCGACCGGCACGGGACAGCCTCGCCCCAGCACGTCGACGCGCTTTTCGGGTCCGACGATGTAGATCCGTCGTCGCGAAGCCGCCGCGACCAACTTCTCGCGCAAGAGTGCGCCTCCGCGCCCCTTGATCATGCGGAATTGCGAGTCGACCTGGTCGGCCCCGTCGATCGTCAGGTCGATCGAGACGCAGGCATTCAGCTCGGTGAGCCGGATCCCGAGGTTCCTCGCGGCCCGCGCCGACTCGTCGCTCGTCGGCACCCCGACGATCTGCAACCCCTGCTCGACCACCCGTCGTCCGAGCAGCTCGATCGCGATCGCCGCGGTCGAACCGGTCCCCAACCCGACGATCATCCCATCGCGCACGAGCGAGACCGCCGCCAGAGCGGCCTGATACTTCACCGGATCGTTCTGAGACATGAGAGGATTCCGTACCCGTCGGAGAGTTCGATCGCGAGACGACGCCGTCGCGCGGCTCGACCAAAGGCAGAGTCGAGGCGTCGACGCGCCCCGATCATCGGGACGGCCGACTCGATGGCTTCAGTCTCGCCGAGAATCGCTCTCTCGAGAAGGCCGCCCCGACACATTTCTTGGCGATCATGGCGTGGAGCCCTCGATTCGGCGAACCGCCGCGGGATTCGGCGTCGGCATCCGCGCGCCCACCCTCGCGCGCCGGTCGGCCAATTCCAGGCGCATCGATTCCACACGCTCGGGTGAACTCCGAGCCTGATCGACCGACTCCCCGGGATCGCTCGCGAGATCATACAACTCCAACCGTCCGCTCTCGAAGAACTCCAGCAGCTTCCACTTCCTCGAGACCAGCGCCCCGACCGGCGTCGATATCGGCGCATGATAGTAGTGCGGATAATGAAATGCGATCGAGTCTCGTCCGAGTCTCGCCTCGGGATCGGTGAGCAGCGGCGTCAACACCTCGCCGTCGAGCTCGACACCCTCCGGGGTCGCGCACCCCGCCGCTCGAAGGATCGTCGGAAACAGGTCGGTCGTCACCACCGGCTCCTCGCAGACCTTGCCCACGGCCGCTCCCGGCGCGCGAACGATCAACGGCACGCGCAGGCCGCCCTCGTAGCATGTCCCCTTGCCCGAACGCAGCGGATGGTTGCTCGTCACCGGTATCGCCCGGCCCTCGAACTCCGCGGAGCCGATGTAGCCGCCGTTGTCGCTCGTGAAGATCACCCACGTCTCACCGCCGATCTCATGATGATCCAACCGCGCCAGCACGCGTCCCACACTCTCGTCGAGACTGTGGACCATCGCCGCATAGGCCGGATTCCGATGCACCGATCCAGGACGGAGTCGCTTGCGATATCGCTCGACGAGCTCCGGCTTCCCCTCGATCGGCGTATGGGGCGCGTGGTGCGCGAAATAGAGGAAAAACGGTCGACCCTCCGCGACTCCGCGATCGATCACCCGGATCGCCTCATCGGTCAGCCGATCGGTGAGATACTCCCCGGGCCGACCGAACTCGAGATGCGGCACATAGCGAAACTCGCCCGCGAACCGACCCCTGCCGCGATAAGGCCAGAAGAACGTCTGAGGCGCACCCCAGCGCGTGCCGCCGATGTTCACGTCGAAGCCGTGCGTCTCGGGCGCGTGATCGGCGTCCCCCAGATGCCACTTGCCGACGAGCGCGGTCAAGTACCCCGCGCGTCCGAGAACGGTCGCGAGCGTCTGCTCCGAGTGCGGCAGGTCGTGACGGGATTCCGCCTGGATCAGCGGCCGATCCTTCGGTCCCCCGCGCGAGCCTTCCGCCCAGATCGTGATCCCCAAACGCGCCGGGGAGCGACCGGTGAGCAGGGCCGCGCGCGTCGGCGAGCAGACCGGAGCCGCGGCGTAGGCCCGCGCAAATCGCAGCCCCTCCCGCGCCATCCGATCGAGATGCGGCGTCTCGTGATAGTCCGAACCCGTACAACCGAGGTCATGCGCGCCGAGGTCGTCGGCCAGGATCACGACGATGTTCGGCCGTCGATCCTCGCGATGGGTCGCCGCAATGCACGCGCCCGCGATCCAGAGAGATGCGAACATGACGGAGAGTCGCGTGATCATCGGATCAACCCTCGATGGAAGTTCTTCCTCAGCGGCCCCTCGCATGGCGGAATCATCGTACCCATCCCCGCAGCGCCGCCGCGAGCCCCACGAGACCGAGCATCCAGAGCAGACATCCCAACGGCGCGCCCGGGTGGGTCAACGCAATCCGGCGGTAGTGCCGATCGCACCAGGCTCCCGTATACGGCAGCGAGCCGGGGAAGTGCCGCGTGTGCCCAGGCGCTCCGCAGACCTCGCACTTGCCGCAGTAACCGCGAGCAACCCCCTGCCCCTCGAGCACCTCGGGCTTCGTCTCCCAGAGACCGCAATAGCACCCCCTGCGCTCGGCTTCCTTCACTCGAGACTCCTCTCCGCCTGTCGCCGCAGGCCCTCGGGCGTCGATTGGAAGGGGCGCTCAGCGAATCGCCGAGAGCACCAGGAATGCCGCGAGCGGCAGGCCGATGCTCACGAAGATGATCCACCACCCGAGGCGACGCCGCTTCCGCCACTCCTCCTCGGCACGCAACCGCTCGGCCTCCAGGCGCTCGGACGCCACGCTGGAATACTCGACCCAGTCGGATACGAACGCGTCGAACGACGGCCATTCTCGAACCAATTCCAGCGAGTCATGCGTGAGCGTGAACACTTGCAACGCTTCATCACGCGTATCGAGCAGGTAGAGATCCCCGACGGCACTCCGCCCGACCGCGAGCAGACCCGGCGGCAATCCCCCAGGGTCGAAGCCGCCGTCGGAAAGCGGCGCGAGCGTCTCGGACACGACGCTCGCGGGGTCGTCGAAGAACCAATACACGCAGTCGCGACCGATCGGGCGGAACGGCGTCGCCGACGCCGCGCGCCGATACGCCGCAGGAAGAGCGAATCCGACGGCGGCTTCGATTCGGTCGAGTTCGAGGTCGGTCATCGCTTCGCCTCCGTCCGGAACCGCGGTCAGTCGTGCTGCGGTCGCGTTTCCACCGCCGTCGCCGCCTCCTCCATGGCCTGATGCAGGATCATCGACGCCGCATCGAGCCGAACACTGCGTATGAGCGCGGCGGAGGGAACCTCGGGATCCGGCATGCCGATTCCCGTGAGTCGGATCAGATTTCTGAACAACTGCACGGGTGTGACAATGATTCCAAATGGGAACCCCCACCATCCGAACAAGAAGCAGAAGAACGCGCTCTTGACCAATTCCGATCGCGCGCACGACCGACAACAGATGACCCGTTTGGTTGCCCAGGTCGTATAAACTATCAACGAGTGGACGCGATACGACTCATGGATATCGATAGGCTCCAGCCGCCCGCAGTTGGCACACCCCCCTCCTCGATACTCACGCACCCACTCTTCGACCTCGGCATCGGGCAGAGCCTCCGCCGTCCGAATGACGACGTCGAACGAGGCACACTCCGCGCCGCAATACCGCCGCCCTTCGGTCCGAACCCCCCCGAATAGGATCCCCTCTCCGCAATGATCGCACTTTCCCATGATCGGTCTCCTTCGATTCGATTTCTTGGTTTCCGTTCGCTGATCACACCACGCACGAGCGAACTCGAGTCTATCCGAGCCGTCTCGGTCGTCGCCAGACCCACAATCCGGATCGAATCCGATTCTTGACAAAGTCCAAACTCGTCCTACGATAGGGTCATGATCCACGACGCCGCGAAGATCCTCCGGGAACACGGTCTCCAAGTCACCGCACAGCGTGCAGCGGTCTTGCGGGCGGTTGCTGCGCGACCGCACTGCACTGCGGACGACGTCGCCGACGACGTTCGCGACGGCATCGGGGCGATCTCGAGACAGGCCGTCTACGACGCACTCGGCGTGCTCGTCGACAAGGGGATCGTTCGTCGGATCCAGCCCGCCGGGTCGCCGGCTCGCTTCGAGACCCGCGTCGGCGACAATCATCATCATCTGATCTGTCGACGTTGCGGAGCGACGCGCGACGTCGACTGCGCCGTCGGAGCCGCGCCCTGCCTGGCGCCCGACGACGCGCGCGGTTTCCGGATCGACGAGGCCGAGGTGATCTATTGGGGAACCTGCCCCGAGTGCCTCGCGACGTCGAATGAATCTTCGACCAGATGAACTCTCCTTCAGACCTGCACTCGAGGAACGACTCATGACCACCGAATCCGCGTGCCCGTTTCACCACGCAGCCGGCGGCGGCACCACGAATCGCGACTGGTGGCCCAACCAGTTGCGCGTCGACCTCCTCCATCAGCATTCGGCGAAGTCGAACCCCATGGGTGACGACTTCGATTATGCAGAAGAGTTCAAGAGCCTCGACCTCGGCGAGGTCAAGCGCGACCTCGCAGCCTTGATGACCGACTCTCAGGATTGGTGGCCGGCCGACTTCGGCCACTACGGCCCGCTCTTCGTCCGGATGGCATGGCACGCGGCGGGCACCTACCGCATCGGCGACGGTCGAGGCGGAGCCGGACGAGGCCAGCAGCGCTTCGCCCCGCTCGACAGCTGGCCCGACAACGTCAGCCTCGACAAGGCCCGACGACTTCTCTGGCCCATCAAATCCAAATATGGACGCAAGCTCTCCTGGGGCGACCTGATGATCCTCGCGGGCAACGTCGCCCTCGAGACGATGGGCTTCCGGACCTTCGGCTTCGGCGGAGGTCGCGAAGATGTCTGGGAACCCGATCACGACGTCTACTGGGGCACGGAGACCACCTGGCTGGGCGACAAGCGATACACCGGCGACCGCAGCCTCGAGAACCCGCTCGCGGCCGTGCAGATGGGATTGATCTACGTCAATCCCGAAGGGCCCAACGGCAACCCCGACCCCGTCGCCGCCGCTCGGGACATCCGCGAGACCTTCGCCCGCATGGCGATGAACGACGAGGAGACCGTCGCCCTCATCGCGGGTGGACACACCTTCGGAAAGACCCACGGCGCGGGGGCGGCCTCGCACGTCGGTCCCGAACCAGAAGCCGCCGGCCTCGAGGAACAAGGGCTCGGCTGGCGCAACAGCTTCGGCACCGGCAAGGGAGCCGACACGATCACGAGCGGCCTCGAAGTCACCTGGACCTCCACGCCTACGCAATGGAGCAACGGATACTTCCGCAACCTCTTCGATTACGAGTGGGAACTGACCAAGAGCCCCGCGGGCGCTCACCAATGGAAGCCCAAGGCCGGCGCGGGCGAAGGCACCGTCCCCCATGCCCACGATCCCGAGAAACGAATCGCCCCCGCGATGCTCACCACCGACCTCGCTCTCCGATTCGATCCGATCTATGAAAAGATCTCGCGCAGGTTCATGGAGAACCCCGCGGAATTTGCAGACGTCTTTGCGCGAGCCTGGTTCAAGCTGACCCACCGAGACATGGGGCCGCGATCCCGCTACCTCGGGCCCGAGGTTCCTTCCGAGGAACTGCTCTGGCAAGATCCCCTACCCGTCGTCGATCACCCCCTGGTCGACGCGAACGACATCGCAGCGCTGCGTCGGGCGATCGCCGCATCGGGGATCCCGATCGCGCGACTGGTCTCCACCGCTTGGGCCTCGGCCTCGACCTTCCGCGGATCCGACAAGCGCGGAGGCGCGAACGGAGCCAGGATCCGCCTCTCGCCTCAGAAGGATTGGAAGGTCAACGAACCTGCACATCTGGCGGAGACTCTCGCGAAGCTCGAGTCGATCCGCACGGAATTCCATCGCACCGCCTCGAGCGGCAAGCGCATCTCGATCGCCGACCTGATCGTGCTCGCAGGATGCGTCGGCGTCGAGCAGGCCGCTCGAAACGCGGGGCATGAGGTTCAAGTCCCGTTCACCCCCGGACGCGTCGACGCCGCTCAGGAACAGACCGACGTCGAGTCGTTCGCGGTGCTCGAACCGTTCGCCGACGGCTTCCGCAACTACCAGCGAGCCGAGTCGGCCGTTTCCGCCGAGGCGATGCTCATCGATCGCGCCCAGTTGCTCACTCTCACCGCTCCCGAGATGACGGTTCTCATCGGCGGCCTGCGCGTGCTGGGTGCGAATCACGCGGGCTCGAGTCACGGCGTGTTCACTTCTCGAATGGAAGCGCTGACCAACGATTTCTTCGTGAATCTCCTCGACATGGCGACCGAGTGGCGTCCCGCCGTACCCGACGCGACGCTCTTCGAGGGCCGCGACAGAAAAACCGGCGCCCCTCGTTGGACCGGCACGCGCGTCGACCTGGTCTTCGGCTCGAACTCGCAGCTCCGTGCATTGGCCGAGGTCTACGCGGCGGCCGATGCCCAGGCGAAGTTCGTCGCCGATTTCGTCGCGGCGTGGAACAAGGTCATGGAGCTCGATCGCTTCGACATCGCGTGAACATCAACGATCGCGACTCCCCAACCCGCGTCGCACCGACGGAGGGTTGGGGAGAACGCTTCGTTTGCAGGAGACTTTCGTCACATGAACAATGCAAAGCCCGTGCTCGTGACGGGCGCGACCGGCTACATCGGCGGCCGGTTGGTGCCGCAACTCCTCGAGCGGGGCTACCGCGTGCGCTGCATGGTGCGTGATCGGAATCGCCTGAAGGGACGACGCTGGGAGGGGGCGGTCGAGATCGTCGAAGGCGACGTGCTCGACAAGCCCTCCCTCGTCCGTTCGCTCGAAGGATGCGGAATCGCATACTATCTCGTTCATTCGATGGCGTCGTCCGCCGGGTCGTTTCGCGAGCAGGACCACGACGCGGCGGAGAACTTCGCTTCGGCGGCGGCCGAGGCGGGGGTCGAGCGGATCATCTACCTCGGCGGACTCGGCAATCGCGCCGAGAGACTCTCCGCGCACCTCGCCAGCCGACACGAGGTCGGCGACGTGTTGCGGGCGGGATCCGTGCCCACCACCGAACTCCGCGCGGCGATGATCATCGGCTCGGGCAGCGCCTCGTTCGAGATGCTGCGGTCGCTGGTCTCGAGGCTGCCCGTGATGATCTGTCCGAAGTGGGTCTCGAGTCGAACACAGCCGATCGCGATTCGGAGCGTCCTGGCCTACCTGATCGGCTGCTTGGAGAATCCCGCGACCGCCGGTCAGGTCTTCGATATCGGTGGACCCGACGTCCTCTCATACAAAGAAATGATGCAGCGCTTCGCCGCGATCATGGGCTTGAAGCGGCGGATGATCGTGGTTCCGGTGCTCACGCCGCGTCTATCCGCCTATTGGGCCAACTTGGTGACGCCCGTACCTGCGTCGATCGCCTTTCCGCTGATCGAGGGCCTCAAGGCCGACACCATCTGCGAGGACGACCGAATCCACGAATTCGTCCAGGTCGAACCGATCTCTTTCGAAGACGCGGTCCGCATGGCGATGGAGAAGCACCGGCAGCACTCCGTCGAGACGCGCTGGACCAACGCAAGCATTGGGGTGCAGGCCGGACCTCGAACCGGGTTCGATCCCGAGAGCTTCCCGATCCGCGACGTTCAGCGAGTCTCGACGACGATCGCAACCGATCGGCTGTTCGCCGCAGTCGCGCGGATCGGCGGCAATGTCGGCTGGTACTACGCCGACTGGCTCTGGGTCGTGCGCGGATGGATGGATCGCTTGATCGGAGGAGTCGGCCTGCGACGCGGTCGACGCGATCCCGAACATGTGCTCATCGGCGACGCGCTCGACTTCTGGCGAGTTGAAGACATGATCCCCGATCGGCGTCTTCTGCTGCACGCCGAGATGAAGGTCCCGGGCGACGCCTGGCTGGAGTTTCGCGTCGAACCTTCGGAATCGGGGCAAGGCTCGCAATTGATCCAGACCGCGTTCTTCCGGCCGATGCCGTTCTGGGGCCGAGCCTACTGGAACCTTCTCTATCCCCTGCACTATCTCATCTTCCGGGGCATGGCCCACAAGATCGTCGAAGCGGCCGAGTCGATGTCCACCGAATGATGACCTTCGGGCGGCCTCCGGAGTTCGACCGGAGGCCGCCGAGAAGTGATCATCCATCACTTGGGCAAGATCACCGCATCGATCACGTGAATGACGCCGTTGTCGCAGACGATGTCGGTCGCGACGACGTTCGCCCCGTCGACCTTGACGCCGTTCGAGCAGTCGATTGCGACCGTACCGCCCTGCACCGTCGCGGCCTCGGTCAGGCCCATCACATCGGCCGCCATGACCTTCCCCGCCACGACGTGGTAGGTGAGAACGGCGACGAGCTTGTCCTTGTTCTCGGGCAGGAGCAGCGAGTCGACCGTGCCCGCCGGGAGCGCGGCGAATGCCGCGTCGGTGGGGGCGAAGACCGTGAAGGGACCCTCGCCTTGGAGCGTCTCGACCAAGTCCGCCGCCTTCACGGCTGCAACCAGAGTTCCGAAATTGCCTGCACCGATGGCCGTGGCAACGATGTCCGCCATGTCTGAGAAATCCTCTCGATGAAGTCGCCGGGCGGAGCAACGGTGTTGTAGGGCGAATCCAACACGATTCAAGAGCGGTCGTTCGATTCACACGATCTTCAAGCGTTGCGACCCGTCGACGAGACGTCGGTCGCCACGTGCAGATGTCTCGATTTGAGATCCGGCGGCCCAAGATTCGACTCGACGCGCGAGACGCTTGTCGCGACCTCGGGTCCGAGATATATACGGTTCATGAACACCAACGAGATCCTCGCCCAACTCGAATCGCTCGGCGACGCCGCCCGTCGCGCACACAACACCAAAGCCGGCGCACCCGACAATCAGTTCGGCGTCAAGCTCGGCGACATCCGCACGATCGCCAAGAAGATCAAGACCAACCACGCCCTGGCGCTCGAACTCTGGCAAACCGGCAACGTCGAAGCGCAGCTCCTGGCCACTCTGATCATGAAGCCGAAGGAGCTGACCGCCGGCCAACTCGACGAGCTCACGCGATCGACCACCTGCGCGCAGGTCGCCGACTGGCTCAATTCCTACGTGGTGCCCGAGCATCCCGAGAAGGACGCCCTCCGCGAGAAGTGGATGAAGGCGAAGGACCGATGGGCCGCCCGCGCGGGTTGGCACCTGACGTCGAGCCGCATCAACAAGCAACTCGGAGGAGTCGACGTCGCCGCGCTGCTCGATCGGATCGAGAAGGAGATGCCCAAGGCAAAGCCCGAGGTGCAATGGACCATGAACAACACCCTCGGCGCCATCGGCATCCACCACCCCGAACACCGCGATCGCGCCGTCGCCATCGGAGAGAAGATCGGCCTCTACCGCGACTGGCCCGTCTCCAAGGGCTGCATCCCGCCGTTCGTCCCCGTCTGGGTCGACGCCATGGTCAAGAGGCAGGGGTGAGGCATCACTTCCCGACGATTTGAAGCTCCGCGTGTGATGATTTGCTTGCGTCTGTTTATCAGTATGTCTCGCTGGATCAGCAGGGTCGATCCGCTCCAAGGGATCTACTGCCGCCTCGAGCCCACGGGCGTCGGCTCAGGGTCGACTCGGCCCCCCTTCCGTTTCTTCCCTCGCACTGCGGATCCGCGCGGCTTCGAGCGCGTTCACGGCGATCCAGATGGTGCGGATCACGAGCAGCATGAACAGGCCGAAGCCCGTCAGTCCGCCCCACCTCGCTCCTGGGTTCCATCCTCGAGCGAAGAGGGATCCCACGATGCCTCCGAGGACGTTGCCCCCCGCGACGAACATCGCGCATCCCACGATCAGTTCGACGAGCGTGAACGTCGGCTGAGGCTCAGGCGGGCTCGCCGTCATGGTCCGATTCCTTTGCCGATGCCGAGGGCTCCGATGACGCGAAAAGGGCTGAACGTGTGCAGGTGTCGAATCGTCGCTGGATGAGCAGCTCCAGGGAGTTTCCGCGGTGATCGTCATTCCAGCGACGCGTCGAGTCGCTCCTTCATCGGGTTCGCGACGCCGCCCTCCGTCGAACGACGGCCGTAGATCAGAGCGTTGCCCCAGGGAACGACGAGTCCGAGCGTGCCGAGCGTGAGAAAAGCCCCACCGGTACCGAAGAGGGCGGCGCCGAACGCTCGCCGATCGTCGTCTCGGTCGTTCATCGCGAACGCTCGCATCTGCTGACCCATGTCGCGCGAGCTGTCGCCGAGATAGACGTTGCCCCCGATGACCAGCCCCATTCCGATCGCGATCGAGAAAATGCTGACGACCTGGAGAAATGCTCGCACGATCGATGATCTCTCTACGTGTTCATCGAGCCCAAGCGCGGCGGACCGTTCCGCCGCACCCGGATTCGATCGTATCAGCGCCCGGCTCGGGCACAAGAGTGCCTGAGCACGTCGACAGCGGTTCTCAGATCAGCCGCGGCGAAGCGATCTCCGCCGCCGCGTGACCCAGGCCAATGCGAGCGGAATGCTCGAGCCGACGAGAGCGATCGTCGACGGTTCCGGAACGGGATTGATCGCATAGAGCTCGAAGCGACCCGCCGCGATCGCGGAGTATCCCTTGCCGGTCGGATTGATCGTGAATCCGTTTCCATTGTCGCCGACCGCTCCCCACGCGGCGATCGAACCATCGGGACGAAGCGCGTAGCCCGCGGAGTCTCCGGCGGTGATCGCCGTGAAGCCGGTTCCCGACGGGGCATTCAGCGCTCCGAAGCCGGCCCACCCCCACGCCGCGATCGAGCCGTCGGCTCGGAGGGCGTAAGCATTCCTGTCGCCCGCGGCGATCGCGACGAATCCCGAGCCCGTCGGAGCGCCGCTCACGAGATTGAAGTCGTTCTTGCCCCAGGCTGCGATCGAACCATCGGCTCGCAGCGCGAAGGCGGTGCTCTGTCTCGAGGCGATCGCCCGATAGCCGGTTCCGGTGGGTGTACCGCTGAGGAGGTTTTCATCGTTCAGGCCCCAGGCGGCGATCGAGCCGTCGGCCCGAAGCGCCCAGGCGGTCCGCGCTCCCCCCGCGACGACGTCGAGGAAGCCCGTTCCCGTGGGCCTCTGACTCACGAGTCCCCAGTCGTTGCGTCCCCAGGCGGCGATAGAGCCGTCGCTCCGGAGTGCGAATCCGTTTTGCGAAGCCGCGTAGACCTTGGTGAAGCCGGTCCCGGTCGGAGTCTGGGTGGGAAGACCGAACCCGGCGACACCCCAGGAGGCGATCGACCCGTCGCTCCGCAAGGCCATGGCCCATCCCCAGTTCGCGGAGATCGACACGAAGTCGGAACCCGACGGGATGGCGTCGATGATGCCGAAGCGGTTGTCGCCCCAGCCGACGATCGTCCCCGCGGGCACGACCGTGGCCCAAGATCCAATCATCCCGAACGCGATCAAGATCGAACCAACTCTTTTCGACATGCTCGTCATCCTCAAAGAATCGGGTCACAGCTGCGCACGAGCGCAACAGGAATCTACCGAACCGATCTCTCCGAAGGCAAGCGACGGAAGACGCTCGGCGGATCGCCCTCATTTACCGCGTCGCGGGAGGTCGCGGAGAGACGAGTTCAGCGTCCGTGCCGAGATGCGGCCTCGGATTCGCTCTTCCACCCCCACGTCGAGAGTGTCCGGAGAAAGGCGGGCCTGGAGACGGAGTCGGGAATCCTGCGCTCGCGGCGAGCTCTCATACGAGTATTCTTTGCCGCATTAGAATCACTCGAGCTTCGCTCCGTTGATTCGATGCGATCGATACAGCCGAACGCTTCCGTCGTGTCGGCAGACGGCGAGCATCGAACCGTCGGGCGAGAACACGACCGCGTTCGCCTGGACGCCGGTGCCTTCGAGCGTCAAGAGTTCCTGACCGGTGGCGGGGTCCCAGAGGAAGACGCGTCCCGACTTGCCGGCGGCGGCGAGCGTTCTTCCGTCGGGAGCCCAGGCTACGGCTCGGAGTTCGCCGTCTTCGATGTGGAGCGGGGGGAGCGGACGTCCCTGCTCGAGGTCCTGGAGCTCGACGACGCCGTCCTCAGCCGCCCAGGCGAGGGTGCGGTCGTCGGGAGCGAACGCGACGGCGGCGACGCCCGAGCGTCCGACTTCGCGCCGGACTTCCTTGCCGGTCGAAGCCTCCCAGATTCGGACCGTCCCGTCGGTCCCGCCCGATGCGAGCCGATCGCCTCGTCGATTGAAGACGACCGCGCGAACCGTTCCCGCATGCCCATCGAGTCGACGAAGCGCCGAGCGAGAGGCGACGTCCCAGATCCGCACGGTTCCATCGGATCCGGCGGAGGCGAGCAGAGTACCGTCGGGGCTGAAGGCGACGGATCGAACCTTGTCGGTATGGCCATGAAGCGTCGCCGCCAGTGCTCCGGTCTCGGTGTCCCAGAGGCGGAGGTTGTTCGCGGACGAGAGTCCCGCGGAGGCGAGGAGCCGAAATCGCGGATGAAATGCAAGCGCGGACGTCGTGGTGTCATGCGCCGACCAGCCTCGGATCAGCCGACCGGTCGCTGTCTCCCAGAGCTTGATCCTCAGGGTTTCGTCGGTGTTGTCGCTGCCCGTGGCGAGCAGGAGCCCGTCGCTCGAGAAAGTCGCGGCCCAGGCCTCGTCGGTGTGCCCCTCGGGCTGTTGGTCAGCCTCGGGGTCGTGATTCCAGAGGATCGCGCGATCCTTGGAGATCATGGCGAGCGTAGGTTTCGAGGGATGGCGGGTGAGCTCGTCGCAGAACGAGGCGCGTCCAGGGTATTGGGCCACGGTCGAGCCTTGGATCCGATCGACGATCCTCAGAGGTCGCGCGCCCGTCTTTCGACCGAAATAGCTCCAGGCGAGACCGCGATCTCCGGGAAGGAAGCAAAGGCTTCCGCTGGAGTCGCCCCCGTCGCGCATGTCGCGATCGAGTACCCAGAAATCTCCTGAAGCGATCTCGAGATGGAGCAGGACGCCCTGCCCGCTCACTGCCGCGAGCGAGCGCCCGTCGTCGCTGAATTGGAGTTGCGCGGTCCACCGCCAAGGTCCGGGAATGGGCTTGCCGATCGGCCGACCGGAATCCACGTCCCAAACCGTGATGGCGTCGTTGTGCTCGGAGAAGCCCTCTCGAGCCGCGACCGCGACCAGACGGCCATCGGCGGAGAGGGCAACTGCGTCGTATCCGCTTGCCCATCGAGGGAGGGCGAAGAGGCGCTCGTCTCTCCGATTACGGACCTCGACGACCTGGCGGTCCGGACTGTGCCCGACGAACCTCTCACCGTCGGCGGAGATCGTGAGCCTCTCGCACGAAGGCCGGCTGATGACGAGTCGCGGTCGACGCGACGCGTCGCCCTCCAGAGCCCAGGCGCGCACGAGGTGTCGATGCTCGCGATAGGAGTGCTCCCAGAGCATCGAATTGGAGAGGTCGAACCGGAGCTCGCCGAATGAGCCGGAATCGACGCCGTCGAGCCGCGCGGAGACTCGACTCGCGGCGAGGTCCCAGAGGAGGAACTCGCAGCGGCGGGAGTCGACGCCCGCCTCGGGGTCGAAGGTCCCGGAGGCGAGCCGCGAGCCGTCGGGCGAGAATGCGAGAGCCGCGATGGAGAACGATTCGCTCCGGAAGCTCGTCAGGAGTTCTCCCGATTCCGTGTCGCGAATCCTGATATGTCCATCACGGTCGCCCGAGGCGAGCCTTCGACCATCACTCGACAGCGCGATCGAGGCGACGCGTTCATCGCGGTCGGAGAGCACGGCGACCTGCCTGCGCGACTCCTTCCAGAGATGGCGCCACGCGAACTCACGGAATTCGGCCTCGCCGGGTTCCGGCCGGCACTCGCGCAGGATCTCTTGCGCATCTTCGAAGTGCTTCGCACGCCAGGCTTCGGCGGCCTGGCGAAGCCGGAAGGCGTAGAGATGGCGGTCGGCCTCGAGCCGTCGTCGCTCGGCGAGATCGCGCTGGGCCGCGAGTTGGAGCGAGAGCCGCTCGGCTCGGTTCGACTCGATTCGGAGCTGTTCGTTGTGCTGACGGAGCCAATCGTTGGACCAGATCAGGCCGCCGGCGAGCGCGGCGAGCGAAACCGCCGCGGAGAAGGCGACGGGAATGACGACCGCGCGGTTCCGCCGAACCCATTTGGCGGCGAGTTCGAGCCTGCGAGGAGGCCTCGCGACGATCGGTCGGGAGTCGAGGCAACGGCCCAGGTCGTTCGCGAGCTCTCGGGCCGTCGCGTAGCGGTCCGACGGCTCCTTCGCCAAGGTCTTGTGAATGATCGTCTCGAGGTCGCGCGGGACCGCGGGATTGAGGCTGCGCAGGGGCTTCGGATCCTCGTGAGCGATCTTTCGGAGCACCTCGGCGCGATCGGCTCCGTCGAAGGCGGGCCGCAGCGCAAGCAGTTCGTACAGCGTTGCTCCCAAGGAATAGACATCGGTGCGCCCATCGATGACGACGCGTTTGGCGAGCGCCTGCTCGGGACTCATGTATCGGAGAGTGCCGAGGATGTCGCCGGTGATCGTCAGCCGACTGTCTCCCTGGATCTGAGCGAGTCCGAAGTCGGTGATCCAGAGATGTCCATCGGCGTCGAGCATGAGATTTGCCGGCTTGATGTCGCGATGCAGCACACCGCGACTGTGCGCGTGATCGAGAGCCTCGGCGGCGCTCCGGCCATGCTCCGTCACGGCGCGAATATGGCACCGGTCGCGACTCGACGGCCCCAGCGAGGACGCAGCATGCGCCCGCTCATTCGACGTCGAAACGCCGGCTCCTTCGAGCGCGGGGGCTCCTTCGAGAGCACGGTCTCGCACCTCCTCGAGCGCCTGGGCCAGAGTGAGGCCGTCGATGAATTGCATCGCGTAGTAAGGGACTCCGCGCTCGGAGCCGACGGCGTAGACCGGCACGATGTTCGTGTGATGCAGGCACGCCGATGCGCGGGCCTCGATCAAGAATCGTTGATACTGCCGCTGATCGAGAGCCGCGGCGAGAGGCAGGATCTTGAGCGCGACCCGGCGTTGCAACGAGAGCTGCTCCGCCTCGTAGACGATCCCCATGCCGCCCCGGCCGAGCTCTCGGAGCAGTCGGAAATCGCCCAGGGTTCCGAGTTCGGTCACGCGGGTCTCTCGATCGCCGCGATGCGTTGCCCCGCGCGACTCGGCCGGCGCTTTGCCGAACGAGACCATGCGCTGAATCGTCGGAAGGATCCTCGCGAGTTCTTCGGCTAGCTCCGAGTCCGCCGCGGAGAGCGCATCGAACTCGATCGGATCGCCTTCCAGGAGCCGCTCGGCCAGGGCCGCGACCCAGCGAGCCAACTCGGGGTCGGCTTCCCCCGAGGCTTCGAAGATCGGATCCTCGGAGTCGGTCATGCCCGCGTCCCCCGATTCGAGGCTCCGAGCAACGGCCCGATCCGCTGCAGCGCTCGAAGATGACGGAGACGGACGGCGCCGTCGGACAGACCCAGCAGCGCGGCGATCTCCACGAACGTGAGCTGATCGACATAGCGCATCACCAAGAGTTCGCGGTCTCGTACGGAGAGTTCCGCGAGGGCGCGCCGGATCGCCGCGCAGTCCTCCTCGCGGCTCAGCCGTCCGCTCGGGCTCGTACCGCTCTCGGCGAGGAGGTCGACGAGCCTCGAGGCCGCGGCGTCTCGCGGATCTCCCGCGAGTTCGAGGTCGGCCCGGCGCCGTAGGGTTCGGAGATGATGGCGATGGGCTTGCGCCAACCGATCGATCGCAAGGCCGTAGAGCCACGGAAAGAACGGCAGCGGACGCTCCCGCAAGTAGCCGTCGAGCTTCTTGACGGCGTCGATCAGCGTCTCCTGCACGATGTCGGACGCGTCGAGACGAGACGCCACGCGATCGTCGAGCCGCAGACCGATCATCCGCCGCAAGCGAACTCGATGCCGCTCGAGCAACCAACGCACAGCCGACTCGTCGCCCTGACGCGCGAGACTCAGCCATGCCTCCGTTTCGGGATCTTCCGCCGGCGCCATCGAGAGGACCCTCCACGATGATCCTGCAATCCAACTCCCAGCGTTACGGAGATTCCGCCGATTCTCTCCGACCGCGATCGTGACGTGCGGATCCCCGGATCGAAATCCAAAAAGATGAGAAACGCCGACGCGGTTTCCGCGGGATCACTCGTGACGGTCGGTTTGCCCGAGCCCGAGTGAGATTCCTCTTGCGAGACTCTCACCCGAGCCGCGCGTCGCTCGTTCGGCAGATGCTCTCCCCGCACTGATGATCCATCACCTCTCGAGAAGGGACTCGAATCCATGTCGATCGTTGCTCGCCGCGCATTGCTCCTCGCGCCGGCCCTCTGCGCGCTGTGCTTTCAGGCCGATGCGAGCGCCGGACTGGTCGCCACCTACCAGTTCCAGAACTCCCTCGCCGCCGATCAAGCCGGTGCCCCCGCATTGACCCCGATCAACTCCGGGGCGTTCGTGAGCGACACGGTGCTCGGTCGGACTCGCACCGTCTACCAACGATACTCCGAGACCAACGCCCCGGCGAGCCAGTCGGCGCTTCGTCTCGACACCGCGCCCCTGAGCCTCACCTCGAACAACTACGCCGTCGAGATCGTGTTCACATTCACCGACAACATCTCCGGAAACGGGTGGCGCCGGGTGGTCAACAGCTCGGATCCCTCGAGCATGACGGAGCCGGGACTTCATGTCGACGCCACAAACCGTTTGAATATCTGGCAAGGAATCGGCCACGCGGGTGGGTTCAGCTTGTCTTTGAGCGCATATCATCATGTCGTACTGAGCGTTTCGCCCTTGGGTGAGAAGGCCTATCTCAATGGAGCGCTCGCGGTGAACTACGCCGCGAGTACACCGGACGCAATCGCAACGCACTATCTCAGCTTCTTCCAAGACAACGGCTTCGAATACGCCAACGGCAGGGTCGCGTTGATCCGAGTCTTCGACGCCGCGCTGTCGGCGAGCGAGGTCTCGGATCTCTACAACGGCGGCGACCCGTTTCCCGCGTCGTCCGTTCCCGAGCCCTCGACGATCCTGACCGCCATGCTCTCGTGCGTCTTCGGAATCGGCGCGGCACTGCGTCGGCGGAGCGGCTCGAGCCGCGTTGCGTAGGCATTTTGCACTCTTCACTTGTTGCTTCGATGAAGCGAGCGCCGTTCCTCGACTCGGAGTCTTGGGCGGGCTCGCTTCGTTTCGTTCGAAGCGAATCGGACCGCGGCGATGTCGGGACGAGCTTCGTCGACCCCCGCCGAGGGCCGCCTGCTCCCCCTGCCCCGCACGGGAACATCCTTCAGCGGCGAGCCTTGACAAAAAAAGCTGTCAAGGATATCGTCGGGCCATGATCGACATCCAAGTCATCGAAGATCCCGCCGCGGCGACCGTGGCCTTGGATCCGGTTCGGGGTCGCCTGCTCTCCGAATTGTCGACGCCCGCCTCGGCGGCGGAGTTGGCTCTTCGAGTCGGTATGCCCCGACAAAAGGTCAACTATCACCTGCGCACGCTCGAGACTCATCGATTGGTGCGGCAGGCGCAAGAGCGCAAGTGGGGCGGGTTGACCGAGCGGCTGCTCGTGGCGTCGGCGGCTTCCTACGTCGTCTCGCCCAGTGCGCTCGGACCGATTGCGGTCGATCCCAGTCGGGAAGCCGACCGACTCTCTGCGAGCTACCTCGTCGCCCTGGGGGCGCGGATCGTTCGCGAGGTGGGCGACCTCGTCCGCCGCGCGCGGGAGTCGGGCAAGCGATTGGCGACGTTGTCGCTCGACACCGAAGTGCGCTTCCGCTCGGCCGAGGATCGCGCAGCGTTCAGCCGCGAACTCACCGAGGAAATCATGAAGCTCGTTTCCAAATATCACGACGCCTCAGCTCCCGGCGGCCGAGCACATCGCCTGGTCGTCGCGGCTCACCCGCTGCCCCCGAATCCCGATCCAAGGACACCGTCATGAGCATCGAACGCGAAGCGTCGGGACGCCGATCCATCCAGGTCGAGGTCGAAGTCCCCGGCTCGCCTGACGAGGTCTGGGAAGCGATCGCCACCGGGCCCGGGATCTCGTCTTGGTTCGTGCCCGCCGAGTTCGAGGAAGTCGACGGCAAACCCGTTGCAGTCACGTTGGATTTCGGTCCCGGCATGGATTCTCGATCGGCGGTGACCGCGTGGGATCCGCCCCGGTTGTTCGCGAGAGAGGGTGCGGGCTGGGTGCCGGGCTCGCCCCCGATCGCGACCGAGTTCCGGATCGAAGCCCGCGACGGGGGCGTCTGCATCGTGCGCGTGGTCCAGAGTCTCTTCGCCGAAACGGATGACTGGGACGGTCAACTCACCGGCGCCGAGGAGGGCTGGCCCGGCATCTTCCGGATCCTGCGGCTCTACCTGGCCCACTTCCGCGGTCGAGGCTCGGCGATCATGCAGTTCATGGCCCCCTGCCCCGGAACGCCCGCGGATGCCTGGACCACGGTGACGAGGGAGTTGGGGCTCGATCTCGCGGAAGTCGGACGAGAATATCTCGGTCCGGCAGATGCGCCGAGGCTTCGCGGGCTGGTCGAGGACCTGTTCGCGAGCCCTCCCGGCGCCCTGCTCCGCCTGGAAGAGCCTTCTCCCGGGATCGCCGCACTGGGCACCATCGAGTTCGGCGAATCGGTCTTTGCGACTTTCACGTTCTACCTCTACGGCGAACGTGCGACGGAGATCGTCGCCCAGGAATCGCCGCGGTGGCGGGAGTGGATCCAGGAGCGCTTCTCGTCGTAGGGCGAGGCAATGAGCATCGATCGGACCTCGCCGCCCGCCGATCTCCCTCGGGCTCCTGAGGATTCACGCATTCCATTCCGGCGGCGTGATCCTCAGACCCGCTTCATCTCCTTGATCACATCTGCCAACGGGACGGTGGCGAAGGTGCTCGCGTAGTCGGAGATCGCGTAGGGGATGACGAGATGATCTCCGTGCACGACCGCCCCGCAACTGTAAACGACGTTGGGAACGTACCCCTCGCGTTCGTCGGCGTCGGGCTCGAGCAGGGGCGTCTCCAGGCGACCGATGAGGATCGACGGATCCTCGAGGTCGAGGAGGAACGCGCCCATCGCATACTTGCGCATCGGTCCGACGCCGTGGGTCAGGACCAGCCAGCCGAATTCGGTCTCGATCGGCGAGCCGCAGTTGCCGAGTTGAACGAACTCCCAGGCGTATGTCGGCTTGGCGATCAAGATCTTGCTGTACCAGAAGTGGGGTTGATCCGAGTACATCAAGAACATGTTCTCGTTGTCTTGTCTACTGATCATCGCATACTGGCCGTTGACCATGCGAGGGAAGAGCGCGAACCCCTTGTTCTTGACCTCGGGGCCGTTGAGCGTGCTGACCTTGAAGTGGAGGAAGTCGTCGGTCTCGAGCATCTGAGGCAAGGTCGCTCGGCCGTCGTAAGCGGTGTAGGTTGCGTGGTAGCAGACTCGGCCGTCGCCGTGCGTGAAGCGGACGAATCGCGCATCTTCGATACCGTTGGTCTCGCTGGGCGAGGAAGGCAGGATGATGCGCTCGGAGACTGCGAGCGACGGATCGAATCGAATCTCGTAGTTCGACTTCGCGAGCACGAGCATGATTCCCGCGATCGGCTCGATCTCGCGTGCTCGGACGCGGTTGCTCTTGAGGACGATGGCGAGCGTGCGCTCGAGGTCGGCGATCGTGAATTGGTCGTCGAGCGCGGACATCGTCAATTCGGTCACTTGGCCGTCGATTCCGAGTTCGGTGAGCTTGCGATGAAAGAGCGACTTCTCGTAGATCGCGTTGAGCACCATCTCCGGCGCGGCGACGTAGCGCGTGGGCTCGTCGAGATCGATCGCGCAGTCGGCATCGATGACGCCGGAGCGAAAGGTGATCGAAGAGATATGCCCCTCGCCCGTGGCGCGAAGGCTCAGGATGAATCGTCGCGACCCGGGCTCGAGCCCCGATTGATCCGGATGCCAGACCATCGAAGGATTGAAGAGCGCGGCCGATTCGATCGCGTACTCCTGAGTGAAGTAGGAACCGATCAGCAAGCGTCGAGCTTCGTCGACGGGATGATCGGTGATCAGATATTTGCGCACGTGATCGAAGCGGCTCTCGAGGAAATCATGAGTGCGTTGGTGGCGGTCGCCGAAATCGCGCATCACGATCGAGACCTGCCCCTCGACCTCGGATTCGGAGAGCGCCATCACCCTGGCGATGATCCGCTCGACGCGGCTCTCATTCGCCAAGGTGAATGGTCGGATCACGACGCGGGAATTGTTCGGCTCGAGGACGATGCCGGTGCGACGAACGATCATGTCGAGGAACTTCCGATCTCGCGGACGTGTTGGGGCGTCGACCGACTACTTCGACTCGCGGAAGAGCGCGAGCGAGGTCTCGAGGAGATTCATCTCGGCGAGCGAGAGGAGAAAGGAGAGCGTGGATTCCGCGCCTTGATTGCGATTGATGCGATCTTCCTGGAGCCCGTCGCAGCAACCGCCGGTGGCGGGGTCGTAGAGATCCTGGCCGAGGTCGTTGCGACCCAGGAACCACTCAAAGGCCGAGCGGGCCTCGTCCAGCCAGGAAATCTCCTGAGTGACGCGGTAAGCATCGAGGCATGCTGAAACGGTGGCGCAAGCCTCGAGCGGTTGCTGATCGAACCGGGCGCGCTCGCCTCCCTTGCGATAGAAGCCGTTGCTCCCGACGGCGCGGAAGTGCTTCTGAGGCGCGGTCTGCACCTCGACGAGCCAGGCCAGGGATTCGAGACCGATCTCCAGGGCGCGGGCATTGCCGGTGTCGCGACCGGTACCGATCAACGCTTGAGAGAGTCGCGCGATGTCGTAGCTCAAGATCTCTTCGTACCAGGGCCAGTCGGACGTGGCGGTCCGTTCATAGATGTCGATGAGACGCGCCGTGAGCGTCTCGCGAACCTGGGTCGCGACGCGATCTCCGCCGAAGCGCCTCAGGTATTCGCGGATCCCGAGCAGTGCGAACGCCCAGGTTCTCGGCGAGGTCGTCTCGAGCACCGAGGGCAGCGCGGGCTCGAAGAGCATCGCCGCCCAGACCGGTAGATCGGGCTTGGTCGAGCGACCGACGCACGTCCCCAGCGCCCAGAGCGCCCGGCCGTGCGAATCCTCCGAACCGCAGACCTCGAGCCACCGACGATCGAACCCGAGGAAGTTGCGGAATCGCTTCGTCTCGGGGTTGAACGCCGCTTGCAAGAATGCGGCATATGTCGTGGCGAGGAGGTCGACCTTCACTGCCGACTGTCCGAGTTCCTCGAGATAGACCGTCAACAGCAACGCTCGAGCGTTGTCGTCGGTGCAATAGCCCTCGGAGAAATTCGGAATCGTGTGCGTGGCGTGCTGGAAGATTCCGGTGAAGTCGGTGAGTCGAGAGATGTGGTCGAGCTGCCAGGTCGGCAGATCGGCGCGCTGTTCGGCGAGGGTTCGGATCGCGAGCGGCTTGAACGGCTGATCCTTGCGGCCGAGCCTCGTCTGCTGGAACGCGTCCATGTAATGGTCGGCCGATCGCCGCCAGACCATCCCGCGTCCGATCCGATGCGCTGCTTCGCACATCGCCGCCCGGCGATCTCCGTCGCCGAGCAAGCCGCGGACTTCTCGGGCCAAGGCCGCCGGATCCGCGAACGGGACGATCACGCCGCGATCGTCGGCGAGCAATTCCTCGGCGTGCCAGTAAGGAGTCGAGATGATCGCCTTGCCGCAGCCGAACGAGTAGGCAAGCGTGCCCGAAGTGATCTGCGCCTCGTTGAGATAAGGAGTCACGTAGACGTCCGCGGCGCGGATGAACTCCGTCAACTCCTCGAGCTCGACGAAACGATTGTAGAAGATCACATTCTTGCTGATCCCCAACTCTCGCGCCAGCCGCTCCAACGACAGTCGATAGCGCTCCCCCTGCACCTGGATCAGGTCCGGGTGAGTCGCGCCCAGCACGATGTAGGCGAAGTCGGGAAACGACTGCAGGATCTCCGGCATCGCGCGGAGCATGTACTCGATGCCCTTGTTCGGAGAGAGCAGGCCGAACGTCAAGGCGACGGGCCGGCCCTCGACTCCGAACTGTTCCTTGTAGGCGAGCGGGTCGACGAACGGCGTGTCGGGGATGCCGTGGGCGATGAGGTCGATCTTCTCGGGGGCGACGCCGTAGATCTCCTGCAGGAAGCTCCGCGCCCGCTCGGTCATGACCACGACGCGCGCGGAGATGTTCTCGAGTTGCATCAGGACTTGTCGCTGGTCGTCGTTCGGCTCGCGCAGGATCGTGTGAAACGTGGTGACGACCGGCATTCTCAGGTCGCGCAGGAGCGCCAGGATGTGGCTGCCCGCGGTCCCGCCGAAGATGCCGTACTCGTGCTGGAGACAGACGACGTCGGTGTTCGCGAAGTTCAGGAAATCCGCCGCGCGGCGGTAGCTCTCCAGGTCCAATTCATCGATCTCGAACCGCACCTCGGATGGGTAGTCGTACCCCTCGGGACGGTCGTTGACCGGGACCACGAAACAATCGGTCTCGGGGAAGCGATCGCTCAGCGATTCGAACATGTCGTGAGTGAATGTTGCTATACCGCACTTTCGCGGCAGGTAGTCGCCGATCAATGCAATCTTCTGGATGTCGGAATTTTGCAAACGGATACTCCGGGACGCCGCCCGAGAAGACACGGACACACGATCGGGGCGGCTCGGGAAAACCGATGGACCGAGAATAGGATCACCAGCCAGGATACACGATCCAAGGCCGAATGGACACAATTTATGTTTTTTTGCAAATCGTTTGAAGCGGAAGCTCGATCGAATCGCTGCACTCGGTTCGTGGAGAGCGCACGGATCGTGCGCTCAACGCATTTTTGCACGCACATCCGTTGAACTGGAGAGATCGCGGGGTCTCCCGCACGAAGAGGAGCCCGGGGCGGCGATCGCCGAACACCCCCGCGACGACCTCACCCCGATTGACTCACCCTGCGGCCTCCTGCGATATTCATCGACATCCGCAAGCACCGACGGCCCCACGAGATCGGCCCGAACCCAGGGAGCGACGCCCGCAATGAATCGATCGATCCTTCCGTTCCTCGCCTTCATGGGAGGAACCGCGCTCGTCGCTTCGGCTCATGCTCAAGAGATGCTCACGCCGGCCGAAGCTCGCGCGATCGCCAAGGAAGCCTACACTTACGGCTATCCGATGGTCGACAGCTACCGCATCCAATACGCCTACTTCGTCGATCCCAAGAACCCCGAGTACAAGGCGGTCTGGAATCGGATCAAGAACATGGCACGCGTCTACACCCCCGAGGACACGTCGGTCCAGACTCCCAATTCCGACACGCCCTACTCCATGCTCGGCCTCGACCTCCGCGCCGAGCCGATCGTGCTCGGCGTTCCGGCGATCGAGAAGGATCGGTATTACAGCATCCAACTGATCGATGCGTATACTTTCAACTTCGCCTACATCGGCAGCCGCACGACCGGAAACGCGGCCGGGAACTTCCTGATCGCCGGCCCGGGCTGGAAGGGCGAGACTCCCAAGGGGATCGAGAAGGTGATCCGCTCGGAGACCGAGCTCGTCCTCGCGGCGTATCGCACGCAGTTGTTCGACCCGACGGATCTGGCCAACGTCGCGCGCGTTCAGTCGGGCTATCGAGTCCAGCCCCTCTCGGAGTTCCTCGGACTTCCCGCGCCTCGGCCTGCGCCTCGAATCGATTTCCCCAAGCCGCTGACTCCCGAGACCCAGAAGACCTCGCTCGAGTTCTTCTCGATCCTGAACTTCCTCCTGGCGTTCTGCCCGACGGTTCCCTCGGAGGTCGGGTTGATGGATCGGTTCGCGAAGATCGGCGTCGGCGCGGGAAAGACGTTCGACGCGAGCAAACTGACGCCGGAGACGAGAGCCGCGATCGAAGCGGGAATCGCCGATGCCTGGGCCGATCTCGCGCAACTCCGTAAGCGCATCGATGCGCGAGAAGTGACCTCGGGAGAGTTGTTCGGAACTCGGCAGTTCCTCAAGAACAACTACGCGTACCGCATGGCCGCGGCGCTCCTCGGCATCTACGGTAACTCGAAAGAGGAGGCGATGTACCCGGTCTACACGGTCGACGACCGAGCCCGGCCCCTCGAAGGTTCCCATCGCTACACCCTTCACTTCGCGGCCGGTGAACTCCCGCCCGTCGACGCCTTCTGGTCGCTCACGATGTACGGATTGCCCGGCAGCCTGCTCGTGGCGAATCCGATCGACAGATACCTGCTCAACTCTCCGATGCTGCCGAAGTTCCGGAAGGATCCCGACGGCGGCTTGACGCTCTACCTCCAGCACGAATCACCCGGTAGGGACCTGGAGTCGAATTGGCTCCCCGCACCGAAGGGCCCCTTCATGGCGATCCTCCGCCTCTATCGCCCCAAGGAAGCCGCTCTGAGCGGCCGATGGACCGCCCCGCCGCTGAAGCGAGTCGAATGAGGAGAATCGCAGATTGAACTCTCGCCCGAGGCTCGAACGGAACGATCGACCGGCCGTTGCCGATCCCTTCCGTTCCGGCGATGCCCCGGTGCTTCCCGGGGCTCGACCTCGCTCGAGTAGATGCAGTCGCGAGATCGAATCGTGAACGAGCGAAGCGACCCAGATCGATGATCGCATCCAACGATCCACGATCGGGGATCACTTCGGCTCGTTCGTTTCGACCGTCGCTCCCTCCAGACGTCGAGAACCGAGGAGTCGGCGAACGGCACGAGCTTCACGCCGTCGCGTGCGGAATCACGCATCGGTCGACGCGCCGGTTGCTCGTTGCTCGAGGGCGACGAAGTAGTGGTCAGACTGCGTGAGCCCGAGACTCTGCGTGCGTCGGCGACTCCTGCGGAAGGAGTCCCGCGCTTCGAAACCACGCCACTTCGTCGGCGAGCGTCTCTTCGACCGGGCGGAAGCTCAACCCCAGCTCGCGCTCGGATCGTCCATGGTCGTACCGCGAGCGCTCGGCCTCGCTCGTGAGTGATCGGACGCTCGCCCACGAGAGCAGGACCGGTCTGCCGGTGATGCGAGCGACGAGTTCGTTGCCCGCCGCGATCGCATACAACAGCGCCGCCGGGATCCTTCGCTTCGGGGCGGCGACACCCGTGACCGATTCGAGCACCTCGAACAGTTCCGCGAGCGTCATGTGACGCCCGGCCGCCAGATACCGTGCGCCGCGCACTCCCCTCTCGGCCGCCGACACCATCGCTTGCGCCACGTCGCGCGCGTCGACCACCGCGAAGCTGCCGGGGACGATCCCGGGCACGTTGCCGCGCATGTAGTCCAGCACGGTTTGCCCCGCGGACGTCGGCCCGAGGTCGTACGGACCGTGCATCCATCCAGGAAGAATCATGCATGCCCAGAAGTCGGGATGAGCGCCGAGGAAGGCGGCGACCTCGCGCTCGGAGAGGATCTTGCTGCGGTAGTAGTCGTCGGCATCCTCGAGTCTACGGTCCATCGTTTCGTCGACCACCTGCCCGCGCTCCCCGCGCAGCACCGCGACCGACGACGTATGGACGAACCTCGCAACTCCCGCGCTCTTCGCAGCCTTCAGCAGCTCCGCCGTGCCGAGGACGTTCACACGATGCAGCTCCCGACGGTGGCTTCCGCCCTTGTAGCTGTCCCTGAAGTGAGCCGCGGTGTGGAACACCACGTCGCACCCGCTGAGTCGCGGAGCGAACGAGGCGACGTTGGTCATGTCGCCGACGACGATCTCCACGCGATCATCGAACCCTTCGACGTCGCCGAACTGGCGGACGGCCTTCTCGCGGGATCGAGCCAATGCCCGCACGCGGACCCCCCGATCGATCAAGAGCCGAACCAGATTGGTACCGAGCAGTCCGCTCGATCCCGTGACGAATGCGGTCTGGATTGGAACTTGCATGGTCGTCCCCACTCGACACGCTGCCGCGCTCATGTTATCACGAATACCGAACGGTATGTCATCCTAGATACCACCTGGTATCCGAGTCAAGGTGGGCGCCGGCATGGCAGCGAGACCGTCGAAGACTCGCGGCCCAACCGAAGAAGGGGTCGTCCGGTCGAAACGTGAGCAGACCCAGGCCGAGACGCGCGAGCGGCTGCTCGCGGCTGCGCTGCGGCTCTTCGCCGCCGACGGGTATGCGCGGGTCAGTATCGACCGAGTGGCGGAGGAGGCGGGGTATACGAAAGGCGCCTTCTACTCGAACTTCGAGTCGAAGGAGTCGGCATTCCTCGAACTGCTCGCCCGGCACATGGCGCGCGAGTCCGCCGAGCTGTCGGCGATCCTCGCCGGCGCGGAGACCCCACCATGGAACGCGCTCGAGCGATGGCTCGAGGGCATGAATGCCGACGCGGATTGGTCGGTCCTCTCCGTGGAGCTGGGACTACACGCGAGGCGCTCTCCCGAGTTCGCGAATGCCTACCGGCGGCTGGACTCCGAGCACCGCGGCCGGCTCGCCGAGTTGGTGACCGCCCTCTTCCGCGCCGCGGGCCGACGGCCGACGATGCCCGCGGAACAGGTCGTCTCCCTGCTCAAGGCGCTCGCCCACGGGTTGGTCCTCGAGCGCCGGGAACTCGAGGGCAGGCCCGATCCGGCGGGTCCGCTCATCGGAGTCGTACTCCGAGCGCTCATCGAGTCCGGTAGTGCGGAGTGAGGTCGAACGGAGGGACCGCGGCTCGGCTCGAATCCGGATCGATCATTCCCGCGCGTCGTCCTATGTTCTTCTGCCGACATGCGCATCTCTTCCAGGGAATTCGCATCCCGCGCGACTTCGGCGAGTCGCGATCAAGCCTGTGCTTCGACTCGGCCGAACGCATCGGAGTGAGCACAAAGAGGAAGCCGTGCCTCCTCTCCCTGATCGCGCTGCGGACCGCCTGTCCGCGGGAGCCCCCCCGTCGAGTTCTCGGCCGAGCCCGCCGCCGGTCTGGACGATCCATTCACGCGCACGGACTGATGGATCGGGATCGATGGTGCCCACCCCAATCCCCTGTCGCCCAATGAGACGCTCCGGTTCGACCAACTCAATTGGGAGTTTGGGGCTCGGGCGGAGCGGAGGGTCGATTCAGATTCGCGAGCAACTCGAGGAAGTCGTCTCTTCCGATTTCCCCTGCTCGCTGGAAGAGTACCTTCCCGTGCGGATCGACGATGATCGTGGTCGGCGTGACCTCGATCCCGTATCGGCTCCACGTGGCGGCGGCGTTTGGATCATCGCCGTCGATCGCAAGAGGGATGAATCCCGCATGAACCGAAGCCGCCACCTGCTCATCCGCCCAGACGTTGCGCTTCATGATGCGACAGGGAACGCACCAGTTCCCCGTGAAGAAGAGGATGAGCGGCTTACCGGATTCGACGGCTCGTCGTTGAGCCGAGGGGTAGTTCTCGGCCCAGGCAATGCTGTTCGAAGGGACGTAGAAGCAGTGCCACGCGTAGCCGAGCGAGACCACGAGAGTCGCAAGCCAGAACCGGCGCCACCAGTTGATCTTGCCCCGACCGGGTCGTGGTGCGGGCTCGGGGGGAGGAGGCGCTTGGGATTCATGGTCGTTCATAGAGCTACTTGCCGCCTTCTTCGCGTGAGGTCGTGAGCCACCCCCATGCCGGCCGACGCGTCGACGCGCATCGGTGAGGTAGTCCAATGCCGCTTCTCCGTGAGGATTCGCCGGCGCCTCGCGATTCTTGTCGCCGCTGCCGATCGCTGGTCGATTTCGAGGTGATCGTCGCGATCGAGACGACCCAAGCGCCCAGGGTCCGACCCGCGGTCGAGCCGACGGCGATGGAGAGGCACGAGTTGTGAAGAGTCGAAGCCGACTCCCCGGCGGAGCGGGGTCGTTCGCGCCGAGGCCGGCGACTGGAGGCCGCGCGCCGATGAACCGCGCTGCCGACTCCCGAGGCCCGCGAGGATTTCGGGCGAGAATGACGGTGCCGCGCCGCGCTCCTCGGATGGTTCGCGGCCGCCCCTGCTTCGAGCCGCCTGGGGGGCGGCGCTCTCAGCCCTCGTCGTCGGCCTAGTCCCAGGACTCGGACTCGTCCGATGACTCGTCCGCGTCTTGCCACTCGAACGCCACCCGACACGGGCCGCCGTTCGCCTCCGTTGCGGCCGCGCGCAGCATCTCCTCGACCTGCGGCGCCCATATATACGCGCGAGAGATGATGACCGGGCTCTCCGGGTCGGTCCGCGAGACCAGGCAGCGGCCCTCTGCATCCGAAGCGTCCACCAAAGGGGGCAAGTCGCCGTCGATCCCTTCGAGCTCGAGGATCCTCCGGACGGCTCGCTCGATGTCTGCGGACCTCTCGGGGCGGTGGTCTCGCACGACGACGCCGAGGTGTAGATTGATGGACATCACGCCTCCTCGACCGATCTCGTGATCATCACAACGAACTCCGTTGAGAATACCCGGCGAGAGTCGCCTGTCAATTCTCACGGGCTCGGCGGGGTGCATCGAAGCGCCGAGACATGCCCTGAGCCGCCGAACACTTCCTGGTCGTCGGACTCGCTACCCGGAAGCGACTCGATCCGTACCAGTCGCGACGCGGCGTGGTTCGAGACGCGTCGCGGCTGAACCCGGCTTCGGCGTCCGGAACTCTCTCGATCGCTGGAGCGGCATCCCTCTACGGACCGAGGGCTGAACGCCGCTCGAATCGAGACGGATCGATCGAGCCCGACTTCGCGACGCATCTCGCCGGGGACTCTCTCGAGAAAATGTCGGGGCGACTGGACGGCGATTGAACTCTCCATCGCCGGCATCCGGGGCTGGGAAGCCGGTTCACGGAGGTCGATGGACGACCCAAGGCGCGGAGAAAGCTGAACTTACGACTTCCGGCGAAGTTCCCGTTCCACTCGAACACCGCCGTTCCGGCGAAATGGAACAGCGCGTTTGTCGGCGGCAGCGGTGTCTGAAAGCAAAGTGATATCCAAGCCACCCGAGCACGGCAGGCATCATCGGATTGCCGGACTAATAGTCGGTCAACGTCTTGGGCGGAATTGCCACACGAAGGGCGTTCACGACGGCGACCACATCGATCACTTCCTGCATGATCGCGCCGGCGACAGGCGGCAGGTAACCCGCTGCGGCAAGACCCATGCCGATCAGGCTGAGGGCGATTCCGCCAATCGCGCTTTGCAATAGGATGGAACGAAGGCGACGGCTGATGTGCATGAACTCATCCACCTTTTCGAGGGAAGTGTCCATGATGACCGCCCCGGCAGCTTCGGCGGTGATGTCGCTGTTCTGGCCGAAGGCAATCCCCACCGTTGCCGCGGTCAGCGCCGGAGCATCGTTGATGCCGTCTCCCATGAACACGGTGTTCGCACGCTCGGTCTCCCGGCGAACGATCGCCACCTTTTGCTCAGGCGTCTGGCTCGCGTGCACCTCTGTGATGCCGACTTGCTCCGCCAGATAACGCACCTCAGACTCCCTGTCTCCCGAGACGATCATCACTCGCTCGAAGAGATGTTTCGGCCCGAGATGGCGGATGAACGAGGCTCCTTCGGCACGCGGTTGGTCGCGGAAGGTAAACGTTGCCGCATAGCGGTCGTCGATCGTGATCACACACTCCATTCCTCCTGCGAACGGTGGAATCTCCTTCTCGAGGTGCGGTAGTTGAGCGATCAGCTTCTTCCGGTTGGTGACCTGAATCTCTCGTCCCGCCACGGTGCCCCGAAGCCCAGACCCGGGCGGTTCGCGGATTTCGGTGGCCTCCAGAATCGACGCTCCCACGCTGCGAGCAGCCTCCATTATCGCTTCCGCCAATGGGTGCTTGGAGTAGCGCTCGAGACTGGCGACGAGACCAAGGACCTCTTTCTCCGTGAATCCTGAAGCGGGAACCGCCGCCGTCAATTTCGGCTTGCCATAGGTCAGAGTGCCGGTCTTGTCGAAGATCGCCGTGCGGCACGTATCGATCTTCTCCAGTACTGCGGGGTCCTTGATGATGATGCCCTTGCGTGCCGAGAGCGAAATCGCACCGATGATTGCGACTGGGATGGCGATCAGGAGCGGGCACGGTGTGGCCGCTACGAGCACGGCGAGGAAACGAATGACGTCGCCACTAACGGCCCAGGCGACGAGTGCGACGGCTATGGCGAACGGAGTGTAGTATGCGCCGAGTTGGTCACCGATGCGCCGCAGGCGTGGCCGCCGCTGTTCCGAGGCGAGCATCACCTCCATGATCTTGGCGTATCGCGAATCGACCGCGAGCTTGTCGGCCCGGATCGTCAGTGCTGTTTCCCCGTTGATCGCCCCGGACAGCACCGCAGAGCCTGGCAACTTCGACATCATGTAGGGCTCACCCGTTAGGTAGGACTCGTCCATGACACCATGTCCCTCGAGTACGGTGCCGTCGACCGGGCAATTTTCATGCGGGAACACAATCAACGTATCGCCCAATCCCACTTCGCTGAGAGCCACGTCCGCCATCCGACCGTCAGTCCGGCGATGAGCTGACGACGGCATCCGTCTGGCCAAGGCTTCCAGTACCGAGGAGGCACTGCGGACGGCATGAGCTTCGAGTGCGGTGCCGCCCGAAAGCATGAGGACGACCAAAGCGCCGGCGAGATACTCGTTGCCGGTCCCGCCGCCCAGCGTCCCCAGGATGGCTGACGTGGCGATGGAGATGCCGGCCAGCATGTCGGTTCCGAACTGTCCCCGGAGCACCTTGGTCGATAGATCGATGATGAGAGGGATACCGCCGGAGAGAAGCGCGGCGACCAATGGGAGTTGGTAGAGAGGAATGCCTAGGATAGGCGTCGAGAGACCCACGCCGTAACGCAGGACGAGATGTAGTGCGATGGCTGCGATGGCAAAAGCCGCGATGATGGTTTGCTTGGAAGTCGGCCATTCCGTCCCGGCCGGCGTCTGTCCGGGCTTCGTCATCGATCATTCCTCTACCCATCAGCGCAATTGCGGCGTCATGCTTGCGGTCTGCTGAGTCTAGAGTACGGAATCTGAGGCAAGCGCTTCGTGCAAGCGACTGCTTGCCTGCGGAGACCTGTCAGGCGGGCGCGAAGTCGCATTGAAGTTCGATCCGACGATCGAAGAACCCGCGAAGTTCTATTTGAGGCGTCGTTGATTGCACACGCCCAAACCGGCGACGAGATTTGATCTTTGAAAATGACTATCGATCGATGATCAATGGTGAATCGCCGAGTTGGTCGGGGAAACCACTCCGCGTGATTGAACTGAAGAGAAGCACGAGAACAGGCACAAAACTGCATTGTCTGGAAAAAATCGGGGCGACCAGATTCGAACTGGTGACCTCCTGCTCCCAAGGCAGGCGCGCTAACCAGGCTGCGCTACGCCCCGCGGGGATCGAGCGATGGGGAGTGGGAATTGGCCCATCGTGAATGGAGTGTACGGGTTCCGCCGGCTTGGGGTCAAGCCGACAAGTCGGACGCGGCGGGGTGGGATGGGGTTCGCGGGTCGGTGGGCCATTCGAGTTCGATCTGGACGCCGGTGTGCCGCGAGACGTGGACGGCTCCGCGGTGCGCTGCGAGGATCCGGACGAGGATTGGAACCGAAAGCGGCGTCGGCAGGCCGAGCGGCTGGTCGGGGCGGGTCGACTCCTCCCAGAGCAGGTGCGTCGTTCCCGACTCGTTCCACCAAGCGACGCGGATCGTCGCGCCTCGGGCCGACTCCTCGGCGCGCCAGGCGACGAGAAGATCGAGCCCCTCGGCGAGCAGGCGCGGGTCGCAGATCGTGAGCAGCGGCTGGTCGGGCGGGAGCCAGAGCAGGGCTCGGTCGCCCGCGGCGATGCGCTGATCCCAGGAAGGTCGGAGCTGTGCAAGGAGGAGGTCGAGATTCGTCTCCTCGAATTCGACCGGCAAGGGCGAGCAGACGCGCTCGACGGTATTGATGAGATGTTCGAGTTCGCGGTAGCTGCGGTTGATCGCGGCCCACTCGGCGTCGCCGGAGACGTCGGCCGATCGCCGCGCGACGTAGAGTCCGAGCTTCAGCTCGTTGAGCCGGCTCCGCGCATTGCGAAAGAAGGCGACGAGGCACTCCCTCATCCGGAGCGACTCGTCGGGTCCGCGCACGAGCTCGAGCAGCACGCGGGTCAGGTCGTCGATCTCGAGCTCGGCTCGAGGAAGAATGGGATCTCGAAGGAGCATGGCAGTCTGCTACCTCAACGAACTCGAGGTCGGCGCGGGGTGATCGAGGCGGATGAAACCGATCACCCGGCGTCCCATTTTCCATGCAACCAGCGTGCCGCAATCGACCGGGAGATCGGCCGGCACGTCTCGGCCGGCTGTTCCAGGGTCCGAAGGCGTTCGGATTCGCCCTAGTCCCCCGTCAAGAGGCGACATGCGCTTCCCCTTTCGTCCAGCACATCGGCTCGATGGGAAGCGAGCTTCTCACTCGGGGAGTGTTCGATACGGGAAGCGGCCGGTCCAGGCGAGCCCGGGGGCGCCACGAACGGCCGCCTCTCGAGAGGTTCGAGGAGCAACACCAA
>JANRKW010000058.1:0-151143 GCA_033763215.1 Isosphaeraceae bacterium | reverse complement strand
GTTGCTCCGCAACGTGGCGTTGGCGGCGCTGCCGAAGGTGAAGAATCGGAGTCGAGCCGGGGTCATGCGCCATCTGTGCCTGCATCCCAAGAAGGCGCTGGCACTTCTGGAAAAACCCGGACGACAATGAAATGGCCCTGCTCGGGGGGCGGCGTGCTCTAGCCGAGGCGGGGGACCTCGAGGTAGGCTTGGGCATTCGAGTCGGCTTCCGTGTTCAACTCCCGTTTCCGTCAGAGGCTCCGCATACCGCCATGATGCTCAAGGCGACCGACATCCGCCGCGGACTGGTCATCACGATGGACAACATCAACTATGTTGTCGTCGACTTCGCCCACCACACGCCGGGCAACCTCCGCGCGATGGTCCAGACCAAGCTCCGCAACATGAACAACGGGTCGCTGATCGAGAAGCGGCTTCGTTCCGTCGACCAGATCGAGGTTCCCTACGTCGAGACGAAGGAATTCGAGTACCTCTACTCGTCCGGCGACGAGCACGTGTTCATGGACACCGAGACGTTCGACCAGCTCTCCTTCTCGCCCGAGATCCTCGGGACGGCGATGGACTACCTGCTGCCGAATTCGAAGGTGACGGTTCAATATGTCGCCGACAAGGCGGTCTCGATCGAAGTGCCCGCGACGATCGACCTGACCGTGACCGACACGCCGCCCGAACTCAAGGGGGCGACCGCGACGAACCAGTACAAGGATGCGACCTTGGAGACCGGCCTGAAGGTCCAAGTCCCGCCGTTCGTCGGGATCGGCGAGAAGATCAAGATCGACACGCGCACCGGCGAGTACGTCAGCCGAGTGAAGTGAGCCCGAGCCGGAGCCGCCGGCCTGGTCGCGTCGCACTCGAGCCTCTCGGCACGAACTCCGTCCTGTCCGCCCCGAGGCTCGAGCGAACTCTTTCCATCCGACCCGCGAGACGCCCGTGGACTCCGTCACCCGTCTGCTGTCCGACCTGGTCGCGATCCCGAGCGTGAACCCGATGGGTCGAAGCGTCGCGGGGACGGGGTATCTCGAGGGCGGGATGACGGCGTATCTGGTGGACTGGTTCGGCCGGATCGGCGTTCCCGTGACCCGCAGGATGATCGCGCCGGGGCGTGAGAACGTGATTGCGCGATACATCGCCCCGCGCTCGAAACGCGTCGTGCTGTTCGATGCCCATCAGGATACCGTCCCGACCGACGGAATGACGATCGCCCCGTTCGACCCGGTCGTGCGCGACGGCCGGCTCTACGGCCGAGGTTCGTGCGACGTCAAGGGCGGGATGACGGCGATGCTCCTCGCCTTCGAGCGGCTCGTCCGCGAGCGCCCTGAGGATTCGGCCTCCGTCGTGATGGCCTGCACGGTCGACGAAGAGTACACCCACATAGGGTCGTCGGATCTCGCGGAGAATCCTGTCGGAGCGGATCTCGCCATCGTCGCCGAACCGACCCGACTCGACCTCGTCGATCGCCACAAGGGCGCGGTCCGCTGGAAGATCCGCGCCCGCGGCGTGGCCTGCCACAGCTCGACGCCGCAACTCGGGCGCAACGCGATCTACCGCATCGCGGAGGTCGTGTCGGCCTTGGCCAATCATGCGGCCGAGCTCGCGAAGTCGACTCCCGACCCGGTTCTCGGCCCTCCGAGTCTCTCGGTCGGACGCATCGAAGGCGGCCAGAGCGTCAACATCGTGCCCGACTGGGCCGAGGTGGAGATCGATCGCCGCGTGATTCCCGGCGAGACTCCCGACGAGTGCCGCGAACGCGTCCGTGAAGCGGTCGAACGCGAGTTGGGCAGCCTCGACGATCTCGAATTCCTGCCGCCTTGGGTCCGCATGCCGGCGCTCGCGCCTCGCTTCGAATCGTGGGTTCCCCCGATCGTCGACGCGATCACCCGCGCGACCGGTCGGGCTCCCAGCGTTCAGGGCGTGCCCTACGGCACCGACGGCGGTCCGCTCGCCGCCGCGGGGCTCCCCGCCTTCGTCTTCGGGCCGGGCGACATCGCTCAGGCTCACACGAAGGACGAGTGGATCGAACTCGACCAGGTTCGCTCGGCCGTCGAAGCCTATTTTTCGATCGCATGCGGCATCGGCTCGGTCTGAACCGATCGAGGATCGCGTGGGCCGCTCGACGGAAATGCGAGCGGGCCGCGCGACTCGAACGTCGCGCGGCCCGCGGGATGTTCTCAGTGATCCACCGCCGACTCGATCAGAAGACGTCGAGCGCGAAGTGGTGGCCCTGGTAGTAGCGCATCTTGTTGAGGCCGTGGACGCCGCCGTGGGGCTTGCGAATCCCGAAGATCCGTCGGCCGCCGTAGAAGTTGTCGTAGTACGGGCCCTGGATCTGCGGAACGATTCGCTGCTCGCGCGGGTAGACGTAGAAGCCGTCGTTGAGCGAGCGATACTCGAAACCGTTGCCGGGAACCTGGGGCGGCGTGTAGGGCCAGTGCAGGTAGCTGGTCCAATCCTGAGCCTTCGCCGAGCCCGTTCCGAAAAGGCCGACGAACACCACCGCGAACGCGAGCGCCTTGATCATCGAGAAACGCACGATCCACCTCCGTGTAGGGCGGGACACCATTCCCGAACATGGTCATCATGACACACGCAACTCGCGATGACGGACCGCTCACGATTTTTTTCCCCGAGGAAGTACGAGTCGATCGGGTCGCGAAAACCCGATCGATCGATGCGGATCGACCGATCGATCGGGTGTCGAGCCTCGTTCCGATTGCAGCGAGACCGCTCGCCCGCGCGATCCTCGCCATCGCGATTCTCGGCATCGTCGGACCGGCTTCGATCGCGGGCGATGAGGGCAAGAGCGACGCGTCGAAGGCCGCCCCGCTCGACCCGGCGCGTCTCCGAGAGCACGTCGAAACCCTGGCCTCTCCCGAATTCGGGGGCCGCAGCGGACCCGACGCCGAGAAATCCCGCGAGTATCTCGAGAAGGAGTTCCGCCGGATCGGCCTTCGCCCGCTCTTCGCGGGCTCATTCCGCCAACCCGTGCCCGGCGTCGATCCCGCCTTCATCGCGGGAGAGAACGTCGGAGGGTTCCTCCCCGGCTCGGATCCCGCACTCGCGTCGGAGTGGGTGATCCTCGCCGCGCATTTCGACCACCTCGGCCGCCGTGGCTCCACCCTCTATCCGGGCGCCGACGACAACGCCACGGGCGTCGCGATGATGCTCGAGACCGCGCGCGTGATGGCGGAGAGCCCGATCCGACCGAAGCGGAGCATCGCGTTCGTCGGCTTCGACCTCGAGGAGGCGGGTCTCTGGGGGTCGCGCTACTTCGCACGCGAGTCGCCGATCGACCTGACCAGCGTCCATCTCTTCGTGACCGCGGACATGATCGGGCGAGCCCTCGCGGGGATCTTCGAACGTCGAGTGTTCGTGATGGGTTCCGAGCATGCTCCCGAGTACCGGTCGGTGATCGAGGCAGCGGCTCGCTCCGCGCCGCTCGAAGTCGGAATCCTCGGCGCCGACGTGCTCCTCGTCGACCGAAGCGACTACGGACCGTTTCGCTCCCGGAACGTGCCCTTCCTCTTCTTCTCGACGGGCGAGAATCCGCACTACCACAAGCCGACCGACGTCGCGGCCACGATCGACTACCCGAAGTTCACCGCGATCTCGAATCTGATCCACGCAGTCGTGCGCAACGCCGCGGATCGTCCCGATCGCACGCTCTGGAAGTCGATCCCCGAGCCCTCGATCGCCGAGGCGCGGACGATCCGTGAGGTGTTTCGAACCATGCTCGAGAACCGAGACCGCCTGAAGATCAACGCAGCTCAGGCGTTCCTGATGTCGCGGGCGAGCGAGCGACTCGAGGGGATCCTACGCCGAGGCGTGATCACTCCCGAAGAGCGAACGCCGATCATTCGCGTGGTCCAGGGGGTCCTCGCCACCCTCTTCTGACGAACCGGTCGCGGCCTCGCCGTGGAGGATCAGGGAACGGCCGGGCGGTCGAAAGGATCGGGCTGGAAGAGCCGCGGAAAGTTCCCGCCCTGGAACAGAGCAGGGGGATCGGCGACCTTTTCGACCTCGAGGTCTCCCTGCTCGGCGCCGGGCTTGTCGGTCTCGAGAATCTTGCGAGCCGCCGTCAGCGAGGAGGAGAATCGCGGGCCGACGGGTTCGAGATCGACGAGACGCGGCGTTCCGCCCTCGAAGATCAACTCCCGGCGAGCGGGCTTTTCGATCCGCTCGAGCAGCGCGACGGCGGCCTCGAATGCGTCGAAGTCTCCGACCGCGAGCGCGACCTGAGCACGAAGGCCGAGGAGGATCGTATTCCGTCGAGGGGACCCAGGCGATCGTTCGATCCGATCGATCGTCGTGCGAGAGGCACCCAACTCACCGGACAGGAGGTCGAAGAGGAGTCGGGCCTCGTCCGGGGCGGTGCTGCCGGGATCGTCGAGCGATGCCGAGTCGGCCGCCGTCTTGCCCAGCCTCGACATCCTCCGCAATCGAAAGGCGATCTCGGAGTTGTCGTCGAGTTCCCCGGGAATGGGGACGGGGCTCGGAGAGACGAGGGCGGGACGACGATCGCGGAGCCCCTCCCTCGAGAGGCGGATCAAGGCGTGGCAGATCGTACTCAGCGACTGGATCCAGGCGCGACGCGAGACGTCGTCGGGCAGGAGGAGCGTCGCTTGATTCGACTCGAGGTCGTAGACGACGGGCGAGAGTCGGGCCGAGGGACGCCCCATTCCCAGCCCGAGGAGTCTGCCGTTCGGCGAGAGCGACATCTCGGCGATCGGGATCGAGAGGTCGATCACCGGGAACTTCCGAAAGGTCGACCCCTCCCTCGGTCGGAACCAGGTGACGAAACTGGCCGTTCCCTCGACGCCCACCGAGTAGAGGAGATTCTCGGCGTCGGAATCCATGACGAAGGAGACACGAGGCGATCCGGGACCGCCGGCGGGGTGTTCCGTGGCGAGCGCCCTGACCGATTCGACGCGACCGGTCTCGATCTCGATGCGGAGCAGGAGCGAATCCTCGGCTCCGCCCCCGGCCCCGGCCGCGCCGAGGGCGCGCGCGTGCCTCGCCGAGACGACCAACGACTGGCTGTCTCTGGTCCAGACCGGAACCTGGTCGGCTCGTCCCAGATCGAGGAGGTGTCGGGGCTGTCCGCGTCTCAGCTCGAAGTAGCAGAGAGAGTCGGTCGCCCCTCGCTTCACGAAGGCGAGCCGCCCGCCGTCGGGTGACCAACCGGCCGAGTCTCCCTCCTCGATGATCGTCACCAGTTGGCGCTGCGGGAGTCGAATCAAGGCGAGTCCGGGAGGATCGGCGTGCGGAATTGCGAGGTGAGCCCGATCGACGCTCCAGGCGGGCGTCCGGGCCAGGATCGCCTGAGCATCCCCGACGAACTCCTCGGAGAAGAGGACCGTCGGGAGGAGCGGCGACCGGACGTCGAGGATCTCGAGAACCGAGCGTCCCGCGCCGCCCGGGACGACCCGAGCGATCGTGATCGAGGTGCCGTCGGGCTTCCAGGCGGCCTTGCCGAGCGGGTGGGCGGATTCGAGGAGGAGGACTGGATCGGTCCCGTCGGGACGCGTCATCCAGAGCCGAGTCCGAACCGGATCGCTTCCGATCGGTTTCTCGGACGCGTTCGCACGAGCGTCGCCCTCGAGGATCGAACTCGCTCGGAACAGCTCGAGCGCGCGGGGATCGTCGACGGTCGTGAAGGCGAGGCGCTTGCCGTCGGGCGACCAAACCGGGGCGGAGGGGGGGAGTTGGAGCGTGGCCAGGGCAACGAGGAGGATCGAGACACCAGTGCCGCTCATCCCGCCCCCTTCCGTTGATCGGGCTCCTCGATTCCCGCGCCGCCGTCAGTTCATCATATCGTGGGTTGGGACGCTGCGCATATCGGTCGTTGGAAAAGCGCAGCGCTGTCGGCCGAGGGCCGGCGAGTGTCGTAGTTTGTCACGGGTCGGCCCTCGATCGGGCCGAGGCGGGGTTGAATCCAGGAAGACTGCGGATTCCAGGCAAAATCTTCCGAGTTTTTTGACCTTGTCGAGGAACGATGTAAACTCACGGTGAAGCACCGCTTGCGAGCGGTCGAGCGGTCGGCGACGAGGGGACGCCGATTGCTTGCTCGCGGGTTGGTCCCGAGCTATAATACCCGAATTGCTTTGGGATTGCGCCGTGCCCTGACCCGACGCGACCACACCGTCCAGGTCCGATGAGCGGGACCTTCGACACCCCTGGGGCCATCCATGCGTTTCGTCCTGATCGACCGGATCACCGAGTTGAATTCCGGCAAGTCGCTCGTCGCGATCAAGAACCTGTCGTTGGCCGAGGAATACCTGGCCGACCACTTCCCGGGCTTTCCCGTGATGCCCGGTGTCTTGATGCTCGAAGCCCTGACCCAAGCGGGTGCGTGGCTGATTCGGGAGATGGAGGACTTCGCCCACAGCGTGATCGTGTTGAAGCAGGCGAAGACGATCAAGTACGGGAGCTTCGTGGAGCCGGGTCGTCAGCTCCAGCTCAAGGTGGAGCTGGTGAGCCACGACGCGAGCGAAGCGACGTTCAAGGGCGTGGGTGTGATCGAGGGTCAGGAGATGGTGAAGGGCCGCTTCACGGTGACGCGCTACAATCTTCGCGACCGCGAGCCGGGTCTGCACACGACCGACGCCCTGATCGTGTCTCATCTGAGGGACCTCTATGCGACGCTGCGCAAGGGATCGGTGGGTGCTCGGGCGATGCTCCGCGAGCCCCAGACCGAGGACCGGGCGGCGGTGGTTCCGGTCGTCTGAGGCCCCCCGGCTCCAGGCTGACGTTGCAGAAAACGGGTGAACTCAGCAAGATGACGTCGTTCCGAAGTAAGATCGCCCCAGTCGACCTCGTCTCCGTGAACGGAGGGGTCGCCTTCGGGACCGTCGCTCCGGTCGGACTCTTGAAGTCATCGAGCGCGATTCGCCGAACTTAGGAAGAGACGGTGTCGTGTCCGCTTGGAACGGGCGCGGTGTGAGGGGATTCGGGCGAACGTGTCCCGTACTTTTTTCGAGGATGTCATGCCGACGAACGACGAGATTTTCCAGAAGGTCCAGACGACGCTGGTCGACGCGCTGGGGGTTGATGAGGACGACGTGCGTCACGACGCCACGCTCCAAGGCGACCTCGGCGCCGAGTCGATCGATTTCCTCGACATCGTCTTCCGTCTCGAGCGGAACTTCGGCATCAAGATCCCGCGCGGCGAGCTCTTCCCCGAGAACGTGGCGGCCGATCCGGAGATGATCCACGACGGCAAGCTCACCGAGAAGGGGATCGAGGAACTGCGGAGCAAGATGCCGTACGTCGATCTCACCGAGTTCGCGAAGGATCCCCAGGTCGAGAAGATGTCGGACCTGTACACGGTCGACATGCTCGTCCAGTACGTGGCGACCAAGCTCTCCGCCTGATCGGGTTCGCGCCGTCCGATCGAGATCCCCGGCCCGAATGGCCGACGCGTCCCCTCTTCGGAAGGGACCGTCGGCGCACGGGTGGGGATGGGATCGGCCGCCGATTCCTCGTCGATCGTCGCTGGTCGGTCCCTTGACCTCTCGAACTCGCGAATGCGAGGAATCGTCGTACTCCCGACGGGTGGGCTTCTTCGATGCGTTGGATCTGGATCGACAAGTTCACGGAATTTCGGAGCGGGCAGTTCGCCCGCGCGATCAAGAATCTCACGCTCGCGGAAGAGCACCTGCACGACCACTTCCCCGGCTACCCGGTGATGCCGGCGTCGCTGATCATCGAGGGTCTGGCCCAAACCGGCGGGATCCTCGTGGGTGAAGCCGGCGGATTCGTCGAGAAGGTCGTACTCGCCAAGATCCCTCGAGCCGAATTCTTCGGAGTGGCGTGCGCGGGGGACCAGTTGATCTACGAAGTGACTCTGACCGACCTTCGGAGCGAGGGAGCGGTCGTGGAGGCGAAGGCGTTCCTCGAGGGCGAGTTGCTCGCCGACGCCGAGATCGTGTTCGCCCACCTCGACAATTCGAGGGCGAATCAGATCTTCGGCCCGAAGAACTTCGTCTTCACGCAGCAGATGCTCGGCGTGCTCGACATGGCCAAGGCACAGATGCGGGCCAAGGAGGCTGAGGCGGCTTCCGAGTCGTTGCCTCCCTCGAACGGGGTGGCCGAGCCCGCGCCGAAGGAACCCGATCGCTGAGTCTCGCCGCGGCCGACCGGGGCGTTCTCGCCGTTTCGTCCGCACACCTCCGCAACCCGTTTCGACCGTCAAAGAGGGACGCGTTCCCCCATGGTTCGTTCCGAGCGTCGGGTCGTCATCACAGGCATCGGTTTGATCACTCCGATCGGCACGGGTCCGGCCGCGGTGTGGGCCGCCCTCTCGTCGGGACGGAGCGGCGTCGACCGCATTCGTCAGTTCCCGATCGACGGTCTCTCGACCGACGCCGCGGGCGAGATCCCCGATTTCGACCCCAAGGCCCTGGTTTCGGCCAAGCACAAGACGGCGTTTCGCAAGAGCCTCAAGTACATGGCTCGCGACATCCAACTCGCCGTGGCGGGCGCCGAACTCGCGGTCGCCGACGCGGGTCTGCTCGACGGGGGAGTCGACCCCACGCGATTCGGCGTCGACCTGGGCGCGGGCCTGATCTCGACCGAACTCGACGAACTCGCCCCGGCGATCAACCTCGCGACCCGCGAGGACGACTCGTTCGACTATCACGCCTACGGCAAGGATGCGATCCCGCTCATCCCGCCGATCTGGCTGTTGAAGTATCTTCCGAACATGCTCGCCTGCCACATCTCGATCTTGATGGATTGTCAAGGTCCGAGCAACTCGATCACGGAAGCGGAAGCCGCCTCGAACACGGCGATCGGCGAGGCGACGCGGATCATCGCCTCGGGGCGTGCCGACGTGATGATCTCCGGCGGCGCCGATTCGAAGATCCATCCGTTGAGCCTGATCCGGATGTCGCTCCTCGGCCAGATGTCGCACTGGCAAGGCGACCCTCGCCAGGCTTGCAGACCGTTCGACGCACGCCGCGACGGCTGGATCGCGGGCGAAGGGGCGGGGATTCTCGTCCTCGAGGAGTACGAGCACGCCAAGCGCCGGGGCGCGACGATCCACGGCGAGATCCTGGGCTACGGCTCGGGCTGCGACGCCAATCCACGCGGCGGGATCGACCCGTCGGGCATCGGAACCGAGATCGCCGTCCGCGCCGCATTGCGGGACGCCCAACTCGAGCCGAGCGCGATCGGCCACGTCAACGCCCACGGCGCGGCGACCGTCGAGATGGATCTCGCCGAAGCTCGGGCCTTGAATCGGGTCTTCGGCGCGGAGGCCGTCCCGGTGACCGCGCTCAAGGGATACATGGGCAACCTCGTCTCGGGCTGCGGCGCCGTCGAGTTGGTCTGCAGCCTGCTCGGAGTGAATCGCGGGAGCATCCCGGGCACTCTCAACTGCGACGATCCCGATCCCGAGTGCCGTCTCGACCTGGTGCGGGGCGAGCCTCGCGAAACGTCGAACCCGATCTTCCTCAACACGAATTTCACCCGACACGGGCAGGCTGCCGCACTGGTGGTTCGCGGCGAACCCTCGGCGTCCTGACCCGACTACTCGACCGACTGTTCATCAGCCCGCGCCTTTCATCCGACTCGTCCGAGCCGGGGATCGCAGCGGGCGGCTCGGCCGGTTCGCCGGCTCGGAGGACTCGTTCGCATGGCCCGTCGCGTCGTCGTCACCGGAATGGGGATGGTCACGCCGCTGGGGCGCGACCTCGAAACGACTTGGTCGGCGCTCACCGCCGGCAAGAGCGGCGTCGGACCGATCACGCTCTTCGACGCGTCGGCCTTCCCGACGCGGATCGCGGCCGAAGCCAAGGGCTTCGACCTCGCCGACTACATCGGCGAGGACGCCGAGCGCTGGAAGGAACACAATCGCAACACTCGCTTCGCCATCGCGGCGGCGAAGATGGCGATCGATCACTCGAGAATCCAGGAGTACGAGTCGCTCGATCGATCGCGATTCGGCGTCTACCTCGGCTCGGGCGAAGGGCAGCAGGATTTTCCGCGGTTCGTGAGCCTCCTGAGCCGGACCAGTCGCGGTGACAACCGCGTCCGCACGACCGAGTTCCTCCGACTCGGCGTCAAGGAGCTGCACACGATCCACGAGGCCGAGCAGGAGCCGGGAACGCCGGGCGGCCACCTCGCGGGCCTCTTCGGCGCCCGGGGAGTCAACGCGAACTGTCTCACGGCGTGCGCGGCGAGCTCGCAGGCGATGGGCGAGGCGACCGCCTTGATCCGACGCGGCGATGCCGACGTGATCCTCTCGGGCGGCACGCACAGCATGATCCACCCCTTCGGCGTGACCGGGTTCAACCTGCTCACCGCCTTGTCGACCCGGAACGACGAACCCGAACGGGCCTCGCGGCCGTTCGACCGCGATCGCGACGGCTTCATTCTCGGCGAAGGGTCGGGGATGGTGGTCCTCGAGGAATTGGAGCACGCGCTGCGCCGAGGTGCGACGATCCACGGCGAGGTCGTCGGCTACGGATCGACTGCCGACGCGTTTCGCCTCACCGACACGCACGAGGAAGGCCGCGGAGCGATCGCCTGCCTCCACGAAGCGCTGGGGCAGGCCGGGATTCGACCCGACGAGGTCGACTACATCAACGCCCACGGCACGAGCACCTCGGTCAACGACTCGATCGAGACCCTCGCGATCAAGAAGAGCTTCGGCGAGGCGGCCTACAAGGTGCCCGTCTCGAGCACGAAGAGCATGATGGGCCACCTGATCGCGGCGGCGGGAAGCGTCGAGGCGATCGTCTGTCTGCTCGCGATTCGCGACAGCGTCGTTCCGCCGACCATCAACCTCGACAACCCGGCCGACGACTGCGACCTCGACTACATTCCGCACCAGGCGCGTGAGAAGCGAGTCGACATCGCTCTCTCGAACAGTTTCGGCTTCGGCGGGCAGAATATCACCCTGATTCTCCGGCGGTACGCCGGCTGAGTGTGTTAGACTCTTGTGATTCCGCCGAGCGAGTCTCCACGATGCTCCAGGGAGGTCGGAGACTCGACTCGGAATCCGCCCAGAAAACGCACCCAGGTCGGTCCGCCGGCGAGGAATTGGGAGCCCGCCCGTGTCGTTCATCGTCAGCTCGATCATTCCGGCCCTTGCGCTCGTCGGGGCGGGGATCGTCGGATTCTTGATCTACGTCGCGGTTCGCTACGCGCCGATCGTCGGCCGGATCTTCGAGGAGAAGCCGCTCTTCCTTCCGCTTCGGGTGAGCCCGCTGGTGGACGTCGAGAACGTGCGGTTTCGCACGGGCGACGGTCTCGAACTCGCCGGCTGCTATCTCCCGGCGCACACGGAGCGTCGTCTCGGTGTCATCGTGTTCTGCCACGAATACCTCTCGGATCGCTGGTCGATGCTGCCTTACATCGATCACCTCCGATCCGAGGGCTTCGACCTCTTCGCCTTCGACTTCCGGAACCACGGCGAGAGCCAGTCGGACAGCCACTATCGCCCGCTCCAGTGGGTCACGGACCACGAGATCGCCGACCTTCGCGCGGCGCTTCGCTATCTCCGGAGCCGCCCGGATCACGATCCGGCGGGATTCGGCCTGATGGGGATCAGTCGCGGCGGCGGTACCGCGTTGGCCGTCGCCGGCAAGGATATGTCGATCTGGGGCGTGCTCACCGACGGCGCGTTCCCGACACGCGGCACGATGCAGGCGTACATCCACCGCTGGGCCGAGATCTACGTCGGCTCGAAGACGGTCTGGTCGCGTATGCCTCGCCGAGTCTTCGACTTCCTCGGCTGGGTGGCGCGAAAGCGATCGCAGAAGCGGTTGCATTGCCGCTTTCCCGACGTCGAGCGAGCGACCTCTCGGATTGCGCCTCGGCCGCTGTTCATGATCCACGGTGAGAAGGACGCGTATATCGGCGTCGACATCGCCAAGGGGCTCTTCGCCCACGCGGGCGAACCTCGCGACCTCTGGATCGTGCCGAAGGCGAAGCACAACCGGTGCCGTGAGACGCAACCCGATCTCTACCGCAAGCGCGTCAGCGAGTTCTTCGCTTCGGCCGCACCGCGAACGGTCGCGGCGGCGGAGGGGACGGCCGAACCCGAGGCTCGAAGCTTCGAAGCGTCTTCCCTCGGCGCCGGGGGCGAAGCGGTGTCGGTCGTCTCCGGGATCGCCTCGGGAGACGAGGTCTCGGTCTGACCCGATCAGCGACGGATCCAGAACGGGAGAAGGGAGTCGCGTCCCTTCCCCGTTTCCTCTCCCACGGATCGCGGCACGACGGCAAGGAGGCGATCGCCATGCTCATCTGGGACCTGATCCGCAAGTATGCGGGAATGCCGCTGATTCGTCGCGGCGAACGACTCGCACGGACGTTCCTGAAGCAGTGCGAAACGGCCGACGTCGTCCAGGAACAGCTCCTTCTCGCGCGGCTGCGTCGGCATGCGACCAGCCGATTCGGCAGGGATCACGGCTTCGACTCGATCCGCGGCATCGACGACTACCGAGCCCGAGTCCCCCTTCGAGGCTACGAGGGCCACGAGCCGTACATCGACAGCGTCCGCCGCGGGGATCTCTCGGCCCTCTTCGGAGAGGGCGAGAAGGTCCACATGTTCGCGATGACCTCGGGCACGACCAACCGCCCGAAGACGATCCCGGTCACTTCGCAGTCGCTCGAGGACTACCGCGAAGGCTGGCTGATCTGGGGCATCCTCGCATTCCTCGACCATCCGCCGATGCTGTCGCGCGGCATGCTCCCGATCCTGCAACTCGCGAGCGATTGGCGCGAGTCGATGACCCCGGGGGGGATTCCCTGCGGCGCGATCACGGGATTGACCGCCTCGATGCAGAGCCCGCTCGTCCGCATCACCTACTGCATGCCCGCGGCCGCCTCGCGGATCAAGCACATCGAATCCAAATACTATGTCGCCTTGAGAATGTCGGTTCATCGAAACGTCGGCACGGTCATCGCCGCCAATCCCAGCACGATCCTCGCGATTGCGCGGTTGGGCGATCGCGAGAAGCAGACGTTGATCCGAGACCTCCACGACGGCGCCGTCGACCCGAAGTGGCAGATCCCGGCCGACGTCGCGGCGACGTTTCGACGAGGGGTCCGCCGGCGCAGGAGGGCCGCCGCTCGTCGGCTCGAGGCGATCGTCGACCGGACCGGGCGATTGCTCCCCAAGGATTACTGGCCGAACCTCCAGTTCCTCTCGAACTGGACGGGAGGCACGATGGGTGCCTATCTCTCCGGTTACCCCGAGTACTTCGGCGACAAGCCGGTCCGCGATGTCGGCCTGATCGCCTCCGAGGGCCGATTCACGATCCCCACCGAGAACGGCACGCCCGCGGGCATCCTCGACATTCGGCATCACTTCTTCGAGTTCATCCCCGAGGAGTCGGCCGACTCCGAACAGCCGCCGACCAAGCTCGGGCATGAGTTGGAGGTCGGCCGGCGCTACTTCATCGTCCCGAGCACGGCGGGCGGCCTGTACCGATACCTGATCCACGACCTCGTGGAGTGCGTCGGGTTCCAGGGCAGGGCCCCTCGGCTCGTCTTCAAGAACAAAGGCGCGCACTTCTCGAGCCTGACCGGCGAGAAGCTCTCGGAGTTCCAAGTGGTCGAGGCGGTGAACACGGCTCAGCGTGCGCTGGGACTCTCGCTGCGCTCGTTCCTGCTCCTGCCGAGCTGGGGCGATCCGCCGCACTATCACTTGCTCATCGAAGAGAGCGACCTGACCGACGAAGCGATCCGCGAGCGACTCGGTTCGGCCGTGGAGGCGGAACTGCAGCGGGTCAACGTCGAGTACGAGAACAAGCGGTCGACCTGTCGACTCGGCCCAATCCGCATTCAGCGCATCCCGGCGGGATCGTGGGTCGATTTCCAGAAGAGAAGGCTCGCCCGGAGCGGCGGGACGGTCGAACAGTATAAGCAGCCTTGTCTACTCTCGGATCTCGAGGCGATCCACGGATTCCAACTCCTCGACCAGTTGGAACGCGCCGCGGATTGACCGCAACCGACGAGAGTCGACCGCAAGGCCGACCAGCCTCGACCGCGCGAGTCGGAGACTCGCCTTGCCCGTCGCGTCGGATTGTGCTATCCGACTCGAATCGCGGTGCCCTCGGAGATCGCAGGACGTCGACTCCCACCAGGTTTGGTGAAGGCGCCTCGACCGTTCTCTCTCGGAGATCCCCGCCAAGGGGGGAGACGCGGAACATGGATCCGGCGATGGACTCCGCCGAACGAAACGCTCGTGGCCGTCGTGTGCCGGCATGCCTGGTGCTGGGCATGCTCGCAGCGGCCGGGTGTTCGAACCTTCACGGAACGAATCAACTCCCTCCGCCGATGCTCGGGACGATGCGTCCCGAGGTCATGGACCCCTATCTGGCGCACCACAACGCGTCGGGCCGGCATCCGGGCGAGTCCGCCGTCCCCAACGAGGCGCTCGTCGACGCGACGCCGACTCCGGCTTCGCTGGGACCGGACCCGACGGTCCGTGGACTCGAACCGGCAGTTCCTCAAGGCGAACTGGTCGGTCTGGGTCGGCCCGTTTCGCTGCCGACGCCCTCCAACCCCGCGCCGGAAGCGCTCGCTTCGAACGACTCGGGCACGAGCCTCCGCTCGACGGGTCTGCCTCCCCTCGCGCCGCCCGGTCGGGCCCCGAGCCCGGTGGATCTCGGCCCGGCGACCGAAGCCTCGCGCACACCCGCTCTCGCCGCCGCTCCGCGTGATCCCGCCCCGTCGGCGACGAAGCCGACCGCCCCGGCCGATTCGGCCGAGACGGTGGTGAAGAACGCCCGACGCAAGCTCGACGCGATGAAGACCTACCAGGTCGCGCTTCATCGACAGGAGCGCGTCGGCGGGGTCCTGCTCCCCGAGGAGGACGTCGTCCTCAGCGTCAGGCGCTCGCCGAAGGCGGTTCGTCTCGAGTGGCCGAACGGCTCGAGCAAGGGACGCGAGGTGATCTACTCGGCGTCGGAGAACGGCGGCTTGATGCACGTGAACATGCCGAATGCGGTCGTTCCGATTCCGCGTCTCTCGCTCCCGCCCGACAGTCCGCTCGTGATGAAGAACAGTCGGCATCCGATCACCGAAGCCGGGTTCGACAACATCGTTGCGAATCTGGAAGGCGGCCTCGCGGTGACCACCGGGCCGAATCGACTCGTCTACGCCGGGATCGAGACGCCGAAGGAATTCGGCAAGCCCTGCCACAAGCTCACGCGGGTCGGTCCCAAAGGCGAGCGCTGGGTCGTCTACCTCGACCAGAGCACGGGGCTGCCCGCGATCGTCGAGGAGAAGACCCCGGCGGGCGAGCTCCAAGAGCGCTACGTCTTTCGCGACGTGAAGCCGAACCTCCCGGATCTGGCGGTCGCCTCGGCGTTCGACGTGAACCAACGGTGGGGTTCGGGCGGTTTCCTGAGTCGGCTGGCGCGAGCCGGCGCTGCGGCCGACAGCGGTCCTCCGGCCGCCGGCGTCACGCGTTGACTGCCATTCCGGCGCGCATCCGCGGCAGGAGAGGCCGGCGGCGGCCTCTCCACGCGAAACGGTCATCCGTCATTTCCCCTGTATTATCAAGCCCTTGGGAAAACCGACGCCGGATCGCCTTTGACAACTCCGCGTTCCGGTCCGAGAATTGCAGTGTTGCGTCCAGAGTCTTCCTCCGGTCCTGACCCTCAGCGGGCGTCATGATCTCGAATCGCGACTATTCGATTCTGGTGACCGACGACGATCCCGCCTGCCGGGAAACGTTTCGCGATATCTTCGAACGCAACGGCTACCGGATCCTCTTGGCGGAGAGCGGCGAGCAAGCCATCGACATCGTCCAACGCGACGATGTGCACCTCGCCCTGATGGATCTCCATCTCCCCAAGCTCGACGGCATCGAGACGATGGGCATCGTCCGCCAGATCAAGGGCGTCTTCCCCGTGATCCTCGTGACGGCCGAGCGCGACGAGAGCCTGCTGCGCAAGGCGCTCTCCGCTCAGGCGTTCTGCGTGCTCGCCAAGCCCGTGAGCAAGGACATGGTGACCTACATGGTCGACCGTGCCTTGATGAAGTTCTATTGAGCCTTGCGTCCCGGCGGTTCCGAGTCGCGGCGATCGCGGGCCTCGTGCCGGCGTTGATCTCCTCGGCTCGAGCGCACGACATTCCCAACGCCCGCGTCGATCGCTCGATCCAGGTCGAGATCGCGCCGGCTGAGATCCGCGCGACTTACGAAGTCGCGATGGCCGAGTTGACGCTCACGACCGATCTCCGTTCGTTGATCGGAGCCCTCGAAGGCGCCGATCGGCCGACCTGGTTTCGACGATACGGCGAAGTGGTCGGTCCTCTCAACGCCCGCGGCCTGCTGTTGACGATCGACGGCGAGCCCCGCGACTGGGACTGTCGCGGGTATCGCCTGGTCGTCGAGGACCACCCGCGGTTCTTCTTCGACTTTCGAGCCGCGGTTCCGGAGCGCGGCCGCGCGAAGATCCAGGACACGAACTATGCCTCGAGCGAGGGAACGTCCCGTCTCGCCGTTCGGGGGCTCCCCGGTGTTCGCGTCGAGGGCGACGACTTGCCGACCGACGTCGAAGCGATCGCCGTGCGCCCGGTCTGGGAACTGACCGACTCCGAAGAGCTGCGTTCGAAACAAGTCGAGGTCGTCTTCGGACCGGCCGAAGCGTCCTCTCGAGCGTCCGTCCCGTCCGCGATCACGACCGAGACGCGGGACGAGACGACCGTCCGCGCAACGAGTGGATCGCGACTGACGCGGCTTCTCGATCGTCCTCCCGACGATCTCCTCGGGCACCTGGGGCTCGGACTCTTCGCCGTCGTGATCGGGATGCTCCACGGCATCCAACCCGGCCACGGCAAGATGCTTGCGGTCGCCGGGAGCGTGGGGTCGACGCGACCTCGCCGCACGGCCCTGATCCTCGCATCTTCGGCGTCTGCGGCTCACCTCGGGCTCGTCGTGATCGTCGCGGTAGGCCTGGCGGCGACCGGCTCGACGGATCACTCCCTGGTCCAGCGATCACTCCTCACGTTCTCCGGCTTCGCGATCGCGGCGACCGGTGCTTGGCGACTGGGACGACTGCTTCGGGGCGACTCGACCTCCGCGGACGGGGGGATCGTCGGCGAGCCGAGCGCCGGCGGCCTGGTTCGCCTCGGACTCGCCGCAGGCTCGCTGCCCTGTTGGGAGGCGATCGCGGTCTTCGCGATCGCTGCGGCGGTCGGAAGACCCTGGCTCGGCTGCATGCTCGTGGCCTGCTTCAGCCTGGGGTTGGGACTCGTCGTGATGCTCTTCGCCGAACTCGGCGGGCGGATCGCGTCGGCTTCTCGATGGAAGGGTCGGGGCGCGATGCCCTGGATCCATCTCGCCGGAGCCGCGGCATTGCTCGTGATCGGATGCTCGCTGCTCTTCGGTTGATGCGTCGATCCGGGGAGCTCGCGGTTGCACCGTGGAGGTTCTCGGCTCGAGCCGCCCGCCCGGAGTGGAGGCTCTGTCGTCGAGCCCTGCACGATTCCGACTGCTCAGAGACGGCCGTCGGGTGGACCGCGGCCAAGCTCACGCCCGGCGCATCGATTGCCCGGATCGCCGCGAGCAGCCTCTTCGAGCCGAGGGAACCTCGATTCCTCTTCGGCCCTGCCTCAGGATTTCCAGAGCGACCGTGCCCGATGCCGGATGCGACGACCACGAGGGTCATCGCCCGGGGAAGACATCCGGCCCGGTTCGGCACCAGCGAGCCCAAGGAGTTGCGCCCGATGACCGTCCGATGGAAACCCCTGCTCATCCTCTCCGGCGTCTTCATCACCGTCGCCGTCATCGGCCTCGTGGCGATCACGATGGTCATGCTGCCTCGAGGCGTCGAGGGCATTCTCGCCCAGGCGCGTGCCTCGCGCGACGCGAAACAGTTCAAGAATGCCGAGATCTTCTACAAGCAGGCGCTGCAGCACGCCGCGCGTGATCCCAAGTTCCAAGAGGAGCTGGCCGAGTTCTACAAGGCCTGGCTGCCCACGGCCGGTGCCGAGAACGAAACACGGCTGAGGGGGAACTTCTACACCGCCTTGAAGGAGGCGGCACGGTTCGGGCCCTCGCTGGCGTCGCCGCGCCGAACTCTGCTGGAAGAGGCGATTCGACTCGACGACTCGATCGACTCGGTCTTCTGGGCCAAGGAACTGCTCACGGTCGAGCCGAACGACGCAGTCGCGAACTACGTGGTCGCCGCCGACGCCGTGGAGCAGACCGCCCCGAACACCGCCGAGATCCAGCGCCGGCTCGACGTGCTCGAGAAGATCCGGCCTCGGACGATCAAGAATGACTGGATCGCCGCGCGGCTGGCTCAGATCGGCAATCGCGACGCCGAATTGGACCGGATCACGAGCAAGATCGCCGAGGAGAAGCTCGCGCCCGGCGCGTCTCCGCTCGACCAAATGGCCTTGCTCAAGCTCCGGGCGCTCGACGTCCACCGCACGGTCGACCCGGCGAAGCTCGCCTCCAAGGTCGAGGCTCTCAGCACACTTGCCGAGGCGATCACGAGTGGAGCCGGGATTCCCTCCAGCCGGTCCGCGCGGGTGAGTCTGGTGATCGAAGCCGCCCAGCGCGACCTCGCACAGGTCGGCGCGGCGTCCGATCCGGCAGGCAAGGCCACCGTCGAGAAGCTCACCGATCGGTTGGAGACCGTCGCCGAGGCGATCTTCAAGAAGGCGGTCGCCGACGAGCGTGGAGCCGATCTCGGAGTCTATCTGACCTACGCCGATCACCTGCGATTCCGCGACCGACGCGACAAGTGCCTCGAGGTCGTGGAGAGCGCGTTCGCTTCGCCGCTGGCGGCCAAGCAGGGCAAGTCGGAGGCCGCACAGGGGCTCCACGCTCTCGCGGTCGAGTCGATCCTCGGCAACACGAAGGACGAGCAGCGCTACGAGAAAGCCGCGTCGCACATCAAGGCCCTGCTCGAGGCGACCAACAAGCGGTTCCAGGCGCTCGGCCATCTCTTCCAAGGAGCGATCGACCTCGAACATGCGGGCGTCGATTCCGACGACGCCAAGGTCACGCCCGAGGCCGTCGCCCAAGCGAATCGGCTCCGCGCCTCGGCGGTCTCTCACCTCGAGATCGCCGCGACGGAACTCTCCGACCTCTCCGAGGCGCAGGCCCGCTATGGAGTCGCGCTGATCATCTCACGCGAGGTCTCGCTCGGACGCCAGTATCTCCAGAAAGCCCTCCGCATGGGCAACCTCGACATCCAGTACCTGGTCTGGGCTGCGTGGTCGATGGTGCAGGGGGGATATCCGGAGGACGCTGAACCGATCGTCGCCGCCTTGCTCGCCGACGTCGAGGCGGGCCGCCGATCGAAGGACCTGGCCGGAACGCTCCATCTGCTGAAGGCCGAGATCCACCAGGCTCGTCGCGCTCCGGAGGAGTTGAAGAAGTCGATCGCGGAATACACGCTGGCCTTCAAGCATGGCCAGCCCCAGACGCCGGCGATCCACCTGCGCCTGGCTCAGATCGAGATCATGCTTGGCCGCGCGGCCGACGCCCTGACCCGCATCGAGAGCATGACGAAGGCCGGCTTCGGATCGGCGGGAGCGGAGCAACTCGCTGTCTTGACGCTCCAGGAGCTCGGGCGGACCGATGATGCTCGCGCACGGCTCGCCGCGGCTCGCAAGGCCCATCCTCGGAGCGCGGATCTGGCCGCCCTCGAAGCGTCGTTCTTGGTCCGCGACGGCAAGGCGGCCGAGGCCGACCGGCTGCTCGCGGCCTTCCTCGAGGTCGATCCCGACGATCTTCTCGTCGTCCAGACGCGCTCCCAGGTCCTCGTCGAGTCGCTGAATCGACCGGAGGAGGCCCGGGCCCTGCTCTTGAAGCTCTCGGAGAAGAGCGAGAGCTCGGCGCCCTTGGTCCAGCTCGCCTTGATCGACATCCAGGCCGCTCGATTCGACGCGGCCGCGGCCACGATCGCCAAGGTCCGCACGCGATGGAAGAACGCCGCGACGAGCGACGTGCTCGAGGCTCAGCTCGCTCTGGCACGAGGCGATTCCGCGGCGGCGGCTCGCCACTTCACGACCGCTCTCGAGAAAGACCCGAACAACAAGATCGTCCAGTATTGGAAGGCTCAACTCGACGGCCGCAACGATCCGCGCGGAGCCGCCAAGGTCTTCGAGAACCTGGCTCGCGGCGGCTCGGTCAAGGAGATCGACGAGAACCTGTCGCTCGCGACCGCCGCCCAGTCGGCCTTGGCGAACCTCTCGCTCCAATCGGGCGATGTCGATGCTGCCATCTCACGATATCAAGGCGTCCTCGCTTCGGGTGCTCAGGGGGGAGTCGCTCGCGGAGTCCGCTGGCAGCTCGTCGCGGCACACACGGCCAAGCGAGAGTGGGAGCGGGCCAAGGCGGAGATCGCCTCGCTGCTCACGGAATCGGCCGAGGGGCCGAGCGACGACGAACGCGTGAAGGCGGCCAAGTACTATGCGAGCGAAGGCGAGCCCGCACTCGCGACGGCCCAGCTCGAGCGCGTGCTGGCCAAGAACCCCGGGCATCCCGCCGCGGTCGTGATTCGTGCCGAGATGCTCGCCGGCGAAGGCAAGAACCCCGAGGCGATCGCGCTGATCCGCAAGGCGATGGCGAGCACGCCCGACCGATCCAAGAGCCCCGTGGTCTTCACGTTGATGCTCGCGGCGATCGAAAACGTGACTCCGCCCACCGACACCGGTCTGAAGCGGGCTCTCGCGGTCCTCGACCAAGGTCTGGAGGCTCAGCCCGGCTCGGTCGAACTCGTCCAGGCCAAGGCGCGCGTGCTCACGCTCTCCGACTCGAGCGCCGCGGCGAACGCCTTCGTCGAGTCGAAGGCAAAGGCCGACCCCAAGGGCCCCTGGCGGAAGATCTTGCTGGAGCAGCACCGCGATCGACGCGACTACGCCGCGGCGGAAAAGCTCACGATCGAACTCATGGCCGAGGCTCCGGCGGATGCCTCGCTCGCCGCGCAACGGATTCGACTGGTGGCGGCTCAGGCGATCGAAGCCGCGGGCAAGGCCGACATCCAGGCCGCGGACGGTCTGAATCTGAGAACGGCCACTTTGATCAAGGAAGCTCGAACGAAGTACCCCGACGACTCGACCTTCGTCCAGCTCGAGAGCGAACTCGCCGCGCGGAAGGGTGAGTTCACCAAAGCGATCGCGCTGACTCGCGAGGTCGACCGTCTCACGAAGAACTCGGCTGTCGGATCTCTGCTCCGTGCTCAGATCTACGGGGTGCAGAACCAGACGCGCGAGGTGGCCGCGGCGCTGGAGGAAGGGCTCGAGCGGAACCCGCGTCTGCCCGAGGTCCGTCTTCAACTCGCTCGGGCCCTGATGGCGATCGAGAAATTCGAGGAGGCTTCGCGCCACACTCGGTTCCTGCTCGATGCGGATCCCGATCAACCGGCGGTCGTCCTGCTTCATGCTCAGGCGCTCTCGAAGGGTCCGGGGTCGACGACCCAGATCGCCGAACGACGTGCTCAGGCTCTGGAATTGCTCGGAAAGGCGATCGCGAAGGCCCCCAACTTCGCCGAGGCTCATCACGCGATCGCGGATATCCGGCTGGCCCAAGGGGATCGCGCCGGGGCCGTCGCCGCGCTCGAGGCCGGTCTCGCGGGGCGTCCCAACGACGCGGGCGGGCTCTCGCTCCTCATCCGGCTCTTGGCCGAGCCGAGACCCGAGACGGGCAAGGTCGATTCGGCCGATCTCGAGAAGGCTCGTAAGGTCGTGGAGGCCGCGACCGCGAAGGACTCGACCGGCAACATGCAGCTCGCCGCATCGGTCGGATTCCACAAGACCGGGCACCTCATGATCGCGCTGCCGTACGCCGAACAGGCTTCCGAGAAACTGAAGGACAACGCAGCGGCGCATCTCAATCACGGCGACCTCCTCCTCTCGCTCGCCGAGGGAGAGCGGGATGCCGCCCAGGCTCGCGGCTGGTTCGAGAAAGCGGTCGCTCAATACGACGCCGTCCTCGCGAAGATGCCGACCTCGGTCGAAGCCGTGAACAACAAGGCATGGATCCTGCACAGCTATCTCGGACGGTCGGAAGAAGCGCTCGAGCTGGCCGCGGGGCTGACGAAGAAGGTCGACCCGGCGAAGCTCCCCGCCGAATTCCACGACACGCTCGGGACGATCCAGCTGGCCCTCGGTCGCGTGAGCGACGCCGAGGAATCGTTCCACCATGGGCTGAGGAAGGCTCCGGGGCTCCCGGTCCTCAACTACCACATGGGCAAGCTGATGTCCGCAACCCCCGAGAAGCGCGGGCGTGCGGTGGCCTATCTCGAGAAGGCGAACGCAGGTCGCGACCAGCTCACTCCGGAGATGGCCGCGGAGCTGACCGCCTTGATGGAGAAGGTCGTTCGCTGAGACGGACGGTCACGCAACTCACCCCGACTCCCCGGGTCGTCTCGGCGCCCCGGGGAGTCGCGTTTTTCGGTCGGCCGCCTCGACCATCGCCCTCTACACATCGTCGGTTCGAGCGTGCTAGACTCCACTTCGATCCGGGAACGGCCCGGTTTCGCAACGATTCCCGCCCTAGAGATGACGGCGATTTCGCCCCGCTGAGAGGTGTTCTCCCGCCATGACACAAGGACGCCCCATGCTCCACCTCGCGCTGGCCGTGGCCGTGTTGGCCGGCCTCTCCTCCTTGATGGTCCTCGGCGCGGCCGAGGCGGCCCCCCAGGCCGCGAAGTCCGAGAACCCGGTCGTCACGCTCGAGACGTCGCTGGGGAACATCACCGTCGAGCTCGACGCCGCCAAGGCCCCGATCTCGGCCGAGAACTTCCTCAAATACGTCGACAAGGGCTTTTATGACGGACTCGCGTTCCATCGCGTGATCGACGGATTCATGATCCAGACCGGCGGCATGGCCGACAACGGCAATACCCTCGAGGAAAAGCGCAAGGACGCCTTCCCTCCGATCAAGAACGAGTCGAGCAACGGGCTGAGCAATGCGCGCGGCACGCTCGCGATGGCTCGGACCAGCGACCCCAACTCGGCGACCTCGCAGTTCTTCATCAACCTCGTCGACAACAAGCAACTCGACACCTACGGCGGCGGCTACGCCGTGTTCGGCAAGGTGATCGAGGGGATCGACGTCGTCGACAAGATCGCCAAGGTCCGCACCACCAACAAGCGCGACGCCAACAACACGCCGCACCAGAACGTGCCGGTCGATCCCGTCGTGATCAAGTCGGCCAAGCGAAAGACCAAGTGATCTCACGTCGATTGCAGCGGGTTTGGCGATCGGGTCGAGTGTGAAGCCGCCCGCTCCGCGCGGCTCCCCTTGACCCTCGCGATCCGCCGTGTCTACTATGTCGTCGTCATTCGCGTGATCGCCGTTCGAACGCCGTCGTCCGGCTGCCCGCGACCTCCATCCGAATCTCGACCCCGGCGAACGAAGTCTCGAAAGGAGCCCGGAATGGCTCACGTGGTTGCCGAGCCCTGCTTCGATTGCAAGTATACGGATTGCGTGGTGGTCTGCCCCGTCGACTGCTTCTACGAAGGGCCCCAGATCCTCTTCATCCACCCCGAAGAATGCATCGATTGCGAGGCTTGCGTCCCCGAATGCCCGGTCGAAGCCATCTTCCATGAAGACAACGTTCCCGAGGACTGGAAGGACTTCATCGCGCTGAACGCCGAGGAAGCTCCGAAGTATCCGGTCATCACCGAGAAGAAGACCGCTCTCGAGGGCGAGTCGTGCACCAAGGCTCAGAAGTGATTCGCGGCCTCGACTGATTCGAACGACAACGACCTCGACTCGGATCTCCGAGTCGAGGTAGTTCGTTTTTTGCGTGCCGTCCGCGGCCGGTACTCAGCGTCGCTTTCGCCTCGAGAGCGGAGGCTGGAGGATCTCGTTGAGGATCAACGCGTCGCGGAGTTTGCCGGGCGTCCGCATCGTCGCGACCAGCGAGGAGAGCCTCTCAGGAGCTCGCGCGGAGTTCGGGTCGGCGGCGACGGCGGCAGGCATCGAGTCGTGGAGGTCGACGAGCCTCATGGGCTTGATCGACATCGACTCCTGAATCTGCCGACTCACCATCTGATTGATGTCGCCGACGCCGAGCATCGACTTCGTCGCAGACTCGGGAGCGGGCTTGGGCTTCGGCTGTTTCGACTTCTGCCGCGGGCCGGGTTTGCGGGGCGAGGGTCCGGGTTTCTGGGGACGTGCGTCGGAGAGGATGACGATCTCGTCCTCGCCCGCCACGACGATCCGCCTCGCCGGCTCCGATCCTCCGAACCGCATCGGCGGCGCAGACGATCGCGTGATCGGACCCGAGTTGCGCGGTCCGGCGTTCGGAACGGGGGGTGGAAGCCGCGGCGGCGGTTCGACCGGCTTCGGTCCTCGCTCCGAGAGCTTCGTCAGGGCCCAGAACGCGAAGATGCCGAGCGGAACCAGGACGCGGAGCAGGTCGGGGTCCATCTTTCGGTGCTCTCAGGTTTGGCGACCACCGTGGAAGAAACCAGACGGGACGGGCGTCGGGACGCCGTGGCGCCCGAACACCCGCCCGCAGTCGATGCGACTCATGAGCCGACGGTCGAGCCGGCGTCGCGTCGAGGTGAGTCGGTGCCGGCGATGGCGGCCCGCATCTCGGTATCGGCCTGGAGATTCCTCAGGTTGTAGTATTCGCTGATCCCGAGGTTTCCCTTCCGGAACGCCTCGGCGATGGCGAGAGGAACCTCGGCCTCGGCCTGGATCACCTTTGCGCGATTCTCCTGCACCGCCGCGAGCATCTCCTGCTCCATGGCGACCGCGAACGCCCGGCGTTCCTCGGCCTTGGCGCGGGCGACACGCGTGTCGGCCTCGGCCTGGGCGGCCTGCAGGTTCGCGCCGATGTTGTCGCCGACGTCGATGTCGGCGATGTCGATCGAGAGGATCTCGAACGCCGTTCCCGCGTCGAGACCCTTTTCGAGAACCCGCTTCGAGATCGAGTCCGGATTCTCGAGGACTTGCTTGTGCGTCTCGGCCGAGCCGATCGTCGTGACGATGCCTTCGCCGACGCGAGCGATGATCGTCTCCTCGGTCGCACCGCCGACGAGTCGATCGATGTTGGTGCGCACCGTGACGCGGGCCTTCGCCTTGAGCTGGATACCGTCCTTGGCGACGGCATCGACGGTTTGGCGGCCCTTGCTCGGGTCGGGGCAGTCGATCACCTTGGGATTGACGCTGGTCTGCACGGCGTCGAGCACATTTCGGCCCGCGAGGTCGATCGCGGCGGCGCGCTTGTACGAGAGCGGGATATCGGCGCGGTTCGCCGCGATCAGAGCGCGGACCACGTTCGGCACGTTGCCGCCCGCGAGATAGTGCGCCTCGAGACCGCGAGTGGTGACGCCGTCCTTCTCGCTCAGTCCAGCTTGGATCGCCATGATCTTCGATCGAACGATGATGTTCGGGTTCACCTTGCGGAACGACATCCCGATCAGGTCGAACATGCCCACATTCGCATGGGTCATCGTCGCCTGAATCCAGAGATTGAAATACTTGGCGAAGACGATCACCACCACGAGTAGGAAGATGGCGATCGCGGCGATCCCGAGGACCACGAGGATCTGAGAGCTGCTGATGTCGCCTTGTGCAAGAAGCAGAGGCATCTCGAGAACTCCGAGAGAAATGGGAACGGTGCGCGACTCCATGCCTCGCGTCTCAACCTACGTCGGATGAGGTCTCCGGTTCGATCGAAAACGGAGCGGGATCGTGAGGGGCCGAGTCGCCGGCCGCGCGAACGATGAGTTGTCCCGACTGGATCCGAACGGCCCTGATCAGCGAACCCGCATCGATCAGACCGTCTTCGGAGAGGGCGTCGAGCCGGCGTCCGTCGAAGTCGACCAACCCCGACGGACGAAGCGGAGTGAGAGCGCGACCGAACTCGCCGAGCAAGTGGTCGAGGCGAGCGCGAGCGTGTGTGACCGTGACTTCCTCCGCAGTCGGCGGGCTCAGCACGATCCTCCGCGCAAACGGCGTCCTCGGCCAGATCTGCAGAGCGACGATCAACGCGACGGGGATCAGCAGCAGTTCGGCGACGAGGAACCGAATGCCCAGGTCGTTCGATTGCCGAAACGCGACGTAGAGACTGACTGCGAGCAGCCCGAGGGCCAGGAGCCCGATCATGCCGCCGGAGGGAACGAACGCCTCGGCGATCAAGAGAATCAACCCGCCGATGAGGAGCAGCAGCGGAAGGGTCAGACTGTCCATCGAAAGTCGTTCTCACTCCCGAGATCGGGGATCACGGACGCGTGACGGTGACGGAGATGCGCTTAGTGTATCCAGGCGGTGACCCGCTCCGCCAAGGGGTAGCGGGTCGTTCCGCTCGAGGCGACCGATCCCTCGAGATCAACGGAGGGGACGCACGACGATCGTCGCGCCGCGGACGTCGATCACTTCGACCGTGGTGTTCGGTTCGATGAAGACCCCGTCGGCGAGCACGTCGAGGAGTTGATCCCCGAACTTGGCTCTCCCGGTCGGACGCAACGTCGTGGTGGTCCGTCCGGTCTCGCCGAGGAGGTAGTCGAACCCGACCAGATCGTTGCCGATCGGCTTGCCCGTCACTTCGTCGTAGTCGTATCCACCCGCGGGTTCGGGACGAAGGACCAGCCGGTTGACGATCGGAATCGAGGGTAGGTATCTCGCGACCATCGCGATGCCGGCACCGACCGAGAACATCACGGCGATGATCTGCATCAGCGTCGTCGCCATCTGCCGATACTCATATTCTTGAGTCGGCCAGACGAATGTATGGCTCGCCATGACGATGCTGACGAGCACCATGAGGATGCCGCTGAATCCGAACACGCCGAAGCCCGGGAACACGAAGATCTCGAGCAGGATGCAGACCAGGCCGACGACGAAGAGGATGATCTCGAGTTGGTCGGCGGTGCCGTTGAGGAATCGGCTCCAGAAGAAGAGCAGGAACGCGACGACCGACAGGATGGCGGGCAGGCCGACTCCCGGCATCTTGATCTCGAGGATCAGCATGAAGATGCCGATGAACAGCAGGAGTCCGCTGACGAAAGGTTGGTTCAAGGTGGTCACGAGACCGTCGACCCACGTCGGCCCTTCGACGCGAATCGTCTTGCCTCGGAGTTCGTAGAGTCCCTTGAGGTCTTCCTCGTCGTTCGCGACGCGTGCGAGGCCGAAACCGGCGGCTTCGTCGGCGGTGAGCGTCCAGACCTGTCCGGGATCCTTGACGACCTTGGAATCGACGTAGCGGGCGGGATCGGCGTCGACTTGGGAACGCAGCAGGAGCACTCGGGCGCCCGATTGCTTGTCGGTCGCCTCGACGACCACCGCCTTGGCGTCGGCCATCGCCCGAGCGAGGGCGGGCGGGTGGTTCTCCTTCCCGGCGAGCGACTCGATGCGCGAGGCGATTCCGTCGATCTGAGACTCGCTCAGCGGAGTCGCGGAATCTCTGCCGGTTCGGATCTCGGTGATCCCGCCGATCTTGCCGCCCTTGCGGATCACCAGGTCGTCGCAAGCCATGGCGACCATCGCCGCGAGGCCGGTCGCTCGATCGTCCACGAATGCGACCGTCTTGACGTCGGAGGCGTCCGAGAGGATCTGAGCGATGTTCGAGGCCTCGGTGTCGAGACCGCCGTCGGACCTGATCTGGAGGAAGATCAGGTTGGCTCCCTCCTTTCGGGCCTTCTCGATGCGCGTGCCGACATAATTGCGCATTCGAGCATCGATGACGCCGTCGAGTTGGATCCAGATCGGCTTGGGATCCTGAAAGAGCGTGGGGTCGTCCGAATCGGCGCCCGGCGCGAGCCGATACGCGTTTGCGATCTCGCCTCGATTCTCGACGAGCAGCTTGGCGAATCCCTCCTCGCGAGCACGTCGCGACGGGAGGACACCCTTCGCAGCGCCGTCCCAAGCGGGCCTCTCTTCGGTGACCTGGTTGGTCCGCTTGAACTCCTCGAGGCGATCCGCCGCGACGTATTGGAGTTGATTCCCCGCGGTCCTCACGCGGCGCAGGTCGAGCGTGCGATCGTAGAGACCGAGATAGAGATCGGGGCTGCGGCCTTTGCGTCTGGCGAGGATCCGGATCGGCTCGAGAAAGGCCGGATTCGCGGTCTTCGATTCGGGCGTGATCGGACCGATCGACGCGGCGGCTCCCATCACGACCTCGTCGCAGGCGAGCACGGGCAACACGGCGTAACCCGTGAGAGGTTCGGGCACGTAGGCGACGACGGTCGCCCCGCCGAGTTCCGTCGAGAGGAAGTCGGCGAGTTCGAACGACGTGCCGAGTTCGCTCGATCCAGGTCGAGACTTACCGGGACGGATCTCGAAGACCAGCACGGGGGTCGAATCCTTGCCGTGCTTGAAGATCACCTGCTTCGCCGCCGACTTGATCCGGGACACGAGATCGCTGTCGATCGGTTCCTCGATCGAGAAGAACTGCCCCGGAATGTTCTCGCCGCGCCGTTCCTGGGCGAGGGCGAACGACGGAAGCGCGACCGCGAGGGCGAGACAGAGTCCGTACCGAAGCCGAGGCAAGATCCCGAGGGTGGCGTCGAGTCGAGGCATCAGACTCTCTCCGAGGGTATGCGGCGGCCTCGAAGGGACGGGCGAACAGTTCTGTCGGCGCGTCTGACCGAGGTTCTACCCGCCGGACATTGTAAAACGGGCGGCGGGCATCGTCAAACCAACGGTCGGCGCGCGAGGACGCCGCAGGGAGAGGTTCGCTCACCCGGCGGCGTCATTGGGGATTCTCGCGGATTTCTTCGTCGGGCGGGATCAGCGACGGGGAGCAGGTCGCGTCTCGCGGCCGACCGCGGGAGCCCGAGGCGCGGCGCGTCGAGGGTCACGCGCTTCCACGGCGCCCTTCACCTGCTCGGGGGCCGGGTTGTAGATCTCCTTCCAACCCTGGATCTTCGCCCCCTTGAAGAAGGCCGGATTGATCGCGGTGTTGGGAGCGATGGCGTCGAACTGATAGTCCTGAGTGTCCTTGCCGTTCGGAGAGATCAGGACCAAGCGGTCGGGCAGGAAGGTCTTCTTGTTGAGCTGGAGATACGACTGGCTGAAGACCGACGCATCTTCCTTGAGGAGCGGCAGCACCCCGATGAGGTAGGCCTGGTCGTTCTCGCGGAGGAGCTGCATGTGGTATCGCTGCTTCGCCTCGTCGGCTTTCATGTTGAAGAGGAAGGGCAACGGCCCTTCGTCGAGCGCCTTGCGGCTCTGGTCCTTGTCGAGCGGGAAGATGAAGATCTGCTTGGTGCGGTATTCGTATTGGTAGACCTCGGCGCCGGTGCAGACGATTCGCTCGGAGTCGACGAGCTTGGTGAGCTTGGGATCCTTGGGGTCGGGCTCGACCTTCTGGAAGTGGAGGCAGGCGAGGCTGGGGAGCGATGCCGTGGGGGCCTGGAAATAGGCACGGCCGCGATACTCCTCGACATCGTCCCAGGCGGGCGACTTGTCGATGCGCTTGAAGCCGACGTCGAGCGTCTGGAGCCGGGCACTCTGCTTCTCCCAGAGACGGAGGAGTTCCTCCATCCGGCGCTTTTGAGCGGCTTCCACGGCGGGGTCGACGGGGGAGGCTGCCGGAGCGGATGCGGCGGGCGACGAGGATGCGGGCGCCGGCCGGGTCGCGGGAGCTCCGGGACGTGCATCCTGGCCGAAGGTGGTGGAAGTCAGGGCGAGGACGGTCAGACCCGCCAGGCAGATACGAAACCGTCGCATGATCGTCTCCTCCTTGAACCGATGTCGGACCGCGGCGACCGCGGCGCGACCCCTTTCTCCGCGACCGCGCCGGCGAGCCCGCGCGGCGTACGTCGGGCGTCTTAGCAGATTCGCGCGGGGGCGAACAGAGCAGTCGTCCGCGTTCGACTTGACTCGATCGATCGTCGACATCGAGAATACCGCGAATTCGCGAACGATCATCCTCGCGCATCGACCGAGTCGAATGGAGGTGGCGTGGCGACGCTGGAACAACCGCTGCTTCGTCGGACGCTCTCCGGCCGCGAGGTCACCCATCAGGGCGAATCCTATATCCGATTCCACGACGAAGCGGGAACCTTCGACGAGCCGGTCTTGGTCCCGACCGCCTGGTACCAACTGCTCCTCCGAGCATTCGACGGGTCCGCGACGCTCCAGGATCACCAGGCCCGCGTCCTGACGGAGACGGGGACCTTCGTCCCGCTGGAACGCCTCGGCTCGATCGTCGCCGACCTCGATCGAGCGCTCCTGCTCGAAGGCCCGACGCTCGAGCGGTATCTCGAGGAGTATCGATCCTCGCGACTGCGTCCCGCTCACTTGGCGGGGCGATCCTACGCCGGCACGGCCAAAGCGCTTCGGGCTCAGATCGGCGCGATCTTCGGCGATCCCGACCCGCTGGATGCCGCGGCATCGCCCGGGGAATCCGTCGAGGATTCGGCGTCTCCGTCGCTTCGAGGGATCGTCAGCCCCCATATCGACTTTCAGCGCGGGGGCCATGTCTACGGCCACGCCTATCGCGAACTCATCGAACGCTCGGACGCCGAGATCTTCGTGATCATCGGCGTCGCCCACAAACTCTGCCGCCGGCGATTCGCGCTCACTTATAAGGACTTCGAGACGCCTCTGGGGCTCGCGAAGACCGACCGAGGATTCGTCGATCGCATGGTCGAGGTGGCGGGCGACGACTTCTTCGACGACGAGATCGCCCATCGCGCGGAGCATTCGATCGAGTTCCAGGTCGTGATGCTCCAATTCCTTCTGGGAGATCGTCGGCCGTTCTCGATCGTCCCGATCCTGGTCGGCTCGTTTCACGACCTGATGCCGTCGGGACAAGACCCCAAGTCCGACCCGCAGGTCGCACGCATGATCGAAGCCCTGCGCGCGGCGGAGAACGACTGCGGGAGCCGCGTCTGCTATATCGGGGGAATCGACCTCTGCCACGTCGGCCCCGAGTTCGGCGATGCGGATCCCGTCCACGACTCGCTCCTGACCGAGCTCCGGGATTTCGACGCCCGGATGCTCGAACACGCCGGCCGCGGCGACGCACCTTCCTGGTTCCGGGAAGCGGCCGCGATCGGCAATCGATATCGGGTCTGTGGTCTCGCCGCCGGATACACTCTGCTCGAGGCGATGGGCCCCACGCGGGGTCGACTCCTGCGGTATGATCAATCGGTGGACCCCGCGCGGCGTTGCTGCGTGACGGTTGCGGGGGTCGCTCACTATCTCAGAGATCCCGTCGAATCGGCTCACGAGGCACGCCCCCGTTGATCGAGACCTCTACCGATGCCTCCCGTTCCGGTCCCGTCGACGGGTCGGCATCCTCCGAACGCAAACCCTGCACGCCGCCCGCGGACTTTGCTCGCGAGATCGAGCGATACGACCGAGCGGCGACCCTGTTTCGGTTCGACGGGTCGCGACGTCGGGTGTCCGCTTGGATCCTGGGCGAGGGCCCGCCGCTGATCGCGGCGCCGGGGATCGCGTCGAATCATCGCAGCCTCGCGCCGCTGTTCAATCGCATGAGCGAGCGGTATCGGACGATCCAGATCGATTACCCGGGCGATCTCGGGGACGACGGAGCGCGACTGGGAAGGATCGACCACGACGGCATCGTCGACGACATCTTCGAGCTGATCGAGGCGGCGAATCTCGGTCGAGCGTTTCTCTTCGGCGTGTCGTTCGGATCGACGGTCGTGCTCCGAGCGTCGGCCCGCGAACCGCGAAGATTCCCGAAGATCGCGACGCTCGGAGGTTTCGCACGCCGACCGTTCAGCGTCGCCGAGAAGCTGGCCCTCGCGGTGGGGCGAAGGGTGTCCGGGAACGTGGCGCGATTGCCGTTCTATGAAAAAGTGATGACGTACAATCACGCGAATCACTTTCCCTCGATCATCGCCGATCGCTGGCCGATCTATCTCGAATTGAACGGGTCGACCCCGATCTCGGCGCTGTCGCACCGGCTCGAGTTGCTCTCCCGACTCGACCTCCGCCCCGATCTCGCAAAGATCAGGTCGGAGGCGCTCGCGATCCACGGCAACGAGGATCGGATCGTGGCGCGGCGACACCACGACGAGCTGGTCGCAGGGCTCCCCGCGGGTCGCGGACTCCTGGTCCCGACGGCCGGGCACCAGCCGCATTTCACGCACGTCGAATTGCTCGCCCAACTCCTCGATCAGTTCTACTTGCCCTGCGTTCCCGAGGGATGTTCCCGCCACGACGCCGCGTCTCGAGGAGACGCGGCGGCCGGGTCGCAGGCCGAGCGGAGCGACGGGACCTGCGGCCTGCGAGTCGAGGAGACCGACTGACTGGGGCCTATCGCCCATCGGGGTAGGGGTTATACTGCACGGGTCGATGACGGGGAGCGAGGACGGGCGTTCCAGGCCGGCTCCACCGAATCTCGGAAGGACCATCGGGCATGGGCGACGCGGTACCGTTGGAGTTGGACGTGATCGCGGTCGGGGCACACCCCGACGACGTCGAGATCGCCTGCGGCGGAACCCTGGCCATGCTGGCGAGGCAGGGGTACAAGGTCGGGATCGTCGATCTCACCGACGGGGAACCGACGCCGGGCTCGCCCGGCCCGGACGTCCGCCTCGAGGAGGCACGCCGCGCGGGCGAGATGCTGGGGGTCGACATCCGGATCAACCTGAATCTGCCGAACCGAAGACTCTTCGACACGTTCGAGGCGCGAGTCGCGCTCGCCAAGGTCTTTCGGATCCACAAGCCTCGAATCGTGCTCGGGTTCGGCGGCAAGACCGTCATGGCCTCGCCCGACCACTACCAGGCGATGCAGATCACCGACGCGGCGGTCTTCTATTCGCGTCTGACCAAGTGGGATGAGTACTTCGACGGACTCCCCGTTCATTCGATCTCGACCCAGCTCGGTTTCCCGATCGCCCTTCACCAGATCGATCTGCCGACCTCGGCGGGCTACTTCGTGACGGACATCAGCGAGGTCCTCGAACGGAAGTTGGAAGCTGTGCGCTGCTATGCAACGCAATTCCCGCCGTCGAAGGCCGGGATCTTCCGCACGTTGGAGGCGATGAACCGCTATCAGGGGCTGACCGCCGGGTTCGAAGCGGGGGAATTGTTCCTGACCTATCGTACCCTGGGAGTGACCGACCTGGTTCGGTTCGTGTCGCCGAGAGACTCGCGCCGAGACTGACGCGGTCGTGGTCTCGGATGTGCGGTATCGACCGTCGTGAATGGTTGTGGAGGGCGGATGCGGATCGACTCGGAGCGCCTAGGGGCCGCGTGATTCGATTCGTCAACGGGAAAGGGCGGCTCACGTGAGCGGGAAATCTTGGTGGCGAAATCTCATCGGGCGCTTCGCGAGCCGCGGGACGGCGCGGTCGGGGGGCGGCCGAGCGGCCGAGTCGACCGTGGAGTTCGTTCCGAACGAACTGCATCGGCTCCGAGTCGGCGTCGCCACCACGGTCGGGAGCGTTCGACCGCACAATGAGGACAACTTCTACGTGCCCGGCCGAGAAGCGGTCGGAGGAACCCTCAGCGAGCTCGACGCCTCCTACGACTTCTCGATTCACGAGGCCGACGGCAATCTCTTCATCGTGGCCGACGGCATGGGCGGCCAACTCGCCGGCGAGAAGGCCAGCCAGATGGCGGTCGAGATCATCCCCCAAGAGGTCCGCAAGCGGCTCTCCGCTTCCGAGGAACGCGTCGGAAGCGTCTCGCACGCGATCCGCGACGCCGTGGCCACCGCGAATCAAGAGATCCTGGGGCTCTCGCTCATCCAGCCCGAGTTCTCGAACATGGGGACCACGGTCGTCCTCGCCTATTTTCTCGAGCGGCACGTCTACATCGCCGGCATCGGCGACTCGCGCGTGTACCGGCTCCGCGACGGCAAGCTGACCCAGCTCACCAAGGATCACTCGCTCGCGGACGCCTTGCTCGAGGCGGGAACGATCACCGAGGAAGAGTTGCCCAACCATCGATTCAAGCACGTGCTCTATCTCTACCTCGGCAGCAAGGACGCGCGAAGCGGGCCTCAGGACGTGCGCGACGAGGAGATCCGCGTCGGCGATCGATACCTCCTCTCGTCGGACGGACTCACGGGCTACGTCGGCGACGATCAACTCGCCCGCATGCTCCAAGAGATCGACGACCCGCGGGAAGCGGCTCGCCGACTCGTCTCGACCGCGCTCGATCACTACTCGAAAGACAACATCACGTGCATGGTCATTCACGCAGTCTGACCCTTTGCGAGTGATCCGATCATGGGCAAGGTCGACGACTTCGCCTTGAATTCGATCCGGAGCGGGCTCGTGCCGCCCGAAGTGATCGAGCGGGCGCGAGCACGCCTCGACGGCTCCCGACTCTCCCCCGACGATGCCGAGAGCTTCGCCCGATTCCTGATCGAGGCGGGCTACTTGACCAACTATCAGGCGAGAAAGCTCCTCGCCGGCGCGACGAGGGGTTTCTTCCTGGGCGGCTTTCGCATTCTCCGAAGGCTCGGAGAAGGCGGAATGGGCAAGGTCTACCTCGGGCGAAGCGAGTCCGACGGCAAGCGCGTCGCGATCAAGGTGCTCCCGCCCAGCAAGGCCGCGGCGAGCTCGCAGGCACTGGCTCGATTCCGTCGCGAGATGGATCTCTCGCGCCGAGTCGTTCATGCCAACTTGGCGCAGACCCTCGACGTCGGAGTCGACGACGACGTCTACTTCATGATCCTCGAGTACGTTCCCGGCAAGACTCTCTACGAGATCGTCAAAGGTCCCGACGGCGGTCCGTTGCGCGTGCCGGACACCGCGAAGCTCTTTCTCGGCATCTTGGAAGGTCTCGACGCGGCGCATTCCGCGGGCTTGATCCATCGCGACATGAAGCCGTCGAATGTGATGGTCACGCCGACCGGACAGCCCAAGATCCTCGACCTCGGCCTGGCGCGCGGCCTCGAGGAAGAGGGAGCGATGACTCGGCCGAACGTCGCGGTCGGTACGCTCGACTACGCGTCTCCGGAGCAGCTCACGAACGCCGCCTCCGCCGACCGAAGGAGCGATCTCTACAGCGTCGGCTGCATGCTCTATTTCGTTCTGGCCGGTCGGGCGCCCTTCGAGGGGGGCGACATCCTCAACAAGATGTTCAAGCACCGGATGGACGAGGCCGACCCGCTCGAGCGCGTCGCACGCGGCGTGCCCTCGGCCTTCGCGGCGATCGTCCGGAAGCTGATGGCCAAGAACCCCGCCGATCGCCATCAGAACTGCCGCGAGCTCGCCGTCGATCTCCAGCGCTGGACCGACCCGGTCGTGGTTCGGGGGATCCTCGGCGCGGCGGCGGAGTCGGCCAGAGCCTTTCGTCCCCCGCCGCCGAGCCTCGAGGACGAGGATCTCCGCTTCCAGTCGGGCGACTCGCCCGGCAGTTCGATCATGTCGCTCCGCGAACTCGGCACCGACGTTCCCGCTCCCGCGCCGATGCGCAAGCCCGCGCCCGGCCCCAAGACGGCGATCCTGCTCGTCGACGAGGGCGACCCTTCCGTGATCGCGCTTCGAGGCGGGCCTTCGACGCTTGCCGAGCTCTTTGGAGACCGTACCTGGCGCGCTCACTGGATCGCGCTCGGGCTCGCGATGCTCTCGCTTCTCTTCCTCGCACTCTACGTCTTCTCACCCATCGAAGATCGTTGACGGCACGACAGTTGCTTTAATTCCTCTCGGTATTGATCGAACTCGAATTCCGAATCGAATCGAGAGCCGGCCATGTCGCCCCCATTCGCCGAGGTTCCCCCGACGCACTTCGAGCCGGAGACGCCCACCGACGTCATCGAACTCGGTCTCCTGCTCCCTCACCATCGGTTCCTGGAATTGATCGAGTTGGCCGAGAGGCGCAGGGCGACGGTGGCCCAACTCTTGCGATCGCTCATCGACCAGGCTCTCGCCTCCGCGAACTGACCCCTGGCAATTGTTCGTCTGTTCAGCGATCATCGGACTCCGGACCCGAAGCCGCGACGTTCGCGGTCTTCCCGGAGGAGCGAGCAGCGATGAGATCGGGGAGACCGACCGCTCGGGCTGGACTCGGATTGTCGAGGCCCGAGGTCGTCGCGTGGTTCCAGGAAACGCACGGCGAGCCGACGCCGCCCCAGAGCGCGGCTTGGCCTCTGATCGCCGCGGGGAAGAGCACGCTGATCCTGAGCCCGACCGGCTCGGGCAAGACCCTCGCCGCGTTTCTGGCCGTGCTCGACCACTGCTGGGAGTATCCGAAGACCTCAAAGGGGGTTCGGATCCTCTACGTCTCACCGCTCAAGGCACTCAACAACGACATCTATCGCAACCTCCAGTCGCCCCTGGTCGGCATTCTGGAGACGGCCGAGAGGATGGCGTCGCCGCTTCCCCCCTTGACGGTCGGTCTTCGGACGGGCGATACCCCGGCCGACGAGCGACGTCGTCAGGCTCGGCGACCGCCCGACATCCTGATCACCACGCCCGAGTCGCTCCACCTCCTCCTGACCAGTCGCGCTCGTGAGTCGTTGGCATCCGTCTCCCACGTGATCGTCGACGAGATCCACGCGGTCTGTTCGAGCAAGCGAGGAGTGTTCCTCACGCTGCTGCTCGAGAGGTTGGAGGAGCTGACGTCGAGGCCGGGCGGTCTGATCCGGATCGGACTCTCCGCAACGCAGAAGCCGCTCGACGAGGTCGCCGCCTTCCTCTCGGGCAGGAACGCCTCGATCGAGGCAGGCGGAGGGGTGCGGTTCGAGCAACGACCGATCGAGATCGTCGACGTCGGACGTCGCAAGGAGCTCGATCTCGAGGTGTCGACCCCGCTTCCGGACGACCGACCGATCGAGGCGGGGCGAACCTGGCCGGCGATCGAACAGCGCCTGCTCGGTTGGATCCGGGAGCACCGCGCGACGATCGTCTTCGCGAACAACCGCCGTGTCGTCGAACGACTCGCCGCACATCTGAACGAACTGGATCATTCCCCGATCGACCACGAAGCCGCCGACCTGCCGCCGCTGGCGAGAGCCCACCACGGCAGCCTCCACCTCGACGAGCGGCGAGCGGTCGAGACGGCACTGAAGGACGGCGAACTCCGAGCCGTGGTGGCGACGGCTTCGCTCGAGATGGGAATCCACATGGGAGCGGTCGACCTGGTCTGTCAGGTCGAATCACCCGGTTCGATCGCCCGGGCGCTGCAACGAGTCGGTCGCGCCGGGCACGTGGTCGGTCGAATCAGCAAAGGGCGTCTCATCGCGAAGACCCCCGACGACCTGCTCGAGGCGGCGGCTCTCTGCCAAGGAATGCAGCAGAACGACGTCGAGTCGCTCCGCGTCCCCACGAATTGTCTCGACGTCCTCGCGCAGCAGGTCGTCGCGATGGTCGCGATGGACGTCCGGCCGGTCGACGCTTTGTTCACGCTCGTTCGACAGTGTCACGCCTATCGAAATCTCTCGGCCGCGGCTTTCGAAAGCGTTCTCTCGATGATCTCGGGGCGTTTTCCGACCGGCCCGCTGCAGGATCTTCGAGCCCGAGTGGTCTGGGATCGGATCCACGGCACACTCCACCCGTTGCCGGGAACGCATCGACTCGCACTCTCCGGGGGCGGAACGATTCCGGACACGGGACAGTACCCGCTCCACCTCGGCGAGGATGGGCCGAAGATCGGCGAACTCGATGAAGAGTTCGTCCTGGAGAGACGCGTCGGCGACACCTTCGTGCTCGGGAGCGCGACCTGGCGCATCGAGTCGATCGACACCTTGCGGGTGATCGTGTCGCGCGCCGAGGGACATGCGGCGTTGATGCCTTTCTGGCGCGGGGAAGACTCGCCGCGGAGTCCCGAATTGGGCGAGCGAGTCGGTCGGCTGGTCCGAGAGATCGCCGTGCGCCGGAGCGATCCGATGCTGCCCGCACAGCTTCGCGAGGAATGTCGACTCGACGAGCACGCCGCGCGAGTCTTGATCGGCTACATCTCCCGCCAGATTCGACTGGCCGGCGCCGCGCCGGACGATCGGACGATTCTCGTCGAGACGTTCCGCGATCCGACCGGGGAGGTCGGGCTCGCGGTCTTGACGCCGTTCGGCGGTCGATTGCACCGCGCGCTTCAGCTCGCGCTCCAGGGACGACTCCGCGAGCGACTGGGGCTGACCACGGCCTGCCTCTCGAGCGGCGAGGGCCTCTTGATCCGCGTTCCGAGGACGGTGGATCCCCCGCTCGATCTCTTCGACGGGCTCACCCCGGAGCGAGCGGAGGCCTTGATCCGTACGGAATTGGGCGACTCGGCACTCTTCGGCCTGAGATTCCGGCAAAATGCGGCTCGAGCTCTGTTGATGCCTCGCCCCGACCCGACGAAGCGCACGCCGCTCTGGTTGCAACGGCTTCGCGCGAAGGATCTGCTCCAGGTCGTGCGCAAGTTCCCCGATCATCCGATCGTGATCGAGACCTATCGCGAGTGCCTCGACGATGATCTCGACCTCCCTCGGCTCAGGGCTCTGCTCTCGGCGGTCGCGGACGGCGGCGTGCGCATCGTTCAGCGCGAGGGAGAGATCCCATCGCCGTTCGCGTCGATGCTGATCTTTCGGTTCACGAGCCACTACCTCTACAAGTGGGACGAGCCGATTCGCGGCGATCGCCCGCTCGACGCCCAACCGATCGACGGCGAGTTGCTCGATTCGCTCCTCGATCCCGGCGCGATCGGCCGGGTCGAGGCCCGGCTCCGTGGGATCGGCCGGCCGCCGCGCACGCTCGACGAGGCTGCGGAAACACTGCGAACCATCGGCGATCTCACCGAGGCCGAGCTCACGGGACCGATCGCGGGCTTCGTGGCGGAACTGGCCGCGCTCGGCCGCGCCTCGCGGATCGAGATCGACGGCGTGCGCGAACGAACGCGTTGGATCTCCGCGGAAGACAAAGAGATCTACGAACGTGCGATCGATGGCGGCGACCGAGAGGCGATCTCGCGCATCCTCGAGCGTTACGTTCGTTCGCACGCTCTGGTGGGTCTGTCGGACATTCGAGCGCGCTACCCCTTCGATCCGCTGCTCGCGGCGGAACTGCTGAACGCATGGGCGGGGCAGGGCGGTGTGGTCCGTCTCGAGGGGGGCGATTCGGTCGAGGAGTCGCGGTGGTCGTCGCGTTCGAACCTCGAGGAGGTTCGGCGGCTGACGATCGCGATCCGCAGGCGGGAGTCGGTGGCGGTTCGCCCGGAGGTCTTCGCGGATTTCGTGGTCCGGCGGCAGCAGGCGCATCCGTCGCTGATGCGCGAAGGCCTCGAAGCACTCGACGGGATCCTCGAACGACTCGCGGGATTTCCGGCACCCCTGGAGACTTGGGAGGGGGAGATCCTTCCGTCCAGGCTTCGCGACTTTCGTCCGTCGACTCTCGACGCCGTGTCGATGGACGGTCGGCGGATCTGGATCGCGCGCGGGACCGGTCGAAGCGACTCCCGCATCGCGTTCTTCCCGCGGGAGTCGCCGATCGTCCACGGTGGAGACGACTCGATCGATCTGAGCGCTGGAGCACGCGAGATCCTGGAGCAGCTCGAGTCGCGCGGCGCGGGGTTCGCGGCGGACATCGCGAGAAGATCCGGTCGGGCTCCGTCCGCGGTTCGCGCAGCGCTCGACGAATTGGTTCGTGCGTCTCGAGTCACGAACGATCGACTCGATCCGCTCCGGCCGTCCCATCGAGCCATGCAGGACGCACTCGAGTCGGCCGCCCGCGGAACGGCCGGCAGGCGGAGAGGAATCGGTCCGAGGCGCTCGCTCCAGTCGCGCCCGGAAGGGCGTTGGGAAGCGGTTTCCGGATCGATGGATCCCGAGGAATCGTCGCTCTGGTGGATCGAGACTCTCCTGGAGCGCTATGGGGTGATCACGCGCGAGATCCTCGACGCGGAGCCGTGGGCGCCTTCGTGGAAGCTGCTGACGCCGCTGCTCGCGCGAGCGGAGATGCGGGGCGAGGTGAGACGGGGGTATTTCGTCGAGGGTCTCTCCGGTGTGCAGTATGCAAGTGAAGATGCGATGAACGAATTGGCTCGAGCCTCGAGCGACACGCTCGTGGACGCCCCTGCGATTCTCCTCTCAACCCTCGATCCTGCCAATCTTTACGGAACATCCGCACCCTTCGACGTCGGTCTGCTCGAAGGTGGTACCGCGCGATTGCCGCGAACCGCTTCGAACTCGCTGGTCTTGATCGGCGGACGTCCTGTGCTCATCATCGAAGGCGCGGGAAAGCGACTCACCGGACTGGCCTCGGCTTCCGAAGCCGAGCTTCGTTCCGCGATCGCGCTGCTTCCCCGACTCGCGAGATCCGACCGCCGCGTGATCAAGGTCGAGAGTTATAATGAAGCGTCGGCCGTCGCGAGTCCTGCCGCCCTTTGGCTGATGGAGGCGGGATTCGTGCGGATGCCCCCCGGATTCGCCTACTACGCCGGCTGGTCCTGAATCGCCTTCCCCGAGAATCCCGTCCATGCCCGAACCGTTCGTCTCGACGACCGCCGAGAGCCGGCCCCACGAGTGCATCGTGATCAGCGATCTGCACCTCGGCAGCCTCGTTTGTCAGGCCCGGCTCCTCGAGGAATTCCTCTGCTGGGCGGCGGATCGAACGAGCATGCTCGTCATCAACGGCGACATCTTCGACGATCTCAACTTCAAGCGGCTGACGAAGCGACACTTCGCCTGTCTCAAGGTGATCCGGCGCAACTCCGACCGCGACGACTTGCGTGTGATCTGGATTCGCGGCAACCACGACGGGCCGGCGGAGATCGTCAGCCACATCGTCGGCGTGGAGATCCTCGACGAATTCATCTTCGAGAACGACGGCCTGCGACTGCTCATTCTCCACGGCGACCAATTCGACCACTTCATCACGCGCTACAAGTGGCTCACGGCCGTCGCCTGCGGCATGTTCTATTACATCCAGAAGCTCTTCCCGCACGGTACGGCTCGCTGGATCCGCCGTTGGTCGAAGAAGTTCCAGCGAAACAGCGAACTCGTGAAGCGTTCGGCCGTCGAGTACGCCCGGTCGAAGGGCTGCGGTTTCGTCACCTGCGGCCACACCCATCTGCCCATTCGAGCGGAGATGGACGGCGTCGTGTACGTGAACAGCGGCACGTGGACCGAGCATCCACCTTGTCCCTATGTGACCGTGAGCGGTCGCGAAGTTCGTCTCGAGTGGTGGCCTCCCGTCGACGGCCGCGCGATCCCCGACTCGAGAGAGGAGTCGATCGAAGCCGATCTCAGTCCCGCGACGACCGCGAGCCCATGATCTACGACATCACACCGCCGATCACCGACGCCCTCGAGGTCTGGCCGAGCGATACGCCGCCTTCGAGGGAAGTCCTCCTCGACATGAAACGCGGGGCGAACCTCACGCTCTCCACGCTGCATTCCACGGTTCACCTCGGTGCGCATGCCGACGGACCGAACCATTACGGCCTCGACGAGCCGGGCATCGAGGCTCGCTCACTCGAAGATTATCTCGGGCCTTGTCAGGTGATCCGGGTCGAGGTCGAACGCGCGGGGCTCATCGGCCCGTCGTCGATCACGGAGCCGATCGTGGCGGAGCGCGTGCTCATCCGCACGGGGACTTATCCGAACCCGAATCGATTCAATCAGGACTTCGCGGCGCTCGCGCCCGAACTCGTGGATTTCCTGGCGTCGCGAGGCGTCCGCTTGATCGGCATCGATACTCCGAGCGTCGATCCCTTCGAGTCGAAGTCCCTCGAAGCCCACCGCCGATTCTTGGTGCACAACATGTCGATCCTCGAGGGAATCGTCCTGGAGGACGTTCCCGCGGGCGTCTACGAGTTGATCGCATTGCCGCTGAGGTTGGTCGGGTTCGACGCGAGCCCGGTCCGCGCGGTACTCCGGACGCTCTCCGCATGATTCCGATCTCCCACGAGCAGGTCGTCGAGCTCCGTGCCCAGTTCCCGATCCTCGCTTCGACGAATTATCTCATCAGCAACTCGCTGGGGGCCGTCCCGCGTGCAGTCTCGGCCGAACTCGCGAGCTACTACGAGACCTGGGCGACGCGCGGAGTTCGGGCTTGGGAGGAAACGTGGTGGACGATGTCGTCCCAACTGGGAGACCTCGTCGCTCCCTTGATCGGGGCAAACCCCGGTGAGGTGGTCTTCCAGCCGAACGTGACTCTCGCGCACGCGGTGCTCTTCAGCGCGTTCTCGTTCGGCGGCTCGCGCCGGAGGGTCGTGACCGACTCGATGCATTTCCCATCGATCCTGTACACGATCGACGGGCTGCGAGAGCAGGGCGCGGAGATCGTGGTGGTGCCGAGCGCCGACGGAATCTCGGTCGCGACCGAGGCGATTCTGGAGGCGATCGATGAGCGAACGGCATTCGTCAATCTGTCGCACGTTCTGTTCAAGAGCTCATACATCCACGACATCGCTCCGCTCGCCCGTCGAGCTCGGGAGGTGGGAGCCTCGCTGATCGTCGACGGGTATCAGGCGGTCGGATCGATTCCAGTGGATGTGTGAGAGCTCGGGGTCGACGCCTACATCGGCGGCTGCCTCAAGTGGCTCTGCGGCGGGCCGGGCGCGGCATTCTGTTGGGTCGCTCCCGAGCATCTCAGCTCATGGTCGCCTCGCACGATCGGCTGGATGAGCCACCGACGTCCCTTCGCATTCGAGCGACAGCTCGACCGTCGCGACGACGCCTGGAGATTCCTCCACGGAACTCCGAACATCTCGGCGCTCCACGCAGCACGCCCCGGCCTCGAGATCATCTCCCGGGTTGGGATCGAGGAGATTCGCGATCGATCGACCCATCAGACCAGCCGGATCATCGAGCACGCCGAGAGCCGCGGGATCGTCGTGAACGCTCCCAAGGAAGCGACCCGACGCGGCGGAACCGTCGCGCTCGACCTCCCCCAGGGCGCGGAGGTCTCGCGGGCTTTGAAGGCTCGCGAGATCTTGTGCGACTATCGCCCCGGAGCGGGGGTGAGGCTCTCGCCGCACTTCTACACCCTCGACTCCGAGATCGACGCGGCGTTCGAAGCGATCGACGAGATCGCCCGGACCCGAGAGTGGGAGAGATTCGCGACCTCGGGGTCGCCGGTCACATGAACCGATCTCGGAATGATCGTCGATTCGGGGGCGGTCCCCTCTCTCGGCGATCCGGGGATTCCGGTTAGAATCTTGGACATGGAATACGCGAGTCGCGTTCGGTCGATCGAGGAACCGACGTCGGCGGCTCGTTCCCTCTTGAATCGTTCGGAGAGACCGGCTTGTCGTTCCGCGAAGAAAAAGACTCCATGGGATCGATGCAGGTCCCTGCCGACGCGTACTACGGCGCCCAGACTCGGCGCGCGGAGCTGAACTTCGAGATCAGTTCGCTCCGGTTCTCGCGCGGGTTCATTCGTGCGATGGGCCTCATCAAGAAAGCCGCCGCTCAGGTGAACATGGATCTCGGACTCCTCGATCCTCGCCTGGGCTCGGTGATCGTTCAGGCCGCGCAGGCGGTCGCCGACGGTCGCCACGACGATCAATTCGTCGTCGATATCTTCCAGACCGGGTCGGGCACGTCGACGAACATGAACACGAACGAAGTGATCGCGGGAATCGCCAACGAGTTGTTGAGCGGCACGCGCGGCGGCAAGGTTCCGGTTCATCCCAACGACGCGGTCAACATGGGGCAGTCGTCGAACGACGTGATCCCCACCGCGATCCACGTCTCCGCGCTCGAGGCGATGAAGAAGCGCCTCATTCCCTCGCTCCAGCGTCTTCACGCCCTCCTCGCGGAGAAGGCCCGGGCGTTCGACGGAATCGTCAAGATCGGCCGAACCCACCTCCAGGACGCGACTCCGATCCGTCTGGGTCAGGAGTTCTCGGGCTACGCCTCGCAGATCGAGCACGGAGTGCGACGGCTCACCCGCGCGGCCGACTCTCTGGCGGAGCTCACGATCGGCGGACCCGCGGTCGGCACGGGGATCAACACGCACGCCGAGTTTCCCCAACGCATGGTCGCCCAGCTCAACGCCGATACCGGGCTGGAGTTCCGACCCGCCGACAACTGCTTCGAGGCGATGGCGAACCGGGACGCCGCGGTCGATGCCTCCGGAGCGCTCAAGACCGTGGCGATCAGCCTCTCCAACATCGCGAACAACATCCGCTGGCTGGCCTCCGGCCCGCGCTGCGGGATCGGGGAGATCAAGATCCCGGAACTCCAGCCCGGGAGTTCCATCATGCCCGGGAAGGTCAACCCGGTGATCCCCGAGGCGGTGTTGATGGTCGGGGCCCAAGTCGTCGGCAACGACGCCACGATCGCCTGGGGGAACGCGCTGGGGTCGAACTTCGATCTCAACGTCATGATGCCGGTGATCGCCTATAATCTCCTTCAGTCGATCGAACTGCTCGACTCGGCCGTGAATCACTTCGCGGACAAGTGCGTGGCGGGGATCGAAGCGGATGTCGAACGCTGCAACGAGTTGATCGAGCAGAGCCTCGCGATGTGCACGGCGCTCGCTCCTCGGATCGGCTACGACAACGCGGCTGCGATCGCAAAGAAGGCGTACAAGACCGGTCGAACGGTTCGCGAGGTGACCCTCGACCTCGTCGGTCTGCCCGAAGAGGAAGTGAAGGCACAGCTCGCGGAGCACTCTCCCTCCCCGGTCGTCTGGAAGGCGGATCCCCCTTCGGCCCAGGAAGTCGCGGGGCTCCTCGAGGCTCACGGCCAAACGGTGCGTGGGACGGGTGTCGGCGGTAGTGCCGGCGGTTGATCCCGCCGATCTCTCGGTTCCGGCTGCGAGGTGAAGCGACCATGCTCCTCGATCAAGACGACGTCGTACCCGAACTCGAGTCGCCGGCGGATGTCGTCGACTCGGGGCCCGGCCACGCCAAGGTGGCCGTGGTCTATCGAACGCGAGGGGTTCCGCTCCTGCTGATCCCGCCGCTGCTCGTGATCGCGGCGGCGGTCGCGATCGCCATCCTCGAGCGATCGCAACAACCCGCCCCGCGCGTCGTGTACCTTCCCGCAGTGCCCGCTGCCGGAGAATCCGAGGCTCGCCCGGAGGCTCCGACTCGGGCCCTCGCCGAAGACGCACGAACGACGATCGCCGCAACGGTTCCCAAGTCCTCCGTCGACGCGTCGTCGCCCGCCGCGGCGACGCGCCCCGACGAAACGCCTGCTCCGATTGCACCCGCATCGGTCGCGCCTGAGCCGATCCCGCTCTCGAAGGAGCCGTCGATCGTGTCCGGCTCGCAGGGCACCGTTACTCGACGCGATCTCGAAGCTCCGCCGGAGTTCCCGCGTGCCGACGACGAGCCGACTCTGCCCGGCCGGATGGCGGTCGTGGGTCCACAGGCGGGCGGCCGGGTCCCAGTCGTCGGCTTCGATCCCGAAGCGCTCCGCGCGGTGCTCGACGACCCGCTTCCCGAGGCTCCGCCCCCCGCGGTCGATGATCCCGCCGTCGCCGCGATTCCGGATCGCGCGCCCGCCGAGGTCTTCGCGCCGCCCGACCCCGGTTTCAATCCGGTCGCGGAGCGCCAGTTCAAGGCGAAGGCCGACGAGCGACGCAGACTCGCCGAGCAGCGGAGATATGTGATTCGCTCGAATTCCTCGGCGGAGACGCGGGTCCGAAATGCCAAGATCGTCCAAGCGCGGCGCTCGGCCGATGTCCGCCGTGCGCCGTTCCTCGAGGAACTCCGCCGGATCGTCAAGGAACGCGGCGAAGCCGGCGCCGGGGAGATCGAGGCTCTCTGCACGCGCTCTGGTCGCGAGACCGCCGTGGAGCTCCTCGACTCGGCCTTCGGCGAGTTGAGCAGCACCGCCGCACGGCTCAGCACCAAGGGCAAGGTCCAGCGCCTTCGCCAGTGGGGCGTTCCCGAACCGATCATCCTCGACCACCTCATCGACGTCGAATCGGGCGACATCGGCGGGCGCCACGGGGCGAAGCATCAAGCCGAACTGATGCTGAGAGCGGCACGCATGCTCCTGGCCATCCCGCTCGCCGCCAAGCCCGACGCGGACGCCACCGTCGGGGTCGGAAGGGCGGGCGAGGCTCGACGCTGATCGGGACGCTTCCCCACCGGAATCGTCGACAATCTCGGACTGCTGCGGGCGAATACACCCCGAACATCGCCTCCGCGATGATCCGTGTCGGTCGGATCACGATGCGTCTTCCCTTCTCCGCCCCACCCGGAACTCGAATACGATCATGTCCCACACCTTCGCCGCAGCCCTCGCGAGCGCAGTTCTCATCCTCGTCTCGAGCGGACCCCGTGCGTCCGCGGCGGACTTGCCCGCGAGCACGACCAAGGGACTCGAACTCCTGAAGCAAGGAGACGGTCTCGCCGACAAGAAGGAGACCGCGGAGGCCGTACTGCGATACAAGCAGGCCTTCGAACAGATTCTCCCAGTGATGCGCGGGGTCGGCTTTCGACACGAGGTCAAGCGCGACGTCACCGCGCGCGAAGACCTCCAAAAGGTGTTGATCCAGGAATTCGAAGAGGAGATGACACCCGAGGAACTCCTCGCCGCCGAACTCGGCTGGAAGGTCTTCGGCCTCATCCCGGATTCGATGGATCTGAAGGCGACCATGGTCAAGCTCTACGCCGAGGAGATCGCGGCCTTCTACGATCCCCGAACCAAGACGATGCACCTCATCAAGGAGACGGAGACTCCGACCAAGAAGGCCGGCCTGCTCGAGATGCTCCTCGGAGGAGGCGGGGGATTCAGCAAGGAAGAGAACAAGACCGTGATCGCTCATGAGTTGACTCATGCACTCGCCGATCAAAACTTCGACCTGACCAAACTCCAGGAGGCCGCCAAGGGCGACGACGACCGCTCTCTCGCCGTCTCCTCGCTCATCGAAGGCGAGGCGACGATGACCATGATGGGCGCGTCGATGCAGGACTGGGATGGAAAGTTGATCGTCGAACTCCCCGCCGACGATCTGGACCAGACCTTCAGCCTCATGATGCCCTTCCTCTCGATCGCCGGTGGGAAGAGCCTCCGAAGCGCCCCCGCGATCCTCACGGAGTCGATGATCTTTCCCTACCTGCGGGGGATGATCTTCTGCACCAAGCTGGCGAACTCCGGCGGCTGGAAGGCCGTCGACGCGGCCTACCGCAACCCGCCGCTATCGACCGAGCAGATCCTTCACCCCGAGAAGTACCTCGCGGCCACTCTCGACCGTCCCACGCACATCGAACTCGGCGATCTCGATCCGGGTTCGGAGTGGGTCGAACGGGGACGCAACGTGATGGGTGAGATGCAGACTGCGATCCTCCTGAAGCGCGAGAACGGCAAGGCCGCCTCGGCAGGCTGGGACGGCGACCGATTCGCAGTCTTCCAGCATCGCGATCGGACCAAGGACCTCGCACTCGTTTGGGCGACGACCTGGGATTCCGAGGACGACGCGCGTGAGTTCCTTCGAGCCTACCTCCGGTACCAGACCGGCAAGATGGAGAAGGGCACGCCCAACCCAGGCGCGTTCCCCGACTCGAACCGACGTCCGCAGGGCGGAGAGATCTTCGCCGTCGAGAAGCGCGGACGCGATGTCGTCGTCGTCGAAGGATTCGCATCGGAAGTGACCGAGCGCCTCATCGAGTCGGCATTCCGCGCCAAGAAGACCGAGATGACGCCGGAGTGGCTCGCCGCCGAAGCCGAGTCGAAGGCAAAGGCAAAGGCGAAGGCCGAGAAGTGAGTCCCAAATGCGAAGAGCCCGGCCCCAGCCGACATGGGGCCGGGCTGATCGGATTCCTGGATCAATCGAGGTCGCCGGCTCCCGAGCGTCGGTCGAGGTCGTTCCACTCCGTCGAAGTGAGCCGACCGTAATCGACCTCGGAGAGATGAGCTTCCTCGGGATTGTCCGTGAGCTCTCGCTCGAGGCGTCGTCGCATCCGACGAACCCCCGCGCGCTTGATCTCGCGCTTCAGCCGACGCAGTTCCCGCTTCCGGCTCTCCTCGCCCGCCATCTCGTCATCTCCTCGAGTCCGCCTCAACCTCCGGCATCGACACCGGACCTCGTCGAGGAGGTTCGCGCGAAAGTCGCTTGGAACCAATCGGCGAGATCGCGGGCGTATCGATCCGGGTCGATCTCGAACTCGAGCGTGTGATGCCCCATCGGATACTCGACGCAGTCGAGCCGCTCGGCGGCGAGCCGCGCCGCGTATGCCCGGGTCTTGGCGTTGTCGACGATTCGATCGCGTCCGGCGAGCATGAGCAAGGCCGGTTGTCTCACGTGCGCCGGGATTCGCCGCACGGCCCGATCGAGGAACGAGCTCGCGGCGAGCAGGCCCGCAGTCGCCTCACGCAGAGAGAGCGGGTCGTCTGCAATGAACCGACGCCCTTCGGGACTATCCGTGAACAGAGCCGGGTCGCTGAGCGGAATGGGGAACTTCTTCTCTCGGCGCGTCAGGTAGGCGACGGCGATTCGGATTCTCTCGAAGGGTGAAACGCCGACGCGAGGCTCGAGCCCCGGACACACCAACGCCAGCGCATCGACCAGGTCGGGGCGCTTCCCCGCGGTGACCACGGCGAGCTTGCCTCCCCAACTGATCCCGGCGAGACCCACCGGCACGACCGGGTCGCGAGAACGCAGCGCGACCAGAGACTCCGAGACGTCCTCGAGCAATCGGCCGAGCGACGGGGTGTGTCCTCGCGCCTCGATATTCGCACCCGATCCCCGCCGGTCGGGGAAGACGGAGTCGAACCCGCGCTCGGCGAGGACCCGACCGAGGTTGTGATACCAGTCGGCGTGGCTCTGGACTCCATGGAGGATCAGGAGTCGACCGATCGGACGTCGATCGCGATCGGTCCAGGAAGTGACTCGGTGCACATACGAGTCGGAGTAGGGGACGAATTCGACGGTTCTCTCGATCATCCGATCAACTCCCGGGATCCCGCCGTCATCTGCTCGAGGACGCGTGGGTCGACCTCGACTCCCAATCCCGGACGGTCGAGAACGCCCGCCCTCCCGCCGTATCGGAACGTGATGTCGGGAGTGGTCGGGTTGCTTGCCAGAACATGCCGATCGTAGGATCCTTCGACATATCGGAGTGAGTCGATATTCGAGGCGAAGTGCCTCCCCGCGGCCGAGAGCAACCCTGTCTCTCCGGGGTGGCACCCGAGTTGGATCCCCAAGCCGGCCTTCCGCGCGAGTGCCACGATCCGCATCGACGGAAAGAACCCTCCGCATTTCGAGAGTCGGACGTTGAGAATGTCGGCCGTTCCCTCATCGATCGCCGCCGCCGCGTCGGGGAGCCCGCAGAGCGACTCGTCGAGCATGATCGGGATCCCCAAGCGAGGCCTGAGCTCGGCCAGGCCCCCGACCTGTGCGTGCGGGACGGGCTGTTCGAGCGCACTGATCGAGAATCGCCTGAGCGGCTCGACGCGATCGAGGAGTTCGTCGCACTCCCAGGCCTCATTGGCGTCGATGCGAATATCGATTCTCGAGCCGAGGATCCGCCGCAGAGCCTGGAGACGAGCAGGGTCGTCCTGACCCGGCACGCCCACCTTGATCTTGACTTGATGAAATCCATAGATCCGCATCTTCCACGCCGAGATCCGTTCCTTGCGCGGCGACGCGGCGGTGATCGCGCCGCTGTATCGAACCGGGCGGGGGCTGGGGGTCAGGAGATCCTCCGCGATCGGAGCCCTGCGGAGGATCTCCCCGACCGACATCCCCCACGATCTTCCGTACGCATCGAGCAACGCCGTCTCGAGAGCGCATCTCGCGGCGTTGCCGTACATGCCTCTCGGGTCGTTCGCAATCGACTCGAGTTGCCACCCGGAGAGCCTCTCGATGAGACGCTCGACCGAGTCGACCCCGCCGACGAGCCGCTGGAGATCGACGCCCCGCAAGTGATCGAAGGCCGACTCGATCGTCTCACCGGTCACATACGAGCGCGGAACGCCCTCTCCGAATCCCAGCGACCCATCGGAGAGCGCGACGCGCACGATGATGTTCTCGCTCGTCGTTCGCTCGTGCGAGGCATGCTTGATCTTGCTCGCGAGCGGGACGGCGACATGGAGGACCTGGCACGAACGGATCGAGATCATGATCGGGTCGACGCTTTCGAGTAGCGAGCGGTACCGGCTTGCGATCCTGTCCGGGATCGGATCAGCGACGCACCATCGAACCCTCGGGCGACCGCAGAGCCTGGAGCCGCAACGGCTCGGCCGCGGGAGTCCGATCGTAGGCGGGAACGGTTCGATTCGAGGAGGGTCGACTCAACGCCCAGAGCCCACGGAGATCTCCGAGACGCGTCCGGTCGATCTCCCCGACATGGGCGTAGCGCTCGGGATTCAGCATGAACAAGTCGCGCTCATACCCCTCCGCGCAGAGGTAGAAGCGTCCTCGATACGTCACGCCCCAACGCGGATCGCCCGGCTTGGCGACTCCCTGATCGACCTGGGCGACCGGCGAGCGACCGGCGTTCACGGGGATATAGCGATCCGGACGCCTCAGGAACTCGGCACGCGCGTCGACCGAGGAGAAGCGGTACTCGAGTCCCTGATATCTCGCGGTCAACTCGGGCTTTCCCGGAAGCAGCCGATGTCCATCGACCAACGAGACCGGACAGTAGGCCGCAAGCGCGACGGGCGACGGCGCGGGAGGAATCGGTCCCGGCGACGTCCCGCGGGCGATGCGCTGGGCTCCGAGACGGCCCTCGCTCATAAGCGATTGCTGCAGGAACGCGTAGAACTCGGTCGAGTCGAGGTATCCCTCCTGCTTGGCGATCACCTCGCCGTTCGGACGGACGAGAACGGTCGACGGCAGCACGGTGAGCCCGAGATCGAGCGCCAGACTCTCGAATTCATCCGATCGCAGTTTGATCGGTACGAACGACTCGCGGGCCAGCCCGACGACGGTCGGATGGATGAAGGCCCCGCGATCCATGCGGCGGCAATTCGGGCACCAAGGACCCGTGAATTGGAGCCAGAGGACCCGATCTTCTTTCTTCGCCTCGACCTGTGCCGTTCCGAGGTCGGTTCGCCAGGGAACCGTCTGCGACTCGAACAACCCGGCAATCGACGGTTGAATCGTGGACGGAAGAACCGCGGCGGCGATGAGGAACACGATGGCGTTCGGACCGCCCCGGGGTGCCCAGGTGGTGGGTCGAGTCATGCGGCTTCTCCGTCGTTTCGGTTCGATTCGGCGAGGTAGATCGGGAAAGAGGCTCATCCCGCGCGGCGAAGCCGATGCGGGAGGCAGACCTTCCATGGAGTTCTCCTCGACCCGAGAGCCGAGAAGGCCAAACCGTTGGCGGAGCCGCTGAGACCCAGAGGAAACTCGTGTGTCTCATCGGCCGCGTCGCGCGGTCGTCTGGACGAAAAACGGCCCGCCGCGCGGACTTGCCGGGCGACGGGCCGAGATGATCGTCAGGATGCGGGCAATCCGACCCGCCGTCTCCTCGAACTCCAGCCGCGGATCCCGAGCGATCCCGGGATCCACGACAACCGGCGTCACTTCATCTCGTCGGCCGACAGTGCCTCACCGCCGTTGCGAGTCATCATCTTCACCAGGACGTTCTTGTTGATCGTCTGCTGGATCGAGCGAGTGCTGCCGTCGCACATCGCGAAATTCACGATCTGCGGATGCTTGCTCATCCAGTAGGTGTAGTAGTTCACGCCGCTGACCCGAATCGGCTTGTTGATCGAGCGATCGACGGTCGTTCGCACGCAGCAGTCGCTCGCCTGCGCCCAGGTCCCCTGGAGCGATTCGCCGATGAGTGCGGTGTTTGAGGTTCCGTCGCCGATCTCGTTGATGCTGACCGTGGAGTTGCGGAACATCATGCCGTTGTCGTAGTAGTTGCAGTTCGGATCGGTCAAGCCGTTGCAGCCCTCGAGGTAGCCCGCGGCCATGTTGGCACGGTAGTCGGACGGTCCGAATCGCTGGGTGGGCGTGGTCTTGGTCGTGGTGCTGCCGTCGGCGGCCACGGTCTGGCGCTTGTTCGACGGACACATGAGCATGTTGATCGTGCGCCGCGTCCCGGTGACGTTCGCTGTGCTGTTGGTGGGCAGCTCGAAGTTGAGTTCGTTGTAGTTGTTGTCGAGTTCCATCTTGAGGAAGAAACCGGTCATCCCGTTCCACATCGTCGGACGCGCCCCCATCACCACACAGTCGGGGTCGGCCTCATCGCAGTACCAACCGCTGGGGAATGAGTTGAAGACGTCGTGATACTCCTGGGCGGCGAGCCCGATCTGACGCAAGTTGTTGAGACATTGGGTGCGGTTCGCCGCCTCACGCGCGGACTGGACCGCGGGCATGATCAGCGCGACCAAGACGCCGATGATCGCGATCACGACCAGGAGTTCGATGAGCGTGAATCCCCGCGCTTGCCGGCTCGCTCGCACTCGATCCCACATCGGACAGTTCTCCCGGTCGCCTTGGGTCGCCGATCCTCCGCCTGCACGAGGACGCTCCCCGCGCAGGCCCATTTCATCGTACACGACGGCATGGATCAAGGCCACTCGATCGCCTCGAAATCCGACGGATGTCGGAAGCCGCGGCGGTTCACTTCAACTCGACCGACCAATATGCGTGGTCGAGGAACGTCTTCCAGCTCTGATACTTGCGATTCGTGAGCTTCACGATGAGCGAAGGGCTGGTGCGGGGTCGCACCGGCTCCTTGATGAGGCGCATTCCGGCCTCACGTGGATTCCGCCCGCCTTTTCGAACGTTGCAGCTCAGGCAGGCGCAGACGATGTTCTCCCAGGAGGCCGGACCTCCTCGGCTCCGCGGCTCGACGTGGTCGAGCGAGAGTTCGCTGGTGGGGAAGCGACGACCGCAATACTGGCAGCGGTTGTTGTCCCTGGCGAAGATGTTCCGACGATTGAACTTGACCTTGGGCCTCGGGAGACGCTCGTAGGTGAGCAGGCGGATCACCCGCGGGACCTGGAGTTCGAAGTGCACCGTGCGCACGAATTCATCGTCGGGATCGGGGAATCGCGAACGGGCTGCGCTGACTTGTCGCCAGCTCTCGAAGTCGTAGGTGAGATACTGTCCGTCGTCGAGCGTGACGACCTCCGCGAGATCCTTGACGAGCATGCGGAAGGCGCGCCGGACGGAGATCACGTGAACCGCCATGTAGAGGCGATTGAGGACGAGAACGCTGGCGTCGAGGGCGGTACATGCACCGAAGCTCATGGGGTGTCGCTCTCCCGAGGTCGCGAAGTCTGGGCTCGTCGCGATTCGATCGAATCGTCGACCGTCCATCGACAGCGGCTCCCGGAGGGGCCGAACCCCTCGGGCGTGGCGGAATCCAAGGCGTCGAGCTCGGATGGTCCGGGAGCCTGTTCGCGGGAGAGTGCTTCGCCCCGGCGATCCTACTTGATCTGTTCCTCCAGGGCCTTGCGGACCGCCAAACCGACTTCGGCCGTCGTCGCCTTTCCTCCCAGATCGGGAGTCCTGGGCGACCCGGCCGCGAGTACGCGACGGAGCGCCCCACGCAGTGCCGAAGCCCCACGTGGCGCGCCGACGTGATCGAGCATCATCGCGGTCGAAAGGATCGCCGCGCATGGATTGGCGATTCCCTTGCCGGCGATATCCGGCGCGGAGCCGTGGACGGGCTCGAACATGCTGGGAGCCGTCTTCTCGGGGTTGAGATTTCCCGATGCGGCCAGCCCCATGCCTCCCTGGAGCACGGCCCCGAGGTCGGTGATGATGTCGCCGAACATGTTGGTCGTCACGATCACGTCGTATCGTTCCGGAGCGACGACCATCCGCATACAGCAGGCGTCGACGTGGTTGTAGTCGGTCTTGATCGTGGGATAGTCGACGGCGACCTCATCAAAGGTCCGCTGCCAGAGGTCGTGGGCGAAGGTGAGCACGTTCGTCTTCGCGACCATCGTCACCTGACCGACCAGCCCTCGCTCGAGTTCGCTCGACGACAGACCGCGGTAGGGAGAAGTCAGACCTCGGGTCCTCGCCGTCTCGAAGGCGTAACGGATCACTTTCTCCACGCCGGCACGGGTGTTGATCGACGTCTGGATCGCCACTTCGTCGGGCGTCCCCTTGTACGTGAATCCGCCCGCACCGACGTAGAGGTCCTCGTTGTTCTCGCGAACGACGACCATGTCGATCTGCTCGGGCCCCTTGTTCTTGATCGGGGTCTCGACGCCGGGCAGGAGCGTCACGGGGCGGAGATTCACGTACTGGCGGAACTCGAAGCGGAGTCGCAGGAGGATTCCCTTCTCCAGGACGCCGGGGGCGACTCGCGGATGGCCGACCGCGCCGAGGAGAATCGCATCGCAGGCCTTCAGCTCGTCGCGAACCGAGTCGGGCAGGATCTCGCCGGTTCGCAGATAGCGCTCGCCGCCCAAGTCGAAGGGAACGAGATCGAATGCGAGTCCGTCGAGATGGGCCACATCGCCCAGGAGCGTGAGTGCCTCGCGCATGACTTCCGGACCGACACCGTCGCCTGCGATCACACCGATCTTCGCCAAGGCCCCCTCCGCGATCTCGTCGACTGCTGGACTCGGGCGAAGATCGGGATCGGCCCGTTCCGGCCGTCACCGATGGTCTCCCCGTCCGTAAGACTCGGCTGCGAACCGCCGCGCAACGATCAACCCATTCGGGCGGTGCACGCACTATACGTGATCATGGGAGTTCTCACAAGCGCCCGCGGTTGGGCTCGGCGGCAACGTCGTCGGAGCTGTGCGGGCTCCAATCTCCGGGGCGGGCGCCCCGGCGGTTGACAAGCCGTGGGGGTGACCGATACTTGAAAATGGTCCCCTTCGTCGGCATCACTCCGAGCGAACACCCGCGCGACGATCGAACGCGACGGCTCGTTCCGCCGACTTCGCGGCTTCCCGAGCATTTCCTTTCCGACGAACCCCGGGAGCAGGCCCGATGGCCACTTCTGTCGACAGCACCCCGCCGACCCAGGACAAGGACCCCCGACCACAGTCCGGCCCGAGCGAGTCGAGCCTGACGGAGTCGCTGATCCGTCGTGGGCTCGCCACGGTGCAGGAGATCGAGGCCTGCAAGGCCCATCGCGCCAAGCTCGCCGCTCAGTCCGCGACGGGAAAGGACGAGGCGTCGAAGTCGCTCCTCGACATCATGGTCGAGGCGAAGGTCCTCACCAAGAATCAGTCGATCCGGCTGCTGCGCGAAGCGAGTCCCGAGGCGTCGAAGCTGCGCCAGATCCCGGGCTACCAGATCCTCTCGAAGCTGGGCAAGGGATCGATGGGGATCGTCTACAAGGCGCGCCAGGCGAGCGTCGACCGCGTCGTCGCCGTCAAGGTGCTCCTCGAGACCCTGGCGCAGAACAAGGAATTCATCAAGCGATTCAAGCGTGAAGCGGAAATCGCGGCAAGACTCTCGCACAACAACATCGTCAACGTCTTCGATGCGGGCGAGGTCGACGGCCATCACTACTTCGTGATGGAGTACGTCGAGGGTGCGACGGTCAAGGACGAACTCGACAAGGGCAAGATGTTCGACGAGAAGGTGGCCGTCAAGGTCGTCCTTGCGGTCGCCGAAGCTCTCGAGCATGCGCACAAGCGAGGCTTGATCCACCGCGACATCAAGCCCGAGAACATCATCCTCACCAAGGAAGGCGGAGTGAAGCTCGCCGACCTCGGACTCGCGCGGCTCACCACCGACGAACAGTGGGCCCTCGCCGAGTCGGGCATGGCGATCGGCACGCCCTACTACATCAGCCCCGAGCAGGTTCGAGGCCAGACCGATGTCGATATCCGCGCGGACATCTACGGCCTCGGCGCAACGCTCTATCACATGGTCACGGGCAAGGTGCCCTTCGGCGGATCGACGCCCAACGAGGTGATGAAGAAACACCTCGACAAGAACATCCAACTCGTCCCGCCGGACCACCTCAATACGAAGCTCTCTTCCGGGCTCGGTCAGGTCGTCGAGACGATGATGGCTCGGAATCGAGAGAATCGCTACGCGACTCCCGACGACCTCATCCTCGACCTCAAGTGCCTCATCCAGGGCGAGAGCCCGATGATCGCCGGGCAAAAGCTCGACTCGCTCGCGACTCTGGCCGAGGGCGAAGCCGACGGGGATCGATTCGAATCGGCCGTCGCCGAAGAGGAACGACTCGAGATGGCCCGAGTCGTGAACTCTCGCAACACCATCATCGCGGCGCTCGGAGTCCTGCTCGGTCTCTCGATCCTCACGAATCTCTTGATGTTGTTCCTGAAGCGCTGAGATGTGCTCGGCGATGGGAGAGGTCGACGCATGCTCCCGGTGAGAGCCGAGTGACGCATGCGTGGATCCGTTGTCCCGATCCCGAGCCTTTCTCGGCCTCAATTCTTGCTGAAATCGAGCGCCCGCACGCTCTCTCGACCGAGCGGATCCTTCGCGAATCTGCCGTGACATCGCGGACAGAGATCATACCGATACCCGCGCGGACCTTGTGCGGCGAGTTCTTCCGATGTGAGATCCTGATCATTCATGAGGATCTCGGTCAGTTTTTCCATCGGATCGACGTCGAGTTCCTCGAGCGCCGCCTCGTCCGAGACCGGACGCGGGCAGACCTCGATCTTGACCACGAATCGCTGCTCGCCGGACGCGGTCAAGTCCTTGCCGCAAAGATCACACGTGTAGTGGATCATCAGCGTCGAGCCCTCGAAGTTGATATCACGGTAAGCGACTTCCGGGAGGTGTGGTCTCAAGATACTACCCCGGCGGCGTGGTTCCGTCCAAGCCTCGCCCCGACAATTCGAGTAGATCGGAACTCGGGGGGGAGCGTCAAGGCGAAAACCGCGATCATCAACGCGGAACACGACGTCCAGACTCCAATCTCGACCTCGATCGGAACATAGCGAAGTTCGACTCGGAGGGGTCGGCCTTCGATCGGAATCTTCATGAACGGATCGCCATTCGTGTCGATCTCGATCCTCCGACCGTCCACTTCCGCCCGCCAGCCCGGCATCGCGATCTCGCGAACCACGATCTTCTCGCCAGGGGCGAGCCGCTCCAGCTCGCGCGTCGTCCAGAGATAGCTCCCCGGGGAGGCGGCTGCGGGAGGGAGCGAAACGACCGGATCTCCCGGCAGGTCGACCACCCAGACTCCCTCGATCTCACGGACTCGATCGAAGGCCCCCGGCGGTGGAGGAGCCGGCGAGATCACCCGACAGACGCCAGCCGCGACCAGACGATCGACCGACCGCTCGACCCGCTCCCACGTGACCTCACGTCGACTCGTGCGCGATCCACGCGAATTCGGCTCGTAGATCGGCTCGAACCAATCGAAGTACCTGGCGACTTCGATGGAATCATAGTTCCTCACGTCGCTGAGTCCGAATCGCATCGCGGTATTCGGAGGCCATTCGTCGCCGAGGGCCAGGATCCGTGCTCCTGGGACCTCGGAGAGGATCGACAGGATGGGAGGACGCGCCTCGTACGACTCTCTCGGGATCGCCGGATTGAGCCCGAGGCCGAATCCCCAGAGGTCCGCGAGCACGATCACGAACAGGAACGCGCTCGCACGCATCGGAGAGAGCGATGCACAGCGAATCGCGCCGGCGATCGACGCGAGAGCGAGCAATTGGATCGCGGCGGTCGAGTAATAGCGCGGCACGAATCGGAGAGTCTCTCGCGTCTGACGATCGGCCCGAGCTCGGTACTCGGCAGGATCGGCCCCGGGCGTCGACGCGGCCGCGGCGGCGTAGTGGGCGCGAGCGCGCTGCTGGATCATCGGCTCGAAGCGCGAGATCGAGACCGCGGGAACGAGACAGACCGCGGCCAGGAGCACCCAAGCGAGCCCGGTGATCCGCCGAACCTCGCCTTCGCCGCGAGCCACGGCGTCGATCCCCGCACCGCCCAGCGCGGAGAGTGCGAAGGCCGTCCAGAGGCTCATCCGTCGATGATCCATGACGTCGATCACCGGGATCGCTCGCAGGAGGTTGTCGACGATCGGCATGCGGAGCGAGGCGAGCCATCCGAACACCGCCGCGGCGACCAGGAATCCGATCACGGATCGTTCTCGCCGGAGCTTCCACGAAGCCGGAGCCAGCCACAAGAGCGTGGCGAGCCCGACGAAGGCCCCCGAGGATTCATTGAGGTTCTCGGCGCCGATCGCCTTCGCGAGGTGCGGGTGCCCGCGCCGCTGGCTTCCGTAGGCGTAGGGGAGCGCGGTGCAGACCGAGTCGGCGAGGCGCGGGGTCGAGAACGACGAGGGACCGCGATTCTCCGTGCTGCGATCCGCCCACACCGGCGACCTCGAGAGATAGTGGGCCAGCGGCACCACCTCGACCGCGGCGATCGCGACGCCGAGACAAATCGCCCCGAACCAGACCGCCGCGACCTTGGGCCGCGAGAGGATCCCGCGATAGACCGCGAGACAGCCGACGAACAACAAGACGTGCGCGCTCGTTTGAACGTGGCCGCCGAGGAGGCACCCCGCGGTACAGAGCGCCGTCGCCGCGAGTGAGCGAGGAGTCGGCCGATGCACGAGCAGCTCCGACGCGAGTACGAGCCAAGGCAGCCAGACGGCCGAACTCACGACGGGATACTCGAGCCAGACGACCAGGAATCCGCAGAGCGGAAACGTCAGTCCGGAGAACCAGCGACCCCAAGCTCCCCAGCCCCAGAATCGCACCAACGCATACATTCCCAAAGAGGCGAACCAGAGCCGCAGCAGTGCGATCCAGGCGAATGCCTCGGGGAGGGAGCCCAGATAAGCGGGCAACAAAAAGGGATCGAAGACCGCGCTCTGGCCGTTCGCGAGATGCGGGGCTCCGCAACCTGCATAGGGATTCCAGAGCGGCAGCCGACCCGCGTGCAATTGCTCGCGATTGAATGCGATCCAAGGTTGAAACTGGAGCACAGGATCGATGAGCAGGCGATTCAGAGGTTCATACGACGCGGGGCCGCTCGAGCGAAACGACTTCGTCGTGAAGAGGATGTCGGCCGGGCTGAAGATGCGGCCCAAGAGCAGCGACTCATGAAGAAACCCAACGATCATCAATAATGAGACGAATGCAAACAGGATCGGTTCCGGGACCGATCGCTTCCGCTCCAACATCGGCATGGCCTCCTTGTCGGACCGCGAGATGTCGATTCGACCTCAACGACGTCCCGTCGTCGGATCGACTCTCGCGGGTTCACCCTTCTCCAAGAGCGGAATCTCCACTCGCAACGGATGGATCCAGACCCGGCAGATCGCATGATCCGACCGATCGACGAGTCGATACTCGACCCGCCCATTCACCTCGACCTCCTCGAGAAGCCGCGTCGCCGGCGAGGAGTCTCCGGCGGGAAGCGCATGAAAGATCGGCTGCGATGCCGTTGCGGGAGGCTCGAGCACGAGTCGATCCCCCTTGCGATAGACGGCGATCGATCCGCGACGAGGGCGGGGCAGGGCGTGGAATCCGACGCGATCGCCCCAGGGGGCGAGTCCTCGCACGGGACGAGGCAGGTCGAGCCGAGGATCCCCGAGGTCGACCTCATACATGATCTGGTTGTATTCGTACCGAGGCGTCGGGTGGGAGTTTCCGGAGAAACTCATCGTGTAGGTCCCCTCGAAGCGGACGATGCGCCCGCCCTCCGAGGAGAAATAGGGATGCTGTTTCGGGTTGTAGAAGCTGTACGCGTCGTGGCTGACGATCTTCCGGGCATAGACCCAAGGCCCGAGAGGCGATTCCGCTTCGGCGAGCCAGACCTCGCCGAGCATCGACGTCCCAAACTCTTCACTGATGATCATCAACCAGCTTCTCGTGAATTCGTTCCAGTAGACCGAGCCGTTGTGACCCAGGATCGGCTTGCCCGTCTCGACGTCGCGGAGCGCGAGGAGGGCGTCCTCGGCGGCGAGTCGCCCCGAGCGGACGAGTCTCTGCTGCGCCTTGGGAGTCAGTGCGGGTGCGTTTCGCTTCCAGCCCCAGACCGCTCGTCCGTCCTCGTCCCGCTCGACGTCGAGCGCCTCGGCCTTCGAGCCGCTCCGCAGCGGTGTGAACGCCTCGTATCGTCCGAGGTCGAGATAGTCCTCGACCGTCGCCGGGACGCGAATGAAGGGATAGCCGTTCGCGAAGTAGAGGTACTCGGTCCCGGCGACGACGACGTGGAACGGGTGTCCGTCGGGATGGACCGAGGCTTCGATGGGAAAGACCGTCTTGGGTTGGAACGACCGCGACTCGGGATCGTAGGCGCACGCTCCTCGTCGATAGATCTCCATCGGCGGTCGAACCTTGACGTAGCTCGCCAGGATCTTTCGGTCGGCCTTCTCGGCCTTCGACGGCAAGGATGCGAGCCCGAAGATCCACGTCGGCCCCTCGCCCGGCATTCGCGCCGAGCTCTTCGCGAAGCCCTGGGCGTCGACTTCGTAGAGGAGGTCGACGCCCAATCCGGGGTCGAGGCCGCCGGCACCCGGCAGAGTCGAGACCGCGTGCGGAACGTGGAAGTTGCCCAGAGGATACCCCGGTCGATTCGTGTCTCCCCAGAACCAGAGGAGCCGATCGCCGGCGATGATCGTGACCACGCTGTCGGAGCCCGTCACCTGGGCGTTGAGCAGCGGCTCGCCGATCGGAACGGGCTTTCCGAGGCGCAGGCTCTCCGCGTAGATCCCCGACCCGGTGACCCGGTAGAGCCGGCGCGCGATGTTCCTGCGCTCGACGACCAGCACCTCCTCGGCTCCCGGCTTGGTCAGCAGGGCCTTGCCGCGGTAACCGAATCCATCGCGCGGATATTCGTAGCCGTGTCCGCGCACGTGGAAGAACACGAGTCGATCCATCGATCCCGGTTCATCGAAGGCGACGTAGCCGGCGCTGTCGGTGTAGCGCCGAATGTGATCCGTGGTCTCCAACTCGATCAAGGGAACGCCGCGACCGGTCTCGGAGTCGACGACTCGGACGGCGAATGGTCGAGGATCGTCGGCGGCAGCGGTCGAGCCGGCGATGACGGTCACGCAGAGGATCAACGAAACCGACTTCATCCCCGGCCTCCGCAGGTTGCACGATTCCTTCGACATTATGCGAATATCGCGATGATTCCACAACCGACCGCGATATCGGCTCGGTCCGTCGCGATGATCACCCGATCTCGACTTGACACGTCAGACCAATTGTCTTACCCTGACCAACCGTGCCGCCTCCCTGCTCGAGGATCGCAGATGTCGAGGACTTCCCAGGACGTGACCGAAGCGGAACTCACCCTCCTCCAGCATCTCTGGACCGAAGGGGAGGCGACGATCCGCAAACTGACCGAATCGGCCTACGGCGAAGTCGGACCGTCTTCGTACGCAACGGTGCAAAAACTGCTCGACCGACTCGAGGCCAAGGGCTTCGTGACTCGCGACCGCAACACGAGCATCCATACCTTTCGAGCCGCCGTGGGACGCGACGACTTGATCGCGCGTCGGCTCCGCGAGGTAGCCGACAAGTTGTGCGACGGAATGCTGACTCCGCTGCTCACCCACCTCGTGAAGATGGATCGATTCAGCGAGACCGACCGCGCTGCGCTTCGGTCGCTGATCGAGGGCGACTCGTCGAAGGGGAACGGCTGAGACCCCCGGCCGGTGCGTCGGTGCCCGAGACCGTCACTCGACCGCACAGATGACGCACTCGAGGTACTCCGACTCCAAGCAGGCGGCGGAGACCGGGTGATCGGCGGCCTGGCCGCGAATCTCCAGGATCCGAATCGGACGCCGTGCGAGCTCGCTTGCCTGCGCAAGCACTTGAGCGAAGAGTTCGCGGTCGACGGCTCCGGAACAGGAACAGGTCGCGAGAATCCCTCCGGGCTCGACGAGGTCGATCGCGGATCGATTGAGCCGGAGATACGTCTTCAAACCTTTTTCGAGATGCTTCGGATGTCGGACGAACTTCGGCGGGTCGCAAACGACCAACCCAAATGTCCGTCCCGTCTCGGCGAGGATTCGGATCCGGCCGGAGACATCGTCTTCGACATACTCCGCGATCTCGACACCGTTGATCTTCGCATTCCTTCGCGCGAGCTCGATCGCTGGGCCGGATGAGTCGACTCCCAAGATCGACTTCGCCCCGCCGTGCATCGCCGCGTTGAGTCCGAAGCCGCCGGAATAGCAGTAGAGATCGAGGACGTCGCGATTTCGCGCGAAGCCGGCGACCACTCGGCGATTCTCGCGTTGATCGATGTAGAAGCCGGTCTTCTGGCCGCCTCCGAGGTCGAGCGAGTACCGGACGCCGTTCTCTTCGATGATCGTCTCGCCTTCCGAGACGCGGCCCCGCGCGAGTCCTTCCTCGACGGTCAGTCCCTCGGCTTCGGCGGTCGAACGATCTCCCTTGATCGTGATCGAGTCGACGTCGGGCACGATCGCGAGGAGGGCATCGAGAATCGTCTCCTTGCGGAGATACAGCCCGAGCCCGGAGAACTGTGCGACGAGCCCGCGATCGAAGCGGTCGACCGTGAGCCCCGAGAGACCGTCGCCCTCGGAGAAGACCAACCGCGTCGCGCGACCACGACCGCCGAGTCCGAGCACGCGTACGCGAAGGTCGACGGCGATTCGAAGCCGCTCTCGGAGGAATGCTTCGTCGATCGGCTCGCGTTCCCAGCGATAGAGTCGGACGCGGATCCCGCTCGAGGGATTGTAGAGCCCTCGGGCGATGAAGACGCCGTCGTGGGTCATCACGTCGACCTCGCCGCCCGGCGGGGGGTCGCCCTCGAGCTTCTCGATCGAGGTCGCGAAGACCCAAGGGTGGCGCGCGAAGAAAGGTCGCGCCGCTCGTGGTCGGACGAAGACGCGAGGGATGGTCGTCATGATGGTCTCGAATCGGTCGCAAAGGGATCGCTGTCTGCAGAGTCTCGCCCCGCGACGTCCGAGACCGCGCTCGATGGTGGTGTGCGAGGCGGAGATCAGCGTCCCGTGGGGCCGCGGCTCGACGACTCGAACTCGGTCAGATAGGCGAGCGTTCGCTCGAGTTGGTTCTTCAAGTGACGAACGCGGAGCAAGCTCCGGATCCGGCAGAGCAGCTCGACCTTGTTCACCGGCTTCGAGAGGAAGTCGTCGGTGCCGGCCTGGACGCCGCGATCGTAGTCGGCCGTCTCGTTCAGCGCCGTGACCATCAGGATCATCAGTTCCTTGGTCTCGGCCTGCGCCCGGAGTTTCTTGCAGACCTCGAACCCCGAGAGCCTCGGCATCATGACGTCGAGCAGCAGGAGGTCGGGCTGGAACTCCTGCACGACGCGCAAGGTGTCCTCGCCGTCGACCGCCGTGCGGATCTCGCAATCGATCTCGCCGAGGTAGGCCTCGAGCAGCTCGACGTTCTGCGGGTTGTCGTCGGCGATGACGATCTTGGGTGGGGTTTGCGGGAGGTCCAAGCCGATGCGCTCCAATTCGATGGGCCGTGGGTCGCGTCCGTCATTGTCCGAATCATACCTCCCGACCTCGATCTCCGGAATCGGAATTGTGGAAGGGGAAGGGGCCGAAGGGTGGATCGGCCGGCCCTCGACGGAAAATGCGTGCATGCAGAATCGGATTGCTTGCCCCGACGATTGTGCGGGGTAGAATACTCTGAGTCGTCGTTTCGCGGGGGTTTGGGATGAACACGTCGCGATCTCGGCGGTGATCGTTCCGACGGTTCGATGACGGCCGCTCGTCTCGATTCCGGCACCTGGAAGTTGCTCGAGGAGGTCCGTTCGTGCCGCTCCGCGAGATCGACAAATCCCTGATCGACCGCTGCCTGGCTCACGAGCCGGGCGCTTGGAATGACTTCGTCGACCGCTACATGGGCTTGATCTACCACGTGATCCACCACGTGGCCCATGCGCGCAGCCTGATGCTGAACTCGGCCGACGTCGAGGATCTCGCCGCCGAGGTGTTCCTCGCAGTCGTCGACGACGACTACAAGGTCCTTCGCCGCTTCAAGGGCGAGAGCTCGCTTCCTACCTATCTCACGGTCATCGCGCGGCGGGTCTGTATTCGCGAGGTCGTCAAGCGCTATCGCGAAGCCGAACTCGGACACTCGCGTGCCCACCGCGTCTCGATCGACGACGTCGACGAACTCGAGGCCGAGCCGATCTTGCCGCTCGAGGAAGTCGAGCGGATCCTCGAGAGCCTGACGGGGCGCGAAGCCGAGGTCTTCCGGCTCTACCATCTTCGATACCTGAGCTATCGCGAGATCGCGAAGCAGCTCGATATCGCCGAGAATTCGGTCGGCCCCGTGCTCTCGCAGGCCCGCCGAAAGTTCAAAGCCGCCGCCGTCGAACGCAGCGGCGCCTGATGAGTCCGACGCCCGACCGCCTTCCTCACTGAGGAGGGCGGGGGATCCCGGGACGCACCAGCCCTTGAACGGCGGGCGGAGCGTCGAGATCGAGCGACAACGCGACGGGGTCGGCGGCCGGGTTTCTCGCCCCTTCGGCCTGCATCGACTCGGGATCGCGCAACTCGATCTCCCCGGCCGGCGGAGCCGATCGCGACGTGCGCCTCTGATACCCTTCCGCCGCGGGTCGCTGGGCGGCCTGCTTGGGCGCGATCGCCGCCAGATCGACGCGGTCGGTGCCCGGAATCGTCGGCTCGGTGAAGAGGGCCTCGCGGCGAGCGTCGGGGAAGCTCGGATTGAGCTTGAGACCGTCCATCGTCACATCGAGCGCCAATTTCTCCTTCATCCATTCCAGTCGGAATCGATAGGGGACTTGGACGCTGAGAGCGGGGCTCGTCGAGTCGTCGGCAGTCGACGGCTTCGGAATCGGGACGGCCTTGTACTCGTCGATGTAGGCCCGAGCGAGCAGTGCCTGCTTGTTCCCGGAATAGAGTCGATGCTCGCGAACTTGGCCGCGATCATCGATCAGCATCTGCTTGGTGAGGGTCTCCCCGTTCTCGCCCTTTCTGCGCTGCGTGAGCCAGGAGGTGCCGGGCTTCTCCCCGGGAGTGACGGCGACGGTCGCGGCCTCGGCGGGAGTGATCGGGCGAAGCCCGAGCGCTTCGATGATCCAGTCGGGCTGCATCGTCGCGGTCAGATTGGTGGCGGGCAGGTCTTCATAACTACAGACGTAGATCGCCGGGTCCTTCTTGTTCTCGACCCAGAACCAGAAGCCCTGGTCATTCGACCCGATGTTCGCAACGTTCCGAAGGTTCGTGCCCATCTCGAGCGTGAAGTTGCGCGGCATCTCGAGCGCCATGCGCCCCTTGACGGCACCGCTCTGGCCGTCGGCCGAGACGATGATCCCGGGCTTGGCCTCGAGCCCCTGGATCAGTTCGGCGTTGGCGTTGTGGCGATCGATGGCCGACTGGGCGGAGATGGTCGGGCGTGGGGCGAGCGAGTCGGGGCGGGCGGCGAGATTGCCGCTCATGCCTGACTTGCAGCCGGCCGCGACGACCTGCGCGAGCACGGCGAGGAGCAGGAGGCGGGCGTGAATCGATCGTCGACCAGTCATTGCGAACCGACCTCCCACCCTAGTCGCGTGCCGTCGAACGCATTCGTCGAGGCGTTTGGTCCGTCCGGATCCGACGGGTTGCGAGACTCAGGGAGGTGTGGTCGCTTCGAGACGACGGAATGTTCGGAAGAGGCGCGGGAGGATACCCCGAGCCACTCGAGTCGACAAGTCCGATCGCGAAACGGATCTCCCCATGTCGAGATCGGCGCCGGGCCGGGCTCGACATGAGGAAATCGTCGCGAATCTCGGGAAGAGCCGATCGGATCGATCGAACGGTCGAGGCTGTCAGCCCTTCAGGAAACGCTCGATGGCGTCGAAACCGCGTTCGAGCGTGACGAGGTCGGTCGCGAAGGAGAGCCGGGCATATCCCTCGGCCCCGAACGCCGACCCCATGACGAGCGCGACGTGCGCGTGCGCCAACGCGGTGAGGCAGAACGTGGTCGAGTCGTTGACGACCCGTCCTCCCAAGGTCCTTCCGAAGTGCGCCGAGACGTTCATGAAGGCGTAGAACGCACCGCCCGGCGGCACGACCGTGACGTCGGGCAGAGCCGCGATGCGCTCGAGCACGTACGCGCGCCGCTTCGTGAACTGCGCGAGCATCGCGGCGACCGACTCCTGCGGGCCCCGGACCGCCTCGAGAGCGGCGTACTGGCTGACGGAGCAGGGGTTGCTCGTCTCTTGGCTCTGGAGGTCGCCCATGAACTTCGCCACGGCCGTCGGAGCGACCGACCAACCGATCCGCCAGCCGGTCATCGCGTAGGTCTTGCTGACTCCCGAGACGGTGATCGTGCGGTCGGCGAGTTCGGGGCGGAGCGTCGCGAAGACGGTCGGCTTCTCGTCGCCGTAGGTGAGCTGCTCGTAGATCTCATCGGACAGAACGCCGCAATGGGTCTCGAGCACGGCGTCCGCCAGCGCCTCGAGCTCCGCGCGGCTGTAGACGACCCCGGTGGGGTTCGACGGGCTGTTGATCATGAGCAGCTTGGTCCGAGGCGTCACCGCCGCTCGGAACCGTTCGGGCGAGAGCTTGAAGCCCTCTTCCTCGGTCGTCGTGATCACCACCGGCGTCGCCCCGGTGAGCTTCACGAGGTCGGAGTAGCTGACCCAGTAGGGCGCGGGGATGATGACCTCGTCGCCCGGGCCGCACACCGCCATCAAGCCGTTGTGGATCGCCTGCTTCGCACCGTTGCTGACGACCACCTGCGCAGCCTGGGTCGGCAGACCTTCCTTGCGCGAGTAATGGTCGGCGATCGCTTGGCGGAGTTCGGGAATCCCGGCCGGCGGCGTATAGTGCGTTTGGCCGTTCCTCATCGCGCGGATGGCCGCGTCCTGGATGTTCTCCGGCGTGTTGAAGTCGGGTTCTCCGAGGGCGAAGTCGAGGACGTCGATCCCTTCGGACTTGAGTCGCTTCGCCTCGGCCGCCATGGCCAGAGTCGCCGAGGGGGCGATCGAGTGGGATCGCTCCGCCAGAGTCAGCGTCATGTTCTCCTCGCCCCCGTCTCAGGTGGTTTCGGACTCTCCATCACCTCGAGGGAGATCCGATAGAGAAGTCATGATAGCAACCGCCGCGAGTCTCCGTCACCCGGGAGTCGAGCGGTTCCGGTGTCGTCGCCAACCCGATCGGCATGACCCCTGAAAAAAGATTCTTTGACCCAGAACTCCCATATTCTCTATGTTAGAATACATAGGATTCGGCAAGAGACCGACTCTTTGAGCTTTGCGTCGATTGAGAGGCTTGCGCGTCCTCGTGCTTCTGGGATGACGGGGGTGTGCAAGGGGCTCAACGACGAGATCGCCGAGAATTCAAGCCTGGGCGAGCTGAGAACCTCTTGCCGATTGCGTAGGGATGAGTGCCTGAGATTCGGTCCCAGAGTCGTGGGGTGAGAAACTCATGCGGCGCGTAGTCGTGACGGGCATCGGTGTGGTGGCACCAAACGGCATCGGACGACATTGCTTCACCGAGGCGATCCTGGAGGGTCGATCGGGGGTGAGCCGGATCTCGTCATTCGACGCCTCTCGGCAGGCGATTCGCGTTGCGGGTGAGATCAAGGACTTCGACGTCACCCCGTATCTCGGCGAGAACAAGAAGCACGCCAAGACGATCAGTCGCGCCGTGGGTTTCGCCGTCGGTGCCGCGGAATTGGCCCTCGAGGATGCCGCACTCGACCGAGCCAAGCTCGACCCCTCGCGCTTCGGGGTCTGCATGGGCGCGGGGATCGTGCCGGTGAACGTGGCCGAGCTCTCGGGATCGATCGCCAAGAGCATGGACGACGCGGGCGAGTTCGACGTGGTCAAGTTCACCGAAGCCCAAGCGCAGTCGATGGACCCGCTCTGGTTGGTGAAGCTCCTTCCCAACATGGCCTCGGCGCACTTGAGCATCCTTCACAACGCCATGGGGCCCAACAATACGATCGTCACGGCATGCGCAGCGGGGACACAGGCCGTCGGCGAGGCGTTTCGTCTGATCTCGCGGGGCGACGCCGACATCATGCTCGCGGGCGGGTGCGACAGCCGCATCGATCCGCTCATGATGGCCGCGTACGAGGCGATGAAGGCGACCAGCCGATCCTCTCGTCCGCCCGCCGAGGTCTCTCGTCCCTTCGACGGCGAACGCGACGGGTTCGTGATCGGGGAAGGCGCCGCCGTCCTCATCCTGGAATCGCTGGCGCGGGCGAAGCGTCGCCGCGCCCGGATCTACGCAGAGATCAAGGGCTACGGATCCTCGTTCGACGCCTACGGGATCACCCGCCCCGAGCCCACCGGGAAGGGCGCTGCGCTCTCCATGGAGTTGGCTCTCCGGGAAGCACGTCTCGACGCCGACGACGTCGACTACATCAACGCTCACGGAACCTCGACACGGCTCAACGACGTGATGGAGACGACCGCCGTCAAGCGCGTCTTCGGCGATCGAGCCCGCTAGATCCCGATCAGCTCGCAGAAGTCGATGGTCGGCCACCTGATCGCCGCCTCGGGGGCGCTCGAGGCCGCCGCCACGGCGATCACGCTCCAAACCGGCGCGATCCCGCCGACGATCAACCAGGCGACCCCGGACCCCGCATGCGACCTCGACTACGTCCCCAATACCGCGCGCGAGATGCGGCTCGACACGGCGATCTCGAACTCGTTCGGTTTCGGCGGACAGAACGCCACGCTCGTCATGACGAGGATCTGAACCGTCCCGCGCGGGGAGGGCCGGAACGTCGTCCCGAGTCGACTTCGATCGCGTCGCGGAATTGACAACCGCCCGATCGTGACCAACCCTTCTATCGGGCTCGACTCGATTGCGAATCGAGCCCGATGCGGCCAAGGGACGACTCGGGCCGCGATAGCCGTGCGCGTATGAGATCGTCGTCCGCGGGATCAACCCGCGCCGATCTCGAGATATCGGTCCTCCCGTTGCCGTTCGCTCGGGTCGAACGACACGATCTGCGTGTCGCTCGACCTCGGGGACGACGGACGAAAAATCGAGTGAGTCGCCGCCATGAGCCACGCCCGTCGTGTCCGGTACGATGCCGCGCGTCCGTTCATCTTCCCGCTCCCTCCCCTCCAGTCGAATCGCCGATCCCACGACCGCTACGTACCGGTCGAGGATCGTGCATGGCTCGGATGGTGGGAGGGTACGACCTTCCGGACCACGGAGGCCACATTGCTGAATATCAGCAAGGGTGGAACACTGGTCGAGTCCGAGATCGCGCCTCCGCGGCGCTCGATCGTCTGGATCTGCCTGGAGGGGAGTCGGCGAACCGAGTGGGTTCCCGGCAAGGTCCTCGAAGTCGCTCGTGAGGAGAACAGCCCCCCGCAGACGCGCGTGATGTTCGATGAGATCTGCCCCTACGCCTTCTTCGAGGTCGCCGTCTACGGCTGGCAGGCGGCTCGCGACGCGCCGATCATCAAGCCGAACTACCAGTCGGAAGACCCGGCCGAGCGAGAAAAGGAGGAATCGCTTCCGGGCCTATCGATGATGATGTATTGATTCGGGGGAGAACTCGGGCGAGCCGCGACCTCGTGTGCCGTCGCTCAGCCCGGGATTCGGGCGAGCACGTCGCGAAGGCGGATGTGGAAGGGACCGAGCTTGCCGCCGTAGTTTCCCGCGGTGATCAATCGGATCCCCGGTCCGGCGGCGGCCTGGAGTCCCAGAGCCGTCGCCCGCTCGACGACCGCGAGGTCGAGTCCGTCGATCACGATCTCGTACACCGCTTCGACCTCTGCCGGCAAGTCGCTCTCGACCAAGCCGCGGAGCGTCGGGGCGAATGCCGTATTCGTGCTCGCGCGTAGAGATGAGTACTTGCTCCCGACCTTCGACCCCGACCGAGCGATTCCGCCCGGAAACGGCAGGATCACGCCGGGGACCGCACGCATCGCCTCGACGGCCGCCTCGGCCGCGCGCAGCGTCGACGAACCTCGCTCCCCGCAGATGATGATGTTGCCTCCCGCAACCCCTTTGACCGTTCCAAATCTCTGCTCGACCAAGAATTCGCCGTCCATCACGGGGATCCGCCAGAAGCGACGATCACCCAATCGCTTGCTGATCTGGAATCCGTCGCCGAACCAGCGGAGCCGGCCGCCGACGTCGATCGACTTCTCGTCGATCGGCAGACCGTTCCAGCAGGCAGTCGTGGGACAGGTCATCACGCATTGACCGACCCGCTTGATGAGCGCCTTTTCGAGAGCGTCGCGGCTGAAGGCGAACGCGAGCAGGGAGACCCCCGGACGTCCGTCGGGCGTCTCGGAAGCGTCGAGCAATCGCTCGATCCCGACCTCGGCGTCGCACGCAATGACCGACGTCGCATATCCCGACATCGTCGTCGCCGCGATCCCGGCCCAGCGCGGCTCGTCGGCGGTGACGAGCACGCGAGAGGCGGTCATCGGGAACGCCTCCGCGAAGGTGTCGGCGACCGGCACGCCGTTGATCGCCGAATGTGCATCCGTCATCGATTCACCGCCTCGGCTCCCTCGACCTCGCCCGCTCCGAAGTTGCGGAATCGGATCGTGGAGCGCTGATTGAACCACTCTTCGATGCTGCCTTCTCGATCGAGATCGCGAGCGGTCGACGCGTGATAGGTCCGCCCGAGACCCCAGTCGCGCAGCTCGCCGTCGTCGAGCACGACCTCTCCCGCCTTGATGAGATAACGCGGCAAGGCGAACATTCGGCGTTTGTCGATGTCGGGCCGATAGATCGTGACGTCGCCGTCCGCCCCGACGCCGAGATGCCCCTTGCGGTCGAGCCCCATCAGGCGCGCGGGAGTCGAACGAGTGATCCGAGCGACGTCGCTCAGGTCGTACTCTCGCGAGAGATCGGCGAGCGCGGAACGTTCCCGAACCAGAGGATGAACCCTCGCGAGCATCTCGTCGCGAAGCCCTCGATCCATCAAGAGTGCGATCACTTCGGGATATGCCGTGAATGAAGCGCCGTTGGGATGATCCGTGCTCAGAGCAACGCGATCGAGGTCCTCCGCGGCGAGGTACCACTCGAGACCGATGGCCCATTGGAGCCCGTGCACGAAGTTTCGATCATGGTAGGTGATCGGCACGACTCCGCAGCCGGTCTCGAGCTCGATGTCGTGGCTGATCCACTTTCGTCCCGTCACCTCGTGGAGGAAACGGCCCACGGCGGAGTCGGCCGTCATTGCGGTCGCTTCGCCGAACATGACCTGCCCAACGTCGAGCGAGAGTTCGGGACGCCGGTTGAATTCCTCGACGAGTGCAGCCACGCCCGAGCGCATCGTGGTCGTGTCGGAAGGATCACCTTCATACGAGTGAAACTGGATGTGTGCGAGATGGAGGCGATGCCCCTCCGCCGCCCGCATCGTCTCGAGCGTCGTCGAGGCGTTGCCGGGGATTCCGAGTTGCAGCCCGTGGAGGTGAACCGGGTGCGGCAAGCGCAGCCGGTCGGCGGAGCGGGCGAGCGCCGTCAGGATCTCACGCGGGGAGACGCCGTCGCCGTCGAGTCGATCATCGAGATGGGCGAGCGCTCGGCCGCCTCGCTTCCACGTCTCGATGCCGGCGGGATTCACGGCTTTGATGCCGAAGCCCTTCGTCGAGTCGAGGATCCAGGCGATGAACGCGTCGAGACGATCCTCGTCTCCATCGCGCACCGACTCGAGCACATAATGATGATCCGCGAGCAGGATCAGCATCGCCTTGTCGAGGATCGGCGTATCGGCGAACTCGAGATGGGCCTGTCGAGCGCCGGAGGGGGCGATCGCAGCATCGAGAGCGGTCGTGTAGCCGAGCCCCGCGTATTGCGCTCCCGTGGCATGAGTCGTCGGTATCCCGCCGCAAGCGCCCGATCGCGATCTCGGCGCGGCGCTCCGTCCGAACGACTCACCCCGACGCAGCTCTTCCGGCCGCAGCATTCGCGCCGAGGTCACCTTGGATCCGACCACATGACAGTGGATGTCGACGCCCGCGGCCATCACGACGTCGCCGCGAGCGTCGATCGTTCGATCGGGACGGATCTCGGAGTCGGGGGCCGCCACGACGCCGTCGCGGATCCAAACGTCGCGGACTTCGTCGACCCCGTGCGCGGGATCGACGACGCGACCACCCTTGATCAAGAGTGTGCTCATGCCGAGAAGTCCTCATCGAATCGGCCGACCCAATTCCGGAGCAACTCGACCACGCGCGGTCGGTCGGTGTCTCGCCAGGGTCGGACCGGCAGAAGCACGCCATCCATTCGCGCGATCGTTCCGCCCTCGTCGACCCCGAATTCCGCGCACTCGATCTGAACGACGCCGTCGCCCGGTACCACTCGACTGCCCGCATCGGGACCGATCTCGATGCGCCGCATCGACGAATTCCCATAGTCGAGATCATCGACGCTGGATGCTCGACCGGCGATGCGGAGAATCAGGTCGAATTCGCCGCGGGCCGCTCCTCGTTCGATCGAACCGGGGAGGTGACGCGGATGGCCGAGCCGAAGATCGATTCCGCTCGGCGCTCCGGCGTTCCAGGTGAGAGCGGCCCCGATCCCGGCCGAGTTGGCCGATCCCCCGAGCACGAGGCCGGTGCATCGCGAAACTCGAGCTCGGTCGCGGATCCATCCAAGGATCTGCGACCACGCCGATCGGTCGCGCTCGGGTCGCTCGGCGACGAGGAGGACCGTGTGCGCGACCGCTCGTATCCGGCGGCTCCATTCGTCGAGATCGGATGCGAAGGTTCCGGCCGCAAGGAGCATCCGAGGCCGGTCCACGGCTTTTCCGGCGAGCGCTGCACGCCAAGCCGCGAAGAAAGCCGCTTCATCGTGAGGCAGGCGTTCGCACGGGAGTTCGAGGACCGTTCTCCCCGGCAGATCACGATCCGAGAGGAATCGCTCTCGGAATCGCGGGAGATCTCGGTCGAGGTCGGCCCCCCAGACGATCACGAGTTCGCCTCGGTCGCGAATCTCGCCGAGCGTCGACGAGACCGCCCCGACCCTCTGAAATGCGGCGAGTTCGGACGCGCGAGTGCGAAGCGCGGCGGGTTCGACACAGCCGCGGACTCGATCCGCAAGCGCGGCGATCGCAGCCGCGGACTCCATCGAGACCGAGTCGGGAACGATCAGCGTTGATCGGGAGGCGAACAGTCGATCGCAAGCCGCGCGATCGGCCTCGGCGATGGTGGCGGGAACGCCGTCGATCCAGGCACGGGCGGGTCCCAGAGGTCGTGCGGCCGCGGCGAACCACTCGCGCCCCTTCGAACAGTCCAGATTCGGGACGACGGCAGTCCCGCCGCTGCTCTCCAGGACCGGATCGTCGCACAGACACCCGCAGCCGAGGCAAACCTGATCGGAGGCGGATCGCGTCGAGGAATTCATGGAATCGCCGGATCCTCGCGATCGGGTGAGGTCTCAACAGAGTTCAGTGGGCGAATCGCTCGAGGTCTTCGGCTTTGGCGACGACGGTGATCCCGGCCTCGGTGACCGTGAGCCCTCGGGCGCGGTCGAGGTCGCGGTCGTAGCCGATCTGGAATCCAGCGGGAATGCGAACATCCTTATCGATGACAGCGCGGCGGATCTTGGCGTGCCGGCCGACCTCGACGCCGTCGAAGAGGATCGAATCCTCGACGAGTGCGTAGCTGTGGATCCTGACCTCCGGCGAGATGATGCTCCGAAACGCTTGCCCGCCGGAGAGAATCGAACCCTGACAGACGATCGAATCGTACGCGGCCCCTCGACGATCCGCAGCGGTGTGGACGAACTTGGGGGGCGGCATGGGCGGCTGGAAGGTGTGGATCGGCCAGTCGCGGTCGTAGAGATTCAGGATCGGCTCGACCTGGATCAGGTCCATGCTGGTCGTGTAGTAGGCGTCGAGAGTACCGACGTCGCGCCAATATGCAGCCTGCTTGCGATTCTCGTCTCGGAACGGATAGGCGAAGACCCGAGAGCTCTCGAGCATTCCGGGAATGATGTCGCGGCCGAAGTCGTGGTTGCTTCGGTCGCGTTTCGCCGCGTCCTGAAAGAGCAACTCGTACATCAGGTCGGTGCGGAAGACGTAGATCCCCATCGAGGCGAGAGCCAGATCGGGATGCCCGGGCATCGGGTCGGGATCGATCGGCTTCTCGCGAAACCCGATCACACGGCCCTTGTCGTCGACCTGCATCACCCCGAATTCCCGAGCCTGCTCGAGTGGCACGGGAAGGCAAGCGATCGTGAGGTCGGCATGCGTCTCCCGATGCTTTGCGATCATCTCGGCATAATTCATCTTGTAGATGTGATCGCCGGCGAGGATCAAGGTGTCCCGAGGCGCAGCCTTTTCGATCGTGTAGACGTTCTGATAGATCGCGTCCGCGGTGCCCTGATACCAATTCTCGGCGATGCGCTGCTGGGGCGGGATCACTTCGATGTACTCGTCGAGCTCGCGGCAGAGGAACATCCAGCCCTGGTCGATGTGGCGATTCAGGCTCACGGCCTTGTACTGAGTCAGCACCAGGACTTTGCGCAGGTCGGAGTTGATGCAGTTCGAGAGCGTGAAGTCGATGATCCGGTAGATCCCACCGAAGGGCACCGCGGGCTTGGCGCGATCGCGAGTCAGCGGGTCCAGACGCGTTCCCCGCCCACCGGCCAACACGATCGCCAAAACGTCACGAATCACCGGCTGCCCCCCCAAGTGAACCGATGCTCGAATCGGTCGGGCCTCGGACTCCCGCGACTCGCTTTTCCCGTAGTCTAGCGGCAATCGAGCGACTTGGACAGCAAGAGCCGACTTCGTTCGCCGAGGGAGCGGCCCCCTGGCGGAACTTCTTCCGCTCTTCGATATAATCGCCGTTCAGCCTTCACGGGATCGTGCGAGTCTCGGGGCTTCGTTTCCGGTCAGCCGACTCCGATCCCGTGAGCGGCGCCGATGTTCTCCGCGAGGAACGCCATGCGTCTCGATTCCATCCTGCGTCGAATGCTCCAGACTCGCTTGTTCCTCATCGCGGCCCTTGCGGCGGCGAGTTCCCACCCGATCGAGACTTGGGCCGCGGACCGCCTCGCCGAGATGCAGACTCAGGCGATCGCAACCGCCAACGAGAAGCGCGCGCGTGCCTATCATTTCGGCTCGCAAGGTGCCGGCGACGTCTTCACCAACCATACGAGCCACACCAATCGACTCGTCCCGGTCTATGCGTTCGGCAACAAGGTCGACCTCGGGGCGGTGACGCGATCGAACAGCGTCTACCGGGACGAGAAACGCCTTCGCAAGCTCTTCGGCGATCGACTTCCTGAGAACACGTTGAATCCGACCGCCGACTACGCCGACCAGAGCGACCTCCACCGAGTTCAGAAGGAAGCGGTCGCCAAGGGCGTCAAGCATCTCTTCATCATCTGGTTCGACGGCATGGATTGGGATACCACGCGAGCCGCTGCGATCGCCAAGAGCGGGCAGATGTACCGCAAGGGCAAGGGCGGTGGGCTGGGCTTCCTCGACTACGCGCAAGGCAACCCGCAGTTCGCGTCGGTCGTCACGACGCCGATCTTCGACAAGAACACACCCGACGTCGACGCACAGACGGTCGTCATTCCCCCGGACAGCCTCCTCGGCGGTTACGACGCCGAGATCGCGGGCCCCAATCCATGGACGGTCGGGTCGCTCTTCCCCAAGGCGCCCGGCTACCTCAAGGGGCAGAGCGCAGACGCCTCCGACAAGGCGGGCGTTGCCGCAGCGGGGCGTCTGCTCCACTCCTACACCGACAGCTCCTCGAGCGCGGGCGAAGTCGCAACCGGCATGAAGCAATACAACAACGGGGTCAACGTCACGCCCGACGGCCGATTTCCTCAGACGATCTTCCAGGAATTGCAGGGGCAGGGGTGGCGAGTCGGAACCGTGACGAGCGTCCCGTTCTCGCACGCGTCGCCGGCCGCCATGTACGCGCACAACGTCCATCGCGACGACTACCAGGACCTCTCACGCGACCTCCTCGGACTGCGTTCGATCGTACAGGAAACCGGTAAGGTCGGGGCGAAGCCCGGTCTCGACGTGGTCATCGGCACCGGCTTCGGCAAGGAACTCGACGCCGGCGCCTTGACCAAGGCTCGCGGCAAGACGACCGCCGGCAAGAACGTCGAAGCCGGAAACGCATTCATCACCGCGAACGACCTTCGGGCGATCGACGTCCGAAACGGCGGAAAGTACGTCGTCGTCACCACGGAGATCGGCAAGAAGGGAACGACGGAGCTCGCCGCGGCGACCAAGCGGGCCGTCGAAGGCGGACATCGACTCTTCGGGTTCTACGGCGGCGAGGGAGTCGATCATCTTCCCTACCGAACCGCCGACGGAGACTACCGCCCCACCCCGGGAGTCCGCGGAGGAGCCGAGAAGTACTCCAAGGAATTCCTCGAGAGCCAGCCGACCCTCGCCGACGTCACCACCGCCGCGCTCGACGTCCTTGCCGCCGGGAAGAAGCCGTTCGCCCTCTTCGTCGAGGCGGGCGACGTCGACTTCGCCCTCCACGACAACAACCTCGACAACGCGATCGGAGCCCTGTTGTCGGGCGACGACGCCGTGAAGCGCGTCTTCGAGTGGGTCGAGAAGAACTCGAACTGGGACGACGCCGCCGTCATCGTCACCGCCGATCACGGGCATTATCTCGTCATCGACGATCCCAACGCCCTCATCGGCACCGCCAAGTGACCGATTCGCATCGGCATCGAATCCCGGAGGTCGCGGGCGGTTCGATCGCCCCGTCCGCAGACTCCGGGGTCAGCCCTCGCGTATCGCTTCGAGAATCGCCTGGAATTCCTCGGCGCACTCCGGGCAGAGATCGATGTGCTGCCTCACGCACTCGAGTTCCGAGCACAATGGAAGATCCGCCAGAACCCGTTCGGCATAGGCGCCCACGCGTCCGACCCACTCCTCGCAACTGAGCTCCACCGGTCGCGTGTGGATCAGCATCCGCGCGAGATGCCGGTACTTTTCGGCGTCGAGCTTCATCGAAGGCTTCCTCGCGCCTCGGCGACGGGTATCGGGGAAGGTGGTGGAGAAGAATCGAGAGCGGGCACTATTCCGATGCGAAACCGAAGACTTCCCTTACGTCGGATTCGGTCACGCCCGACGAGAGAAGACCCTTCTTCAACTTCTTCCGGGCATCGTAAGCCAGCTTGTAGATGGCGTTCGTCGAGATGCCGAGGCGGTCGCAGAGTTCGATCTGGGGCACGCCGTTGAGCTCGGCGACGAGCACGAAGCGTTGGCGCTCCGAGAGTTCCGTGTCGATCACTCGCCGCATTCGTTCGATCAAGTCCGCCTTCTCGGCGGACACTCCCGGGTCCTGCTCGGTCACCGGCTCCAGAGCTGCGCCGCCTTCGGACAACCCCTCGAACGAGACGTCGCGCCATCGCGACCTCCTCAGCTCCGTGAAGGCGACCCGCACGGCAACGGAAACAGCCCAGGTCGTGAACTTGCTGTCGCCTCGGAAGGACGGGAGACCCGAAAGCACCTTGATCAACGAATCTTGGGCCAGGTCGTCGATCAGCGACTCATCGGACGCACGCCCTTTCAGAGCCTTGCTCAACCCCCTGCGCAGGACGAGCCTCAACTCCTCGAGCGCATGACCATGTTCGGGGTTGCTCGGTGTGAGCCGGGTCAGCCAATCCTGGTTGTTCCAGTCGTTCAAGACCCGCGGGCTCCTACGTTCGAAGGTCGTTCGACTCCACGCGCGGCGGTGGACCGACCGGGGAGAGCACCGCTAGCTGAGTCTAGAATAGCCGGATGGGGCGGTCGAGTCCACCGACTCGGATCTCGATGATCTCGCTCCCGTTCATCCCGCCGGAACCACTCCGATCCAGCCCTTGAAGAGACGAGCGACGTCGACCCACCCCTTGAGGTAGCGGGTTCCGAGGTCGGGAGGGAGAGTGCTGCCGTCGGTGCGGGTGAGGGTGAGGGTCCCTTGTTTGGGATCCCAGACCCGGCGCTGGTAGCCGACCGCGAAACCGCCGCCTTGTCCCGCGTCCGCAGTGATCCAACCCGTCCCGCGCGGGTCGATGATGAACCCGACGTGCGAGAAGTCGGCCCATTTTCCGGACGACTTCGCGAGCGTGTAGATGTCTCCCGGCTTGGGAAACTTCGCCACGCCGGGCCGATATGGAATCCAGAGATACTCCTGGAGCTTGAGACGCTTCTCGACCTGTTGGGCGAATTGCTCCCATGCGGTCATCGGACTGGTGACGACCGAGGTCCCCTTCAGGGTCACTTCCTGACCCGTCGCTGCGTCGCGCGACTTCCAGCTCGAGTACATCTTGTCGGGGACGAGAGCCGCAGCGCCTGGAATCTGCTTCACGACCCAACCGGGGAGCGCCCCGCAGTTGGTCACCCCTTTGTAGTCGGAGCCCGACTTGTCCGCGACGCAGTTCGGCGGCTCCTTGGGAGCGGCCGGGAACGCCGGAAGCGCCCGCGCGAGCACCTGGAGAATCGCCTGGCGAATCGGCGGTAGATTCGACTTCGATTTGATGTGTCCCGTGGTCCACTCGAGACGACCGCTCTTGAACATCGGATCGCGCGGATCATAGATGCAGCCGCCGCCCTGGACCCGTCGAAGATCGGACGGAGACGTCGGAGCGTCCCAGACGATCAGAGTGTTCTTCCGGGAACTCGACGCTTCGTTCCAGAGCCAGAATACGCCGTTGTCGCGAGGCTCGAAGGTTCCACGCCGCGAGCCGCACACTCTAAGCCAGACGAGGTGCTCGTCGCGGACCAACGACCAAGACTTCGAGGGCCAGTCGAGTTGCAACCGTGCAGAGCCGCGGAACTGACGATGCGAGTCGTACAGCGAGAGACTGAGGAGCATTCCAGAAACCCCGACCACGAGGAGAACTCTAAGGAACCGAGGATCATCGCGCGACTCGGTCCGAGGCCGTCGCACGAGTGCTCGAGACCCTCGGGCTCGAGCCGGGCACGGCGATCCCCGGGCGGCCGAACCCACTTCCTCCGCAGTCATTCCGAGACCGGCGGAAGGAAGTGGAGCATATACCGATCGATCCACGGATCGTGACGTCGAATTGCATCGTGTCAGAGAATTCGAGGAGTCCTCGAAACCCGACGGGATCGGATCGTCCGATGCGTGGCGATGAAGAGGCCGCCGACGAGGATCGTCACCACCGATGCCGGCTCGGGAACGGCGATCGCGTTTCGGATGAAGTCGAGATTCGCCGAAACACGGATCGCGCCCGACATGTCCGAGTAGTCCGAGAGGATGTCGTTGTCGTTCACGTCGAAGAGAAAGGAAGTGATGCCCACGAGCAGGGGACCATTCCCAAAGTCGACGAACAGGCCGCCGCCGCTGTCGCCTTGGGTCACGAGGGACTCCCGGTCGAGCGGAGTCGCGCTTCCGATGAGGCTGGAGGCCTCGAGCGGATCGTCGAAGTCCATCAACATCGAATTGATGTTGATGCCGCTGAAGAGCGACCCGAAGGCGTCGATCATGTTGTCGCCCGCTCGACGGGTGCCGAGTCCTCCCATTTGACCGGTGAGGCCGGTACCGCTGAAGCCGAAGCCGACGCTCGTGCCCACGCGGCCGATCTCATCGCGCCCAGTGTACAACTCTGCGGGAGTCACTCCGACGACGTCGCTCGAGAGCGTCAGGATCGCGATGTCGTCGCCTTTGAGAATGCTTGCCTGAAAGTTGGTCCACGTGGGGGAGAGCGTCTTCGAAGCGGCCGTGTAGACGGTGTTGTTGATCGTGAATGTGAAATCCGAGATCGGTTCGAGGGACGAGAGCACGTGTGCAGCGGTGAGCACTTTATTGGGGGCGATCAGCACTCCCGTACCCGAGATGCTCTTGAACTGGATTCGCCCCACGGACGGGTAGTCCGCGCCCGCGTTGATGAACACGCTGTCGTCGCGATCGTGGCGTCGTGCGATCGCGGGGTGGAACCGGCTCGTGTCCAGCGCCGAGCTGGAAGAGGTCGTGGAGAGCGAGCCGGTCACTCCGATCAAGTCGGCCCGTGCGCGGCCGTCCACAGCGAACCCTGAGATCACGGAGCTCAGCAGGAAGATCCCTGCGATTCGACGATCGAGTCCCGGCATCGGAGATTTCTCGCGGACATCCGTACATTCATCCTGAGAGATCTACCAGTCTCCTGGAGTCCGAGAGTCCCTTATCGAACCGGAAAGATCGTAACAGTTCGACACCGGCGCGAGCAATGGCGAGCACTGAACGCACGATCGCATGTTGCGTCTTCGCCTCGAGAACGTCTCCTCTCGCATGCGGCCCGGGAGGGGCGAGGTGGACGGGACCGCTGACCGGCTCGAGCCGCACGGTTATATTGTTCGTCCGCTCCCGGCCGATCGCGGGAGCGAGCGGTCGTTCTCCATTCATCGGGGCATCGCGAGGAGCAGTTCAGATGGCGACGCGCCTGCAATGGGCCGGGCATTCCACGCTCCGGCTGGAATCCGACGGGATCACCTTGCTCGTCGACCCCTTCTACACCGGCAACCCGAGCGCCGAGGCCGCGGGATTGTCGGCGAGCGACCTCGACCCGACATACATCCTCGTCTCGCACGGCCACGAGGATCATCTCGGGGATACCGTCGCGCTCGCGCTGCGCTGCAACGCCACGGTCATCGCGAACTACGAGATCTCGAAGTGGCTCCAGGAACAGGGCCTCACTCGAGTCCACGGCATGCAGCACGGCGGGGGGATCGCTCTCGAGGGCGGCCTGCACGTGAAGTTGACGCTCGCCTTCCATGGCTCGACGCTTCCCGGAGGAGGCTACGGCGGAAATCCCTGCGGATTCGTGATCACCCTGCCCGACGGGCGAAGGATCTATGACGCCGCCGATACCGCGCTTTTCGGCGACATGCGGCTGATCGGCGACAAGGGGCTCGAACTCGCCATCCTGCCGATCGGCGACTATTTCACGATGGGCCCCGACGACGCGATCGACGCGATCGGCTTGCTCCGACCCAAGTTGGTCATGCCGATCCATTACAACACGTTTCCGCCGATCGCGCAGGATGTCGAGGCCTGGGCGAAGCGAGTCGAGGCGGAGACGTCGGCGAAGCCGGTCGTACCCGCCCCGGGAGAGTGGATCGAGCTCGGCTGAGTCCTCGTTCGGTGCCCGGATGCGAGCGACTCATCCGTGAGAACGGTGGGCGCCGAGGTCTCGAAGGGCCGTCGCTCAACGACCGGCGAGACGACGACGTGCCGCGGGCACGACGAGCACCGCACCGAGAAACGCGGCGAGCGCGGTGGACGGCTCCGGCACGACGGTCGGTGGCGGAGGCGGATCGAGCGGTCCCGAGCCGACGAATCCGGCGCCGTCGACCTGCCCGAGCCCCGTGACCTCGAAGGTCTGGCTCTCTGTGAAGCGACCGAAGATCTGCACCGCCGCACTCACTCCCTCGAACACGTGGAACGTGTTCCCGGTGAATCCGAAGTCGAGGAAGTCCGCGTCGAAGTTGGGGTCGAGTTCCGTATTGACGGTCGTGCGCACGCCGAAGCTGGAGACGAAGGTCGGAATCGCGGCGATTCCGTCGAGCGAGAGCGAGAACGAACCTCCGAAGATCAGACTCTCCAATACGCTCGTTCCGTTCTCGAAGAAGAGCGTGCCGAGCAGGACGTCGGTGTCGAAGGGGGCGTCGACGAGCGACTCGCCCGCGAATGCGATCGTGCTCTCGAAGGGCGGGGCGAAATTCCCCGCTCCCCATGTCATCGTGCTCGACCCTGCACCGGTGAAGACGGCGCTGATCGAATTGTCGGCGCTGAACAGGGTTCCGTCCACATCGATCAAGTCGCCGGAGAGAATTGGATCATTGAAGATCCCCACGACGTTTCCCGTGATGCCGCCGCGAGCGTCGTAGGCGATTCCCAGAACCGCGAGGACGCCGGCGGCGACCGGAGCCATGAACCTCTTCATCTTGGATGCCTCTCACACGACCAGGAAGGGCGGAAGCCGCGCGTTCATCGCCCCGGAGTGCCGGGATCTTCGATACGGCGGACTCAGGCGTGGTACGTAGTGTCTGAGAGTTCGGTGACAAGAAGATTGCGCGAGGACTCTTGCGCGGCCGAGGACGTCTTGGGTCGAGAGTCCGCTGTCGAACGGTCTCCGTCAGTCGGCCAACACCGACGTCGCGCCGCTCGATCGCCGCAACTCCGCGCCTCGATTTCGAGCCTTGGTGACCAAGATGCGCTCGCGATCGACGCCGCAGCGGGCCGCGAGTCGGTCGAGATCGACCGAGTTCCCGGCGAGTCGGAATCCGTAGAGTGCGGGTCCCCAGGAACTCTGTCCGATCCCGACGCATCCCTCGTCGCGAAGGACCGCGGCGATTCGGTCGAACGCATTGTTCGCGAACACGCCGCCTTGAGCAGGTGCGAAGGTCTCGCCGACCAACCGCTGAATGCGCTCGAGCGCCTCGCCGAAGAGCGGGAGGTCCCGCTCGATCAGTGCGGGGAGGAGTTCCAAGAGAACGAGCCGACAGAGCCGGTCGGAAACGGCGGTCGGAACGCTGGGGAGCTCTCGAAACGCGCGTCGCTCTTCCACTCCATGCAGCCCGGTCGGCCCCTCAGGAATCACCACGAGGACCGACCAGTCGCTCGGAAACTCGTACCGCGCAAGCAGAGGCGGGGCGACGGAGTCGGAGCTCCTGCCGCCGTCGACGATCAAGCCGCCGTGAAGGAAACCATGAAGTCCGACACCCGATCTGCGTCCGCGGGCGGTCAACTCCGCGAGGCGGTCCGCGGCGAGGTCGGGCTGCGCGATCGAGTCGAGGAGCAAACAGGCGGCGGCGAGGGAGAGCTGAGTCCCTGAACCCAACCCGACATGCTCCCTCGGCGCCTCGAGGACTTCGATACAGACGGGCGGCAGCGCGAAACCCCGGGCCCGGAGATTCCCCATCAACTCGGTGATCCGGGACGCCGCGCTCGTCGACCCAACGACCCGGTCGACTTCGGAGGGGGCGACTGCGAGTCGCAATGCGGGCTCTTCGATCATCAATCCAAGCCCGCCGAACTGACGGACGTACGCCTCGCCCCAACCGAGCAGCCCGAAGTGCAGTCGACTCCCGGTCTGAATCTCGCCTGCATGGAGGTTCATGAGGAGGTGCTCCGCCGTTCGGAGCCTCGATCGGTCACGAATCCTTCGAGAATCGCGAACGCCGCACGTTCGCGGGGACCGCCCGTCTTCTCGACGAGGACCGCCCATTCTCGATACCGCTCGAGAACCTGCTCGAGTGGGAGAAGACCCAGGCGCGTCGCGGCGATCGCGGCTTCCACCACCGCGTGCTGGGCTCGATTCAGGCCGAAGAGATCGACGCCTCGGCCTCGAGCGACGGTCGTCGCCTCCATCCGGGTCCGGTCCGAGGAGTCGTCGATCTCGATCACGCGGAACTCGTACCAGCGCGAGGCCGAGAGCAGGATCCTCCCCTCGACGACTTCCGCGGGTCGCGTCGGGGCGTCGTCGACGCTACCGACGGCGGCGCGAGCCAGCAACAACACGTCGTCGGTGACGTGGAGCACACCTTGACGCGTCTCGACCAGATTCCGGAAGGTCTGCGAAGTGCGGAACGGCTTGAGCACGAATCGATCCGGGTCGAGTCCGTCGACCTCCGGGCCCATGGGAGCGATGTTCAGGGCGCCGTTGCCGGAGAGAGTCGTGACGAGGGCCTCGAGGATCATTGCGAGGAACCCTCCTGGTCGGCGGTCGGTGTCGAACCTCGTCGAGACGCGTCTCGATTCCGGTCGTGTCGGCTGATCTCGGGTTCCGTCAGGAATCCCCACTCGAGAGCGCGGTCCTGGCGGTAGGTCTTTCCGAGAGTCGCGGCGGTCTTGGCCTTGGCCATCTCGTATCCGAGATAGAAGGCGTGGCCGGGGTCGTCGATCGACATCCCCTCGAACATGACGAACGGGTCGACGTCGCTGACCCAGGTCGTGGCGTTGAAAGCGTGGAGCCGCCCGCCCTCCGCGTAGATCCGCCAGTTGGGATCCTTGATGCGCGACTGGATCTCCGCAAGCGCTTCCGGCGAGAACTCGGAGACCTTCGAGTCGCGGAGCATCACGAGCCGAGAGTCGATGTGTTTCGGCAGGGTCCGGGTGGTCACGGCGAGATGAGTCGAACGACGAGCGAGGTCGATCTCGCGAACGCTCGAGCGAGCCCAGTTGATCACCGAGGTCGTCAGCACGGATCGGATCGCGAGTTCCTGACAGAAGCCGACCAGCACGAAATTGACCCCCGCCGAATCGACCTCGGTCAGTTCGGTCAGATTGCCGACTCCCATCATCATCGAGGCATTCGGATATCTCCTGCGCGTCTCCTGGTAGCGATCGAGCGAGCGCGCGAAGCCGAATCCGATCGGTTCGAGGATCGGGTCGAGACGATGCGCGACGCCGCCGCGTTCGAGGAACTCCACGGTCCGATCGAGCCCCACGAGCGTCCCCGGTTCATCGGGGATCGCCACGACCTCGACCCCCCAATCGACCGACGGCTCGCGGTTCGAAGCGTTCACGCTGAGCACCAATTCCGCGCCGGCTCGGACGGCGAGTTCGACTTCTCGATGGTCGAAGCTGTCGATCGATACTCGCAGGCCCTCGTCGCGAAGGGCCCGAACGGCATCGCCGACGCCCAACCAAGGTCCGTCGGGATCGCAGCCCAGGTCGATCAGGTCGGCCCCATCCGTCGCATGGCGACGGGCTTCTTCGAGGATCGACGCGAGGGACCTGCGAGGGGCATGGTTGATCTCGGCGAGGATCTCGATATCGAACGCCCCATAACCCGTAACGCGAGACAGGCTTCCGCCTAGGAATCGGGGCAGGTCGCGGAGATCCTCCGGGCCGATCTCGATCGGAATCGCAGTCTTCTCGGTCAAGGGCGAAAGGTCGCCTCGGCAATGGCCCGGCAGGATGATTCGGTCGATGTCGGCTGGGATCTGCAGCTTCGAGGCGATCCATCGCGGGGTCATGAGCGCGGCGACGCTGATCGGGAGGACGGCGACCTGGAACTCGAATCGACCGTCGCCGCGGAGTTCGGCGATGGTCGCCTCGAGGGCCGGCTCCGCCAATCGCCCGGTGACGAGGAGGAGCCGCGTGGGATGGTCGTTCGAGGGCGTCATCTCGGGCGATCCTCGGACGAATCGAATCGAAGGTGGGCGGGAGGCGAGTCGGAGCGATCCGGGGCGGGCGAGGTCCACGGCGATCAACCACGAACCGCGCCGCCGTTGACTCGGAGGACTTGTCCGGTCAGGAAGCTCGCTTCGGGGGAGATCAGGAAGCGGACGACGGCGCCGACGTCTTCAGGGCGACCCCACCGGCGAAGCGGCGTCTCGGCGAGGACACGATTCCGCCACTCCTCCGATGCCGTCTCACCCCAGGCCGTCTTGATCCACCCCGGCGCGACGACATTGACTCTGACGCGAGGAGCGAGACTGACCGCGAGACTCCGCGAGAATGCGGTGACCGCGGCTTTCACCGCCGCGAACATCTCCCCGCTGTCGCCTTCCATCCCGGTCTCGGACTGATCCCATCCCATGGTCACGATCGAGCCGCCGTTTCCCGATTGCATCCGGGCGCCGACCGCCCGCGTCAGCCGAATCGCAGCCCGGACGTCGACCCGCCAGAGCAAGTCGAGCTTGGCGTCGAATGAGAGCTTGGCGTTCTCACCCGTGAGGACATCGGCGCCGGCGATGTGGATCCAGGCGTCGAGCCCCCCCCAGAGGTTCCACGCAGCGTCGAGGAGGTGATCGGCTTGCTCGTCGTCGGCGAGATCGGCGAGCATGACGTGCGACTCTGCGCCGCGACGTCGGACCTCGGCCGCGACGTTCTGAGCTTCGCCCCGCGAAGCGCGGCCGTGAACGATGACGTTCGCTCCACCCTCCGCCAGCGAGAGAGCCACGGCGCGACCGATTCCCGTGGTCGATCCCAAGACGATCACCCGCGGCCGAAACGGAACCATCTCTGCAGAACTCCTAGGGAATTCCCGATCCCTTGAAATCTACCCGCCGTCGGCCCTGCAAACAACCGGCGAGGACATCGGTTTGACAGATGCCGCCGAATTCCTTGAGAATCGAACGCAGCCCTTTCCCCGCGAGATCCGCGCCATGACATCGAACCCACGGCCCACCGGGATTCGCTCGAGACTCGTCTCGACCGCGATCTTCGCGGCACTTCTCATCACCGCCGGCATCGGTGCGGCCTGGCGCTTCGGGGCGTTCGACGGACCGATGGAGCGAGGGAGGAAGGCTTACGCCCGCGGACTCTGGGACGAGACGGAGCAGATCGCCCGGGGGATCCTTCGAGCCGCTCCCGGAGAGCTCGAGGCACGCCGACTCCTCGCAAGGTCGCTCGCGAGGTCGGGCCGGGCCGGACAAGCCGTACCGATCTACCGAGGATTCAGCTTCGAGCAGTTGGCGGGTGAAGACCTCCTCCTGCTCGGCCAAAGCCTGCTCGAGCAGGGCGACAAGGAGCACGCACTCGACGCGCTCGAATCGGCGGTGTCCGTCGATCCCGACGACCCGGAGATCCTGCTCGCCCTCATGCGCTTTCGCGAGGAGAACGAGCAGCCGATCGTCGCTGCAGAGCTTGCTCGGCGAGTCGCCAAGCTACCCGACGGCGGCGTCGTGGGATGGGTCGAACTGGCACGGCTAGAAGAGGTTCTCGACTCGCCGGCGGAAGCTCTGGCGGCTTGGGACGAGGCACTGCAACTCGACCCGACTCTTCGCAAGGCGTCGATCACTCCGGACGAGGCGGTGATTCGCGCGGCCAAGCTCGAGCTGCGACTCTCCCGCCCCGATCGGGCACTCCTGCGGCTCGGCAATCGAACCGACGCGACCGCCGAGCGGCTCAGGAGCCGTGCCCACCTGCAACTCGGTCAAGTCGGCCCTGCGGAACTCGCCCTGGAACGCGCCGGAGGTCCGAACTCTTCCGACCCGATCGCCCACGAACCATCTCCCTACGTCGGCGCGGCGAAGTGCGCGGAGTGTCATGACGCCGTCGCCTCGGCCCAACGATCGAGCCGCCACGCAAAGACGTTTCGTCTGGGAACGGATCTCGCCGGCCTCGAGCTCCCCGCGGAGCCGGTCCCCGATCCGGGCATCCCCGAGGTTCGCCATCGCTTCCTCCGCGGCGACGACGGTCGCGTCCGGGTCGAGACGAAAGCGGCCGGCGACGCAACCTATCTCGCGCTCGTCGACTTCGCCTTCGGTTCCGGCGACCGCGGATTGACGCTGGTCGGCCGCGACCATGCCGGAGGCGGCCGAGAACTCAGGCTCTCACACTACGCCGATGGAGAACTCTGGGACGTGACTTTCGGGCAAGCTCCGCGTCCGCGCGACGAGGCCGACCTCGTCGGCCGCTCCCTCACTCTCGACGGCGTTCGTCGATGCGTCGGCTGCCACGTGACGCACCCCGGCTTGGGCATCGATCGCGAAGGTCCCGAAGCCCAGGACGGAGCGATCGGCTGTGAACGTTGTCACGGCCCGGGCGGAAACCATGTGAAGGCCGTCGAGCTGGAGTTCTCCGAACTTGCGATCGCTCGGCCCAAGGCCGCGGTCGGGCCGGCGATCGTCGGACTCTGCGCGGACTGTCACAAGCCCAAGGGGGAGATCACTCGCGAGATGCCCGCCGTGATCCGATTCCAGGCGGCGACTCTCGCCTGGTCGCGCTGCTCCACGGAGAGTTTCGGCAAGCTCGACTGCGTTTCCTGCCACGACCCGCACCGCAACGCCTCGACGTCGAAGAGTCACTACGAATCGCGATGCCTCACTTGCCACGACCCGGCGGGACGCGTCGACCCGAAGGATCCCCGTTCTCCGGATCCGCGGATGAATCGGGTCGCCTGCTCGGTGAACCCTCGCACCGGGTGCATCGAGTGCCACATGCCCGCCGACGTGACCTCGATCGCTCACTCGTCGTTCACCGACCACGAGATCAAGATCCACCGCACAGCGCCCACGCTTCCGCCACCGTCGCACGGAAAGCCCGACACCGATTCCGAGTGACACTGCGTGCACGACGTCGTGTAGAATGGATACCCATCGCGATCCGGCTACGGGTTTCCGCATCCGCGAGGCTTCCGCGTGTCACGCTCTCATCGTCGAAGACGAGTCGTCCGCCCCTCGGTCGATCTCCTCGAGTCGCGCGTTGCACCGGCGATCGACTTCATCGCCGCGACGGGGCTGCATGTCGTCGGCTCGCCCTCCGATCTCGACGTCAACGCACTCGCTCTCGGGCCGGGAGGCGAGATCTACCTGACCGGATCGTTCCAGGGCACGGCGAGTTTCGACCCGGCGAATTCGGCGAACACTCGTGTGAGCAAGGGCTCGCGCGACTCCTTCATCGCCTCGTACACGGCGAATCACCAACTCCGCTGGGTGGTCACGTTCGAGGGTTCGTCGTCCACGAGTTCAGGGCAGGGGAGTTCGATCGGCGTCGACCCTCTCGGCGCGGTTTATGTCGCCGGTGGATTCGTTGGCACGGTCGACTTCGACCCGAGCGCGTCCAGGTTCGATCTGCTCAGCCCCGCTCGCACCGATATCTTCGTGGCGAAGCTGAGTTCGGCCGGAACCCTGCTCTGGGCTCGCAGCGTCCCCGGCTCGCTCGAGACGACTCACCACGCCCACGGGTTGGCCGTCGACTCGGACCAAGGTGTGATCATCTCGGGATCCTATGCCGGTTCGGCGACCTTCGGCGCTCAGACGCTGGTCGCAACCGGCCCCACCGAAGCCTACGCCGCGAAACTCTCGGCCGCGGGCGACTTCCTCTGGGCCGTCGGTACGCGGGGCGGAGCGGGCACGGTGGCCGAGATGCGCGGAGTCGCGGTCGACTCCTCCGGGAACATCACCGCCGCCGGATTCTCGACGGGCACCGTCGACTTCGACCCGAGTTCGGGAACTCGATCGCTCGTGAGCCAGGGGATCCGTGACGTGGCCGTCTGGTCGCTGACTCCGACCGGCTCGCTCCGATGGGCGGTCGGATTCGGAGGGTCCGACGTCGACTGGGCGAACGAGGTCGCGATCGATCCCACCGGCGGCGTGTTCGTGGCTGGGAGCTACACCGGCACCGTCGACTTCGATCCTGGTCCGGGAACGACCCAACTCACGGCGACCGGAAGCTATGATCCTTTCTTGATCAAATTGAACGACGCAGGGTCGTTCTCTTCGGCTCGCGGCTTCGCTCTCTCGCCGAGCGCCGCGGGCGAAGCAACGGGGTTGGCGATCGATTCCTCAGGCCGTCCCGTCGTGGCCGGCTGGTTCAGCGGCACGATCGACGCCAATCCGGGAACGGGGGTCTCCACACTCGTCTCGGCCGGCGGAACCGACCACTTCCTCGTCGCCCTCGACTCCCAAGGGGGCTTGGTCGATGCCGAGAGAGCCGGGGGCGCCGGCGGAGACCTGGCATTCGCACTGGGAAGAACGGCCGCGGGCCGGCACGTCGTGGCCGGTTCGACCAAAGGCCCTTCCCAGTTCGGCGGAACCTCGATCCCGCTCGTCGGGACGAACCAAGTGGTCTTCGCGGGGTTCGACGTCACCCATCCGATCGCCGCGCCCGCCGCTCCCGTTCTGGCGCCGTCGAGCGATACCGGCTCGAGTTCCTCCGACGGAATCACGTCGCTCGACAGCCTCGAATTCACCGTCGGAAGCGCTGCGGTCGATCACACGATTCGCTTGATGCGTGACGGGGTCCTGGTCGCAACCCGCCTCGGGACGGGGTCGATCGTCGATCCTGGACCGATCCCCGCGGGAGTCAGAGCCTACACGGCGATCCAGGTCTCTCCCAGCGGCGCCTCCAGCCCCTCGAGTGCGACGACGACCGTGACCGTCGACAAGACGCCGCCTTCGGCGCCGACCGCACTCGCCCTCCTCGCGAGCGACGACACAGGCGCAAAAGGCGACGGGATCACCGCGGTCTCTCGTCCGTCGTTGCAAGCCGTCGCCGAGATCGGGACGATCGTCGAACTGATCGATGCGCAAGGAATCGTCCTCGCATCGGCGACGACCGCCCTCGACGGCCGAGTCACGCTCCGCCCTGCGAACTCGTTGCCCGAGGGACTCCATCTCGTCGCTGCATCGGCGCGAGACATCGCCGGCAACCGCGGCGGCCCGGGAGCGACCTTCGCGCTTCGGATCGACACGACCCCACCGGCGCCGCCTCTCGCCCCCACGCTCTTCGCCGGCGACGACTCGGGCACGGCGGGCGATCGACTCACGGCGATCGCGACGCCCCGACTCCACGGCACGACTGAGCCGGGAGCCTCGGTTCGCATCCTCCAGGCGCAGGGCATCGCTCTCGCGAGCGGACTCGCGAATTCGACGGGCGAATATACGATCATGCTCTCGGTTCCGCTCCTCGACGGAACGCATTCCTTGCGGGTCGACGCCTCGGACGTCGCCGGGAATCTCGGGGCGGCCGGACCCGTGCTGTCGTTGACGATCGACACGTCCGCGCCTGCGGCTCCCTCAGCCCCCAGCCTCGATCCCGTGGATGACTCAGGGGTCGTCGGAGACGGTGTCACGAGCCGCAAGCGCCCGAATCTGACCGGCTCCGCCGAGTCGGACTCGACGTTGGAACTCCTCGACGCGCTCTCGAACGTCGTCGCTTCCACGGTCGTCGGAGGCGATGGGCGATACAGCGTTCGCCCCGCGGGCGACCTCTCCGACGCGACCCACACGTTTCGGACTCGGGCCACCGACCGTGCCGGCAATCGCGGGACCGTTTCGTCGCCGTTGGTGATCCGGGTCGATTCGATCGCACCGGCCGCTCCCTCCGCTCCGACTCTGACCCCCGCCGACGACTCGGGAGCCCCAGGCGATTCCGTGACGTCGAACGACCAACCGGAGTTCACCGGTTCCGCCGAGCCCGGCGCGACCGTGCTTCTGCTGGACGCATCCGGGACGACTCTCGCGCAAGCGTCGGCCGGCGTCGACGGCTCTTATCGAATCACGCCGGCTTCCGCATTCCTGGATGGAATACACGGCATACGAGTCATGCTGGTCGACGCCGCCGGGAACGCGAGTGCTTTGAGCCCGATCCTCACGATCTCGATCGATACCACGGCGCCGACGAAGCCGAGCAGTCCGACCCTCGCTCCCGCCGACGATTCCGGCACCCTCGGCGACTCGTTGACCAACCGGCGTCGTCCGACCTTGAACGGCACGGCCGAACCGCTCGCGACGATCCGCCTCAGACGCTCGAACGGGTCCATCCTCTCCCAGATCTCCGCCGACGCCTCAGGAATCTACGCGATCCGACCCGACATCGATCTGTTCGACGGGGAACATCTCGTCGACGTCGTCGCCGTGGATGCCGCGGGCAATTCCTCGCTCTCGAGCGCCCTCGTCGCTCTTCGAATCGACGCCACGAGTCCGGCGACTCCCGCGGCACCACTCCTCGCCGTCGGCGACGACACCGGAGTCCTCGGCGATCGGATCACGAGAATTCGTCGACCTCGAATGACCGCAAGCGTCGAGCCCAGCGCCGAGGTTCGGCTCGTCGACGGTGCGGGACTCGTGCGGGGCTCGGGGACCTCCGGTTCGACCGGGACGATCGAACTCGCACCTGCAGAGGACCTGGCGGACGGAGTCGTCTCGCTCCGCTTCGTCGTGATCGACGCCGCGGGCAATGTCGGGGCTGCCGGAGCCGCCACGTCGATCACCATCGATGCAACCCCGCCCTCGGCGGTCTCCTCGCTCGGCTGGGTCGCGGCGGATGATTCCGGGGTGGCGGGAGATCGGATCACCAACCATCGGCGACCTCGGATCACGGGGACCGCCGACCCGAACGTCGAGATCATCCTCGACATCGCGGGCGCTCGAACCTCCCTCCGCGCCGATTCCGAAGGGCGATTCACGATCGGCCCCGCGTCCGATCTCGTGGAGGGAGAACATGTTTTCACACTCCTTCCTCGAGACGACGCCGGCAACGAAGGTCCGACCGGCGCCTCCTCGGTTCGGATCTCGCTGACACCTCCCGCGGGACCGACGATCCTCCTGGACCCGCTCGACGACAGCGGAGTCGCCGGCGACGCGACCACGGTCCGGAAGCGACCGGCGCTCGTCGGTACGACTTCGCCGGGGAGCTTCGTCGAACTCCTCGACGGATCCGGAGCGGTCCTGGGATCGTCCCAGGCGGCGTCGAACGGCTCGTTCCGCGTCGTGCCCGTACTCGATCTGAAGCCCGGCGCCCCTCGATTCACGGCGCGGGTTCGCGACGTCGCCGGAAACCAAGGATCGCCCGGCCCCAGCCTCACCCTCAAGATCATCGCGCCGTTCGGCGACTTCTTCGGCGAGGGTCTCGGCACGAAGGCGACCTACCGAGGCACCGACGCCCTCTGGTCGATCGTCGGCCCCACCGGAGCAATCACGTCCAGGCAGTACGGCTGGGCGGGCGTCGACATCCCGCTCGTCGCCGATTTCGACGGCGACGGCCGCTCGGATCACGCGGTCTTTCGGCCGCCGTCCGCGGAATGGTTCATCTTGAACTCGGGGTCGAATACGCTCACCGTGCGATCCTACGGCTGGGCGGGCGTCGACCTCCCCGTTCCGGCCGACTACGACGGCGACGGCCGAGCCGACCTGGCCGTCTATCGTCCCGTCGATGCCAAGTGGTACATCTTCGAGTCGTCGACGCAGACCTTGCGCATCGTCGAATTCGGTTGGCCGGGCGTCGACCTGCCGGTGCCCGCCGACCACGACGGCGACGGCAAGGCCGACATCTCCGTCTATCGTCCCATCGACGGGAATTGGTTCGTGCGGCGATCGACCGATGCGCAGACGACCGTTCGGTCGTTCGGCTGGGCCGGCGTCGACGTCCCCATCCCGATGGACTTCGACGGCGACGGCAAGGCGGATCTCGCCGTTTTTCGTCCGCCCACCTACGACTGGTTCATCCTCGAGTCGAGCACCGGAGTCACCCGGAATCGGCAATACGGCTGGGTCGGCGTGGATCAGCCGGTCCCGGCCGATTACGACGGCGACGGCCGCGTCGATTTCGCGGTCTTTCGACCTCCCACCGCGGAGTTGTTCGTGCTCCCGAGCTCGGTCGGTCAGGTCCAGGTGTCCTCGCTCGGCCCCGCGGGTTCCAAGACGGGTTTGCTGAGGCCTCAAGCGACTCGACTCTCGGGTCTGCGTCCGATCCTTGCGGCCGCTCCCGCGGGACAACGGGTGCCGGTGCCGTCGAGCGTCCGTGCGGCGGATGCACGAGTTGCGCTCTCCGATCGACCGCGATCCGAGATCCCGGCACCGCGCGCGAGCGCGCGTCGCGAGGTTGCGAAGTGGAGTCGCATCCCGGCTCGATACACCCGCATCCTCGACCGAAGACCCTCGCCGGTTCCCACATCGATTCCGAAGCCGGTCCAGACGCCGAGTGCGAGGCGTCCGCGTCGCTGAACCCCTCGGATCGTCGCCGACTCGGGCTTCGATCCACTCGATCCCTCCTGCTGCTCGACCCCGAATCCATCCAAGGACCCCTCTCCCATGACGCGACGCGACCTCCTTCGAGCCATGACTCTCCCCGTCCTCGCCTCGACCGCGCACGCGATCGAGCCGATCGCTCGCAAGCATGCCGGGCACCTCAAGCTCAGCCTCGCCGCATATTCCTTCCGCGATGCGCTCCAGGCGGAGAAGGGCGATAAGCGCGACTTCGACCTGTTCGACTTCGTCGACCTCGCCGCCTCCTACTCGGTCGATGCCGTCGAACTGACCTCCTACTATTTCCCGACCGAGATCAGCCCCGACTACCTCAACAAGCTCCAGCAGTACGCGTTTCGCCAGGGGCTCGACGTCTCGGGCACGTCGGTCGGCAACAACTTCTGCGTCGCACCCGGGCCGGAACGCGATCGACAGATCGAGTTGGTGAAGACCTGGATCGATCGAGCAGCGATCCTCCATGCCCCGGTGATCCGGATCTTCGCCGGGTCGGTGCCCAAGGGCGAGACCGAGGCCGCCGCTGTGGCCCGAACGCTCGAGTGCTTGGCGATCGTCCTGCCCTACGCCGAGAAACACGGAATCTCGCTCGCGCTCGAGAATCACGGCGGGATCACGGCGACCGCCCGCCAACTGCTCACACTCGTGAAGGCGGTGGATTCACCGAACTTCGGAGTCAATCTCGATACCGGGAACTTCCATTCGGCCGACCCGTATGCCGAGCTCGCGGCAATCGCTCCTTATGCGTTGAACGTCCAGGTCAAGACCGAGATCGCCCCCAAGGGCAAGACCAAAGGGCCCGCGGATCTCTCGAAGATCGTCGCAATCCTGCGTGAGGCGCGCTACTCGGGCCACGTCGTGCTCGAGTACGAAGCCAAGGAGGATCCGTTCAAGGCCGTGCCGCACCACTTGAAGACGCTGCGGTCGCTGCTCGGTTGAGCGGTTTCGGCCGCGTCGATTCGTCGTGCTCACCGATTCGCAAACGGTCGCGCGAGATCGGCGATCGTCGCGGCCGCCGATTTGGCCTCGGGGCTCGGGGCGATCGCCGCGGCTCTGGTCGACGAGTCGAGAGCGGTCGCGGCATCGCCCGAGTCGAACGCAGCGACCGCCAAGCCGAACCAGGCATCGAAGGAAGCGGGATCGGCCGTCGTCGACTGCCGAAACTCGTCGAGCGCCCGCACGAGATCGGCTCCAACGAGCGCAGCCATCCCGAGCCGTGAGTGCCGAATGGACTCGCTGGGCGGATCGGCCGCGTCGCGCCAGAGGGCTCGGGCTTCATCGGCGATCCCGAGGTGGAGCAGCAGCGTCGCGATGCGATCGGTGATCTCCCAGGGCCGAGCTTCGATCGGGTAGGCGCGTTCGAGCAGGCGGGCCGCCGTCTCGATCCGACCCCTCGAGAGACAATCCTCGAGCAGGCGAGCGAGCTCGTCCTTGTTGCGCCAATCGAGCCGAGGCGCGTCGCCGAGAGCCCGCAGCAGGGGGACCCGCTGTTCGGCCGCGCGCTCCCGACTCGATCGTTGATCGGGGCCGACGGCCGGGCGGGCGAGGAACGCGTCGAGCACCTCGATCGCCGCTTCGTTCATCCCGCGCTGGAGATAGAGACCGCTCGCGGTGGCGAGAACGTTTCCGTCGTCCGGATCGATCTCGCGCGCACGCCGCAGGAGATGTGCCGCGCGTGCGGACGAGAGATCGAGGACCGGATCGAACGCCGAACGAAATCGGGCGGTTCCGGATCCGTCGGGCAATTCGCGAAAGAACTCGAGCAATCCATCATATTTCCAACCCTCGACGCGAGACGGATCGAGTTCTCGAACGCGTCGCGCGTGGTCTTGTCCTATCGCGATGAGCGGACGCATCGCATCACGCCAACCGGGTCGGGGATTCTCTCCGCCCTTGGGAACGAGCGCGTAGACGATGTTCCAGTAGGCCTTGAGCTGCTGGATATGTCGCACGGGATCGGCGGGCTCCGCCAAGGCGAATCGACCGAAATGGCGGGCCAGGAAGTCGACGCGGTCGCGAGCGATCGCTTCGGAATACGACGAATGCACATAGAGAGCCGCGACCGGATCGAACCAGACGCACTCCCAATCCCTTGCGGTGATCAGGGTCGCGTGAAGGGCCCCGCTCGCGGCCTGGACGTTGTCGGCGAGGATCAGAGGTCGACGCATCTCGTCGAGTGCGGCCTTCCAATTCGGCGCGTTCGATCGGATCTTGGACTCGACCTCGAGATAGCGCTGGTAGATCTCGGGACCGACGACCTCGAGCCTCGCGTCCGCGAACGTCTTGCGATCCGGAGCATATGCATATTCGTAGAGCGACGCATGTCCGTTGTGGAAACAGATCGAGCGGTCGGGCATGCCGGGACGACCCGCCGCGGCCACGGCATCGTGGGGGAACCAGTACGGCTCCTCGTCCAGCCCGATGGTCCGACCTTCTCCCAGCAATGCGTAGAGTCGCCCCGAGCCCACGAACGCGATCATCGCTCCGATCGCGACGGCCGCGATGAGCTTGATCGAGACCGAGTTCGCGATCGAGCTCGAACCCGACGCGGCGGCACGCCGTCGCTGCATCGAAGCGAACCACTCGCCGAAGTTCCAGGCGGTCACCGTACCGACGACCGCCGCGAACTGATGAGAGTTTCGGGTCGCTCGCAGACTCAGCAGCGTAAAAGCGGTGAAGCACAACAGGCGGAAGATCACCGGATTCGTCGGCGACCCGCTCCGGGCGGTCCGAGACTTCCCGGCGGACTTCTTCGAGGGCTTGCGGTCACCCTTCGATTTCCGCTTGCTCGATTTCTCGTCGGGAGCGGGCTCGGCGGACGTGTTGCCGCGAAAGATGCCGGTCACGGCCCACCAGAGCCCGGGGATCACGAAGCTCGCGAGTCCGAGTGCGGCTGTTCCAAGATGGAAGCGAAGGGATGGATTCGCGAGACCGGCCTTGTCGATGAAGTCGGGAATCGATTGGAGTTCGCCGATCGATCGCCCGAAGATCGGATTGCTCATCGTCGCCGCGAGCTGCAAGGGATAGAGAGCGCCGGAGAGTGCGTAGGGATTGATCAGGCACGCGATTGCGACTCCGACAGTCGCTTGCGCAATCGTCCGGCGCCATGCCTTGCGCTCCACGCTCCATGTCGAAGGAACGACCGCGGCCGAGAGGAGATAGAACCCGAGGACGACCGGTCCCAGGATGAACAGCCCTTGGACGTTCACCCAGAGCACCTGGACGAACGGGAGGAGATAGGCCAATTTCGGCCGCTCGTCGAGGCGAAAGATCACCGCGAGATACGCACTGAGATAGACGAGTGAGATCGTCTCGGGTCGAACATACATCCGCCCGCCCAGAACGACGAGCGCAGGGATCCAGACGATCGTCATGACCCCGATCGGCGAGTCTCGACGCCGAGCGGTGATCAACAAGAACAGCGCTGCGCATGTCGCCACGCTCTTCGCCAAGGTGAGCAAGGGAACACCCCCCGCCTCATACCCCAGGCTCAAAAGCACTTGAAAGGTCCAGTGCAAATCGATCCAGGGTCGGCCCTCGGCGCCGAACGTGTAGTCGTCGACGGTGGGAACGCTCCAACTCTTGCGAATATCGTCCCCGGCCCGGAGATGCCACCAGAAGTCGGTGTCCTTGAGCGGGAAGAGTCCCAAGAGAAAGGCCAGGGCGAGGAAGCCGACGATCAGCCCCGCGTCGACCAGTCGAGCGGGGATCGTCGCCGGACTTGGACGATCCTTGCTCTCTCGACCCCGCCGCGCGTCGCCGGAACCCGTCTCACTCGCCATCGCCATCGAGATCGCTCCGACTCAGGATCCCCGGCGGAGGAGTCGTCCCTCCACCTGCATCGAAAGAGGTTCGAGGTCGCTCCAAGACGACCGATCGACCTCGATCGCCGACCTTCGACACCGCCGCGCGGCGGGTTCTCACACATGCTGATCGATGAGAATCGGATTCCCATCGGGATCCACTACGACGCAGTGGGCCGGACCGGACGTGGAGGGGTCGGCTCGCTTCACGATCGCGAGTCCCGCTTCCTCGAGCGCTTGCTGAATCTTCCGAACGTCGTCGAAACCCTCCAAGGTTCGACACTCCGAATCCCATCCGGGATTGAATGTGAGCGTGTTCTTCTCGAACATCCCCTGAAACAAGCCGATCACCGAATCCCCATTTCGCATCATCAACCAGTTGTGCGATGCGTTTCCTCCGAAGACGACGAAGCCGAGCTTCTCGTAGAAGGCTTGCGACGCGGCGATATCCTTCACCGAGAGACTGACGGAGAATGCGCCGAGCTTCATGGCGAGAGTCCTCGAATCCTGGGGATCGATGTCGATCAGGGAGATTCAGAGTATAACCGACGAGCGGCCTGGACGGACTCTCGGACTTCCTCCGCACCTACGGGTGAATCGGCGGCGGCACCGGCCTGAGTACCCGATGAGCTTGACCGACCGAGCGATGCGAGCCGATAATCCCTCCGCGGCGTGTCGGCGATCCGGGTCCATTCGCCTCGGTCTCGCCGGGGCGAAGTCCTTCAAGATCAGGTCGAACGCCGCGATGGGGATCTCGATGTCCGAACGCTACTGGCTGATCCACCTCAACGGCTGCCGGCAACTCATCGATCCCGATCTCTTCGACCTGGATCGTCTCGCCGTGAGCGTTGCACGGTTCGGCGCACGGCTGGAGATCGAGCCCGGCTCCCCCCTCGAAGCCGGAACCCGCGGGGAGCCGAGCCTCGCTCCCAGAGCTTTCGAGCCGCCGATCTCAGCCCTCGAGCCGCTGTTCCGTCGCCGAGCCGAACGCATTCATCCCTGCAGAGTCGACTACCACTTGCAGCTGTTGACTCGACCCACCTCGAGGATGCTCGGAAACTACTATCGCTCGCGCTCGTTGATTCGACTCTACCTCCACGACCGTGAATCCGGACGCCGACCCACGAGCGAGCTCTTCGAGACGTTTCTCCACGAATTGGCGCATCACTTGGAGTACACGGAATTCGACAACTTCGACGCGGAGGCCTGCGGCCGCCGCCGAGGAACGATGCACAGCGCCCTCTTCTGGCGGATCTTCGGCGAGCTGAAGCGACGCTGGGTCGAAGAGTGCGCCGGCTGCATTCAAGAAGAACCCACCGCCGCGAGGGCGAGTGGATCGCACTGAGAATCAGGCGAACGCCGCGCGCACGGCCGAGCGCATCTTCTCCAAGCCCGTCTTTGCGACCAGCAAGGCGTCCTGCTTCCAGTAGTCGCGATTGAAGAGTTCCAGCGAGATCCAACCCCGGAAACCGGCCGAGTGGAGCCCGCGGAAGATCTCGGAGAGAGGAGCGACCCCGTCTCCGGGATAGACGCGCATGGCGTCGTTCAGCGCCGCGGCGGGACCGGCGGGGTAGTCGTTGACGTGGAACACCTGCATGCCGTTCGGACCGCAGAGATGGAGTCCGCGGAACCCGGAACCGCCGCGGTGGAGATGATAGACGTCGGCCAGTACGAGCGCCTGGTCGCGATCGCATTCCGCCGCGACGTGCAAGGCCTCGCCGAGTCGCGAGAGGCACTTCGAGAATCCCCAGACCTCGACCTGCGGCACGATGCCCGCCACGCGTCCGAGATCCACCAAGGCCCGGTATCTCTCGGCCAACTTCCTCGGCGAGATACCCTCGACATCGGTCGCGCCCGCCGGCGGCGCGGCGATCCGCTTGCCGCCGATACCGGCGAGCAGGTCGAGATCGCGTTTCGCGGTTTCCATTCCCTTGGCTCGACGGGCGTCGTCGTCGACCGCCCACTCCGCGAAACCGATCGCACTCTCCACCGTCAGACCGTTCGCCTCGATTCGCTTGCGGAGATCGGACAGCGATCCACCCGCGTCGACATGGGCGGTGATCTCGCGAATCCACGGCTCAACGGCTCGATAGCCCGCCTTCGCCGCGATCTCGACGACCTCGGTCAGCGGCAACTTCTGTCCGCTGATCGTGCTCGTGTTGAGGCAATACCCGAACGGCTCGTCGGCGGGGCGATCCGAGACCTCGAAGTTCGCCGCGGCGGGAGCCCCGCCTGTCGACGACAGGATCGTCGCCCCAGTTGCGGCCAGAAGCCCTCGCCTCGTGAGGAGGGGTAACGCAGCGCTTCGATCGTTCGAGGACATGCGTGTCGTTCCCGTTCTGATGACGCTCGAGAATAGGCCGGCCGGCCCGCGCGAACCATACGGACGGGGAGTGTATCTCACCCGACCGAGTCAACTCCAGTGCCCTCTACCGATCGCTCCGCGTCCGCCGCGCCGAGCTTGGTGAGCGAACCGAGCCGTGCGACCTCCGGCCAGATCCAGGCGACGCCCAGCACCACCAGGATCGACCCCACGCCGCCTGAAACGACCGCGACCACCGGCCCGAAGAGACGCGCGACCAGACCCGACTCGAAGCCTCCCAACTCGTTCGACGCCCCGATGAAGATGCCGTTCACGGCCGAGACCCTCCCGCGCATCGTGTCGGGAGTGAGAACCTGGACGATGGTCGCCCGCACCACGACGCTGATGTTGTCGAACGCTCCGATCAGGAACAGCATCGCGAACGAGAGCATCGGATCTGTCGAGAGCCCAAACACGATCGTCGCCATCCCGAATCCCGCGACCGCATACAAGAGCGACCGCCCCGGCTGCGTCATCGGCCGCCTCTGATTGAGGATCAAGGACATGACGAACGCACCCAACGGCGTGGCCGCGCGCAACCAGCCCAGGCCGGCCGGAGTCAGTCGCAAGATGTCGCGCGAGTAGACGGGTAGGAGGGTGACCGCCCCACCAAGCAAGACCGCGAACAGGTCGAGCGTGAGGGTCGCCAAGATCAGCCGAGATCGGGCCACGAAAGAGAATCCCGCGGCCATCGATGCCCAGGTGAGCGGTTCGCGCTCCACGCGTGCGGGCGGCGTCTCGAGTCCGGCGAGACTCACGATCGCCGCGATCGCGCAGGCCGCCTCGCAGAGGTAGACCCAACATGCGGTGCCGGTCGACTCGATCAGGCGACCCGCGAGCGCCGGTCCGGCGATGGCGGCGACCTGCCAGCCGGTCGAACTCCAGGTCACCGCGTTGGAAACCAGGGAGTTGGGGACCAACTGTGGAACCACCGCCCATCGAGCAGGTCGACTGATCGCGCCCGCGATCCCAATCAAGATCAAGCAACCATAATAAATGATGATCGGTCCGGAGAAGTAGGACACGCACGCCAGCACGACGGCCGAGACCGTGATCAAGATCTCGCCGGCTAGGATCACGCGGACGCGCGAAAGGCTGTCGGAGAGATGCCCCGCAGGCAGCGCCAGCAACAAGACGGGAATGATCAGAGCGAGCCCGACGGCGCCGAGCGCGAGAAACGACCCCGTTCGCTCGTAGAGCTCCCACCCGATCGCGAGGTCGCGCATCTCTGCGCCGATGCCCGCCGCCAGCATCGCGAGGAGATATCGCCGATATTCGGGGATCCTGAGCGTGGAGTAGGGATCGTGCGCGGCACGAAACTCCCCAGTCGATCGGTCCGACTCGAACTCACCGTCCGTCATCGAAGCCTCGAGCGGGATCGAGCAGGGGAACTCGCTCGCGACTTCGTTCTCGCGAGGAAGTGCGTGGCTTCCGGGAGTGCATCGAGGAGGCCGGCGGACGATGCACACCGGTTCGTCGACGATCCTTCGTTCACCGTCGCAGGATCATCGACGAACCGGTCGTTCCCGCAACCAATGTGGAGCGGAGTCCTCGAGCTTCCGCTGGTTGCTCGAGGACCCCGGGTCGTGGGGATTCGATCGATCAGGGATTGGAGGCCGTCTTGGCGGCTTCGGGAGCCTTCGGTCCGGTCGGCTTGCGCGGGAGCTTCTCGTCCCGCTGGGCCGTCTGGTAGACGAATGCAGCCATGATCGTCGCCGACTGACGAAGATCCTCGGCTTGGAGCCGGTCGTACGTATCCTGAGTCGAGTGGTGAGTGCGGATCTCGTACTCGATCTCGTCCTGGATGAACTGGAAGCCGGGGATGCCGATCGCGTCGAACGACTGGTGGTCGGTCCCCCCGGTGTTCGAGATCGTCACGGTCTGCGCGCCCAGGTCGCGGAACGGCTGGAGCCAACGGCGGAAGATCGGGCCGACCTCGGCGTTGCCCTGGAGATAGATTCCGCGGATCTTGCCCGTTCCGTTGTCGTAGTTGAAGTAACCCGAGATCCGGTCGTACTCGGGTCGCGTCGTGATCTTGGGCAGAGGTCCGCCGGGGGCCGGTCCGAACATGTTGCCGCGCCCGCCTTCGGTGAATCCGAAGTGCTCCTTGACGTAGGCACGCGAGCCGAGGAGTCCTTGCTCTTCTCCGCTCCAGAGCGCGACCCGGATGGTACGGCGCGGCTTCAGGCCGCTCGCGAGGATGATTCGCGCCGCCTCCATGGCCACGGCGCATCCCGACGCGTTGTCGGTCGCGCCGGTCCCGCCGTGCCAGCTGTCCATGTGACCGCCGAGCATGACGATCTCATCCTTCAGCTTCGGGTCGGTTCCCGGGATCTCGGCGACGGTGTTGTATCCCATCAGATCCTCATCCTGGAACTCGACCTTCAGCTCGAGCGAGAGCTTGAGCGCCTTGTTCGCTTCCAGCATCCGCAGCAGGCGATTGTGGTGCTCGATCGAGAGCACGATCTGCGGGATCGTCTTCGGTGCATCCTTGCTCCAAGCCGACGGCGCGGTCGCGGCGCCTGCGCCGAACGCCTCGGCTTGCGTCGGAACGCTCGCTCCCATCACGAAGATCGTGCCGAAGTCTCCGCGGAAGCTCGGCTCGAGCATCGCGGCGGCACCCTCCTCGACGAGGAAGCTGAGACGACGACGGCTCACCGCCATCCGAGAGCGGAATTCGGCCATCCGCGCCTCGAGGTCGTCGGCTTCCTTCTTGACCGCCTCGGCCTTCTTCTCGGGCTCGGCCTTCTTTGCGGGCTCGGCCTTCTTCGCGGCGTCGAAGGGACGAGGAGCACGGCCCGAACGACCTGCGGCGGGGTCGGCATCCGCGAGGTCGAGCAGTTGCTTATCCGTCCGCCGAGTCGCGTCGGCCTCGAAGTGAGCCGTCAACGGACGCTCCACCCCCGTGAGAACCACCTTGCCCTTCAACTTGCCCTTGTACTTCGCGAAGTCGGCCTCGGTCTTCGGGTCGAAGTGGACCACTTCGGCCTCGAGCACTCCCTCGATCCCCGGGGACCAGGCCTTGGGAAAGGCGATCAGCGGAATGCAGTCGGGCTCGACGACCTGAGCCGAGAACCGCTTGAGCGTCCAGCCGCGCCCGAACGGTCCCCAGGGCTCGAGCTTCGCGTTCTTCATTCCGAATTCCATCATCTTATCGCGTGTCCATTCATTGGCACGCTTCATTCCGGGAGAGTTGGTCAGGCGAGGTCCGATCACGTCGGAGAGATACGACGCGATCTTCATGACCTGAGATCGATTCAATCCTTCATCCTTGATCTTGTCGATCTCCGAGGCGGGCACCGAGCTCGGTGCCGAGACCGTCGACGGCGACTGCAAGGCGAAGGCGGGAACCAGGAACAGCATGAGGCAGCCGGCGCCGGAGGCGAGGAGCGAGAGGAACTTCGATCGAGACGTCATGGAGATATCGACTCCGTGAGGAAGAAGGGAACGGGCGGGATCATCGATCAACGGGCGAGGAGAGAAGAGCGAGGGACGCGAGTCCCCATCGAAGTTCGGTCACGCTCGAGAGGGTGGTGCATGCCGAATGACTCGAATCACGAGCGTCGCCGATCGAGATTCCCCAGTCGTGGACGCCCGGGCGATCGACGCCGACACGAGGGAATTCGATGAGTCGCTCCGGAATCGACGCCAGATCATAACCCGACCGCGTTCGAGAATCACCACCCGACCTCGAGCTTCGCGCGCGAGCGCACGCGTCAGCGAATTTCGCCTCGGATGATCGCCAGCGCCCGCGACGCCTCGAATCGCACGACGAGGCTGGGAACATCGCGGAGACCCGTCAATGCGGGGACCGCCGACTCGGCTCGCGGGCCATATCTGGCGAGGGCGGCGGCCGCCCGCGCGCGCGTCAGCTCGTTGGGTACGGACAGGGCGCGGATCAGGACGGAGATCGCCCGCTCGGCGGACGCGGGATCGCAAGCACCCAGCGAGCCGACCGCCGACGCCAGAGTCGCCGCGCGCTCTCCAAAGGCGGGCAACCCCAGCACGCGATCGAGGGCGTCGATCAGCCCCGCGAGCGTCGAGCAGGCGGGTGCGCCGAACATCTCGAGCGCCGATGCAGCCGAGACCGCGAGGTCTGGATCTCCGCTCTCCACGAGGCGCCCCAAGGCCTCGATCGACTTCGCTTCCTCGGAGCCGCCTCGGGTCACCAACACCAACGCGTGCGCGGCGGACCAGACGGGGTCCCAGCCCGCGGCGGAGGGATCTTTCGACCGCACTTCGGGGATCTTCTCGCGCTGGAGGTTCGCCATGAGCTTCGGTACGGCAGGAAGTCCCTTCGGCCCGAGCCTCCCGATCAAGTCGGAGGCGCGCGAGCGTATCTCCATACGATCGTGCCCCAGGAGTCCGATCAGGAGATCGAGCGACTCGACGGGAGGGACCGTCCGCCCGAGTGAATCGGCGCAATGGAGCCGGAGCACGAGTTCGGGATCGTTCATCCCGTGAAAGAGTGCGGAGATGTGGCGATCACGGATCGAACGAAACAGGACCATCGCCGTCGCGGCCGCGATTCGCACCGAGGTCTCCGGGTCTCGCTCCAGCACATCGGCGAGCTGGTTCGGCGGGTACTCCTCGAGCTTGCCGAAGATCGCCAAGGAGAGGGCCGATGCTTCGCGGACATTCGGGTCGGGGTCGCTCAATCCCACGACCAGTCCGGCGAGCGCCCCGTCGACCTCGCTCGGGCGCTCTTGCCGACGAACGATCTGCTCCCCGATTCGCCCGAGCGAGCGAGCCGCCGCGACGCGCACCAGGAAGTCGCGATCCGACGCGAGCGAAGCAGGAAGCACCCGGAGGGCTCGAGCCACTCCAGCTCCGCGCACCGACGCGAGTTCGCGAGCCGCGATGCGTCGCTCTCGAACGTCCGACGAACTCAAGCGTCGGATCGACGACCGGCCGGGCAGCAGCTCCTCGCGAAGCAGGAACACGGCGACGAGACCGATCGCGGCGAGGAAGACCAAGCCCACCGCCGGTCCGACCCAGCGCTTCGGCTCGCGTTCGGTCGCCGGCCCGAGCAACTGTCCGGCGAGATCTTGGACCTCGGACATGTCGGCTATCCCCCCATCTCGAGCGGGACTCGTGGACGAGCTTGATCGATACGTGGGCGAAGAGAGTCAGGGAGAGGACCTTCATCTTCCTCCAGCCCGAGTATCGGGGCAAGCCCCGAGCCGCGACGGTCCTCAGTCGATCCGGCTTCCCATCGCCTGGAGCTCGACCATCCCTCGATAGATCCCTCCATGCGACATCAATTCGTCGTGGGTCCCGAGTTCGACGATCCTTCCCTGGTCGAGGAGCAGGATGCGGTCGGCCGAGCGAATCGTGCTGAGTCGATGAGCGATCACGAACGCCGTCCGCCCGCGCATCAACTCGGCGAGCGCGAGTTGAATCGCCCGCTCGCTCTCACTGTCGAGGTTGCTGGTCGCCTCGTCGAGAATCAAGACTCGTGGATCGGCGAGGATCGCCCGCGCGATCGCGATCCGCTGACGCTGCCCCCCGCTGAGTCGCACGCCGCGCTCGCCGATGAATGTGTCGAAGCCGTTCGGCAGGGCATTGATGAATTCAGCGGCGTATGCGGCTTCCGCCGCTCGTTCGATTCGCTCGAGCGAGGCTCGACGGTCCGCGTAGGCGATGTTCTCGGCAACCGTCCCGTCGAAGAGAAACACATCCTGCTCGACGACGCCCAGAACCCGTCGCCAATTCTCGACTCGGATCTCACGGAGCGGCAGTCCGTCGACGAGAATCGCGCCTCGCGTGGGGTCATGGAAACGAGCGACGAGGTTGCAGAGCGTGGTCTTCCCCGCCCCCGATCTCCCCACCAGCGCGATCGTCTCGCCCGGTTTGACCTCCAGATCGATGCCGTCGAGGACGTCCCGGTCTCCGCCGGGATAGCGAAATCCGACGTCGATGAAGGTCACGCCCCCGCGAACCGAAGCCTTGCGGACCGTGAGACTGCCGGGAGAGTCGGCCGTCTCGCGCGGCTCTTCCAAGACGTCGAGGACCCGGTCGAATCCCGCCAGATTGCTCTGGAACTGCGTGACGCTCGTCGCCAAGATCGCGAGAGGTTCGAGCAACATCGCGAGGTAGACCAGGAACATCATCAGGTCGCCGAGGGTCATTCTGCCGTCGAGGACATGCGCTCCGCCGATCAGCAGGAGGAATCCCGAGGCCGCGGGAAGGAAGAGATCCCAGATCGCCTCGACTCCACGCGAGATCCACCAGATATGCAATTCCTGTCGCGCCATCACGTGATTCTCGACGACGAATCGGGATGTCTCGCGACGTTGACGCCCGAACGCTCGGACCACTCGCATCCCGCCGAACGCCTCGGTCGTTCGGGAATCGACCTCCTGGCGACGCTTGCGCACGTCGCGATGGAGCGGTCGGATCCTGCGCTCCCAGATCGTGTTCGTGAAGTAGGCGAAGGGAATCAACCCCACCGCCCCGATCAAGAGCCTCCAATCGACCCAGAGGAGCACTCCGAAGCCGCCGAGGAACTGGATCACGGCTCGCCATGGGTAGTAGAGCATGCTGAAGAGGAGCTCGCCCACTCCCCCCGCATCCTCGCGCAGGAGGCTCGCGGCCCCGCCCGACTTGAGTTGGTGCACGCGATGCAGCGGCAGACGTGCCGCATGCTCGAAGACGCGCCTGCGCATTCGCAACTGCACGTGTTTCGAGGTTCTGGTCGCGATCCATCGGCTCCAGAGCGAGATGCACACGCCCACGATCGAGACCGCAAAGACCGTCGCCACCAACAGGAGCAAGCGAGTCCGCGGAGACTCGGGAAACGGCAGCCAGTCGGGCGAATCGAGGGGACGAACCGATCCGACGGTCAGGACGTGATCGATCACCAGCTTGGTCGCGGCCGGAGGGATCAGCTTGATCAACGTCCCGAGCGTGAGCAACCCCAGCGAGAGCGCCATCGCCCAGCGCCGGCCGCTCGTCGCTTCCCAGAGGGCGACCACGAGTCGGAACATCGATCGTTGCCCGCCGGAGACCCGCTTGCGATCCTCAGCGGAGGCGCGAGTCGACTCGCGTTGTGCGAGGTATTCACGAAACCGTGCGCGGCTGCCTGGAATCCGCGATGCTGCCACTTGGGGCGTCCTTGGAGAATCTGGGCGAATCATGAACGCACATTCTAACCGGCGACCGTTCGACTCGAGGAGCATCCCCGCACGATTCGCCGAGGGCCGATCTATCCTCCATCTCGCGATTCATGGATGCCGATTCGATGCTCCGTGAACGGGGTCCGCGGCGCGGCCCCCCAAGTCGTCGGCATGTGGCAGCGTGCGCAGTCGTTCGTGGCGACTCGGCAGACCCGCTCGGCGGGTGCGGCGTCGTGGCACTCGAGACACACTCGATCGTAATGAGTGCGATCGCGCGAGGCGTTCTGGTGCGGGTCGTGGCAGGTCGTGCAATCGAGTCGATCGGACGCCGACCGGTAGCAGGAACTCATGACGAGCGTCGATGATTGAAATCGCACGAAATCATGATCGGTCGGCTTGGCGTTCGGCTTGGCGGAGTGGCACCGAGCACACAGCGACATGATGGAATCCGACCGCTGTTTGCCTTCGGCGGCATGCCCGATGCCCGTCTCCGAGAGCCCGGCCCGTGCAGCCGCGACGTGAACTCCGCCGGGACCATGGCACGACTCGCAGCCGATCCCCGAGTCGGCCGCCTCCGGCCCCGTCGCCGTTCTCGCGGCGCGGCTGGTCGTGGCGTGACATCCCAGACAGCGGTCGAGTGCGTCTTCCGAGACGGGACGACCAAGACGGCCCTCGACGGATTCCGGAAGTGCCGGATGCTCGACCGTGAGATCCCAGACACCGTCGCCGTAGCGCGACAGTCGCAGCTCGCGCGGAGCCCCGGCTTCATCCCGAGCCACGAAAGAAAGGCCTCGGTCGCCCGATCCGAGTGCGTATTCGATCAGCCCGCGCAGCGTCCGCTCCCCCGCCGCGACTTCGACCTCGATCCGACCATCGCGCCTGCTCCACTTGTGAATGACGGTTGCATCTCGAGGATCGGGAACGCTCGAGGGCGGAAGTAGACGAGAGTCGAGGTCGGAGGCGCGTCGAAACGTTCTCGCATGTCGACTCGACTGTTGGTCGCGATACTCGCCGGGATGACACTCCCCGCACGCGGCGGCACCGACGTAGGGCGCCGCCGCTCCCGACCATGTCTCGTGGTGAGCATCGCGGTTCTCGATCGGCTCCGATCGGCCGAGACGTCCGCTCAAGAGCGAGGCGGCCCATCGGAGCCGATCGATGGAAGGCGACGGCGGTTCCGGTTCGAGGATGCGCTGAACATCGACCGCTCGACCCGCCGCGATCCCGGCGCGAGCCATCGGCTCCGCCTCGACCGACTCGCCCGCCGCCACGGCACGCTCGAAGAGTGCGAAAGCCTCAACGGCGTCCCCCCGAGCGAGCCGCGCCAGTCCGAGTCGCCGCAGGGACGCCCCATCCTCGAGACGCGACGCCCGGAGAATCGCCTCAGCCTCGGCGGGCGATTGGGAATCGACCAGCAAGTCCGCCGCCAGATGCACCGCCTCGCGATTCGCAGGCTCGACGGTGAGTGCTGAACGAAGCGACAAGAGCGCAGCCGATCGATCTCCCTGGTTTCTCAAGACGAGTCCGAGAACCAGGTAGTCCTCCGCCTCGGCGCCGCGGTTTCCGAGGCGAGAGTAGAGTGATCGGGCCGAGTCGACTCTCCCCAAGCGCGCGGAGGCGCGAGCAAGGATCCGGATCGCTGTGAGGTCGTCACGGTCGACGACCAGACGTTCGGTCGCCGCGCGACGCGCGGTTTCCCAGTCTCCGCGTCGATAGGCCTCTGCAGCCGCACGAAGAGCCGTCGCTCCGACGTCGGAGTTCGATTTCCAAGAGAATCGCATGAGCGCGAAGATCGCACCGGCGAACACGATCGAGGTGAGGATGAGGCCCGCCGCTCGCCGCATCGCGATTCTTCTCTTTGTGGATTCCTTGATATGAAAACGAGGTCCGAGCCTTCCGCTCGGCCGCTGATTCCTGAGACTACACGATGTCGCGCTCCGCTTCCACGACGAGCTTGGCTTTGGATCCGACGACATCTCCTCTTCATGAATTATTTGTTTGACGCCACGGAGCCGACCGTCGATAACTGCAACCCTTGACTCTTGGAAGCTCGCCGGGGATAGCCTCTCGATCCCGGGGCACAGTCTGAGGCTTGCTGATGCCGACGCCCGACGAGAAGCCTGGGACCGATTCGACCTCACGGCTCGACCAGTTGGAAGCCGCCGTTCGCAGTTTGAGGGATCGGGCCGAGCGATCCGAAGTAGAGAATCGCATTCTCAAATGGGTGGGAGTTGCTGCGATCCTCGCGCTCGCCGGCTTCATCGGCCGGCCGCATGCGGCGAAGTTGCTCGGATTCTCCGATCCGGCAACCGCGACGTGGTCGACCACCGAGAAGGGGATAGCGGGCGAGGAATTCTCGCTGAAGAATCGCAAAGGGGTCCAGGTGAGCGTGCTCGAATCCGACAAGTTCGGAGCGCCCAATCTGGTGATGGTCGACCTGGAACGTCGTTACCGGATCGGCCTGAAGGTCTGGGACGATCACCACGCCGATCTCAGTCTCTTCGATGCGAGCGGCCGGCTTCGCGCCCGCCTCGGCGTCGATAAGGACGGACAAGCCGCGCTCGTCTTCGCGACCGAGGAAGGCCGAGATCGGATTCGCCTGGGAATCGGCGCGGACGGCAAGCCGTCTCTCCAGATGCGCGACGAAGACGGCAAGATCCTCTTCCAAGCGCCTTGAGGTCGAGACCGTCTCGGATCTTCCGATTCAGTCTCGCATGCGAGCAAACTCTCTCATCCTCATCTCTCTCGGATCGTGATCCCCTGATCGAAGGAGACGTCATGACCTCTCGCATTCGGCTCGGACTCGTCGTGCTCTCGGTCTTCCTCACGGTCCTCGCGCCCGGTTGCGGCGACGAGAACGACTCCGCCTTCCTGAAGGAAGCCGGCGTCGGCGAACCGATCAAGGATCACGAGAAGGGCTACGCCTCGCGGAAGGAATCGCGTCAGGCCGAACTCGACGCGAGCGAGAAGACCGCCAAGGGCAAGCGGAAGTGACTCTCGATCGATCACCCTCTCATGCCGTGCTTCCCAGGCCGAAGGACGTACCGACGGCCCGAATGCAACTCCGGTTCTCGAGGAATGTCCCCATGATCCATCGTCGTCGATCCGGCTTCACGCTCATCGAGCTGCTCGTCGTCATCGCCATCATCGCCGTCCTGATCGCGCTTCTGCTCCCGGCGGTTCAGGCCGCGCGCGAGGCGGCCCGTCGCGCCCAGTGCACGAACCACTTCAAGCAGATCGGCCTCGCCATCCACAACTACATCAGCACCAACGAATCGACGCCGCCGACCTCGATCTACTCGGCCGCCATGCCCAGCCGCGCGTATCAAAATCAATCGATCCACGCGCGTCTGCTGCCCTATCTCGAACAGACCGCCGTCTACAATTCGATCAACTTCTTCTACGGCGCCCGCAACAACTTCTCGCCGGGCAACGCCTTCCCGGGTGAGGACGCCTGGGGCGGCGTCTGGGGTCGGTCGAACGCCACCGCCTGCATCACCGTGATCAACGAGTTCCTCTGCCCGTCCGACAGCTTCCGCGGCGGCAACGGCCGATTCTTCCTCAATGGTGAATTCAAGCTCGTCGGTTCCTCGAGCTACGCCGTCAGCACCGGACTCGCCCGCTTCAACAGCAACGGCACCCCGAGCGCCATCAACGGCATCTCGTACACCCCGCACTCGTCCTACGGTTTCGCCGGCTCCCCGCGTACGATCGCGACGATCACCGACGGCACGAGCAACACCGCCGCCTTCTCCGAGTACATCCAAGGCGACTCGGGCAACGACACCGACGGTCTCCACATGGTCTATCGCGGACCCGACCCGAGGAACTACAACTTCTCGCAACCCGGCGCCGATTGGCAGGCCGCGCAGGACTGCCAGAACAACTCTCGGCAGCGTCAGTACGGTTGGAAGGGCGAATGGTGGATCGCGGGCGGTCACCAGATCTACTCGCACACCCAGACGCCCAACCGTCGCTCGTGCCACTGGGCGGACTCCAACCAGACCCCCGGCACCTCCGACGATCAAGACTGGGATGCCGGCATCCAGACCATGATCGCCGCGAGCTCGCGCCACCCCGGCGGAGTGAACGTCCTCTTCATGGATGGTTCGGTCAAGTTCATCAAGAGCACGATCAACAACTCCGTCTGGCACGCGGTCGGCACGATCAACGGCGGCGAGGTCATCTCGGCCGACTCGCTCTGATCGCCGACGCCGCATCGAGATGCCGTCAAATGTCGACCCATCGACTTCATGCCACGCTCGTCGCGACCTTCGCGGCGAGCGTGTTTCTCTTCACGGGTTGCGCCGGCGAATCGTCCGGTGAACTCGACCGAGCTCAGATCGCGCTCGACGCCGGGCGCTCGGACGAAGCCCTTCGCCTCGCCTTGAATCATCTCGCGCGGACCAATGCCCGGGATCCTCGAGCGACACGTATCGCCGCCCGGAGCCTGCTTCGGTCGGGCCACCCCGAACGCGCCGAGATCTACTATGCTCGCCTGACCGATCCAACCCCTGAGGATCTCCACGACCGCGCTCTCGGTCTTCTGCAACTGGGTCGCCCCCAGGACGCGGCGACGATCCTGGAGTCGATCCTTCGAACCGAACCGAACGACCCGCACGCTCTTCAGCGACTCGCGGCGATCCGCCTCAGCGAGTCGCGCCACCTCGAGGCCGCTGAACTCGGCGAGAGACTCGCGCGGCTCTCGGACTTCGAGATCCGAGGGCTCACGCTCCAGGCGTCGGCTCTCTCCCAGGCGCGTCGACACGACGCCGCGATCGCCGCTTACGATCGGATCCTCGCGCTCGATCCACGGCTCGAGACGATGCCGCTCCCCAGACCTCGGTTTTGGGCCGACTATGCGATGAGTCTCCTCGCGTTCGGCCGGGCGACCGAGGCCCGCGAACACCTGCTGCGGGCGCTCGAGCGCGATCCGTCGGCCGAACTCATGGAACTCGTCGGTCTGAGCCTGCAACAGGAGGGAAGGATCCCCGAAGCCGAGACTTGGTGGCTCCGCGCAGTCGAGCGGGATCCTTCCCTGATCGATGCCTGGCTGGGACTCGGCCGCGTCGCGCTCCAGGACCGGCGACTCGACCTCGCGCTCGAGCGATTTCGCAAGGCCGTGGAGATCGAGTCGAGTTCGATCGAGGCCCACCACGGCCTCGCGCAGGTGCATGCGGCCGCGGGCCGGCCGGTCGAAGCGGCCGGCGAAGCCGCCCTGGCGCGATCGTTGCGCGAAGCTCCGAAGACGGGCTCGCGGTTGATCTTCACACCGACTCGTTGAGCCGACTTCGTTCGATCACGGGGTCGCCCCGGTGATCTCCGCGAGCAATCGGAAGAACCCGCGCTTTCGCTCGCTCGAGATCCCCCAGTTCACGGGTACCGACTGATAGCCCTCGTCGAATCCCTCGCCCGCCCGCCGGAAGTCGAAGAACCCCCACGACGCCCCCGACGAGACCGCCGCGACGAAGTTGTTCTCCGACTTCTCGAAGTCGTAGTGATCGTCTTCGTTGAAGAGGATCGGCATCGGACGGTAGCCGTCGACCGCGCGGGTCTGGTTCACCATCTCGGTGATCCGACTCGGCTTCGAGACGCCGTTGGCATGCACGAGCAGGAAGTCGGAGCTGCGGACGACGTTCGGCTTCGGGATCGTACCGCCGCCGTAGCTCGTACCGACGAGCAGGGGAAGTCCGGCCGCCCTCGATCGCTCGCGTACCCTCACGATCAACTCGTGCACGCGGTCGGGCTTCAATATCTCGTGATCATAGGCTTTGACGTTGCACTCGTTGTTCACTTCGATCAAGACGTTCTTCGCGCCGAGGGCGACGACCCAGTCGACCGCGGCATCGACTCCCGCGATCACGGCGGCCTCGTCGCGGACACGTTGATCCTGTCCGAAATAGTAGATGCCCAGGATCACCACCATTCCGAGCTCGTCGGCCCGCTCGATCACCGCCGCCATGCGCTTCATCGCGGCCGGCTCGAGCGTGCCGTCGGCTTCGATCGCCGAGTTGTGCCAAGGTTGCGACTTCGAGTATCCCTCGGGACTCCCGCCTTGGAGGTTCACGGTGAGCGCAAGCAGTCCGTGCTTCCGCCAAGTCGGCATCTGTTCCAGGAACTCGCGGGTGTTTCGGTCGGGGTCCCAGGTCTTGGTATCCGGGTAGACCCACTTGTCGCGCGTCTCGGGGTTGCGATCGTCGAAGGTCGCCTGGACCATCCGGCTGTTGAGCAGCAGCCCCTCGATGGGATGTCCCTTCCAATTCCGACCTGGATAGGTCGGCTTGCCGTTGATCAGGAAGCGGTCCCCCGAGATCGTCACGGACGTCTTGCCGGCCCCTCGTGCCTCTGCGTTCGCCAGGATGAAGGTACAGAGACCGAACCAGACGAGATGACGCACGTCGGACTCCTCTCGATCGGCACAGGGTCGAACACGGTCCCGTCGGTCCGAGACGGTCTCGAGCATCGAACGAGCTCAGGGATACCGTGCCGCGAAGGCACCCGCAAGACCCGACCGGAGCGAGCTGCTCGAGGTTCCGGCGGTTCTCCGTCAGAATTCACTCGGCGCGAATCTGGGCAATATATACAATCTGAAAGGCCAGCCCTCTCCGACCGTGTCCGACCCGGCTATCATGAACTCGATATCGCCGAAATCGACACGACTCCGCCGACATCCGCTCAGCACGACCAGCCGGCATCTCCATCTCCCCAGGGACTCTTCATCCATGAATTCGTATCGTGCGTCCGTCCATCTCGCAGTTCTCTTCGGCCTGCTCGGCTGGGGAAGCCTCGCCGAGGCACGACAAGCCGCGAAGCCCGCTGAAGCCGCAAAGCCGGCAGAAGCCGCGAAGCCCGCTGAAGCTGCCAAACCGGCCCAAGCCGCAAAGCCGGCAGAAGCCGCGAAGCCCGCTGAAGCCGCAAAGCCCGCAGCCGAGACTCCCGAGCAGCAGAAGGCGAAACGGGTCGCCGAGCTCGAGAAGCAGATCGCCGATCTTCGCAAGCAGCTCGAAGAGGTCCAGAAGGGCGGCGCGACGACCGGTGCGGTGTCCGCGACCGCGATCCCCGAGAGCTTCGTGAAGGCGATGAACTGGCGGGCCCTCGGCCCCGCGAACATGGGCGGTCGAATCGTCGCCGTTTCGGTGTTCGAGGCCGACCCCTCGACCTGGTGGGTCGCTACCGGCGGCGGCGGACTCCTCAAGACGACGAACAACGGCGTGACCTTCGAGCATCAGTTCGACAAGGAAGCGGTCGTCGCGCTCGGCGACGTCTGCGTCGCGCCGTCCAACAAGGAGATCGTCTGGGTCGGCACCGGGGAGAACAACCCGCGGAACTCGGTCTCCTACGGCGACGGCGTCTACAAGTCGACCGACGGCGGCAAGACCTGGACGAACATGGGCCTCCGCGACTCGTTCCAGATCGGCAAGATCATCATCCATCCCACGAATCCCGACGTCGTCTACGTCGGTGCTCTCGGCCGGCTCTACGGTCCGAACCCGGAGCGCGGGCTCTTCAAGACGACCGACGGCGGCAAGACCTGGAACAAGATCCTCTACGTCGACGACAAGACCGGCGTCATCGACATGCGGATGCACCCGACCGATCCCGAGACGCTCATGGTCGCGACCTGGGAGAGACTGCGCGACGAGTTCGACGTCAACGAACCGATCAAGAAGCATGCACCCGGCTCGGGAATCTACAAGACGACCGACGGCGGCAAGACCTTCAAGAAGCTCGCCAAGGGACTGCCGACCGTCAACATGGGCCGGATCGGCCTCGACTGGTTCCGCAAGGATCCGAAGATCGTTTTCGCGATCATCGACACGGAGAAGGGGGGGATGGGTCCCGCGGGAGCTCGCGCCTCGGGCAACGGCTACCTAGGGATCCAGGGGCAACCCGGGACCGAAGAGACCGGCGGCGCTGCGCTGACCGAGATCGTGCCGGGCGGGCCCGCCGAGAAGGCCGGCTTGAAGCCCGGAGACGTCGTCGCCTCCGTCGACGGCAAGGCCGTCGAGGGATATCGCGCCTTCGTCGAAAGGCTCCGTGAGAAGTCGCCCGGAGACAAGCTCAAGCTCGAGGTCAAGCGCGAGGGCAAGCCGGTCTCGATCGAGGTGACGCTCGCGACGCGGCCCAACACGGGGGTCGAGAGCTCGATGCTCGTCGATGCGAACCGACCCTTCGGAAGCATGCTCGGCGGGCAGATCGAGAATGCACAGAATCGGCAAGGCCCCGACAGCTTCCAGTACGGCGGCGTCTTCAAGTCGACCGACGGCGGCGAGAGCTGGACTCGGATCAACAGCCTGAATCCCCGTCCGATGTACTTCAGCCAGGTTCGAGTCGACCCCAACGACGACAAGTATGTCTATGTCCTCGGCGTTGCCATGCATCGTTCGAGCGACGGCGGCGCGACCTTCCGCGGCGACGGCGGTCGAAACGTCCACGCCGACGGACACGCCCTCTGGATCGATCCCAAGGATGGTCGCCACATGGTCCACGGATGCGACGGCGGCATCTACATCACGAACGACCGGATGGACCGCTGGGATCATCTCAACCACGTCGCGATCGGCCAGTTCTACCACGTCGCGCTCGACACTCGGCGGGACTACAAGGTCTACGGCGGTCTCCAGGACAACGGTTCTTGGGGCGGCCCCGCCATCTCACGAACCGGCGGCGCGGTGAATGAAGATTGGTTCGTCATCGGCCGCGGCGACGGCTTCAAGTGCCAGGTCGATCGCAACGACCCCAATCAGGTCTACTGGACCTCGCAGAACGGCGGGTTGGGACGATTCAACCTCGAGACCGGCGCCGGCGGACGGATCTCCCCCGTTCCCGTCACGGGCAAGAGCTTCCGCTTCAATTGGAACACTCCGTTCCTGCTCTCGAATCACAACTCGCGGATCTACTACGCCGCCGGGAACCACGTCTTCCGATCGCTCGATCGCGGCAATGACCTGCGGATGATCTCGCCCGACCTGACGAAGAGCGAGAAGGGGACCGCCACGTCTCTCTCCGAGTCGCCCAAGAATCCCGACGTCCTGTACGTCGGCACCGACGACGGCAATCTCTGGGTCACGAAGAACGGCGGCAAGGACTGGGCCGAGATCTCCGGCAAGCTCGGCGCCCCCGGCCCGCGCTACGTCGCGACGATCGAGGCCTCGCGATACGAGGAAGGACGCGTCTACGTCGTCCTGGATGCCCACCGCTCCAACGACGACGAGCCCTACGTCTTCGTCTCCGAGGACTTCGGCCAGACTTGGAAGTCGCTCCGCGCCAATCTGCCGAAGCTCTCGACGCGATGCCTCCGCGAGGACATCTCGAATCCGAATCTCTTGTTCCTCGGAACCGAGTTCCGAGTCTACGCGTCGATCGACCGCGGCGCGAGTTGGACCGTCATCAACAACAATCTCCCCACGGTCGCCGTGCTCGACATCGCGATCCATCCGACCGCGGGAGAGATCGTCGCCGCGACTCACGGACGCAGCCTCTGGGCGGTCGACGTGACCCCGCTTCGACAGGCGACGAGCGACTTCCTCAAGGCCGACGCAGCCCTCGTCAAGCCGGTCCCGTTCGTCCGACTTCGCAGCCAACCCGAGCGCGGCAATACCAATCGTCGATTCGTGGGTCAGAACCCTCCCTCGGGGGCGGTTCTCTACGTCCACATCGCGAAGAAGGCTGAAAAGCCCGTTTCTCTCGAGATCTTCGACGTCGAGGGCAAGTCGCTCCGGAAACTCAATGTGCCCCGCGACGCCGGTCTTCACCGAGTCACCTGGGACCTGCTGCGACCGGTTGCGCCTCCCCCGAGCGCCGGCTCGGGCGGGATCGCCGCGCGGATCGGCAGGGCCCTTGGGGGAGCGGGCCGCGTGGCGGTCGCCGCCAACGGTGAGTACAAGCTGCTCCTCGAAGTCGACGGCAAGCAGTATGTTCAGACCTTGAAGGTCGAAGGCGACCCCGCGTTCCCGCCGAGCCCGATCCCGGGCGACGGGCTCGACCTCGAGGTCGACCTCTCGAGGGCCGCGGTCACCTCCGCACCCTCGATCGACTGAGCGGTCGACGAAGTCCGACGACCTCCAGTCGGTGCTTGACACTTGAACCGCTGATGTTCACAGGCGAGACTCGGGTCGGATTCGACTCGAGTCTCGCCTCGCTTTCCGGAGTCCGCCGCGATGTCGCTCCTCCGCTCACGCGCTCCCCTCGCGATCCTCGCTCTGGCGATCTGTCTCCAGTCGCAGGGTTGCGGCGGTACCGGCTCGGCCGTTCCCGGCGGTGACCCCAACGCGAGGATCGATGCGACTGACGAAGCGTCGCTCCAATCGTCTCTCGAAAAGATCAACGCCTCGCTCGACGACGCCGGGCGCAGCAAGTTCGTCGCCGACTGCGCGGTGCTGATCCTGCCGTCGATCGAGAAGCGCGAACTCTTGAAGACCGGGCTCTCCAAGGATCGTCTCGCGGCGGAGCGCGTCGCCGAGTTCAAGCCGCTCCAGGGCCTCAATGCCGGTGAGATCGCCGCCAAGGCCGAAGCCGCCCGGGCCGAAGCCGCGAAGCGCGACGCCAAGGCCAAGGGGAAACGTCGCTGATTCGACGAGCTACTCGGGGATCATGCAGAGGAAGCAGGGGATCTCGGGGATCCGACACGGAGGAACGATCGTGATCGGATCTCGGTCGATCCCCAATCGCGGGATCAGCCAGGAGTTGTCGAACGCCGATTGATCGAACACGCTGCGCAGGACGATTTGCCGGGCGACGTAGCGCGACGCGGGCTTTCCGATCCGGATCAGGGGATAATGCCGCCGCCCGAGTTCCGGGTCGACGGAAGCCACGGCGTGGATGCAGTCGCTGATGAACAGGTTTCGAGCAGTGCTGATGGCGCGATAGGAAACGCGACCGCTCTCGATCAGGGACCGGACCTCGAGCGAGCGATTCCAGATCTGGGCGTTCACGATGAACGGCCCCCACATCGTCACGCCCTGACCCTGGCCCGTCACGAAGGCCATGGTTTGCGCGTGGTCGAGGTTGACGCCGGTCTCGGGTCGCAACCGCATGATCTTTACGTCGAGCGATGCCGGCAACCAACTGATCGTGTGCGCCTCGAGCGTGTACGAGTCGGGGTCGGTCCCTTCTCCCACGGCCTTCACGAAGGTCGCCCAGGTATGGCTGAGTTCGAGCCGCTTCGGCTGGGACTGCGACCCGAAGATCATGACATAGTAGAACTCGCTCGCCTCGACGCGAAGCGCACCCAGAGTGCAGAAGCAGAGCGTCAAGAACCACAATCGAATCGAGCGAGTCGCCGACATGGGCCCGTCCCAACGATGATGAGCCGAGGATCGAGCGGAGAGATCCGCACGCTCCAGTCTAACCCATGATCGGGCGACGCGACGGCGGACCATCGGGCGCTCCATGAGAGCGGCCGAGACGCGGGCCGAATCGACCCGCGCCCGCGACCTCCGACTCGATTCACTTGGCGAGACCGAGCTTGCCCAAGGTCGCCGCGACGTCTTCCGCGGCCGTGGCGGTCTTGACCTTCTTGTCGATCTCGCGGACGACGCCGGTCTTGTCGATGTAGAACGTCCAGCGCTGGGCGACGCCTCGCTCGGGATTGATCACGCCGTAGGCGGTTGCGACCGACTTATCGGGGTCGCTGAGGATCGGGTAGTCGACCGAGAGCGACTTGGCGAAATCGGCGTTCTTCTCGGGCGTGTCGACGCTCGCCGTGAAGTACGCCGCACCCGTCGCCTTGAGCACGGCTCCCTTCTCTCGGAAATTGCGGCACTCGACGGTGCACCCGCCGGTGAACGCCTTGGGATACCAAGCGATCACGACCGCCTGCTTTCCCTTGAAGTCGGACAGTTTGTACGTCTTGCCGTCGGAGCCCTTCATCTCGAATTCGGGCGCCTTGTCGCCGATCTTCAGCTCGGCCTGCGCGGCGCCGATCGAGAAGAGCAGAGTGATGGCGGTCGTCCAGCTCGTGATCCGCAGCATTTCGGTCCCTCCCGGTCATCTGTAGAGAATCCAGTCGGCCCAGTCGTCGTTGGGCACGCTATCACGGAGGAACACCGGAAGCAATTCTCGGACTCCGCGCGATCAGCTCGAGGAAGAACTCCGCCTTCGCGAAAGACGACGCTCGACGATCTCGAAGAAGATCCAGGAGAAGCCGACGGAGGCCGTCGCGACCATCGGCGCGGCGATCAATCCGCGAGCCCAGAAATTCTCGAATCCCCATTCCCAGAGCAGGAGGCTGCACACGACGCAGATCGGGAGGTGGACGAGATAGATGCTGTAGGAACGAATGCCGCATTCCCGGAGCGTGCGAGTCCACGGCGAGTCGGCGATCGCATCGTCGAACGGTCGTAGGATCACGAGCAGAAGTGCAAAGATCGCGGCGACCGCGGTCTCTCGATAACCCGAGCCGATCGCCGCCGCCAGGATCGCGACGATGAAGAACTCGCCGAGCCGACGAGCCCACGGGCTCTCGGCGACGACGAGCCGGTGATAAACGGCCAATCCAAGTGCGAACTCGTGCCAGAGCACGGGGAAGGTGCCGCGAAAACGAAAGAGCCAACCCGTGTCCCACGCCGCGACTCGGAGAACGAGCAGGGCGAGCGTCGCGACGACCATGGCGGAGATGAACCTCCGCGGAACGATCCACAAGACCAAGAAGCAGACGAAGTAGAACTGCTCTTCGTAACAGAGCGACCAAGCGATGCGAGTGAAGATCTTCTCGTGATCACCGAAGACATGAAATCGCCATGTCTCGGTGAGAGTGATGTTTCCGAACCACTGCGCGGCGCTGAGGTCTCCTGGCGAGCTGAGCTCCAGGGCACGCGCCCCGTGGTGCAACCGTTCGAGACCGAGCAGATCGAGTCCCGCGATGATGACGATGAAGACCGCGAGCGCCGCCCAGTAGGTCGGATAGATCCGGTGGAAGCGGCGGGCGAGGAAGCGCAGCGGCGCCGATCGGCTTCGATCGGCGGAGGCGGCGATGCAGTAACCGCTGATCACGAAGAACAGCGGAACGCCCAAGTCCATCGCCTTGAAGATCCACAAGAGGATGGTTCGAGCGGGGAGGTCGCCGTGTTCCGGGGCGAGGTCCCGCACATCGACGATGAATCCGGCGTGGTGGACCACGATCATCAGGGCGGCGATACCCCGCCAGACGTCGAGCGAGCGATATCGGGGCGGATGCACGCGCGGCGGACTTGGAGGGGCGGCTTCGGAGGCGATACCGGGGGTCGGCTCCGCGATCACTCGCCCAACTCCGACAGCAGTTCGTTGACCTCGTCGTCGATGTCGACCTCGAGCGCCTCGATGCCGCGACGTCGCACCATGCGCGATCCGCGGTCGACCCGGGGATCCTCGGGCTTCGTCTCGCTCGGGTCGGTCTGGGTTCGCGCCCGGAGATAGAGCTTGATTGGAATGTCGTGGTAAGGCAACTTCTCGCGGAAGACGTTCAGGAGGAATCTCTGGTAAGTGGCATCGAAGAGCGACGGGCTGTTGACGAAGAGGACGATCGTCGGCGGAGCGACGCCGACCTGGGTCGCGTAGTAGATGCGAGCGGTGCGATTCTCCCGCATCGGAGGCGGATTCGCCGCGACGGCTTCCTGGAGGACCTTGTTGAGCTTCGACGTTCCCATGCGCTGATTGGCCTGCTTGAACATCGACTGGGCGAGATTCAAGAGCGCCTTCACATTACGACCGGTCTTGGCCGTGATGAATGCCAGCGGCATGTAGCTCATCGAGCGAAAGGTCTGCTGGACCCCCGCGGCATACTTGCCCATCGTCAGAGTCTGTTCCGGGTCGAGCACGAGGAGGTCGGTCTTGTTGATGACGAAGATGCAGGGCTTGTATTGCTTGGCGATGTAGTCGGCGAGCTGCTTGTCGAGTCGAGAGACGCCTTGCGTCGGGTCGAGGAACAACAGCGTGACGTCGGCCCGCCGGATCGACCGCTCGGCGCGATGGACCGAGTAGAAGTCGAGGTCGTCCTTGATCTTCGCCTTTCGCTTCACCCCGGCGGTATCGATCGCGATGAAGGGGAGACCGTCGAGTTCGAAGCGGACGTCGACCGAGTCTCGAGTCGTTCCGGGGCGCTCCGAGACGATCATCCGCTCGGCTTGTGCAAGCGTGTTGATGAACGTCGACTTCCCGGTATTGGGCCGACCCACGACGGCGATCTTCATCACCACGTCGGCCGGTTTGAAGGTATCGAGATCGGGCATCGCATCGGCGATCGCCTTCATCAACGCCTTGCGGTTCCGGTTCTGCTGAGTCGAGACGAAGACGAGTTTGCCTCGGCCGAGCTTGTAGAACTCGCCGCCGCGATTGTCGAAGTCTTCGGTGTCGGCCTTGTTGACGACGAGGATCACCGGCGTTTCCAGGTATCGGAGCCGCTTGGCGACCTCTTCGTCGAGCGGCATGAGACCGTCGCGAACGTCGACCACGAACAGGATCAGGTCGGCCTCGTCGATCGCCACCTGGATCTGCTTGGCGACGTCCTCCGAGAGGTCGTCGCGATCGACCATGCCGATCCCGCCCGTATCGATCAATTCGAAGAAGTGGGCATCTTCTCCCTCGCCGATCTGAGCGAGACTGCTCACTCGGTCTCGGGTCACTCCCGAGATATCGTCGACGATCGCGATCCTGCGACCGGAGAGCCAATTGAAGAGCGAGGACTTGCCGACGTTCGGACGTCCGACGATGACCACCTTGGGCAGCGCCATGACCGCAACCGTATCCTTTCACCGACGAAGGCCGGCCGGCTCGCCCGATCGTCCGCCCCTCGATCACGTTCTCATCCGTACCAGGTCGTTCGACGACCGGGACGCTCGAGCGAATGCCGGTGTGCTCGAGAAACGATTATAGTGATTCGTGATCGATCGGGACAATCGCCATTCGCGAGATCGCCTCGGGCGCGTGCGGTCGGGAGGGCGGCTCGACGGGATCGGAGTCGTCCGAATGTCCAGGCGACCGCGAGTCGCAACCGCGACTTCACCAGGCTGGAATCTGCTCGATGCGCTGGGATTCGTGGCGGGGGCGGCGGTGGCCTCGGTGCATGTGAAGGATCGCGCGGTCTTCGCGGACGAACTCTCGCCCCCGTTCCTCGTGATCCTGTTCTTGGGGTTCATCCTCGTCGCGGTCACCGCCGCAGGCCCGTTCCTGTTCTGTCTGAGACGGTTCGGGAACCGGCGACCCGCTTTCGCATCCGAGACCGAACTCGCGTGGGTCGCGCTCGGGCTGCCGTGGACCCTGATGGCGATTTGGAGGTCGCTGCCGTCCGGGGAACTCTTGGAGCAGGCCCGCGACCGATCGGACGTCTTCCTCCAGGTCGGTCTCCTGCTCGCTTCGGCTCACGCGGCGCGCATCTTTCTGCGCCGGCTGCTCGCGGCCGAGTCGAAGCAGGCCGATCCCGTCGACGCGAGTCGCTCCGTCGCCGAGAGGATCTCGATCGGGCTCGTGGACACCTGCCCGCTTCAGCCGTTGTTCGCGCTGATGCTCGGATCTCGACCATGAATCGGCCCGGATTCCTGCAACAGGGAGCTCTTCCGCCGTTCCGCTGGCCCGACGCAACTCGTTTCGAGTAAACTCTTGCGGTCGGAGACCATCTCGAAGACACGGAGTCGCCTGACGACGAGACGTCGACTCGCTCGATCGACCTCAGTCGGTTTCCATCTCTTCCCGTCCCTCGGACTCGATCGTTCATGGATATCATCGGTATCGGCACGGACATCATCGAGTGCCCTCGGATCGGGATGATGCTGGAGCAACACGGGGAACTCTTCCTGCGCCGGGTCTACACCGAGCGCGAGATTCGCTACTGCCAATCGCGGCGACATGCGATCGAGCATTTCGCGGGACGCTGGGCGGCGAAGGAGGCGATCCTCAAAGCGATCGGAACCGGCTGGGTGCGCGGGATCTCCTGGACCGACGTCGAGGTCCGCAACGCACCGGGCGGCAAGCCCCGTGCCTTGGTTCGAGCCGGGGCGAGGGAGGCGGCCGTCGCACGGGGCATCAGCCGGATCTTGATCTCGATCTCGCACTGCCGGACGTACGCCACGGCCTACTCCCTTGCCTTGGGGAAGTCGGTCGCCGCCGCCGGTGGACTCGATGAGCTCGAATTCGACGACTCCGGCGATCACTCCGGCCCGGACGCCGAGTGAGTCGCCCGCCGACGATACGACGCGGCCGCCCCGAGAATCCCAATGTTGACGAATATCTGTCTCGTATGTAAGATTCGCCGTCGACCTGTGAAAGGGGCGTGGCGGCGATGCAGATCGAGACTTGGGCCGACGTCGACTGGACCGAGGTGAATGCCGAACTCTCGGGAGCACATCCCCGTGAGATCTTGCGGTGGGCCGTCGAACGGTTCCACCCCCGGCTGACGATGGCAACCGCATTCGGACCCGAGGGATGCGTGATCCTGCATCTCCTCTCCGAGATCGAACCCTCGGTTCGCGTCTTCAACCTCGACACGGGCTATCAGTTTCCCGAGACGCTCGAACTCCGCGACCGCATCGCGAAACGATACGGCATCGAGGTCGAACTGATCCAACCCGACACGACCGTCCAGGAATACGAAGCACTCCACGGCGGCCCGCTCTACGCCACCAATCCCGATCGGTGCTGCCACGATCGCAAGATCGTCAGCCTCCACCGCGCGGTCGTCGGCTACGATGCCTGGATCTCCTCGATCCGTGCCGATCAATCGGCGCATCGGGCGAAGGCCTCGGTCGTGGGCTGGGACGCCAAGTTCGGACTCGTGAAGGTCAACCCGCTCCTCGGCTGGACGAAACGCGACGTCTGGGCCTTCGTCGTCTCTCAGGAAGTCCCCTACAACCCGCTGCACGATGTCGGGTACCCTTCGATCGGATGTCGACCCTGTACGAGAGCGGTCGGAGCCGACGAGACCGACGAGCGAGCGGGTCGCTGGGCCGGTCAGGCCAAGACCGAGTGCGGGCTCCATTCGCTCGACAGCAGCCAACTCTGAGTCATGGATCTCCGGCACCACGCCGCTCGGTCGAGGCAGACTCCGCGAAGACGCTCATGAAACTCTCCGCCAAAGCCGAATATGCTTGTCTCGCCATGCTCGCACTGGCGCGGGCCCGACCCGAGGATCCTCCGGTGCGGATTCGCGACATCTCGGAGAGCCACGACATTCCGGAGCGCTACCTCGTCCAGATCCTGCTCCAGCTCAAGGGATCGGGCCTCGTCTCCAGTACACGAGGCGCCGGCGGGGGTTACCGGCTGGCTCGCCCGCCCGAGACGATCTCGCTGGGCGAAGTGCTCACGGCGATCGACGGGCCCGATCCCCCGCCTCGCGAACCCGGCAAGCCCGCCGCGCGAGCTCTCGCGGTCGTCTGGCAACTCGTGCGCGAGGCCGAGCGATCGGTCCTCGACACGACCTCGATCGCCCAGGTCGCCGCGAAGACTTCCCCGCATGAGTGGACCATTTGATGAAGTGATCCCCCCCGCGCAGATCCCCCTCGTTCGACGCCGATTCCCCGTTTCGTTTCCCTCTTTCTTCGTCCTCGTCGAATCGGCCGCGACGCGACTCCCTCGAGGATCCAATCGCACACCCGACCTCGGCGGCTTTCTCAACCTCTTCCCCGAGCGTCGAATCCCGACGACCCAACAGATTCAAAGGAGTTCGTGAGTGAATACCCCATACGGAGGGGATCTGGTCGACCTGATCGTTCCGGACGCCCGCGCTTCGGAGATGAAGGCCGCCGCCAAGGACCACACCGCCATCACCCTCGATGAACGCGGTCTCTGCGACCTCGAGCTGCTCGCCGTCGGAGGCTTCTCGCCGCTCACCGGATTCCTCGGCAAGGCCGACTACGAGCGCGTCGTCGCCGAAGGCCGACTCGCGAACGGCACCCTCTGGCCGCTGCCGATCACGCTCCCCGTGACGCCCGGCGAAGGCGTCGCCGAGGGCAAGACGCTGGCGCTCCGGGACGTCTACGGGAACCTCCTGGCGTTCCTCCACGTCGAGGAGATCTACGCCTACGACAAGGACGCCGAAGCCAAGGGTGCCTACGGCTCGACCGACGCCAAGCACCCCGCCGTCGCCCACCTGAATCGCCAACCGAGTCACTACGCCGCCGGTCGCCTCGAGGTGATCCGGACCCCGCCGCACTACGACTTCGTCGAGCTCCGCCGGACGCCCGCCGAACTCCGCGAACACTTCGCGTCGCTCGGCTGGAATCGAATCGTCGCCTTTCAGACCCGCAACCCCCTCCACCGAGCCCACGAAGAGCTCACCAAGCGAGCGGCGGAGCAAGTCGGCGGCGGACTCCTGATCCACCCGGTCGTCGGAGTCACCAAGCCGGGCGACGTCGACCACTTCACCCGCGTGCGCTGCTACCGGGCGCTGGTCGACAATCACTACGACTCCAAGAGCGTCGTCCTCTCGCTCCTGCCGCTCGCCATGCGAATGGCCGGCCCGCGCGAGGTCCTGCTCCACGCGATCATCCGCCGCAACTACGGCTGCACCGACTTCATCGTCGGTCGCGATCACGCCGGTCCGGGCAACGACTCGACCGGCAAGCCGTTCTATGCTCCCTACGCCGCACAAGACGCGATGAAGGAGCACGGCGCCGAGATCGGCATGGGCATGGTCGACTTCAAGCAGATGGTCTACCTCCCCGACGAGGATCGCTACTGCCCGGTCGACGCCGTGCCCGCGGGAGCCAAGACCGCCGACATCTCCGGCACGCAGGTGCGCGACGACTACCTCGCCAAGGGGATCCCGCTCCCCGACTGGTTCAGCCGTCCGGCCGTCGCAGAGATCCTCCGCGAGACGAACCCACCGCGCTTCCTCCAGGGTCTCACGATCTGGTTCACGGGCCTCTCGGGATCGGGCAAGTCGACGGTCGCGCATGCGTTGGTCGAGCGCCTGGCGGAATACGGGCGCAACGTCTCGCTGCTCGACGGCGACGAGATTCGCACCCACCTCTCGAAGGGTCTCGGTTTCAGCAAGGAAGACCGCGACACCAACATTCGCCGCGTGGGCTACGTCGCCGGCCTGATCGCCCAGCACGGCGGCACCACCCTTTGCTCGGTCATCAGCCCCTATCGGGCGGTGCGCGACGAGGCCCGCAAGATGTCCAAGGGCAACTTCGTCGAGGTCTTCTGCGACACGCCGATCGAGGTCTGCGAGTCGCGCGACGTGAAGGGGCTGTACGCCAAGGCTCGCGCAGCGGTCGCCGAAGGCAAGGGCATGGGCTTCACCGGGGTCGACGACCCCTACGAGCCCCCGCTCTCGCCCGAAGTCACGATCGACACGAGCAAGCTCGGGGTCCAGGACTCGGCCGACGCCATCGTCGCCAAGCTCCTCGAACTCGGCTACATCCTTCCCCACGGTCACCGATCCAACTGAGTCGAACCGCTCGGGGAGGAGGCGACTCCTCCCCGACGACCGATCGACGCGCGGGCGAGGGGAGGGGATTCGACCTCGAGGCTCGGATCCGTTATCCTCCAGACTTCGGCTGATCGACCACTCGCCCCCGCGACGGACCGCCCATGGACCTGCTCAGCGACTTGACTCCCCCGCAGCGAGAAGCGGTCACGACCATCCAGGGGCCGATGCTGATCCTCGCGGGCGCGGGCTCGGGGAAGACCCGAGTGATCACCCGCCGGGTCGCCCACATGATCCGCAGCGGCATCCCCGGCTCGAACATCCTCGCCTTGACCTTCACGAACAAGGCCGCGGGCGAAATGAAGGAGCGCATCCACGCCCTCGCGCCGAATTCCGGAGCCTGGGTCGGCACCTTCCACTCCCTCTGCGCTCGATTGCTCCGATCCCACGCCGAGCTCGTGGGGCTCGACCGCAACTTCACGATCTACGACCAGGCCGATCGGCTCAGAGCCGTCAAGGAAGCGCTCGAGCGCCATCGCTTGAACGACTCGGGAATCACGCCAGAGCGGATCGACGCCGCGATCTCGCGCGCAAAGAACGACCTCCTCACTCCCGCGCAGCTCGCCAAACGCGTGCACGATCCGGTCTCGGAGATCGCGGCCAAGGTCTACAAGCACTACGCCGAGCGGCTTCGCGAGTCCTCCGCGGTGGACTTCGACGACCTGCTGGTCCACATCGTCACGATCCTCAAGGAGCGCAAGGAAGTCCGGGCACAACTCGACGCGCGATTTCGCTACCTGCTCGTCGACGAGTACCAGGACACCAACCTCGCGCAATACGCGATCGTGCGCGGGCTGTCGGTCGATCACCCCAACGTCTGCGTCACCGGCGATCCCGATCAGTCGATCTACGGCTGGCGCGGTGCGAACCTCGACAACATCCTCGATTTCGAGAAGGACTACCCGGGCTGCAAGGTCGTCAAGCTCGAACGGAACTATCGCAGCACCAAGAACATCCTTCGAACCGCCGACGGACTCATCCGCCACAACCGGCGCCGGAAGGCGAAGTCGCTGCTCACCGAGAATCCCGACGGTTCGCCCGTCGAGGTGATCCTCCATTCCGATGAGACCGCCGAGGCGCGAGCGGTCGCGTCGAAGATCATGGAGCGGGTCGCCGGCGGGGAGTTCGCCTACCGCGACGTCGCCGTATTCGTCCGCGTCATCGCCCTCACGCGCGTCCTCGAGCAGGCATTTCGGCAAGCCAAGGTCCCCTATCAGATCATCGGGGGCGTCTCCTACTACGAGCGCCAGGAGGTCAAGGACGTCCTCGCCTACCTCAACCTGATGGGGAATCCCAAGGACGACGTCGCCTTCAATCGCGTCGTCAACGTCCCCACGCGCGGTATCGGCAAGACCAGCCTCGATGCCCTGACCGAACGCGCGCGAGCTCTCGGCCTCCCCCTGTTGGCCATGGCCCGCGAGGCCGAGGCGGTTCCCGGTCTCAAGGACAAGGCGATCCGCTCGCTCCGCGACTTCGTGATGCTGATCGACGAACTCGCGCGACTCCGCGACGGCACCGCCGAGTCGGTCATCAGGAAACTGCTCGAGCTCTCGGGCTACCGCGACCACCTCTCGGCGCAGAGCGACAAGGCGTCGGACGATCGGATCGCAAACCTCGACGAGTTGATCTCGGCGGCCCGTGCGTTCGATCGCGAGCACCCGGGAGGGACCATCGTCGACTTCCTCGAGGAGATCAGCCTCGCCTCGGCGGTCGATCGCTGGAAGGACGACGGCGGATCGGTGACGCTGATGACGCTCCATGCCGCCAAGGGGCTCGAATTCCCGCTCGTCTTCATCGTCGGCCTGGAGCAGGGGATCCTGCCGCACGCGCGCGCTCGAGACGACGACTCCGAACTGGAGGAGGAGCGCCGGCTCCTCTTCGTCGGGATCACTCGCGCCGAACGCGAACTCTACCTCAGCCGCGCACAGATTCGGGAGTTTCGCGGACGCCGCGAGATGACGATCCCTTCCAGCTTTCTCTCGGAACTCCCCGAAGAGTCGGTGGTCGGACGCGACTTCGCCCTCGATGGATCGCCCTACGTCCCCAGTCCCGCCTACGAAGCCATGCGTCGCGGGGAACGAGCACCCGGGCCGACCGCGCGACCGGGCGGATTCAAGCTGATGACCGCCTCCCAGCTCGCGGGAGCCCCCCCCGGATCATCCGACGCCGCTTCCGTCGAATTCGAACCGGGGATGACGGTCCTGCATCCGGAGTACGGGATGGGCAGGATCCTCGCGGTCGAAGGATTCGGCCCGAATCGTCGAGGTCGCGTGAAGTTCACGGTCGGGGGGGAGAAGACGTTCGTCCTCGCCAAGTCGAGCCTGCGACCGATCAAGACTCGTTGATACAAGAGAATCCGCGCGGAGTACCTCCGAATGTGCCGCTTGGGAGTCAACATCGATCACATCGCCACCTTGCGCCAGGCTCGCGGCGGACGCGAGCCCGACCCCGTGACGGCTGCGGCCGTCGCCGAACTCGCGGGCGCGGATGGGATCACGGTCCACCTCCGAGAAGATCGTCGACATATCCAGGATCGTGACGTTCGCCTCCTCAAGGAAACGGTTCGGACCCGTCTGAACCTCGAGATGGCGATGGTGCGCGAGATCGTCGATCTGGCGATCGAGCTCCAGCCCGATCAGATCACGCTCGTCCCCGAGAAACGCAGGGAACTGACCACCGAGGGCGGGCTCGACGTCGTCGCGGGCGCGGCCGAGGTCGCCGCGACCGTCGACCGACTCCGCAGCGCGGGTCTCTCGGTCAGCCTCTTCATCGACCCGGCGCTCGACCAAGTCGAGGCGGCGGCGAGATCGGGCGCGGACGCCGTCGAGATCCACACGGGCACATACGCCGATCTAGGAGGCGGCCGGCGGGCCGAGGTGCTCGAAGCGATCGAGGCCGCCGCTCGGCGCTCCGTCGAACTCGGACTCACTCTCCACGCCGGACATGGGCTCGACTACTGGAACGTCGGTCCGATCGCGCGGATTCCGTCGATGACGGAGCTCAACATCGGACACGCCATCGTCTCGCGCGCCGTGATCGTCGGACTCGAACGCGCCGTCGCCGACATGAAGCAAGCGATTCGCGATTCCCCGAAGTCATCTTCATGAGTCTCCCGAGTGATCGGATCGCGACCTGCGACCCATCTCCCTCGCGGTCCGTTCTCGAGATCTCTTCCGGAAACCCATGTCTCGAGTCGATCCGCGCCTGAAGATGATCGCGCTTGCCCTCCAAGATCGTTGAACAAACATCGGAAAACATCGACTCGCCCGATGATCTCGGGCTTTCGCCCACGCGTCGCGATGTGTATCATCACACGTGTACGGTGAACGCAGGGTCGGAGACGAGACGAAGGGATCTGGGATGGCGACCAAGGGTCGGATGTTCGCGGGTTGCACGGTGGCGCTGATCACCCCGTTTCGGGATGGAGAGGTCGACTACCCGGCGCTTCGAGATCTGGTCGAATGGCACGTCTCCCAAGGGACGCCGACCATCGCTCCGGTCGGCACCACAGGCGAGTCTCCGACTCTCTCCCACGACGAACACGATCGAGTGATCGCGACGGTGGTCGAGACGGCCGCCGGTCGAGTCAAGGTGATGGCGGGCACCGGCTCCAACGCCACCACGGAAGCCGTCAGGCTCACGAAGTTCGCCGCGAAGGTCGTGGCGGACGGAGCACTGCTGGTCGCTCCATATTACAATCGACCGACTCAAGAAGGGCTCTACGCACACTTCGCCACGATCGCGGAGAGCTGCGACATCCCTCAGGTCCTCTACAACATCCCGGGGCGTACGGGTCGTAATGTCGAACCTGAGACGATCGAGCGGCTCGCCGCCCTCGATCCGATCGTCGCCGTCAAGGAGGCGGCGGGATCGCTCGATCAGGTGAGCGACCTCGTTGCGCGAACGAATCTCACGATTCTCTCGGGCGACGACAGCTTGACGCTGCCGATGTTGGCCGTGGGAGGTGAAGGGGTCGTTTCGGTCGCGGCGAACATCGTGCCCCGCGACGTCATGTCCCTCATCGACGCATTTCAGCGCGGTGATCTCACCTCCGCTCAGGCCGTCCACCGCAAGCTCTTTCCACTTTGCCGAGATCTCCTGGGACTCGCGACCAACCCGATCCCCGTGAAGATCGCTCTCAAACTCCTGGGACGCGGCAACGGTGAGCTTCGACTGCCGCTCGTCCCTCTCGACGACCGCAGCGTCGACCTCCTGCGCCGAAGCCTCCAGCGTTATGGTCTGACCCCGCGAGATCCCGGATCCGACTCGCCCTCCTCGTGAGAGGCGATCACAAGGATCCCCGATCTCGTCGTGGACTCCTCGTCAAGGCGACGTCCGCTCGATCCGAGAATCGCAGTCGGCGTCGCTCGCGGACGATCGAGACCCGATCGCCGCGGAGCGAATCCACACGCACCCACCCTCAGGCTCTTCACCGCCCGCATGCCGCGGCAGTTCAACGCCCACAGCGTCGACAGCCGCGCACCTACCCTGCCAGGTGATCACATGGCCAAGAAAGTCGCCCCCAAGTCCACGCCCGCTCCCGCCCCCGCGCGTGCCGCCGCCGCGACGCCGACGGCGTCGAACCAGTCGGTCTCCGATCAGGCGGTGCGCGAGCTGGCACAGGTCTTCAAGCTCTTGAGCGACGAGACCCGGATGCGAATCCTCTTTTACCTCGCTCAGAACGACGAACTCCACGTAACCGACCTCTGCGGTCGGCTCGGACAGAGCCAACCCGCGGTGAGTCACCATCTCGCGCTCCTGCGCGTCTCGGGACTCATCGAGGCCCGTCGATCCGGAAAACACAACTTCTACAGCGTCCGCACCGAGCAGTTCGGCGAGTTGCTCCACGAGTTGCTCTCGGCGACCGGCGAGGTCCCCAAGAAGCTCAAGTTCCACGACTTCGTGCTGACCTACAGCGGCTGAACGCAAGATCTCCCAGGCCGAGTCGAGTCCGAGGTCGGCTTCCACTCGCGTCGGTCGCGTCTCCGCGCTCGACGCACTTGCGACCGGCCTCGGCTTCGGTTACGATGATGGTTTACTCGTGAAGAGCAGTCGTCGGCTCGCCGACACTGCCCGGTCGCACGTCACTCACACGGTACCGCCAAGGTCAGGTAGATTTCCAATGGCGAAGGACAAGAAAGACAAAGCGGAAGCCGTCGCCCCCGCACCGACGGCGCCCGCCGCCGAACCCGCCCCCGCGAAGCCTGCCGATCCTCGGATGAAGGTCTACAAGAAGTTTCGGGGCCGTTTCCTGCCCAAGGGTCCCCTCCGCGAACGCCTGGCCGCGATCCAGACCCGCTGGGACTCGAACGACGATCACGGCGGAGTGACTCTCGAGGAACTCAAGTCGCTGCTCGCCGACTGGCGCGCAAGCCGCGAGCACCCCAAGAAGCGAGCCGCGGCCGCTTCCGGTCAGAGCTGACGCTCCGTCGCCGCCGACTCTCGACGACGAAACGAGGATCGAGTGAAGTCCATCCGGACCTCGCTCGGTCCCGCGTCGTTTACTCTCCGAGGGGCCGAGGTCGCTCCGTGCCGCCTCGTGACTCTCCGAGCACGCCGCTGCTGCGCGCGTTGGTCGCTGCCCGAAAGACGATCGGCGAGCAGGATCCCGCCGTCCGCTCGGCCGTGGTCGGCCCGCGCGGGGGCCCGCGGCGAGACCACGACGACGGTGCGAAGCCTCCGAACCGTCGAAGAGTGCGTCTTCTCCTTGAATTGCCGGGACCGGTCTGGTCGAATGTCGTCTGTTGCGGATCGCTTCCCGGATCGGAGTGTCCTCGATGATCGTCGGCGTCCCGAAGGAGATCAAGTCGGACGAATACCGAGTCGCGCTCTTGCCGGTCGGAGCCGAGGAGTTGACCGCGGCCGGTCACACGGTCTTGATCGAAGCCGGCGCCGGCCTGGGGTCGGGGATCACCGACGCCCAGTATGAGGCGGCGGGCGCTCGGATCCTCGGAGAGGCGGGAGCGATCTGGTCGACCGCCGACCTGATCGTCAAGGTGAAGGAACCTCAAGCGTCCGAGTGGTCGTTGCTTCGTCCCGGACAGACGGTATTCACCTACTTCCACTTCGCGGCCGACGAAGCGCTCACGAAGGCGATCCTCGAGAGCCGAATCACCGCGATCGCCTACGAGACGATCCGAGACGCCAAAGGCGGCTTGCCGCTGCTGACCCCGATGAGCGAAGTCGCGGGTCGCATGAGCATCCAAGAAGGCGCGAAGTACCTCGAACGACCGAACGAGGGTCGCGGCATCCTCTTGGCCGGAGTCCCCGGGGTCGCGCCCGCCGAAGTCGCGATTCTCGGAGGCGGCATCGTGGGTGCCAACGCCGCTAAGGTCGCCGCGGGGCTCGGAGCCGGTGTCCGGATCCTCGACGTGAACCTCGATCGTCTACGGTATCTCGACGACATCATGCCGCCGAACGTGACCACGCTCTACTCGGATCGCCACACGATTCGCGAGTCGATCGAGCGTGCCGATCTCGTCATCGGCGCCGTGTTGATCACGGGAGCGCGAGCGCCGCGACTCGTGCGCCGCGAAGATCTCTCGCGAATGAAGCCGGGGGCGGTCATCGTCGACGTCGCGATCGATCAAGGCGGCTGCATCGAGACGAGCCGACCCACGACGCACCGAAATCCAACCTACGTGATCGACGGCGTGGTCCACTACTGCGTCGCCAACATGCCGGGCGCCGTGGGACGCACCAGCACTTACGCGCTCTGCAACGTGACCCTGCCGTACGTTCTTCAGATCGCCAAGAAGGGTTGGCGGGAAGTGGCCGCGGGATCCGCCGGTTTCGCCGACGGCGTCAACATCGACGCCGGCCGGGTCACGAACGAGGCCGTGGCTTCGACCTTCCAACTCCCCTATCAGCCTTGGAATGCGTGAGCCCACCGTTCGGCATTTCATTCGTCCCACTCGACCACTCGAGTTCTTCGACCCCTGGAGCGCAGCCCGATGTCCGAACACGTTCATCCTCACGACCACGAAGATCACGACCACGACCACGATCACGACGAGCTCGAGGATGACGACGACGCCCTCGACGCCGCGCTCGAATTCGAGTCGCAGGTGCAGATCTTCCTCGAACAACGACGCCAGAACATCGACCTCCTGAAGCTGGCGATCGAGGTCGCGGGTGTCGGCGGGCAGCATCCTCCTCTCAAGCGCAGCGACCTCGAGAGCGCCATGAAATCGGTGTGGGAGATCTACTCCGAGTTCTATGGTTGGATCGACCCCGAAGAGACCGAGGACGACCTGGAAGCCGAAGAGGACGACGAGTGAACTCGAACATCGCGGTGGATGACGACCGTTCCTTCCACACCCTCCGCTGGATCGGCTCGGCCGCCGACGGGCATCTGCGTCTGATCGATCAGACGCGTTTGCCCGTCGATTTCGTCGAAGTCGAATGCGGCGACGTGGCGACGGTCTGGGAGGCGATCAAGAACCTTCGCGTCCGAGGCGCCCCGGCGATCGGCGTGGCGGCCGGCTACGGGGCGGTCGTCGGAGCTCGAGAGGGACGCACAGGCGGCCCCGAAGCGGTGAAGGCCTGCCTGCTCCGCAACGCGGCTCACCTGCGAACCTCTCGTCCCACCGCGGTGAACCTCTTCTGGGCGCTCGATCGCATGGAGCGGGCGCTCGACAAGATCCCCGACGACGCCTGCGCCGATGAGGCTCTCGAGATCCTCCTCGAAGAGGCCCGATCGATCGATCGCGAGGATCGGGCGATGTGCCGCGAGATCGGGCGCATAGGTGCCGAGGTCCTCTCCGACGGCCAGGGCGTGCTGACCCATTGCAATGCCGGCGGGCTCGCCACGTCCGACTACGGCACCGCGCTCGCCGTCATCTACTCCGCTCACGAAGCGGGCAAGCGGATCCACGTCTACGCCGACGAAACCCGACCGCTGCTCCAAGGTGCTCGGTTGACCGCCTGGGAACTCAGCAAACGCGGAGTCCCCGTCACCTTGATCTGCGACAACATGGCGGCCCACGTGATGCGTGAAGGCCGGGTCTCCGTCGTCGTCGTCGGCGCGGATCGCATCGCGGCCAACGGCGACACCGCGAACAAGATCGGCACCTACGGCGTCGCCCTCCTCGCCAAGGCGCACGGCATCCCCTTCTACGTCGCCGCGCCTTCCTCGACCTTCGACCTCGAGCTGGCCGACGGCTCGGGCATTCCGATCGAGCAACGCGACGCCGAGGAGATCACCCACGGATTCGGTCGTCGCACCGCTCCCGAGGGAGTGTCCGTCTACAACCCCGCATTCGACGTCACCCCCGCACATCTCATCACCGGACTGATCACCGAACGCGGACTGATCTCGCCGGTCGATGAACGCTCCATCCGTCGGACCCTGAGAGAACCGGCTCATGCTCGTGCATAACGTCTTCTTCACGCTTCATGACGGTTCGCCCGAGGCCATCGCGCGTTTGATCGAGTCGTGCCGCGAGCATCTCGCGGGACATCCCGGAGAGGTCTTCTTCGCGGTCGGCGGACTCGAACCCGAACTCGATCGCCCCGTGAACGACCGCGACTTTCACGTCGCCCTCACCGTCGTCTTCGAAGACCGCGCCGCGCACGACGCCTACCAGGTCGAGCCGCGGCACTTGCGGTTCATCGAGACGAACAAGCCGACCTGGGCCAAGGTCCGCGTCTTCGATTCGATCGATTGACGCGCGAACCTTCATGGCCCACCATCGAGAGGCGTCCGCCGGCGCGTGACTCTCGCGAGTCGCGCAGGGCGTGCGGACGTCGTTCGAGGATCGGAGAATGCCGACATGAAGGCTCCAGCCTCGGTACCCTTGACGGGTTACCTCGAGTTTCCCACCGATGAGATGGTCCGCCGAGCCTCGGAGTTTCGCGAGGAGATCGTCCGGCGTCGATCCGTCCGCGCCTTCTCCCCCCGCGAGGTCCCGCGATCGGTGATCGAGGACGCGGTTCAGGCTGCCGCGAGCGCCCCGAGCGGAGCGAATCAGCAGCCCTGGCACTTCGTGATCGTCTCCGATCCCGCGACCAAGCGTCGGATCCGAGAGTCGGCGGAGCTCGAAGAACGCGAATTCTACGAGCGCCGCGCTCCCGACGACTGGCTGGAAGCGCTCGCCCCCTTGGGGACCGACGCGGAGAAGCCGTTCCTCGAAGTCGCTCCCTACTTGATCGCGATCTTCAGCCGGAGCTTCGACATCGCGTCGGACGGCCGGAGGATCAAGCACTACTATGTGAACGAATCCGTGGGCATCGCCACGGGCATCCTCATCACCGCCCTGCATCATTCCGGCCTGGCGACGCTCACCCACACGCCCAGCCCGATGAAGTTCCTCAACTCCATCCTCGATCGCCCCGCGCGGGAGAAGCCGTACCTGCTGCTCGTCGTGGGATACCCCGAGCCGGGTGTGCGGATCCCTGCGATCTCGCGCAAGCCCTTCGAGGACGTCGCGACCTTCGTGGATCCGGCGCCGGAATCGCCCCCTCCGGCCAACGACTGACCGTACGCTTCGGTGCCGAGCCGGCGACAACGGTGCAGATGGGTTCGCGATCGAGGGAGGTCCATACGACACACCGAAGGAATTCGGAGAAGCTTCCGCGGGCGTCTCCGACACAGGCGCGGAGTCGCATCGTCGCCGCGGACCTCGAGTTCTCCTGGGGTGTCTACGCGACATCGAGCGACCTTTGCTGGAACAATGCTCGAGAAACGTGTAATATCCCTGTAGAAGTTCGTGGGGATGGAGCTATCGAAGATGAGCGTGAACAGCCGGCCGCATCGACACCGGATCGGGATCCGTCGACGAGAACTCCTCCAGGTCGGCTGGTCGGCTCTCCTGAGCGCCGGGATTCCCTCGATCGCCTCGTCGGCCGCTGCGATCGCTCAGCCGCGCCGAGCGAAGTCGGTGATCCTGGTCTTCCAGACGGGAGCACCGAGCCAGATCGACACCCTCGACCCCAAGCCGGACGCGCCGGAGGAGATTCGCGGGACCTTCCGGCCGATCGACACGCGGGCCCCAGGCATGTCGATCTGCGAACATCTGCCGATGTTGGCGGCTCGTGCCGACAAGTTCTCGATCGTCCGGTCGATGACCCACCCGCTCCCCAGCCATGAACATGCCACTCACATGATGCTGACCGGCATCGACAATCTGCCGCCCGGCTCGACCCACATGGCCTCGCGCAACGACTGGCCCTGCTACGCCTCCGGTCTCGACTTCGTCCGCCCCAGGAACGACGGGATCCCCAACGGGGTCAACCTGCCGACTTACCTCAACAACGGTTACGGGTTCTCCGGCCAGCATGCCGGCGTCCTCGGTCCCCGTCACGACCCCTGGCACATTCGACGAGACCCCGCCGCGGCCGATTTCCAGGTCGACGAGGTCGAGTTGCCGCTCGGATTGAGCGCCTCCCGTCTGTTCGATCGCAAGGGACTTCTCGAAGAGATCGAGTCGCAGACTCGCACACTCGAGCACGCGTCCGACACGAACTCGGGGTGGGGTCCGCTCCAGGACAAGGCGCTCTCGATGCTGACCTCGAGCGGCGTGAAGCGTGCCTTCCAGCTCGATCGCGAGGACCCGAGGACTCGGGATCGCTACGGCCGGCACATGTTCGGGCAGTCGTTGCTCCTCGCCCGAAGGCTCATCGAGGCGAACGTCCCGATCGTCCAGGCCAACATGGGTCACATGAACAACTGGGACACTCATACGAATAATTGCGGACAGCTCGCCGAACGACTGCTCCCGCCGCTCGATCGAGGGCTCTCCGCGCTGCTCGACGACCTCGAGTCGAGGGGAATGCTCGAGGATACCCTCGTGGTCATGGTGGGCGAATTCGGCCGCACTCCGCGAATCGGCCAAGACAGCCAGAATCTGCCCGCCCACAAGACCGGCCGCGATCACTGGTCGGGCGTCTTCTCTGCACTGTTCGCGGGCGGCGGAACGGTTGGAGGTCGCGTGGTCGGCCGCTCGGACCGCATCGGCGCCTACCCGGCGTCGAGGGGCTACACGCCTGCGGATCTCGGAGCCACGATCTACCGCGCCCTGGGGATCGATCCCGAGACGATGGTCGCCGACCAGATCGGGAGACCGCTGCAACTCAATCGAGGCGAGCCGATCGCGCCGCTCTTCGACGGATCGCTCGCCTGAGCAAAGGGTTCGGACCTCGGGAGCCCTTCCGATCGCAGAGAGTGCCCGACGCGGAGCACTCACCTTCGAGAGCGGCGCATTCTCGCAAGACCAAGCAGACCGAGCGCCATCGCGCGGAGAGTCCCCGGTTCCGGCACGGTTCCCGTGATCCGGACTCGGTCGACCCACTGCGGTCCGGGAACCGACTGTCCGAAACCGACGTTTCCGTTGTATGCGTAGAATCCAAACGTGATCGCGACCTTCGCCGCGCGAGACGTGGAAATGGCGCCGTTGACCTGAATCCCGCCATTGATCAACGCGTTGAAACTCGAGCCGGTCCTCGAGAAGACGAGAGAGAGATCTCGATTCCAATTCGAGGTCCCAAGCCGACCCGAACTGTACGTGAAGATATTCCCATTCGCGAAGAGCGTCCAGTATCCCGACCCGGCGGCATCGGCCGGATTGGCCCAGCCGTCCTCGAAGAAGAGTCCCCCCAGGACGAAGCCGGATGCGTCGGTCACGACGATCTGGGAACGCTGCATGTAGGCGGCGGACGACTGTCTGTAGGAGAGATCCAGCTCGGCGGTGAAGTCGTCGAGCTCCGTGAACGAACGGGTGAAGGTGACCGACGCGTAGGCGAATCCCCCATCCGGCCCGTAGTGGGTCGGGGTGATCCGATCGACGTAGAGTCGTCCTTGATCGATTCGTACATCCGAGCTCACGTATGCCGACGAAGTCGACACGACCCAACTCGGGTCGATCGCCGGCCCGTTGAACTGCTCGTCGAGCACGATGCCCGCCCCGGCGGGTACCCCGGAGAACAAGAGAGAGAGCAGGAGACTGGAGGCGAAGGAACTCGAGATCCCTCCGCGCCGATGCAGGATCATTGCGGTTGCTCCGACTGGTCGATTCGTCTCGGGCCGCACACCCCCGTGGGCCCTTGACGGCGATGTTGCGCGACGTCGCGAGGAATCGCAAGGCTTCGATCCGTCATGTTGCGACGAAGCGACATCGCATCAAGCCGAGAGAGAGCCGAGCAGACGTCGATGCAGATCGGAGTTGGCCGACGCCACGAATTCGAAGGCATGCCGCTTGTCGTCGAGGCTCGGGAGCTCGGAGATCACCTCGGAGATCGACCGACCCGACCAGTCGGTGACGCAACCGCCCGCACCTTCGAAGATCGGTCCAAACGGGACGACGTCCTCGATGCCCAGACCGGCTTCGATGCGGGCGTGGACTCGTCCCTGGAGCATGTCGATCACTCCGAGACAGTCGCCCCAGGTCTTCGCCGATCGGAACTCGGCGGCGAGCTTTGCGAGTCTCGTGATCCGCTCGACCGGTTGCTCGCCCAGCGAGGCGATGTCGCCCACGATCATTCGCAGGCGTTCGAGGACCAGGTCGGGCGAGGAATCCATCCGCACCTTCACGCCGTCGATGGTCGTGATCGTCCCGTTGCCGATCGCCAGGACGTCGTGCTCGGGGACGTACACCGCTCCCAGCAGCGGCGTCCGGCGCCCTGCATGTTGCTCGACGAGTCCGATGAGCGACCCGAAGAAGGGGAGCCTGGCATGAAACGACTCGGTTCCGTCGATCGGATCGAGCAACCAGACGAATCGGGCTTCGGGATTCGTGGCGTCCCCTTCCTCGCCGATGATGCCGTGAGTGGGGAAGGTCGACCCGAGATACGCGCGGATCGCGCTCTCGATCTCGGGATCGGCCTCGGTCACGATCGAGCCGTCGGGCTTGAGGGCGGCCGCTCGGGATCGGGGATCGGAATACTTCGCGAGGATCGGCCGAACGATGCCCCTGGCGATGTGCTCGCACGCAAGGATGCACTTCGCCTCGTCGTAGACCATCTCTGACATCGAAACCCGACTCCTCGGAGGGTAGCCGCATACCGCGACGCGAACGATCTGTACGCGACTCGGAAGGCGGTCCCTATTCGTAGCGAACGGCCGACGATCGCACAACCCGGACGAGCGATCCCGCGTGCGCGGATCGACTCGTCGCAGTGAATGAGCGAGCATCGGCCGACCCGACGATCCGTCAGGAGTTCTCCAGCTTCCGAAGGCTCTCGCCTCGGACGCCGTGGTACTTCCAGGTCTTGGGGCCTTGGAGACCGATGATCGGCTCGATGATCGGTTCGGGAAGATCGCGCGGGCCGGTCGGCCCTTCTTCGAGCCCTTCCCAGTGGTGCGTATTCAACGACCGGAGGATCTGATCGGCGAGCCGCATCGCGCGAAGCGCCTCGATTCCGGTCACCTTCGGCGCCGAACCGGTACGGACGGCCGTCACGAAGTCCTCGAGCTCGGCCGTCAGGGCATCGCGTTCTTCCGCCTTGACCTGGTCGACGCGGAGGATCTTGCCGAAGATCCGCTCCCTCACGTCGTCGACGCGACCGAGATCGACGCCCTCGAGTTCGAGTTCGCCGCGTCTGAGTCGCTCGGAGGGCCGAATCAGCGTTCCCTGCTTGGCTGCGAAGTCGAGGGCGGCATATCCCTCGGGGCCCCAGATCCGCATCTTTCGAACGGCCTGGAAGCTCGCTCGGCTGGCGGTGATGTTGGCCACGCAGCCGTCCGCGAACTCGACGCGCGCGTTCGCCACGTCTTCGTGTCCGCCGAAGATCGCCACGCCCACCGCCGAGACCGAGGTCACCGCGGCGTTGGTCAACGAGAGGATCAGGTCGAGATCGTGGATCATGAGGTCGAGGACGACGCCGATGTCGGTCGAGCGGAACGTGTACGTCCCGAGACGATCGGCGGCGATGTACTTCGGCCGAAGCGCCATCCCCTCGAGTGCGGAGAGAGCGGGGTTGAATCGCTCGACGTGACCGACCTGGAGCAGCGACTGGCGCGCGTCCGCCAACTCCACGAGCTGCTCGGCCTCGCTCAGGGTCGTGGCGAGCGGTTTCTCGACCATGCAGGGGATCCCCCGATGGAGGAAGGTCCCCGCGACCTCGCGATGGAACTTGGTGGGCACGGCGATCGAGACGGCGTCGACCTGACCCAGCAGCTCGCGATAGTCGGTGAATGCCCGCGTGCGGCACGACTCGGCGACCGACAGAGCCTGCTCGAGCCTCGCATCGACCACGCCGACCAGTTCCACCTCGGGCATCCCCGCGAGGATCCTCGCATGATGACGACCGAGGTGACCGACTCCCACCACCGCGACTCGAGTTCGGTTCATGCGTTTCTCCGGAATCGTTCGCGAGCGCGACCGTGGCGGCCTTCGTGCTGCTGCTGGATGAAGTCGAGCAGTTGGATCACTTCGGGAACCTTGTGACCGTGCGACTCGAGCAAGTCGGCGGCGTGCTGGACGCCCATCTTGGCGCGATAGATCAACCGATGAGCCTCGTGGAGCGCATCGATCGCCTCGGCGGTGATGCCGTTGCGCTTGAGCCCGACCACGTTGATGCAGCGCACCTTCGAGGGATTGCCGTCGACGAGCATGAATCGCGGGACGTCGTGGATGATCCGCGACTGCCCGCCGACGAAGCTGTAGCTCCCGATCGTCGCGTAGTGATGAACGGCGACTCCGCCCGAGAGGCTCGCATACGACTCGACATGAACATGTCCGCCGAGCATCGTGCCGTTGGCGATCGTGATGCGATCGCCCAGCTTGCAGTCGTGAGCGACATGCGCCCCCGCCATCAGGAAGCAGTGGCTCCCGATCCGGGTGATCCCGTCCTCTTTGAGCGTGGCGCGATTGATCGTCACATTCTCGCGCAGGATGTTGTCGTCGCCGATGATCACTCGCGTCGGCTCGCCGTGATACGACACGTCCTGCGGGTCGCCGCCGATGACCACGAACGGGCTGATCACGTTGTTCTCGCCGACGTCGGTCACGCCGGTGATGCACACATGGCTGAGCAGGCGCGTGCCCCTGCCGATCCTGACGTCAGGTCCGATGACGCAGTAGGGTCCGACCTCGACGTCGTCGGCCAATTCGGCGCGAGGGTCGACGCAGGCGGTATCGGCGATCAGGGTGGCCATTTGTACGATCCTCGATCCCTGAGGGGTCCCGGACGCCTTCCTTGGCGGGCCCAGGGGGACTCGGTGCTCGGTGGTCGCCGAGCATCCCAATCCCGGTTTGTCTCACTCGATCCTCGGACGGTTCGACCCGGGCTCACTCCCGTTGGTCGCTGAAGCCTCTACTGTAATCCGACCGACTCGCTTCCTACATCGGACTTCCTCGGCGGAATCTCCAGGATTGTGCGAAGCCGACGGTGCGTCGTCGTGGTGATCTTGGGTCATCGGGGGTCCGCCTCGATCATGACGAACCGGATCCGAGCCTCGGCCGCGAGATGCCCGTCGACCCGTGCGATGCCCTGCACGGCGGCGGAGCGATCCTTGATCCGCGCCTCGGTGATCTCCAACTCGAGCTGATCCCCCGGCACGACCGGTTTTCGGAGCTTCACCTTGTCGATCGAGGCGATGAGCGCGGCCAAGCCCGGAGTGGTCACGCGGTTCGAGATCAGGATCCCGGCCGTTTGCGCCAGCGCCTCGATGATCAGCACGCCCGGCATGATCGGTCGGCCCGGCCAATGCCCCTGGAAGAACGGCTCGTTGTTCGTCACGTTCTTGAAGGCCAGCACGCGGTTGCCCGGCCCCACCTCGACCACTCGATCCACCAACAGGAACGGATAGCGGTGCGGCAGGATCTTCATGATCCCCCGAATGTCGAGAGCGGGCGCCGGCGAGCCGTGAGCCCGCGCGGCCGCGCGTCGACTCTCGACCCCTTGGAGCAGCTTCCGAACGAGCGCAGCATTCAGCGAGTGCCCCGACTTGTGGGCGACAACGTGCCCGATCAAGTCCTTGCCGCCGAGTGCCAGATCGCCGAGGAGGTCGAGCATCTTGTGACGGGCGGGCTCGTCCGGGAATCTCAAGCGATTCCCGATGACGCCGTGCGGCCCGAAGATCAACAGATCCGCCTCGGTGGTCCTCGTCCCGATCCCCGCCTGCCGCATCGCCGCGGCTTCGACGTCCGTCAAGAATGTTCGGCTCGGAGCGAGTTGACCGCGGAAGGTCTCGGAGTCGATCTCGAGGCAGAGACTCTGCGCCCCGATCGACGACTCGCGACCATAGTCGAGACTATATGTGAGACAGAGTCGATCCGTTTCGCCGGGATGCGCGGTCAGAGCCGCTGCTCCCTCGCGGACGGTGACCGGCTTGTCGATCACGATCGCGGGTTTCGCGCGATCCTGTTCGACGGTACCAACGGATGCAAGCGCTTCGAGGAATTCCAGACTCGATCCGTCGCAGCCCGGAGTCTCGGGGCCGTCGATCTCGATCGTGCAGTTGTCGACCTCGAGGCCTGCGAGTGCGGCCATGACGTGTTCGACCATCTCGACGACGGCGTCGCCCTGCTGGATCGAGGTACGTCGACCTCGGGGAACCACATGAGCGATCGTCGATGGAACCGCGGGTCTCCCGGGGAGATCGGTACGAACCCAGGTGATGCCCGAATCGGCCTGAGCAGGCAGGAAGCGCAGCTCGACGTCGAGCCCGCTGAGGAAGCTGACGCCGCGAACCGAGGTTTCCCGAGCGATCGTGCGCTGGGCTCGCCGACTGGTGAGCATGGACGAACAGTCTCCCTCGACGACAACCAGTGACCGGCGATTCAATGCGAAGCTGAGGAATCGGCTCGCTTTTCGCCCCCAGGCCGTTCATGCGACTGGAACGACTCGAGGATGCGACTCATCTCTGCGCGAGGACGACTCGCGAGTGGATCATTCCACTCGCGAGCTCGTCGACATGGGTCAGCGAGGGACCGCGCCGGCGGCGGGAGCCGCAGCGGAGGTCGCGGCCGCGGGAGCCGCACCCGCGGCGGGGGTGGTCGTCGGCGCGGGTCCGGTTCCCTTGGGAGCGGGGCCGCCGTTCTGCTTGTAGTAGTAGTTGAGCCACTTGATCACGTCGGCGGTGACGTCGACCGCGGGGTCGGCATAGACCACCGAGCGGAACAGCGCGGCTTCGACCGTCTTGGGGTCGGTGCCCGACGCGGGCGTGGCCGAGTACTTGATCACGAACGACATGTTCCGCTGCTTGGCGACAGCCGCGGACATCGTCTGGATGTCGTTGTACATCGTCGCGAGCAGTTCGGCGTCCTTCCGCTCGAAGTCGCGCTGGGCCTGCGTGCGGCCGGCTTCGAACTGCGCCTGGAGTTGCGTGATCCGCTCCTCGATCTTCTTGGAGTCGGGGCTGCCGGGAGCCAGCTTCGAGAGCATCTCGGACTGCGACTTCGCTTCGGTCGCGAGCTTCATCAGGTCGTTGTGGCGATTCAACGCCTCGGCCTGCGTCTGCTCCATCTGATACTTGAACTTGTCGTAGGAGCGAAGGACCGCATCCATGTCGAGGGTGCCGATGACGGCGGGTCCCACGGGCTTCGCGGCCGGCGCGGTTCCTGCATTCGCGGCCGGGCGGACGCGCGAGTCCTGCTGCCCCATCGAGGGAGCAACCAGCCCAACCATACCGAGGAGACCCAATCCAACCGCCAACGCGGCTCGTGACGATCTGAGCATACGGAACACTCCTTTGTCGTCGGATCGACGAGTCGGATCGTCGATCTTCGGCCCAGGTCGATCGAGCGCGCTCCTCGGCTCGATCGTTCGCTCGCGTCGATCCGTCGGCGCGGCGTCAAGTTGTGAGAACCACCGGGGAGAGCCTAGGCGGTCCACGGAATCGGTCGGCATTCTGCTGCGACGCCGGAGGATGGTCAAGTCGAACTGCTGCGGTTTCTCGAGTTCCCGTCGCGGTTCGCGCACCGCCCGCACCGGGCGCTCGCCTCCGCGACCTCCTCCGAGCGAATATGCGAGCCGCGCGCGGCGTCTGCGTGTGTGGCGGCTCTCCGACTCTTCAGCGGATTCGAGGGGGATGTTCAGATGTCGGTAACCGACTCCACTTCGGATGGCGGACCAGGCGAGGAACCGTCGCGACGCAGCTTCCTGCGCAGCGGCATCGGGATCGCCGCGATCCCGATGGGCGCGGCCGAAGCATCGATTTCCAAGGAGACCGCGCCGATTCCTCCCGAACCCACGAATCCTCGCCTCACCACATTCAGCGCGGGGACCCGCGGCGAGTATCGAATCGTGAGCATGCAAACGCTGGTGGGCGACCCGCTCCCGTCAGCCGATCGAATCTCGATCGTCCCCGGTACCAACCGGCTCGAGACCGAAGGATCGACCTGGACCCTTCGGGGCGTGACCAGCAACGAACGCTACGTCGACCGCTCCGAGAAGCGACGACTCGCCGAAGTCCAGGCGCCGCTCGGACGCGCGACGTCGGACGTCTCGGTACTGATCCCCCTCCGGAAGACTCCGGCATGGTGGGCGCTGACCCAGGAAGAGCGACGCGAGATCTTCGAGTCCCGTTCGCACCACATCCAGATCGGGCTCCGCGCACTCCCCGCAGTCGCGCGCAGACTCTACCACTGCCGCGACCTCGCGACGGTCGAGCCGTTCGACTTCATCACCCAATTCGACTTCGCCTCGGCCGACACGGCGAAATTCGACGAGCTCCTCGCAGCTCTCCGTGCCGGCGAGGAGTGGCGATACATCGACCGCGAATGCGAGATTCGGATGGTCCGCGACTGATCGCGCGGAAGGGTTCGCGCAGGGAGCACCTCGGGGACTCGGAGAGAAAGTCGGGACGGCTTCCGCCGCGACGACCGCTCCGAGCCCCGCCGAGGACGCGGATCGAGCGACGTCAGGCGTCGCTGCCGCGCTTCTCGTCCTCTCCCGGCGGCTTCCAATCCTTGGGAAGTCCCGCCTCGGCCCGGAGCCGCTCCAGGGTGCGGCGAACGTGCTCGAGGATCGACTTCCGCTCGGCCTCGATCATGTACGAGAACGGCGCGGAGGTGGGACCGTAGAGGGAGGCGTAGGTCATCGGGTCGCGCCGAGCCAGCGTCGCCACGTAGTACGTGTCCTTCGGCTGGTTCGGTTCGAGCATCACAGCACCCGGGGTCAGTTCGAAGAGAGCATCGCGGAGGGCGTCGCCCGCCATCGGGATCTGCGGGATGTCCGCGGGCACCGATTCGGCGAACTCGAGCGAGCCGGGGAGCGGCATCCCGCTCCGGCGACGCGTGATCCCGTCGATGTCGACGACGTTCCGTCCCAGGACGATCGGCTCCTTGATCACTCCTCCGTCCGCCTTGATCTTGGCGACGGCTTCCTCGGCCGCGCTCTTCGCCAGAGCACGAGCCTTCTCCAACTTGAACGCTGCGATCACCTGCGACTTGACCGCATCGAACGGGGCTACGTGGGGCGCTTCGTCGGTCAGCTTGCGGACGAGGAAGCGGCGACCGCTCAGGTCGCTGAATTCCATGCCGTCGTAGATGAGATTCCGCTCGTCGAACAGCACCTGGGCGAACTTGGGTTCGTCGAGCGAGGGGTTCGACCCGGCGTTGGCGTTCGAGACGAGCCCGTAGTTCTCGGCCTCGGGCTTCGTGAGGAGAGGCGTTCTCTCATACGTCAGACCGAGTTCCTTGGCGATCGCCGCGAGGTCGGTCGCCATCGGCAGCGCGACCGTCGGGGTCTCGCCCGCCTTGGTCGCCTCGTCGATCTCTTCCTTGGCCGTGTGGTAACGGTCGGCGAAGTCGTTGATGACGTCGTCGAGGACCTTGTCGAACTTGGCGGTCGACTCCTCGCGAGCTCGCTCGCGGGACAGCCCGGCCACGATGATGTCGCGCACGTCCTCGAAGGGCCGGTAGATCGTGGGAGTCAGCTTCGCCTCGGGGTCACCGGCGAAGAGGTCGTCCGGCAACTCGCGAGGGGGCGTCAACTCGGCCTTGTGATTCTCGTAGTAGGCCTTGAGGTCGTCGACGGTCAGCTTCGCTTCGATCTGCTTGGCGAGAGCCTCGGTGTCGATCGAGAGGATCTCGGCCTCGATCTTGCGGGGCACCTTGAATCCGGGCGTCTCGACCGAAGGGTCGGGGAGGACGTCCTTATACTTCTCGTAGAGTGCCCGAGCCTCGCCGTCGCTCGGGTCGGGGACCTTGTCGACGTAGTTCGCGGCCGGGAACGAGATCAGCTTGAAGCTCGAACGCTCGTTCTGATCTCGGAACGTCTGGAAGACGTCGAGCGGGGTGGTGACCGCCGAACCGAGGGTCCGCGAAGCGAGCTGCAACCGCAGCTCGCCCGTGAGATCGGCCAGGATCGTATCGGCGTCGACCTCGCGCCCCATCGCCGTCAACAGCGTCTCGAAGAGCGCTTGATTCATCTTGCCGCCGGAGCGGGCTCGCAGCCAGTCCTTGGCGAGTTCCCGATCGCGGGGGATTCCCAGACGGTCGGCTTCGTGCTCTAAGATGTAGGCGTCGACGAGGTCGCGGGTCGTGAAGCCCCCAAATCCGCGACCGCCCATCAATGCATCGAAGCGATTGGCGCGGGCTCGTTGCTCGAGGAGTCGGGACAGATCCGCTCGCGTCACGCGCTTGCCGTACAATTCCGCCACGACGACATTGCGTTCCCGAGACTCGCCGCCCCCGCCCCAACGCGAGATGGAATCCGACAGGATGAACCCGACCATTGCGAGAATCGCGAAGATGGCCAGGAGTTTCTTCTGGTGACGACGAAAGGCCGCGAACGCCATGGTGTTCCTCGAGTGCTACGACGATCGTCCCAGAGGAGGGGTGGACGAACCTCCCCCCCTTGACAGTCTCCGATTCGCCGGCTAATTGAAGGGGCGCGGGCTCCGACCGCCGGCCCAATCCATACTGTACCAAGAATCCCCGTCGGAACAATTGCAATCACCCTCGAACCCAGCCTCTCCGACCACCAGCGCGTGGACGGTTCCGTTCGCCGGAATCGATGGGGATCAATCGGGATAGGAAAATCAAGTGGCTCGAAAGTCGGCTCGTCCAGACGCCTCGGAACCCGAATCCCAGCCCGAAAAGGCCCCCAAGCCCAAAGCTCCCGCCAAGCCCAAGGCCAAGGCGAAGCCCAAGGCCAAGGCCGCGCCGAAGACCGCCCGTGCGAAGAAATCGCCGGATTCCGCCGAGAAGCCCGTTCCCGCCAAGACCCGCAAGGCCGCGCCTCGCTCCACCGCCGGTTCGGGACGCGATCTTGTGATCGTCGAGAGCCCCAAGAAGGCCAAGGCCATCAACAAGTTCCTCGGCTCGGGATTCATCGTCAAGGCGAGCATGGGGCACGTTCGAGACCTCCCGAAACGCAAGCTCGGACTCGACGTCCTCAATGGATATGAGCCGAACTACGAGGTCATGCCGGCGAAGAAGGATACGATCGCCGAACTCAAGCGCGAGGCGAACAAGGCCGGCATGGTCTACCTCGCGACCGACCCCGACCGCGAGGGCGAGGCGATCGCATGGCATCTCAAGGAAGCGCTCGAGCTCCCCGATGAACGCATCGGCCGCGTCATGTTCTATGAGATCACCGAACGCGCGGTGAAGGAAGCGTTCCAACATGTCGCACCGATCGACATGGACAAGGTCAACGCCCAGCAAGCCCGGCGTTTCCTCGACCGTTTCGTCGGTTACGAACTCAGCCCGCTGCTCTGGAAGAAGGTCGCGAGACACCTCAGCGCCGGCCGCGTTCAGTCCGTCGCCGTCCGGCTGATCGCCGAACGCGAGAAACAGATCAAGGCGTTCGTCTCCGAGGAATACTGGAAGATCACCGCGACGCTCAGCCCCGCCGGCTCCGACGCCGAGGCCGACCGCTTCCAGGCCGAGCTCGCCCAATGGAAGGGCGAGACGTTCTCCGCCACGAACGAGCAGCAAGCCCAGGAGATCCGCGACGCACTCGCATCGGCGCCCCGTTATCGCATCGCCTCGGTCGAAGCCTCGCAGAAGATCGACAAGCCCGAGGCCCCCTTCAAGACCTCGACGCTCCAGCAGCAAGCCGCGATCCGAATGCGCTTCTCCGGCAAGAAGACGATGAAGATCGCCCAGGAACTGTATGAAGGCATCGACGTCGGCGGCGACGGCCCCGTCGGCTTGATCACCTACATGCGTACCGACAGCCTCCGCGTCTCGGAGGAAGCGGTCTCGCGTGTCCGCGAACTCATCCAGGCCGATCACGGAGATCGATATCTCCCCGCCAAGCCGAATCGATTCGCCGCCTCGAAACAGGCGCAGGAAGCCCACGAAGCGATCCGGCCGACCGACCTCGGTCTCTCGCCCGAGGCGATTCGCGACAAGCTCTCGAACGATCAATACAAACTCTATTCGCTGATCTATCGCAGATTCGTGGCGAGCCAGATGACCCCCGCGGTCTTCGCGGTCACCAACGTCGCGATCGAGGCGGCCGACGGTCTCTTCAAGACTCAAGGACGCATCCTCGAATTCGACGGATATCGACGCGTCCTCGGTCCGGCCGGGAAACAGGAAGACGCGCTGCTCCCCGCTCTCGTGGTCGACCGCAACCTCGACCTCCACGACCTCGGCGCGACGCAACACTTCACGCAGCCTCCGCCCCGATACACCGAAGCCACGCTCATCAAAGCATTGGAAAAGGAGAACATCGGCCGGCCCAGCACCTACGCGCCGATCATCCAGACCATCCAAGACCGCTTGTACGTCGAACAAAAGGAGCGACGGTTCTTCGCGACCGACCTCGGTATGATCGTGACCGACCTCCTCGTCGAGCACTTCCCGAAGATCATGGACCTCAAGTTCACCGGTCACATGGAGGACGAGCTCGACGAGATCGCCACCCGCAAGGAGGAGATGGTCAAGGTCCTCGACGAGTTCTACCACCCGTTCAAGGAAGCTCTCGGGCAGGCCGAGACGCGGATGCAACGCGTCCAGGTGATGTCGTCCGAGGTCTGCCCCGAGTGCAACGCCCCGATGGTCGTGAAGTTCAGCAAGTCGGGGCAATTCCTCGGCTGCTCACGCTATCCCGAGTGCAAGGTCACCCGCCGGATGAACGGCGAGGCGCGACCCGCCGCGGTCGAGACCGAGCATCGCTGCCCGAAGTGCGACAAACCGCTCATGCTCCGCGAGAGCAAGCGCGGGCCGTTCCTCTCGTGTTCGGGATACCCGAGCTGCAAGGAGTCGTTCAACCTCGACCCCGACGGCAAGCCGGTTCCCTCCGTCGTCGAGACCGAGCACAAGTGTGCCAAGTGCGGCAAGCCGATGGCGTTGCGTCAAGGGTCGCGAGGCGCGTTCCTCGGATGCACGGGCTATCCCAAGTGCCGCAACACGATGCCGGTCGACGACAAGGGCAAGCCCGTCGAGCAGGTCACCGTCGAGGTCAAGTGCGAGAAGTGCGGCGGTCCCATGGGCGTCAAGCAAGGCCGACGAGGCGCGTTCCTCGGATGTCTGGCCTATCCCAAGTGCCGCAGCACGGCGCCGATTCCCGAGGAGCTCAAGGAGAAGCTGGGCGACCTCGCGGGGCCGCCGGCCGCCGAAGCCGGACCCGACCTCAAGTCCCTCGAACTCGACGAGAATTGCCCCACGTGCGGCGGGCCGATGATCGCGCGAAAGGGTCGCCGCGGCTACTTCCTCGGGTGCGCCAAGTATCCGAAGTGCAAAGGCACCAAGGAACCGAGCGAAGAGTCGCTCCAGAAGATCAACGCCTTCGCCGAATCGAGTTCCGCGGCGTCGGACTGAACCAGCGACCTGAATCGGCCGGAACCCTGTCGAGGGTTCCGGCCTCGATCACGCCGGATCACTCCGACGACTTCTTCGACCGATCCGCGCTCGGCTTCGGCTTCAGGATCAGGAAGACGCTCGTCCCGGCCTCGGGGATCGCCTCCGTGCGCGCGACGAAGAGGCGATCCGCATCGCCCGCGCTCGAGCGAAAGGGCAAGTCGAGGATCGACGAGGCGAAGTTCGCGACGGTGATCAAGTCGCCGTCATCCGCCGCATAGATCTTCTCCTTCGTGATCGGATCGACGAAGAGGTCCGATCCCGCAAACACCCACTCGGTCTCGAGCGGCTTCTTCGACTTCAGGTCGGACACCCAAGTCCTCGCGTCGGCCGTGCGCTTCTCGCCGCGCTCGTACCATTCCAGCGCGAGGGCGATCGTCGCCCCGGTCGGCGGTTCGAACTTCGGGTCGAATCGCACCGGCTTTCCCGGCTCGGCGCCGGTGAGCAGCAATCCGGCGTGGATCAGACGGGGCGGGGCGGTCGTCGCGAGGATCGACTCATGCTCCTTCGTGTTCTTCGAGCAGAGGAAATGCTCGAGCGCGCCCTCGCGCAAGACGACCCGGCACCCGAGGATCAGGCGCTTGCCCGCGGGATCGAACCAGATGTCCGACCCGAGCGCCTTCCACGAAGGATCCGGAGTCGGTTGTCCGACCTCCGCCCGTGGGGTCGGCCTCGGGGCGGATTCCGATGGGGACTGTCCGACCAGAAGGGTCGCGGCGGTGGCGAGTGCATGCGCGATCGACATGGACGTTCTCCTCGGGTTGTCGATCGGTTGTAACCGGTTTCGAGAGGAAACCCAAGGGACACGCGCAGGGCAGGGCCCCGTAAACGCCGAAAAGCCGCCTCGGAGACGACTCCGAGACGGCCGGTCGCATTGGGAAGTTCTACGTCGAGTGCCCGAGGAGAGAAGCGTTTCAGGCTCGGGCCGAGAGATCGAGCCGAAGAGGGGGTGCGAATTCGCGTTCCCCTCTTCGTCGCTCTCCGAGGATCACTGGATGGCGGGCGGGATGCCGATCTTCTGCTCTTCTTCCTCGAGGATGATGATGCGGGGAGTGACCATCATCATGAGCGAGTCGGTTCGTCGGCCGATGCCGACGTTCCGGAAGAGACGATCGATGAACGGCGTCTTCGCCAAGACCGGCACACCGAACTCACGGCGTTCCTCGCGGAGCCGCTTGACGCCGCCCAGGAGCACGGTGCCGCCGTCGGGGACGGTGACGGTGGTGCTGATCTGAGCGATCGTGAATTCGGGAAGCTGGATCTGGCCTTGGATCGACGTCGCTCCGCCGCCCAAGCCGCCGCCGCCGACAGCCGCCGGGACCGGGAAGGTCGCGAGGCCGGTGACGGTGGTGAAGGTGGGTGCCAGCGAGAGCCGGACATACCGACGGTCGGCCGAGACGACGGGCGTGACCGAGAGGAACACGCCGTCGGGGAGCTGGCCGGGGGTCGGCGTGAAGGCGACCGCACCGAAGCCGACGACCGGGATCAGCGAGGCCACGTAGTAACGGGTCTGCTGGTTGATGATCGAGGCTTCCGCACCGTTGAACGAGGTGACCTTCGGAGCCTGAACGATGTTCGAGCGCTGGTCGCCCTGCGCGGCCTGGAGGAAGAGGTAGACCTCGAGGTCGCTGAGGAACGAGATGCCGAACGTTCCACCCGCACCGGCCACCGTGTTGAACGGCTGGACCTGGCTCGCGGCACCTTGGATGAAGGGGATGGCGAGGTTCGGGGTGAAGCTCCCGAGTCCGCCGCCGTCGTTACCGACGACCAAGGGGGTCCGGTTGCCGTAGGTGTACTCGCGGAAGGGGTTGACGAGGTAGGTCGGGGGCGAGGCCGTGCCGCCGCCGCCGCCGCCGCCGCCGCCCAGGCCGCCGCCGCCCAGGCCGCCGCCGCCGAGG
>JANRKW010000057.1:0-307215 GCA_033763215.1 Isosphaeraceae bacterium | reverse complement strand
ACGGACATCGGAGAACTCCAGGTCCAGCGGCTTTTGAAAGGGAGACCAAGAACGATCGGACGTGACGATCATGCCATATTCGGAAAGAGATGCGCGTGGGCGCTCGGGGGATCGAGCGCGGGTGGGCGCGATTGGGGCGATTGTGGCGAATGGCACGGGGGGAGAGCGATGGGTGCCGGCGGCGACGGAGGGAATGTGCGACGATCGGACTTTGTGAGAAATGAGTCGAGATGTCCAACGATGAATGAGAGGTGACGCGTGTTGCGGACGATTCTGGCGATCCTGAGTGGTTTCGGTGTGATGCTCGTGCTGGTGATCGTGTCGACTCTGGTGGGAGTCGTCGTCTTGCTCGGTCCGCTCCAGGGCGGCCGGCGGCCGCCGATCACGCAGGAATACCTCCTGGCGAACCTCGGTTCCGCCGTGGTCGCGGCGCTCATGGGCGGTTGGATCTGTTCGCGGATCGGGCGACCGCGCAGCGTCGGGGCGACCTGGGGTCTCGCTGCGTTCGTGCTGGTGATGTCGGGGATCACCACGGTCATCGACGAACCCGTCGGCGATGGACCGCCCGCATGGTATGCCTATGCCGTGCTCGCGATCCGCGTGGTCGGGGTTCTCATCGGCGGATTCCTCGAGAGGTTGCGGAGATCGGCCGGATCCAAACCGAAGACGCTCGAAGAAGTGTGAGGCTGTGAACATGGCGGATACGGGTGAGGACGCGCGTCGATTGTCTCCATTCGTGGCCGACCTCCGCGGCGTGCTCGAGTTGGGGATCGAGGGTTCGGCCGATCTCGATGCCTGGCGCGCGCGGACGGCGCCTCGCGGGGTGGAACCGATCGCGAGCGGCGGCCGCGCACGGGTCGCGATCCATGCGATCTCCTCGCGATTTGGTGGAACGGCATTCCGGGAGTTGGTGGTCGGGGTCGAGGTTCGAGGCGAGGTCGAGGGGGCCGTGGTCGACGGAATCTACCTCGACTGTGCATTCAATAGTTCCCGCATGTTCGCCTTATTGGAGCGTTGGTGCTTTGCCACGCCGTATCGTCACGCACTGGTCGAGTTGGACACGGGTCCGCGGGCACGAATCCGAGTCGCGACGGCGAACGTCGATCGCTTCACGGCCGACTTCGATCGCGATGCCGCGGGGCCTGGGACGCTCGCAGCGGTCGATTGGGATGGTCCGATCTTCCTGCCTGCGGAGGCCGGTTCGCGGAAGCGGCGGTGGTTTCGTGCCAAGATCGCCGGCGAGACGCGTTCCTGGGAATTCGAGCCGCATGGTCGGCTGAGCATCAGCGCCGAACCAGCGCAACCGGAGCCGGCGTGCTTGGTCGCATCGGGCTTCCGCGCCGAGCGGTTCGTGGAGCGGCTCGATGCGCGGCATGCGCGGACGAAGACGTTCGCGGAGGGCGCGGGGCTCGAATCGAAGGGGCGAGCCGGGTAGTCTGAGCGGCTCCGACTGGCTTGGATCTCGACACTCTTCGCGGAAGATCGATCTCATGGCTCGACACGACGGCCGACTCGCGGATCAACTCCGCCCGATCTCGATCGAGCGCGGATTCGCTCGGAACAGCCCGGGGAGCGTCTTGCTCCGCGCGGGGGCGACGACCGTGCTCGTGACGGCGCACCTGAGCGACAAGGTGCCGCCGTTCCTCGAAGGGAAAGGGGTCGGTTGGCTCACGGCCGAGTATTCGATGCTCCCTGGGTCGACCCCGACCCGCAAGGAGCGGAAGGCCGACGGCCGCTCGACGGAGATCCAGCGCCTGATCGGGCGGAGCCTGCGTGCGGTGATCGACACGCGGGCACTGGGGCCGGCGACGCTGCATGTCGACGCCGACGTGATCGAGGCCGACGGCGGTACGCGGACCGCAGCGATCACGGGAGCGTTCGTGGCGGTCGCCGAAGCCTTGATGAAACGGTACGGGCTGGAGCGAACGCGCGAGATCCTCCGCGATCGCGTCGCGGCGGTGAGCGTGGGGTTGGTGGGGGGCGAGGCGGTGCTCGACCTCGATTATCGCGAAGATGCGGCGGCGGAAGTGGATATGAACGTCGTGCGACTCGGCTCGGGCGGCCTGGTCGAGGTGCAGGGAACGGGCGAGTCGGGGACGTTCAGCCGGCCCCAGCTCGATCGATTGCTCGATCTGGCCGAGGCCGGCATCGCGGAGCTCGATCGCCTTCAGCGCGAGGCGCTGGGAGTCGATTGGCCGTTCGCCTGAGCGGTCTCAACGCTTGCGGCGGGAGAGCGCGAAGAGCGAGATTCCGCCGACGGCGAAGAGAGCGAAGGTCGAGGGCTCGGGAACTGCGCTGAGGGTTCCGTAGTCGATGGTGCCTTCGGTGGGGTTGTTGGCGCCGCCGCCGACACCGGCGGCGATGTTGCCGCCGGTCTGGACGATCTCCCCGGTGCTGGTGAGGAAGAGGATGCGTCCGCCGCCTCCCCAGAAGGGTCCGCCGGTGGCGGTGATGTCGGTGTTGCCTCGGACGAAGATGGTGGGGGCGTGAATTCGGAGACCGCCGCCGGAGCCGCCGCCGGCGTTGGCGGCGAAGGCACCGCCGACTCCGCCGCCGTTGGCGATGAGGTCGCCGCCTTCGAAGTCGATGACGCCGAGGGCTCCGAGTTCGACGGCTCCGCCGCCGCCGCCGCCGCCCGCGCCGTTGCCCTGGTCGAAGAACGAGCCTCCGGTGGCTCCGCCGCCCGAACCGCCCTCGAGGAAGCCGAAGAGGTTTCCGTAGGTGGTGCCGACGGTACCGAAGGCGCTGTCGCCGCCCTTGCCGCCGAAGCTGCCGCCCGCGGCTTGAACGGCACCGATGCCGAAGGGACCGGCGGGTCCGCCGCCGGGGCCGAAGCCCGCTCCGCCGGCGCCGTTGCCGCCGGCTCCCGCGCCGGGGCCGCCCGCGCCGCCGAGGCCGCTGCCGCCGAAGCGTGCGCTGTCGGCGCCTTTGAAGCCGCTCGCATCGATGACACCTCGCATCAGCACATTCGATTTCGACAGCAAGGCGAGCGGGTTCTCGCCCCGGACGCGGATGTTGACGCCGAGTCCGACGGTGATCGAGTCGAACGTGAGCACAGAGACGATGTCGCGGAAGCCGCCGCCTTGCGAGATCGTGGTGCCGGTGAAGAGCACGTTGTTCGAAGCGTCGAGCAAGGTCGGGGCGCCGTCGGTGTTGATCGTGTAGTCGCCCGGGGCGAGGTTCAGGGTCCCCGAGGATGTGAATGATGCCGGATTGAAGTAGCCCGCCCGCGAGGCGGGCGCGGGCACGAGGGCGAGCGCGGCGAACAGGGGGATCGCAAACCGGGCGATGATCGAGCGCGAGAGCATAGCATCACTCCTACAATTGGCTGGTGGAGAGTCCGCTCCGTCGGCGGGAATCCGTTCTCGTCGGCGTATGTGCCGGATGTTCGAGCGGAGCAACGCGGAGAGACGGTCGCGTACCCCTGGGCCGGGGCTCGCGCCGTCTCGAATCGAGCTTCGTCGATGTTATCCGACATCTCGGCCGATCGCCAGGCGTTCGTGAAGCGCGTTGATTTCGAGAAGCATCGCGGTCGACACACTCCCGCGCGGTGCTCACCCCATGAAGCCGGGGCTCTTCTGGCAGTAGATGATCGCCTTGACGACGCCGCTGCCTCCCGGGGGGCCTTTCACCGAGCCCCAGAGGTTGACGCCGATCGCGGCCTTGGGCTTGTAGGTGAAGGGCGCGTTGTTCTTGATCTCCTCGAAGTGGACGTCGGCGTCCCAGGGGTCGCAGATCGTCGCATAGGTGCCGAGAAGGGGGACGCTGGTGACCGTATCGACGACGATCGCGTGGCCGCCGCCGCCCTTCCAGTAGCACGCGAGGATCACCGGATAGCCTCGCTTGATGGCGTTGATGCCGGTGAATCCGAGGCCCATCTGATCGACGCCGACATACTTGGCGATCTTGGAGCCGACGTCGTTGAGCCCGGGCCATTCGATCGCCCAGTTGCCGATCCCGAACGAGTTGAGGACCTCGACCATGATGTCGGGGTCGGAACCGTAGACATCGAAGTCGTGCACGGTCTCTCCCGCGAGCTTTCGATAGCGCTTTTCGATCGTCTTCTCGGTCTGGAGCGCCGCGGCCCCGGGCCGGAGCTTGTTGACCTTGAAGATGACCATCTTGATGCAGGCCAAACCGCACGATTCGTTCTTGTTCTGCGCCGCGACCATATGGACGTCGGCGAACCGATCGATGCGCAGGAACCAACTCCCCATAAAGGGTTGGTCGTCGGCCATGGCTGAGATCTCCGTGCAAACGTTGATGTTGGGTCGGTTTCGGATGCGTTCGCGAACCGGACGACGAATTCGTGTTCGAGATCAGTAACGCCCCACGTCGGGTGCCGTGACGCAAACCGCCGTCTCCGCGTGTGTTTCGTTCATGCACTCACGCAGCCCGATCGGCGCCGGCGGCGCTCGCCGGGAGACTCTAGGATTCATTGCGGAGTTGGCGTAGACTCGATTCTTCACACCGCGTACGACGTGGCGAGCGTTCCGCTCGTTCACGAGATGAAGGAGGCCCGGGTGTCGCGCGAAAACCCGTCGGGTTCGTGGACGTATCGCATGGAAGTCTCGCCCACGGGGCAGTCGCCCACAGCCTCCGTTCCCGCCGGCACCGATCCGGTCGCCCTGCTCAATGCTCTCGTCTCCCTTCAGTCGCAATCGATCGATCTCCAAAAGCAGATCCTCGAGACGCAGAAGCAGCAGCTCGAATTCCTCCGCGAGACGACGCTCGTCGCCCGCGATCAGCGGCAGCGGCAATTCCAGGAACTCGAGCGCTGGCAGCAGAGCCACGACGGCGTGCTCGAGCATTGCAAGGAAGCGCTCGGGCAGCTCGAACAGGTCCACTCGTCCTTGATGCGCGACATGGCCGCGTACATCGCCGACAACCACGAGAATCTCGTCGAGGGCGACTTCGCCCTGAGCGACTTCGTCGATCGCTTCGGCCCGCGCCTGGCGCATCTGAACACGATGCTCGCGGTGCTCCGCCCGTTGACGATCAACCTCAAGAAGCCCGAGAGCGGCGGAAGCTGAGCGCGGAGCCTCGGGCTTCGAGACTCCGCAAGCGGGAGAGGTCGACCACCGGTCACGTGGTGTAGTCGGCGTTGAGGCGGACGTATTCGGCGGTGAGGTCGGAGGTCCAGAATCGAATCGATCCTTCGCCGCGGCGGAGCGTGAGGAGGATCGTCGTCTCGAACGATCCTCGGAGCGAGGCCGATGCGGCGGCGAGGTCGACCTCGAGGGGAACTCCGTCGCGATAGAGCGGGATGCCGTTGAGTTCGAGCGAGAGTTCGCTCTCCTCGAAGGGTACGCCCGAGTAGCCGGCGGCCGAGACGATGCGGCCCCAGTTGGGGTCGGCGCCGTGGATCGCGGTCTTGACGAGCGCGCTGTCGGCGACGGTCCGCGCGATGGTTCGCGCTTCCTCGCGATCGCGCGCGCCGACGACGTCGATCGTGATCAGGTGGGTCGCCCCTTCGCCGTCCTCGGGGATCATGCGGGCGAGTTTGGTGCACGCCTCGTCGACGAGAGCGGCGAACGCCGCGAGGTCGTCCCCGGCGAGCTGCGGACCATCGCCGCCGGCGAGGAGGAGCACGGTGTCGTTGGTGCTGGTGTGGCCTTCGACCGAGATGCAGTTGAACGAGCGCTCGACCGCCTCGGAGAGCGCGGCTTGGAGGTCGGCTGGGGCGACGTTCGCATCGGTGAAGAGGAATCCGAGCATCGTCGCCATCCGTGGTCCGATCATCGCCGCGCCCTTGGCGAAGCCGAAGAGCCGCACCGGCCGGCCGGCGATCTCGGCCTGGAGCGAGACGGTCTTGGGTCGGGTGTCGGTGGTGAGGATCGCGTGGGAGGCGGCCTCGAACGCGGCGGGCGAGGCTTCGAGCCTTTCGAACGCGGCGCGGACGCCCGACTCGAGCTTTTCGATCGGGAGCCGACGTCCGATCACGCCGGTCGAGGCGACGAGGACCTCGTCGACCCCGCAGCCGACCGCTTGGGCGACGGCCCGCGCGGTGCGTTCGACGTCGGCCAGCCCCTCGGCTCCGGTGGCGGCGTTGGCGTTGCCGGCGTTGACCACGATGGCCCGCACGCTCGCTGAAGGGACGCGGGCGCGGTCCCACTGCACGGGTGCGGCGGCGATCCGATTGAGGGTGAACGTGCCCGCCGCTGCACGCGGGCGGTCCGAGACCACGAGCGCGAGATCGAGATTTCCCGACGCCTTGATCCCGGCCTTGACCGCCGCCGCCCGATACCCCGAGGGGATCCCGCTCTCCGACATGTTCATTCGTCCTCTCTCGCGATTCCGCTCCGGTCCAAACACGTGCCCGATCGACACGCGCGCGATCGCCGCGGTTCAGGCGCTCATTGTGCCGTGTAGCCGCCGTCGATGAACAGAGTCGCTCCCGTCATGAAGCTCGAGGCGTCGGACGCGAGGAAGACGGCGGCGGGCCCGAGTTCGGCCGGGTCGCCCCAGCGACCGAGGGGAACCTTCGAGACCATCCGCTCGGCGAGTTCGGGGTTCGCGAGCAGCGGGAGGTTGATCTCGGTGGCGAACGGGCCGGGGTTGAGGGCGTTCACGTTGATCCCCGTCCCCGCCCACTCGAGCGCGAGCGTCTTGGTGAGCATGGTGACGCCCCCCTTGCTCGAGGCGTAGGGCGTGCGGTCGGGGATGCTGATCTCGCCGAGCATGCTCGAGAGGTTGATCACGCGTCCCCACCCTTGACGCTTCATGATCGGGGCGACGGCTCGGCAGCAGAGCCAAGGGCCTTTGAGGTTGGTGTCGATCACGGCGTCCCAGTCGGCCTCGGAGAGGGTCTCGATCGGTCCGCGGATATTGATGCCGGCATTATTGACGAGGATGTGGAGCCCGCCGAGGTCGGCGACGACCCGCTCGACCGCCGCGCGGACCTGGGCGTCGTCGGTCACCTCGAGGGCGATCCCGACGACCCGGGCGCCTGTGTTCGCGGCGATCTTGGCGGCGGCGGCTTCGGCCTGGCCCGGGTCGCGCGCCGTCAAGGCCACGGCGGCCCCCGCCGAAGCGAGCGCCTCGCTGATCACGAACCCCAACCCCCGCGCCCCGCCCGTCACGAGAGCCGCCTTGCCGTCGAGCCGAAACCGATCGAGGACGTTGGACATCGCCGTCTCCCGCGTTGGCGTCGCGAATCGAAAGCCCGATCTCTATTCCGGCGGAGCGGCCGAGTCAAGCGAGGGGTGGACGGGAGGCGGTCGACGCCGGCCTCGATCGCGGCGCGAGATCGACCTCGAGCGTCGTGACGACGGGGCATGTTCTGATGGTCGTTCGGGGGAGGATGGTAACGGGCGTAACGAGTGGAAGGATCGTGCGTTTTGGGCGTTTTGGGTTTCTGGGAGATTTGGATAAAGACACTGAAGCGAGGCGGCTCGAAGGTCCGAAGCTTGATGATGAGTTTGCGACCCCGGCTCCGAAGCGGAGGCTCTTCGTCCGGACGTCGTGTTTCGTCGTTGGTCGGGACTGTTGTCGAGGAGCGTCTCACGATGCGTAATCTTCTGTCGGCACTGCTCATCGCCCCGGTTGTCGGGCTTTGCGCGGCCGAACGCCCGGCGAATGCGGCCAGCTACGCTGGTGCCGCCTCGACTCGTTGTAATCCGCTGCCCCAGGAGTGCGGTGGGCACGTGGACTATCAGCTTCAGCGCACGACGGTGATGCGGACGGTTTCGGAAACCGTCTACGTCCCCCAAGTCGTCAATACCACCCGCGAGGTGGTCGAGACCGTGATGCGGCCTCGGACCGTGACGACGATGAAGACCGTCGCTGAACAGCAGGTTCGCGAAGTTCCGTACACGGTCCAGCGACCGGTGTATCGGACGGTGATGCAAGAGCAGCCCTACACGGTCCAGCGTCCGGTTCAACGGACGATCTGGAAGGACGTGGCCTACACGGTCCAGCGTCCCGTGCGGGAGACCCATACCGAGATGCGGGCCTATACCGTGACTCGGCCGGTTCGCGAGACCACCTTCCAGACCGTCGCGTACAACGTCTCGCGGCCGGTCCGCGAGGTGTCGTACAAGGATGTCGCCTACACCGTCTGCCGTCCGGTCTCCGAGACGGTGATGCGTTCGGTGCCGTACACGGTCTGCCGCCCGGTGCAGGAGACCTGCTACAAGACGGTCGCCTACACGGTGAGCCGTCCGGTGCAGAAGACCTGCTACCGCACGGTGCCCTACACGGTCCAAGTGCCGGTGCAACGCACGGTCTTCCAGACCCAGGCGTACACGGTGCAGGTGCCGGTCAAGCAGTGCGCGTACAAGCAGGAAGCGTACACGATCACGCGCCCGGTGCGCGAGACCGTGATGCGCGAGTGCCGCTACACGGTGCAGACGCCGGTTCGCCGGACGGTCATGCGGACGGTCAGCTCGACCGTTTGCCGCCCCGTGAGCGAGACGGTCATGAAGGAGTGCCGGTACACCGTCTGCCGCCCCGTGCAGGAGACGAGCTACCGCAACGTGACCGAGACGACGTACCGCACCGTCACCGAGACGGCGATGAACGAGGTCTGCGAGACCGTCTGCGTTCCGCGCCAGGTCTGCCGCCAGGTGACGCGTGAGTGCGACGAGTGGGTCACCGAGCAGGTCTACGTCCCGGGCAAGCGCGTCTGCATCGACGGCTGCTGGGTCGAGTGCCCCGGAACCTACGTCTGCCGCCAGGTTCGCCGGCCCCGGACGATCGTCGAGAACGTGACCGAGACGGTCTACGAGCGTCAGACGATCCGCAAGCAGGTTCCCGTCACCGTTTGCCGCCAGGTTCCCGAAGTGATCACGAAGCAGGTGCCCGTCACGACCTGCCGCATGGTCGCCCAGGAGATGGTCAAGCAGGTGCCGGTCACCACGACGCGGATGGTCGCCGAGGTCGTGACGAACCAGGTCCCCGAGACGATCTGCGAGATGGTCTCGAACGAGGTCGTCAAGCAGGTCCCGGTCACCACGTGCCGGATGGTCTCCGAGGTCGCCTACCGCACGGTTCCCTACACCTACACCGTGATGCAGACCAAGACCTGCACGCGTCAGGTGCCGACGACCGTGACCGAGATGTGCGCGAAGACGATGTACCGCCAGGACCCGTACGTCGTGACCACGATGGTTCCCGAGACCGCGACCCGCCAGGTGCCCTACACGGTCACCCGAATGGTCAAGGAAACGGCGATCCGCCAGGTCCCGACGACCGTGACCCGCATGGTCCGTGAGACCGCGTACAAGCGCGTGCCCTACACGACCTGCCGCATGGTCACGGAGCAGCACACGAAGCAGGTGCCCGTCACGACCTGCCGCATGGTCTCGGAGACGAAGCACTGCCCGGTGCCCGTCACGACCTGCCGGATGGTCAGCGAGGTCTGCACCAAGCGCGTGCCGCAGACCGTTTGCGAAACCGTGACCGAGACCCGGATGCGTTGCGTCCCGGTTCAGGTCTGCGAGATGCAGACGGTTCAATGCGTCAAGAAGGTCTGCGAGACGGTCTACCGCCAGGTCCCCTGCACCACGACGATCTGCGACCCGGTCCAAGTGACCCGTCAGATCAACGAATGCAAGACGATCTGCGTGCCCCAGACGGTCTGCAAGCAGGTTCCGGTCGAGGTCTGCATCAAGGTTCCGGTGGTGGTCCACTGCCCGGATCCGGTTCTTCCCTCGGCCCAGAGCGTCGTCGCCTCGCCGCAGTCGCCGACCTGCAACACCTGCGCGATCGGCGTCGACCCGACCTCGTCGCACCACCCGATCCTGGGCAAGGTGCGTCGCAAGTTCTTCTGAGCCGCCGCTCGTCTCCCCCGACGACTCGACCCCGACGACTCACCCGACGTCCCGGACCCCTCCGGGACGTCGGTTTCGTTTTCGAATACCGCCGAACCTCGATCGTTCGGACTTCAAGATCTCTCGAAGTGTTGCTCGTCGGAGTCGGAGTCGGATTCCGGAGTGTCGCCGAGTTGGAGGTCGAAGCCGGTGGAGCGCGCTGCTCTGGGCGGGGAGATGCGTCGCATCGGGGTCGTGTAGCGGCCTCGGGAGTGTCGCGACTGGGCGGGCGGGGGTTCGGTATCCGATGCGTCGTCTCGTCGATCGATCGCTCCGTTGAAGCGCGCCATCGACTCCAGGAGCCGCTGGAGTTGCGATGCCTGGCCCGACATCGCCGAAGCGGTCGCGGCGAGATCGGTCGCGGAGCGCGCGTTCGATTGGCCGACCTGGTCGAGCTGGTCGACGCCGATGTTGATCTCGTGCGTCGCCGTGCGCTGTTGATTCGACTCGGCGGCGATCTCGCGGACGAGGTCGGCCGTCCTGCCGATCATGGGAACGATCGCGTCGAGTCGTTGCCGCGCGTTCTCCGCCACGCGAACGCTCCGCGCTGCGAGTTCGTCGATCTCGAGCGCCGCCTTGCGGCTCTGGTCGGCGAGCTTGTTCACCTCGGAGGCGACGACGGCGAACCCCGCTCCGTGTTCCCCGGCGCGAGCGGCCTCGATCGCGGCGTTGAGGGCGAGGAGATTCGTCTGCGCGGCGATGCTCTCGATCACGCGGATCCGCTCGGCGATCCGGTTCATCGCGCCGACGGTCTCGCGTACCGCCTCGCCGCCGCTCTCGGCCATGGCTCGCGCCTGGTCCGCCTCGCGCGAGGTCGATTGGGCATGTTCGGCATTTCGGCGCACCGCGGCGTCGACCGACTTCAAGCTGCCCGCGATCTGTTGGAGCGTCCCGGCCTGCTCCGTGGCTCCCTGGGCGAGTTGCTCGCCGCTGATCTCGAGCCGCTTGCTGGTCTGGAGCAGAGAGAGCGAGGTACGGGAGACCTCGCGGGAGAGCCCGATGAGCCGGCTCCGAACGACGAAGAAGACTCCCGTGATCAACCCGAGACATCCGAGCCCGACCCCCGCGGTCAGTGCACGAATTCGAATGATCGCGGCGTAGGCGTCGCTCGTGGGGATCGCCGCCAGCATCACGTAGGTTCGGACGACTCCCGCCGGGTCGGCGAGATCGATGGTGCAATAGCCGACGACCTCGGGATCCTCGAGCTGGTCGACCTCGACCACCCCCGCCGAGCGCTCCGAGCGGGAGTCCTTTTCGATATCGGCGAGCACTTCGATGCTCTCGAAATAAGCGCCGCTGAGTCGCTGCTCCTGGGGAAATCCCGCCGAGCCGTTCGAGGGGGGTCGCGAGACGAGGACCCGGAGATCGGGTCCGACGAGCGCCAACCGCGCGGAGCCCGGGAGCTGGAACGTCGCCGCGACGCGATCCATCAGGCGATTGAGCGACTCGATCGGCGGCGTGGTCGCGTCGAAGGTCGTGTGGCCGCCCTTCGGCTGGAGCGCGCTGGGCTCGAGCAGTCCGACGAGGTACTGCGCGGCGTTGCGAACCATGCGCATCCGGATCTCGTGCATCGACTGGGTCGCGAGGAGAGCCACGCTCATCGTCGCGACGACGGGCGCGACACCCACCGCGAGGAACACCAGCAAGAGGTTTCGGCGCACGGATCCTCCCCCCTCCCCATCTCGATCGCTTCGATCCGCCTCCCCGAGCCTATGACGGCAATCTAGGGATTTTGGGCAATATCGATCGATTGTACCACGAGGTCGGATCGGTGGGGAGTCGCCGCGCGGAGAAAATGGTGTCAGACGAGCTCGCCCACGAGACGTGCGAGGCGGGGGCGGAGGTGGGCGAAGGCTCGGGCTCGATGACTTAGCTGCGACTTGACGAGCGGGCTGAGCGCGCCGAAGGAACGATGGTACTCGGGGATCAGGAACAACGGATCGTATCCGAAGCCGCCCGAGCCCTCGAGAGCATGGAGGATCCGGCCTCGGCAGGCTCCTTCGGCCTCGAGGACGATTCGTCCCTCGGGATCGGCGAGGGCGAGCGCGCAATGGAAGGCGGCGCCGCGGTCGGCGTCGGCGACATCGCGGAGCGCTTCGAGGAGCTTGCGGTTGTTGGCGGCGTCGTCGCCGTGGGTTCCGGCGTAGCGGGCCGAGTGGATCCCGGGAGCGCCTCGGAGGGCGTCGACGGCGAGCCCCGAGTCGTCGGCGAGGACCCATCGGCCGATCGCTCGTGCGGTCTCGGAGGCCTTCTTCCGGGCGTTGCCGGCGAAGGAGTCGGCGTCTTCGTCGACCTCGGGTGCGTCGGGGAAGTCGTCGAGGGTGCGGGGATCGAGGAGATCGAGACGCGGGTCGTGATCCCAGGGCGGGGCGAGGAGCGCGGACATCTCGCGCCCCTTCTTGACGTTGCGGGTCCCGAAGACGAGCGTGAGAGCGGGTCGCATGCGGAAGCGTTCCTCACACGACCCGCGCGGGCGGCGCGTCTCAGCGAACGCCGGAGGTCGTGATCACTTGAGTATCGGTGGTGTCGCCCTTCTTGAGCCGAGCGAGGTCGGTCAGGCTCGAGGCGGGCATGATCATCACCTCGGAGGTCTTGCGGTTGTTCAAGTCGGCGGCGATCTCGAGCAGGCGCTTGCGAAGCGCGACGGCCTTGGGGTCGGTCGCCGAGTCGAACGAGCCGATCAGCACCTTGCTGCTGAATCGGTCGTGATAGACGTACGGCCGGACGCCCATCGCCACGATATCCTTGTCGCGGGCGAGATTCGAGGCCAGCTTCTCGGCGTCGGCGTGCGCGGTGGCGAGCGGGCTGCTCTTGAAGGAGAGCATCCCTTGGAATCGCTTGTCGTTCTTGGTGTCGAAGCTCGACCGTCCCGAGAACTCGGCGATCTGCAAGGTGAACTTGCCGGGGCAGTTGTAGACCGAGTTCGGTCCCGCGTTCATCTGGGCGAGGAGCGGGTCGGCCTGCTTGGGGAAGAGCGCCTCGGCGGGCACGAAGGGGTTCGTCGTGCGAATCGCGTTGCGGAGCCCCTTCCCCTTTCGGAACGACCAGATGTTCGGGAGGTTGTCGAGGCAGCGGGGCTTGATCTTCTGGACGTCGTGCAGCAGCTTGAGCGAGTTCTCGAGCGACTTCTCATTGCCGACGAGCACGGCCGCCTCGTCCTCGGTTCGGAAGCGCTCGGGCTCGCCGAGCGCGGGGCTGCGCATCGCCTCGGGCGCGGTGGGCGGGACGTTGCGGATGTTGCTGCGTCCGGGGATGTCGCGGGTTCGAAGAATGAAGGCGGGCAGCCGGTACTCGTTGCGGAGTTCGAGCACGAGCGCCAGCGCATAGCGCTCGGCGTCGGGACCGCGGAAGGTGTGCGCCAGGACCATGAACGGACCGTGATCCTTGGTGAGGAGATAGGGCTCGATCGGTCCTGAGGGGAGCGCCATGGTGGGTGCTCCGGCCTCCTCGGGTCGCAGCGGCTCGGGGATCGAAGCGCCCGAGGGGAGGACCTCGGCGTCGGCGGGGGCGTCGGTCTTCGCGGCCGCGCCGGGCAGCGGGGTCGCGTTGCGAAGCGCGGGGCCCTGGACCTCGCGCGGACGTTCCATCTCCGAATTCTTCTTGCGTCCGAAGATCCCGAGCTGCGCCTCGGCGGGCGAGCCGGCCAAGAGCACCAAACCGAGGGCCATGGCTGCGGTCGAGAAGCGAACGAGAGCGTTCATGAGCGATCCCCCCATCCTTGTCGGGTTCGCGAGATCTTTGCGGATACCGATGCGTATTCGCGTCCCGGGCGATTCGCCGACGCCGACATCCCTGCCGGCCGGCCCCGCTTCGGTCGCGATTCGCGCGGACTTTAGCAGAGCTTGGAGAATCGAGCCAGACCAATCGCGCGATCGATCGCAGAGCCCCCTGGACGACTCGTCGACCCGCTCGAACTTTCATCGAAGTTGCTCGAGACGCGATGGAAATCCTCAGCGCGGGTCGGTAGCATCCGCGCCTCCGGATCGCCCCATCGCCTTCTCACTCGAGGCCCCTCTCCATGATGCGCTCGCTGACGACCGCTCTGATCGCCGTCTCCGCCCTCGCCTCGACCGCCGCGGCCGGAACGGTGTCCCACTCGTTCTCGGGGACCTTCTCAGTCGGAATCTTCGGCGGATTCGGGACGATGGTCGACGGCACGCCCTTCTCGGGTTCGTTCCGCTACCAGCACCCCCAAGTCGGTACCCCCGCGGGATCGGCCATGGCCTATCGTTTCGACGACTTCGAACTCGAGATCCTCGGCAACACTTACTCGTTCACCGATACGATCGCGAACGGCGGGATTCGCGTGTACGACAAGCCTGGTTTTCCCACCGACTATTTCTCGCTGATCATCCCGACGACAGGCGTCTCGATCGCCGGCATCGAACTCCGGAGTATCGACTTCGTGCTCCAGCAGGTTGCGGGCACCGCGCTCGCCGGCACCGACCTGCCCTCGAGCGTGAACGCCGCCGCGTTCGATCACATGCCGGGGCCGAGCAACCCCTCGTTCTTGCAACTCCTCGGCAGTCCGGTCGGAACCACCGACTTCGCCTTGGTCCGCGGAGACTTCGACGTCGCGAGCGCCGTGCCCGAGCCCGCGACGCTCGCCGCGGCGGTGTTCGGCGTCGTCGCGGGGGCGAGGGCCGTTCGTCGACGCCGACGATGAACGAGTCGATCAAGATCGTTATCTCACCCTTCGATTCTCTGACCCATGAGGTGTCACCGATGCCCCAAGCTACTCTCCGACTCGCTTCGATCCTCCTGCTCGGTCTCGGTCTCTCGACCGCTGCGCGGGCCGATATCCTCGTCCTCAGCTCGGGCAACAACCGCCTCGTCCGTTTCACCGACTCCGGAGCGTTCGTGAGCTCGACCGATCTCGGCTCGGGATCCCAGCTCTCCGACATCGAGGTCGACAGCCTCGGCAATCACTACATCTCTCGCAATTCCGGACTGATCACCAAGTACGACTCGTCGCTCGCAGTCGTCGGGTCGTTCGGTTCCATCTCCAGCCATTACGGGCTCGGCATCGACGCCGCGGATCGGATCCATGCCGCGGGGTCGGGCCTCGACCAAGTCCAGGTCACCAACGCTTCAGGATCTCTGCTGGAGACTTACGGCCGAAACCCCGGGAACTACCGCGACGTCGCCTTCGTCGGCACCGAGCGCTGGGTGACCAGCTTCGGCAGCCCGGGTGTTCAAGTCTTCGATGCTTCCGGGACCTACCAACGCACCATCGCGACCGGGCTCGGCCCGTTCGGGATCAGCGAGGCGATCGGCGGCGGCGCCTGGGTGCTCCGACAGGATTCCCACGACGTCCACCGCATCGACGCCTCGGGTTCGATCGTCTTCTCCTTCAACGCCGACTCGGCTCCTCTGCCGCCGACGGTCGGCCAAGTCCGCTACATCGAGGCCGACGCCTTCGGCCGCGTGCTGGTCTCGGCTTACGCGAGCAATCGCGTCGACGTCTTCAACTCCGGCGGCGTGTTTCAATTCTCTCTCAGTCAGGGGCTGAGCCGGCCCACCGGAGTGTTCGCCGCACGCCCAACCTTCGCGGCCGTGCCCGAGCCCGCGACGCTCGCCGCGGCGGTGTTCGGCGTCGTCGCGGGGGCGTGGGCCGTTCGTCGACGCCGATCGAGCTGAAGCTCGGCGCGAATTCCCGTCATCTCAGACCGCGCGGTTCCGTCGAGCGAACCGCGCGGTTGCGACGACCGCACCGATCCCGGCGAGTGCGAGCGTCGACGGCTCGGGCACGCTGAAGGCCGTACCGACGTAGATCCGCGGCACGATCGCCGAGTATCGCCCGAGGTCGCCGTCGGCCTTGATCACCTGCACGTAGTCGAGCTCGTCGCCGGGCGTCGCGATGAAGCCGACGAATTCTCCGAGCCGCGCGTAGCGATCGAGCACCGCTCCCGACTTCGACTTCGCGAAGATGTAGGCGTAGTTTCCCGTGAGCGCGCCGCCGTCGGTCGTCGAGCCGAAGCCGGCTCCGAAGGCCGAGGTCGAGCGGTCGAACCGGATCGTCAGCGTGTCGTAGATTCCGAACGTGTGGATGATGTTGTTGTGTCGATAGATCGCGTAGTTGTTGGCGGAGATCGAGATCCCAAAGCGTCCCGGACCTTGCGAATAGGTCAACGGAGTGCCGAACGCGCCGGGGGGACCGACTTCGTCGATCGCGAAGTAGCCGGGATCGAGAGCGGCGACGAAGTCTGGCTTGTCGGCGTCGAGATACATCAGGAGTCCGGCATGCGCGGGCGCTGCCGACGCGAGGATCATGGCGGAGAAGATGGAGATCCGGGCGAGGATGGAACGCATGGGTGAACTCGAAGCACTGGGTCTCGCATGAGGGAACCGCCCGAGAACCGGGCGACGACGGTCTCCGATCCATGATGCGCAGGCGTGGCGCGTCGAGCGAGACCGTTGTCCGAATTCGACGCGCCCGCACTCGGCCCGTGTCAGAACAACGTGTACAGGAAGGGCGCTCCGGCCGTGCCGCCCAGGAGGATCAAGGCTCCGAGCAGGAGCAGCACGACCACGATCGGAAGCATCCACCACTTCCCGCTCGTCCGAAGGAAATCGAGGATCTCGGCGAGGAGCGAGGGCTGAGGTGCGTCGGCGGCCGACTCGAAGGAGGTCGGCTCGGGTCGCGATTCGGGTTCATGGGTCATCGTCGGCGATCTCCGGATCGAATCAGTAGGGTTTCAAGTATCGCTTGGGATCGGGTCGCCGGACCCGCGGTCGTCGCCGTGGCGCATCGGCCGCGAGAGCGAGCGGGTCGCGCCCGGATAGCCTCATCGCGAAGCCGAGGGGAACGAAGAGGCCGAAGAAGATCGCCGCGAGGATGATCTGCGAGACGACGAATCCGATCGGAAACGCGAGCATCGACCATCCCACGAAAATCGGTCCCAGCAGTTTCGGCCGCGCCCAGCCCACGACCGCGAACCCGACGGCGACCGCCGCCGCGACGACGCCCGCCGCGGTCGGCGGGCCGGTCGCGAGCGACCGAATGCCCGCGAATCCGAAGATCAAGGCGCCGATCGCCGCGAACTGCCGGAGCAGCTTGGGGGTAGGATCGCGGGGGATGTCGGACCAACGCATGATCGCCTCCTCGCTCGTTCCGATGTTCAATCGAGTTCGTATCGAGCCAGGTGTTCGCCGCGGAGCCGCTTCTCGTTCGCACGGGCGGCGGAGTCCTTCTCGAGGATCGCGTCCTCGAGCACGAGCGCATCGATGCCCGTGGCCGCGAACCCTCGGATCGCCTGCTCGGGCGTGCAGACGATCGGCTCGCCCCGAACATTGAAGCTCGTATTGATGAGCACGGGACAACCGGTCCGAGCCTCGAACGCCTCGAGGATCCCGCGCAGGTCGGGCGAGCGCGCGTCGACGGTCTGCAACCGCGCGCTCTGATCGACATGCGTGACCGCGGGGATCGTCGAGCGAGGGATGTTCACGCGTCGGATCAAGTCGGGATCCTCGGCGAGAGTGCGTGCGTCGTCGGCTCCGAGTGCGATCCGTCTTTTTTCATGAACGGGCGCCGTGACGAGCATATAAGGACTCGACGCCGTCTCCGGAAAGTCGAACCAATCGCCCGCGCGCTCCGCGAGCACGCAAGGCGCGAACGGGCGAAAACTCTCGCGGAACTTGATCTCGAGGTTCATCCGCGACTGCATCTCAGGCGCTCGCGGATCGCCCAGGATGCTGCGGGCTCCGAGGGCTCGCGGGCCGAACTCCATGCGGCCCTGGAACACGGCGACGATCTGACCCTCGTCGAGCAAGCGTGCGGCCTCGCGATCGCGCTCGGATCGCTCGCCGAACCGCCGCACGGGCCCGGCCCATCCCGCCAGTGCGGCGTTGATCTCAGCCGGGCCGAAGGCCGGACCGAGCAAGGCTCCCGCCATCGCGTCGAGCCCGCCGCGATCGGGCCTCGGGCGGTCGAGCAGGCCGTGTGCGACGAAGAGCGCTGCACCGAGCGCTCCGCCGGCGTCGCCCGCCGCGGGCTGGACCCAGATCGAGCGGAACGGCCCTTCGCGCAGCAGTCGCCCGTTCGCCACGCAGTTGAGCGCGACGCCCCCCGCCATCACGAGGTTCTCGACTCCGGTCTCGGCGTGCAGCGACCGTGCGATCCTGAGCACCACCTCCTCGGTCACCGCCTGGATGCTCGCGGCGAGGTCCATGTGCCGCTGTTCGAGCCGGCTCTCGGGACGCCGTGGCGGACCGCCGAAGAGAGCGTCGAACCGCCGGCTCGTCATTCTCAACCCATGCGGAAAGTCGAAGTAGTCGAGGTCGAGGCGGAAGCCGCCGTCGGCGTCGACCGCGATCAGCTTCTCGAGGATCGCTTCGGCGAACTTCGGCCGACCGTACGGCGCCAATCCCATCAGCTTGTATTCACCACTGTTGACCTTGAATCCGCAGTAGTGAGTGAATGCCGAATAGAGCAATCCGAGCGAGTGCGGGAAGCGGATCTCGTCGTGGAGCTCGACCCGATTGCCGCGGCCGACTCCGCGAGTCGATGTGGCCCACTCGCCGACACCGTCGAGCGTGAGGATCGCGGCTTCTTCGAACGGGCTGGGCAGGAACGCGCTCGCGGCGTGGCTCTCGTGGTGCTCGACGAAGACGAGCCGTCGCGGCCGCGCTCCGAGTTCGCGTGCGAGGGTTCGCCGAATGTCGAGCTTGCCGCGGAGCAGTTCGGGGATCGCGCGACGGAAGCTCGAGAATCCGCGCGGGGCGAACGCGAGATAGGTCTCGATGAGACGCTCGAACTTGGCGAGCGGCTTCTCGTAGTAGGCGACGTAGTCGACCTCGTCGATCGCGAGCCCCGCCGCTCGGAGGCAGAACTCGACCGCCGCGCGGGGGAACCGTTCGTCGTGCTTCACGCGGCTGAACCGCTCTTCCTGAGCCGCCGCGACGATCCGGCCGTCGACGACGATCGCCGCCGCGCTGTCGTGATAGAAGGCGGAGAGCCCGAGGATCGCCGTCACGATGTCGAGCCTCCCGTTTCGTGGGGCGTCGGCGGCGACAAGGCCGCGGAGAAGGTCGTCGCGTCCCGCGCCTCCGAGATTTCGGTTGACTGGCGAGACGTCTGGACCCACGATCGAATCGTGGCGATCTCCAACTTACCGGATCCGCGACGTCGAAAGGGAGACGATGACGACCGAATCCGAGGCCGATCGACCGTCGCCGTCTCGTCGACCGACGATTGCACGAATCGCTCGCCTGGGCGTTCTCGCTCTCGTCGGGACCGCAATCGTCGCCGGAGCGCTCATCGGCCCCGGTTGGTTCGTGGCGTTGGTTCCGAGAAGAATCGTCCGCCGTTTCGTACAGACGACCGCCTACGCATTGATCGCAACCTGGTCGCTCGCCGTACTCGCCGCGCCCGTGGGCCTGGTCTTCTCGGTGCTCGCCGTTCGTCGGGCGAGACGCGAGCGTCGATCGTGGACGCGTGCGGGTCGCGTCTTCCTGTTCGCTTCCTCGGCTCTCATCGCCCTCCTGATCGGAGAGGGGTTCGCAAAGCTCCAACTCGATCGGCTCCACAGGATCCCCAAGCTCGAGAACGCGTTTCCGACGATCGCGCCGAGCAAGGACGACACGCGCCTGCGGATCGCGGTCATCGGCGAGTCGAGTGCGCGGGGCGAGCCTTACCAGCCTTGGCTCTCTGCGATCCAGATCGTCGAGCGCGCCCTCGATCCGATCTTCCCCGACAGACGGATCGAGGTCTCGGTCTTGGCGCAAGGCGGATTCTGCCTGGAGCAGGCGATCCTCGAGCTCGAGCAACTGAAGCTTCGGCCCGACGCCATCGTGCTCTACGCCGGCCACAACGAGTTCGCCGCGCGGATGGGTTGGGACCGCAACGGTGCGCACTATGTCGGCGAATTCTCTCCGAAGTCGTTGCTGAGAAAGACGATCGAGTCGCTCGAGCAACGCTCGTACGCGGTCTCGCTGGCACGCGAGGTGATCGATCTCCAGGAGGTCGACACGATGCCGCTGCCCAATGCGACCCGCGCGCCGATCGATCATCCCGCCTTTTCGAGCGATGAATACGCCTTTCTTCGGCAGGACTTCGAGAAGCGGATCTCGGCCCTTCTGGCGTATTGCGACCGGACGGGGATCCTTCCCATTCTGATCATGCCGCCGTCGAACGACGCCGACACGCCCCCGTTCCGCTCGTATCTCGCCGCATCGACGGACGATGCCTCGCGGGCGTCGTTCGAGACCCGTTTCCTCCGGGTGAAGGAGCGTGAGGCCGAAGCCCCCGACGACGCGATCGCGGGCTATCGGAGTCTGCTCGACGAGCAGCCTCGCTTCGCCGAGGCGCACTACCGGTTGGGACGGCTGCTCATGGCGCGGGGCGAGAAGGAGGAAGCGCGGAGACGGTTCACCGCGGCCCGCGACCTCGACGGCATGCCGATGCGCTGTCCCAGCGACTTTCGCGCGGCGTACGTCTCGGCCGCGGCACGGCGGCCCCGTGCGATCGTCATCGACCCGTCCGAAGAGATGCTGCGCCTCAACCCAAATGGGCAAATGGACTTCGGGCTCTTTCACGACGCACAGCACCCGAACCTGGTCGGATACGTCGGGATCGCGAACGCGGTGCTCTCGGCCTTGGAGGAGCGGCGGGCGCTGGGCTGGCCCGAGGGAGTCGCCGCGCCGAGGCTCGAGCCCCGCGCGGTCGCGGCCGACTTCAACATGAATCGAGAGAAATGGGTCGAGATCGCGCGGAGGTCGGAGAACTTCTATCGGCGCACGGCGTCCATGCGCTACGACCGGGCCGGCGAGGTCCATGCCGATCGCTACGCGGCGATCGTCGCCGGACTGATCGAGGGGGGTGATCCCGAGGCGCTCGGCTTGATCTCTCTCGATCGAGGGCAAGGCACGCCGCGCGGCTCGGAGGCTCCGGCGCTGGAGGCCCCGGCGGGCGGTCGTTGAGGGAAGAGCCGTTCCGCGGAGTCGAGACGTCGACTTTTCACCTCGAGGCCGCCGAGACGCGTATAATGTTGGACCGGGCCGCGCGGCCCCGCGTCTCTCCCTCGACTCGCCGATTACTCTCATCCATGGACGACCTGGCTCACGACGTCGTACCGAGCGCCCCGATCCGCCCCGCCGCCCCGGGCGCCGCGACTGCCGCCTCGCGCGCGGGGCTGCCGTCGCACTGGCCGTTGCAGGTCTGGGACTTTCAGAGGCTGCTCGTCAATCCGTTCCTGTTCTCGCTCGGCCCGGTGCTATGGTGCGCAGGGGTGTACTACTTCTGGAGTGAGTCGACCGCCGCGGCGCTGCCGTTGCTCTGCCTCGCTCCGCTGGCATGGCTGATCGGCTCGGGCTACCTCATCCAATACCATTGTTGCGACTGCGGACGGACCGGCCCACTCGCTCGTTGGAAGCACCACGTCTGCGAGGCGGTCCTGCATCGTGCACAAAACCACGATCGGGGTTGGTTCCGGCTCCCGTCTGCGGCGACCCAAGCCGCCTTTTGGGCACTCGCGCTCGCCTTCGCGCTCGTCGCGTTGATTGCGCGCCTGCTCGAGCAATCGTGACCCGATCTGGCGAAACCACTCTCGATCGGGGATGATGAATCGCATGGAACTTCCCTCTCGAGATACGAACACGCCGCAATTCCGGACAGGAACCGCGATGTCAAGCGCCTCCTCGCAGAACACCCGGGACATCCTCGAGTCGATTCTGGCCGAACGCGTGATGATCCTCGACGGCTCGATGGGCGCGTTGCTCTATTCGCGCAACCTCCAAGAGGCCGACTATCGCGGCACGGCGCTGGCGCACCACCCGTCACCGCTGAAGAACTGCACCGAGGCGCTGCTCTATTCGCAACCGCAATGGATCGAGGAGATCCACGACGCCTACCTCGCCGCCGGCGCGGACATCATCGAGACCGACACGTTCAATGCGAATCGGATCGGCCTCGGCGAGTTCCAACTCGACGACCGCGTGCTCGAGATCAACGCCCGCGCCGTCGAGATCGCGCGGACCGCGGCCGAACGCTGGACCAAGAAGACGCCGGGCAAGCCGCGCTTCGTCGCGGGGAGCATCGGACCGACGAACAAGCAGCTCTCGATGGGCATCCACGTCGACGACCCGGGCCGTCGCGACGTCACCTTCGACGAGATGGTCGAGAATTACTATGAACAAGTGAAGGGGCTCGTCGAGGGCGGGGTCGACATCCTCCTGCCCGAGACGTCGTTCGACACGCTCGTGCTCAAGTCGTGCCTCTTCGCGATCGACAAGTACTTCGCCGACGGCGGCCGCCGCGTGCCGGTCATGATCTCGGGCACGATCTTCGACAGCGGCCGCACTCTCTCGGCGCAGACGGTCGAAGCCTTCTACTACTCGGTCGAGCACTTCGACGCCCTGAGCGTCGGCCTCAACTGCGCGGTGGGCGTCGACCTGATGCGGCCGTCCATCGAGGCGCTCGCATCGGTCTGTCGAACGCATGTGAGCTGCTATCCGAACGCCGGTATGCCCGACGGCTTCGGCGGCTTCCTGGGCGACCGCGAGCACACCGCGAAAGTGCTCGGGGAATGGGCCCGCGCGGGCCGGCTCAACATCGTGGGCGGCTGTTGCGGCACCACTCCCGAATGGATCGCGGCGATCGCCGCCGCCGTCGAAGGGGTCGCCCCGCGGAAGAAACCGACCGGCCCCCGCCCGACCGCGCTCTCGGGCACCTTGCCGCTCGTGATCGGCCCCGAGACCAACTTCATCCTCGTCGGCGAGCGGACCAACATCACCGGCTCGCGCAAGTTCGCGCGTCTGATCCGCGAAGCTCAATATGAAGAAGCGATCAACGTCGCACGCGATCAGGTCGAGTCGGGCGCGAACATCATCGACGTGAACATGGACGAGGGGATGATCGACGGCGAGGCCGCGATGACGCGGTTCCTCAACCTCGTGTCGGCCGAGCCGAGCGTTGCCAAGGTCCCGATCATGATCGACAGCTCGAAATGGAGCGTGATCGAGGCGGGGCTGAAGTGCGTTCAGGGCAAGTCGATCGTGAACTCGATCTCGCTCAAGGAGGGCGAGGGGCCGTTCCTCGAACAGGCCCGCCTCGTCAAGCGCCACGGCGCGGCGGTGGTGGTGATGGCGTTCGACGAGGAGGGCCAGGCCGTCACCCGCGCCCGCAAGGTCGAGATCTGCACGCGGGCCCACCGACTCCTGACCGAGGTCGTCGGCTTCGACCCGTCAGACATCATCTTCGACGTCAACATCCTCACCGTCGGCACGGGCATCGAGGAACACAACGACTACGCGGTCGAGTTCATCGAGGCGGTCCGCGACATCAAGCGCCTGCTCCCCGGAGTCAAGACCTCCGGCGGCGTCAGCAACGTCTCGTTCTCGTATCGCGGCAACGAGGTCGTCCGCGAGGCGATGAACGCCGCGTTCCTCTACCACGCGATCGCCGCGGGCCTCGACATGGGGATCGTCAACGCGGGCCAACTCGAGGTCTACGACGAGATCCCCAAGGATCTCCTCGAACGCGTCGAGGACGTGCTGCTCAATCGCCGTCCCGACGCGGCCGATCGCCTCACCGAATTCGCCGAGACCGTCAAGCGCGGCGGCAAGAAAGACCCCGGGCAGGCGCTCGCCTGGCGCGAGGCGTCGGTCGAGGATCGCCTCAGCCACGCCTTGATCCACGGCATCACCGACTTCATCGACGCCGACGTCGAGGAGGCCCGCCAACGCTACCCTCGGCCGCTCTCGATCATCGAAGGCCCCTTGATGGACGGCATGAACGTCGTCGGCGACCTCTTCGGCGCCGGCAAGATGTTCCTGCCTCAAGTCGTCAAGAGTGCTCGCGTGATGAAGAAAGCGGTCGCTTATCTCATGCCGTTCATGGAGGCCGAGAAGGCCGCCGGCGGCGGCGAGCGAAAGGCGCGCGGCAAGGTCCTGCTTGCGACCGTCAAGGGCGACGTGCACGATATCGGCAAGAACATCGTCGGCGTCGTCCTCGGCTGCAACGATTATGAGATCATCGACATGGGAGTGATGGTCCCGTGCGACCAGATCCTCCGCAAGGCCCGGGAGGAGCAGGTCGACATCCTCGGACTCTCGGGCCTCATCACTCCCTCGCTCGACGAGATGGTCTACGTCGCCAAGGAGATGGATCGCGAAGGCTTCACGATTCCGCTCCTGATCGGCGGGGCGACGACGAGCTCGAAGCATACGTCGGTCAAGATCGCGCCTCATTATCGCGAGTGCGTGGTCCACGTTCGCGACGCTTCGCGCTGCGTGGGCGTGGTCGACCGCTTGATCCGCCCCGAACAGAAGGCCGAGTTCGACCGCGAGAATCGCGAACTCCAGGAGACCGAGCGCTCGGCGCACGGCCGGAAGCTCACGCGCAAGCTCGCACCTTATGAAGACGCCCTCCGCCGGAGGTTCTCCATCGACTGGAAGCCGGGTTCGACTTATGTCCCTGCGTTTCTTGGACCCAAGATCCTCGCCGACGTCCCCCTCGACGACCTGATCCCCTACATCGATTGGTCGCCGTTCTTCCAAGCCTGGGAACTCCGAGGGAAGTACCCGGCGATCCTCGACGACCCGACCGTCGGGCGCGAGGCGACGAGCCTCTTCGCCGACGCGCAACGCCTGCTCGAAAGGATGCGCAAGGACCGATCGGTTCGGGCCCGGGGCGTCTACGGCTTCTACCCCGCCAACTCCGACGGCGACGACGTCGTGATCTACACCGACGAGACCCGTCGCACGGAACTCACGCGCCTGCATATGCTTCGCCAACAGTGGGAACGCGAGGGGCAGACTTCGTTCCGCAGCCTGGCCGACTATATCGCCCCCGTCGAAACCGGTCTGTCGGACTACATCGGCGCGTTTGCGGTGACCGCGGGCGTCGGCGCCGAGGAACTCGCTCAGAGCTACGCCGTGCAGCACGACGACTACACGAGCATCCTCGTGAAGGCCCTTGCCGACCGCCTCGCCGAGGCGTTCGCCGAGATGCTCCACCGCCGGGCCCGGGCCGACTGGGGATTCGGAACGGCGGAGACGCTCTCGAACGACGAACTGATCGACGAGAAGTATCAAGGGATCCGGCCCGCTCCCGGCTACCCCGCCTGCCCCGATCACACCGAGAAGTCGACGCTCTGGACCCTGCTCGACGCCGAAGCCGCGACCGGGATCACGCTCACCGAGAACTTTGCGATGTATCCCGCCGCATCGGTGAGCGGGTTCTACTTCAGCCATCCCGAGTCTCGATATTTCTCCGTCGATATGATTACGCGTGATCAAGTCGAGGACTATGCGGCTCGTAAGGGGATGTGCATCCAAGAGGTCGAGCGGCGCCTGGCGCCAAACCTCGGCTACGAGCCCGAGAAGGTCGTCCCGCCCACGACCTGCGGCTGCGCCGTGCACTGATCGAGCGGACTCGCGGATCGATTTCATCTCGATCTCCCGGCGACGCGCGGCGCCTCCCTCCGAGGCGCCGCGCGTCGTGTCGCGTCATCCCCGAGGCGCCTCGATCGAGAAATCGACGTTTCCCCGAGGTGTCGTCACCTTGTTCACATCGACGCGCATCGGGCCCAATAGGTCGTAACCGCGGCCGGTTCTCCGTCTCGAGAGCCGATGCGGGGTCGGCCCGCGGTTGATTGCTTGCATGGATGCTCCTACGATTCCCGTAGTCGGGGACCGCATCCCATCAGAGGCGGTTTCGGGCAACTCTCAGGCGGTTCTCTCCGCCACGACACGGCGACGTTGCGCGCAGCCGCGGCTGTGCACGACCTCGGATCGCCGGCGTCGGCCCACGCCCAGGGTCCTCGACGCATTCGCACCATTCGGCCTTCCGATCCAGGAGACCCGACATGAGCAACCGTTCGCAAAAACGTCCTCGGATCCGTCGCGGGGCTCGCCCGCGTTTGGAATCGATGGAGGCGCGGAGCCTCCTGACCTCGGCCGTCTTCTCGGTGATCTCCGACTGGGGGTCGGGCTTCACCGGCGAGATCCGGATCGAGAACACCGAGCCTGCGCCCGTGAACGACTGGCGGCTCGAGTTCGACTTCGCTCCGACGATCAGCCCCGTCTGGAACGGAGTGGTCGTGTCCCGCAGCGGATCGCGGTACACGATTCGCGGCGAGAGTTGGAACAAGGATGTGCCGCAGGGCGGCGCGGTGACCTTCGGATTCAACGCAGCACCCGGCAATCTCGGCGGCGCGAAGCCGGCGAACTTCGTCCTCAACGGCGTTCCGCTCGACGGCGGCGGGACTCCTCCGGCTCCGCCGGCGATCGCGGTCGACGACCTGCTTGTCCTCGAAGGTGATCCGCCCCCCACGACGGGCACTCCCAGCCCGTTCTTCTCGACCTCCGGAAGTCAGATCGTCGACGCGAGCGGCAAGGCGGTCAAGCTCGCCGGCATCAATTGGTTTGGATTCGAGACCGCGAACTACGCGCCTCATGGACTCTGGACTCGCGGATACAAGGATATGATGGATCAGATGAAGTCGCTCGGCTTCAATACGATCCGTCTGCCCTTCTCGAACCAACTCTTCGACGCCGCGAGCAAGCCGAATGGAATCGACTTCGCCAAGAATCCCGACCTCCAAGGCCTGAGCGGCCTGCAGATCATGGACAAGATCGTCGATTACGCGGGGAAGGTCGGCCTGCGGATCATGCTCGACCATCACCGATCGACCGCGGGCAACTCCGCGCAATCGTCGGGGCTCTGGTACACGCCCGAGTATCCCGAGACTCGCTGGATCTCCGATTGGACGATGCTCGCCGCGCGTTACAAGGGCAACGCGGCGGTCGTCGCCGCCGACCTCCACAACGAACCGCACGGACCGGCGACCTGGGGCTCGGGAAGCCCCACCACCGACTGGCGGCTTGCCGCCGAGCGCGCGGGCAACGCCATCCTCGCGGTCAACCCCGACTGGCTCATCGTCGTCGAGGGGATCGAGGTCGTCGACGGCAAGAACTACTGGTGGGGCGGCAATCTCAAGGCCGCGGGTACCTACCCGGTTCGCCTCCAGGTTCCCGGCAGGCTCGTCTACTCGACCCACGACTACCCCCAGTCGGTCTACGACCAGCGCTGGTTCTCCGACCCGAGTTATCCCAACAATCTCACGGCGATCTGGGATGAATACTGGGGATATCTCTTCAAGCAAGAGATCGCTCCGGTGTTGATCGGCGAATTCGGCAGTCGGCTCGCCACGACGATCGACGATCAGTGGGCGGCCGAACTGGTGAAATACGCCGGGGGCGACTTCGATACCGACGGCGACAACGACCTCGCGCCGGGCAAACAAGGGCCGAGTTGGACCTGGTGGTCGTGGAACCCGAATTCGGGCGACACGGGCGGCATCCTTCTCGACGACTGGAACACCGTGCGGACCGAGGCGCTCGACCTCCTGAAGCCGATCCAGTTCACTCTCGCCCCGCCGACCGAGGGCGGCGGCTCGACGCGTTACGCGTCGTTCACGGTGTCTCTCACCAAGGCGCATTCACAGAAGGTGACGTTGCAATATGCAACCGTCGACGGAACCGCGAAGGCCGGCCTCGATTACGTCGCCGCGTCGGGCACGCTCGAGTTCGCTCCGGGCGAGACGCGCAAGACGGTGAACGTCGCTCTCGTGGGCGACGATCTCGTCGAGTCGGACGAGACGTTCACGCTCCGGCTCTCGAATTCGACGAACGCGTCGATCGTCGACGCGGACGGGCTCGCCAAGATCCTCGACGACGACGGCACTTCACCCCCTCCCCCGCCTCCTCCGCCGCCGGTCGTGCCGACCGTTTCGGTGACGGGCGGATCGGTCGCGGAAGGCAACACGGGGACGACGAAGCTGCCGTTCGTCGTGCAGCTCTCGCAGGCGTCGACCGCGACGATCACCGTCGACTACACGTCGGCGAACGGCACGGCGACCGCGGGTTCGGACTACGTCGCCGCGAGCGGGCGGTTGACCTTCGCCCCGGGCGAGACGCGCAAGACGGTCGACATCTCGGTTGTCGGCGATACCACCGTCGAGCCCGACGAACGGCTCGAGCTCCGGCTCTCGAATCCTACCGGAGCGACGGCGGGCACGCTCACGGCGTCGGGGACGATCCGCAACGACGACGTCGCCCCTCCTCCCCCTCCGCCGCCCTCGAATCCCAACGGCGTCGTCTACAAGGTGCGCGACGACTGGGGAGCCGGCTTCGTCGCCGACCTGACGGTGAAGAACACGTCGGCAACGGCTTGGAAGAACTGGACCCTGAGCTTCGACCTCGACGCGACGATCACGAATATCTGGAACGCCGAGATCGTCAGCCGCGTCGGCAACCGCTACACGATCCGCGCGGCGAGTTGGAACCGGTCGGTCGCGCCGAATGCGAGCGTCGGCTTCGGATTCCAAGCCTCGACCGCCGTCGGCCGCTCGCGAGCGATCGGCAACGTCGTGCTGCAAGGGTCCTGAGCATCGAGCCTCGACTCGTTCGGGATCCCGGGACGGCACTCGCCGTCCCGGGATCGACCGATCATCGAGCATGAATCGCGTGATCACTCATCTTCGGCATGGCCGCGGGTCTTGGCCCAGCGGTCGGCGATCTGCTGTTGGACGTTGGGCGGAACCGGCTCGTAGGATGCGAATTCCATGGTGTAGGAGCCGCGGCCGCCGGTCATGCTCTTGAGGTCGGTCGCATAGCGCAGGACTTCGCTGAGGGGCGCGACGGCCTGGATGACCTGGCCGCCGCCGGTGAGCACGTCCATGCCCGTGATGTGCGCCCGGCGCGTCGAGAGGTCGCCGGAAACCTCGCCGAATTTCTCGGTGGGCACGACGATCTCGAGGTTGACCATCGGCTCGAGCAGGACGGGTCGGGCCGTGGTGAAAGCCTTGCGGAAGGCGTGCGCGGCGGCGGTCTTGAAGGCCTGCTCGGAGCTGTCGACCGCGTGCGCCGAGCCGAAGAAGACCTCGACCTCGACGTCGACGACCGGGTTCCCCGAGATGACCCCCTTCTCGAGCTGTTCGCGCACGCCCTTCTCGACCGCGGGGATGTATTGCCCGGGGATCACGCCGCCCTTGACCGCGTCGACGAAGTGGAAGCCCTCTCCGCGCGATCGCGGACGAACTCTCAAGTGCACATCGGCGAACTGCCCTCGACCGCCGGTCTGCTTCTTGTGGCGGTGCTGCCCCTCGGCCTCGGCGGAGATCGTCTCGAGGTAGGGAACGTGCGGGGTGTGCGTGCTGACTTCGAGCTTGAAGCGGTTCTTGAGGCGTTGCTGGATCACGTCGAGATGAAGTTCGCTCATGCCGGAGATCACGAGTTCATGCGTCTGCGCATCGCGGCGGTAGGTGAAGGTCGGATCTTCGTCGGCGATCTTGGCGAGCCCCGCGGAGATCTTGGGCTCGTCTTCGCGGGTCTTCGGCTCGACCGCGCGGGGGACCATCGGCGTGGGGAACTCGATCGCGTCGAGGAGCACTCGGTGGTTCATGGCGTTGGCGGCGGCGACGACGGTGTCGGAGATATGCAGATCGTCGAATTTGGCGAGAGCGACGAAGTCGCCCGCGATCGCCTCCTTGACCTCTTCGAGCGTCTTGCCTTGGAGCCTGTAGAGGTGGCCCGCCTTGGTGCCCTTCCCGGTGCGGAGATTGACGATCGCGGTGTCGGGCGTGATCCGTCCGGAGTGGATCCGGAGGAACGAGAGCTTGCCCATGAAGACGTCGTTGCTCGTCTTGAAGACTTGCGCGATCAGATCACCATCCTCGAGCGGTTCGATCTCGACGTCGTCGTCGGTCCCCTGAGGTCGACCGTGGCGGCGGAGTTCGTCGGCGTGGAGCGCGATGCCGTCGAGGAGGTCGAGCATCTCCTCGAGTCCGATCTCCTTCTTGGCGGAGACGCAGACGATCGGCACGAGGGTGCCGTCCTTGACGGCTCGATGCGCGGCTTCGCGGAGCGAGTCGGGCGGGATGGTCTCGCCCTCGAGGTAGCGCTCCATGAGGCTCTCGTCGCTCTCGACGATCTGCTCGACGACCATGCGGTGGGCATCACGCGGGGCGAGCGGACAATCGGTCGGGTCGGCGTCGGGGTGATCGAGGACGTCGACGATTCCGCGGAGCCCGGCCCCCTGCCCGACCGGCACGTTGAACGGCACGCAACGCGGACCGAAGGCCTCGCGGATCGACGCGAGAACGCCGAGAAAGTCGGCATTGTCGGCATCGATCTTCGTGATCGCGATCAGTCCGCCGAGTCGGAGCTTCGAGGCGACCTGGTAGATCCGGCGAGTGTTGACCTCGATTCCCGACGCGGCGGAAACGGCGAGGACGACGTTCTCGACGGCTGCGAGGGCACTGATGGCGTTGCCGATGAAGTCGGGATACCCGGGGGAGTCGAGGATGTGGATCTGTCGATCCTTCCACTCGAGGTGGAGGAGATGGCAATCGATCGTGAAGTGCCGACGTTTTTCTTCGTCTTCGGTGTCGGAGAGGCTGGAGCCTTCGTCGACGGAGCCGCGACGATCGACGGCGCCTGCCTTGTAGAGAAGGGCGTCGGCCAAGGTGGTCTTGCCCGACGCCCCATGTCCAGCAAGGGCGACGTTCCGAATGTCGGTGATGTGATATGCAGTGGTCATGACGCCGAACCTCCCTTCGCGTTTGCGAATGGTCGGCCCGAGGTGCGGCGTCCGCGACACCGGGAAAGGAGGCGGGCGGGTCACGAGGCCCGCTCGAGGTGTCAGGTTCGGTCGCCGGCAACCCCTCGGGCGTCTCTGAGCGAGAACCGCCCGTCGTACAAGGCGCGTCCGACAATGCAGGCCGCGATCGGCAGTCGTGCCAGACGCTCCACGTCTTCCAAGCGTCCCACTCCTCCGGAAGCGATCACCGGAGTCTCGAGCCGGCGCGCGAGGGCCTCGGTGGCGGCCAGATTCGGCCCCTCGAGAGTCCCGTCGCGCGCGATGTCGGTGTAGATGATGCCGCTGAGCGGCAGGTCGTCGAACTGCAGGGCCATGGTGGTGGCGACGACGGTGGAGACGTCGAGCCAACCCTGGACCGCGACGTTGCCGTCCTTGGCGTCGAGGCCGAGGATCAGCTTGTGGGGATGACGATCGGCCATCTCGCGGAACCAGCCGGGGTTCTTGAGGGCCTGGGTGCCGACGATGACTCGGTCGACTCCGGCCTCGAGCCACGCGAGGATCGTCGCCTCGTCGCGGATTCCGCCGCCGAGTTGGCAAGGGACCTGGACCGCTGCGAGGATCGCCTTGACCGCGTCCACGTTGACCGGCCGGCCGGCCTTGGCTCCGTCGAGGTCGACGAGATGGATGCGCGTGGCCCCTTCCGACTCCCAGCGTGCCGCCATGGCCGCGGGGTCTTCGCCGAAAACGGTCTCTTGGTCGTAGTCGCCCTGCCTGAGGCGGACGCAACACCCGCCGCGGAGGTCGATGGCCGGGATCACTTGCATCGGATCTTCATCCAGTCCTCGGCGAACCCTCACACGTAGGTCACTGTAGCCGCGCGGAGGGGCCGCCGCAAGCGGCTGCTCCGCCCGGCCCCGTGGGGTTCGCTCTAGCCGAGCCGGGCGAAGTTGGCGTACATCGCCAAACCGATCTTCTGACTCTTCTCGGGATGGAACTGCGCGCCGATCAGGTTGTCGCGGGCGACGACCGCCGGAAACGGCTCGGGGTGGTCGGATTCGGCGGCGACGTCCGACTCGAGAGTTTCGCTCGCTCGGTAGGAGTGGACGAAGTAGACGCTGGGCGAATCGGGGAGTCCGCGGAACAGCGGAAGATCGCGCCGAATCCTGAGCGTGTTCCAGCCCATGTGCGGAATCTTGAGCCCGGGACGCGACTCGAAACGCACGACTCGGCCCGGCAGGAGACCGAGCCCCTGGTACACGCCGTCTTCCTCGCTGACGTCGAAGAGGAGCTGCATTCCGAGGCAGACGCCGAGGCACGGTTTTCCCGCGCGGACACCCTCGACGAACGCCTCGCCCAGGCCTGTCCGCTGGAGCTCGGCGATCGCGTCGCGAAAGGCACCGACGCCGGGGAGGATGAGGTGCGAGGCGTGAGCGAGGCGATCGGGGTCCGAGGTGATCTCGGCGGAACGTCCCACAGCCTCGATCGCCTTCTGCACGCTGCGCAGATTGCCCATGCCGTAATCGATGATCGCGATCATGCTGCGGCTCGATCCCCTCCGCCCTCGACCCAGGAGCCCTTCCACGAGGCATGATACCCTCGCGACGCGGGCGACGCCATCTCGACGCCGACGGCCGGTCCCGGGTTCGCTCGATCCACCCTCGTTCGGCTGCTCCGGGGCGAATCCACGAGAGTCGGCCGACCTCACGTCCGGATTCGCATCCATGGAGGAAGGCGTCGGAGTCGAGACCGCTCGGCCCCGCGGCCGAGACGGGTCGGTTGCGGAATCGAATGGGGAGGCTGGGAATTCAGGCTGCCGAAGTCGATCCGCCGGCCTGCAAGCGAAGCTCGGAGCCCAAGGATTGCCGGACGACGCCCGCTCAGCGAACGACGGGGGTGCCGGTGCCTCGTGCGATGGGGAGCCAGACGTCGTCTTCGCGGCGATTGGCGGCTTGGGAGTCCCAGAGGCGCTCGTCGGAGTCGATCGGCCGGAGGTTGGAGCCGGAGTTCGGCTCGAGAGGACCGGGGATCGCGGCCGAGGGCGGCTTGCGGGTCGTACGGCTCGACCTGCGCGACTCGGGCCTGCCGACGTCGGAGAAGGCTCGACCGGCGGAACTCGGCGAAGATCGATCGGCGACTTCGCGGTCGAGGTCGGAGTCGGTCGGGTCGGTCCGGCCGAGGATCCCTCGAGCGTTGTCGAGTCGGGTGGCGAGATCGTCGCTGTGGGCACGCTCGGCGACTAGCCGATCCTCGAGGTCGCGGGTATCGGCTCGGAGCTCGGAGACTTCCTTGCGCAATTGTTCGTTTTCTGATTCGACGGCGACGAGCGACGCCTTGAGCGACCCGACGGTGGTGCGGTGCGCGGTGATCGGTCCGGGCGAGGCGCACGCGATGGCCAAGAGCGGGAGTGCGAGGCCGCCGAGCCGGATCGGGATCGAGGTATGGGGGCGAAGTCGCGTCATGAAAGGAAGGTCGCCGTCGGCCGCGCGGGCCGTCAAGGGTTCCAGGGCTCTCCCTCGAGTCCGTCGCCGGTCTTCGCGGCGTAGTCGGGCGGAGGAAGATCTTCATCCTCGAGCCGGGGCTTTGCGGGCGCCGGCTCCACGCGGGGAGACTTCGCGAGGCGGATCGCCCAGACGAGAGTGAGGATCAGGGCGGTCGCCAGCGATCCGACGAGAGCGCTGAGGAGGATCACGATGCCGGTCGTGCTCGGATATCGTCCGAGTCCGAACGGGAGAATGATCGTCACCTTCTCATTGTTCGTTGCGATGAACCAGAGCAGCAAGCCCAGGACGAGGGCCGCGAGGATCAGGCGTCTGTAGACCCAGAAATTGCGCAACAGCGAGGGCTTGCGCCTGCGATACGGGGACGAGGCCATGTGAGTCGCGCTCCGTCATGGGGGGCGATCGCCCAGTTTCTGTTTCGGCCGTGAGTCCCGTTCCTCGGGATCAAAAGTCGGATTCGAGACCGAGGAGAAACCGCACGATTCCTTCGATCATCACAAAATACGGCTTCAGGAAGGCGGGCCAGACCCAGGGCCAGGCGAGTGTGAGGGTGGCGGCGGCGAGGCAGAGGAAGGGGCCGAGGGGGATTTCGCGGTCGCTCTGTTTCCATGCGCGACCGGTGAGCCGATTCCAGAGGTAGGGGATCAACTTGCCGAGCGAGGGGAGCAAGCCGTAAAAGGCGGAGAGGAAGAAGCTGAGCACGGCGACCTGCCAGCCTCGAAACGCGCCGATGACTCCGAGGATGTGGACGTCGCCGAGCCCCATCGCCTCGCGTCGGAAGAAGAACCCGCCGAGGATGCGCACCGCCATGACCAGCCCCATCGCGACCGCGACGCCGATGCCGCCGACCGCAAGCGCCTCGAGCGCAGTCGATGCATGCGCCGGCTCGGGACGATACCCGGGCGCGACGACGCCGAACAAGAGCCCGAGAGCGATCCCCAGATTGGTCGCCTCCGCGGGAACGATCGTCAGGTCGTAGTCGATGCAGGTGATCACGACGAGAATGGCGAGGAAGCAGGCGTCGGCGACGACCGCCGTCCAGAACGCGAGCGGCGTCGTGCCCGTCAGCCGCGCCTGTGCGATCTCGCTGATCAACGCCGCGACGAAGAGCAATCCCGTGATCAACTCCACCGCGGGCTGCCTGGCGCCGATCGCGGCGCCGCAGCAACGCGCCTTGCCGCCGAGCCTCAGAGAACCGACGATCGGCACGAGGTCGCGCGTCTCCACCACCGCGCCGCAGGCGTCGCACCGCGAGGCAGGCCAGAAGACCGACTTGCCGTAAGGCAATCTCGCGACGCAGAGATTCACGAAGCTGCCCACGACCGTTCCGATCAGGAAGAGCCCGAGGGCGACGATCACGAAGACGGGCCAGGAATCGATCACCGCGGGGATCCCCCGGCTTCCGATGGGGTGGGATGCGCAGCTCGCCAATCGAGCCAGGCGCGCGTGACGTGATCGGCGATCGCTGCGACCGAGCGATGCTCGGTATCGACCTCGAGGTCGGCAGCCGCTTCGTAGAGCGGGATTCTCGCGGCGAGGACGTCGGAGATCTCGGCGAGCGTGCCCGCGGCGGTGAGCGACGGACGCATCCGAATCTGTTTCTCATCGCGAACGAGGCGGTTCGCCAGAGTCTCGGGCCGTGCGACGAGCCAGACCACGAACCCGAGGCGGCTCAGCGCCCGTCGGTTGGTCTCGCGGAGGATGGCTCCCCCGCCGGTGGCGAGGATCAGGTCGTCGACCGCGGAGAGATCCTCGACCACGGCCGCCTCGAGGTCGCGAAAGGCGGGCTCGCCTTGGTCGGCGAAGATCGATGCGATCGACTTCCCCGCCCGGCGCTCGATCTCGCGGTCGGAGTCGAGGAAGCGTCGCCCGGTCCGCCGCGCGACCAGGCGACCAATCGTCGACTTTCCGGTACCGCGGTAGCCGATGAGCACGAGACCTCGACCTCTCGCCGCGATTCGTTCCGTGGTCGGATCGGTCCAAGACCCGTTCATTCGCGGAGCGGTCCGAGCTTGCGCTGGACGACCGCACGCATCACGTCGAGCGGCGGCTCCTTGCCGGTGTAGAGTTGGAACTGGTGTGCCGCCTGACGGACGAACATATCGACGCCCGTGATGGTGGTGCAATTGCGTTCCCGAGCGAGCTTGAGGAGCATCGTGTTCTCGGGGTGGTAGACGGTGTCCATCACGAGCATCCCCTGGCGGAAACCGGCCGGGGGCATCGGCGTGTCGTCGACGTTGGGATGCATGCCCACCGGCGTGCAGTTGACGAGGACGTCGCACTGGGTGCCGGCGCGATTCGACCAGGGGATCGAGCGGCAGCCGATCTCTTCCGCGAGCTTTCCCGCACGCTCGTCGTGACGATTCGTGATGGTGACCCCGGCGCCTCGACGAGCAAGCCCGAACGCGATCGAGCGGGCGACGCCGCCGGCGCCGAGGACGAGCACCTGTTTGTCGAGCAAGGGAGAAGCCTCGCCCTCTTCGGTCGCGCCGCCGAGCGCTTCCTCGAGCGAGACCATCGCCGCGCGGTAGTCTGTGTTGTAGCCGATCCGGCGACCTTCCTCGTCGATCACCATGGTGTTGCACGAGCCCGACCGTTCCACTGCTCCATCCATCTTCGCGAGCAGCGGAATCACGGCTTCTTTGTGGGGGATCGTGATGCTGAACCCCTTGATCCCGAGCCAGTGGAGTTGGTCGAGGGAGGGAGCGAGCCGTTCGGCGGGGATCAGGATCGGCACGAGACGGCGATTGATGCCGAGATGTTTGAATGCGGCGTTGTGGATCGCGGGACTGAGGCTGTGGCCGATGGGATCGCCGATGACGGCGTGGAACTCGGTCTCGGCGTTGATCTCATCGTAGAAGTAATCGCGCGTGAGTTCGTTGAACCAGGGCATCCCCGGGGCGAAGGTGCGCTCGAGGTTGAAGCCGGCGTAGGTGAGCGGAGCGCCGTACTTGGCGCCCATGATCCGGGTGAACTGGCCGAGCTCGCCCATGGCGATGGCGATCATGGGGACCTTCGACGCCGCGGCCGCTTTGAGCACGCGCGACGCGTCGGCCAACGAATCGGCATTGACCGCGATCTTGATGATATCGGGCTGGAGTTCGCCGCACTGCGCGATGATCTCGCCGAGATCGTCGGGCGTCTTCTTGAGGTTGTGGTAGCTGATGATCCGCTTGGTCTTGCCGAAGCGGGGGATCTTGTCGGCGATGTCGACCTCGAGATCGACGTAGTCGACTCCCGCGACGATCGCTTCGCGGAGGAGTCGTTGCCGCTTGTCTTCGTTGCCGCGCCAGAGGCCGCCGTCGACGCCGCGGCGAATGGTGAAGACCAGCGGCGTGGGCCGGGCCGCGAGGAGTCGCTTGAGATCGGGGTCGCGCCTGAGGCAATCGGCCCGGATCTCCACGAGTTGGGCGCCGGCGTCGGCCGCCGCCTGCCACTCCTCGGCCACCGAGGAATGTCGACCTCGCCCGATAATCACGCAGATCATCGCACACCCCGCTGCGTCGTCGGCTTCGACCGGGAAGAGTCACGTCGGGCCGGGACGAGCGACCGGTCGCCGCGGGTCTCGGCCGAATGTCCCTTATCTTAGAACGGCGCGGCGGCCGGCGAAAGTGGGCAGACCGGCTCGCCCGACAACGAGCCCGATCACGCGCCTCGATTCAGATCCGACCGAATTGGCGTTCGAGCTCGGCCGTGGTGAAGACGAGCGCCGTGGGGCGGCCGTGGGGACAATGATGCGCATCGCGCGCCAGTCGACGTCGCGCCAGCAGAGCGTCGATCTCCTCGGGAGTGAGCTTCTGCCCCGCCTTCACCGCAGCCTTGCAAGCGAGCATGTTCAGCACATCCTCGAGCAAGGCGTCGCGTGCCGGGGGCACGGGAGAACCGCGGAACTGCTCGGCGAGGTCGCGGAGCAGTTGCTCGGGCGAGGCGTTGGGGAGCATTGCGGGAGTTCCGACGACGAGCACCGTGTCCCCTCCGAACGGCTCGATCTCGATCCCCAACTTCGCCAGGCCGTCGCGCCGCTCGAGCACCGCCGCCGCCTCCGATGCGGTCAGATGAACCGGTTCGGGTACGAGCAAGCGTTGCGACTCGACGGCGCCGCGCTCCGCTCTCATTCGGAACTCTTCGTAGAGGATCCGCTCATGGAGCGCGTGCTGGTCGATCACGACGAGTCCATCGGACGTCTCGACGACGAGATAACTGTCGTGGATCTGAATCGCCTTGATCGGACCGTCGGTCTCGGCGATCGAGGCGGCGGCGATCGGTTCCCCCGGCTCGCGGTCGATCGTCGGCTCGAGCTGCGCGGGCTGAGAAGGTGCTCCGGATGCGGGCGCCGAAGCCGGCTCCGCGAATTCGTCGAAATCGGCCCTCATCGCGGTACGCGGCGGGAGCGACCGAGCCCATTCCGGCACCGCGCTCGACACGGGAGCGGGAAAGGGAATGAAGGGCGCGACACGACCCGCCGCGGGCATCGAGGGGCTCGCGACCTCGCGCGCGGGGGCGGAGGCGGGATTGGGCGGGTCGAACCAGGACGCGACCGCCCGACGGTCGGGCTCCGCGGGCGGACGAAGCCCAAACGGCTCGGGCTCGTTCGCCGCCGCCGGGAGATCGCTCCAGGCCTGAAACCCAGGCGCACGGCTCGGAGCCGCGGGCGCCGCGGAGGTCTCGTCGCGCGGGCCCTGGAGCCGCGCGTGGAGATCGCCCGCGAGGAAGGTCTGGCGGATCGTCGAGAGCAACTGGCTGTAGATCCGGTGCCCGTCGCGAAATCGAACCTCGATCTTGGTCGGGTGGACGTTGACGTCGACCTCGTCGGGCGGGATGTCGAGGTGGAGGAACGCGATCGGCGAACGCCCAACCATCAGCAATCCGCGATATGCCTCGGCGAGTGCATGAGAGAGCGAGCGATCCCTCACGAATCGTCCGCCGACGAAGAGGAACTGCCCCTTGTTGCTCGAGCGGCTCTGCGAAGGGTGTCCCACATACCCCCAGAGATGGATTCGTTCGACGCGACTCTCGACCCAGAGCAGCGAATCGGCCGTTTCCGTTCCGAAGAAGACGGCGACGCGCTCACGCGAGCCGGTCATCGGCGGGAGGTCGTGGATCACCTTGCCCGAGGATCGGTAGGTCATGTGGATGGTGGGGTGCGCGAGGGCGATCCGCGCGAACATCTCGGCGACGTGGCCCGCCTCGGTCTGATCCGACTTCAAGTAGGCGCGTCGAACGGGCGTGTTGTGGAAGAGCTCGCGGACTTCGATCACCGTGCCCGGCGACCCCGAGCAGGGCTCGACCTCGCTCGAGCGACCGGCCTCGATGCGGATCTCGTGCGCCGAGTCGGCGTCGGCGGTACGGGAACGACAGGTCGTCTTCGAGACCTCGGCGATCGCCGCGAGAGCCTCGCCGCGGAAGCCGAGCGTGCGGATTCGGTAGAGGTCGTCGGCCTCGACGAGTTTGCTGGTGGCGTGGGGTTGAAAGGCGAGCGGCAGGTCGTCGGGATCGATTCCCTTGCCGTTGTCGGTGACTCGGATCAGATCCTTGCCTCCGCGCTCGACGGCGAGATCGATTCGCGACGCGCCTGCGTCGATGGCGTTCTCGAGGAGTTCCTTGACCACGCTCGCGGGGCGTTCGATCACCTCGCCCGCGGCGATCTGATTGATCACGGCGGGCGAGAGCCGCTGGATGATTCCCACCGGTCGTCCTCCTCTGCCGAACGTCGTCGGGCGCAGTCGGGGCTCAGCCGACTTCGTATTCCTTGAGCTTGCGATAGAGTGTGCGCTCGCCGATCTCGAGGATCCGCGCGGCCTCCTCGCGGTTGCCGTTGGTGAGCTTCAACGTCTCGGCAATATAGAACTTCTCGATTTCTTTGAACGATTGGCCGAGCAAGGGGGACGATCCCGCGGCCGCCGCGATCGAGACCGCGCCGCCTGCCGCCGGAGAGACCGTCTGGAGATCCTCCGTCAGGTCGTCGAGGTCGAGCACACCATCCATGTCGATCACCACCATGCTCTCGATCGTGTTGCGAAGCTCGCGCACGTTGCCCGGCCAGGAATAGGTCATCAACACCTTCCGAGCCGCCGGCGTGATCGACTGAACATTCTTGCCGTGAGATTGATTGAAGTCTTTGAGGAAGTAGTCGATGAGCAGCGGAATATCCTCGCGCCGGCTCCGAAGGGGCGGGAGCTTGACGCTGATCACCTTGATCCGATGGTAGAAGTCCTGCCGAAACGACCCCGCGGCGATCGCGTCGTTCAAGTCGCGATTCGTGGCCGAGATCAAGCGCACGTTGACCTTCACCGGCTCATTCGACCCGACGCGGACGATCTCGCCCGACTCGAGCACGCGGAGCAGCTTGACCTGGGTCGAGAGCGGGATGTCGCCGACTTCGTCGAGGAAGAGCGTACCGCCGTTGGCATGCTCGACCCACCCTTTGCGCTCGCGATCGGCCCCGGTGAACGCGCCTCGGACGTGGCCGAAGAGCTCGCTCTCGAGGATGTTCTCGCTGAGCGCCGCACAGTTCAGGGGGACGAACGGCTTGTACTGGCGCGGGCTGTTGTTGTGGATCGCCTTGGCGACGAGTTCCTTGCCCGTGCCGCTCTCGCCGGTGATGAGCACGGTCGCCGAGGTCGGCGCGATCTGGCGGAGCCGCTCGACGACGGTGTGCATCAACGGCGAGTTGCCGACCACGCCCTGAAACCCGAATCGCTCGTTGAGCTGCTTCTTGAGTGCGATGTTCGAGCGAGCGAGGCGCTGGGATTGCGAGGCCTTGTCGACGACGGTGCGGAGCTCGCTGATGTCGAGCGGCTTGGTGAGATAGGTGGTCGCTCCGGCCTGCATCGCGGTGACGGCGGTCTTGATCGTGCCGTGCCCTGTCAGGATCACGACCTCGGCGTCGGGCAGCTCGCGCTTCGCCTTTCCGAGGATCTCGAGCCCGCCGACGCCGTCCATGATCAAGTCTGTGAGCACGATGTCGAATGTCTGCTCTTCGATGAGTCGCAGCCCCTCGCGTCCCGACCCCGCGACGACGCATTCATAGCCGACACGTTCGAGACTCTCGGCGACCGCCTCGGCGTGAGGCTCGTCGTCGTCGACCACGAGGACCCGGATCTGCTGGGCATCCATGCGACTTCAGGCCCCCGCGACCGAGCGACCGGCGGACGCTTCGGGCGCCGCGGGGAGTCGCACCGTGAACTGCGAACCGCGCCCCGGCTCGCTGCGGACGTCGATCGTGCCGCCGTGGGCGACGATGATCCGCCGCGTGGTCGGCAATCCGAGGCCGCTGCCTCCCTTGCGGGTCGAGAAGAACGGCACGAATGCTTTCGCGAGCGTTTCTTCATCCATGCCGCAGCCGGTGTCGATCACGTCGAGCGTCGCCCACCCTCCGACGTCGACCCTGGTCCGCAGGATCAGGTCGCCGCCGTCGGGCATCGCCTTCTGAGCATTGAGCAAGAGATTCAAGAGCGCCTGCTTGAACAAGTCGACATCGAGAAGAACGTTGGGTAGAGCATCGTCGTATTGCACACGGATCACGACCTTCTGTGCGAAGCATTGCGGCTCGCAGAAGTCGCGGAGTTCCTCGACGACCGAGTTGAGGTCGACCCGAACCAGAGCGAGGTCGCGGACTCGAATGAAACGAAGAAAATCCTCGAGGATCTCCTCGAGCCGCTTCGTCTCGCGGCGCACGCGTTCGACCTTCTGGAGCATGCGGCGATCGCGCGTCGACTCGGGATCCCTCAGTTCCTCCGCAAGGAGGTCGAGGTTGAGCCCCATGGTCGAGAGCGGATTCCGGATCTCATGCACCAGGCCGCCGATCAGGTAGGCGGTGTCGGCGTGGGGGAGGTCGCCCGGGGCCTGCGCCTCGACGAGTCCGGATTCCGACCCCGACCGCGTTCGACCGACGGTGGGATCGGGCGAACCGGGCGACGCGGAATTCGAGACGAACGCGAGGTCGGACATGACGCGAAACCCTCGAGATCGAGGCAGGTGCGCTCCGCGCGAGGATTCCGTTCCTGGGTCGAATCGAAGGGAATGATACCACGCCCGTCCGCAAGGACCAGCGCTTCGGAATGCGATTCCGCCGGGCGATCGGGAGATCGCACCGGCGGAGCGGAAAGGAGGGCGCCCGGCTTCCGATCGGTGTCGGAAGCTCGGGCGGAGTCGACTCAGTCGCGGCGGGGACGGTCGCGATCGCCGCCGGGGCGCCGGGGCGGACCGCCGCGATCGCCGCCGCCCGGAGGACGACCGCCGGGCGGGGGCGTGTTGCCCGCGAACGGGTCCTCGATCTCACGCTCGGCGAGTGCCGCCTTGCGGGAGAGCTTGACGCGGTCCTGGTCGTCGATGGCGATCGCCTTCACGAGCATCATGTCGCCGACGCGGCAGATGTCGTTGACCGAGCCGACGTAGCCGTCGGAGAGTTCGGAGATGTGCACCAGACCGTCGCGACCGGGCAGGATCTCGACGAAGGCGCCGAAGTCCTTGATCGAGGAGACGCGGCCTTCGTAGATCCGACCGACTTGAACGCCTTCGGTCATCGCCTGGATCTTGTCGCGAGCCGCTTCGACGCCCGCGGCGTCGAGGCCCGAGAGGGTGACGATGCCGCTGTCCTCGATGTCGATCTTGGCGCCGGTCTCGTCTTGGAGCCGGCGGATCGTCTTGCCGCCGGGGCCGATGACGAGGCCGATCTTCTCGGGGTTGATCTGGATCTGGATGAGACGCGGGGCGTTCATCGAGATCTCGTCGCGAGGACGCTTGATCGAGCGGAGCATGGCTCGGAGGATCTCGAGGCGAGCCTCGAGGGCTTGGTCGAGCGTCTCGCGGACGATCTGCTCGCTGATCCCCTGGTTCTTGAGGTCGAGCTGGATGCCGGTGACCCCGCGCTGGGTTCCGGCGACCTTGAAGTCCATGTCGCCGTAGTGGTCTTCGTCGCCGATGATGTCGGTGAGGAGGACGTGCCGACCGGTCTCTTCATCCTCGACGAGTCCGATGGAGATGCCGCCGACGGGGTCGCTGATCGGGACGCCGGCGTCCATGAGGCTGAGCGTCGCGCCGCAGACCGAGGCCATCGAGCTCGAACCGTTCGACTCGAGGATGTCGGAGACGCAGCGGATGGTGTAGGGGAAGCGGCTCGGCTCGGGGAGCACGGGAGCGACCGATCGCTCGGCGAGGGCTCCGTGGCCGATCTCGCGGCGGCCGGGCCCGCGGATCGGGCGGATCTCGCCGACGGCGAAGCTCGGCATGTTGTAGTCGAGCATGAACTTCTTCGAGTATTCGTCGATCAAGCCGTCGACCTTCTGCTCGTCGGCGGCGGTGCCGAGGACGGTGGTGACGAGTGCCTGGGTCTCACCGCGTTGGAAGAGCGCCGAGCCGTGGGCACGGGGCAGGAGCGAGACCTCGCAGGAGATCGGCCGGAGGTCGCGCGGGCCGCGTCCGTCGGGGCGGTTGCCTTCGAGGATCAACTCGCGGACGATCTTCTCCTCGACGGGCGAGAAGGCGGCCTTGACCTGAGCCGCCGTGACCTCGCCGCCCTCGGGGGCGAGTTCGGCGATCGCGCGTTCCAGGATGACCTTGGTCGCGGCCTTGCGGTCGTGTTTGAGGTGGACCTGCTTCGCGTCGCGGAGTTCGTGACGGTAGCGGTCGTAGATCAGCTTGCGAAGCGGGTCGGCGGGAGTCTCGACCTTGACGAACGGAGGCAGTCCGCACGCGGCGATCAGGTCGTGTTGGAGCGCGATCACCTCTTGATTGAGGCGCTGGGCTTCCATGATCGCGTCGCCCATCTCGGGCTCGGAGAGTTCCTGGCCGAACCCTTCGATCATGACGATCCGGCGGTCGGTTCCGGCGACGACGAGGTCGAGGTCGCTCTGGGCGAGTTCGGCGGCGGTGGGGAAGGCAACGAACTTGCCGTCGATCCGACCGAGGCGCACCGATCCGATCGGCCCGAGGAACGGCACCCGCGAGAGCATGAGGGTGGCCGAGGCGCCGATCATCGAGAGGACGTCGGGGTCGTTCTGTCGATCGGCCGAGATCGGGCCGGCCTGGATCTGGACTTCGTCGCGGTAGGTGTCGGGGAAGAGCGGGCGGATCGGGCGGTCGATGAGCCGCGAGGTGAGGATCTCCTTCGTGGAGGGCCGTCCTTCGCGCTTGATGAATCCGCCGGGGAATTTACCCGCCGAGTAGACCTTTTCGCGGTATTCGACCTGGAGCGGGAAGAAGTCGAGCCCCTCGCGTCCCGGACCGGCGACGGTCGCGACCAGGGTCATGGTGTCGCCGAGGCGAACGACGACGGAACCCGTCGCCTGTTTGGCGAGCTTACCGGTTTCGATGGAGATGGTCTTGCCGCCGACGGTCCGTTCGACGGAGACGGGGCGACGGATCTGGTTGCTGGACATTCAGTTCCTACCTCGGCCGGTGCAGCGCGAGTTGTGGTACGGATTCGAGCCGGCGTCGCGACGACGACGAGGCCGGCGAACGCTGTGGGAAGAGAGGAGTCGACCGGGCGCAAACCCCACGGGCGAGACGGGACGGAGCGTTGCGACGCCGTGCGTCGCCGAGGGCTCCGTGGCCCGGGGATCTCGATCGCGGCGCCGCGATGCGTCCGATCGAGCGGGCGAATCGGCCGATCCGCGGTCCGTGGATCGGCGTGCCGCCGGAAAACGAGAACCGCCGGAGCGACCCGATCGCGGGCCGTCCGGCGGATGTGTACGACTCACTTGCGGATGCCGAGCCGGCCGATCACCTCGAGGTAGCTCTTCCGGTTGTGCAGCCGCAGATACTTGAGCAGGCTCGAACGCTTCGAGACCATCATCAGCAGCCCTCGGCGGCTGGCGTGATCCTTGGCATGAGCCTTGAAATGTTCGGTGAGGTCGTTGATCCGGGCCGTCAACAAGGCGATCTGCACCTCGGGCGAGCCCGTATCCGTCGCTTCGCGACCGAACGACCCGATGATCTCCGCCTTCTTCTCCTTCGTGATCGCCATCGCTTGCCCCACGGACTACCCGGCCTGTGTCATGCCGTACGGAATCTCTTCAACACTGGGAAGTGTGTGAGGATATCCCCCGGAGCCGCCGATTGCAAGCGCGATTCGCGGGAATCGCGAAACCGCGCGAGACCTCTCGACCGCCGGAACTCCGCCCCGAGAGTCATTCCTCGATGCCGGTCTTGACGCCGTCGGGCGAAAGAGAGTACCTATACGCCTGGGCAGGAGGCGGCGATCCTCCTCTCGGCCGCGTGCACTCCCGCGAGGCGATCCGATGAATACGCTCAGACGGCCCTCCGTGTCGGCGGCGACTCCCGACCTCTCCTCGGGCTTCACACTGGTGGAGCTCCTCGTCACGATCACGATCATAGCGGTCCTGGCGGCTTTATTGCTGCCCGCGGTGCAGGCGGCTCGGGAGGCCGCACGCCGGGTCCGGTGCGTCGACAACCTTCGTCAGATTGGGCTGGCATTGCACTCCTACGAAGGGGTGAAAGGCTGCTTCCCCCATCAGTCGAGCTTCTCCCACCACGCGATGCTGCTGCCCGAACTCGAGCAAGCGCCGATCTTCAATGCCGTCAATTTCCAGGCCGCATGGATCGCGGACGACGAAAGGAACGAGACCGCGGCGCGCGTAAAGCTCGCGCTCTTCGTCTGCCCGTCCGACCCGGAATTCCCGGTCATCGGAACGAACTACGGCGTGAACGAGGGTGGAGGCTTCACTCGATTCGGGTCCAATGGATTCGTGACTCGGTCGGGCCTTCGCGTCGGCGAGATCAGCGACGGCACGAGCCATACCATCGCATTCTCGGAATTCCTGAGGAGCGGATACTCCTCCACGAACCCGCGCCGCGTCGCCTTCGGCACCCCCGCGCTGCGCGTCGACCCCTCGGAATTCGACCGCTTCGTCTCGGAATGCAATCGGCCTGCGGCACCTGTGCGGATCGTCATCGAGGAACGCGGCATGAAGTGGCTGAACTCCGGGCCGATCTTCACCAGCTACAATCACGTCAATGTCGTGAACGGCAAGAACTGCACGAACGGAACCCACGTTTCCTGGGGCGCCTGGAGCGCGGGGAGCATGCATCCATCGGGAGCGCACTCGCTCTTCGCGGATGGGCACGTTCACTTCATGAAGGAGTCGATCTCGCTCGCTGTTTGGAGGTCTCTGGGGAGCCGGAACGGCAACGAACCGATCTCCTCCGAGGCACTCTGACAATAGTTGTCCGAGCGTGGTGCTCGGATCACCATTCCGGTGGCTGATTTCCCCTCCGATCCAGATCCTCGTTCCTCGACTGGAGATGCACCATGAGAGTTTGCAATTGTTCGCCTCTCGCCCTCGCAACCCTCTTCTTGCTTGGTCCGACTACAGCCTTGGCGGACGATCCCGGATATTCCGGTTCGATCACCATGCCATCCTCGACCAACGTCTCGGTTGGCGCCCTTCGAGTCATGGGTTCTTTCAGTTACTAATTCTACAGTCCGAAACCTACCAGAGTTACATTGACCGTCCTTGATGCAAGCAGCGGTCTGACTTTCTTTAGCGGAAACGTCATGACGGGTTCTCCCGGTAACACCTCGGTCGGTTTCGATTCTAATAACCTTCCGGCGACGCCTATCAGTGAGCGCCCCAACCTGCCCTCAGCGGGAACCTACACTCTCATCGTGAGGGCCGAGCGACTTCAGCCGAATGGAACGTATCTAGTGTTGAAGACACTCATGATGACAGTTACGGCTTCATGAGAGGCTGCAAGCTCACAAAGAGACTCGTTCCGGGACGACTAGCGATCGCTGGGCAATGCTGAACTGCACTCTTCACGTCCCTCTTTCGCAATCTGCAAGATTGGTTGGGGGGACGTTTATTATTGTCAATTCAAACAATGCCTTGTTTGACGCGGAATCAGACGGATACCTAGTCACCGGCCGATCGAGCCGCGAACCGGGTTGATCGCCTCGAGGCCCGCTCCCCAGGTGAAGCGGTGGAAGCTGCCCGACCAGCGATCGTGGATCGCAAGGCTCGAGCCGTTCCAGGTGACCGCCGAGGCGAGGACGATCGCGCAGAAGAGACCGAGCCCGATCCAGCCGAGACGCCCGGGCCGAGCGATCTCGTCGTTCTCCGACGCGGGCGTCGGCCGCGGCAGTGGCGCGAAGCCGAGCGCGAGCACCAGCGCGAGCGTACCCAGGCTGATCCCCAAGCCAAGCACGAATCCGCGGGGGCGGTAGCGGAGTTCGACCCGGTGGGTTCCTTTCGTCAGGAAGATCGCGCGGAAGGCGACGTCGGCCGGCAAGATCGGCGCGGGGGTGCCGTCGACCTCGGCGGTCCAGCCCGGGTCGAAGGCGTCGGCGATGAAGAGGTAGCCGGGAGCGTCGAGCTCGGCCTCGATCACCTGATGCTCGGGATCGTCGACCACGAACCGCGCGGAGCCGCTGCTCGAGGCGTCGGGAGCGAGCGATCGAGCCGGGTCCTCGACGATGATCCGGTTCGGGTAGTCCGCCCCCCGGGTCGTCAGAGCCCGCGCGGCGGCATCTTCATCGGCGACGTGGATCGGTCGACCCAGAATGCGGAGTCTCGGAAGGGCTCGCGGGTTGCGATGCACCTGCGCGGAGCCGATGCGGACCGGGTTGCGGTCGATGACCGACAGCACCGGGCCGCTGTTGATAACGTGGGTCACGCCCTCGATGTGAAATCGGCCGCTGGGATATGCGGCGTTGTCGGTGTAGAGCAGCATCCGCCTGGGGATGATCGGCGTCTCGCCGGTCGAGGAACGCAAGCCCCAAACCGGCGCGAGGCTCCAACCGAGCGTCTCGCGCGAGGCGGGGAAGTCGACGAACTCGGACGCGTAACCCGGCTCGCCCGCCGAACGGTCGGCGACCCCGAATACTCGGCCGAGATTCGGTTCGCTTCGCAGGAATTCGACGACCCGAGGCGCGGAGGTCCAGTACGAGGGGTCGATGGTGGGGGCGTCGTCGAGGTGCGAGCCGAAGAGGTCGATCAGGATCAGGATCGGCAAGGCCCACGCGAGTCGGGACCGGATCGCTTCCGAGCGGGCTCGAACCAGAAGCCGCAGAAACACGACCGCCGCGCCGACGACCAATGCCGTGCGGATCGAGGCGATCGCCAGTTCGCGGCCGAGCCAAGCGAACCGGGCGGCGTGATAGGCGGTGTTCCACCGTTTCGGTTCGGTCCAGATCGGCTCGTAGGCGTAGTAGAGGAGCGGAATCGAGGCGACGACTAGCAGTGTCGCGAAGCCGAAGGCCGATCGCAGGCGGACCGAGCCCAGGCGGATGATCCGGTCGACCCCCGCGGCGGCGAGTGCGGCGATCGCCAAGGACATCCAGAGATGAAAGCGCACGGGGATGCGCGAACTGCCGAGGATGGGAACGCGGTGGAGATGGTCGAAGAGAAAGGTGAACCGGCCGAGCATCAGGAGCAGCGAGAAGCCGGCGACGAAGACCCAAAACGCGATCCGGCGGTCTCGGGCCCCTGCTCCGCCGATCACGGCGAGCATCAAGGCGACCAGGCCGACGTAGGCGTTCATCTCGTGGTAGGGGTAGAAGCCGTCCATCCAGTCGGTATCGCGGGCGCGGGTGCCGTGGGCCTCGCGGACGACGAGGGTGGGGAGGAGCTCGGGGTGCCAGGAGCCGTAGGTGAGTTGTTCCCAGGAGAGTCCCTCGGCGCGGGGGGATCGATCGAGGAGTTCCTTGGAGGGGATCCACTGGACCGCCGCGAGTCCGACGCCGAAGGCGACGAGGAGCGTGGGGATCGCGAGGGCCTCGAGGCGAGCCCGGCGAGTGGAGGCGAACCCCGCTCGCCAGAGTGCGTAGACGCCGACGAGCGCCCCGGTGAGCAACGTATCCTGGAGATGCCCGGCGAAGACCTGGCAGGCGAGCGCGAGGGCTCCGAGCGCGACTCCGCGTTTCCGGGCTCCGGCCCAGGCCGCCTCGAGCCCCCAGATCACGAAGGGCACGCTCACGAGCGCGTTGGTCATGCTCGTGTGGATCAGGTGCGCCCAGACGAATCCGCTCGCGCCGAAGATCGCCGCCCCGGTGAGCGCGGCGACGGGCGACGAGGTCCGTCGCAGCCAGCCGTAGGTCCCCGCTCCCGTCAGCCAGACCGAGAGCACCACGGAGAGGTTGAACGCCTTCCAGGTCTCGAGCCAGGGGAAGAAGAGCAGCGTGAGGGGATGGAGATACCCGGCTTGGCTCTCGCTGTAGAGCGGCTGACCGCAATACAAGCCCGGGAACCAGCGTGAGAAGCGGCCGAGCCGGAGTTCGCGGGCCAGGAAGTCGCGATACGGGAAGTTGATCTCGGTGATGTCGAAATAGAAGAACGCCTTCACGAGACCGACGGCGTCGCGAAAGAAGACGACGACGGCGAGAGTCCAGATCGCGAGCGCGAGGAGGTCGCCCGCGCTCCAGGGGCGGGAGCCGGTCGTGGTGGGAACCGAAACTGGGGCTGCGTTGGGCTCGTCGCTCATGGCGTCACGGGGATTTCCTTGTCGCCCGGCCAATGGACGATCCAGATCCGTCGCCCCTGGAAGACTGCAGCTCCCCCGTCTCGTTCCGCCGCCGCTCGGTAGGAGCGTCCCTCGAACGAACGGCCGAAGGCGACGAAGATGTACTGGGGTCGGCTCCCCGGCCAGTAGGCCGACCACTCGGGAAAGCGATTCGGATAGACGGCGAACGGCACGCCCTTCACACGTCCCCCCGTGAGGAATGTGTGGAGGTAGACCTCCCAGTAGTTGCCGACGATGGCGTCGACCTCGGGATGCTGCTCGAGCCACTCGAGTTCGTCTCGCTCCACCTTGGCGACGACCGGCTTCCAGCCGTCGACCCACCCGTAGCGCGCGTACCAGTTGCGGGCGTCGACGGTCATCACGCCCGCGAAGACCGCGACCGAGAGCATCGCCAGGCCCGCGCCGCCCGACCCGAGTCGGCCGAGTCGTTCGAGGGCTCGACCCGACCCGAGCGCCCACGGGACGATGAAGAAGACCAGATAGCGGTAGTTGTCGGAATTGAAGATGTTGCGATTGATGATGAACGTTGCGGCAGTCGCGGCGCAGGCGGCGAGCAGTCCGATCCGCACTGCGCCGGCCTCGGGAGAGCCGCGGAGGTCGAGCACGCAGAGCATCGCCGCGACGAACAGGATCGCCGCCAGATGCGCGGGGACCTCGTCGAACGTTCCGCGTCGGTCGCGCTCGACCGGTTGGATCGGTGAACTCGGGATCATCGACGGCGACGGATCGGCGAGCAGCGAGGGGATCCGGTGGCCGGCGACGAGTCGAGGCAGGCAGTCCATGATGAGCAAGCGCGTGTGTCGCTGCAGCTCGCGCTCGTCCCAGATCGCGGTGAACTGTTCACCGTAGGCGTCGTATGGGTCGACGCGATTGCCGATGATCCGAGGAGCGAGGCCGATCGGCAGCCCGATGACGAACGCGACGACCAGCCGAACCGCGGAGATCGGGCGACCTCGCCGCCACCAGAGGTAGCCCGCCGCCGGAACGAGAGCGGCGAGGCTCACGATCGCCATTTGGTCGACCCAGAGGCTCAGACCGGCCCAGACGCCGAGCGCCGCGGCGCGGAGCAGGGTTGGTCGCGCCGCGACGAGCTGCAGCCCCAGGAAGATCCCCGCGTGCATCGCGACCGAGAGGAGGTGACCGCCCGTGATCCGACCCGAGAGCCAGATCAAGCCGGTCGATGCGAAGGTGAGCGGCACGAGCGCGCCGCAGGCGGCGATCGGACCGTCGGAACGCCAGGAGAGCGCAAAGCAGGCGACGACGACGAGCATCCAGATCACGACGCCGCCGCTGATCAGGGTCTCGGGTCCGACTCCGAAGACGAGGGCTTGAGGCAACGATGCGAGCACCGGGGCGATGCCGATATGAGGCGTCCCAGGGTAGTGCCAGCGGAACTTGCCTTCGAGGAGCTCGATCAGGGTGATGCCGTCGACCGAGACGTCGCTGTCGAGGTGGGCCCCGGCGTTGATGACGAGGGGCACGCGGAGCAGCACGGTCCAGCCGAGCGCGAGCAGCAGGCAGAGGAACGGCCAGAGCGGCGTGCGCGCGCGGGTGGACGCGGGGGTGTCGTCGATCGAAGGCGGGGAGTCGGCCGCGCCGGGTGTCGATGATGCATCTTCGAGTGACATCGAGCCCTTCCACACAACGAACCCGCGCCCCGGTCGACGTCCCGAAGCGTCTTCTCGGCCGACCACCGCTCGGCGAGCGAATCAGATCGCGCTCGCCATCGCCTCGAGCTGGAGCACCGACCGATTCTGTTCCTTCGCGAGGTATTCGCGGCCCTTCTTCACGTGGATGTGATCCCACGGAAGGATCTCATCGACCGGGCGCTCGCGTTGGGAGTAGAAGGCGACGTCGATCCCGGCGTCGTCGAAGACGTTCCACCAGAGCTTGGGATCGAAGTGTTCCGACCAGGCGTCGAGACGCGCTCCCCTGCGCCAGGCTTCTTCCATGGCGGCGGCGACCTTGCGATCACCGCGGGTGAGGATCCCCTCGAGCATGCTCCGCTCGATGTCGTGCGCCTTGATCGTCACGGAGCGGATGCGGACCTTCGACCGCAGGTAGCGGTGCGCCCACTGGAAGTACTCGCGGGTCTGCATGCCGCTCCACTGATAGGGCGTGTGTGGCTTGGGCACGAAGTTCGAGACGCTCGCGGTGACCTCGGCGAAGCGGCCGGTGACCTCCTTGCCGATGATCGCGATCTGTTCGGCCATCTCGACGATGCCGTCGAGGTCGACCTGGCGCTCGCCCGGCAAACCGCAGAGGAAGTAGAGCTTGACCTTCCTCCAACCGCGCCGGAAGGCCTCGGCCGCGCCTTCGTAGAGGTCCTTGTTGTCGATCGGCTTGCGGATCTGCTCGCGCATGTCGTCGCGGGCGACTTCGGGCGCGAGTGTCAGACCGCCGCGTCGGCCCTCGGCCAGGAGCGCGGGGATCTTCTTGAGCATCTAGGTGATGCGCAGGCTGGGGAGGCTGATCTTGACCCCGAGGGGAGTGAAGACCTCGCTCATCCGAGTGACCAGTCGCTCGAAGTCGGGGTAGTCGCTGGTCGAGAGCGAGAGCAGGCTGATCTCGTCGTAGCCGGTGTTGCGATAGCTGGCGAGCGCAGCGTCGACGATCGTCTCGACGGTCCGGTAGCGGAGCGGTCGCTTGATGACGGTGCTCTGGCAGAAGCGGCACTGCCAGGGGCATCCGCGCATGATCTCGATCGCGATCCGGTCATGCGCGGTTTCGACGAACGGCACGATCGGTCGGACGGGAAGCGGCGTGGCGTCGAGGTCGTCGATGACGCACGCCTTGATCGCCGCGGGAACGTCGGAGCGGGTCCGCTCGATCGAGGCGATCGTACCGTCTTCGTGGAAGACGTGGTTGTAGAACCGCGGGACATAAGCCCAGTCGACCGCACCGGCGATCTTGGCGAGCTTCTCCTCGCGGCTGAGCGTGTGGTCGCCCTTCATCGCGGCCCACATCTCGCAGACGACGGGAAGGCTCGGCTCGCCGTCGCCGAGGACGAAGAGATCGATATAGGGTGCGAGGAGTTCGGGGTTCTGGGCTCCCGGACCGCCCGCGATCACGAGCGTGTCGTCGGCGCCTCGGTCCTCGGCCTTCAGCGGGATGCCGCCGAGGTCGAGCATCGTGAGCACGTTCGTGTAGCAGACCTCGTACTGGAGCGAGAACCCGAGGACGTCGAAGCGGTGGAGCGGTGTGAACGTCTCGAGCGAATAGAGCGGCAAGCCGTGGTCGCGAAGCGCCTGCTCGAAGTCGGGCAGCGGGGTGAAGACGCGTTCGCACGCCCAATCTCGCGCATTCATCAAGCTGTAGAGGACCTGGAGCCCGTGGTGGCTCATGCCAAGTCCGTAAGTATCCGGAAACGCGAGACAGACCGTACCGGCGACGGTCGAATGGTCCTTGACGATGCTGTTCCGCTCCCCGCCCACGTACTGCGCGGGGGTCTTGACCTTGGGCAAGATGCGGCGGACGACATGGTCCTTGAGCGCATGGTCGAGCATCGACGGACTCCGACGAGCGAGAGACTACCGAGAAGGCGGAGGTTCTACTCTATCGAGCGTGCTTCCCCCCGCCTAGTTGTCTCGGTCGGACGCGACTCGGCTTCCCTCGCGGGTGTGGATCCGAGACAATACGGTTCGGTCGCGCAATGAGGTCGCGAGCCCGGGTCCTCGGGGTTGCCCCGGACCGACTCGGCGCGAGCCTCGAACGCTCGCGGCCGAGGGAGCGGATCGATCGTGATCGAGAATCCGACCGACTTGCCGATCGTCGCCCTGACCATGGGCGACGTCGCGGGAGTGGGCCCCGAACTGATCGCTCGGGCCTGGGTCGCGTCGCCGCTTCGCGAGTTGGCGAGGCCGATCGTGATCGGTTGCGCCGCCACTCTCGAGAAGGCTGTCCTCTGCGCAGGGCTCGATCTCCATGTGGAACGGCTGGTCTTGCCCAGGCTGACCGACTCCTCGAGCGACGTCATTCCGTGCTGGAACCCGACGGGCCTCGATCTCAGTTCGATCGAGCCGGGACAAGTCGATCCGCGCGCGGGTTGGGGCTCGCACGCCTTCCTCGTCGAGGCGATCGACCTGGCGCTCGAAGGCCGGGTCGACGCGATCACGACCCTCCCGCTCAACAAGGAATCGCTCCACGAGGCGGGCGTTTCGCACCCGGGACATACCGAGATCCTCGCCGAGCGGTGCGGGGTGGCGGAACACGGCATGATGCTCTATCTGGGACCGCCGCAGGGCGGCCCGCACGGCTTGGGAGTGCTCCACGCGACGCTCCACGTACCGCTGAGGAAGGTCTTCGAACTGCTCACGATCGAGAGCGTGCGAGCCAAGATCGAACTCGGCGACGCCTCGTTTCGAGCGATCACCGGAGGCGCCGCGCCGCGGATCGCGGTCGCGGGGCTGAATCCGCATGCCGGCGAGAACGGCCTCTTTGGCGACGAGGAGCGCTTGATCCTCGCGCCCGCGGTCGAGATCGCTCGGAGTCTGGGTATCGACGTCGTCGGGCCGATCGCGGCCGACACTCTGTTTCACCGCGCCCTCGGCGGCGGATTCGACGTCGTCGTCGCGATGTATCACGATCAAGGGCACGTCGCACTCAAGTCGGTCGGCTTCGAGCGGGCGGTCAACATCACTCTGGGCCTTCCGATCGTGCGGACGAGCGTGGCGCACGGCACCGCGTTCGACATCGCCTGGCGCGGCGAGGCCGAGACGACGAGCCTCATCGAGGCGGTCCGCGTCGCGGGCCGGATCGTCCAAGGCCTCCGAAGACTCTCGGACGCAGCCGACACCGCACCGATCTCGCGCCCGACCCCCGACCCGAGACCCTCGAAATGACGACGATCGTGTACCTCGTCCGCCACGGCGCGACCGCTGCGAATCTCGACGTGCCGTATCGTCTCCAGGGCCGAGGTCTCGACCTCCCTCTCGACGCCGCGGGCCGGAGCCAGGCCGAGGCGGCGTCGAGGGCGCTCGCAATCGCGGGCGTCGAGGTCGCCGCGGTCGTCGCGAGCCCCCTGCTCCGCTCGCGCGAGACGGCCGAGATCATCGCGGAGCCTCGCGGCCTCGAGGTCGTCGTCGAATCCGATCTGATCGAGGCCGATCTGGGTCGCTGGGAGAATCTCACCTGGGACCAGGCCCAGGCCCTCGATCCCGAGCATCACGACCGATTCCACGCCGCGCCGGGGACCGTACCCTATCCCGGCGGCGAGTCGTTTCTCGACGTCCAGCGTCGGGTCACTCCGGCACTCGCCCGCACGGCCGCGGCGTACGCGGGCCGCTCGATCGTCGTGATCGGCCACAACGTCACCTGCCGCGCGTATCTCGCGGGATTGCTGGGAATTCCGATCGATCGCGCCCGCGCGATCCGCCAGGCCAACGGAGGCATCAACGTCATCAGATATGACGGAGAGAAACCGACGGTGGTGACGGTCAACGCCTGCCTGCACCTCGGGCCGACCTCGGTTCATTGATCCTGAACGGCGAGGCGGATCAGGCGGTCGCGGAGCGGCGGTGCTCGAGAACGTCGGTCAGGATCCGGTCGAGGTCGTAGGTCGGCACATAGCCGATGAGGTTGCGGAGCTTGGAGAGGTCGGGTACGCGTCGGGCCATGTCCTCGAAACCGGCTGCGTATGCCTCGGAGTACGGGATCCTGCGGATCTCGCTGCGCCCGCCGGTGAGGTCGCGGATCCGCTCGGCAAGAGCGAGGATCGTGGTCTCTTGGTCGTTGCCGACGTTGAAGACCTGCCCTCGCGCCTCGGGGAGTCCGATGAGTCGGATCAAGGCTCCCACGACGTCGGCGACGTGCGCGAAGCAGCGGCTCTGTCCGCCGTCGCCGTGGACGGTGATCGGCTCGCCCGCGAGCCCTTGGTCGATGAATCGCGGGATCACCATGCCGTAGCGACCGGTCTGCCGGGGGCCGACGGTGTTGAAGAGCCGAGCCACGACAACCGGCAGACGCGTCTCGCTCCAATGGGCCATCGCCAGGAATTCATCGAGCGCCTTGGCGCATGCGTAGGCCCAGCGGCGGGTCGTCGTGGGGCCGAGAACGCTGTCGTCGCCCTCGGAGAACGGGATCTTCTCGCTCTTGCCGTACACCTCGCTCGTCGATGTCAGCAGCATCGGACGACGAAAGCGGGCGCAGGCGCGGAGGACGGTGTCGGTTCCGTTCACGATCGTCTCGATCGTCTTCACCGGCTGGTCGACCACCAGCTTGACCCCGACGGCGCTCGCGAGGTGGAACACCGCCTGGGTCTCGACCACGCACTTCTCGACCACCCGAGGCTCGGTCACGCTGGCGACCCGGAGCTCGAACCCCGGGCGGCCCTCGAGTGCGGCGACGTTCTCATAGCGGCCCGTGCTCAGGTCGTCGAGCACGAGGACCTCGTGCCCCTCATGGAGCAGACGCTCCGAGAGATGGCTTCCGATGAACCCCGCGCCGCCGGTGATGAGATATTTCATGGTCGAGATGCAGGACTTCGAGGTGGACCGGCGTCACTCGAGCGAAACGGTCCAGTACGCTTCCGACAGGAAACGGGACCAACTCTCGATCCGCACGGTATTCAAACCATACAGCGGCTTCCAGGTCGGACGGAAGGGCGCGCGACGCAGCTTCATCCCGGCCTGGTCGGGAGTCCGGTTCGCCTTCCGAGCGTTGCACGAGACGCACGCCAGCACGCAGTTCTCCCAGGTGGTCCGTCCGTCTTGCGAACGCGGGACCACGTGGTCGATCGTCAGCTCCTCGCTCCCAGGCTGGCAACCGCAGTATTGACACGTCGAGTGATCACGCTTGAAAACGTTTCTGCGACAGAACGTCACGGAGTTCGAGCGTGGTCGATCGTGCTTCGTCAGCGCCAGGACTTCGGGCACCCGGAGGAGGAAGCTGACCGAGCGGATGAACGGCTCGCCGTCGCGCGGACGCATCTTCGACCAATCGGCCCAGTTGTAGAGCCGGAAGTCGTCGGGGTCGACGACCATCGCCGCCTCGTTCCAGAGCAACGTGAGCGCTCGGGAGACCGGGGCGATATTCACCGGCATCCACTGCTTGTTGAGAACCAGGGTCGGACGTTCCAGGACACAGCCTTGCATGAATCCGGACCTCCCGTGGCGACCTGGGCTGAGAGCGTCGGGGCTGGGGGAGGACCGTAACCCTCCCCGCCTGCGGAACCTGCGTCGAGCATGCAAACGCATTAGACCACATCGCATGCCCGGCTCGACACCCTTCGCCGAACTTTCATGTTCCGACGATTGATTGGTATGATCATCTTGCCTCGCGCGTCGCCGCCTCTCCGACACCCCGGACCCTCCGAGAGTTCTCCGAATGATCGCGGAATTGATCGCCGTCGGCACAGAGATCGTCAGTGGGCAAGCCCTCGACACCAACAGCCGACGACTCGCGGAGGAACTCGGGCGCCTCGGAATCCGCGTCAAGTACCACACGTCGATCGGCGACGACCTGGAGGACAACGTCGACGCCTTCGGGACCGCGTCGCGTCGCGTCGACCTCGTGGTCGTCACGGGCGGCCTCGGACCGACGCAGGACGACTTGACGCGGCAGGTCCTCGCGAACGTCGCGGGCGTCGGCCTCGTGCACCACGAGCCCTCGCTGGAGGCGATCCGAGCGCTCTTCGCACGACGCAACCGCGTCATGACCGATCGAAACCGCGTCCAGGCCCTCTTCCCCGAGGGCGCCGAGCCGCTGCCCAATCGCATCGGGACCGCGCCGGGCATCTGGATGCGGATCGCGCGGGCCTGGTTCGCCGCCCTGCCGGGGGTTCCTTACGAAATGGAGGCGATGTTCGCGGAACAGGTCGCGCCTCGGCTCCGCGCCGAAGGTCTCGCGACGCGCGTCATCGTCCATCGCAAGATCAACCTCTTCGGCAAGGGCGAGGCCGAGGTCGAGTCGTTGGCGCTCGACCTCACCGCCCGAGGACGCAAGCCCGAGGTCGGCATCACCGTCTCCGACGCCACGATCAGCTTCCGCGTCGCCGGCGAGGGTGCTGATGAAGCCGAGGCGCTCGCTTCGATCTCCGAGACGCTCGACACGATCCGTTCCCGCTTCGCCGACATCTACGTCGGCGAGGGCGACGTCGATATCGCCGACGCCGCGGCCGCGTCGCTCATCGCCCAAGGCAAGACGCTCGCGACCGCCGAATCGTGCACCGGCGGCATGATCGCGAGCCGACTCACCTCGATCCCCGGCATCTCCGCAGCCTATCTCGGCGGCCTCGTCACTTATTCGAACGACGCCAAGTCGCGCCTCGTCGACGTCCCCGCCGAGCTGATCGAGACCCGAGGAGCCGTGAGCCCCGAGACCGCCGCCGCCATGGCCGAGGGCGTTCGCGACCGCTTCGGAGCCGACTACGGGCTCGCCGTCACCGGCATCGCCGGGCCCGGCGGCGGAACCCCCGAGAAGCCGGTGGGGCTCGTCTACATCGGACTCGCCGGGCCTCGCGGGACCTCCACCAGCAACCTCGAACTCGGCCCCGAACAACCGCGCGACGTCATCCAGCGCCGGACCACCAAGCACGCCCTCAACCGCCTGCGTCTCGAACTCGCCGCGGGGAGTTGAGACCCGCGCGGAGGGTTCTCACGCAGGCGATCAATCGCTCGAGCGCGCCCGCTCCGCCTCGTCGAGCACACGCTGCTTGAAGTCGCGAACGAGTTGTTCGTTGCGCAGGATGCCCAAGATCATCAGATTCGAGTCGGATGAGATGATCAAGAATCGAAGCTTGAGGATGAAGTACAAGACGACGAAGATGAGCGGCAGGATCACGAACGCCGGATTCACGCCGATCAGGCCGCTCGAGATCACCGCGAGGAAGAGATACGCCGGATTCCCGCGAGCCACGATCTCGACCGAGTCGACCGCCGAGAGGAGGACGACGCAGTCTCGCTCATCGACCAACTCCTTGGTTCGCTCGATCAATCGAGAGTTCGTGAGCGTGATCGTCGTCTTGCCGATCCAGCATCGATAGCCCCACCACTTGGCGGGCTTACCGGCAACCGCGGCCAACACCTCGGGGCCGTCGACCCTGTCTCCGGTGCCTGGAGTGGGTATCGAAGATGCCGTAGGTACGGGCGGCGGAGCAGAGAATGGCGCCGCCGCGCTCGGATAAACCGCCTCCTCATCCAAGATCTCCGGCAGATCTGGGATCGTGACGATCCCGCCGCATCGTGGACATCGACCTTTCTTGCCCTGCGATCCATCGGGCGCCTTGACCATGTGGCCGCACTGCGGACAAGTCGCTTCGATCGGCATCTACTCGCATCCTCTCTTTTCGATCCTACACGGACCAGGTCATCTCCGCCGGGACCAGTCGAGGAACAGCGGCCAGAGCCCGGGCCACTGTTCGGAATCCTCCGGCGGTGCGTCCGGGTTACCGGTTCGGGCGTGCTCCTTCCATCGTCCGACGAGTTCTGCGGGCAGCGCCGAGTCCCATGGGACCTCACGCCCCGCGCGAATCGTCCAACTGAGATGACGGATCACGACCGCCCGCTCGAGACCGCGGATCGCGGCGATATCATCGATCCCGAAACCGCGATCGACAAGCCGGAAGGTCCACTCCTCGGTCGGTACTCGAGCGGGGGTCGCAGGGACGGTACTCGCCGACGCGACCGGATGCCGGCTCGGTTCGGCCCGCTTCGGCTCGGGTCGTTCGCTCGTCTCCTCGGTGTCGAGAACGCCGTCCGACTTCGACTGACCGATGATGGCATCGAGGATCGCACGGCCATGACGCTCGAGCCGGGCGGGACCGAAACCCGGAATCGCGGCGAGCGCCTGCACGGTCTTCGGCTTGATTCGAACGAGCTCCTCGAGAAGGGCGTTCGAGAACACCGTGAACGGAGAATGCCCCGCCGCCCGGGCATGCTCCGTGCGAAGCGTTCGCAAACGCTCGCGAAGCGCGGCATCCTCGCTCGAGCTCGGATCCGTCGCATTGGACGACGCGACGACCTCTGCGCGACTCACGGTCGGTCGCTCCGCCGCGTGCGACCTCGATCCGCCCTCGATAAACCGCGCGGCGAGGTCGGGCGGCAAGTCGAGTGCGATCGCTGCGGGTTGCTTGAGGAACGACCGCCCCGCATCAGTCAATTCGAGCACGGGACGATGCGGCTCGTACTCCCGCGAAGAGGTGAGCCCTGCCCGCGCCGCGGCATCGAGGAGCGCGGCGACGTCGGCCTGGCGATACTCGCTCAAAATTCCATATGTGCTCAATCGACTCAGCCCCGATCTCTCGATTCGTTCCGATCGTGAGCCGACCAGCATCTGCTCGATCAATCGCTGACCCACTCGCCCTTGGGCTCGAGCCACGCCGGAGAGCAGCTTGAGCACCAACTCTCGGGCCGCCCCCGACTCGATGGAGACGCTCACCGCGCGGCTCGGTCCCGCCTCGGCCATTCCGCAGTTGTCGCAGCGACCGCAACGGCTCGGAGCCGACTCCCCGAAGTACTCGAGGAGATCCGCCCGCCGGCACGCACGAGTCATCGCGTAGCGGACCATGCGATCGAGCTTCTCGAACGCGAACCGTCGCCGCTCCGTCAGCGCTGCGAAGTCGATCGGGAATGTCTTGAGTTCGGCCTTGCGGTCGCGGAGGCGGACGGCGTTTCCGCGAAACGGAGGGACGTAGGCCATCGGCAGCTCGTCCGCCAGCGCCCGAAGCGCACGCGTGAGCGCCGAGCGTTCGAGACCGAGTTGCCCCGCGATCACTTCGGGGGAGAAGTAGATCGCCTCGCCGTATCGCGAACCGACCAGACCGACCACCGCGCGGAGCACCAACCGCTGGACGTCGGCCCGCGGATGGAGCCGATCGGCGAGGTCGCCGCCCGATGCCGCCTCGGCGTCCAGCCGCACGATCGCCTGGTTCTCGCGCGGGCGAAACCGCTCGAGCGCCCCGGACTTCTCGAGCAGGTCGATCACGGTGCCCACGCCCGACTCACTGAGATCGAGTCCCGCAAGCTCCTTCATCTCCGCATGCGTCAGCTCGATCGGATCTTCGTCGCGACCGCGGAGGAGATCGTACACCGCCGCGACGGCGGGGCGGTCGGGATATTCGTTGGAGATGAACATCTCCTGAATTCGCCGATCTCCCTTCGAGTAGAGCATGAGACACTTCGCGGGATGCCCGTCGCGGCCGGCGCGGCCGGCTTCCTGGTAGTAGGCTTCGAGGGTTCCCGGGTGGTTGTAATGCACGACGAGGCGGATATCGGGCTTGTCGATTCCCATTCCGAAGGCGTTCGTCGCGACGACGACCTGCGCCTCGCCCGACATGAACGCCTCCTGCGCGTGAGTTCGCTGATCGCGGTCCATTCCGGCGTGGTAGACGACGGTCCGCCGCCGCGCCTCCCTGACCAGGAAATCGCGTACGCTCTCGCACTTCGCTCGGCTCGAAGCGTAGACGATGACCGAGCCCGACTCACCGGAGAGGATCTCGGCAAGCGCGGCCGGTTTTTCCCGCTCGCGGCCTGCGTCGATGACGGCGTAGGAGAGATTCGGCCGATCGAAGCCCGTGACGAACCGCGCGGGATCATGCAGCCGAAGACGAGCCTCGACGTCGTCGCGCACCGCCTGGGTCGCAGTCGCCGTGAGCGCGATGCACGGCGGATCGCCGAGGAGGCGGCGCGCCTCGCCCAACCGCGCGTAGTCGGGGCGAAAATCGTGCCCCCACTCCGAGATGCAATGCGCCTCGTCGACGGCGAAGAGCGCAACGCCGACCCGTCCGAGCGACTCCACGAAGCGCGGACTCCGAAATCGCTCGGGAGCCACGTAGACCAGTTCGTGAGCCCCCGCCTCGATCTCCCGGAGCCGAGCCGACTGCTCGTCGGGATCGAGCGAACTGTTGACCATCGTGGCTCGAATTCCGCGGGCCGCGAGGGCGTCCACCTGATCCTTCATGAGTGCGATCAACGGGCTGACGACGAGCGTCACCCCCGTCATCGCCAGAGCGGGCAACTGATAACAGAGGCTCTTGCCGCCGCCCGTGGGCATCACGCAGAGCACGTCGCGCTTCCGAAGCACCTCCGCGATCGCCTCGCGCTGGCCGGGGCGAAACGACTCGAGCCCAAACCGCTCGCGGAGGATCCCTTCGAGTTCCATCGGCGAATCCATGCGCAACGCAACTCCGTGGAAGCTCGACCCCCAAAGAGCATCACTATATCTGTCTCAGCCCCATCTCGATAGCGGGGGCATTGCCTCGGAGGTTCCAACGAGATCGGCTTGCCTCGGTCGAGGCTCCGCGCGGTCGGCGGAAGAGGCCCGGACGCGGTTCGCGCGATCGAGCGAGTTCCGATTTCGGACGAACCTCCGCCTCATCGCCAATGCACCGCGTTGGATCGGAATCCGGGAACTCCGGTCGCGATGGGCTATCGACGCGAGAACGCCGGCGACGGATTCGCGTCGAGCCGAAGAGCCCGAGAGCCAGGCAAGGAAATGCGATCGCGAGTGGTGAGATTCCGAGTGTGATCGATCGGAATTCCTCGCCGTTGCCGGAGCGGCGGAAGTCGTCGAATCGGAATGGTCCCCAGCCGTTCATGGCCTCGGCGTCGAGCGGGTACGAGCCGCCCCAGTCGAAGAGATGTGCGGCGTAGGGCATTCGGCTCGCACGAAGGTGGGGAATGCCACCCGAGTTGTCGGCGTTGACGTGGTAGCCTCGGACGAGGCTACCGTCGAACGGCGGTGCGTGGCCGGCGCTCAGGATGATCCAGATTCGGCGATCATTGCGGAGAGTGATCCAATCCGAGGCGGCGCGGCCGTCGGTTCGGTAGCGATCGTAGCTCAGCGATGCCTCATCCACTCCCGAGAGGCCCCGGATCGACGCCAACGAGGTGAGCGATCCGAGCACGAACGAAAACCACGTCAATATGAAAAGAAATTTTTGTTTCATGGATGCCGCTTCATGGATGAGAAACCCAGTTGATCCGTCCACATGGGGCTCCCGGGACTCGATGCGCCGATCGACGTCGGGGCTCTCCATCGATGCAGCTCGCTCCACGGAACGAGCTTCGTCACGTTTCCTGATCGATCGACGACTCGATCCAGCCGCCGCCGAGCATGAGGTCGCCCTGGTAGACGGCGACGATCTGCCCGGGAGTCACGGCCGATTGAGGTTGGTCGAAGATCACGCGGGCTCGGGCGTCGTCGAGCGCTTGCACTGTTGCGGGCACGGCTCGATGCTGTGCGCGGATCTGGGCGAGGCAGGCGGTGGGATCGGTGGGGACCGGGCCTTGCCAGTTGAATCGCTCGGCGATCAGGCCGGGCTTGTCGAGCGACTCGCGACGGCCGAGCGTCACCGTCTTCGAGACCGGCTCGATCTGGACCACGTAGCGCGGTTCGCCGAGGGCGATTCCGAGCCCTCGTCTTTGGCCGATCGTGAAGCCCTCGATCCCGGCGTGCTTGCCCAGAACTCGGCCGTCTTCGTCGACCAGAGAGCCCGAATTGTCGATCTCGGGCCTCGCCCGACGCACGAAGCCGAGGTAGTCGTCGTCGGGGATGAAGCAGATCTCCTGGCTGTCGGGCTTGGCATGCACCGGCAGACCGAGGTCGCGAGCGAGTTCTCGGATCTCCGACTTCGCAAAGCCGCCGACCGGCAGCAGCACCTTCGGGAGCAGCTCCGCACGGAGGCCGAAGAGTACATACGACTGATCCTTCGTCGGGTCGACCGCCCGCGCCACGCGGAGCGAGCCGTCGGGCGCGGAGGCGATGCGTGCGTAGTGGCCGGTCGCGACGAAGTCGGCCCCGACCTGCTTGCCGTAGGCCCAGAGCTTGCCGAACTTGAGCTTGATGTTGCACATCACGCAGGGATTCGGCGTTCGGCCGCGGACGTACTCGTCGGCGAAGTCGTCCATGATCCGGCCGAATTCGCGTTCGAAGTCGAGTGCGTAGAAGGGGATATCGAGCCGGTCGGCGACGGCTCGAGCGTCCTGGGCGTCGAGCGCGCTGCAGCAGGTCTTGGCTCGGCGTTCGAGGTCGTCGAAATGGGCGCCTGTGCGCATGAAGAGGCCGACGACGTCGTACCCCTGTTGCTTCAACAAGTGAGCGGCGACCGAGCTGTCGACTCCGCCGCTCATCGCCAGGACCACGCGCGCGGCCATTCCTGCGGGACTCCCTCGAACCGGATCGCGCGGCGACGCACCGTCGCCCTCGCTCCATCGTAGGCGAGGGCGACGGCCCGGGGCAAGCCGATCAGCTCCGCGGATCGCTCACGCGGCCCAGGAAGAGCCAGGCACCGGTGCGGTCGTCGCGGATCAGGAAGAGGAACGGATGATCGGCCGTGAACGGGATCGGCTGCGAGATCGGCGCGGCCATCCGCGCCATGATCACGGCGGTCGCCGCCGCGGCCTCGGTCCCCTTCTCGTCAACCGCCACGAACGCCTGATGGACGACGTCGGAGACTTGAAGATCGCCCGACGGGCGGATCCCCGAGAAGTCGGCGTCGGACCCGAAGGCGGTCTTCATCCCCATCGCCTTCAGCGGCCCGGCCAGCTCGAACGACGTCTTCGAACGGAACTTCGGCAGGGCGACCGCGACCCGCTGGGGGGGCATGTCGGCGATCAGTTTCTCGACGTCGGCGGCGGCGAACTTCTCCTCGAGGTCGGGCAGACCGTCGCTCTTCTTGGGCAAGAAGATGTACATCGACTGACGTCCTTCCTGATAAGGCATCCGCAGGACCTGGAGGTCGTCCGTCGAGCGGAGCGGGAAGGTCGCGGTCTTGTGCATCGTTGGAACGCGCACGGTCTTGTCCACGCCGACGCGAAATGGGGCGTCGGAGGTCGAGGACGGATCGAAGGTCTGAGCCCAGTCGGCCTTGAAGTAGACGGCGTTGACGAGCACGAGCGACGTGTTCGACTCGATCGTGCCGGATTGGAGGAGATCCTTGATCTTGTCCTCGGTCTTCGATTCGACCCAGGTGTTGATCTCCTTGCGCGAGGGGTCGGGCGCGGTCCGGAAATCGAGGGAGCGGAGCTCGGCGTCGTATCGCTTGGTGACGATCTCGAGGAATTCGGGCACGAACGGCTCGCCGACCTGGCCGAAGAGCGCGTTCGCGACGCGGAGCTTCACGGCGCCTCGCTCGCCCTCGGCGCGAAGCGCAGCGATGATCTCGCCGATCGCGGCCTGGGACGCGGGGTCGTCGGCGGGCCGGCGGAGCACCTCGCCCATCTCGCGCGCGGTCGCCCCCTTGGCGCCGGCCATCGTCATCCCCAGCGCGGTCGAGATGCTGAAGGGAGAGAAGGCGAGATTTCCGGGACGCGACCGGAGACGAGAGTAGAGGTCGACCGCGAACTCCGCCCCGGGGCGGTCGACGGCGGGCGCGGAAGCGCCGGTTTCGGGCGAATGCCCCATCACGCGTATACCTCCCAGGGAACAACCGGCGAGCAATCCAACCGCGAGCATCTTTCGGCGATTCATGATGAACTCCTCCCCATGGGAGACGACCGACCCGAGAGCCCTCTCAAGATAACACGAACGACTCCGGCGGATCTTGGAAATCGATGGAGCATGTCGGCGAACCAACAGGGTTCCGATAGGGGAACACTCTTGATGGACCTCGACCGCAACGACTCGATTCCTTCGAGGCACTCATGAGATGGAGCGTGCCCGCTCTCAATCGCGGCATCATGGAATTCTCTTGACATACTCCGAGAGCCAATCCCAAGATCGCGGCGCCCGCTCGATCGTCGAGAGGTGATCTCGCACTCCTACCTGTCTCGCCTCTCCTTCAGGCTTCTCGGGCCCCAGGCGGCGGACCTCCGCTCGCCCCGAACCGACTGCCTCGGCTCTCCAACCTCGATCTGATCGGTCCGGCCTCGAGTTCCTATCGAACACGCGGCCCGCCGCTCTTGGTCCAAGTATGAAACGCCGAGATCGTCCTTCATCGAGGACGACTTGGGTCGCTCCCCCTCTTCTTCCTGGAGATTGCACACGTGAGACGGTTCATCGTTCCTGGTCTTGCTCTCTTGCTGCTTTCGGTCGCCATGGACGCCTCGAGCGTCGAGGCGGGTCAATACTTCGTCGACTCGTTCGACGGCCCCAGCCTGAGCCCCAACCTCGTCGATGTCGATGGGACGTATCGACTCGGCGGCGGGAATCTGAGGAATACCGGATCGCGCAACTATGTGAGAACCTTCGCGGCCGACTACATCCTTCAGGACTTCGTGGCCGATCTCACCTACTCCGTCACCACGGGTGGTGGGCCCGCCGGCATGTTCTTCGGGATGGGACCGGGCACCAAGAACTCGAATTTCTTCGACGAGCCCCTCCAGGCCGTCTTCTTCCTCGATTACGCCGGCGACTGGCCCTTCTTCCAAGGCGTCGACGTCCGCCAGTGGCCCGACGCCGGCTCGCAACTGCTCGCGGAGAATTACTACTTCTCCAGCGGTCTCATCAATCAGGGCGGATTCGCCCGCGCCCGCATCGTCAAGATCGGCGACAGCATGACCTTCTCGGCCGATCTTCGATTCGACGGCGTGCAGTTCCGGCCCCAGTTTCAGACCACGATCGATCTCTCCGCGCAAACACCGTACCTGAACGCGACCAACTCTCGCCTCTTCTTCGGCTCGGGGTCGTCACCCACGACGTTTCACGAGTTCAGCATCACGGCCGTCCCCGAGCCCAATGCGCTGGTGCTCGCCTTGGTCGGGCTGTTGACGACTGCCGGTCGGCTCATTGTTCGCCGATCGAACTGATCGACGTCGCACGAAGAGATCGCATGTCGATTGGTCCGTCGCTCTCGTCGCCGGCTCGCATCGGCACGGAGGATGATCACTCGATCGACATGCATGGCGATGCCCGTACCACGCATGGAACGCCGCCCTCTGCACCGGGCAGCCCCCGGTGAGACTTCCGCAAAGCTCTCCGAGTCCCGCGATATGCGACTGCTCGGGCGACATCCTCCCGAGACCAAGGGGGGGTACGGCCTCGGCCGCCTCGATCACGGCTCTGGGGCCGCCAACGCGGCGGATCGCATTCCGTTGCCTTCGACGCCGGAGCTCGATTCAGGCCCCAGGGTTCGGGTTCCGGCGGTGTCGCGGGTTGGCGCCAAAGCGAGCTCTGCCGAGACCCACGGATCCGCGAATCCCGACGGAACCTCGCTTCAGCGGGTGGCTCGCGGCGACTTCGTCCTCGCGCGGCGGGGGGTTTGGGTCTCCCAACGCTCGGCGTGTTTGCGTTTCCGGCGATCCTTGCGGATCTCTCGCTCGAGCTCGGCGCGGTCGGACTTCGAGGCGGTTGGACGGGGTCGAACGAGCAACCCTGGCGGGGAATTCGGCGGCACGCGATCGGGCGAGCGGCGATACAGCAGCGCGTCCATGCCCCAGCGATCGCACCAGAGGCAATAGGCTCGAGGATCGAGCGGCTTGGTGCCGCAGACCGGGCAGGTTCGGGCCTTGCCGGCGTCGGTCGCTCTCGGCCAGGGGACGCTCGAGAGCCCGAGGAGGATGGTGGGGCGAGGGAAACCGTGGGCGGGGAGCTTCGCCGCGGGGGTGCAATCGCGGTCGGAGAGTTCCTCGATCCGTTCGCCGATCTCGGCGGCGACGTCGGGCGAGGGTGAAGGATCCGGGATGGTGTCGAAGAAGTCGAAGTCGGGGTCTCCGAGCATCGTCTTCTTGGTTCGGACCGGCGCGTTCTCGGCCTCGTCTCGGGAGACCCAACGTTGACGGCCGTCGAGCGAGGGCTCGGTGAGTTCGACCCCGAGTCGCTCGGCACCGAGCGTGCTGAGTGTGATGGAGAGTTCGCCCTCGGGTTCCCAGAGATCGATCCATCCGTCGATCTCGAGGTCGGCCAGGCCGTCGTTGGTGTCGTCGAGTGAGAGCCGCGCGGCGTTTGCGATCGCTTCGACCGTCATCCAGGCGACGGGTGCTTCGAGGATCGCGGTGAGGATCCGGCGTTGGGACCGACTCGATGTGCGCCGCATGACGACTGCTCCGGGTGCGTTGCTTCGGGGGTACTCGTCGACGATCGATCTGGGAGACCGTCGAGGGGCGGGACGCGACGACCGAAACGGTCCGATCGTCGGCCCGCGCAGCTCGGGGTCGGTGGTCAGAACTGGGTGAATTCGTTCGAGCCTTCGCCCTCGAACTCGAGGGTCGGGGTCGACTCGGTTTCGAAGTCCTCCGGGAGCATCCCGCGCCTTCCCAACGCGAGGCCGATCGCTTCGCCGGGTGCGGCGGGTGCGAGACCGGCGAGTCGCTCTTGGCGGCGAATCTCTTCGGGAGTGGGCGGTTGGAGGTCGGCGAGGCGAGCCTCGGCCTCGATCTTTCGGAGGGCGAAGTCGGCGTGGGTGCGCGCGGCCTGGGCTTCCTCGCTCGCGGTCTCGGCCTCGAGCTTGCGGAGAGCCTCGAGCGCGGCGTCGGGGAATTCTCCGAGCGAATCGAGAAGGACCCGAACCCATCTAGGGCGGAGTCCCTCGTCTCCGGCACGAGCCGCGAGATAGGCGGCGGCGCAGGCGTTGGCGTCCTTGGTGCGGACCGCCTCGGCGACGAACTCCTCGAGAGTCTCCGGCGAGCGGTCGCGGATCGCGTCGAGATATCTGCGCGTGATGCGGGGATTGATCGCGTCGGGGCGATCGCACGCGGAGTCGATCTTGGCCTGGGCCTCGGGGTCGAGTGTATGGGGCCGGAACTCTTCGAGCTTGCGCCGGGCCCATTCGCGTGCGGCCTCGTCGCCGGCATCGGAGGCGGCTTCGTGGAACGCCAGGAGGTTGTCGAGGGTGGGCGCGGGGTCGCCGCCGATGACGGACCGGACGTAGGTCTTCGCTTCGAATTCACGCGAGCGGTTCTGGAGCTGCTGCTCGACGAGGAGCTTGGCGATCATCCGGTTGGTCTCGCGCTGAAGCTGCTCGATCGGCTGCGACGCACGGACCTTGCGACGGTGATCGATGGTGGCGACGAGACGGTCGAAGAACGGCCGGTGGGCGGTCTTTCGCTCGTCGGCGCGACGGGCGAGTTCACCCGCGAGCCGGCCCGCGATCTCGACCGCCTTGGACCGCGCGGTCCGGAGCGTGAGTTCGCCGTTGCGGACCTTCCGTTCGAGATCGGCCCGCGCGGCGCGGAAGTCGTCGATCGCGGCATCCGCGACCGGCTTGAAGCCGTCGCCCGCGTCGAAGGCACGCATGCCGGCGTCTTGGAGCGATTGTCGCAACGGATTCAGTGCCATGGAGTCTCTCTCTGGGAATATCGAGTCGAACTGACGAACTTCGATTCGGAGGATCGGCGACCGCGTGTCGTTCCGAGTCATCGATCGCGTTGCATTCCGGTCGGCGGAGGGAGCCCGCGCGAGCGGAGCATTCGGAGGAGGTCGTCGAGGGCGCGCTCGCTGTTCTCGATCGCCCGGATCCGGGTGCGCCCTTCGCGAACGAAGCGGAGTCGAGGGATACCCTCCTGGGAGACGCACGCCCGCCAACGCTCGCGACCGACTCGGCTCCAGCTCACGAGACGAAGGATCTCCCCCATGCGCCTGCGGTGCCTGGCGGCACATCGCTCGTCGAGGTCGTCCAAGAACGCCTCGAGTGCATTGAGATCGATCCCTTCGGAGTCGCCCGCGGCATCCGTCGTCCCGGCCATGATCCACTCCCTCATTCGTCGCGACCGATGCACTCGAACACGATGAAGAACTCATGATCCGTGCAAGGAATCAGGTCTCCCTATCCAGAAACATCACCGGAATCGGTGGTCTTCTCCCGTGAATCCGGGAAAGTGAGCGAAGAGAATCCGACTCGGGGTTCTGGTCGGGTGGGATGGATCGATCGGGCGGGCCGTTCGAGCCGTCGCGCGGTGGCTTCGGGGTGGAGGGTGTAGAATCGAAGTCGGGTGGAACCGGGGTGCGAAGGAGCGGGCGATGGCGGGCGGCTACCATGGGCGAGCGGCGATCCTCGACGCATCGACCGGCGAGTGCCGGCTCGAGATGCTCTCCGAGTCGGAGCTGCGTGGATTCGTGGGCGGCGTGGGATTGGGCTCGCGTCTGCTGCTGCGCCATCGCCCCGATCGGACTCCTCCGCTCGATCCAGCCGCGGTGCTCGTGTTCGCGCTGAGTCCGCTCGTGGGTTCGCCGCTGACCACTTCGGCGAAGTTCGCAGTGGTGGGGATCAGCCCGCTGACGGGTCGGATCTGCGACGCACTCTCATCTTCTCACTTTGCGATCGCGGCAAAGCGTGTGGGAGTGGACGCACTGGTGGTCCGAGGCGCCGCCGCCGAGCCGAGCTTCCTGCTCGTGGAGGGGGCGTCTTCGAGCGAGGAGCGGCCTCGATCTCGACTGGTCTCGGCTCGGGAGTGGTGGGGGGCGACGGCGGCGGAGGCGGAAGCCGGGATTCGGGATCGATTTGGTTCCGACCTCCAGGTGGCGGCGATCGGCGCCGCGGGGGAACGGCTCGTTCCCTTCGCGACGATCAGCCACGACGGTCGACACGCGGGTCGCGGCGGCCTGGGGGCGATCTTGGGTTCGAAGCGGATCAAGGCGATCGCGGTTCGAGGCGATCGGCGGGCGTCGCTTACCGACCCCGAAGCGACGATCGCATTGGCGAAGCGCCTCTCGGAGCGGTCGTTCGGCCCGGCAACGGAGAAGTATCGCGAACTGGGAACGATTGCGAATCTCCTCGTCTTCAATCGTCTCCAGGCGCTTCCGACGCGTCATTTCGCGACGGGTCGCTTCGAGACGGCCGATCGCCTGGTGGACGACTCGCTCCAGCCCGCTCTGCGGATCGCGCGGAATTCGTGCGCGGCGTGCACCATCGGCTGCGAGCACGTCTTCGCCGTCGGGCCGGATCGCGGAGGTTCACGCGGCGGGGTGCGGCTGGAGTACGAGTCGCTCTTCGCCCTCGGCCCGCTCTGCGGAGTCGACGACTCGGAGTTCGTGTTGCGAGCCGCGCGGGCGTGCGACGACTTTGGAGTCGACACGATCTCGACGGGAGGCACGATCGCTTTCGCCATGGAATGCGCCGAGCGAGGTTGGATCGATGCGCCTTGGCTTCGTTTCGGATCGGGTGAAGCTGTGCTCGAAGCGATCGAGCGGCTTCGCGATCCGAGCGATGGGGTCGGCGGTTTGCTCGCGATGGGGTCGCGTCGCATGGCGGAGCGGCTTGGGCCCCATGCCGAGGCGATCGCGGTCCATGTCAAGGGGCTGGAACTCCCCGGCTACGACCCTCGGAGATTGCCCGCGATGGCGCTCGGGCTCGCCGTGGGAACGCGGGGAGCCGATCACAACCGTTCCGGAGCATACGAAGCCGACTTCTCGAATCGGGTCGATCTCGACGACGCGACGGGGCGTTCGTTTGCTCGAGCCGTGATCGAGACCGAAGACCGCGCGGCGTTGATCGACTCGTTGATCCTCTGCAAGTTCCTCCGCGGTGTGTTCGGGGATCTCTTTGCCGAGTCGGCCGAGATGCTCCGCGCGGTGACGGGCTGGGACGTCGACGGAGACGAATTGCACCGCACGGCGAAGCGAATCGTCGATCTTCGGAAACATATCAATGAACGCGAGGGCTGGACGCGAGCCGAAGACCGATTGCCGGCCCGGGTCGCGGCCGAGCCGGGCACGGCGGCGGCGGCGGAATCGACGCGCATCGACGCCTATTACCTCGAACGCGGGTGGGATCTCGAAGGACGGCTGAGAAGCGAGATCGCCCGAGAATTCGATGGGTGACCGAGCGGCCTCGGAAGTTGGGCCATGGTCAACTCATGTCGCGGGCGGTAAACTGAAGCGTGGGAGATGAACCGCGCACGTGCAACTCGTGTCGGGAGAGATCGTCGCCGGCGAAGAGCCGCGTGATCCCCCGCGCGTGTTCGATGAAGGATGCAATGGATCACGAAACGAAGACGGAAGCCTCGACCGAGATCGTCGACGTCGCGACCCCGGAGAGCCCGGTAGTCGATGTCGCTCCGCCCGAAGGCGAAGAGAATCTGAGCGGCCGCCGCAAGGCCGCTCTCCGCGAAGCTCAAGACGATGTTCCGCATGTCGCGGTGGCTCGATCGGAACCCGCGCGGTTGGAGCGTGCCCGCGAGCATGCGATCCTCTGCGCCCGCATCGCCGAGGACAATCGCGCCAAAGACATACTACTGCTCGACTTGCGTCAGGCGACCCCCCTGCTCGACTTCTTCGTGATCGCCAGCGCGAATTCGCGTCGAGGGGCGAATGCGATCGCGATCGAGATCGACATGGAGATGAAGCGTCTGGGTGAGCGAAAGCTCGGAATGGAAGGGGCCGAGGAGGGTCGCTGGATCTTGATCGACTACGGCGATTTCGTCGTCCACATCTTCTCCGAGGACGCGCGGACGTACTACTCGCTCGAAGAGATCTGGGGCGACGCTCCCCATGTCGAGTGGCGCGATCCGGCTCGGCTCGCCGCAACGCAAGGCTCGGATTGATGGTTCGGAGCGAGTCCGATTCGATCTCCCGGACTTGACACCTCGAGCCTCGTCTCGTCATCGTTTCGGACTCGTGGGGGCCGGTCGCCGACCGGCCTCTCGACGTCTCGCTCGCCTCCTCGAACTCCGGATCGCGACCACCCGATGAACGTTCTCGCCCTGTTGCGTCGGCGCTTCGGTGCCGTGACCCCGGAAGGTTCCGACATCTCGGCTTTCGAGGCCGCCGTTCGCCCCAGCACCGACTCGAAGTTCGGCGACTACCAGGCGAACGGCTGCATGGCGATCGCGAAGCGCACCTCGCGGAATCCCCGCGACGTCGCGGCCGCCGTGCAGACGGCGGTCGACCTCGAACCGCTTGCGGGGACTCCCGAGATCGCCGGGCCAGGCTTCTTGAACGTCAAGCTTCGCGACGCATGGATCGCCCAGGAGCTCGGAAATCTGCTCCAGGATCCCGATCTCGGCATCGTCGCGCCCGAGAAGCCGCTCTCGGTGGTCGTCGACTACTCCTCGCCGAACGTCGCGAAGCCGATGCACGTCGGTCACGTCCGCTCGACGGTGATCGGCGAATCGCTCTCGAGAATCTTCGCCGCTCTCGGGCACAGAGTCGTGCGCGACAATCACTTGGGCGATTGGGGTTCCCAGTTCGGAATGATCCTCTGGGGCTGGAAGAATCATCGCGACGATGCGGCATTCGCGGCCCACCCGGTGGCGGAACTCGCGCGGTTGTATCGCATGACGGCAGCTCGGATCAAGGAGGCCGACTCGATCCGAGAGCGATTCGGGAAGGTGTTCACGCTGGAGGATCAGGGAAAGACCGAAGAGGCGACCGCTCTCTTCTCGAAGCTCGCAGGGCCCGGCGACGATCGCGACGACCTGCGCACTCGTCTCGCCTCGGCGCGAGCCGTCGAATCCGCCGCTCGCGCCGAGACCGCGAAGCTCCACGCGGGCGACGCAGAGAATCGCGAGCTCTGGTCGAGGTTCATGCCCTATTGCTTGAAGGCGCTCGAGGCGGTCTACGACCGGCTCGGCGTTCGCTTCGACGTCCAGCTCGGCGAGAGCTTCTACGATCCGATGCTCGCGGAGGTGGTCGCCGATCTCGAGTCGCGCGGCCTCGCCGTCGAGAGCGACGGCGCCACCGTGGTCTTCACAGAAGGCTCGGCTGCTCCGTTCATCGTCAGAAAGCGGGACGGTGCCTACAATTACGCCACGACCGACCTCGCCACGATCCGCTACCGCGAATCGACGTGGGACCCCGATCTCATCCTCTACGTCGTCGATCACCGCCAAGGCGACCACTTCAAGCAGCTCTTCGACGTCGCCGGACGATGGGGCTACGACGGTCCGCGCCTCGAGCACGTCGCCTTCGGCACGATCCTGGGCCAGGACAAGAAGCCCTTCAAGACGCGTGACGGCGATGTCGTGGGCCTCGAGTCCTTGCTCGACGAGGCGGTGTCGAAGGCACGCGAAGTCGTCGACCAGAACAGCCCGGATACGATCGACGATGCCGAACGAGCCCGGATCGCGGAGGTCGTCGGCCTCGGCGCGATCAAGTACGCCGACCTCTCTCAGAATCGAACGAGCGACTACGTCTTCGACTGGAACAAGATGTTGGCCATGAACGGCAACACCGGCGCCTACTTGCAGTATGCATACGCTCGGATCCAGTCGATCTTCCGCAAGGGGGAGACGACCCCCGAAGCGATTCGGGCGGAATCACCCGTGATCGCCCTCAGCCATCCCGCCGAACGCGCTCTCGGAGCCGCCGTGCTGCGACTCCCCGAGGTCCTCGAGCTCGCCGCGGCCGAGCTCAAACCGAATGTCCTGACCGACTACCTCTTCGCCCTCGCGAACACCTACAGCACCTTTTATGAAGAGTGCCCGGTACTCAAGGCCGAGTCGGACGAACGGAGAAAGAGTCGACTCGCGCTGGCCGACCTGACCGCCAGGGTCTTGAAGAAAGGCCTCGAGTTGCTTGGAATCGATGTCGTCGATCGGATGTGAGACCCGAGTCGCGCGCGGCGATCGAGGATCTCCGACGTCGAGCCTCATCCACCGCCCCCTAATTCCTACCGCCCGACCGACCCCCGAACCCGCAGGGAGCGTGCCCGGCGATGAAGACCTCGAGAATCCCCACCATCGCACTCATTCTCGGTTGCGCACTGCTCGCGATCGGCCTGGTCCGACCCAGCGGCGCGGAACTGCGATCCACCGAGCCCGACATCACCGGTTCCACCGAGCCGCATCGCTCGCCGATCGCGATCGCGATCAGCAAGGACGGAAAGCGGCTCCTCACTGCAAACCAGACGTCCGGCAGCGTCAGCCTCATCGACGCGACGAAGTCGTCCGTGCTCGGCGAAATCCGTACCGGCGACAAGCCCGCCGGCGTCGCGATCGCCGCCGACGGCCGACGCGCCGTCGTGACCCATTGGTACGGGTACGACCTCGCGATCCTCGACCTGGCGGGCGACAGGCTCGCGATCGTCGGCAGGGTCGAGGTCGGTCCCGAGCCGCGCGGCGTGGTGATCGACCAGTCGGGCCGCTTCGCGTACGCGGCAGTCGGCGTTGCCGACGAGGTGGTGAAGGTGGACCTCGAGAAGAAGGCGATCGCGGGACGAGTCGCCGTCGGTCGCGAGCCTCGAAGTCTGGCCCTCTCTCCCGACGGCAAGTTCCTCGCGGTCGCCCACGGTCGTGAGCAGACGATCGCGATCGTCGACCTCTTGAAGATGAGCCTGGAGAGATCGCTCCCGACGCAGGGCGACAACCTCCGACAGGTCGTCTTCGACGCTTCCGGCACATTCGTCTATGCAGCGAATCTCTTCAATCGAGGGTTCGCGACGACCAAGTCGAACATCGACGCGGGCTGGGTGGTTGGACAGCGCGTGACTCGAGTGAAGGTCGACGGCAGCGCCGTCTTCGAGACGCTCTCGCTCGACATCAAGGGGCGAGCTGCCGCCGACGTCGTCGGAGTTGGGCTGAGTCGGTCGGGCGAGTATCTCGCCGTCGCCTCGGGAGGAACCCACGAGGTCATGCTCTTCTCGGCCGACGATCTCCCCTGGCGCTCGAACGGGTCGCGCGACTTGATGGAGCCTCGGCTCTCCAAGGACAAGAAGCGATTCCGTCGGATCGCCACCGGCGGACGCCCGACGGAACTCGTCTTCGCTCCCGACTCGAACCGTCTCTACGTCGCAAACTACTTCGGCGACTCGGTGCAGACGATCGATGCCGAGACGGGTGAGATCACGGCGACCCTTGCTCTGGGCTCACCTCGCGAGCTCTCGCTCGTGCGACGCGGCGAGCAACTCTTCCACGACGCCACCCGCTCGTTCAACCAGTGGTACTCGTGCAACACCTGCCATGCCGACGGCGGCCATACGAGCGGCCTCGACTTCGACACGATGAACGACGGCTGGCACGACTACAGCCAGAATCACCTCCGCAGCCGTAAGAAAGTCCCCACACTGAGACGAACCACGTTCACTCAGCCCTGGACTTGGCACGGCTGGCAGAAGAGCGTCGAGGATGCGGTCCAGGAGTCGTTCACCAAGAGCATGCAGGGCAAGGCGGCCACCGACCTCGAGGTCCGAGCGGTCGCAGCATTCCTCGGCTCGCTCGAGTTCCCTCGGAATCCCTATCGGACGGCCGACGGAGGGCTCACCGAACAGGCCAAGCGCGGCGAGGCGATCTTCCGGTCGGCGAAGGCGGCCTGCTCCTCTTGCCATTCCGGCCCCGAGTTCACCGACGGCAAGATTCACGAGGTCGGCCTCGAGACCAACGAGGACTACTATCGCGGATACAATCCGCCCTCGCTTCGAGGCGTGTACGACAAAGATCCATATCTCCACGATCGCAGAGCCAAGACTCTCGAAGACGTGATCACCGGTCCCCACAATCCCGAGAATCTCGGCGGCGAGTCGCTCTCGGCGACCGAAGTCGCCGACCTGATCGCTTATCTCAAGAGTCTTTGATCGCTCGATCCGGCGTTCCCCCCGAACGTCGGATCTCCATCCCCACCGGGTTCGAGGAGAGTCGATGACCCGACACGGACGGATCTTCGTCGATGTCGACACCCAGCGCGACTTCCTCGACCCCGACGGAGCGCTCGCGATCGGCCGCGCCCACGAGATTCGCGGGAATCTCGCCCGTTTGACGCGATTCGCCACCGAGCACTCGATCCCGATCATCGCCACGGCCTGCGACCATTCGCCGGACGACGAAGAGTTCCAGGTCTTTCCGCCGCACTGCGTTTCAGGGACTCCGGGGTCGAGACGGATCGAGGAGACCGACGTCGCGGGGACTCGATTCCTGCGGCTCCACGAACGATTCGACGGCCGCCCCGTACCCCACCTCACCATCGCGAAGACCCGGTACGACGTCTTCCATCGCCCCGACTCCGAGTCGATCTTCGCCGCACATTCCGATGAGCGCCGGGCGATCTTCGTCGTCTACGGAGTCGCGACCGACTATTGCGTGCGTTGCGTCGTCGAGGGCTTGCTGGAGCGAGGGCATCGCGTCGAGGTCGTCGTCGACGCGATCCGCGCGGTCGATCCCGAGCGAGAGGCCGAGGTCCTCACCGAGTTCGTCCGCCGCGGCGCGACGTCGACCCTGACCGAGCGCGTCTGTTCTCTCCACTGATTCAGGCCGTCCCCGACGCTCGACCTCTCCAACTCGGCTCGCCCGATTCTCTTTCCGTCGACTTCGGCGAAAGACCGAACGAATCATGCACGACAAGTTCAAGAAGCGAGCAAAGGTCTCTCGGATCGACTCTCGGCTCAGGCGCAAGATCGCAGGCGAGGCGGCAAAGCGCCTGATCGCCGCTCTCGGCGATGACCAGGACCAATCACCCGCCGCGCCTTTCGACCTGCTCAAACTCGACGCGGCCTCGGCGAACGACTATCTCGCGGCGAAGCGCAAAGCGGTCGCGGTGCTTGGTCGACGAATCCGCCCGACCGACTTGCCCACGGACGACGAAGTGCGTGAGCAAGTAATCGGATTGCTGCGTCAGGGAGTGAACTCGGCCGATGTCGACGACGCGTCGGAGGAGGAAGACGAACCCGAGGCGGTCGTCCGCGCGGTCGATCATCTCGACCGGTTCACCTATTTCAAGCTGAGGCTCGAACCTCTCGAGGCGGTCAAGCAGAATCCGCGAACCCACCCCGAGGGCGACGCGCTCTACCACAGCCTTCAAGTCTTCGAGAGAGCGCGCGAAGCGCATCCGCACGACGAGGAATTCCTGCTGGCCGCCCTGCTGCATGACGTCGGCAAGGCGATCGACCCGCGGAATCACGTAGCGGCGGGCGTCGAAGCGCTCCGGGGATGGGTCACCGAGCGCACGCTGCGGCTCGTCGAACATCATCCGACGACGGCCGAGGGCGCGAAGCGTCGCCGCCCCTGCGAGCCCCTCGACTCGGAGTGGAGCGACGATCTCGAACTGCTCCGCGAGTTCGACCAGGCGGGGCGAGTCCCCGGGATGCCGGTCGGGACTGTCGACGAAGCGCTGGCCTACCTCCGCGACCTCGAGAGCGAAGCCTTCCTCGACGACCGCCCCGAGTGATCAAACCCCGGTCGGGATGTAGCCGTCGCTCGTTGGGTCGTCGTCCGAGTCGATCGCGATGTCGGCGGTCTGCTTCGCGTCCTCGGGCAGCGAATGAAGCCCCCTGCGCTCGAGGAGGTGGCCGACGTCGAACCGCTCGCCGATGTAGTGACGACGAACGTCCGGGTTCTCGAGGATCTGCTGCGGATTTCCGTAAGCGAAGACCTGCCCCTCCCGAATGAGGAAGCAGCGATCCGTGACCTCGAGCGTCTCGCGGAACTGGTGGTCGGTGAGCAGGATGCCGAGGCCGTGCCGCTCGGCGAGGTCGCGAATGGCGAGTTGGATCTCGGCGACGGTCTTGGGGTCGATGCCCGCGAACGGTTCGTCGAGCATGATCAGCTTCGGGTCGGTGATCAATGAACGGGCGATCTCGAGTCGTCGGCGCTCGCCGCCCGAGACGCGGTTGGCCTTGGTCTTTCGGATGTGCTGGAGGCCGAACTGCGTCAGGAGCTCTTCCTGACGTTCCTTCCGTTTCTTGCGGTTCCAACCCTCACGAGTCTCGAGGATCGCCATGAGGTTGTCCTCGACCGAGAGCTGGCGAAAGACGCTCGAGTCCTGCGCCAGGTAGCCCATGCCGGCCCGGGCGCGGCGGTACATGGGGAGCTTGGAGACGTCGAGGCCGTCGAATGTGACCGACCCGCCGTCGTTGTCGATGAGACCGATGGTCATCCGGAAGCTGGTGGTCTTGCCGGCTCCGTTCGGACCGAGCAGGCCGACGACCTCGCCCTGATCGACGTCGAAGCTGACGCCGTTGACGACTTGCCGCTTGCCGTACCACTTCTTCAGGTCTCGGACTTCGAGCAAGGCCATCGGCCGATCCTCCATGATCAGCGGCGGCATCCCGCCCGAAGAGGCGGGCGGGGAGCCCCGGGAGTCGTTCTGCAACGCGATTCGGTGCGAGATCAGGGCGGTGCGGCCGTCGGCGGCCGGCCGAGATCAGCGAATCGGCCGCATGCGTTCGAAGTAAGGTCGGAAGGGAATCCGAATGTCGCGTCCGATCGAGAGGTTGGGCCAGAACGGCACGCAGTGCGGCCAGTAGACGTAGAACGCCTTTCCAACCATCAACTCGCGAGGAACCTCCCACCCGGATCGTTCACCATCGGTCCAGCGCGTGTCGCGGGCTCCCCACATCCGGCTGTCGCTCGAACGCGGGCTGTTGTCGCCCATCATCATGTAGTTGCCGGGGCGAATGACGAAGCTCCTCGAGGGGATGCCCGCCATCGCTCGGGAGAAGCGCTGGGGATCGCGGAGCAACTCGAACATCCGCATCACGGGCGCCCACTCCGAGTCGCCGCCGCCGAACCCCGAGGGGAGCGAGGCGTCGGGAACTCCCGCTTCCTGGGTATAGTAGATATCGCGATGGAGGACAAGGTCGCTTACGGCGACCCGACCGCCCTTCACCGAGATCGAAACGGGGTCGAGATCTTCGATCTTGGGGCCGAAGTCGGCCGCGATCGGGCCGTCGTCGTAGGTCAGGCCCTCGCCGAACGGTGTCGATCCCGAGACCCAGAGCGTGAGGCGATCGTCGACGTTGGCGAACCGAAGATCGGCAGTGGTCTTGCCTCGGAGTGAGGTCTCGGCCTTTCCGAGTTCCCTGTCGCCGTGGTAGAGCACGGCGACTCCCGTAGCGAGATCGATGTCGCAGCGATTGGACACACCGGCCTCGACGAGCTCGAGCCGGACGATGCCCTCGGCCGATTCCGACTCGACGCGGCACTCGATCGTGAGGTCCCCGACCCAGTTGCTCTGCAGCCACGCCGCATTCGGATTTCGGGGGTCGCCGGTCGTCGAGCCGTTGTAGGAGTAGAAGTCGGTGATCAACGACCGACGCGGCAAGCTCGGAAGCGGGCGCGAGCGAAGAACCGCATCCCATTGCTCGGGGTCGGGCACGAGGTTGTGGTATCGGAGACTCGACCATTCGCTCGACGAGGACTCCGAGTAGAAGCGTCCGGGCGAGGGTTCGCTCCATCCGCCTGCCGGCGCCCGCCAGCGTCGCCACTGAGGATCGTCGGCGAGCGCCTTGGGGCGTCGGCGATCGTCGTAAACGGGCATCTGCATCGCGAGTTGATGCTCGAGCGGCTTGCGGAGGATCCGGAACGGCTCGAGCGAGTCGGCCGCGCGCGCGTGGAGATCGCCCGTGACGATCTTGAGCTCCTCGCCCGGCATTCCCACCATTCGCTTGATGTAATTCGTCTCGGGCTCTTCGGGGTAATGGAAGACGATGACGTCCCACCGCTCCGGATCGCTCGCGCCCGGCAGGAAAGGGAATTCGTAGGGGAACTTCATGACGAGGATGCGATCGCCCTTGAAGCGCGGTTCTTGCGGGGTCCGCGTGAGGTAGCGGCAGTTGCCGCAGATCGCCTTGTCCTCGCCGGGATGCGCGAGCACGTATCCCTCGGTGCGCTCGTCGGCGCCGACGGGATAGACGTGACCGCACTGCTCGCATGTGAGTTCGAGGTGGCGCCCCATGAGAGTGGGAGCCATCGATCCGGTGGGGATCACGAAAGGTTCGACGACGAATCCCCGAATCACGACCGCGAGGATCACGGCCACCACGATCTGCTCGACGATGTCGCGCAGACTCTCTTTCTGAGGTTCCTTCTTGGCCGCCGGCGGCGCGGGGGCTTCGGGAACTGCGTTCGGGGGCGCGGGGATGATGCGTGGATCGCGGCGGCCGGCGGACTTCGTCATCGGGCGTTCCTGTCGTGGCGGCTCCCGAACGCCCGCGCGGTCGGTCTCGAGAGGCCGCAGCCTGAGAACTCGCTCATCGAATGTAACGGATCTCGCGCGGGTCGGGAATCCAGCAGAGCGACCGCCCCAGGACCTCGAGCACGAACATGCGGCCCGGTAGATGCACCAAGAACGGCTTTCCGATCAAAGCCGAAGCCCTGACCACCGGGCTCTCCGGCCAGAATCGTGAGTCATTCGAGACTGGGCTGTTGTCGCCCAACACGAAGTATTCGTCGCGACCCAGGAGATATGGGGCGTCGATCGCAAACGGTCGACGAGGGACGCTCGACAGGGTCGAGGTGTAGTAGACGTCGCGGTCGATCCTCAACCCTCGGAGTTCGACCTCCCCTCCATCGACGCCGATCGCGACCGGGCCTGCGAACGGCCCCGGCCCAACCGCGTTCGACTCGAAATCGAACGGCTCGAAGATGGGCCGGCCGTCGAGCGCCACGATCAGTCTACGGTCGATCACCGTGACCTCGAGACGCTGGAAGCCGGGCTCCCGCGGGCTCGTGATGACCAGCCGACCGTGGACGTCGCCGATCGGCAGGGTCCGACCGTTGCGTTGCACGAACGCATCGCCCGAACGCGCGACGGGCAAGACGACCACGAAGGTGTCCCCTCCTCGGCCGATGCGGATCCGGACTTCCCGAACATCCGCGCCGACCCTGAGATCGGTCGTCAGCATGAGGTCGTCGACCACATTGTCGCCACCGAGATCGCCGCCGTTGTAAGGGCAGAAATCGCGCACGGGACCGTATCGACCCATGTCGGGATCCCAGTGACGATACTCGATCCAGTCGATCCCCAATCCAGGGGCGGGACGGGTCGCGTCGGTCCGGCGGTGACGGAGCACCGTGCCGTCGAGCGTCCAGCCGCTGGGAACGGTGCGACCAGGGGGTCCCGCTCGGGTGACCCATCGCGGGTACCTTGCGTGATCACGCGGCGGGAAGTCGTTGTCGAAAACCGGGATGCGGATGCGTCGCTGCTCTTCGAGCGACTTTCGGGCGATGCGCCCGTCGATCCAGACGTCGCCCTCGCGCACCTCGATCGACTCGCCCGGTAATCCGACGACCCGCTTGACGTAGGCTTGATTCGGCTCGAGGGGAGACTGAAAGACAGCGACTTCCCAGCGACGGACGGGCCGAACATCGAACAGGAATTTCTGAACGAGGAGCCGATCGCCGTTGCAGATCGGTCCGGACTCGGGTTCGAGCCCCTGCTGGCCGCAATTCGGGCAGACCGGTCGGCCCGAACCGCCTCGCTCGTCGATCCCCACGAAGACGCGATAGTCGCAATTCGTGCAGGGGATCTCGCGGTGGAAGCCCAGGAGCGTCGGGGCCATCGATCCCGTCGGAACGATGTAGGCTTCCGCAGCGAAGGTTCTGAAGAGCAGGATGCAGATCGCCAGGATGATCAAGAATTCGCAGGTCTGACGCACGATTCCGGCGGATTCCCGAAAGATCGGAGCGGATTGCACTCGGCGAGCCGTCGCGTTGGTCGGAGCGACGGCCGCCGGAGGGTCGATCGGCGGGAGGTCGGCGGGAGCGGAATCGAGACTCGTCATTCGTCTCCCCCGGAGGTCTCGGGAAACCAGTCCGTCCGGAGTGCGAGACGCGACGTCACTCTTCTCCGTCGTCGAGGATCGACAGGAATGCCTCCTGCGAGATCTCGACATTTCCCACCTGCTTCATACGCTTCTTGCCCTCTTTTTGTTTCTCGAGGAGCTTGCGCTTCCGGCTGATGTCGCCTCCGTAGCACTTCGCGGTGACGTTCTTCCGGAGCGCGGAGATCGTCTCGCGGGCGACGACCTTGGTGCCGACCGCGGCCTGAATCGCGACCTCGAACTGATGGCGGTCGATCTCTTCGCGGAGCTTCTTGACGAGCTTGCGCCCACGACGCTCGGCCTGCGAGCGATGGACGACCACGGAGAGAGCGTCGACCTTGGCTCCCGCGACGAGGATGTCGAGTCGGCAGAGTTCGCTCGCTCGATAACCGATGACGTCGTAGTCCATCGTCCCGTAGCCGCGAGTCGCGCTCTTCAGCTTGTCGTAGAGGTCGTAGATCATCTCGGCGAGCGGGAGTTCGTAGACCAGGATCGCCCGGGTCGGCGTGATGTAGTCGGTCTTGATGTAGAGACCGCGGCGATCCTCGCAGAGCTGCATGATCGCGCCGATGTTCTCGGCGGGAAGGATGAAGTTGATGCGGGCGATCGGCTCGCGGAACTCTTCGATTTCACCAGGATCGGGAATGCGGGTCGGGTTGGAGATCATCATGCTCTCCCCCCGCTTCGTGAGGATCTCGTAAGTGACGTTCGGCGCCGTTTGGACGAGTGCGAGGTTGCTCTCGCGTTCGAGCCGCTGCTGCACGATCTCCATGTGGAGCATGCCGAGGAACCCGCAACGGAAGCCGAAACCGAGAGCGTCGGACGACTCGGGCTCGAAAGTGAAGCTCGCGTCGTTGAGGGCGAGCTTCTGGAGTGCGGTGCGGAGGTCCTCGAATTGGTTGTGAGTGGCGGGGAAGAGCCCGCAGAACACGACCTGTCGAGGCTCTTGATACCCCGAGAGCGCCTCGGCCGCCGGGCGCTGCGCATCGGTGATCGTGTCGCCGATTCGGACGTCGGAGAGCCGCTTGATGTTGGCGGTGACGTAACCGACCTGGCCGACTCCGAGCTCGTCGCACGCGACCTCGTGCGGACGGAACCGCCCGAGACCGAGCACTTCATGCTCAGTGGCGCCGGCCATCAGCTTGATCCGTTGTCCCTTCCGCAGCGTGCCGTCCACAACCCTCAAGTAAATGACGACCCCTTGATAGTCGTTGAACTTGGAGTCGAAGATGAGGGCACGGAGCGGAGCGTCGACCTTTCCCGGAGGCGGCGGCACGCGTTCGATCACGGCACGGAACAGGTCGGTGACGCCCTGACCGGTCTTGCCCGAACAGGCGAGGACGTCCTCGGGATCGATCCCGAGCGTGTTGAGGATCTCCTCGCGGATCTCGTCCGGCCGAGCGGCCTGCATGTCGATCTTGTTGAGTGCGGGAACGATCACGAGATCGGCATTGATCGCGGCATAGGCGTTGGCGACGGTCTGCGCCTGAACGCCCTGCGTCGCATCGACGAGGAGGATCGCCCCTTCGCACGCCGCGAGACTGCGAGAGACTTCGTAATGGAAGTCGACGTGACCGGGAGTGTCGATCAGATTGAGTTCATAGGTCTTGCCGTCGAGAGTGTAGTTGATCGCCACCGCGCGTGCCTTGATCGTGATGCCGCGCTCGCGTTCGAGATCCATGTCGTCGAGCAACTGTTCGCGGAATTCGCGCTGGGTGATCGCGCCCGATTGGAGCAAGAGTTGGTCGGCGAGGGTGCTCTTGCCGTGGTCGATATGGGCGATGATCGAGAAGTTTCGGATGAGCTGGGGGTCGAACGCCATGAGGTTTCCGGAGGGAAGGTGTCGACCGGCGGAACGAGGCGGGAGTCGCCTCGCAGGGGCCGATCGGAGGCTCCTGGATCGGGATTCGAGCGGTGATCGAGAATCAGGGAACGATGGGGGACCGCGACGACTCGAGGCGAGCGCAACCGGCGGCCCCGATGAAGCCGGCATCACCGCCGAGTCGAGCGAACTCGATCCTCGTGCGAGCGGCCGGAGTCGGGAAGGCGAGTTCGAGGATGTCGGCTCGAATCTGCTCGAGGAATTTCGGGCCCGCGGCGATCATCCCCCCGCTGAAGAGGACGATGTCGGGGTCGATCGTGTGCATGAGATTGACGGCGCCCACCGCCAAGCACCTCGCGGTCTCGCGCATCAACCGCATTGCGAGCGGATCGCCCGCGTCGGCGGCTTCATCGACGCGGCGGCTGGTCAGGGTTCCCGCGAGGAAGTCGGCGTAGAGCAGCGAACTGGGATCGGCCTCCGCCGCCTCTGCTGCCCGCTTGACGACCGCGGTCGCCGACGCATAAGCCTCGAGGTGGCCGCGTTTCCCGCAAGAGCAAACCCGTCCACCCTCCATCTGGATGATCATGTGTCCGCACTCGGCGCCATGACTGTGCCGGCCTTGGACGATCCGGCCCTCTTCGACGATTCCGCAGCCGATACCGGTGCCGAGGGTGAACAGGACGAGACTGGCGAGCCCTCGACCCGCTCCCGCCCAATGCTCCCCGTAGGCGGCGGCGTTGGCGTCGTTCTGAAAATAGGTAGGCTTACCGAGTTCGCGGGCCAGGAGGTCTCGGATCGGGAGTTGATTCCAGCCCGGGAGATTGCAGGGTTCGAGCAGCATTCCCGCGGCGATGTCCATGGTACCGGGCGATCCCAAGCCGACCGCCCGGATCTCGTCCCAGGAGAGCCCGCTCGCCTCGACCGCGATTCGGCCCGCCTTGGCCAGATTGGCCAGTCCCACGACCGGCCCGCGGTCGGCCTCGGTCTCGACGCTCACCGAAGAGAGCGGAGTCCCCGAATCGTCGACAACGCCGCTCTTGATGTTGGTTCCGCCGAGGTCGATCCCCAAGAAGTACGGAGCCCGCCGTGCCTGAGCGCTCATGCAACCCCTCGAACCTCGAGCCGGATCGACCGGATCCTCGCCAAGATGAGATTGTAGCGAGTTTCGCGAACGAGGGTCAATCCGGCGTTCGACGCCTCGGGGCGACTGCATCACTCACTTTCCCGGCTCCTGCCTCGTCACGATCGGCACGTATCCGACCTCCAACCCCTTCGGAGGAGTGACCAGCAGCGCCGGGTCGAGGTCGGCGAGCCGACCGCTTGCGGGCGGAGCGAGATATTCACGATCCTTCGTCCAGCTTCGATGCAGCATCTCCACCCGCTTTTGCACCTCCTCGCGCTCGGCGGCGGTCATGTCGGCCTCGAGAAGCGCGGGTTGATCTGCGAAACGGTACCAGTAGTAGGTCACCACGCTGCCGTCTCCAGGGAAGACCCGGAAAGGTCCTGCCTTCGGTCCCGGCGTCTTCCAGGGACCGCCCGCATCCTCGGGCGTGACGTAGGTCTTGGGCGGTCCGGTGCGTTTGCGATCGAAGCGCACCTTGGTCAGTCCGGTCTCGGGGGGGACATCCGCGGCGGGGATCGGCGTCCAAACCGGGCGCTGCTTGTCGTCCTTGCCGAGCCGGAAGTACTCGGGGAGCACGACCAGATCACCCTTGCCCGATGCATCTCGCTTGACCCATTCGGAGTTCCACTTATATCCGAAGGTCGTCCGGTCGGGAGCGAAGGGCGTCGCGAAAGAGCTCCAGGCGACCGGGACCTTCGCTTCTCTCTCGGTGCCGTCGGAGTAGATCTTCCAAGTCGCACCGCCTCGACCCGTGAATTCATGGAGCACCGCGCCACGGGGGTCGATCTTTCCCGTCGCGGGGGGCCCTCCCTCGAACCAAGCGATGACCGCATTCCAGAGGGCGGTCTTGTCGTAGGAAGTGATCCGATGAACGAGTTTCGAGTCGCCGTCGGAATCGCTCGGGAACTGGGTCGGCGTGACCCTCGCGTAGGTCACTCCCTTGGAGTCGGTTGACTGGACACTCGGGATGTGCTGAGTCTCCATCTGCAGAGCGCGATTGGGGTCGGAGGGGCGACTATCGAGCAGATTTCCGGCGAATCGTGGATCCACGGCCGCGTTGCGCGACCAGAAGTAGGGGGTGAAGAACGTGACGGGTCCTTTGAAATTCCCCGTGTTGAGAAAAAGCGTCCACGACTGATCACCGGTGGGAACGTCTTTGCCGTTGGTCCGCGACTTCGACTTGGTGAGAGGAAGCGGGAGATAGCCGTAGCCGAACCACTCCCCGCGCGTTCCCTGCTTCAAATTGAGTCCGTCGGGAGGCCAGAGGACGTATGGGCTGAGCTGCGCGACGGCGTATTTTCCGTTCGGCTTGTTCCAATCTCGGCCCTTTCCCGCTCCCGGGCCGTTGGCCCATTCGACGAAGTTGGGCGCGACTCCACCCATGATGAACTTCGGCGTTTCCGTCGCATACTCGGTATCGCGCCACCACCCGAGCCCGCCTTCGATGTCGGAGTAGGCCTTCTCGAGTGGTTTTCCGGCGGGCTTGGCGAACATCCAGGTGCCCGGCAGCCCCGACTGGAAGCGCTGACCGGGATATTGCTTCAAGAGCGGCCAGGCGGCGATGTACATCGAGAATCCGGCATTGAACGACTCGGGAACGCGCTCGTTGGGCACGAGCAGATATCCCGCCATCTCGCCGATCCTCGGCCCTTGAGCGAGCAGCGCTGAGGGAGATGACAGGCAGGCGGTGAGGATCATCGCCCACTTCATGGGGTTCGGCATTCGCTTTTTCATGGGACTCGTACCTCGAGGGTCGATCGTGGCGAGGAGGATTCGGATCGGGTCGGACCGGCGACGCGCGACGGACTCGAAGGAGGCTCGGGGCTGAGGACGCGGGCTTGTTTCGGATGATCGTGGACGGCAGGTCGAGATCGGCCGCTCGACCTCGACCGCTCCAACAGTGCCTTCAACTCCGCAACGATCGCGGGCTCGGCCTCGTAGAGATTCGTCGTTTCGCCGGGGTCGGCCGAGAGGTCGTAGAGTTGACCGGGGGCGGCGGGAGCGGCTTCGGGAAGGATGTATCGACCGAGGTTGCGATCGTTCTCGTAGCGATTCCCCCCCGAGCCTGGATGATCGATGTACTTCCAATGCCCGCGTCGGATGGCGAGGGTCTTCTCTCCGCGAAGCGCTTGAGTCAGCAGGTAAGGACGAATCGGAGGATGATTCTCGTTCAACAGTGCGGGAAGCATGTCGAAACCGTCCTCGGCCGAGTCGTCGGGCAGCTCCGAGCCGACGAGAGCGGAGACGGTCGCCATCAGGTCGGTCGAGCTGATGAGTTGCGAGTTCCGCGTTCCGGCGGGAACACGACCCGGTAGACGCACGATGAAGGGGACGCGATGACCGCCCTCCCATTGATCTCGCTTGATCCCACGCCAGGGACGCGCTCCGTCGTGCTCGTAGTCGGCTCGCATGTTGACGACGCTGGCGACCTCGGGCCCGTTGTCGCTGGTGAAGATCACCAGGGTGTTGTCGGCGACCCCCAGTCGTTCCAAGGTCGTCAAGAGCTCGCCGACGACGTGATCCAACTCGAGGAGGAAGTCGCCGTGCGGGCCGGCCTTCGAGCGCCCCTGGAACGACTTCGCCGCGAAGGAGGGCAAATGCACCGCCTGGGTCGAGTGGAAGAGGAAGAACGGCTTCCCGGGCGACCGGCGAACGTGCTGCTCCAGGAAGGCTCGACTCTTCTCCAGGAAGACGAGGTCGACTTCCTCCATCGGAAAGTTCTTGGCGATCAACCCGACTCGGCAATCGTTCGCGTAGGGGTGGCGAGGGAGTTTTGTCCGGTCGAGCAGAGTGGTGGGAGGTACGGGGACCCGGTCGTTCTCGATGAAGGCGTACAACCAGTCGGTCGTGGGGCAGCACGCGGTACCGAAGAACTCGTCGAATCCGTGATCCAGGGGACCGCCCTCGATTCGTCGCGAAAAATCGACGCGCCGAACCGCATCGACACCGTCGCCGCGAACCGGTCGCCCCGACTGATCGAAGAAGGTCATCCCGACATGCCACTTACCGACGCAAGCCGTCGAGTATCCGCGGTCGCGAAGCATCCGCGGCAACGTGAGCCGACCGGGTTCGATGAGCGAGGGCCCGCCGATGCCCGTGAACACGGTCCCGCCTCGAGGCGCCCGGAAGGGCATTCGTCCGGTCATCAGGCTGTATCGCGTGGGCGTGCAGACCGTCGACGCGCTGTGCGCGTCCGTGAATCGCATTCCCTCGCGGGCCAGACGATCGATGTTCGCCGTCGGGACGCGAGCTCGATCGTTGTAGCAGCTCACGTCGCCGTAACCGAGGTCGTCGGCGAGGATGAGGAGGATGTTGGGCGGTTCGGCCGAGCCGGCGGATGCGATCAGGCATCCGGCGACGGCGATGAGGAGTTGGGCGTACATGATCGGGCTCGCGACGCGGCTGGTCCGAACCCTTCCGAGGCCGCCTTCGACACTCGGCCGAGTGCGGGATTCGTTCTCGACTCCCGGTCGAGGAATTCGAGCATAGCGTGGGGGGCGCGGCGGCACAAACGGGTTCGAGCCCGAGTCGCGGATGCGGCGGACTCAGCGCGGAATCGAGAGCAATCCCCGACTGTTCAAACAGCGCCGTCGCGGATATAGTCCGGGCGTTCCGCGAACCGAGGGTCGGTCGAGTATCGAGGCATTCCCATGTCGCAGCAAGCGATGCTCGTGAGCACGGTCGTGTACGCGGTCCTGCTGATCGTCGGCGGCGTGATCGGCTATCTGAAGGCAGGTAGCCGCGCCTCGCTCATTGCGGGAGTCGGCAGCGGCGCGGGAGCGTTCCTTGCCGCCGCAGCGGCCTGGATGGGCCACTCTTTCGGGCTCCCACTCGCGTTGGGGCTCTCGGCGGCCCTCGTCGTCGTCTTCGCAATTCGATTGAAGAAGACCGGGAAGTTCATGCCCGCCGGTCTCCTGTTGTGCCTGAGCGGTCTCATGGTCGGACTGCTCTCCTTCGGACTCCTCGGTACGACTTCGGGGCAATAATCCGCGTCGGCGGACGAATTGCTCGAACAGAACCGTGAGTTCGATCGTTGAAGAATTGGGATGAGGGGGATGTCTTCCGCACTTGCTCGACCGCTCCCGATACCGGCCCGATCTCGGCCGCTCGTCGAGAGGATCGCCCGAATGCGAAAGAATGATTCGGATGGGATGAAAGCGAGTGGAAACGCCCACTCGTGTGCTTGTCCCTCGCCCGATCGACGTCTATCTTTATCCTGAGAATCGATACGACTCTCGATGGGTTCCCGTCCGCCGGCATCTCTCCCGACGCGACGCATGGGAATCGAGTTCATCCAGGCGGTCCGTGGGTCGCGGTACCGCCCTCTCCCGAGGTTCGATTCGCCCGGCGAAGCTCGATCCTCGCCCGTTCCGAGTTCAAGTGCTCCTCCACGGCTCGAGCTTCAGGCTCCCGAAATCTCGGGGCGAGGCAGGAGTCGGCGTGTCGAGAGAAGGGTCGATCCCCATGTCTCTGGTCGTGCGTCAACGCCCGCTGTTCCGGTCCCACATCTCGGTGAAGTGTACTTGCGGACGCTCGCTTCGGGCGAAGCTCGATCAGGCGGGCGGAGAGATCAAGTGCTGGGACTGTCGGGCTGTGGTGCCGGTTCCGATCCCACGCGAGCCAGGTTGGGTCGTTCGCGCGTTGCGACGCGGCGTGCGTGAGGCGCTGCAGGCTCAGGTCTTCATGGGGATCCTCGCAGGGGCATGCGTCGCGGCGGCGATCCTGATGCTGCCGGGCTTCGGCCTCTACGTCGCTGGAGGCGTTGCCGCGATCGGAGTCGCAGCCTACGGCTATGCCGCGCGCTCTGCCAGTCGAGACGAACGCTCCGCCTGGACGAAGGAATCCTGGATCCTCCAAGCCTGGCGAGTTCTGCTCTGCGTCTCCGTGGGCGCCTTGATGGTCCTTCCCTGGATCTTCTGGAACGGAGGGATCGGCGATCCCCCGCGGTTCACCAGGACGGGTCTCTTGATCGTCTCGGCCGCGGCCGTGGTTCTGCCGCTGGTGATCCTCGGGTCCTTCGCTCGCGATATCCAGGGGCGGAGCGGATTCGGTCTCGTCTTCCGCACCCTCATCCGTCACCCGTTCGCGTCGGCGTGCGCCTTGGCGATCCTTCCGGCGGCATTCATCGCGGCCGAGATCGTGTTGACTCTGACCATGCGCTACCAGGAAGTCTACCCCTTCTTCCTGCTCGACCTCTTCCCGAAGCCCCAGGGCTTCTTCTACCACTTCAGCCTGCCGTATTACGACGCAGAGGGCGGTTGGCTCGAGCACATGGCGCTGCCGATGTCGTACTACTCGAATCTACACCGAACGCGGCTCGGCCAGGGATACACCTTCGTGATGGGAATGATCGGGTCGGTCACGATTGGAACCGACAACGGCTTCAACCCCTGGGGCATCTACCTCACCCCGCGCGGGTTCGCTCGGCTCCAATTCTTCTACACCTCGCTGATCTCACTGGTTATGCTCACGGCGTTGGCGGTCCAGGCGCGATGGCTCGGCCTGCTGTCGACGCTGAACACCCGACGGTCGGTCTCCTGATCCGGGATTTCCTCCCGTCGATCCTCGAGCACCGAAGCGAGGCGACCCGTCGGAACGTGTTCTTTCGATCACGTTCCGGCCGGTCGCCCGCCGGTTTCGAGGCTCTCCATGATGCGCATCTCCAGAATCTTCCTGCCCTCGATCCTGCTGTTCGGGATCTCGACTCGATTCGCGAGCGCCCAAGTCCCCGCTCCGGAAGTCGTCGAACTCTGGTCCGGAAAAGCCCCGGGCGCAGTCGGAACGACGCCCGCCGATCGCCCCCGGATCACCGTGCATCGTCCCGACCCCGCCAAGGCGACGGGGGCGGCGGTCGTCGTGTGCCCAGGCGGCGGATATGGTCATCTCGCACTCGATCACGAAGGCAAACAGATCGCCGCATGGCTGAATGATCTGGGGATCACGGCATGCGTCCTCGAGTATCGAATTGCGCCCCGCTATCGCCACCCGGCCCCGATTCAGGACGCTCAGCGCGCAATTCGTCTTGTCCGGAAGCGATCGAGCGAATGGGGCGTCGACCCGAATCGAGTCGCCATTCTCGGCTTCTCGGCGGGCGGGCACCTCGCCTCGACCGCCGCGACCCACTACGACAAAGGCAACCCCGAAGCCGGCGACCCCGTCGATCGGCTTTCGTGCCGCCCTGACCGGGTGATCTTGCTCTACCCCGTCGTCGCGCTCGCCACGTCCTACGCTCACGGTGGTTCCCGCAACAACCTCCTGGGGCCCGACCCCGACCCGGCGTTGCTCACCAGCCTCTCGAACGAGACGCAAGTCGACAAGGACACCCCGCCGACCTTCCTCGCCCACACGAACGAAGACAAGCCCGTCCCCGCGGAGAACAGCATCCTGTTCGTGCTTGCGCTGCGCAAGGCGGGAGTGCCGGTCGAGTTCCATCTCTTCGAGTCCGGCCGCCACGGACTGGGGCTGGGCGGCGGCGACAAGGCGTTCGCCGAATGGCCCAAGCTCTGTGCGACTTGGCTCGGCAAGCAGGGGTTCCTCGAACGTCGCTGATCGAAAATTGCGGGAATCTCCTCGAGATGTTCGAGCCGCGGGCGAATGCTCTGTCGGAGGATACCCACGGATCGACACACCGAGACGCGAGAAGGGGGAGAGCATGGGGCCGATCGTCGACGCGCTCAACGGCAAGCAGTGGTTGATGTTGATGCTGTTGTCTCTTGCCGGTGGGATCGCGACCGTTCTCGGTGTTGTCTCGATCGTGTCGCAGCACCTCCTTCGGCGACGTGAGGCTGAACTCGAGTCGGAGGCGCGGGAGTCGATGCTCGCCAAGGGGTTTGGTCCGGACGAGATCGCGCGCGTCCTCCGAGCATCGCACTTCACTCGTCCCCCACGCCCGAGTGCGAACGGCTACCTCGAGGGCGGCGTCGCCCCTTGCGACGTCGCCGCGATCGACCCCGACGGCGTGTGGTCGCGTGCACTCTTGCTCGAAGGTAGTCACGACGGATCGCGGTACCTCGTTCACTTCGTCGGCCGAGAGTCCAAGGACAATGCCTGGGTCGAGCGAAACCGGATCCGCTTTCCCGCCGCTCGGGCCGGCGCAGACGCCTTGGGCGATGTACCTTCCGACCATCCCTTCGCCCTGGCGGCGACCATCGAATGGTGCGGGGATTGGTATCCGGGTTATGTGATCGCTCGATCCTCGGAGCCGGGCGGTCGCAGCCTCGTCCATTACGTCGAGCACGACTGGACGCAGAACGAGTGGGTCGAGGAAGCTCGGATTCGCTACGAATCGCCGCTGGAGGGTGGAATCGCTCCTCCGGTCAAAGTGCCGCTCGAGTTGTGACGAACGTACCTACCGCTCCGCGCCGGCCGAAGCCATGACCCGGCTCGATCTCGCCCTCCAAAGGGCCGATCGAGCCGGGTCGCCGCATTTCAGGGACGGCGCCTGAGTTCGATGTGACAGCAGTCGGCCTTCGACTGCCAAAACGACAGCCGGGACGACGGATCGAGGATGCTCGCGGTTCGATAATCTCAATCCCTGCTTCGACTTGAGATCGCCCGCACCGGTCCGGCATCGAAGTTGCTACTTCTACCGGCGATATCTGGGGAGCGACTGACTCCGCTCCCTCGTCGATAGAGGTTCGGGTTCCACCCGGACCTTGCCCCACCCGTCGAGTTCGTCCGCCTCGCAGGAGAATCCGCTGTGGCAAAGTTGTTGGCCTACGATGAGGAGGCACGCCAGAAGCTGGCGAATGGCGTGTCGAAGCTTGCGCGTGCCGTGAAGAGCACGCTGGGCCCCCGCGGCCGGAACGCCGTGATCGATAAGGGCTGGGGCAGCCCGACCGTGACCAAGGACGGCGTCACAGTCGCAGAGGAGATCGAACTCTCCGACCCGTATGAGAACATGGGCGCCCAACTCGTCAAGGAAGCGGCCTCGAAGACCTCGACGGCTGCGGGCGACGGCACGACAACCGCCACTGTCCTGGCTGAGGCGATCTTCAAGGAAGGCCTCAAGGCCCTTGCAGCCGGCGCCGACGCGATGGCCCTGAAGCGGGGGATCGACAAAGCGGTCCTCGCCGTCGTCGAGCACGTCAAGGGACAGTCGAAGTCGGTCGGCGACAAGGAGATCAATGAGGTCGCCACCATCGCCGCCAACAACGACGCCTCGATCGGCGACAAGCTCGCCGACGCCTTCAAGCGCGTCGGCAAGGACGGCGTGATCACGGTTGAGGAAGGCAAGGGCTTCGAGACCTCGGTGGACGTCGTCGAGGGCATGCAGTTCGACCGCGGGTACCTCAGCCCTCACTTCGTCACCGACCAGGACCGCCAGGAAGTCGTCCTCGAAGATCCTTATATCCTGATCTACGAAGAGAAGATCAGCACGCCGAAGATCCTGATCCCGATCCTCGAGAAGATCGCTCGTTCCGGCAAGCCGCTCTTGATCATCGCCGAGGATATCGAGGGCGAGGCGCTCGCGACCCTGGTGGTCAACAAGCTTCGCGGGATCCTCCAAGTCGCCGCCGTCAAGGCTCCCGGCTACGGCGATCGCCGCAAGGCGATGCTCGGCGACATCGCGGTCCTCACCGGCGGCAAGGCGATCTTCAAGGACCTCGGGATCGAGCTCGAGAGCGTTCAGCTCACCGACCTGGGTCGCTGCAAGAAGGTCACCATCGACGGCGAGAACACCACGATCGTCGACGGCGCGGGGACGCACGAGGAGATCAAGGGGCGGACCGAGATGATCCGTCGCGAGATCACCCAGACCGACAGCGAGTACGACAAGGAGAAGCTCCAAGAGCGTCTCGCCAAGCTCGCCGGCGGCGTCGCCCAGATCAACGTCGGCGCGGCCACCGAGACCGAGATGAAGGAGCGCAAGGCGCTCGTCGAAGACGCGCTTCACGCCACCCGCGCCGCGATCGAGGAAGGAATCGTCCCCGGGGGCGGTTCCGCTCTGATCCGAGCCATCGCATCGCTCTCGAACTCGGACGCCAAGGGTGACGAAGCTCTCGGCGTGGCGATCGTACGCCGTGCTCTCGAACAGCCCGCTCGCAACATCGCCGAGAACGCGGGCGTCGATGGGTCCGTCATCGTGAGCAAGATCCTCAAGTCGGCCGACGCCCACTTCGGCTACAACGCCGAGGCCGGCACCTGGGTCGACATGTTCGCCGCAGGTATCGTCGACCCGACCAAGGTCACCCGCTCCGCACTTCAGAACGCCGCCTCCGTCGCCGGCCTGCTGCTGACGACCGAAGCGATCATCGTCGAGAAGAAGGAGAAGAAGGCCGGCCCGGCGGGTCACGATGATCATCACGATCACGGCGGCGGCATGGGCGGAATGGGCGGCATGGGCGGCATGGGCATGATGTGAGCCGCCCTCGGCGTCTCCGATCCCTCGAAGTCACTCCACACCGTATCGAACGATCCCCAATCTCACATGCCCGGCACCAACGCGCGGCTCAGCCTGCCCCGTTGGACCGGGCCGACCGAAAGGATAGGAATTCGCGATGGCCAAGATTCGCCCGCTCGAAGATCGCGTCGTCATCCAGCAGATCGAAGCCGAAGAGAAGACCGCGGGCGGCATCGTCCTTCCCGACACCGCCAAGGAAAAGCCCCAGCGCGGACGCGTGATCTCGGTCGGCCCGGGCAAGCTCCTCGACTCGGGTGAGCGCGCTCCGATCGGCGTCGTCGAAGGCGACGAGGTCCTCTTCGGCAAGTACTCGGGCACCGACATCAAGCTCGACGGCGAGGAGATCAAGATCCTCCGCGAGTCCGACATCCTCGCCAAGATCATCAAGTGAATCCATCGGCTCGGAGCACGACCGCGACCGCTCTCCCCAGCGGGGGATCGACGGCGGGCGGCGTCGACTCCGAGCCGTCTCAACATCTTCCGCAGGAGTCCTCGACGTGCCCAAGCAACTGCTCTTCGCCGATGCCGCCCGCCGCAAGATGCTGGACGGCGTCGACACCCTCGCCCACGCCGTCGGCACCACGCTCGGGCCGACGGGGCGCAACGTCATCATCAGCAAGTCGTTCGGCGGACCGACCGTCACCAAGGACGGCGTGACCGTCTCCAAGGAGATCGAGCTCGACGACCCGTTCGAGAACATGGGCGCCAAGCTCGTGAACGTCGTCGCGAGCAAGACCTCGGACGTCGCCGGCGACGGGACGACCACCGCCACGATCCTCGCCCGAGCCATCTATCGGGAAGGCCTCCGCAACATCACCTCGGGCGCAAACCCAACGGCGGTGCGTCGTGGGATCGAAAAGGCGGTCGAGGCGGCCGTCGGCGAGCTCACCGGTAAGCTCTCCCGAGCCGTTTCCAAGAAGGAAGAGATCGCCCAGGTCGGCACGATCTCGGCCAACAACGACCCGACGATCGGCAACCTCCTCGCCGACGCCGTCGAGCGCGTCGGTCGCGACGGCGTCATCACCGTCGAGGAAGGCAAGACCGCATCGACCACCCTCGAATTCGTCGAGGGCATGCAGTTCGACAAGGGTTACCTCAGCCCGTACTTCGTCACCGACCCCGCCTCGATGCAGGTGATCTTCGACGACGCGCTGATCCTCCTCCACGAGAAGAAGATCAGCAACCTGCGCGACATGATCCCGCTCCTAGAGAAGGTCGCTCAGTCGGGCCGTCCGCTCCTGATCATCGCGGAAGACGTCGACGGCGAAGCGCTTGCGACTCTCGTCGTGAACAAGCTCCGCGGCGTCCTGAACATCGCTGCGGTCAAGGCGCCCGGTTTCGGTGATCGTCGCAAGGCGATGCTCCAAGACATGGCGGTCCTGACGGGCGGCACCGTCGTGAGCGAGGATCTCGGCCTCAAGCTCGAGAATCTCCAGCTCTCTCAGCTCGGCCAGGCGAAGCAGATCAAGGTCAACAAGGACAGCACGACCTTGATCCAAGGGGCCGGTCTCCGCGCCGATATCCAGAAGCGGATCGACCAACTCCGTCGTCAGATCGAGGATACCGAGAGCGAGTACGACAAGGAGAAGTTCCAGGAGCGTCTCGCGAAGCTCTCGGGAGGTGTGGCCCTGATCAACGTCGGCGCCGCGACCGAAGCCGAGATGAAGGAGACGAAGGCCCGCGTCGAAGACGCTCTGCACGCAACTCGAGCCGCGGCCGAGGAAGGGATCGTCCCGGGCGGCGGCACCGCCCTGCTCCGAGTGATCCCGGCCGTCGCCGCCCTGCTCGAGACCCTCAAGGGTGACGAGCGGCTCGGCGCCGCGATCGTGCTTCGCTCGCTCGAGGAGCCGATTCGCCACATCGCGGGCAACTCGGGCCACGACGGCGGCGTGATCGCCGAAGAGGTCAAATCGCAGGAGGGCAACATCGGCTTCAACGCGAACACCGGCGAATACGTCGATATGTTCGAAGCCGGTATCGTCGACCCGACCAAGGTCACGCGTTCCGCCCTCCAAAACGCCGCGTCGATCGCCGCCTTGATGCTCACCACCGAGGCGATGATCACGAACATCAAGGACGACGAGAAGGAAAACGCACCGCGCGTCGAGGGATCGATCCGCTGAGCAAGGTTTGTGCCGGTCTCTCCGAATGGAGAGACCGGCCGAACTCGATCGAGTCGTCCTGGAACTCGATACCCGCGACGGCGGCGTTCGGGCGACCGACACCAAGGAAATCGGTCGCCTCGACTTCCGCTCACCGACGATCGTCCCTAAACTCTCCTGTAATGTCCTCCACTCGAAATCCGAATCAACTTCTGAGTTTCGATCGAAAATCCAGCCCACTGCCGGGACCGCAAGCCGATGGCGCTCAAGCGTGACTATTACGAGGTTCTCGGGATCCAGCGTACCGCCGAGGAGGTCGACATCAAGCGGGCCTATCGGCAATTGGCCCTGAAGTTCCACCCAGACAAGAACCCCGGCAACCCTGAAGCCGAGATCAAGTTCAAGGAACTCGCCGAAGCGTACGAGGTCCTGTCGGACTCGTCGAAGCGGCAGCGATACGACCGCTACGGACATGCCGGGCTCGAAGGCGCGGGCGTTCACGATTTCCGAAATGCTCAAGACATCATGTCGGCATTCTCCGACATCTTCGGGTCGAATATCTTCGGGGATTTCTTCGGCGCTCGACGACGCGGCCCTCGTCCCGGGCAAGACCTCTTGATGAAACTCGAGATCGACCTGCTCGACGCCGCCCGAGGCGCTACGAAGACGGTCGACGTGCATCGCCAGGAATTGTGCGAGGATTGCGGCGGTCTGGGCTCGCGACGCGGAACCACGCCGACGAAGTGCAATTACTGCGGCGGCCAAGGGCAAGTCGTGGAGCCTCGCGGGTTCTTCCAGGTCGCGACCACCTGCTCCGCCTGCGGAGGCGAGGGAGAGCGGATCACCGACCCTTGCCCAAAATGCAAGGGTTCGGGACGAATCGGGGCGACGAAGAAGTCCACCATCAACATCCCTCCCGGAGTCGAAACCGGGATCTGGCTGCAACAGCGAGGCGGCGGCGACGCGGGCGACCCCGGTGCTCCTCGAGGAAATCTCCGCATCCAAGTCCACGTACGCAATCACCCATTCTTCGAACGCCGGCGCAACGACCTCGTCTGTCAAGTGCCGATCGGCTTTGCCCAGGCCGCACTCGGTGCCGAGATCGAGGTCCCAACCCTCGAGGGCACGGAACTGGTGATGGTTCCCCGAGGCACGCAGAGCGGAGAGGTGATCCGGCTCAAGGGTCGCGGCATGCCCGACCTCAACGGCCGAGGTCGAGGCGACGAACTCGTCGAAGTCGTCGTCGAAACCCCTCGGCATCTGACGCCTCGCCAGGAAGAACTCCTCCGCGAACTCGCAGAGATCGACCACGAGACCGTCAGCCCGAAGCGCAAGAGTTTCTTCGAGAAGCTTCGCGACTACTTCACGGAAGAGGAAACGCCCTCGGATTCCGACTGAGCGCCGACTCGCTCGGATTCACGCAATCGCGTCAGGCCGCTCCTCCCGTTCGTCTCCCCGTCAGGAACCTCCGATGAGTGACGCCCGAAACACGAGCCAAGATCCCGAAACCTCCGCCGAATCCGGCGATGACGCGCTTGCCAAGATGACTCGCGAGCGCGATGAACTCCTCGATCAACTCCAACGCACTCGAGCAGAGTTCCTCAACTACCAGAAGCGGTCGAAAGCCCAGGCCGACGAGGAACGAAAGTACGCGATCAGTCGGGTCGCCTCCGACCTCGTCGCCGCACTCGACGACTTCGAACGGGCCGCCGACGCCGCCCGCGCGGCGAACGTGCCGAGCATCGTCAACGGGCTCGATATCGTTCACAAGCAGATGCTCGCCATGCTCGCCAAGCATGGCGTCGAACCGATCCACGCCCTCGGCTCGGCATTCGACCCCAACCAGCACGAAGCCCTGATGCAACAACCCGACGCCGACAAGCCCGAGGGCACCGTCGTCGCCGAACTCGGCAAGGGCTACAAGATCCACGAACGAGTCTTGCGTCCGGCCAAGGTCGCAGTGTCGATTCGACCCGCCTGAACCGCGTCGCGGTCCCTTCTTCGGATGCCACCCATGCCCACTTACGACTACATTTGCGACGCTTGTGCCCACGAGTTCGAAGCCTTCGAGTCGATCAAGGCCGATCCTCAGTCGATCTGTCCCGCCTGCTCGAAGTCGACGCTGAGGCGGAAGATCGGTCCCGGCGCTGCGATTCTCTTCAAGGGGTCGGGCTTCTACCAGACCGACTATCGAAGCGATTCCTACAAGAAGGGTGCGGAAGCCGACAAGTCTTCCGGACCGAGTGCTTCCGCGAACTCGGGAACGAGTTCCGGATCTGGCGACGGGGGATCCTCAGCCAAGAGCGAGAGCAAGCCCGCCGCTCCGGCCGCTTCGACTCCTCCCTCGAGCGGCTCCTGATCCGATGCGCATCCGTTGCCCGATCTGCTCGAAAACGATGGAGGTCGCCGGGATCGACGACCTGCCTTCGTTTCCGTTTTGCTCCGAGCGATGCAAGCTGGTCGACCTCGGTCGCTGGATCGACGGCGACTATCGGGTCCCGCTCGAGAAGAGCGACGATGAAGACGATTCGGACGAGTCGATGATCGACCCGGATCCCGATGACGAGTAAGCACAACGACCCGCCCCCCTCGGAGAGATCCGAGCGAGACGGGTCGAATCGAGCAGATAGGAATTCAGACGGATCAAGCGAGGACGCGGTCGGCCCTGCGGAGCAGTTCGCCGACGGCGAGCCCGTGCGGGCACGCGGCGTCGATCACGTCGAGATTCGCGTCGGCTGCGACTCGCGCCGCGGCGGGAAGCGACTGATAGAGGGAGCGGGCCGCCTCGCGCTTGCCGTAGACCTCGTAGTATCGCATGTAGCGGAGGACCGTCGAGACCTGGACGCCCTTGGATGCGGTCTCGCAGAGGTGACCGCAGCCATGGCAGTAGAGCTTGGCGGTCTTGAGGCGGTATTCCTCGAGGAGTCGAGCCTCTTTCTGCGTGAGCTCCTCTCGGCTGGCGGCGATGTTCTCGCGGAGATCTCCGCGGTTGGTCATCTCGCTGACGACGACCTGCATCCGCTCATCCTGCCAAACGGTCTTGATCGCCGCGACTTCCTTCTTGAAGCCCTTGGCTTGGAGCGCCTGCATCTTGTCCGGGAAGTTCACTGCGCCGCCCTGGGTCTTCATGGCGACGAGGCCGATGTTCGCCTTCGACGCCTTGTCGATCGCCCGTTGCAGGTCGTCGTGTCGGTCGCGACCTCCCACGTCCCGAAAGTTGTACTTGATCATCATCTGATCGAACCATCCGAGCTCGACGGCGGCTTCCATGATCTCGGGAAGCATGGCGTCGTGGCACGAAAGGCCGATGTAGCGGATCTTGCCGCTCTTCTTGAGCTTCTCGAACGCAGCGCGGACGGAAGGGTCGCGCATCACCTTGATCTGATCGCCCGCGACGCCGTGCAGGTAGTAGCAGTCGACGTAATCGGTCTGGAGCCTCTCGAGGCTCGCTTCGAGATGTTCCTCGAAGACTCCCGCGGCGTTGGGACCGCTCGCGCGGCGGAATGCCGCGTTCTTGGTGACGAGGTAGACGTCCTTGCGCATCTTGGTGCGCTCGAGAACTTCTCCGATGACCTTCTCGGAGACCGTGTTCTCGTAGGACTCAGAGGTGTCGATGAACCGAACTCCTGAGAACAGAGCGAGTTGGACGAAGCTCGGGGAAAGCGCCCAGCTCGTGCCCATGCCGAGCTTGGTGACCTTCTGACCAGTTCGACCGAGCGTGACGCGGGGGACTGCGGCGTCGCCCTCTTTGCCCTGCGGAGCCCCGAAGACGCTGGGAGTCGCAGCGAGTGCGGCCCCCGCGGCTGACGTCTGGAGGAATCGCCGTCGGCTTCCGCCCCGAGATCCGTTGCACCCTTCCATCGAGCCGCCCTCCCATCTCTCTGATGTTGCGGAGCATCGCATCGAAGGTCGATCCCGAGACGGAGTTCGACCCTGACTGAAAATCGATATTTTGTCTTGCGAGGGTGTCGGGGTCAACGAGTCTCCAACAATTCCCCCGAATCCTGCGAAGCACGCCGGCCGCCGAGACTCCCAGTGGGAGATCGGCGGCCGGCGATGCGATCGAGTCGACTTCGTTCGAGGTCCGATAAGGGATCAGTTCCGAGCCGGGGGGAGCACCAGTTCCACCGGAGCGGGAACCGGCCCAACCGGCGCACCGTTCGAAGGAGGAGGCGAGGTCGGGAGACTCGGGACCTCCATCTCCTCACCGGTCGTCGAGATCGGTCGGGAAGATGACTTCGGTCGAGCGGCGGCGGGAGGTACCGGAGACGATGGCGAGGCCAAGGGTGCGGGAATTGCCCGATTCGCCGGAGACTGCATCGGAGCGGGTCCCTCTCCCGGAAGCGGCGGCAAGTCGCTCGAACCCGATGCGCCCGCCGGGCGGACTCCCGAGTCGACCGACAGCGGATTGCGGACGCCCATGCGGCTCGACACATTGGGTTCCCCCGCGGGCACGGTCGGCGGCACGAAGCTCGGACGCGGACCGAACGGACCGACGGGTGCGGGGAAGAGACCCTTCGGCTGGTCATTGCCCGACTCGAGCGGAGCCATTGGTGTGACCGGATCGGGCACTCCGGGAGCAACTCGAGGCTCGGGGTGGAGATCTCCCGGGTGAGCGCCGGGCAATTCACGATGAGCGTTGCGCTGGTCGCGGGCTTGGATGTAGGCCTTGCGCGGGTGCGGCCCTTCCGCCACGGCGACATTGTCGTAGGCGAGCAAGGTGCCTTTCGCTTCCTCGAGAGCTGCGATCGAGGTGTTGTAGCTCGTCTTGAACTGGGCTTCCTGCGCGATCGCCTCGGCGTACTGGCTCACGGCATCGAGCACGCGGTCGATCGCGATCTTTCCGACCTGATACTGGGTGCGCGAGGCTTCGAGTCGGACCTGAGCGGCCGCCCGAAGGCGTTGCGCAGTGCGGAACTGCTTGTAATTCGCGTCGACTTCCGTGAAGAAGCGTGCAAGCGAGTGAGTCTGCTGATGGATGATCTGTTGCAGGAACGCCCGCTGACGGAGGAGCTGATACTGAGATTGCCGAACGCTCGCGAGCGGAGCACGGAAACCGATCGGGACCTGGAAGGTCAATCCGATCTGCCACTGCTGGAAGTCGCGGAAGTTGACGGGCGAAGTGTTCACGCCCGCCGCGCGTTGCCGTTGAGCGATGAGGGGGTCGAGAGCACGTAGCGTGGTACCGGTCATGACGGCTTCGGCCGAATCCAGCGTGCGTCCGAGACCGTTGAGCTGATAGAGCGCGTCGAGGTTGAGCACGGGGAGGAGCTGATTTCGAGCGACGAGGAGCTGCAGTTCGCTGAGGCGAACGAGCAGTTGTTGCTGAACGATGTCGGGCTGGAACGACAGCATCTGAGCGAGGCTCGTCTCCCAGTCGGGCTCGAGCCGGGCCTCGACAGGCGCAGTGACGGGAACGATGCGCCGGTTGTCGGCGGGCGGAAGACCGAGGATGTTTCGGAGCTGACGTTCGGTCGTGATCACGTCGGACGTTGCCGTGATGTAGGCGAGCTGGAACCGCTCGAGCTGTTGCTGGGCCTCGGCAACGTCGGCCGTCGTGGCGCGACCTTGCTCGAGTTCGAGCCGCTCGCGTTCGAGCACGCGTTCGCCGAGCGCCACGGCCGTCTCGCGACTCCAGAGCTGGATCTGTTGCTGTGAAAGGGCCCAGTATTGCTGCTCGATCGACCGCACGTGGGCCATGACGGCCGCCTTGAAGCTCCAGACGGCGGCGTCGGCATTGATTCGCGCGATGACGATCGGCGCTCGGTTGGCTTCGAGACCGCTGGGATTTTGCGCAGTACCGCCGAGCAGAGGTTGCGTGATCCGGAACTGGGTGTTGGTGGTGTATGCGCTCGGATAGACGTTGCCGGGGCTGTTCGAGTAGAGGTAGCTGATGTTGTGCTGGAGTTGAAGGATTGCACCGTTCGCGGCTCGCTTCTGGAGCGTGGCCTGGAGCTGACCGGTGTCCTGAAGGAAGATGATCGGGAAGCGTGCGCCGGCGGTGAAGGTTCCGGCCTGAATGGCGTTGTTGAGCGGCGTCTCGCTCTTGCCCCAGAACAGCGTGGTCGAGAGGTTGGCATCAAAGGCCGAGAGCGCTTGGGCGATCTGGGTTTCTTGGACGGCCGGGTCATACACCGAGGCGAGCGTACCGGCACCCAGCGCGCTCGAGACGCCGGCGCCGGCGCCGGTGTTGAGCGGAGTGGGTTCGAAGCCTCCGACCGGGATACCCTGTGCGCCGAGTGAGATGACGCGGACGACCTCGGAGTTTTCGAGGCCGATCCGGATCGCCTCGGGCAGAGAGAGTTGCCAGATCTCCTGCGCTTCGGGATTCTCGGGAGTTCTCGGTTTCGAAGTCTTCGGCAGCGGCAACGGTAGTCCGCCGGTGAAGTTGGCCGCCTTCACCTCGCGATCGACATCCTCGATCGTGCTCATCGGTTGCGACGGCACGGGCTTGTTCATGTCGATATAAGGGATCTTCTGGCAGCCCGTCACCAGCACCAGCGCCGCGAGGGCGAGGACCGGGCGGAGCCCGCGAGCATGATCGGTCGATCGCATGGCTGAGCCGTCCTTGACTAGTAACGCCATGAGAGACGGGACATCGGGTGTCCGCGGCCGAAGCGAGTCGGTCGCGACCTCGACGGGCTCGACTGCCGCGCGGGGCGCCGAAGTCTCGGCGAACGCCGCGGGCCGCATTGGTTCGAGGAACCTCACGATGACCACGCCCTCCCCCATCCTTGGGTCCGACATCCGAACTCGATCGCAAGGATCGAACGAGCGTCACCCGCCTCGATTCACCGTCCCCATTTCAGCGTCGATCGCGCGGACGCGAACAACGGCTGACGCGGGGAGCCCATCCTGGGACTACGGCCTATCGAAGGAGATCGGCAGACTCAGATGTGCGTCTTGAGGTGACTCTGCGGATTGTACGGATTCTTCCGTCCGACGCTAGGGCAACTCGTGCAAGACGCACAACGCCCTGAAGGTTCGGTTCTTGCAGAATGGGACCGATCGATCAAGGATCTTCCCGATCGGCCGTCTCAGGCTGGGGTCGAGGGCTGAGACCGAGGTGGTGCAATCTCAACGTAAGGCAAACCCAGCTTTCGCTTGAGCAAAATGACCTCGCCCGGATCGCTCCCCTCGATCGCGTGCCCGAGGAACTGGATTGCATAACCGCCGACGAAGAGAGCGAGCGCGAAGAGGAAGAGCGAGATCGAACCTGCGAGCAAGTAGATCGGTATGAGGAGCACGCCGAGGATCGTCGGCGGGATACCGATGATGTGCAGCACGAAGCTGCTCGGCCGACGATGGCGTTCCATCCAACTCTCGACGAGGGGGCCGAGTGGTTGCGGCGGGAAGAGCATCCGGGTTCGTGCTCCAGGTGCAGACGCAGGGGTGACGATCGACTCGCCTCGGCGCGGCTTGACGGGGCGACGCGCGCTCGGTACGGTGACCTACTCGCTTTCAGACCAACTTAACCGACCGGATTCGAGCAAGGCAATCCTCACGGCGACGAATCCCGAGAGAACCTCCGCAGACCGGTTCCCCAACGAGTTCGCCCGCGGGCGGTCGGCTCCCCGTCGGGCAGGAGAAAGACCTCGATCCATGGCCTACACCGTGACCTTGATCCCCGGCGACGGCGTCGGGCCCGAACTGGCTGAAGCGACCAAGATGTGCATCGACGCCACGGGCGTCGCGATCGAGTGGGACGTGCAGGAGGCCGGGGTCGACGTGATGGCCCGCGTCGGTACTCCGGTTCCGGACAGCGTGCTCGAATCGATTCGTCGGACCGGGGTCGCGCTCAAGTCGCCGATCACGACGCCGATCGGCACCGGATTCCGCTCGGTGAATGTCTACCTCCGCCAAGCGCTCGACCTCTACGCCTGCGTCCGCCCCTGCAAGCAGTATGAGGGCGTCCGCACCTTCTTCAGCAACACCAAGGTCGACATCGTCATCGTCCGCGAGAACACCGAGGACCTTTACTTCGGCTGCGAGTTCGAGCAGGACAAGCCGGAGACGCTCGAGATGATCGACACGATCAAGCGTCTCAACGGCAAGGCGATCCGACGCGACTCCGCTCTCACCATCAAGCCGATCTCGACCACTGCGAGCGAGCGGATCGTGCGGTATGCCTTCGAGTACGCCCGCAAGCACGGGCGCAAGAAGGTCACCGCAGTCCACAAGGCGAACATCCAGAAGTACTCGGACGGTCTCTTCCTCGAGGTCGCTCGCAACGTCGCGCAGCAGTACACCGACATCGAGTTCGAGGATCGGATCATCGACAACATGTGCATGCAGCTCGTGCAGAAGCCCGAGCTCTACGACGTGCTCGTGATGCCGAATCTCTACGGCGACATCGTCTCCGACCTCGGCGCCGGCCTGGTCGGCGGGCTCGGAGTCGCCCCGGGCGCGAACATCGGCGAGAAGGGCGCGGTGTTCGAGGCGACTCACGGCTCGGCCCCGAAGTACAAGGGGCAGTGGAAGATGAACCCCACCGCCCTGATCCTCTCGGGCGTCCTCATGCTGGAATACCTCGGCGAGGTCGACGCGGCCAAGCGGCTCGAAAAAGCCGTCGCCAAGGTCATCGCCGAGGGGAAGTCGGTCACCTACGACATGAAGCCGCACCGCGACGACCCGACCGCCGTCGGCACACGTGAAATGGCTCAGGCGATCATCGACGCGATGAAGGCCTGATTCACGAAGATCGCATTCTCGAAATCTCCTCGTGACCCGTTCACCGATCGCTCGGCGAACGGGTCGACTCGTTTCCCGGCGGAGCCCTCGCCATGGACCACGCCGCATTCCTCCGTCTGATTCGCGGTCAGACCCGCGGCCCGCTGGCGACGCTCGGTCGATGGGGTCTCGGAGCGGCATCGCTGGGGTACGGCCTGGGAGTCGCCTGGCGCAACCTCGCCTTCGATCGAAACCCCGGCAGGTCGATCCGTGCCCTCGTACCCGTGGTCGCCGTCGGAAACCTCACGGTCGGCGGGACCGGGAAGACGCCCATGGTCGAGTGGATCTGCCGCCACTATCGCCAACGCGCGATCCGTGTCGCGATCCTCAGCCGAGGCTACGGGTCGACCGGCGGTCTCAATGACGAAGGCTTGGTCCTCTTCGACAACCTTCCCGACGTTCCACACCTTCAGGCTCCCGACCGCGTGGAGCTCGCGCGAATCGCCGTGGAGGAGCTCGAGTCTCAACTCCTGGTACTCGACGACGGTTTTCAACATCGGCGCTTGGCCCGCGACCTGGATGTGGTTCTCCTCGATGCTCTCGACCCCTTCGGCGGTGGACGCCTGCTTCCACGCGGACTCTTGCGAGAGCCTGTCTCATCGCTGAGTCGAGCCGGTGTGATCGTCCTCTCGCGGGCCGATCAGGTCGACCAGGCCACGCGCGACGCGATTCGCCGTGAGGTCGTCCGCCGCCTCGGTCGCGAAGCGGCTTGGGTCGAAGCAAGACACGCTCCACGCGACCTCATCGATGAACGCGTCGAGTCGGCGCCGATGGCCGATCTCGTGGGGAGGTCGATCCTGGCCTTTTGCGGCATCGGCAATCCGCATGCCTTCGCACGAACCCTCAGCGACGCCGGCGCGAACGTGATCGACTTCGTGGAATTCGCGGATCACCATGACTATCGGCGAGAAGATGTCGAAGGTCTGATCGCCCGCGTGGAACACAGCGGAGCCGATCTGGCCTTGACCACCCAGAAGGATTTGGTGAAGCTGCGAATCGGGTCGTTGGGCCGAGCGCCCCTGCGTGCGCTTCGGATCGGGCTGGAGATCCTGGATGGATCGGAAGGTCTGACCGCCGCCCTCGATCGCGTGATCCCGGAGGCGCAGAACTCCGCGACATGACACTCGGCGGGAAAGGAATCCCCGTGCCCCTCGACCTCGATGCGCTCGCCTACGAATCACTGGCGGATCGCCCCAGCAAAGTGACGCTCGCCCAGCTCGGACGACCGACCGTGCCGAATCCCGCCGTCGACGAGTGGATCGACTCTCTTCCTGACCAGCTCGCGGGCAAGGGCATCCGGAAACTCCGCGACGCCGTCATCCGTGCCCGCTCCGCAGGACGTCCCGTGGCTGCCGCGATGGGCGGTCATGTGATCAAGACCGGATGCGGACCTTATCTGGTCGATTGGATCGACCGCGGGCTGATCACCAGCTTGGCGATGAACGGGTCGGCATCGATCCACGATCTCGAACTCGCGATCTCCGGGCAGACCAGCGAGGATGTCGGTCCGCGTCTGATCGCCGGAACATTCGGATTCGCGCGGGAGACTTCGGAGCTGTTCGCAGAGGCATGCGAGATCGCCGCCGCGTCGGGCAGTGGCCTCGGCGCCGCTCTGGGCGACCTGGTTCTCGCCCGGGGGGGACCGGGGGTCGAGTCGAGCGTGCTCGTCGCGGCACGGCGTCGGGGAATCCCGTTGACGATCCACGTCGCGATCGGAACCGATATCGTACATATGTGGCCTCGACTCGACGGTGCGGCTCTCGGCCGTGCGGCGCTCGACGACTTCCGGATCCTCACCGAAGTGGTGGCCGATCTCGCCGACGGTGTTTGGATGAACATCGGGAGCGCGGTCGTGATGCCCGAGGTCTTTCTGAAGGCCGTGGCGATCGTTCGGAATCTCGGGCGTTCGCTCGATGGTCTGACGACCGCCAACCTCGATTTCCAACAGCAGTACCGCGGCCTGCTCAATGTCCTGCAGCGACCGGGCGCCGAAGGGATCGCGATCACGGGTCACCACGAGATCTCGATTCCGCTGCTTCACGCGGCGGTGGTCTCGAAACTGGCCCATGTCGAACGCTCGATGAATCAGGCGGCTTGACGCGGACACCGGTCGTTCGAACCGAGAGCATGAATGGAATCGATCGTCGTCTTCTGTCCGAATCTGATCGGCGACACCGTGATGGCGACACCGACGATCCGCGCGCTCCGCGAGGGCTACCCGAGAGCCCGCCTGATCGCCGTGCTCAAGCCTGGGGTTGCGGCAACCCTCGATGGTTCGCCCTGGTTCGACGATCGGATTCCGTTCGATCCCAGGTCGACGGATCGATCGCGTAGGACCCCTGCGGTCATCAGGGCACTTCGGGAGATTCGGCCCGATATCTCGATCTTGCTCCCGAACTCGTTTCGATCGGCTCTGCTAGCCCGTCTGGGAGGGTCGCGTCGCGTCGTCGGATATGCTCGGGGCGGACGAGGCTTCTTGCTCACGGATCGCCTCGTTGCTCCTCGGGATCGATCGGGGCGATTCGAACCCGTACCGATCGTGGGCTACTATGCCGAGCTCGCGCGAGCGGCCGGATGCCGAGTCGAATCCTTGCGCACCGAGTTGTTCACCACCGAGGCCGATGAGCTCGCCGCCGACCGCGCATTCCGGGCGCTGGGGCTGAGCGACGTCGGCCGAGTCGTGTGCTTCAACAACGGCGGAGCATTCGGACCGGCGAAGAGTTGGCCCGTGGAGTCGTTCGTCCAGCTTGGGAGAGCCCTCGTCGAGCGGTTCGACTTGGGAGTCTTGATGCTCTGCGGACCCAGTGAGCGGGAGGCCGCACGCGAGTTCACCGCTCTCGCGAACCACCCGCGTATCGTGAGTCTCGCAGATCAACCAATGAGCATCGGTCTCTCCAAGGCAAGCGTCCGGCGGTCGGCTCTGATGGTGACGACCGATTCCGGACCGCGACACTTTGCCGCGGCATTCGACGTGCCGGTCGTGAGCCTGTTCGGCCCGACCCACATCGCTTGGACCCGTACATATCATCCATTGGCCATCCACCTATCTCAGCCGGTTCCGTGCGGACCTTGTCAGGAACCAGTCTGTCCCGAAGGACATCTGCGCTGCATGAGGGAACTCTCGCCGGAAGCGGTCCTTCGGGCGTGTTTGCGTCTCCTTCTCGACCATGGTCCCCGGCCTCATGTGATGAGGAAGCATGTCGCCCATTCAGAACCGAATTGAACTCCGCGGCAAACGGATCCTCGTGACGGGCGCGCGGGGCTTCGTCGGCCGTCACGTGGTCGATCGGCTGGCACCGGAGGCATCGGTTCATCGTCTCGTCAGACGGATCGCGGAGATTGGATGCGAGTCCGAGTCCGAGGTCGAGGGAGAGCTGACGAGCCTCGCGTCGATGCAGGCGGCGCTTCGGACGGTCCGCCCCGACGCAGTGATCCATCTCGCGGGGGCGACTCCTCCGGCGGATGTCGAGACATTCTATGCTGTGAACACGCTGGGGACCGTGAATCTCCTCGAGGCGGCTCGGATGCTCGATCGACCGATGCGCATCGTTGTCGTGGGGTCGGCGGCGGAGTTGGGCCCCGTCGAAGAGTCGGCGTTACCCGTCGGTGAGGACTACCGCGCGAGGCCGACCGAGCCGTACGGAACGAGCAAGCTGCTGGCGACGACCGCCGCACTCGCTGCGCGACCGCCGCTGGAAGTGTGTGTTGCTCGCGTGTTCAATCCGATCGGACCGGGACTTCCCGAGTCGCAGGCTCTCGGCCGATTCGCGGCAGTGCTCGCGTCGTCGCCAACCGATCATGTCGAGCTGACCGTCGGTGATCTGACCCCACGGCGCGACTTCATCGACGTGAGAGACGTGGCCGAGGCAATCATCTCGCTCATCGTGAGCGGTGCCCCGGGGCGCCTCTACCATGTCGGAACGGGACGGTCGCGCACGATTGCCGAAGGGCTTCGCTGTCTCGCGGCACTGAGCCGCTCGAACGTGGTGACGAGATTCGATCCGGCCCTCGCGCGGCGGACGGGCCCTAGCGACTCGCGCGCCGATGTCTCGCGGATGCGCTCCGAGGTCGGGTGGAGTCCGGTCATCCCTTGGGAGCAGAGCCTCCTCGATCTCTGGAACGACGCCGTCTTGAGATTGACCGCTCGAGCGCCGTTGCTATGATGCGGCGCGCGACGGGGTCGAAGGATCGACCCGGCGAAGCGGGGAGGAGACCCGGAAGATGTCGAGCCGACGATGCCTGCTCCTCACGAGCCTGCTCGCGATCGCGCTTCACTTCTGGGGAATCTCCGGCTCGATCCTGCCCGCGCAGGACGGCTTGAAGTTCATCGCGACCGCCAAGGCGTTTCAGCACGATCTCTGGATCGACGTGATCCGGGGGTCCGATCGGCATCCGCTCTATCCCGGATTGATCGCGCTCGCGGAACCTCCGATTCGAGGGCTGATCGGCCCTGGCCCGGAAGCCTGGCGCATCGCGGCTCAAGTCGTCTCGGCCGCCGCATATCTGGGAATTCTGGTCGTCATCCACGGTCTGACGCGCACTCTCTTCGACCGAGCGGTCGCGAACCTGGCCGTCTTCTTGTTCGTGCTCCTACCGATCCCCGCGGAGGTGGGGCGTGATACCCTGGCGGACATGCTGGGGCTTCTCTGCTTCTCCGGGAGCCTCTCACTCGCGGCAAGAGCTCTGAAAACCGGATCGACGAGGCTCTGGTTGGTATCGGGGCTCGTGGTCGGGGTGGGATATCTTGCGAGACCCGACGCCGCGCTTGCGGTGCTTTCCCCGATGATGCTGCTCTCGGCGACGATCGTCCGTCGCTGCATCGAGCGGGCGCGATCCGAGAGCATCGATCTCCAGCGGGAGTTCGGCCGGCTCGCTCGATACGGCGGAGCTGCTTGCCTGATCATCGGCACTTATGCCCTGATCAAGGGCGAGGTGACGGAGAAGCTCGCGCTTCGATCGACCGTAGCGCTCGGCCCATCCAGCAGAACGACTCTCGTTCGGAGTGCACCCCATCCGCTCCCGGCCTGGATCGATCGGGAAGGACTCGACTTCAGCGCGAAGGAAGAGACGGGCCGCGTTCGATTCGCCGGAAAGCCGATCCGAGCCTCGGGCCGCTTGATCCACGAATGGATCGAAGGACTCGGATGGATCTTCGCTCCTTTCGCCTTCTGGGGTTTCGTTTCGTCGGGCCGACGAGAGGGGTCGGCGGCCGGACGGCGACTGATCTTGCTCCAGATGCTGCTCATGGCGGCTGCCGTGATCCCCGCGGCGAGCCGACTCGGCTATCTCTCGGGCCGGCACGCGCTCGGGCTCGTCGTGCTCTCCATGCCGTTCGCAGCCGCCGCGATGCACGGCTGGGCCTCCGGCGTCCCCGCGAGGCGCGGTTTTTCGACGAGGACCGGACGCGCCTTGGCGTTCGCGGGCTTGTCGGGTCTCTTCGCGCTGGGCGTCACCGTCCAGCTCAAAGGGATGCACCCGAGCCGCGCGGGGCATCGAGCAGCCGGGGAATGGCTCCTCGCGCATGCGAACGCCGGCGACGCCGTGCTCGACACTCGGGGCTGGGCGGCGTTCGTTCGCGGCGGACCGAGCTACGACTACTGGCACGTTCGCCAAGCCTTGACCGACGCACGACTCCGCTACGTCGTGGTCGAGAGCGAGGAACTGGAGGCGAGCACTCCGCGGGCGGCGACGCTCCGCCATATCCTCGAGCGCTCGGGCAAACGGATGGTCGAGTTCTCGGATGTCGACGAAGGCGACTCGGCTGGATCCGTGCTCGTCTATCGATTCGCGGCCCCGATTCGATCCGAGGAGGGTGACCGATGAATCGCGGGACATTCTCCGAGCGACTCCTGCGAGGCGTTCGGTGGGCGTGGACTTCCGAAGCACATCGCGATCGGCTGCCCGCCGATCTCGTCGATTCGGTCATGTCGATCGAATCGAGCGACCGGTACCACGCCAAGCAAGGTCGCTCGACCGCTCGCGTGCGATTCGACGGAGGCGAAGGACCTGGGCTCTCGGTCTATCTCAAGCGCCACTTCGGTCTCCCGACGCTCTCGAGGATCGCGGCGCTCGTGCGGCCGTCGGGTCGCGACACGCCGGCAACCGTCGAGTGGTCCCACCTCGAGGCGGCGCGTCGACTGGGAATCCCGGTACCGAAGGTCGTCGCAGCGGGCGAGACGATCGGTCCCTGGGGAGGGCTCTGCGGATTCCTCATGGTGGAGGAACTCGCGGGAGCCGAGGAACTGAATCTCGCGATCCCGCGTCTCGCTCGGGAGCTGCCCCCCGATCGATTCGCGCAATTCAAGCGTTCGCTGATCGTCGAGGCGGCGGAGATCGCCGCGCGGCTGCATCACGCGAAACACTTCCACAAAGATCTCTATCTCTGCCACTACTTCCTCGAGTCGAATATCGAGCTTCCGCCCGGCTCGCGACTGACGCTGATCGATCTCCATCGACTGGAGCGACATCGCCTTTTCGCGTGGCGATGGATGTGGAAGGACGTGGCGCAGCTCCTCTTCTCGACCTTCGGGGTCGAGGGGATCGAGGATCGCGATCGGCTGCGCTTCTGGAAGCACTATCGACGAATCATGCAACTGCGTTTTCACTCGATTCACCGCAGGGCGATCATGGCCAAGGCCGAGCGTTACCGCGCGCACAACGACTGAACGGGCGATGAGAGTCGCCCGACCGAGAGAGGAACGAGCTCGATGCGTTTGGCGTTGAACTACCAGAGGGTCGATCCCACGAAGGGCGGCGCTGAGACCTACGTGGTCGACCTCTGCCGCAAGCTGATCGAGCGCGGCCACGAGGTCGTGCTTCATGCGGCGGAGTGGAATCGAGAAGCACTGCCGCCCGGCTTGCAGACGGTCCGCGTGCCGGTCGAGGGTTGGACGCGTCCAGGCAAGATCCGCAGCTTCGCCGAGAATTCGGCGCGCGGCTTGGCCTCCGGCGACCACGACTGCTCGATCGGATTCATCAATACCTGGGGAACCGACGTCTTGATCCCTCAAGGAGGGGTGCACGAAGGAAGCCTCGAGGCGAATGCGCAGAGGTTCGCGCCCGGGCTCGCCCGCACGGCTTACCTGATCGGCAAGCGGCTCAACCCGAAGCGCGGGCTCTATCGCGAAATCGAACGGCGGCAATACGACCCGCGCGCTCGGACACGAATCGTCGCGGTGAGCAACATGGTGCGCGAGCATCTCGAGCGGTTCCATGGTGTCGATCCCGCACGCGTGTCGGTGATCCCGAACGCGATCGACGCGGGGAGACTCGAGGTCGACGATCCTGCCGGCGCTCGAGCGGAGTTCCGTGCACGCATGGGATTGGGGCCGCATGATCTCGTCGCACTCTTCGTCGGGCACAATTATCGATTGAAGGGGCTGGAGCCGCTCCTGCGCTCGCTCGCCTCGAGAAAGTCGCGAGATCCCGGAGCCCGAGCCTTGTCGCTCGTGGCGTGCGGCGGCGGCGACGTCGGCCCGTTTCGCCGATTGGTCCGCTCGTTGGGGTTGGAGGAGACCGTGCGGCTCGCCGGCTTCCAAGCCGACATCCGCCCGGCGTTCCATGCCGCGGACTTCTTTGTACTTCCAACATATTACGACCCATGCTCCTTGGTGGTCTTCGAGGCTCTGGCGTGCGGTCTCCCCGTCGTGACGACACGCTGCAACGGTGCAGGCGACGTCATCACGGAGGGGACCGAGGGCTTCGTGGTCGACCGTCCCGATGCGATCGATTCTCTGATCATCGCCTACGCAGCGCTCGCCGACGACGGCAGACGGCGCACGATGTCCGAGGCGGCGCGAGAGCTGGGGCTTCGACAGTCGTTCGACGTCCATGTCGATCGACTCCTGCAAGTCTGCGCCGAGGCGGCCCGCGATCGCGGGTCGAGGGCTCATCGCGGCGCGACCTCACGCCCCTTGTCTACGCGATCTGACCGAAGCGACGCATGTTCCACCGGCATTGGTTCGACGAGGGGAGGAACCCGATGAAGGCTGTCATTCTCGCGGGCGGCAAAGGGACGAGGCTGCGTCCCTACACTTCGGTGTTCCCCAAGCCGCTGATGCCGTTGGGCGACGACAACGCCATGCCGATCATGGAGGTGGTCGTTCGCCAACTCGTTCGCTTCGGGTTCTCCGAGATCACGGTGATCACCGGGTATCTCACCGAGTTGATCGAGGCGTTCTTCGGCGACGGGCGCAAGCTCGGTGCTCGACTCGAATACGTCCGCGAGGAAACGCCGCTGGGAACCGCGGGCGGTTTGACTCTGATCGATCGCCCGCGCGAGTCGGTCCTCGTCATCAATGGAGATATCCTCACTACGCTCGACTTCGGAGCCATGTATCGGTTCCACGAGGAGAGCGGAGCCGCCGCGACGATCGCCTCCTATCCCCGCGAGGTCCGCATCGATTTCGGTGTGCTCGAGTTCGCCAAGGAGCCGCACATTCTCTCGGGATATCGCGAGAAACCCGAGTTCTCGTTTCAGGTGAGCATGGGTGTTTATATTCTCGCACCTCGCGCCTGGGATCACGTCAGCCCCGGCAAGGTGCTTCAGATGCCCGAGCTTCTCGAGACGATGAGACGCACCGGTGCACCCGTTCATTGCTTCCGACAGAACTGCTACTGGCTCGACATCGGCCGCCACGACGACTACGCCACTGCCAACGAGATCTTCGAATCCCGACGGGCTCAATTCCTCGGCGAGCCGAAGCGTCTGGCCCGAGAAGTGGGGCGAGATCAATGATGGAAGTTGCCGCCGGAGTCGTCGCCGTCTTGGTCGCCTATGCGATCGGGTCGATCCCATTCGGCTACCTCGTCGTTCGCGCGGTCAAGGGCATCGACGTCCGCACCGTCGGTTCCGGAAACATCGGCGCGACGAACGTCGGACGAGTGCTCGGGCTTCCTTTCTTCTTCATCGTCTTCGCGCTCGACCTTGCGAAGGGCCTGCTGCCGACCTTGTTCTTTCCCAGACTGGCGGAGCGCTTGGGTCTTGCCGTGGGGCCCGACTTGCCGGTGCTGATCGGACTCGCGGCGATCCTCGGCCACAACTTCCCGATCTACCTGCGCTTCAAGGGCGGCAAAGGGGTTGCCACGAGTCTCGGCGTTCTCTTCGCGCTCGACGCGGCCGCCGCGGCGGGAGCGGCCGTAGGCTTCGTGATCTTCCTGGCTCTCACGGGCTTCGTGTCGCTGTCCTCGATCTTGGGCGGCGTCTGCTTCGTCGCGGTCCACTTCAGTCGAACCGAAGATCCCTTCTCCAGGAGCCGCGTCGCCATGAGCATCGTCTCGCTCGCCCTCTTGGGGCTGGTCATCGTTCGGCATCACGGCAATTTGAAGCGGATCCTGGCGGGTACCGAGCCGAAGGTGAAACTCGGAGGCCGCCGCAAAGGCTCGGCGAGGGTGGGTCTGGTCCTCCTGATCGCGGCGGTCGCCTTGGGAGGATTGGTCTATAACGGCTTGCGCAAGAATCGATTTCGATCGGATCGGATCGAGATCGTGGAGACCGGGAGATACTCGACCAAGCGCCAGCGAGCCGAGCGGTTGATCTTTTGCGACGGCGATCGGCGGCTCGCGGTCTCTTGTCCACGATACGGACATGTCGTCCTGCTCGAAGTCGGCGACGACGGTGGGCTCCGCGATCCGGTCGAGATCGCAGTCTCGGGGCGTCCCGTCGCGCTCGGAGCGACGACCGATCGTCTCATCGTTCTCCAGCGCCCCCACGGCGATCAGAGACATCTCGAGGAGGCGTACTGGCAGGCGTACGACTTCGCGGGACGTCGGATGGGCGACCCGGTTCGCGTCGGGTACGACCCCGACGATCTGGCCATCTCCGATGACGGCCGATACGTCCACGTGATCACCTCGGGGCATGCCGAAGGCGAGACGAACCGACCCGATCCCGAGTACGCGATCTACGAACTCGAGGGGGACAATGCACGTCGAATCGGCTCGACGACTTTCGCCTCAACTGGCGAGGACCCCACTCGACTTGCGATCTCGCCCGACGGTCGAGTCGCCGCGGTGACGCTCGGAAGCGCACGCTCGGTCGCGCGGGTCGATTTGTCGGATCTCACTAGACCGAACATCGTCGCTCGCGAGCCGCTCCCGGGCGTCTCGACGCCGGAGGCCGTCTGGTACGACTCTCGCGGGAGACTCTGGGTGACCGACCCCGACGGTTCGACGGTTCACCGGCAAGAGATGTCGGATGGTCCGCTGCTCCCAGGCCCCAAGCTGGGAGCAACCGCCGACATCGCATCCGCAGCCGAGTCCGGGTTGGTCGCGATCGCCTTGCCGAGAACCTCCGCGGTCGCGTTGGTCGACGGCGAGCAGGGACGTGAAATCGGCAGGCTCCCCGTACGAGGGACGGCGAACCTGGGGTCGACTCGACCGCTCGGCGTCGCGACCTCACGGAAGCGTGGGCTTTTGGCCGTCTCGAATCGCGCGGGTGGGAGCGTTCATCTCTTCAAGGTCGAGGTCCCTGGAGTCTCGATTCCGACTCACGACGGTCGCGCCGACGAGGTTGCGGCTCGTTGAACGCGCCGAGCTCCGACGCGAAGAGCATACTTGACTCGAGCGGCGCTCGGTTCGTCTACTGGTGAGCCGACCGCCGGGGGTCTTCCGCCTCGCGCGGGTCCTCGACCCCTGACGGCGGGCAACTCATGAACCGCGGCACACGTACGATCTACATCCTTGACACTTACTCGTTGATCTATCAGGTCTTTCACGCGATCCCGACGATGACCGGCCCCGCGGGACAGCCGACCAACGCCGTCTTCGGGATCTTTCGCGATCTCCTCAACCTCGTTCGCAAGACGAAGCCCGACTACCTCGCGGCCGCCTTCGAAGGGGGAGAACCGACCAAGCGGCTCGAGATCTTGCCCGAGTACAAGGCGAATCGCGCGGCGATGCCCGACGATCTCCGCCCTCAGATCGAGGTGATCAAGCGGGTCGTCCACGCATTTCGGATCCCCGTGCTCGAGTCGGAGGGCGCCGAGGCCGACGATGTGATCGCCACGCTCGCACGGAAGGCCGAGGCCGAGGGTATCGACGTCGTGATCTGCACGGCCGATAAGGACGCGCGACAACTCTTGAGCGACCGAGTGCGGATCCTCAACCTTCGCAAGAACGAGTTCCTCGACGTGGATGGCCTCCAGCGCGACTGGGGGATCCGGCCCGATCAGGTCGTGGATCTTCTCGCACTCACGGGCGACTCGGTCGATAACGTCCCGGGGGTTCCCGGAATCGGGATCAAGACCGCCGCGACACTGCTCCAGGCCCACGAGACGCTCGATGGGATCCTCGAAAATCTCGACAAGGTCACCGGAGCGAAGCGCAAGCAGAGCCTGGCCGATCACGCGGAGACCGTCCAACGTGGACGAAGACTGATCGAACTCGACGACCGTGTTCCGATCACGATCGATTGGTCGGCCCTCGAGCTCGGAGGGGGCGACGCGCGCGAGCTCAAGGATCTCTGCATCGAGTGCGGCTTTCACGGTTTTCTCAAGGAGATCGAGGATCACTACAAGCCTCCGAAGGCGGCTTGGGACTACTCGACATACGAGAAGGTCGACTCTCCCGAGGCGCTTGCTTCGCTCGCCGACCGGCTGAGGGGTCTCGATCGATTTGCGTTCGATACCGAGACGACTTCGACCGATCCGCTACGAGCCGAGTTGGTTGGACTGTCGTTCGCTTGGGAAGAGGGTCGCGCAGCCTACGTTCCGGTACGTGGCCCGGTCTGGTGCAAGACCCTTCCGGCGGAAGACGTGATCTCGGTGCTCGGGCCGATCCTCGCCGACCCTCGAATCGAGAAGATCGGCCAAAATGCGAAGTACGACATGCTCGTACTGACGCGATCGGGGGTCGATGTCGCCGGTCCAATCACCGACACGATGGTACTCAGCTATCTCCTCGAGTCGGGCGAGCGCAACCATGGTCTCAACCAACTCGCCGAGCGCATGCTCGACCACACGATGATCCCGATCTCCGACCTGATCGGAAAAGGGAAGAAGCAGTTGCGGATGGACGAAGTCGAGGTCGATCGCGTGGTCGAATATGCGGCTGAGGACGCCGACGTCTGCCGGCGGATCGCTCTACTGCTCGAGGCCGAGATCGAACGGGAAGGCCTGACGGAGCTGTACGCCGAGCTCGAGCGTCCGCTGATCCGGATCCTCGCCGACATGGAACGCGCCGGCATTCGCATCGACGTCGACCGCATGAACACGCTTTCGCGCGAATTCGGCACCCGCATCGATGAGATCGAGGGCGAGATCCACCGGATCGCGGGCCGGCCCTTCAACATCGGCTCGGCTCAGCAATTGCGGAAGGTGCTCTTCGAGGAGATCGGGCTGAAGCCGACCAAGAAGACGCCCGGCGGCGAACCGAGCACCGATCAAGAAGTGTTGGAAGAACTCGCGGCACTCCATGAGTTGCCGAGGGCGATCATCGAGCACCGTCGACTCTCGAAGCTCAAGAGCACATACCTCGACGCACTCCCGGCGCTGGTGCACCCCGACGGCCGGATCCATGCCTCCTTCAATCAAGTCGTCGCGGCGACGGGTCGGCTCAGCTCGAGCGATCCGAACCTCCAGAACATCCCGGTTCGCACGGAGGAAGGGCGCCAGATCCGCCAGGCATTTCTGCCGGGGCGCGACGACTGGTCGTTGCTCACCGCCGACTACTCCCAGATCGAACTGCGGATCCTCGCACACTATTCGGCCGACCCGGCTCTCGTGGAGGCCTTTTCGCAAGGTCGAGATGTGCACTCCGTGGTGGCCTCGCGGATCTTCGGAGTCGCGGAGAGCGCGGTGACGTCCGAACAGCGTCGGGTGGCGAAGACGGTGAACTTCGGAGTGATCTACGGCTTGAGCGCGTTCGGGCTCGCGGCCCGGCTGGGAATCACGCAGAGCGAGGCCGCCACATTCATCGACGCCTATTTCGAAGAGTATTCCGGCGTCGATCGGTTCATCACGACAACACTCGAGTCGGCGCTTGCGACGGGTCGAGTGGAGACGATTCTCGGTCGACGCCGACCGATCCAGGGGATCAAGAACACGACCGGCCGCAGCCGCAATCTGGCGGAGCGGACGGCGGTCAACACGGTGATCCAGGGGTCGGCCGCCGACCTGATCAAGAAGGCGATGATCGACGTCGTCGCGGCGATCAGGGACGAACGGCTCGAGGCGCGGATGTTGTTGCAGATCCACGACGAACTCGTGTTCGAGGCGCCGACGTCCGAGATTCCCCGATTGGCTCCGATCGTGCGCAGAGCGATGACCGAGGCTCTCGAACTCGACGTTCCCTTGGAAGTCGATCTCGGTTTCGGGGCGAATTGGCTCGACGTGGTCGAGATCGCGTGAGATCGCGGCTGCGAAATGCGACTTTGCTCGACGACCCCGTTGCGGCGAGGCGAGGAATCCGGTATACATGAGTGATCGACTGCGGATTGCAGTCGTGAACCGTCTTCGTCTCGTCCCGTTCGTCGCGCTCGTGCCTCCTCCTCGTGCGATCTTGGAGGAGATTCCCCCAAGGGAAGCGGCGTACTTCGGAAGTCTTCGGCGATTCTCGGTCTCCGTGGCCGGAATTCGGTGATCTCGGATCAATCCAGGCGTCCCCGCCTCCACGCCTCCGATCATTCTCGCCCCTTTTTGCGGACCTGGACGCTCGAGGCTCGCCGGCGCGGAACACCCGATCGTCGCGCTCGATGTTGTCGAGTCCCTTCTTCACCCCGCCCACCTCGAATCACGCGAATATGGCCCGGCCCACTCGCAACAACTCCGGCAGAAATGTCCCTCGCCCATCGGCGAAGCCGGCGCGGTCGGGCCGTTGGCGCAATGGCAACGTTCCGGTTCTCGGCCTGATCGGGGGGATCGGATCCGGTAAGACCCTCGTCGGTTCGATGCTCGGGGAACGAGGAGCCATCGTGGTCGAAGCCGACAAGGTCGGCCATTCGCTCATCGACCAGCGCCCCGCTCGCGACAAGATCATCCAGAGATTCGGGTCCCGCGTGCTCGACCTGACTCGGTCCGACGAAGCGCAGCCGCCGATCGATCGCAAGGCACTCGGGGCGATCGTCTTCTCGGATCCCGTCGCTCGAAAGGATCTCGAGGCGATTCTCCATCCGTCCATGAAGAAGACGTTCGAGCGCGTGATCGATCGCGCCGGGCGTCGGCCGAAGACCACGGCCGTCGTGATCGATGCCGCGGTTCTCTTCGAAGCCGGCTGGAACCAACTTTGCGATGCCGTGCTCTTTGTCGACTCTCCTCGGGATCAACGACTGGCTCGACTCGCTGCTACGCGCGGGTGGACCTCCGAGATGCTCGACGCGCGGGAATCAGCTCAACTCCCCCTCGCCGACAAGAAGGCTCGGGCCGATCACGTGATCCGGAACGACGCCGACTTGACGCACCTGCAAGAATCGGTCGAGTCGTTCTGGACCGGTTGGACCGCCTCGTCTCGCACCTCTTCGAAACGTCGTCCCTCCACCGCGAGCGGACGCACCTCGAATCCTTCCGGCGATCCGTCCGCCTCCGGCGGCGATCCTCCGCCCTCGCCCGACGACCCGGCTTGACCACTGCGAACCTCGCTCCCAGCCCGACCCGAGCCGACGACGATCGACTCAGACCCTTCGAGCCAGCGACAACCCGACCACATCCACCGGCCCCCACGAAAGACGTCGAACTCCACACGTCCCCACCTTGGGCCGGCTCCCGCCGTTCGTCCTCCAAGGAGATCGATCCTCATGCCCCCGAACGAAAGCCGCCCCCGCCGGGAGCCCTCCACCGGCTCCCGCCCCCGCGGCAAGGCCGGCACCGGCCCCGCCGTCCCCGCGCCCGGTGATCCGACAGAGACTCCATCCAGTCCGGCTTCGGGGTCGGTCACGGGCGGCGACTCCGGGAGCTATGAGAACTACCGCGAGCCGAGAACAGCCGAGCGCGATTCCGCCTACTCTCGAACACAGAGGCCGACGACGGAACGCCCCGAGCGGTATGGAATCTCCGTGCGCGAACGACTCCATCGCGACCGTTCGACGAAGCCTGAGACTCCCCCGGCCTTCGGCGCCGATTCGGAGGATTCGACCTCCGCTCCGCCCGCCCCGGCCCGCGATCGCTCGAGCCGCGAGTCCGACACACAATCTCGAAGTCGCGACTCCGTGCGCGACCGAGAGCGCGAATCCGCGAGAGACCGAGAACCTCAACGCAACCGGGTCCAGGATTCCGACGACAAGGCGCCCATGAGGGCCGAGCGCGGCGGCGCCAAGCCCGAGAAGCCGCAGACCATCGCCGAGCCCGACTTCGACGACGACGAGGAACTCGACGACGAGATCGACGAACTCGAGCCCAGTTCGGACGTCTTCGGCGACGAAGAGATCCATGATCGCTACGAAGACATCAAGCGCGGTGAGATCCACCTCACCGAGCTCCAGAAGATGACGATGCCCCAGCTCATCCGTACCGCCAAGGCGGAGGGCGTCACCGAGTACACCGGACTCAAGAAACAGGACCTGATCTTCAAGATCCTGAAGGAACGGGTCAAGCAGAACGGCCTGATGTACGGGGAAGGCACCCTCGAGGTTCTCCCCGACGGCTTCGGCTTCCTCCGCAGTCCCGACTACAACTACCTGCCCTGCCCCGACGACATCTACGTCTCGCCCAGCCAGATCCGCCGATTCGGCCTCAAGACCGGAGCGATCGTCGCCGGGCAGATTCGCCCTCCCAAAGAGAACGAACGCTACTTCGCGCTGCTCAGAGTCGAGGCGATCAACTTCGAGGATCCCGATAAACTGAGCGAGAAGGTCGGGTTCGACGATCTCACGCCGCTGCACCCCATCGGCCGGCTCCAGCTCGAGAACGGCTCTGAAGAGCTGAACATGCGGGTCGTCGACCTCGTCAGCCCGATCGGCAAGGGTCAACGCGGGCTGATCGTGGCGCCTCCGCGGACCGGCAAGACCATTCTTCTCCAGAAGATCGCCAACAGCATTCTCACGAACCATCCCGAGGCCTACGTCATGGTGCTGCTCATCGACGAGCGGCCCGAAGAGGTGACGGAGATGGAGCGGTCGGTCAAGGGACCGACGACCGAAGTGATCAGTTCGACCTTCGACGAACCTGCGTCTCGCCACATTCAGGTCGCCGAAATGGTCATCGAGAAGGCGAAGCGGATGGTGGAGTACGGCAAGGACGTCGTGATCCTGCTCGACTCGATCACTCGCTTGGCCCGGGCCTACAACACCGAAGCTCCTCACTCGGGAAAGATCCTCACCGGCGGCATCGACGCCTCGGCGCTTCAGAAGCCCAAGCGTTTCTTCGGTGCGGCTCGAAAGATCGAAGAAGCCGGGAGCCTCACGATCCTGGCCACGGCGTTGATCGACACCGGGAGCCGGATGGACGATGTGATCTTCGAGGAGTTCAAGGGGACCGGCAACATGGAGCTCCACCTCGATCGACGACTCGTCGACAAGCGCGTCTGGCCCGCAATCGACGTGAATCGATCGGGCACCCGGCGTGAGGAACTCCTCATGGATCCCGACGAACTACGTCGCGTCTGGATCCTCCGGCGAGTCCTCAACGACATGAACCCCGTCGAAGCGATGGAGCTCCTCACGGGCCGAATGAGGAAGGCGAAGTCGAACTCCGAGTTCCTCTTGAGCATGAACCTGACCTGACCCCGCCCGACCTCGCTCGGCGGCCCGCCGCCTCGCCCCCCGCGCGATCCCGGTCGCGCGGGTCGAGAGCATTCTCCCATGGACCGAGGATCATGGCAGTCTACGAAGGCGATTTCCGAACCCCGACGGGTCGATTTGCGATCGTCGCGGCTCGATTCAACTCACTCGTGACCGAGGCTCTCCTCGGGGGATGCCGCGACGCTCTGTCGCGGCACGGCGTCTCCGAGGATCGGATCGACCTCGCATGGGTCCCCGGCTCATTCGAGCTGCCGCTCATCGCGCGGCGGTTCGCGGAATCCGGTCGCTACTCGGCGATCATCTGCCTGGGATGCGTGATCCGCGGGGAAACCGGGCACTACGATCATGTCGCGGGCCAGACTGCGTCGGGGCTCGCCCAAGCGGGGCTCGCCTCGCGGGTCCCGGTGATCTTCGGAGTGCTCACGACGGAGACGGTCGAACAGGCACTGAACCGATCCGGTCTGAAATCGGGAAACAAGGGTGCCGAGGCGGCACTGGCGGCCATCGAGATGGTCAACCTGCTCGAGGCTCTGGATCGCTCGCTCGAAGCACGAACGGCACAATAAACAACTCGCTCCCGCGAATCATCTCGTGAGGTCGGACTTCGCCGACGAGCGATTCGCACGTGCACTCTCGGAGCCCCAGACATGTACTGGTTGGACGAAAATCAACGCAGTTCGATCTCCGCCGCGATCACGCTCGTCGGACTGGGATTGCTCTTCCTGACCGGGTGGTGGTGGCCGGGAATCATGTTGGTCATCGCGCTGGTGGTCCTCGTGGAAGGAGCGATGCGGGGAGATCTGCGTTGCGGGCTTCAAGGCGCGGGGTGGCTCCTGGCGATCGCGGTCTGGTCGATCTTCAACTACAATGTCGGATTGCTGTTCGTGGTCATCGGAGTGGGCGTCCTCGCGAGCGCATTCCTCAAGCCCGGCGTCGCTCGCAAGCCGTACGTCGACAACACCCTCGATTGAGTGATCGGCCGAGGCCGAGACATCACGGAGAGCCATGGATTCGCCCCTGATTCCTCAGTCCTTTTGGTTCCGGCCGACGCTCGCCTGTCCCCACCTCGACGCCATACCTCGGACTCGCGGCCGGCTGCTCGACCTCCCCGACGCATGCCTCCTTCCCGAGTTTCGCCCGCTCGAGGGTGAAGCATCGTGGGCTCGCGCGAGGTCGGCGTGGAACTCGCGCGGACTGGGGCTGTCGTTCGAACTCACCGGCAAGCAAGGACCGATATCTTCGGACACGACCGGAGCGCACACCGCCGATCACGTCCAGTTTTGGATCGACACGCGCGACGCGAGAGAGATTCATCGAGCCACTCGATTCTGTTCGCGATTCCTGGCCTCGATCCGTCGCGAGAAGAAGGGTTGGGGGATCGAACTCGTACGGCGGCCGATCGCTCGTGCCATCGCCGATGCTCCCGAGACCTCTCTCGACGATGTGAAGCGACAGGTCGATCTGATCGCCGGAGGATGGCGGATCGAGCTCTTCCTCCCTGCGGAGTCGATCCCCGGATTCGATCCGGAGACCAACCGTCGACTCGGGTTCATGTACGAGGTGACCGACCCCGATCGCGGTGAGCAGTTCCTGAACCTGGGACGTGAGTTTCCGATCGGCGAGGATCCGAGTCTCTGGTCGATTCTCGAACTTCGTGATTGAATGGAAATCTTCACGCCGCCGTTTCGCGTCCGCTCGTTCGACGAGCGACTCGACGGCGTGATCGTGCCGGATCGAGTTCGCGCCCCGAGGATACCGTTCGATGTCGGATTTCACCCGTCCCCGCGACGTTGACAAAGAGATCGACGCAGCTCTCGACGCCGAAACGAAGGCTCCGGCCAAAGCGGGGGAAGTCTCGTTCAAGCGGCAGTGGGACTCCGAGCTCGACAAGGAGCTCGAGGCCGCCATGGCCGGTTTCGACCCCGATGCATTGGATGTCCGCGGTACAGGCAAGAGAACTCGGGCCGAAGACCGCGCCCACGTACCCAAGGGCGGCGTCGGGCAGGAGTCGCGACCCGGGCCGCAGATGGGCAAGGTCGTTGCCGTTCGCGGCAAGAGCGTGTTCGTCGACTTGGGGGCAAAGAGCGAGGGGGTCGTTCCCGTCGAACAATTCGGGGCCGCGATTCCGAATCCCGGCGACATGATCGAGGTCCGCGTCGATCACTTCGATCGCGAGGAGGGCTTGCTCATCCTCTCGCTCAAGGGAGCGGCCGTCGAGGCAAACTGGGAAAACCTCCAGAAGGGCTTGATCGTCGAGGCTCGCGTCACCAAGACCAACAAGGGCGGCGTCGATGTCGAGGTCGACGGCATCCGCGGGTTCATGCCGATCGGCCAGATCGATCTCGCGCGGGTTGAAGATGCCTCGGTCTACGTCAACCAAAAGCTGCGCGTGATCGTGACCGAGGCGAACCAACGCGAGAAGAACCTCGTCGTCTCGCGGAAGGAACTCCTGCTCCAAGAGCGGGCGGAGATGAGCGAGAAGACGTGGGCGTCGCTCGAAGAAGGCCAGATCCGCCACGGAGTGATTCGTTCGGTCCAGTCCTTCGGCGCGTTCGTCGACCTCGGCGGGGTCGACGGACTCATCCACATCTCCGACCTGAGTTGGATGCGATTGAAGGACGCGACCGAAGCGGTGAAGTCGGGCCAGGAGGTCGACGTCAAGATCCTCAAGATCGACCGAGTGACCCGGAAGATCGGTCTCGGCCTGAAACAGCTCACGCCCGGGCCCTGGGATACGATCGAGGAGAAATTCGAGCGCGGGAAGACGTATCGAGGAAAGGTCACGCGGATCATGGATTTCGGGGCGTTCGTCGAAATCGAACCGGGAATCGAAGGGCTCGTGCACATCTCCGAGCTCTCGCCCAACCGCGTGCGCCGAGTGACCGACATCGTGAAGGCCGACCAAGAGGTCGAGGTCCGCATCCTGAAGATCGAACCCGAGCTCAAGAAGATCGCCCTGAGCTTGAAGCCGTTGCCGAAGGAAGAGGCGGCTCTTCTCGAGGAAGACGAAGACGAAGAGTCGACCGAGGAAGCTACGGCCCCCAAGCCCGAGCGCAAAGTCCCTCTCAAGGGCGGACTGGGCGACCGCGATCCGTTGCCGTTCAAGGGTTGATCGTTGGAGCGATCGCGTTCGAAGAGCGAAGACCCGCCGGCATGAATGCGGCGGGTCTCCTTCGTCGTAGCGCTCGAGAGGGTGAGTTCGATCTCAGACGAGATCCTTGAGTGCCTTGAGGGGCACGGCCTTGATGACGTTGCGGGCGGGCTTCGCCTTGATCGTCATCGGCTCCTTCGTGAACGGATTGATGCTCTGCTTGGCCTTCGTCGCCGGCTTGCGAACGACCTTGAGCTTGAGCAGGCCGGGGATCTGGAAGAGCCCGGGGCCCTTCTTGCTCAGCTCGCGACCGATGAGCTCGCTCAGGCCGTCGAACACCGTCGAGACCTGCTTCTTGGTGAGGCCGGTCTTGTCGGCGAGGTGCGTGTAGATGTCGGCCTTCGTGGCGGGCTTGGCCTTGGCGGCGGTCTTCTCGACCTTCTCGGCGGCGGGCGCCGGGGCGGCCGGCTTGGACTCAGCCTTGGGAGCGGCTTTCTTGGCCATGGGACGTTCGGCCCTCCTATGCGAATCGTGCTTCCAGCGTCGAACCAACCGACCGCGACCCCCCCGATGAGGCCGCATGTCGAGGCTCCTGCCGATCGTTTTCGACGCTGACGCTCAAAACATACAGGAAAAATCGCCCGTTTGACCACTTGGTGGTGATTTTTCCGCGGTTTTTTCGTGGTTCGCCGATTCGACCCCCGATTTTCCGCCGCAAACTCCGCCAAGACTCGCGCATCAGACCGCCACGCGGCCCGTCCTCGACGGCTCGTAGGCCATCAGGAATCGACCCGTCGCCGACATCACCGCCACGTGGTATCCCGCACCCGCGAAGGCCTCGGCGCTCTGCAACGCCAGCGAAAAATCATTGAACGATCGGTGCATGTGCACGGAAGTGTCCGAGATCCGAAGAAGGATCGTCGGACTTGCCGACTTCGAGAACTTCGCCATGTCTGTGCTCCCAAGATATGCGCGGAGCTTCGTGCGAGGGGGATGGACACGAAGTGAAGAGTCTCGACTCCCTGCTCACATTGGAATCGTAGGCCACAACAGCGACGACGGGAAATCGAGATTCTGCGACCGACTTGCCCGATTCACGTGGACTCGCGTTCCGTGTCGACCTGGACGATCGAAAGCGAACGCGACGATTCGCAGAGCGTCAATCTCCCGCGGCGGTCGACGTTTTTCGCCGTCGATCCGCAACACCGTGGATCACACCCTCGGCATCCACCACGATCGTGTGGGCATCACCCTGGATTCGCCCGGTGCGGACACGATGTCCACGTGAGCGAAGGTCGTCGAGCACCGAGGCCGGTCGACCGTCGCCCTCGAGATCGAGCATGTCGGGAAACCACTGATGATGGATCCGCGGCGCGTCGACCGCTTCTCGGGGCGTTCGCTCGAACTCGAGCAGACCGAGCAACACCCAGAGCGTCGTGTTGGGAATCGTACGACCGCCCGGGGAACCCGTGACGATCCGAACCTTGCCCTCTCGCATCACGATCGTGGGCGATTGCGAGCTCAGCATCCGCTTGCCCGGTGCGATGAGGTTCGGCTCGGTGCCGATCCTGCCGCGGGTGTCGGTCCAGCCCGGAATCAGATTGAAGTCTCCCATCTCGTTGTTGAGCAGGAACCCCGCCCCCTTGACCACGGCCTTGGAGCCGTAGCCCTCCTCGAGCGTGTACGTGAGCGCCACGGCTCCGCCGTCGCGATCGAGCGTCGACAGGTGGGTCGTGTTCGGCCCTTCCGCTCTCTCCACCCGAAACGGCACGAGTGTCTCGCTCGGCGTCGCGCGCGGGCCGATTCCCTCTCTCATCTTCGAGATCTTCGCGGGCGAGACGAGTTCGGCGGTCGGAACGGCGACGACGTCGGGATCGGCTATCGACTCTGCGCGCACGGCGAATGCGCGTCGCATCGCTTCTGCGACGCGATGAATCGTCTCGGGCGAATCGGGCCCCGCCTTTCTCAGCTCGAACGGCTCGAGCATCCCCAGCATCTCGAGGATGAGAATCCCTCCCGACGCGGGCGGCCCCATGCCGTAGACGTCGAAACCTCGATAACGACCATGGACGGGTATGCGTTCGACGGCTCTGTATGCCGCCAGGTCCGCCTTCGTGATCAGCCCGCCCTCGGCCGCGCAGTAGTTGGAGATGAGATCGGCGGTGCGCCCGGTGTAGAACTCGTCGGCTCCGCCCTCGGCAATGCGCGCGAGCGTAGCAGCGAGGTCGGGCTGGACCAGTCGATCCCCGGCGCGCCAGGGTCGGCCGTCGGCTCGTCTGTAAGCCGAGACCGACGACGGAAACGACGCCATGCGGTCCGAGCGGGGTCCGAGATCCTCGGGCACTCCCGCGACCTCGACCGCGCCCGGGGCAAAGAGTTGTCCATTGAGAGAACGAGCGAGCGTCTCGGAGATCGTGAAGCCGTCGCGCGCCAGGGCGACGGCGGGTGCCACGAGTTCCGCCCAGGGAGTCTTTCCGTACTTGCGGTGGGCCTCGCCGAGCCCGCGTACCGTCCCGGGCACGCCCGCCGCCTTGGCCCCCGCGCGATGCCCAGGGACCAAGCCTCCGCCTGCGTCCAGATACATCCGACGTGTCGAAGCCGCCGGCGCAACCTCACGAAAATCGATCGTGATCATCCGCTTGTCCGCGGGGAGCCATGCCACGAGGAATCCTCCTCCTCCGAGATTTCCGGCGGCAGGGTGAGTCACGGCCAACGCGAAGGCGGTCGCTATCGCGGCGTCGATCGCATTGCCTCCCTTCCGAAGAATCGATCGCCCCGCTTCCGACGCGTCGACTTGCTGCGAGACCACTACATGCGATCGAAAACGCGGCTCGTCGTCCGCCGCACGGAGCGTCGACGTCGACAAGAGGCTCGAACCGAGAACGAGGAGACATCCGAGCATTCGAGCGAAGCGATGATCCATGGCATCATCCGTTCGAGGCGGCGGGTGCGACGGCCGAGAGACGTACCGCCGTCGGTTGGCGAGAGATGCGATCGTAACACAATGGTCGAGAATCTCCGCGAGAGTCGGGTTTTCTCGACTTGTCGGATTTTGTGCGGTGGGTTATTAGTCCCCCACCTCTCGTGACTCATCGTGGGCGGCGTCCAAGGAAGGAAGGTCGCCCACGCGGCGCTTCGCGATCTCACCGATCGCAGGCGTCGCATCATCGATCATCGGAAAGCCTCACCGCCCGACCGGGGGCGTCACCCGCCGCGCTGAGAGCGCGGGGCGCGGGACGATGCTCCGTGGGCGGTCCCACCGGGACCGATCGCTCATGACACGCGGCTCACAAGAGAACCCGGGAACGGCCAGGATGGTCGACCCGGAATCGACGACACGGATTCGACGACTCGCGCTCGCCCTCGGCGTTTGCGCCTGGCTCGCCGTCTCGTGCGATCTCGCCGCGGCGGCCCAGCCCGATGCGACGAACGAGCCGACGATCGCCAAGATCGAGATCGAAGGAAACTCCTCGATTCCCGACGACAAGATCCGAGCGAAGATCACCAGCCGCGCGGGCCGCCCGATCGACCGCCTCGCGGTCGACGCCGACCTCCGCGCCCTACTGGCGACGAAGTGGTTCACCGATGTGAACACGAAAGTCGACCGGCTTCCGTCGGGTGAGTGTCTACTGAAGTTCATCGTTCGCGAAATGCCCGTGATCACATCCGTCGAGTTCCTCGGCCGCAAGAATGTCCGCCTGAAGGACCTCGAGGAAGCGACCGACCTCAAGAAGGGTGGTCGCGCGGACGCGATTCGAGCGCAGCTCGCCAAACGACAGATCCTTCAGCTCTATCGCGACAAGGGATACGAGAAGGCCGAAGTCGAGTTGCTCGAGGGAGGAAAGCCCGGCGACACCAAGGTGGTCTTCTCGATCTTCGAAGGACCCAAGTTCGAGGTGGGCAAGCGAGACTTCATCGGGAACAGCTTCGTGTCCGACGCGGTCCTGATGACCAAGATCACGAGTCGACCTCCGCTGTTCCTTGGAGTCGGGGGCAATTACGCACAGGAAGGATTCGAGGAGGACGCTCAGCGACTCCGCGAGTATTACCAGAACAACGGATTCCTCGCCTGTCGCGTGCGTCCCGTGGTTCGGAGCGGACCCGATCTGGGGCGGCGCGACGTCACCTTCGTGATCGAGGAAGGCGAGCGGTTCAAGGTCCGAGACATCGTCTTCGAGGGGAACAAGCAGATCCCCACGAAGGACCTCCAAGCGGGACTGAAGCTCCATTCGGGCCAGTTCTACAACGACGCCGTTCGCACGGCCGACCGAATCGCGCTTCAGACGAAGTACTTCGGGATCGGCTGCATCGACGCCGTCATCAATGTCGAGCCACGCTACACCGACAAGCCCGACGTCCTCGACCTCGTCTACAAGATCGAGGAAGGCGACGTCTACAAGCTCGGACAACTGATCGTGCGCGGCAACGAGCGCACGATGGACAAGGTCGTCAGGCGCGAAGCCGACATGGCGGGCCTGCTGCCGGGCGAGGTGCTCGACCTCAATCGGATCGACAAGTTCAAGGATCGTCTCGCCAACACGGGCTACTTCAACGTCGACCCGCGCGGGGGCGGTAAGCCGCTCGAGATCAAGGTGATCAATCGCCGGCCGGCCGACAAGCCCTACGGCGAGACCCAGATCGACTTGAACGACATCCTCTCGCGGATGCAGAACCCCGACGATGAACCGCCTCCGATTCCGGAAGGACCGGTGATCGAAGCCCCCCCCGCTCTTCCAGGCCCGGGGCAGCTCACGCCGTTCGGCAGCGGCAGCGGTCTCTTCAGCCCGCCTCCCGACACGCTCCCGCCAATCACCGTTCCTGCGGCCCCTGTCGTGCCCGCCGACCCTCCGGGGATGGGTCGACGAGGAGGTCCGCCCCCGGGACGCCGGTTGCCGCTGGGAACGGGAGAACCGCCGGGCACGCTCCCCTCGCTCCCGTTCACCAACCGCGACGACGTCGGCCCCGACCGCCAGGAACCGTTCGCGAATCGCGCCCCTTCCGCCTACGCCGACGTCATGGCCGACGTCGATGAGGCGGCGACCGGTCGGCTCATGTTCGGACTGGGAGCCTCGAGCTTCGGCGGATTGAATGCCAACCTGATCCTCCAAGAGAACAACTTCGACCTCTTCGCCATCCCTCGATCGTTCGACGACATCACGAATGGCCGAGCCTTCCGCGGAGCGGGGCAGCAGTTTCGGCTCGAACTCTCCCCGGGTACGCTCATCAATCGCTACATCGTCAGCTTCAACGATCCCTATTTGTTCGATCTTCCTATCGGACTCGGGACGTCGGGCTATCAATTCACTCGATTCTACAACGACTGGTCCGAGCGCCGCGGCGGCGGTCGTTTCTCGCTCGGCCGTCAATTCGGACCGTCGGCCTACGCCGACGTGGCCTTCCGGATCGAGGACGTCGTGATCAACGGCTTCCGATACCCGGCGCCGGCCGAATTGCTCTCCGTCTCGGGACACACGACACTGGCGACGCTCCGCCCCGCAATCCGGTGGGATACGCGGAACAACCCGTTCACTCCCTCTTCGGGCTCTTATCTCGAAGCGGCTTTCGAGCAGGGTTGGGGATCGTTCACATATCCCAAGTTCACGGTCGAAGGCCGCAAACACTTCGAGACCGGAAGCCGCCCCGACGGCTCCGGCAAACGCATCCTGACCATGCGCGGATTCTTCGGCGTGACGGGTCGCGACACGCCGATCTACGAGAAGTTCTTCGCGGGCGACTTCCGAAGCATGCGCGGCTTCTACTACCGCGGCGTCGGTCCGCACATCCTCGACGTGAACATCGGCGGTGTGTTCACGAGTATCGGATCGATCGAATACCAGTTCCCCTGGACCGCGAACGACCAGTTCCATCAGGTCGTGTTCTGCGACTTCGGAACGGTCGAGCAGGACTTCACGATCACCAACTTCCGAGCGGCGGTCGGCACGGGCGTACGCGTCTTGATTCCCCAACTCTTCAAGCAGATGCCGCTTGCGTTCGACCTCGCATTTCCGATCGCAAAGGGCCCCGACGATCGCGAGCGCTACTTCACGTTCTTCATCGGTGCGTTCTGGTGAGATCGAGATCGAGCGGAGGGACCGGCTCTCTCAATGCGGCCCACGCGATCGAATGATGTCCCGGAGGCGTGCGGCACGCTCGTAGTCCTCGTCGGCGACGGCCTCGTCGAGTTGTTCCTTGAGCGTCTTCTCAACGGCGTAGTTCTTGCGAATCTCGCTCTCGATGTCGCGAAGCTGATCGATCAGCGGCTGATTGATCGCTTCCTCGCCCTCGTGATTCTCACCCCAAGTGGTTTGGTGGACTGTGAGCTTCTCGAGCCCCTCGCGAACCGCGTCGATCGCCTCGTCCGGCTTTCGACGCTCGATCGAAAGAGCGGCGAGAGCCTGGGTTCGGTGGAAGAGAACCAAGCCTCGAAAGCGGTCGTGCTTCGCGAGGAACTCCTCGTCGGTCGAGTGGCGATGGATGAAGTCCATGAGCGCGAGCGTGTGCTCGGCGTCTCGCAGAGCCTTCTCGTAGCGTTGAAGCGCCAGCCAGGCCACACGCCGGTGGTAGAACTGGATGAACTCGCGATCGATCTCGAGAGCGTGGTCGCCGTTCATCGTCCAGCTCGGGGCCTTTGCACCGGGTGCCAGACCGCGTGAAGCCGCACGATGGCGGAGATAGTCGAGATAGGTGACGAACCCGTGTGGCTTGGTGCCGTCGGGGCGACCTTCCGTTTCGAGTTGGAGGACGCCGAGCTCGACGCGTACCTGGAGAAGAGCCCGCCCATCGCGTGCGCGGATCTCTCGGGCCACGACCTCACCGGGATCGGGGTCGTATGGCCAGCCCAGCAGCGCATCGTCGATATCCCGACGCATCGATCGATCCTCCCTACCGGATGCATGCTCACAGGGCGATTATATCCCGAAGGAATGCGGTTTGGCCACGACGCGACAGCGGTCCGATCGCGATTTCTTCGCGGGTTTGGGGTTGTTCGTCTCGCCACGACTCCCGAACGGATCCGTTCTGCTTCGATCGAATCGGCTCTTTCCCCAACTCGATTCGAGCTTGCGAGATCGCCCGACTTCCGCCCCGCGCTGGTCTCCTCTCCCGCGCAACTTGACAGGCTCCGAAGGGGATCCGATCATGACCCCTTCTCTCGCCGGCGCAGGTCGTCGAGTCGGTCGTTCCGCTCCAGAAACGCAGTGCGAATCGAGATACCCATGTTCACGAGCGAGCCGAGCCTGGCACAACGCATCGAGCGGATGATCCGCGAAACTCCGATCGTCGACCCGCACACGCACATCCGCAACGATCGGCCCAACGCACCCGATCTCGCCGCGCTCATGAGCTATCACTGGGTTCAGACGGAGTTGAGAGCGGTCGGGATGCCTCTCGGCGATCTCGAGACCACGCTCCCGGTCGACGAGCGCGTCCGCCGCTCGATCCCCTACCTGGCCCGGATGCGCAACACGGCGATGTCGTGGTGCCTCTTTCGCATCTTTCGCGATTTGTACGACTTCCACGATCCGGTGATCACGGAATCGAACTATCGCTCGCTCATCGATGCCGTTGCCGCGAGCGGCGCCGACCCCGGTTGGGCGAGTTCCGTGCTCCGCGAGAGATGCAACATCCGCACCTATGTGACGAGCTTGGGGAACAAGAGCGCCGACGACGGCAGGAACCCGGAGAACGCGTTCTACATGCTCGACGCGCACTATCTCTTCTGCCCCGGCGTCGCCACCGACCTCGAGCCGTTCTTCGTCGGGTGCACGAAGAAGCCCCAATATGTTTCCGCACTGACCGATTTCCTCGGGGAGCTCCCAGGCGATCTCCATCGACTCGACCAACTCCTGAAGGACCGGCTCGATCAGGTCGTCGCGGGACGAGTTCGATTCACGAACACGTTTCTGCCGATCGAACAACGATTCACGGAGCCCGATCCGGCAGCGACCGCGACCGCTCTCACCCGTGCATCGAAGGGTGCGGAGCTGATCGACGCAGAGATCGACGATCTCACCCGGTTCGTGACCTGGAAGGTGCTCGAGTGGCATCACGAGCACCGCAAGGCCTTCCAGATCGCCGTCGGCGCCGAGTACTTCATCTGCGACGGCAAGAGTATTCCTCGCTACCAGCAGAGCTGGACGTCCGAGATGGCACGGGCCTTTCACCGATTCGGCAACGCTCGCTTCGACCTGATGCCCGCGTCGGATCTGATGATGCAGGAAGCGACCGTGCTGGCGCGCCAATTCCCGAACGTCTCGTTGTCGGGTTATTGGTGGCACAATTTCTTCCCCCCGTTGATCGAGCGAAACGTCGCGCTCCGCGCTCAGGTCGCACCGATGACCAAGTGGGCCGGATTCCTCTGCGACGCCTACTACGTGGAGTGGAGCTACGGAAAGTTGCAGGTCGTCAAGAAGTCGATGGCGCGGGCATTCGCGGGGCTCGTCGAAGCGGGATACTACGAGGAAGACGAGGTCCCCGGGATCCTCGAGCAGGTGCTCCATCACACGCCCAAGGCGATCTACGAGCTCGACTGAACAGGCTGAATCGGCATGACCGAGAGGAAACTCAGCATGAACACGACGGCATGCCTCAACGGCGTCATCGGTCCGATCGAGGAAGCCAAGGTCTCGGTCTGGGACCGTGGCTTCGTGTTCGGCGATTCCGTCTACGAGGTCTTCCGGCTGTACGCGGGCCGGCTCTGGCTCGAAGCGGAGCATCTCGAGCGGCTCGAGCGATCGCTCCATGAGGTCGAGTTCCCCGCGGTCGATTTCAAGAGACTCCGATCTCGGATCGCCGCCACGATCGGGAGTTCGGGGGTGCTGGAGGGAACCGTCTACATCCAGATCACGCGAGGCGTCGCGCCGCGGGCGCACGCGTATCCGGAACCGCCTGTCGAACCGACCGAGCTGATCGTGGTTCGGCCTTACGACGACTCCGCGACCGCCGCTCACCGCGAAAAGGGCGTCGCTGTGATCTCGGAACCCGATCGTCGCTGGAAGCGATGCGACATCAAGTCGACGAATCTTCTCGCCAACGTCATGGCGCTCGAGCACGCTCATCGCGCCGGGGCGTTCGAGACCATTCTCATCGATGCCCAAGGCCGGGTCACCGAGGCGACCCACTCTTCCCTGCTCTGGATCCGCGACGGTCGACTGATGGGTACTCCAGAGGGCGAGGAGATCCTCCCGGGGACGAAGAGACGCTTCCTCAGGGAACTCGCGGAATCGTTGGGTATCGGATTCGCGGAGGAGTCGATCTCGCCGGCGGAACTCGTGCGCCAGGACGAGGTCGTTCTCACCGGGACGACGATCGAGGTGATGCCGGTGATCCGAATCGACGACCGGACGGTCGGCACAGGCTCCCCCGGCTCGATCACGAAACGCCTCCAGGCGGCCTATCAAGCGGCGGTCACCGAGCGACTTCGGAGTCATTGACCCCGCGCGGAGAGCACTCGACGATGCCCGAGATCGAAGACGACATCCATCCGCTCGACCTCCTCGCTCGCCGCGAGCCCATGACCGGCGCGGGGGTATCCGTGGTCATTGTGTCACGCGAGGCCGATCACGTCGCGGGCAACGTCGGTCGCGGACTCGCTCGACTGATCGAGGACCGCGGAAGAGCAGCGGAGTGGCGGATCGCGACGCTCGGCGTCGACTTCGGCTCGTCGCTATCCGAAGCGATCGCCGAGGCGCGGCACCCTCTCTTGATCGTCACCACGGCCCGCTCCCCTTGGTCCGGGGCGCATCTCGACCCACTGCTCGACTCGATCGACCGCCATGATCATGTCGTCGGGGTTCGACAGATGTCGTTTGTGAGGCGAGCCTTGCGTCATGTGCTCGAGACCCCGCTCGCGATCCTCTTCGCCTGCCGACTCTACGACCCACATTCGCCTTGCCGAATCCATCGTCGAGAGAAGCTCGCCGAGATCGTGTTCCAATCGAAGGGAGCATTCCTCGATTGGGAGTGGGTCGCCAAGGCCAACCACCTCGTCCATTTGATCCAGCCGGTCGATCTCCCGTTCCTCGAATCGGAACCGATGCCTCCAACGTCGTGGATCGATTTCGAGACGGTCTGGAGGAGGCCGAGTTTTCGGCCCCTCAAGACCACTTGAATGAGCGAAGCGCGAGAAAGAAACTGACGCCGCCCCAGAGGGCGAGTACTCCGAGACTGATCAAGATATCGGTATCGAAGAGAGTTGCGCCTTCGAGCATCACTCGACGCAGGGCGTTGAGCAACTGAGTGAGCGGGAGAGCCTGAACGAACGGCTGAATCGCGGCCGGAAAAGTCTCCGCCGAGAAGAAGAGTCCCGAGAAGATCCACATCGGGAGCATCACGAGGTTGATGAGTCCGCTGACCGCCTCGGTCGTATCGGCTCGACTCGCGATCAGCAGACCAATTCCCGCGAACGCGAGAGCTCCCACGACCTCGATCAGCATCACCAGCCAGAGGCTTCCAACGATCGGCATTTGGAACAGGAAGACGCCGACGGCCAGGAGCACGGCCACGTCGGGCACGAGAAACGTCAGACGCGCCCCCAGGATCGCGAGCAGGAAGTCGCGTCGCGGCATCGGCGTAGCCATGAATCGCTTGAGCAGCTTGCCGATCCGGAAGTTGACGATCAGGAAGCCGACGCCCCAGAGGCCCCCGCCCATCGTATTCTGTCCGATAAGGCCGGGAATCAAGAAATGAACGTATTCGGATCCTGGCCCAACGGGTTTCACGTCGGAGACGGAGACCGGGTCGACTCTTCCCGCTGCTCGCTGGATCGCGTCGTCGACAGCTGCGCGGGCCGCTTGCGCCTCGGGCCGTGAAGAGTCGAGGTGGTAGACAACCGAGCCGTCCGGGCGACCTTCCACGGCGAGAGGAGTCCGGCCCAGTCGCAATCGACTGTCGACCTGTTCCGGAGCGATCTGCTTGAATTCGATCTTCGGGCCCGTCGCTCGCGCCGCAACGATCTTCTCGACGCGCGATTCCGACCCGTTGGCGATCAAGTCGACCTTGATTGGTTGCTCACCCTTGTTCCGGAAGGCGATTCCAAGCCCGATCGCGAGCACCGTCGGGAATCCGTAGACCCAGAAGAGACGAGCGGGCTGGCGGTAGAACTCGCGGATTCTCGAGAGGTAGAGCGAGCGCAGGGGATGATAACGGCTCATGGTGGGTCGTCTGGTGTTCGTAGGAAGGGAGTGTTGCGCGGGATGGCTCAGCCTCGACCTCGACCCCGACGGCGAGACTTCCGGCCGGACTCGCGGGAATTCTCCGCATCCTCGTCGCGGAGGTGCCGCCCGGTCAGCGAGACGAATACGTCTTCGAGGCTGACCTGCCGGGTCGTCAAGCGTGCCGGAGGCCGGGATGTTCGCTCCAGATGATCGAGGAGCGCAGGGATCGCGAGATGCGGCTGTTCCACGGTGAGCGCGAATCCGTCGCCCTCGGCTCGAGCCGACAGGACCGTGGGTAGAGCGGCGAAATCGGACGGATCGACCGCTTCGGCTCCGTCCTTGCCGATGAGAGCGAACTCGACGATATGTTCGCCGCCGATCTTCGCGATCAGCTCCGCGGGGGACCCGAGCGCGATGACCTTCCCTTGATCGACGATCGCAACACGGTCGCAGAGACGCTCGGCCTCGTCCATGTAGTGCGTCGTGAGTACCGTCGTCTTGTTCTGTTCCTTGAGTCCGAGGATCACGTCCCAGAGTTGTCGGCGAGACTGGGGATCGAGCCCTGTGGTCGGCTCGTCGAGAAAGAGCAGCTCGGGATCGCCGACGAGCGCAATCGCAACCGCGAGACGCTGCCGCTGCCCACCGGAGAGGGTCTCCACGAACGCTTCGGACTTCGATTCCAGCGAGACGCGCCGAAGGGCCTCCTGCGGCTCGAGCCCCTCGCGGTAGAAACTCCGAAAGAGGTCGGCGAGTTCGGCGACGGTCGACTTCTCGGGAAAGCGAGTCTCCTGGAGCGTCACACCGATCCGCTCGCGGATCGCGCGCTCGTCGCGAGCCCAGCTTCGACCCAGGACCTCGACCTCACCCGACGTCGGCTGGTTGATCCCCTCGAGGATCTCGACCGTCGTCGTCTTCCCCGCTCCGTTGGGTCCAAGAAGGCCGAAGCACTCGCCGACTCGAACCTCGAGGCTCAGGCCGTCGACTGCGACCACGACGCCGTCGCGACCCGAATATTCCTTGCGGAGATTCTCGACCCGGATCGCATTGAGCGTCATGGATGCCTTTCGATACGAAACCGCTCACGCACAGGTGAGGATCGCACGCGGATGTTCGACGTTCGCTGCAATACTCTAGCCGATCGCCGCGACCCCGCCCACCCCCGGCGTCATCGGAGTCGGACCACCTCGAACCCGTGCTCAAGCCGACGGGGCGACTCCTCCGATACTTGCACAAGACCCACCTTGCTCCGGCTGGAGATTCGGACGCGATGGATCGTGCGACCGCCCGCTTGACTCTGGATCGAATCGGCTCCTCGCCCGACGTCCGCCCACACCTCGTCCTGCCGAGCCGCGACAACGCTCACGAGACGACGCGTGAAGTCCTCGAGAGCGAATCCGGAATCATGCTCGTCACCGGCGACGCGGCGATGGGCAAGACCTGGCTCAGGAATTCGATCGAACGCGAACTGCCGCTGGGGTACAAGTCGGTCACGATCGACTGCGGACCCGGCGACCGGATCGATCGCCTCGAGGCGAAACTCGCTCACGCCCTCGGACTCGAAGATCGCGATCGCCTCGCATGTCTCGACTTCCTCGCCGAGCGATGCAGGAACGACGAACGGTGGACCTTGATCGTCGAGGAAGCGCACAACCTCTCGCTCGAGATGCTCGAGGCCGTGAGGGTCCTCTTTGAGCGTTCCTCCTTCGCGAGTTGGCTCCTTCTCGGCAGGACTTCTCTGGCGCGGAGGATCTCGACCCCGTCTCACTCCTCGATCGCCGCGCGACTCTCGGGATTCGAGCATCTTGGCCCCATCGATGCCGATGAGGCTGAAGTCCTCCTCAATCACCACTTCCCGTCGTCCGAGTGGTCGATGGAATCGGTCGAGCGGCTGCATCGCGATGCAGCGGGCATCCCGGGGCTCCTCATCCGACTGGCGTCGAGGGAAGTGAGGGAGGTCGACCCCGCCGGAGTGCTCCACGAGCCCGAGGCGGTCCGTCGATCGACGGCGCGCGGCGAAGTCAAGGTCCATCGCGCCAGCGAACCGCAGCCCCACTTCGTTCCTCCCTTGCTCGGGGTCGACCGCCCGCCGCTCCGAGTCGAGGACGGCGTGATCGAAGTGGGTTGGAACTCGGATAACGACCTCGACGAATCCGAAGAGCCCGTCCCGGGATCCGTCGTCTCCGGAGGGACTCCGCTCCGACAGCCGCTCGACGAGCCCTCCCGGGAGAGTCGCTTCGAGTATCCCGCAGATCGCTCGGGACTCGCGTCGCCGACATCCCGTCCTCGATCGATGGACGAGTGACTCGGATCGCCTCGGCGGCAAGGTCGGCGGAACCAAGAGAATCGGATTCGGAAAACCGTCTCGCGGAAAATCCACTGATGAAATCCATAGGGGCGGACCGAAAGCAGAACCAACGGCCTGCGTTCGCCTCATCCCAGGATCAGGCGACGGGGGTCGCCGCCGTTCCAAGAGCAGGTGCCGCCGCGTGAATCCCTGGTGCTCCCAGTTGCCGCTTCTTTCCCGAGGAGCGGACCGCAACGGCGGTCGACTCCGTCCCGCGGCGTCCTCACGGACTTCCGGGCCGGGCGCCCCGACAAGGCGGCACCTGCTCTTTCGACCGCTTCCCGCAAGTCGAGCTTCCTGGAGTTTCGACCAAGTTCCAGGATCATCTCTGCGAGGATGATCGAACCACGATCGTGCCGTCGCGGCGTCACCGCGAGCTGCGATTGACGCATCCGTTCGCAACTGCTACGACTCTCTCGGCTGATCGCCCCGGATAGCGATCTTCCCCTGGGAAACCGAGCCGTGCGAAGGATCGCCTACGTCACACCGCTCTATTTCGGCGACGACTCGTGCGTCGGCGGGGGAGAGCGCTATCCTCAGAACCTCGCCAAGGGCGTCGCGCTCTCTGCCCCTGAGAAATACTCCGTCGACCTCATCACGTTCGGAACGCGTCCTTCGCAACGCGAACTCGCGCCCGGGGTGGCCTTGCGGGTCATCGTCGCGGCCGGCGTCCCGCGTACTCCGTTCGAAGCCGTCTCCTGGGAACTCCCGGCGACGCTCGACGAATATGACCTCGTCCACGTCCACCAGTCCGCCACACGTTGCGGTGAGGTGGCCGTAGCAGTCGCCAAGCAGCTGCGCAAACCGACGGTGATCACCGACCACGGAGCCCATACCTCGACCCTGGGCCTCGAATATGGCCTGGCCGAGCTGGCCGACGCGGTAGTCGCCTATTCGGACTTCGGCGCGGCGTTGCATCACGTGAAGTCGACACCGATCCACGTCGTCAAAGGCGGGGTCGACTCCGACGTCTTCACGCCCACCAACGGAGTGAGAGTGCGCGACCGATTCACCTATGTCGGTCGACTCCTACCACACAAGGGGATCGACCGATTGATCGATGCCTTGCCCGCCGACCTTCCCCTGACCGTCTGCGGTCGCGTCTATCACGAAGACTATTTCCGCCTTCTTCGATCCAAGGCAGAGGGTAAGCTCGTCGAGTTCGTGACCGACGCCGACGACGAGGCCATTCTCGCCCTCTACCGGCGCGCGTGGGCGAATGTGCTCTCTTCGGTGCACACCGATTGCTACGGCAATTCGTTCGTCGCGCCGGAGCTGATGGGATTCACGCTCCTCGAAGCAATGGCCTGCGGAACGCCGGCGATTTGCGCGAGAACGGCTGCCATGCCTGAGTTCGTCGATCACGGCGAGACTGGATTCGTCTACGACGATCTCGCCTCGCTCACAAACATCCTCCAACTCCTCGCATCTGATTCCTCGCTGGTGGAACGGTTGGGTCGACAAGCCCGAGAAGCCGTCGAAGCCCGCTTCGACCTCCGCGCGGCGGGCCGGTCGATGGCCAAACTCTACGACGACCTCATCGACTCGGAGTCCGGTTCCGCGAGGGAGGCGGCCTGATGCGAATCCTCACGATCTCGAATCTCTATCCTCCGGATGTCGTCGGAGGCTACGAGATCGCCTGCCGCCAGGCGGTCGAAGCCTTGCTCGAACGTGGTCACGACGTCCAAGTGCTCACGACCCCGGGCCGATCGCCTTCCCCGCGCGTTGCACACGTCGATCGAGCCCTCAGGCTCACCGACCCATTCTCGCAATTCGTGAATCGGCTCTCGACGCTGTCCACGATCCGCCTGATGGATTCGGGGAGCTATCGACTCGACGCCTTCAATGTCGATCGAACGTTCGAGGCGCTCGAGCGATTCCAGCCCGATGTCGTATACCTCTGGAACCTCTTGGGAATCGGCGGGCTCGGTCTCCTCGCCGCGCTGAAGCATCGGCGAGTTCCGTGGGTCTGGCACCTGATGGACAACGTACCGTCCTATCTCTGCCGCTGGAACAGTCTCGGGCCGAACCGGCTGATCGCCGAGGTCGCCAGACAGCTTCGAGGACGCTACGTCGCGTGCAGTCGCCGCGTGGTCGATGAGATCGAGCGCGACGGGATCCCCTTGCTCCCCGAGGTCGAGCTCATTCCGAACTGGGCCGGGGGCCCGCCAGGATCCGATCGCTCGTCTCGAGCTTCGAGCGGGCGATTGCGGATCATCTCCGCGGGAAGGATCACACCCGAGAAGGGTGTCGGTGTCTTGATCGAATCGGCGCGCGTCCTTCGCGATCGAGGTATCGAATCGTTCGAGATCGATATCTTCGGCCGACTCCTCGACCATGAGTACCCCGCGCTCGTCCATCGATACGGCCTCGAGGGCTGGGTCAGCTTCAAAGGTGAGCTTCCGAATGCCGAACTCGTGAAGCGATATGCCGACTACGACGTCTTCGCCTTCCCAACCTGGGAGCGCGAACCGTTCGGAATCGCACCGCTCGAGGCCGCTCTCCATGGCTGCGTGCCGATCATCTCGCGGCTCTGCGGAATCTCGGAATGGCTCGTCGACGGAGTTCACTGCCTCAAGGCCGATCGCACGCCCGAAGCGTTCGCCGATCGATTTCAGACCGTGATCGATCGTACTGTCGACCTGGGCCCGATCGCCGCGCGGGCGCAGCGCGTCGTCTCTCGAGAGTTTCGAGTCGAGGCTGTGATTCCGAGGATCGAGGCAATACTCGAGCGGGCCTCGCGCGAGTCGCGTGCGGGAGCAGGCTCAACCGAGGAATTCCATCGCCTGGCGATCATCGCCGAACGTCTTGCTCGGATCATCGTTCAGGAAGGCTGCGCTGCATGAGCAACCCGCTCGAGGAGGGAGTCATGGAGGTGTCGAACTCGATCCCCGCGTCGAACCGGAGTCGTCCGCTCGCGCGTCGTCTTGCGAATCAGATCCTGCAATTCATCACCCTCGGACTCTGGAACCGAACTTCTCGCACCGAGCGACGAATCGAGGCGATCGAAGCGTTCCTCCAGGAGGAGCAACGAGCGATTCGTGAGGAGTTGCGCTCGGAGATCCGGTCGGGAATCTCGGAGATCGAGGAACGTCTTCAAGCCCTGATCCGTCTCCAGGCTTCCGAGATCGAACGGCTCTCGGCGCGTGTCGCAAACTCCGAGCAACGGCTCGATCGCCAGGAGTGGGGGCGGGAAGCGTTGGTCGATCGCCTCAATCACCAGGATGCTCGAGACGAAGCGTTGTCGCTCAACCTCGAGGATCTTGGTTCTCGCCAGAGTCGAATCGAGTCGCGCACCGAGGAGATGCTCGGACTGGCCTGGGACGCGGTCGCAATGGCCCGCCGGATTGCAGTGCTCGAAGATCGAACCGAGGCACTCCTCGCCAAGCTCGAGTCCGAATCGGTCGTGGTCCCCTACCCCGACGCGACGAAGCTCGCGAGCTGACTTGGATCGCTCAATTGACCGACACTGCAACAGTCGGGGTGTTTCGGGGCCGCTCGATCTCCGACATCCGATTCACGATCGCGCCGAGAACGTCGAGCGGAGATCGCGCCGCGTCGACATCGTAGATCAGCGCCGGGTCGTAAAAGCTCAGTGTTTGGTAGGTTTCGTCGTGGTAGGTCTGGAGTCGTCTGCGGATCACTTCGTCGTTGATGTCGTCGAGACGATTCTCCCGCAGGGCACGCGCTTTGAGTCGCTCGGTCGCCTTGAGGTTGTCGTCGATCTTGAGATGGAAGATCTGGATGACGTCGAGCATCTCATCGAGGCGCTCGGCCTGGTTGTAGTTGCGCGGCAGTCCGTCGAGCATGAGGGTGTGGAGCTCGGGAAGCAGTAACTCCTGCATCTCCAGGATCTGGATGTGTCGCTTCCAGACGCGAACGGTGGTATCGTCCGGAACCATCAGGCCCTGTGAGGTGTAGTGGACGATTTCCCTGCCCAGTTCACCGTACTTGGGAAGTTTGCGGAAGACGTCCCCGCAGGAAACGTGCACGATGCTCGGAAGCTGTCCGAGCACCGCACCCTGGGTTCCCTTGCCGCTGCCGGGCATCCCGAAGAGGAGAATCGTACGATACTTGCCGGCGGCCGCCATGATCGTGTCCCGCGAGAGTTCGACGTGAGAATCCTGAAACCGCTTCCTTCATGATGGAACGCCTGCCTTCCGCCCGCAACCCGAATCCTCCAAGAGGTTGAACCGACTTCGATGAACGAGCAACGACTCGCGGGCGCGACGACTCGGATCCTCCTCCTGCGCCACGGCGAAACGGCAGCTCCCGATCTCTTCCACGGCTCCGAGTCCGACATCGGCCTGGGGCCGAGAGGTCGGGCGCAAGCGGTTGCCGCTGGAGAGTTGCTCCGGGTTTTCCAACCCACTGCTGTCTACTGTTCCGGGATGCGGAGAGCGGTGGAGACGGCCGAGCCGATCGCCGCGGCATGCGGTCTCCCGCTGCTGATCGAGCCGGAGCTTCGCGAGCGTCGCATGGGACCGCTCAGCGGATTCCCTCGCGTCGAAGGGATGCCGATCTATGAAGAAGCCAAGAGTCGTTGGATGGCGGGCGAGGTCGATTTCACTCATCCCGGCGGTGAATCGTTCGCCGAGATACGAAGACGGGTCGTACCCGCGATCGAGGCGATCGCCGGGCGCCATCGTGGATCCACGGTGGTGATCGTAGGCCACGGGGTCGCCAACCGCGTGATCATCACCAGCCTCGTCGAGGGGCTCTCTCCCGCGAATTTCGACGACATCACGATCGAGTTCGTCGCGACGACTCGACTGCTTCGCGACTCGACCGGATGGAAGATCGAGTGATGCGAAGTGGATTCACTCGCCTCCCGCGAGTGCATCGCCACCGCCCTCCTTCATCGACTCCCATTCCTCCCATGTGTACAGGACTTCGCGAGCCGAACCGCTCTTGTACTCGCCGACGATCCCATCCTCGGCCATGAAGTCGATCAATCGCGCGGCTCTGCCGTAGCCGATGCCCAAGGCACGTTGGAGCAGGGAGCACGAACCGCGACCCTCGCGAATCACGATCTCGATCGCGGCCTCGTAGAGGTCGTCGCGTTCCTTGAGCCCTTCGCCGCGCTCCTTGCCGGGGCCGCCGGCGACCTTGAGTTGGATCAATTCTCGACTGAACTCGACCGGATACTGAGCAAGGTGGTCGCAGACCTTGTTGACCTCGGAGTCGGAAACGTACGTTCCTTGAGCGCGGACGATGTGCGACGTTCCCGGAACCAGGAAAAGCATGTCGCCGTTGCCGAGCAGCTTGTCCGCCCCCATCTCATCGAGCACGACTCGGGAATCACCGCGACTGGCCACTTGGAATGCGATTCGCGCCGGCAGGTTTCCCTTGATCAAGCCGGTGATGACGTCGACGGTGGGCTTTTGCGTCGCAACGATCAGGTGCATACCGACCGCGCGAGCCTTCTGCGCGAGCCTGACGATGTGCGACTCGACTTCTTTGGCCGCCGTCATCATCAGGTCGGCCATCTCATCGGCGATGATCACGATGTAAGGCATGTACGTCGGAATCCGCTTGCGCTCCTCCTCATCCTCGGGACGGAGCCGCTCATAGATCTCATCCGCACCCAAGGCGTTGTAACTCTGAATGTTGCGCACGCCGGCCCGCGCGAGGTAGCCGTATCGCTCGTCCATCTTGTCGCAGGCCCAGGAGAGCAGCGCCTCGGCCTTCTTCATGTCGGTCACGACCGGATGCATCAGATGCGGGATCCGCTTGAACTGCGAGAGCTCGACCATCTTGGGGTCGATCAGGATCAACTTCACCTCGTCCGGCCGTCGGGTCATGAGGATCGAGATGATCATCGCATTCAAGCAGACCGACTTACCCGTCCCGGTTCGTCCGGCGATCAGGAGGTGGGGCATGTCCGCAAGATCGAACGCAAGCGGCATCCCCTTGACGTCCTTGCCGAGGAAGAGGGGGATGCGGAGCTTGGCCAAACGATCGCGGACGCCTGAGAGCACCTCTCCCAGGCGAACCATTCCTCGGCGGTCGTTTGGGACCTCGATTCCGACCGTGGTCTTGCCGGGAATCGGTGAGACGATTCGGACACTCGGAACGGCGAGTGCGATCGCGAGGTCGTTCGCCACGCTGTTGATCTTCGCAACGCGCAGTCCGGCTTCGAGTTCGATCTCGAATTGAGTGATCACCGGCCCGGTGTCGATCTGTACGACACGAACCTGACACCCGAACTCGAGCAACGTCTTCTCCAATAGAAGCGCCCGAGCATGGATCTTGGCCTCGTGTTCCTGGATCGGAAACGGCGGCGCTTCTTCCAGCAACTCGAACGGCGGGAGGACGAAGTCGCCGTCACTCCGTAGTACGGGAACGGGGCTGGAATTTGGGAGCACTGCGCGCGCACTGGGGATGGGACCGGGCAGCGGCCGCGAGATGGGTGCAAACTCGGCCGCCACGTGATCCGGCCTCGGCATGGTCGAGCGCGGCGCTGCGAGGCGGGCGTGCGCCGGCTCTACATAGGTCAGAGCCGCGGGCCCGGAGGGTACCGTGGATTCGAATACGGCGGAATGAGGTACCGTGACCGGATTCGCGTTGGATCGACGCCCGACGAACAGCCGAACCATCTCACGGATCGGCCAAACGAACAGGACATCGTGGCAAAGAACCAAACCAGCGACACCGAGAGCCGAGACGATCAGGAGCATCCCGGCGAACCCGAACTGACCTTCCAACACAGCCAACACCGCGGCACCAAGATATCCGCCGCTTCCGATCGGAGGAGTCCCGGCGAGTTCGGGTGCAAAGCGACGGGATCCGGTGGCGACGACGATGACCAGCATCCCGAATCCGAGCAGCCTGAGGCCGACTTCAGGAATTCGCCTTCCCGCGATCCAAAGACAAACGCGAACGAACACCCCGAACAGGAGCACGTAGGCTGCCATTCCCATCGTCTGCTGGAGGGAGTGGGCAAGCAGCGCCCCCACCGGACCGCAGGGATTCCGAGGAGGCGAAACGGGAGGATAGACTGAACTCCCCGGGGCGTCGGCGGGATCATAACCCACCAAGCTCAGGGCGAGAAAGGCCGTGAAGAGCAACATCGCTCCTCCCTGGCCGAAATGAGTCAGTCGCTTCCGATCCAGCATTGCAATCCTCGGTCGCCGGTCCGATGCGATTCGGCCCGAGCCCCGCGCCGCTCGTCGCGTTCGCTCGCGACGGGCAGCCTACCAAGGAGGCGCCGGGTGTCTCGCCGTAAGACCATCGGCCGACGGACTCGTCCGGCTTGCGTGATCCCCGACGAGTTCCCCACCGGCTTGCTTCACTCTGACGGCTGGGTAAGATCGACGACCCCACCCTCGGCCTCGTCGACCGGCTCCTCGGTCGGTTCGCTGGTCTGGAGGTTACCCGAGAGATCGAGGTAGATCTTGTCCTGCATGATCTCCTGGATCACCGTCGACATGCGATCGAGACCGCGCGCATCGACGAGGGCTCGAGCGCCTTGGTTCATCGCGATCATCCGCTTTTGAATGAGCGTCGACAGCTTGAAGCGGCCGCCGACCTTGTTGACGATCATTTCTTCCTTCAGTTCTTCAAGCATGTTCGTCTCGACCTCCGCAACCTGATTGGATGAAGATCTCGGCGAGTCGTTCAACCGCCTCGTCGAGGTCCTCGTTGAGCAGCTGATGATCATAGAGATGCGACTGTTCCATCTCCCAGCGTGCGTTCTTCATGCGATTGGCGATCGAGGCCTCGTCCTCGGTCGAGCGTCGCCGCAACCTCTCCTCGAGGATCTCCAGGCTCGGCGGATGAATGAAGATCAAGCAAGTCCCCGCGACTCGACTCCGGACCTGAAGCGCTCCCTGAACGTCGATCTCCAGTACGACGCACCAACCTTCGATCAAGCGATCCCGAACTGGAAGCGCCGGCGTACCGTAGAGATTGCCGTGAACTTCGGCCCACTCGAGAAGCTCTTCTCGAGCGATCAGGTCGGCGAATTGCGAGCGAGTCAGGAAGAAGTACTCTCGGCCGTGCTCTTCGCCAGGCCGCGGCGACCGGGTGGTCGCCGAGATCGATAGTCCCGCACGAACTTCGGGGCGGGCCAGGACGTGGCGCAGCAACGTACTCTTGCCGCTCCCCGACGCCCCGGAGACCACGATCAGGCGACCTCGAAGACCGCTCCAATCCACGCGAGGTTCACCTCTCGGGTCATTCGACATTCTGGATCAACTCGCGGATCTTTTCCAAGATGCCCTTCATCTCCACCACGGACCGACTGATCTCGAGGTCGTTGGCCTTCGAGCCGATCGTGTTCGTCTCGCGCCCCATTTCCTGCACGACGAACTCGAGCTTGCGACCCGCACTCTCGGGTTCTCCGATCACTTCCGCATACTGCACGAGATGAGCCCGCAGCCGGATGACCTCTTCGGCAATGTCTGCACGCTCGGCGAAGATCGCAACTTCTCGGATGAGATCCTTGGCCTCGATTGCGACCCCCTGCTCCTTCACGAGATTCTGTACTCGTTCCGTGAGCCGTCGTTGATAGCTCGAGACGACGTCCGGCCCACGTTCGGCGACCCGCTCGAGATGCTCGCCGAAAGTCCTCCCCAGAGCGATCAGTTCATCCCCCATCGCGCGGCCTTCCTCGGCACGCGATTGTTGGAACTTGGCGAGGGCTTCGCGGATCACCACCTCGAATTCGGGCCAATCATCGTGCGGCGTGTCGCTCGCGGCGCGACGATCCTCGACGATTCCAGGCAAACCCAAGAGTGCCGAGGCGTCGACCGAGCATCCCCAGGCATTCTCGATCTGAGCTCGATAGCTCGCGAGCGCGACGAGATTGAGGCGATAATCCTCGGCCTTCTTGGGACGCTCGACTCGCAGAGAGAATTGTACCGTGCCTCGGCGCACCGACTCGCGGATGAGACGCTCGACTTCGGGCTCGAGGGCTCCGTAGGGGTCGGTGAACCGCGCACTGAGCTTGAGATGCCGATTGTTGACGGCACGCAGTTCAACGAGAACGGACCAGCGATCATTCTGGCGCCGAGCCTCGCCGAAGCCGGTCATGCTGAGTAGCACTGCGATTCCATCCTCTCGTCACGATGCGGACGCACGCCGGACGATCACGGATTCTTGGGCAAGGCGGGCGACGGCGCCGCGGGCCCCGATGAGGACACGGGCGCGGGAGGCGGGGTCTCGACGGGAGGCGTCGGCACCGCTCCTCCTGGGGGCGGCGGCACGATGTCCGCACCGAGGCCACCCCCGAGCGAAGCGGGAAGATCGCCTGCCGGCGAGGTGGAACCGGGGAGGGCGGGGGAACTCGTACCGGAGCCCGTCGTCGAACTCGTTGCGGAAGAATCGGCCGAGGCCGGCCCGTCCTCGAATTGAACAGCACGCTGATTCGAGAGGATCACAAGGACCATCAGCAGGGCGAACCAAACTCCGGCCGCGATGATCGTGATCCGTGTGAAGACGTCGCCGGCCTTGGTCCCGAACGCACTGGACCCTCCGGTGCCGCCGAAGGCCCCGGCGAGACCGCCGCCCTTGCCTCGTTGAATGAGAACCAGGCAGATCAAGAAGATCGAAACGAGCACGACGAGGACGTTGAGCAAAGCGGTCAGGAACGCCACCACGGCCAGGTCCTTCCGAATCTATGGGTGAGGTGAGGATCACCGTCGCCGACTTCGCGGCGGGGAACGGCGGCGAATGAGGAACGAAGCGGGGACGTGCCGGTTGAGGTCGTCTGGTTCACTTACCCTTGGCCGTGACTTCGCGACCGGCCGAGATGATCCCCAGGAAGTCGGTCGGCTTCAGACTCGCGCCTCCGACAAGCGCCCCGTCGATATCCGGGCAGGAGAGGAGCTCGCCCGCGTTGTCCGCCTTCACGCTGCCGCCATATTGGACGGTGACCCGCGCCGCAGTCGCCTCGCCGAACTTTGCCGCCAGATTGGCGCGAATGAACGCATGCACCGCCTGGGCCTGTTCGGGGGTCGCGGTCTTGCCGGTTCCGATGGCCCAGACCGGCTCGTACGCCAAGACGATTCCCGGCATCTGCTCGGCCGAGATGCCCGCCAGCGATCCTTCGAGCTGTCCTGCGACGACCGACTCGGTCCGACCTGCCTCGCGTTCATCGAGCGTCTCGCCGATGCAGACGATCGGGATGAGGTTGGCGGCGAGAGCCGCATGGAGCTTCTGATTGATCAGGGCGTCGGTCTCGCCCATCCCGTGCCGGCGCTCGCTGTGACCGAGGATCACATGCGTGCAACCCATGTCGACGAGCATGGCCCCGGACAGCTCCCCCGTATACGCACCGTCGGCCTTCCAGTGCATGTTCTGTCCGCCGAGCCCGAGGGGGGAGCCTTCCAGGACCCGGTCGATCGCGCCTAGGAAAACGGCCGGAGGGCAGAGCGCAACGCGAACGTCGGTCGCCTGCCCGACGCCGGCCTTCACGGCTTCAGCAAGGGCCGTCGCAGTCTCGGTGGTCCCGGGATTCATCTTCCAATTGCCCGCGATGAACAGCGGTCGCATCAGACAGGGACTCCTTCGGCGGCATCGATGGTCCGGCCCATGACTTGGGCAAGGCGCCTCAAGTCTTCCATCAACGTGGCAAACTGGTGCGGCAGAAGCGCCTGAGGGCCGTCGGAGAGCGCTTTTTCCGGACAGGAATGGACCTCGACGTGAACGCCGTCAGCCCCGGCGGCCACGGCGGCTCGAGCCATGCTGGGGATGAGATCCGGGCGTCCGGTGGCGTGGCTCGGATCGACGATGATCGGCAAGTGACTGAGTCCCTTGACGTTGGGAACGCTCGAGAGGTCGAGCATGTTCCTCGTCGAGTCTTCGAAGCTCTTGACTCCGCGCTCGCAGAGCACGACTTGGTGGTTGCCCTGGGAGAGGATGTACTCCGCCGACATCAACAGATCCTTGACCGTCGCGGCGAGCCCGCGCTTCATGAGAACCGGGGTTCGGGTGCGACCGATCTCCTTGAGGAGATCGAAGTTCTGCATGTTCCGTGCGCCGATCTGGATCATGTCGGCGTACTTCACGACGAGATCGACCTGGCGAATGTCCATCACTTCCGTGACGGTCGCGACTCCGAACCGTTCGCCGGCGGCCTTGAGGATCTTGAGGCCGTCCTCTCCCATCCCTTGGAAGCTGTAGGGGCTGGTGCGCGGCTTGAACGCTCCGCCGCGGAGGATGTTCGCCCCGGCGTCGGTGACCGCTTCGCCGATCTCCATGAGTCTTTCCTCACTCTCGATCGCGCAAGGGCCGGCGATCATCGCGAGGTGCCCACCACCGATTCTGACATTCTTGACCTGGACGACGCTGTCGTCGTGACGCATCTCGCGCGACGCCAGCTTGTACGGCTTCATGATCGGAACGACTTGCTCCACTCCCTCGATCGCCGACAACGGCTCGACCTGCAGCTTCTCTTCGTCGCCGATCACCCCAATGATCGTGCGGGCCACCCCGGTGCTGAGGTGCGGCTTGAAGCCAAGCTCGACGATTCGATCCAGAACGTGCTGGACAACCTCCGCCGAAGATTCCGGTTTCAACACGATGATCATCGGACGCGCTCGTCTCGAGATAAGGGCTCGGGGGCGATCCGAACTCGGTCGCCGATCGCACGAACCGGGAAGCCCGGTTCGAAATCGAGTGAACCACAGATCCTAACCGAAAGTCGGATCCGAATGGAAGGCCCGAGACTCTCTGCCCATTCGATCCGGAGCCGACTTTCCGCTAGCTGCGTTTGGCCTTGTATCGGAAGTTCGAGAACCCCATCTCACCGGACATCGAGGCCCCGTTGATCGACCCGCCGATCGATTGACTTCGCCCAGACTTCGAGAAAGTCGCGGTTCCGGAGAAGCTCGTGCCCACCGCCGTTCCGATGAAGGTGAAGGGGTTCTTCTCGCGGTACACCTCCTTACCTTGTTGGTTGTAGGTGACCTGCTCGATGAATCCTCTACCGGTGACCGTCCCGTCGCTCTCCGTGTCGAACGTGATCGACATCTTTCCCTTCTGTCGCTTCGTAGCGGAGTAGACCGAGTCCGAGTCGTAGTTTCCTGCGTACGTACCTCGAAAAACGCTCTGCGAAGGCTTCTGCTTGTTGAACTCGTCGAAGAGACGAAGGATCTCGTCCTGAGTGGAACTGGTGCGTTCTCGAGTTTCGACCCGATACCGCGAGATCGTCTCGGTCGTGGTCGAGAGCGGACTGATCGACTTCCCGTGTTTCGGGGCGCTGTCGTCGTAAGTCAGCGTGAGCCTCTCGGTCTTCGTCGACTTCACGATGCTCGTGTACTCTTGAGTCGTGACCTTGTCGCCGCGATTCGTCGCTTTCCCCGACTCGCGCACGATCATCGAGAGTTGGTGGGTGCCCAGCGCCGACGCGGCCAGCAGACCAGGCACCCAGAGGGGTGAGCTCGGAACGGCGGCGGCGACGAACAGAGAGAGGACGAACGCGCCACCCAGGAGCTTCGACACGGCGGCGAGCCCGGCGGCCGTCCCCTCCTTGGTCGGCGTCAGGAACTCCGCGAGTTGCTTCTTGAGCGACTGCTTCGAGTTCCAAGGATCGAATCCGGCGCGCGCGGTGACTCGGCCACCCCGATCGGACGAGAGTTCCGAAGAGTCGGAGATTCGCCCGGACAGAGTTCCCAGGATCAGCCGATCGGTCCAAGCCAGCGACGTCCGATCGATACTGGTTATTTCCGTGAACGGCTGCGGTGTTCCGCCGGACTTCATCAGCGCCGCGACCTGGGCGGACATGAGCTTCAACTGCGCTGCGGTCGAGCGGAGATCCCCCAGAATCGGTGACAGATCGATCCCCCGAGGCCAGCGTCCGGCGTAGGTCCGATACTCCTTGACTGTGTCGCCGACATACTTCGTCATCCCCGTCAAGAACTGTTGAAATACTGATCCCGGTGCGTGCGAGGATGTCGGGAGCGAATCGGGATCGAAGTCGACCACCACGATGTCGAGTTCGGCTCGGTCGACCCCCTCTCCCCGAGACCGATTGTTCGTCTCGTCCGCCTCTCGGAGAACGTCGTCCGGATCGACTTCCACGAGGATCCGATGTCGCGCAGGTGCACCAGCCCAGAAGGAGTCCTCCGGCGTGGGAAGCGTGATCGTCAGTTCGAGTCGCGAAGACCCTCCTGAGAAAGGGGTGACCTCGCCACGATGCAGCACGCGGTCCTCCGAGTCGTGTACGGCATCCCGGCTGAGACGAACCACGAACGGAACGGATCGAGTTCCCGAACCTCTTCCCGTCGTCTCGACGACGTCGAAGCCGACGCCGAGACTCTCGCCCCTACGGATCGAGTTCGAAGAGATCCGGATCCCCGAGATCGCGAAATCGAAGGGCGGAACCGGCTCCGCGACTCGCAACGGCGTCGAGTCGATTCCCGATCCGCGATTCGCATTGTTCGTCTCCGAGATCTCGACCACCTCGTCGAGGTGATCGAGGATCATCCCCAGAGTGTACTCCCCGCTCCCTGTCCAGATCGGGTCCGACTCCGTGGGTAGTGTGACGAACTGCTCGATCGTCCCGCTGAAGTAGAAGGGCGGCATGAACGGCGCGAATCGACCGGAATGGAGGAGTCGATCGCTCCGATCGATCTGGGCATCGCTGCTCAGATAGAACCCGACGGCGTGCGATTCCGGGATTCCGAAGGGGGATTCGTTGGCGACGGCGAATTGGAGGAGGATCGTCGAACCGGGACGAACCTCAGGGTTCATGACGGCGTGGAACTGCGCTCCCACCAAGTCGGCGAGTTGGTCGCGACGTTCGAGCGACTCGAGCGTCGGCCGCGGCCGAGCGTTGCTTCGAGCCCCGGAACGTCGACCTCGACCGAAGATTCCCGGTCCCAGCTTCGGCAACGACATCGACCGGGTCTCCCGCACCGGATCGCAGCCCGGTGAGCCTGTCCCGGCAGTCCGGGATCTAGGAATCTGCCTGGAACTCGGGGACGAGGTTACTGCCGCCTTCATCATTTCGCAACAAAATGCGTCGAAAGTACATCAGCGCGTCGGGTCTCAGCAGTAAACGGGAACGCCGTGGTCGGTCCGCGTCTGGGCCCCTTTGGTGGAGGAAGCGTCCGTTACGACCGTCACGCGCGCCTCGACCGGAATCTTCCCCTTGTGGCTTTCGAGCATCATGTCGCATGATCGGTGCTACAATCGCAATGGACACCGTGTCGTATCCGCCGTCGCAACGGCTCATCCGTGCCGAGGGTCCTCGCATCACGGTCGAATTGCGCTTGCGGAATCGTCCGCTCGACCGTTAACCTCCGAAATGAGGCCTGGACTTCGCGGTCCGCGTACCTGCGATCTCAGGTTCGGATCACTCGATCTCCTCGGATCGAGTTCGATCCGACCCATCACGGCAGGTTGACCGTCACCGGATGGCGACCCACCCCTTGATTCCGGAGAGTTGATACGGATGTCACAACTGACCGCATCGATGAACCAAGGCTCCGACCTCACGCAGATCGAGCGACTCTGCACCTCGATCCGCGGAAAGCTGCAATTCATGGATTACCTCGTCCGCGCCGCCGTGGCCGATGTCGATCGGTTTCACGGGGAGACCGACCCGGGAACGAGGATCTTCCTGCGACAGTTGATCGAGATGCACGCTTCGAATCTCGCGGTCGAATGCGAGAACATGCGCCTCGTGGGCGAGCTCTGCCACTCGCTCGAATCTTCGGTGAACGACGTCCCGACCGAACTCCAAGAGAGCGGAGACGCGGCATGAGCCTCACGACTTCGACCAACGGCAATCCCCGCTCCTCGCTCGGGAGCGCCTACCCCGTCGGACGCGACGACACGGCTGCAGTCGCCGCGGAGATCCCCGCGTCACCGCTTCAAACGGATGTGGATCCTTTGAATCGAATCTCTCCCGAACTCCGTAAGTCCCTGTCAGAGGTTCGGGGTCAGGCTCAATTCCTGCTCTATCTCGCCGATCAGATCGAGGATTCCCTCGATCAACTCGGACAAGAAGGTGATGACTGCCAGGCTGCGTTCCTCTGCAAGGTCCTGAGCATGTACTCGTCGCAACTCGAGACCAAGCACCAGGGTCTCGGGGACAAGATCGCGGAGACCTGCCAAGAGGTTTATGTGACGGTCCGCGAATTCGACGCGTCGGTCTGATCGAAGGATTGGGTGGAGGGCGTGTTCACGCCCTCTCTCCCCTGCTCGGCAAGGTCGCGACGCACGCGGTTGAATCCGAACAAGCGTCCGATCCCGAGCTCGGCGATGATCTGCAGCGCCTTCAACGCCTCCATCTTGTTGATTTTCGAATAGCCCGCGCGACGATTCTCGAACAGGATCGGGGTCTCGTCCATCCGACAGCCGACGACGCGACACCAGAAGAGAATCTCTTCCATGAACGAGTAGCCGCGCGAGCGAACCTTGCTGAAATCGATCAGCCGGAGTTTCCCGACTCGATAGCATCGATACGATCCGCTGTTGTCTTTCGTCCTCAATCCCAGAAGTGCACGGGCGTATAGGTTGATCCCTGTACTCATGAATTTCCGCTTGAAGTTGAACTCGCCTTCGACCCCGCCTCCCGGAACGTATCGCGACCCGATCATGACGTCGTTGCGATCCATCCCCGCCAAGATGGCGGGAATGTACCTCGGTGGATGACTGAAGTCGGCGTCGAGATTCAGGAAGTAGTCGAAGTCGTGCTCGATCGCGAAGCGCATCCCGGTGAGGACCGCCGTTCCCAACCCCATTTTCTTGGGACGGTGGATGACGTGGATCTCCGGAAGGATCGACCGAAGTTCGTCGGCGATGCGGCCGGTACCGTCGGGCGAGTTGTCGTCGATCACGAGGATCGAGGCATTCGGCGCATATCGGCGTATCGTTTCGATCAGCGGCCGAACGTTTCCGGCTTCGTCATACGTCGCCAAGGATACGAGCAGTCGCGGACGCGTGGCGAAGTCGGCCTGGGGCGCTGTCGCTGAATCGGTCGTGGACAAGGTGGAGACTCCTTCCCAGGCTGCAGAACCTTTACCGATTGCTTACCTTACGAATCAGTTGAAGTTGCGCCAAGTTGAAGACGCTCGAGGGCAGGAAGCCTCGCCCCGGTTCTCGTACTCGCCCCAACATCCGAGATCGAAGCTCGAGCCTTGCTGCCTCGGTTGAGTTTTCGCCTGCGATCGATCAAACTGATGTTCGACATCACCGTCACGAATCTCGGCCGATTCCCGCAGGCCGTTCCCGCGAGGCTCACAACATGAATACGCTGCGTGCAATCAGCGCCCTCACGGCGATGATCCTCCCGGCGAACTGCACCCTCGCCGATTCGGAGCATGTGAGAATTCTCCCGCGCGTGATTCGGCTGGATCCTTCGATCCCTCAACGGATCGTCGTCGAGAGGATGGACGGGACGATCGGGGTCTCCGATCTCACTGGAACCTCTGAGATCGACATCGTCGACTCCCGAATCGCCGGGATCACTCCCGACGGGCGAATCTCGTCGAAATCCGCCGGAACGACGCTCCTCCGTGCCAAGGTCGACGGAAGGGTCGTCGAGGCGACCATCATCGCCTCTGATCCCAACGCTTCCGAGGAATGGAGCTTCCGAAATCGAGTCCTTCCGGTCCTCACGCGAGCAGGCTGCAACCAGGGAGCGTGTCACGGCGCGGCGGCCGGGAAGAACGGCTTCCGACTGACATTGCGAGGTTACGGTCCCGAGATCGACCATCAGGCTCTCACCCGTCAGGCGCTCGGACGGCGGATCGATCTCCAATCTCCCGAGAAGAGCCTGCTGCTCCTCAAGGCGACCGGCACCTTGCCGCATGGCGGGGGCATGCGGTTCTCTCCCGACTCGCTCGAGTACCAGATCCTTTCCGAGTGGATCGCCGCAGGCGCACCCGGGCCGGCGTCGTCCGATCCCCGGATCGCGAGGATCGAGGTCTTGCCCGCCGCAGTCCGACTTCGAAAGGATGAGCGGCAGAAATTGATCGTCTTGGCTCACTACGGCGACGGTCGCTCGACCGACGTGACACCGTGGGCCAAGTTCGCGACTGCGGATGAGGGCGTCGCCAAGGTCGACGACTCGGGCGCGATTCAGGGAGCGGGCCCCGGCGAGACTACGATCTCGGTCTGGTTTTCCAGCATGGTCGCCGCGGTCACCGTGACCTCGCCGTACCTACGCCCGATCGATCCGAGTCGATTCGCGAGTGCACCGCGTCGCAACCGGATCGACGAGTTGAATCTCGAGAAACTCCAAGCGTTGGGTATTCCACCATCGCCCGACGCCGGCGACTCGGCATTTCTTCGACGAGCTTTTCTCGATGCGACGGGTCGGCTTCCGACCATCGAGGAGGTCGAGAGATTCCTCGCGGATGCGGATCCCGAGAAACGATCCAAACTGATCGATCGCCTGATCGGATCGGAAGCATTCGTCGACTACTGGGCGTACAAGTGGTCGGACCTCTTCCTCGTCTCCTCGAACAAGCTCCCGCCCCCTGCGATGTGGTCGTTCTACCGATTCCTTCGTCGAGCAGTCGAGGAGAATCGCCCCTGGGACGAGATCTGTCGATCCGTGATCACCGCAAAGGGGTCGACCCTGGCCGACGGCGCCGCGAACTACTTTGTGCTCCACCGAGATCCCATCGACCTGACCGAGAACGCGAGTATGGCCTTCCTTGGGTTGTCCATGACCTGCGCTCGCTGTCACGACCATCCGATGGAGAAGTGGACCCAAGACCAGTACTACGGACTTGCCAATCTCTTTGCTCGCGTGAGGATCAAGGATGGACCGACGGCCGGCGATTCCGTCGTGTTGTCGAGTCCGGACGGCGACATCCCGCATCCCCGAACCGGAGCGATTCTCGAACCTCGACCGCTCGACGGCGATTCGATCCCCGTTGCGTCGCGTCGCGACCGCCGAGAACTGTTCGCGGACTGGCTCGTCTCGCCCGAGAATCCCTATTTTGCACGGGCGATCGTCAACCGGGTCTGGCGAAACTTCTTCTCGAGGGGACTCGTCGAACCCGAGGACGACCTCCGAGCGACCAATCCGGCCTCGGACGAACGTCTTCTCGCTTGGCTGATCGATGACTTCCGGAAGCACGACCACGACGTCGCCCATCTCATCCGCACGATCATGAATTCCGCTCTCTACGCGCGCTCGAGTAGTCCGGTCGACGGAAACGAGGTCGACTTGGTCTTCGGCAGCCGATACGTTCCGGAACGTCTACCCGCCGAGGTTCTCCTGGACGCCATGGCCCAGGTCACGCGGGTCCCCACCAGTTTCTCAGGATATCCGGCGGGATGGCGGAGCCTCCAACTTCCGGATTCGAAGACCGCGAGCGGCTTCCTCGACACCTTCGGACGTCCGGAACGCGAGAACACATGTTCGTGCGAGCGATCGAGCGAACCCTCGATGTCGCAGGCGCTCCACCTGGCCAACGGTTCGACGCTGAACGAGAAGCTCCGAGATCCGCGCGGCGCACCGGCCCTCGAGATCGAGGCCGGATTCGACGACGCGAAGATCGTCGACCGACTCTTCAAGGCTGCGCTCAGTCGGCCTCCGTCCGAGTCCGAGAGGAAGCGATTGACGGTGGTTCTCGCCGAGTCGGTCGTCGGAGCCGCCGACGCCAAGGCGGCCAGGCGTCAGGCGATCGAGGATCTCTACTGGGCCACGCTCACAGGCAAGGCGTTCCTGTTCAACCATTGATCGGCCACTGTGAGGAGTCGACCCGAATGCCTCGTACCCCATGGCTCCCGCTCGCGGTTCTCGCGGGGATCCTTGCACTCAGCGATTGTCGGCTCTCCTCCGGATCCCCCGAGCGACCGATCAGCTTCCGATCCGAAGTCGCTCCGATCCTGGTGCGTGCTTGCCTCGGCTGCCATCAGCCCGGCAAGACCTCCAACGGACTCGACCTGTCGACCTTCGCGCGATTGCGGCGAGGAGGCAAGGCCTCGGGAGCGGAGATCCTCGTCGCGGGCGATCCCCAAGCGAGCATGCTCTACACGTCGATTCTCGCCGATGCGTCGCCCCGCATGCCTTACAAGGCCGCACCCTTGTCGGAGCAGGAAATCCAACTGATCGGGCAGTGGATCCAACGCGGGGCGGAGTACGACGGACCGCCGGGCGGGAACACCGTTCTCACGGCGCTCTTCGATCCGCTCCGTGTGCTTCCAAAGCCCAAGCTTCGCCAAGGCAAGCCGACCGCACGCGTCCCGGTCTCCGCAGTGTCGTTCTCACCGGACGGCCGACGACTGGCCGTCGCGATCGGGAACGAAGTCCGAATCTTCGATCTCGAGCAGAAGAAACCGCCGCAGGTTTGGAACGATCACGACGGACCGGTGAATGCGCTAGGATTCACGCCGGACGGCTCGCGCCTGATCGCGGGCGGTGGTCGCCCGGGGATGTTCGGGTCCGTGGTCGTTCGGGATCTCGCAAGCGGGAAGCGCCTCGCCGAAGCGCGAGGACACTCCGACGCGATCCAGACGCTCGACCTCGCTCGCGACGGGAGCTTGCTCGCGACCGGCAGCCACGATCGACTCGTCCGACTCTGGGACCCGAATTCGCTCGCTGTCGTTCGCGAGTTGCGCGAGCACACCGACGCCGTGAACGCCGTCGCATTCTCACCCAATGGGGGACTTCTCGCCTCGGCCGGCTCCGACCGCGCAGTCAAGCTCTGGCGAGTGCGCGACGGCGCTCGGATCTCGAGTTCCTCGGAATCGACCGGCGAGGTCTATTCACTCGTGTTCGCGTCGCCCGAGAGGCTTCTCGCCGCCGGCGTCGATCGCTCGATCCGGTCTTGGAATCTCGACGGGGAGAAGCCGGCGACCCCGGGGAAGTCGACCTTTGCGCACGATGCCCCCGTCCTCCGGCTCGTTTCAGCCAAGTCCGGGGTCGTCTATTCTGCGGGAGAGGATCGAGCGATCCGCCTTTGGGACGCCTCTTCGTTCGCACCCAAGGGGTCCTGGATCGAGCAATCGGACTGGCCCCAGGCGATCGACGTCGATCACGAAGGAAAACGAGTCGCGGTCGGCCGGCACGACGGCTCGCTTGCGGTTCTCGACGCATCCAGCGGTCGATCGATCCTCACGCTGATCGACCCTGCCGAGGCTCCGAAGATCGCGGCGCGACCCCCGACGCTGTTCCGTCCGGCAACGCTTGCGCCCCCCGCGCCCCGCGCTTTGGTGCGTGGATCGACGACGCGCGTCGTGCTCACTGGAAACGGAGTCGACGCGACGCATCGGATCCTGCTTCCCGAGCCCGGTCTCTCCGCCAGAATCGTCGACTCCACCAAACCCGCCCCAAATCGACTCGAGATCGATCTCACTGTAGACGCGAACGCTCGCGTCGGTCTGCATCGGATCGGAGTCCAGACGCCTCTCGGCATACCCTCCTACCAGGAGCTCCTGATCAGCGAGTTCCCGACGATCGAAGAAGCTGAGCCGAACGACGAGGTCTCGCTCGGAAAGGCCATGCAGTTGCCGTCGACCGTGGCGGGCACCATCGAGAAACCCGGCGACGTCGATCTCGTACGATTCGATCTGAAGCAGGGCGATTCGATCGAAGCGGTCGTCCATGCAAGGACACTCGGATCGAAGCTCTCTGCGCGGCTGGAGATCCTCGACGAGACCTCCAAGCGGATCGCCGTCGCCGAATCGAACGCGGACGACCCCGACCCGGCCCTCTCCTTCCGCGCGATGAAGTCGGGAATTCACCACCTACGCATCGGCGACATGGATTACGGCGCAGGGGCAGGTCACTTCTATCGCGTCGACCTCTCCCGCTCGCCCCAGGCTCGGTCGATCTTTCCGCTCGGGATCACCTCCGGCACAAAGAGAGAGATCGAGGTGCGCGGCACGAATCTTCCCGGAGACCGAGCGACGGTCACGTTCGGTCCCGCGAATCGAGTCGGCGATCGGATTGGGTCGCCGATTGCATCGCGTCGCGGACTCGCCGCGGTCGTGGCGGAGGGGGAACAGTCGATCGAACATGAGAACAACGACTCGCCGAATCAAGCGAACGGCGTCGACTTTCCCGGCGGAGTCTCGGGACGCATCCAAAGCCCCGGGGACGTCGATTTCTACGCCTTCCCCGCCAAACGGGGACGCCGGATGATCCTCGAGGTCTTTGCGCGGCGGCTCGGGACATCGGTCGACCCGGTGATCGAGATCGTCGACTCTCGGGGAGAGCCCGTCCCGAGAGCTCTGCTTCGCCCGATCGAGCAGACCAACGTCGCATTCCGAGATCACGCGTCGCTGAGCCGAAGCATCCGACTGACGACCTGGGATCACCTCGCGGTCGGCGACTCGCTTCTCGTGGGCCGTGAGGTCGTGAAGCTCTCCGAACTGCCTCGAAACCCGGACGACGACGCCGTGTTCTTTGGCCTCGGGATCGCACGAATCAGCCCCGGCGAGCGAATCGGACTGCTCGAGACGACTCCGGAGCAGCATCCTCAGGGCCGACCGATGTTCAAGGTCGAGATCCATCCGCCCGACGCCAAGCTGCCGGTCGGCGGTATGGCTCCTGTGCTCCTTCCCTACCGAAATGATGACGGTGGCCCCTCGTACGGCAAGGACTCTCGAATCACCTTCGACCCTCCTTCAGACGGCACCTTCTACCTACGCGTCGAGGATGTCCGAGCCCTCGGCGGACCGGATCACGGCTATCATCTGGTCGTTCGAGAACCGCGTCCCGACTTCACGGTCGACTTGTCGCCGGAGAATCCGAACGTGCCGCGCGGCGGATCTGCGATCGTGACCGCCTCGCTCACGAGGATCGACGGCTTCGACCGTGCGGTCGATCTCGTGGTCGAGGACTTGCCCGAGGGCTTGACCGCGACCCGCACTCGCATCGAACCCGACGCATTCGTGGCCGAGTTCTTGATCTCGGCGGACGACTCGGCTCCCGCCTTCTCGGAACCGACCTGGAAGGTTCGAGCAACGGCGAACTCGAAAGAAGGCCGCGACCAGCCGATCACCCGCGTCGTCGATCCGGGCGGCTCTTCCGGGGGATGGATCACGGTCACCGAACAGGCCGACCTCACGGTCAAGGCGGGCCCTTCCCCAGTCGAGATCCGCGCCGGAGAGCGGGTCGAGATGAGGCTCGAGGTCGATCGCGGCGCTGCATTCCAGGGTCGAGTACCGATCGACGTTCGCAATCTACCCCTCGGAGTTCGGGTCCTCTATATCGGACTGAACGGCGTCCTCGTAACCGAGGCCGAGAAGGCTCGCTCGATCTTCCTTTACGCGGAACCTTGGACCACTCCCGGTGAACGCATGATCTTCGCGGTCGGGAAGGTCGAATCGGCGGGCACTCTCGCCCCGTCGGCTCCGGTCCGTCTCGTGGTGTCGCCCGCGGGTCGAGCGGACGCCGCCGTCGCCAAACCCGACCCAAAGAAATGAGCCTCTGTGGAATGCGTCCGCACAAGCCGGCGACTCCACATCGATTCGGATCCACCCACATGTCCCGTATGCGAATCATAGGCATCGCCGCCCTCCTCGCGGCGCTCGTCGGCGGCGGCATCGCGCTGACGTGGAATCGGGAACGCAGCGAATCAACGCTCTCCGCCAAGGCGCGAGAGCGCTTCGAGGCCGGAAGACTCGCCTATTCCCGAAAGCAACTGCAGGAAGCGTTGTCCGCATTCGATGAGGCTCGAGCTGCGGGGTACCCGGAATCCGACCTCGAGCGATACGCCGGACTGATCCTCGCCGAGGGTGGTCACGCCGCCGAGGCCGAGCCCCTGCTCTCCGGAGTCCTCGCGCGTTCTCGAGATTCCGACGCCGAGGTCGCCGAATCGCTCTCGAAGATCTTGATCGCTCGATATGCGATCGCCGAGGCGATCCCCATCCTCGAACGCTGGGCGAGAGACGCGCCTCGCGACGCTCGCCCGCTCACCTTGCTCGCGGAAATGCGGATTCGGCAGGCGGCCGACCCTGCGACGATCCTCGCGACCTACCAGTCCGCCGTCGATCGCGATCCGACCTCTCTTCCCGCCAGGATCGGCCTGGCGGAACAGCATCACATCCTGGGTGATGAGAGATCAGCCCTGCGCGAGTTCGAGGCGGCATTGAAGTCGTCTCGCGAGGCACCCGATCCCTCGGTTCTCCTGGGCATGGGCCGCGCTCACCAGGTCCTGGGCGACGAATCACGGGCACTCGAGTTTCTGGAGAGGGCGGTCGCAGCCGATGGCACGTCTTCAGAGGCCGCGACTCGGCTCGCGACGATCCTGCTCCGTCGAGGAGATCCCCCCCGCGCACTCGCCGTGATCGATCGAGCCGTCCAAGCCGATCCATTCGACCCGGAGAGTCGATATGCCCGGGGCATGATCCTGGCCAGACTCGGACGGACCGACGAATCTCGATCCGAGAACGAGACGATGCGTCGGCTCCGCGATGATCGCGAGAAGTTCAACAAGATCCAAGCCGAACTCTCGAGTCGCCCCGAAGACCCCGATCTCACGGCGAGCGCCGCACGGTGGTTGATCGATCACGGGAGGTCGGAAGAGGCCGCCGAGTGGGCTCGACTCTCGGTACGCATCCGACCGAGTCACCCGATCGCCAACGCAGTCCTCGCCGAATTTCACGGAGCCCGCGGCGAAGTCGGGCTCGCAAATTCCTATAGACTACGAGCAGGTAAGTGATCGCAGCGATCCGCTCGCGCGACCTCAGAAGAGGAGCGCGGTCGACTCGGGATGACCATACATCAGATTGAAGTTCTGAACTGCGACTCCTGCCGCTCCCTTGATCAGATTGTCGAGACAGGCCAGGATGAGCACCTTTCCACGAACCACTCGCAAGGTGATGTCGCAATAATTCGTGAACGCCGAATCCTTCGTGGATGGAAGGTGCTTCACGATCCGTACGAACGGAGATCCTTGATAGAAAGCTCGATAGAGATCGAGAAGTTCGTGCTCACCGACATGGTTCTTCGGCTGTGCGTAGATCGTGGCGAGAATCCCGCGATCCATCGGAACGAGGTGGGGCGTGAAGATGACCTCGACCGCCTCTCCGTTCTTGCCGCCGACGTCCCCGAGCACTTGCTCGATCTCGGGCGTGTGGCGATGCCGACCCACGCTGTACGCCGAGATCGCTTCGTTGCATTCGGGGTAATGTGTATTGAGCTTCGGAGATCGACCGGCCCCGGAGACTCCGCTCTTGGCGTCGATCACGATCCCCTTTCGCTCGATGAGATCATGAGCGATCAAAGGAGCAAGCGCCAAAATACTCGTCGATGTATAGCACCCGGGGTTGGCGATCAGACGAGCCGGACGGATGCGCGACCGATTCAACTCGGGTAGGCCGTAGACAGCCTCCGCGAGTCCGCTCGGATCGGTATGCTCATGGCCGTACCAGTCTCGATAGACATCGGCGTCGGTCAATCGATAATCCGCGCTCAGATCGATGACCTTGACGCCTCGCGCCAAGAGCGAGGGCACGACCTCGAGGCTCGCGGTGTGGGGGAGTCCGAGAAACGCGGTCTGTGCGCGCTCCGCCAATCGGTCGGCGTCGAACGGCTCGCAGATGAGGTCGATGCGTCCCGCCAGACTCGGATGCAAGGCGTCGACGCGAGGCGATTCGTCTTGTCGAGACGTCGCGACGCGAATCTCCGCCCCGGGATGATTGAGCAGGATCCGCATCAACTCTCGGGCAGCATAGCCCGACGCACCCACGATCGCAACGCCCGTTCGCATTCTCATGTTCCCGTTGCCGCGGCGGTATCCGAGCCGACCGCGCGCCGATCGCGGGTCGCCACGAGCAATCCCAGCCAAGCCGACCACGCGATCGCGGAGACGATCGCCGACGGAATGAATGTCCGCTCTCGATACTCCAGACGCAAGACGCTCGCTTCGGGTTCCCTCTTTGGGACTCCCGTGAATCCACCGAGCACCGGCTCGATCGTCGCCGATAGGTCCCCGCGTGGACTCTCCCAGACCGCGGACCAACCGGGGTGAGCGAGTTGCGTGACCACGACCCATCCCGTGAGCCCGGCGGGAACGGCGACCCGGACGATCTCGGGTCGCTCACGCGTCGCGGTGAGAGGCTGTGCCGACTGCATGAGCCTCAGGATCTCGGCGACGGGAGCACGATCGCTCGTACCGAGGCGATCGTCGCCCGGCAGGACCCACGCTGTGGTCGCCGGGCCGCGGGGAGTCGTGACCGCGAATCTCTCCGATGCCGGGAGATTCGCCTCGACCCATGCTTCTCCAAAGAGCCAGACCGCCATGGCTCGATCGACGACGACTCGAGGAATCGACCATGCGCCCAACGGCTCTCGCCGCCGCTCGATCATCGCCATTTCGAACGGATCCAGAACACGGAATCCGACGCCCGCCGCACGCGCCGCCGCTGCCGGCTCTCCGTCCGGATTCGCAAGCGACTCTCCGGCGGCCAAGGTGAGGTCGACGGCGATCGGCAGATCGAGCGTTCGGTACCCGGAAACAGGAGCCGCACCGACGAGCATCGGTAAGTTCCGCGATCGATCGACGACCCGACCAAATCCCCGGGACGCCCTCAGCCCTTCGAGGACGGGGCTCTGATCCGAGAGCCTCGCTATCGGACCCAGATCGACGGGACGCTGCGTTCGTACCAGCCACAGCAGCTCCGCCGAGGCCACGAAGACCAGGAGCAATCGAAGGACTCGAGGGCGTCGGGCCGAGAGTCCCACCACGCTCACCAGAGCGAGGATGATCCAAGTCGGTCGAGTTTCCTTCCAAAGAACCTCGTGGATCCCTCGAGAGAGCGTCAGTTGGTCCGGCGTCGGTCGAGCGATGCCCTCGCGTGCCAGAGCTGCCGTCGCTCGGAAGTCGTTGAACGGACGGCGAGCCTCCGACATTCTCGCATCGAAGCTCGGGTCTCCGGACCACGGCATCGCGGCGAACCCTCTCGAGTAGAGACGCGCAAGTCCTGGAGGTGCGCCTCGCTCGGTCGCGAGGAATGCCCCCTCGACGATCGCAAGATAGGCGAGGACGATCATCCCGCAACAGAACGTGAATCCAAGAATGAACCGTCGCGGACGCTTCATCGACTCCAGGTGCTCGTATCCGATCCCGGCGAGTATCGAAAGCGCGAACGCCGAACCCACCGACCAACGGGCCGGCGCCCGGAAGAACGAGAAACCCGGCAGACCGAAGAGCAGCCTGGATCCGGGAGCATAGGGACCGAACCCCAGGTAGAGGGTGACTACCAAGAGAATCGCCGGCACGACGACGCGGTGATCCGACCGAACTCGAACCAAGGCAGCCGCCGCGAGCAGCAGGCCCACCAGTCCCACGTGGCCGAGCGACTCCTCGGGCGAGGTGTGAAAAGTGTCCCAAACGGGCAGTCGCCAGAGCGGCGAGACCCGAAACAACCAGGGAGCGATGTAGTTCACCAAGTGAAACGGCGTCGCTGCAAATCCGGCGAGATACTCCCAGTCGCGCATCGAAGAAGCCACAGCGGCGAGGTCGGCGGTCGGCCCGAGCTGAATTGCCGCGGATGCGGCCGCATAGACGAACGCCGAACCGGCCAATAACCCACGGCACGCCCAGGGTCGGCCTTCGCGAAACCTACCGAGTAGCCCCGAAACCATCACGACCACGCAAGAGACCTGCGAGATGAACCCAAGCTGAAAATGACCAGGCAAGACCTGCATGGCCAACGCCCCGGCCAACAACACCGAGGCGCGGATCGGCCTCGCCCCGGTGACCACGAGCCGACTCGCCCCAATCACCCAGGGCAGCCACGAGCCGGTCGTGTAACCCCACTGGTGCGGCAGATGGATCACGAAGAATCCGCAACCCGTCCAGCAGATCGAGGCAATCGTGGCCCCCCCGCGACCGAGTCCGAACACCCGCGCCGCCCAAAATGAACCGAGCGCTCCCCAAAGTGTGTGGATCACCAGGCTCCACGTGTAGGCGGACTCGGTACCGAGAACTCCGTAGAGCAGAAAGTGAGGCGGGTAGAAGACTCCCATCTGGCTCTCGGCCAATCCCGGAAAGCCGTAACCCCAGATGTCGTTCCAAAATGGGATCCGGAACTGCCTGATCGACTCGCTCAGGTAACCCATCAGACCGAGGGAGAATTGGGTCACATCTCCTCCAACCGGCATCCGGCCGCCGAAGCCGATCGGCCAGAGCCACGCGACCGCGTAGAGCAACACCACCGCGTAAGGCAGGAGGAACGATATCGCCTTCGTCCATCGACCCGGCTGGGACACCTTCATCCTCCATCGACCGACCAAGATCTCGCCGTTGATATGGAAAAAACGACAAAGTCGGAACGTTCGACGACATCTTGTCGAACAGACGAAGATCGAAGTTCGTAAGCAATGAATCGTAACTCACTGCCGGATCGATGGAAACGCACCTCTTCGGACTTCCCCGCCGAATTCGGCACGACGATTGCATTTTCGTTCTCGTCGTGGGCGAATGTCCCACGAGCATTCAGAGTCGAGGAGTCGAATCGATGTTGATCTTGAGCAGGAAGCTCGGCGAACGGATCCAAATTGGCCAAGATATCCGGATCACGATCGTCAAGATCGACCGCAACAGCGTTCGGATCGGGATCGACGCTCCCGACGGTGTGCGCATCTGCCGCGAAGAGATCGCGTTCGAACGCGAGACCGCCGGGCTCGCGGCCTCGGGACGAACGGCCGCGAGCACGCTTTGATCTGTGGTTCGCCCGATCGAATCAATTGACGAATCGCGACACGTTCGGCAACCGTCGGCGACGAGTCGTCGATCTCGATTCGCTCGCAAGCGAAATGCTCGTCTCCGGCGCAGGAGCGGCAAGCCCCGCGGGCGGAGATCCTGGAGGGATCGCGACGAACCGAACCGTCGCCGGAACTGCAGTTCGCGGCAGGATCCGAACGAACGAGTCGACCGCGTCGCCCTCGGCATTCGACGGAGCAGGCGCAAGCGTGAGTCGCCCCGAGTTCAGCCGCGTGCTGATCGAGCGACCACCGACGGCTCCGCGTTCGAGCAAATTGAGCACGGACGACTGACCAACGGCATCACGCTTCGGTCGAATCAGGAGGTGAGCAATCACTCCGACATCGCTGCGAGACATCGTACGGCCGCGAAGCGAGCCCCCAAGAGCGACGTGAAGCGCATCGCCGTCGACCTCGAGCCTTGCCTCGAACTGCGAGCCGAGGGTCCCCGCTTCGATTCCCACGACCTCGAAGAGACGGGAGTCGAAACCGATCATCACATCGGCGTTCATCAGAACCGCCGAGCGAACATCCGTGTATTCGAGTCGGATCGGCACTCGTGCGATCTCACCCGAGACCAACGAGACGGCACGCGGGAGCGAGATGATCGGGTCCGGACCACCGCCGAAGTCGGGAACCTCCGACGGAATCGCGGGGATCGCGAACGGGACCGAGTTGCCGACGGCCAACTCGTTTGCGATCAAGGCGTCGAGAGCATCCGCCACGGCGTCGCCCGAGAGGTCTCCCATCAAGTTCGGATCGGCGTTCTGAAACGCATCGAATCCGTCGATATTCGAGACCGAGAGCTCGTTGATGAACAAGGCATCGAGCGCGTCGATCGAACCGTCGCCCGAGACATCCCCTGAGAAAGACGCGATCTGGATTCCCGAGTCGTCGACCACGGGAACGGCCGTGAACCCCTGCCGCAACTGCGTCACCTGGAGCGACATTCGAGCCTTGTCGCCGTAGGGAGCGGTCGTGGGAGCGGCACCGACGACCCGCAAGAGGGTCACCGGACCGGAGGGCAACGGATTCGAAACCGTCGAAGCGAAACTGAACCTGATCTCACCTGGGGCGAAGACGTTGAAGGAAGCGCTGAATCCGGGAGTCTCGGGGAAGACGGTCAAGCCCGAGTTGGCCACGGTGAGAAGGCCCGGATCGTACAACAGCTTGAACGTGACCACCGAGATCCCGGTTCCGTCTTCGAGGATCACGTCGAGTGGTGCGGCGATCGTCTGCCCCGCACCCAGGACGAGATCGTCGACGCTGACGACCCTCGCATTCGCACCTCGCGTCAAAGTGAACGAACCGATGTAGTCATCGCCCGTCGCCCCGTCCGCATTCCCGTCGAGGAGGCTCCCCTGCGAGGATCGGAACCCGTTGCTGCCGGACCGGAGCCGAACGTCGTAGGTTCCCTCCGGCAAGGCCGACCCGGTTGCCAGGAAAGTCGCCGAACCCGCTGCGGCGTCGACGATCAGGGAGCCCGGAATCGCCTCGGCTCCGCGGGTCAACACAACGTCGGGATCGCCCAGTTGGGCGTTCGTCCGGTAGAGGTTGATCGTCGCCGGGTCGAGCGGCTCCGTGAAGACGACGGTGAAACCCGAGTGCAGAGGAGTCAACGAGCCGACGCGGAAGGTCGTGCTCGCGACGTCGTCGTTCGTGATCGTCGCCGTCGCGGAAGTCGTCGCCCCAAGGGTCGCTCCCCCCGTCGGCGCGCCGAGTTGAAGGACGATCGTCTCATCGGACTCGACCGACGTATCGCCGAGAATCGTGATGACGATCGCTTTGTCGGCCGTGTCTCCGCTCGCCCACGAGAGGCTTCCGGCGGCGAGGGTATAGTCGACGCCGCTCGTCGCGGTTCCGCCCGAGACCGAGAACGGAACCGACACCGCTCCCGCCGATCCGCCCGAGCGGGACACCAGGATCGTGAGCGTCGAGCTCCCTGAATTCCCCTCGGGCGTGCTTGCCGTCGCCGCGACGAACTGGAGTGAGCCTGCAGAGGCGACGTCGTCGTTCAGGATCGTGAGCGTCGCCGCCGCCGGCGAACCGAGGAGGCCGCCGCCGGTCGGGTTCAGCAGTTCGAGCACGACGGTCTCGTCCGACTCGACCGTCGTGTCGCCGGTGATCGCGACGTTGAACGTCTTCGTGCTCTCGAATGCCGCGAAGTTCAAGGTCTGTGCGGGACTGATCGCCGTGTAGTCGACCCCGGCGGTCGCCGTCCCCCCATTCGTTCGATACTGCACCGAGACCGCGCGAGAGAGATCCGACCCGGTCCGATTCACGGTCACCGTTGCATTCGTCGTCCCGCTGTTACCCTCGTTCGCGTTGATCGTCGTGGTCGAGAAGGCGAACACTCCGCCGTCGTTGTCTTGGATCGTCGCCGTGTGCGACGTCGTCGAACCGAGCACCGCATTGCTGGGCGCCCCGAGCGTCAGGATGACGGTCTCGTCGGGCTCGCTCGACGAGTCGTTGATCACCGTCACGGTCGCGGTGGCGGTCGTCGACCCGATCGGGAAGGAGAGCGGGCTGCCGGAGACCGTGAAGTCGGATCCGACCGCCGCCGTGCCGCCGATCGAGAACGGGACGGTGACCACCTGGTTCGCCGGGCTCGAGAGCGTCGCGTTGATGGTGAAGCTGCCCACCGACTCCGAGACGGACGACGTCGACGTGCTGAATTGAACCGTCGGAGTCTGCTGGACGACTCGGTACTCGGCCACCACGGGAAGATGGTCGCTCACGGTCGTGAGCAGGTCGAGCACGGCCAAGCGGTTCGACAACCCCGCGAGAGCGGTGTTGGATGGACTGTTGATGCTGCCGTTGACCGATACGGACCCATTGTTTCCGAAAGGACGATATGTACCCGAGACGAAATCGATCCCCACGCCGTCCATCAATTCCGAGGTCATCAGCTGGAAGTCGAAGCGGTCGTCGAGACCACCGCCGGTCAACCCCGAGGGCGGGCTGCTCGAGGGGGCTTGCGTGAACTGTGCTCGATATGTGTTGTTCCCGCTCCAACTCCCCGTCGTCCCACCGGGATCGATCGCCTGTCCGTTGCCCGCAGAGACGAGGGTCTGATACGCGCCTTCGCTGCTGGTGTAGAGGTTGAAGTCGCCGACATAGAGGATCTGCGTCCCCTGACCGAGGGCGTCGGCGTCGGCTCGAATCGCCTGCGCTTCGATCGTCCTCCTGTCCTTGCTCTGGGTATCGTCGGCCGCCTTGAAGTGAGAATTATAGATATAGAATGCAGTATTGTTCGAGTAGCCCACGGGTTGGACATGGTGGCGAATCGTCTGTCGCGGCTGCCCCGAACTACTCGCGGTGCCGACGGCGGCCTCTCCGAGGAGTTGGACCGTCGACGTCCGATAGACGATTCCCTGAGTGCCCGAACCGGTCGTTCCGCCGTTCAAGGTCCCCCGGGCGTAGCTTCCGGAACCGTAGAGGGAGTTCATCAAGGCGAGCACGGCCGCGGTCGTCGTCGTCTGGCTCTGCACTTCTTGGAGCAGCAGGATATCGATCGGCTGCGCATTGCCCGCGTACGACTCGTTCCCCATCGCCTCCAGAAGGGTATTGAGCCCCGACCGAGGATTGCCGCCCGCCGCGGCGATGTTGTATGAGACGACCCGAAGCGTCCCGGCGGTGAGCGTGACTCGACGCTCGAGCCATTCGACCATCGGTCTCGCGAGTCGGGTGGAACGAGGCGGTCTCGCCTCCAGGCGCGGTTCCATGATGCGGTTCTCGAGAAGGGTGGAGACTGGAGACGAGTCGAGATCCCGTCTCACGATGCTAGCACCTGGAGACGAGAACACTCTCCAAAACGAATCCGATGTCGCTTACGCCTTCAGGCGTCGCGACACCGGATTCGCTCGGAGAGCTTCCGTGATACGGCGAGATCGAATCAGCGAGAGGTCGACCGACTGCGATTCCGGCGGCGAACCTCGAGGCCGAACCCGGCAAGCCCCAATGCCGTGAGCGCTAGAGAGGACGGCTCCGGAACCGCGGTGACCGTGATCGACAGCGGAACGATCGTGAACGGAATCGCTTGAAAATTGATGCCGTTGAGCGAGGTCCGTGGACTGCCCGCCGTGGGCATCGCGGTGACGAACGTGCCGAGAGGGGCCGATGAGGAGATCGTCAGGTCGAATTCCAGCAACCGCATCGAAGCGCCCTTGGCGAGCACCGTTCCGACACCGCTGAACGCCGTGCTGGCCGAGATCGCGGCACGCCAGTTGCCCGGGCTCGTCGAGAAGAGGTTCGAGGATCCGCTCCACTGCGCGGGCGACCCCTGATACAGGCTCGCCGTGGCGTTGCTGCCGGTGAACGCATTGGTCGGCAACGTGACGCCCGGCTGGTTGCCTGGATTTACCGAAGCCGAATTCGGCAGGAAGAGCGCGAGGTTGACCGAGCCGAGATTCACGCGGTCGACGTCGTCGGCGGAGCGCACGAGGTCGACGGCAATCCGTCGAACCGTCGTCTCGCCCTCGAAAACGGTCAGGCTGCTCGAATTCGTGAGGATGCTCGTCACGCGAAACTGGATATCCGCGCGGGCGTCGCCAGGGAGGTAGGAGAGCAGGAAGATTCCGGCGACAAGGAGGAATCGATGAGAAAGAGACTTCGGAGGGATCAAGTGCGATCTCCGTAGGGATGGAAGCTGCGTGGATCGTCCCTGGGTCAGCCGCACGACTCGATCGGGGAGCGACGCTCGAGGCTCACCTCGTCCTTGAGGCGGGAGCGGCGGAGAACTCGACTGCTCCCCGGGAACCGCGAGGGTTCCCGGGGAGCTCGAGATCGAGATCAGGCCTGGGCCCGACGGCGACGAGCGACGAACAGCGTGCCGAGAGCGGCGACGGCCGCCGAGGCGATCGTCGAGGGCTCGGGAACGACGACGGCCGGGACGATGTTGATGTTCAGGTCCTGGAGAACCAGGAGCGAGTTCGTATCGGTCGGGCGAGCGCTGGTGAAGTTCGTGAAGGTGATGTTGGTGAACGGAGCGGAATTCGCGCGCTGGAACTTCGCGGCGTACTGGCCGACGGGGGCGGTGCCGAGCACGGTCACCTTCAGGGTGGCGAGAAGGAGCGACTGGCCGGCGGCGAGGAAGAAGTTGCCGCCCGAATAGCCGACGCCCGCGCGGTAGTTCAGGACGTTGAAGAGACCGACCGACGAGCTGGCGAACTGACCGCCGTTCGCGGCGAGGAGAGCGGCGTTGTTCGACGAAGCGGGCGGCATGGCTCCGGTGAACATGCCGGTCTGGGTGCCGGCGGGCTGGCCGGTCGAACCGATGTTGCCCGCAGCCGCGTTCGGGAGCCAGAAGCCGAAGTTGATGCCCGAGATGTTGCGGGTGTCGCTGTCGGCGGTTCGGGTCAGTCTGATCTGAACATCGAACGTCGATTGAATGCCCTGGGTGAGCTCGACGGTGTTCGAGCCGCCCACCGTGGCCGAGTAGACGTAGGAGGCCTGGACAGAGCCGGCGGTCCCGAGGGCGAGGACGGCGACGACCGCGAACAGACGGACGAGAGCGCGAGCCATGCGAAACTCCTGGAGATGAGGGAGGAACCACCGAGAAACCGGACGATCGACCGCGGGACGCCCCACACGAACGCACCGCGAAGCGAGGTCCATCACCAACGAGCGGGGCGTGGTCGGCCGAGATGACCGACCACGCAACCCGCGGGAGATCGAAAGATCAACGGGCGTCGATTCGGCTCGACCGAGCACGACGAATCGACTTGTGACCGACCGAGAATTCCATCGGCCCCGACACGGTCGAGCCGCCGACGACGACCGGGAACAGTGCGTCGATCGTCGAGCCGGTCGACCGCTTGGGAGCAAACGAAGCAACATCCGACGCGAGAGACTCGAGCACCGCGTCGATCGTCGGGAGGACGAGGCTGCCGTCGACCGTGTCGGTCGGAGAGTCGGTCGGAGCCGGGATGAGCGTCAGACGACCCGCGTTGAGACGAGTGTCGACGGTACGCCCCGCGACCGTGCCGCGTTCGAGCAGGTTGAGCGCGGCCTCACCGGACGCACCCGCCTTGGGACGAACGACCAGATAGGCGATCGTCGCCGAGTCGCCTTGCTGCATCCGACGCCCGAGCAAGGTGTTCGAGCGATCGATCTCGACGTGGACCGTCCCGCCGTCGACCGCCCACTTCGTACCGAAGTTCGAGCCGAGGGTGCCGGTTTCGACTCCGACGATCTCGACCATTTCGGGATCGAAGCCGATCATGACGTCGGCGTCGACGAGGACGGCCGAGCGAGCATCGGTGTAGAGCAACTCGATCGGAACCAGGGTCTCGCCTCGAGACGCGAGAATCAGGCCGCGCGGCAGGCTGATGATCGGGTCGGGGCCGCCGCCGAAGCTCGGGCTCGAACCCGGGATCGCCGGGATCGGGAACGGCACGGGGTTGCCGACCGCGAGCTCGTTGGCGACCAGAGCGTCGAGACCATCGACGAAGCCGTCGCCGGAGAGGTCGCCGATCAGCGAGGGGTCCGCGAGTTGGAAGGCCGAGAACCCGTCGATGTTGCCGACCGAGAACTCGTTCATGAAGAGCGCGTCGAGACCGTCGATGGCTCCGTCGCCCGAGACGTCGCCGGGGAAGGCGAGGATGTGGACGGCCGAGTCGACATTGCGCGGAATCTGTCCGAAGGTCGTGTTGACCATCGTCGAGACCGTCGAGCTGAAGACGTTCTTGCCGCCGTAGGCCGCCGCCGCGGGAACGGTTCCATTGAAGTGGAACAGAGTGACCGGTCCCGCCGGAAGCGGGTTGGTCGTCGTCGAAGCGAAGCTGAAGCGGATCTCGCCGGGGATGGTGATGTTGGTCGACGCCGAGAAGCCCGGGGTATTCGGGAACGCGGTGATCGACGTCGGAGTGAATCGGGCGACGTCGTAGAAGACGGTCATCGTGAGGGCCGTGACGAGGGAGGCGTCGTCGAGGCTCACGGCGAGCGGAACCGCGGTCGCCTGATCGGGGCCGAGGACGATGTCGGGGAGATTCACGGTCCGGGTGCCCGCGACGCTGCTGAGAACCCAGGAGTTCGAGTAGTTTCCGCCCGCGACGTTGTTCGCGTCGCCGTCGAGCAGGTTGCCGCCGGTGCCTTTGAAGCCGTCCGCCGCCGAGCGGAGCGTCACCGAGTAGGACCCGTCGGCGAGGGCGCCGCCGGTGGCGACGAAGGTGATTCCGGTGCCTGCGGCGTTGACCACCACGCTGCCGGGGATCACGTTGCCGCCGCTGGTCACGACGATGTCCGACGCCCCGAGAGCGATCTCGGTCGAGGGGATATTGAGGACCGTGCCGTCGATGACGCCGTTGAAGGTGGCGACGAAGCCCGAGCGATTGCCCTGGAAGGCGGTCACCTGCAACGTGCTCGCGGCGACGTCGTCGTTGGTGATCGTCACGGTGGCGACGGCATTCGAGCCGAGCGTCGCGCCGCCGGTCGGAGCGCCGAGAGTGAGGACGACGGTCTCGTTCGACTCGACGAGGGTGTCGCCGATGACCACGACCGAGATCGTCTTGGAGGCGGCGTCGCCATCCGCGAACGCGACGCTGAGCGGGTTGATCGCCTGGAAGTCGGTGCCCGAGGCCGCGGTGCCGCCGACGGTGAACGGAACCGAGATCGCGCCTGCGGAGCCGCCGGTCCGGGTGACGGTGACGTTGACGGTCGTGGTGCCGGCGTTGCCTTCGGCCGTGCTGTAGGTCACGGGGCTGAACTGGACGGTACCCGCGCCCGCGACGCCCGCCGCGGCGATGACGATGTCGTCGACGCCGATCCACTCGTCGCTGCCGTCGGCGTTGGTCGTCAGGATCCGGATGTAGACCTGCGACTGACCGTTGACGGCGGCGGGAAGCGTCGCGTTCACGAGGATGTCGGGACCGAGGAGGCTCGGCCCGGCGGTGGCGTCGTCTTCGTAGGCCGAGGGGACGTCGGTGAAGTCGCCGGTCGGCCCGACGCGATACTGGAGCGCGACCTGGCTCACGGCGTTGTCGGTCGAAGCGTCGAGGTCGCGCAGCCGGTAGGAGACGTTCACCCCGTTCGTCGCCACGGTCGCGTCGATGTAGAACATGAGGTGCGGAGCGTCGGCCGTGCCCGAGCCGTTGAGGGCGACCGTCGGGTCGGCGATCTCGAACTCGGCGACGCCGCCGGTGCCCAGCGTGTCGGGGTTCGTCTGATTCGCGATGACGTCGATCGTCGTCGGACTCGCGTTGTCGGTCAGGTAGAACCGCGGGTCGGACGGGATCGTCAGGTCGGGGGTGACCGAGCCGAGGAACCCCGAGACGCTCGCGTAGCCCGACCAGTTGTCGTTGGTGCCGATCAGCGAGGTGTCGGTCCAGTTGATGCTCAGCGAACCGCCGCCGAGGTTGTGGAACGCCTTGTCGTCCTGGTTGAGGATCGTCGCGGTGCCGTTCGCCGTCGCCCCGCCGACGATGCTTGCGCCGACCGCGTTCAGGAGTTGGACGAACACGGTCTCGTCGGCCTCGACCGCGGTGTCGCCGTTGATCGTGACCGAGAAGGTCTGCGGGGTGTTGTCGCCGTCGGCCCAGTTGAGGGTGACGGGAGTGCCGATCGCGACGAAGTCGCTGCCCGCGGTCGCCGTGCCGCCCGCGATCGTCTGGTACTGGACCGACACCGCGCCGGACACGCCGCCGATTCGGTTGACCGTAAAGGTCGCGGTCGTGGTGCCCGAGTTGGGCTCGCTCACGTTGATCGCGGAGTTGGCGAACTGGAACGAACCGGGGCTGACCACGGCCTGCTGCACGACGATGTCGTCGATGCCGATCGCTTCATCATTTCCGGGTGCGTTGGTCGTGATGATCCGGAGCTGGACGATCGGCTGGTTGCCGACGGCGAGCGGCAGGATCTGGCTGATCGCGGTGACCTTGGTCGCCGTGCCGAGGTCGGTGGCGTCGGCGATGTAGGCGGCCGGAACGTCGGTGAAGTCGCCCGAGAGTCCCACGCGATACTGGAGCGCCACCTGCATCGTTGCGTTGTCGGTCGTGCTGTCGAGGTCGCGGACGTTGTAGGAGATCTGGACCTGCGAGACGCTCGTGGTGTCGAGGTTGATCAGGATGAAGGGGGCGTCGGCGGTACCCGAGCCGTTGAGGGCGATCGTGGGATTGGCGATTCCGTCGACCTCGACGACGCCGCCGGTCGCGCCCGTGTTGTCGAGGTAGGTCTGACCCTGGTTCGCGATGACGTTGAGGACGCCCGCCGGCGAGTCGGTCGGACTGATGCCGGGAGCGAGCACGGTCCGAGGATCGACGCCCGTGGAGCTCGTGAGATTGTCGCCGCGGTATCCGCGGATGGATGGGACGGAGTCCCAGTTGTTGTTCGCCGTGATCAAGCCTGTGTTCGACCAGTCCTGCTGGAGCGGACCGTTCGCGAGGATCCAGCCGCCGAGGTCGTCGTCGGTGATCGTCACGGTGGCGACTGCGGCGGCGCCGAGGGTGCCGGCGGTCGGAGTGCCGAGCGTGACGGTGAAGGCCTCGGTCGCCTCCTGGATCGAGTCGTTCACGATCGGAACGGTGATCGTATCTTGAGTCTCGCCGTCGGCGAAACTGACCACGCCGTTGACGCCGGTGAAGTCGCTCGCACCCTGGGTCGAGCCGTTGGCGAAGGTGTAGGGGACGTCGACAGCGCCGGTGAACCCGCCCGTGCGGGTGACCGTGAGGACCGCCGAGACGCCGGTCTCGGAAACCACATAACCGGTCGGGGCGAACTGGAAGCTGCCCGCGCCCGAGGGGGCCTCGTTGACGACGCTGATGTCGTCGATGCCGATCGCCTCGTCGTTGCCGAGGGCGTTCGTCGTCATGATCCGGATCTGGAGGGTCGCCTGCCCCTTCAATGCGTCCGGCAGATAGAGGTCGATCGGAGTGACCTGAGTGGCGAGATTCGGCCCGGTCGTGGCGTCGGCGATGTACGTCGCGTCGAGGTTGGTGAAGTCGTCGACGTCGTTGAGCCGGTACTGGGCGACGACCTGGGCCGCTGTCGAGTCGGCGCTGATGTCGAGGTCGCGGACGTTGTAGCTCAAGCGAACCTTGTTCGCGGCGGGCAGCCCGGTCGTATTCAAGTGGAGGAGGATGAACGGCGAGTCGGCGGTGCCGGAGCCGTTCAAGGCAATCGTGGGATTCGCGATCCCGTCGATCTCGGCGACCCCGCCCGCGGCGCCCGGGTTATCGAGGAAGGTTTGACCCTGGTTCGCGATGACGTCGACCGTCGCGGTCCGAGGAGCGAGGATCGTGCGCGGGTCGATGTTCGAGGTCGAGCCCGAGGCGTCTCCCTGGTAGCCGATGATGCTGGGAACACCCGACCAGTCGTCATCCGCGTTGATCGAGCCCACGTTCGTCCAATTCTGGCTGAACGGGCCGACCGAGAGCTGATGATAGGTAGCGTCGAGCACGACGCGGGACTCGAGCGACTCGAGACCCAGCCGCTCGAAGCGACCGCGGCGCTTCGCCGACTTCGAGATTCGGGGGCCGGCGAACTTCACGATACGACGCATCGAAACGATCTCCCGGGGCGCAATCCAAGGTGCACGCATCCACGGCATCGATGCCGAGGATCTCCAATCACGGTCCGTCGAGTCGGGAGAGTCTAAAGATGAAAAATGAAAGAAATCGGAAGACGGGCGGAAGTCTACGAATAGGTTTCTACACAGATCGTATTCGCAACGATTTGGACGGCTTTACAAGGACAGCAAAGTCGGCGGCATTCAATTCGCCGCAATTCGATTCAAGATTGAAACTTATGGTTCACATTCTTCACGGACGCGAGACTACGAGCCTATTTCCAAAGAGACGGACACGGCTCGCATCCACACAAGTATAGCAATATTCTCATCAATACAGATAAACGTATTATTTATGTTTATGAAAGTTTTTTATTTTAATATTTACATTTCTTCAATACCTATAGATCGCCCAGAATACCGAGAATCTCCAGGAGATTTCTCATCGCCTCGCTCACGTGACGGCCTCGGTCCAGTCCCGAGCTGCTCGAAACCGGGGATCCGGGACTCGGTCGACGCGATGGTCATCCCCTCGTTCGATACTCACCCGCCGCCATGCGGGCCGGACTACGCAAGGGTCGACCTCGCCGGATACCCACCTCAGGGTAACCGCCTAACAAAACGCCGGCTCGCGACGGCCTCGTTCACTCTCGTTCCGTCTTGCCGAGACGATCGAGTCGCCGATCTTCATATGACCCTCATCGAACCGACGCCCTCGCGCTCACTCGCATCGTCGTCGGAGCCCCCCGCAGGGTCGGTTCGCATTCGCGTCGTCGATGACCATCGAATCGGGTCGATCCCTGAGCGTTCTCGCCCCCGACGACGTTGATCCTCGTCAACACTTGCGAGTCTTCGGCGTCGCCATTAGGGTATTTTCGGTTGGTTCACGGATGGATCGATATCCCAGTCGGTCGCACACCCTCCTTCTCCGCATCGAACCGACTCGCCCCCCATCCGACTCATCCAGGAGCAGCCCCGTGACTCGACGCCGCGACCTCGGCCGGAATCGATCCCGCCTCGCCCAACTCGGCGACTGGGCGACTCGTCGAGTCGCACGCTCGGAATTCCTCGACGTGAGTCGACTCGAAGATCGCGTGCTCCTCGCCGTCTTCACGGTGACCAACGACGGCGACAACGGTGGAACCGACCCAGCGCCTGGAGCCGGGACAGGCACGCTGCGCCAGGCGATCGTCGACGCGAATGCCAGTGGTCAACCCGAGCCCCATCGGATCGAATTCAACATCGGAGCGCCGGGCCGATCGACGATCCTGCTCGAGACGCCGCTTCCGTCGATCGCGCGAGAGATGGAGATCGACGGCACGACCGAGCCGAGCTTCGATCCGGGGTCGGGCGAGCCGGTGATCTATCTCGCGGGGTCGCTCGGCACGACGTCCGCGATGCGAATCAGCGCGGCCGATTCGATCATCCGCTCGCTCGGGTTCATCGCGTTCACCAACACGAGCGCCGCGGCCCTCAACGTCGGCGCCACGGGGATCAAGATCCAAGGCTGCTGGTTCGGCGTCGAGTCGGGAGGCGCGTTCGACGCACGCAATCACACGAGTCTCCGGATCGATGGCGGCGGCGACAACGCGGAGTTCAACATCATCGGCGTCGACGGCGACGGCATCGGCGATGCCTCCGAGGGCAATCGGTTCCTCTCGAGCGACCTCTCGATCGATGTCGTGGCGGGCGAGTCGAACATCATCGCGGGCAACACGATCGGACTGCTCGCCAACGGTGATGCGGGCGTGGGGGTGACCGGGATTCGTCTCTTCCAAGGCGCCCAAGGGAACCGGATCGGCACCGACGCCGACGGTGTGAGCGATGTGCTCGAACGCAACGTCGTTGGCGGCCCGACGGTCGGGATCGAGATAAGCGGCACCGGAACGAATGCGAACCGGATCTCCGGCAACTTCATTGGGACCGACATCTCAGGCTCCGCCGCGCGTGCCGTGGACATCGGCATCCGCGTCGCCGACCTCGCACGCTTCAACAGCATCGGCTCCGACGGCGTGGGAGCGCTCGATGCCCTCGAAGGCAACCTCATCGCCGGAGGCAACACGGTCGGTGTCCAGATCGAACTCGCCGACGACAACGTAGTCGCGGGCAATACGATCGGGCTCGCCGTCGACGGCGTGACCCCGCTGCCGAACCTCCAAGGGATCCAGATCTCGAGTTCGGCTCGCACGACGATCGGCGGAATCTCCGCCTCCCAACGCAACGTCATCTCGGGAAACGACAACGAGGGGATCTTCGTCGGATTCTCGACGGCGACGCGCATCTTCGGAAATCGGATCGGAACCGACGCCTCCGGCACGGCCGCAGCCGGCAACGGAGTGGGGATCTCGGTGCTCCAGTCCACCGATACGACGATCGGGACCGACGGCGACGGGGGCGACGATGGAGCCGAGCGAAACGTCGTCTCGGCGAATTTCGGGGTCGGAATCGCGTTCGCTCGGGTCAACGCTGCGCGGATCGCGGGCAACCTGATCGGTCTCGACGTCTCCGGAAACGCACTCCTCGGCAACATGGGAGGAATCGACCTCCTCGAATCCGACAACGTTTTGATTGGAGTCGACGAGGGAGGCACCGCCGACGAGCGAAACTACATCGGCTCGAATCTCGACTTCGGAATTCGCATCGGTGAGCTCAGCGACTTCAATAGGATCTCCGGGAACGTGATCGGAACCTCCGTCGACGGCACTGTCGACGCCGGGAACATCGGACACGCGATCATCCTCGAGGACGCGACCAGTACTCGAGTCGGCATCGAGGATCCCAACGGCGGCAACCTGATCGTCAACAATCGCGGCTGGGGGATCGTCGTTCGAGGTCTCAATCATGCTTCCACGACGATCGTCGCGAATTCGATCGGTCTCGCGGCCGACGGCTTGTCGCCGGGCGGCAATGAGGACGGCGGAATCACGGTATCGAACGGCGCATCCGGCGTGACCATCGGCGGCTCTGGTGTCTCGGGCCGCAACTACGTCGCGGCGAACAGCGGGCCGGGAATCGTGCTCGTCGGCGCAAGCACGGGTGCGAGCCTCATTCGCAACACCTGGATCGGGGTGGATCGCGACGGCTCGAACACGCTTCCCAACGACGGCCCGGGCATTTTTCTCGCGAACTCCGGCGACGACGTGACGATCGGCGGCACAGTCGCCGGCGAAGGGAACCTGATCGGCGGCAACACGCAGGGCGGCATTCGCGTAGACGGCTCGGGAATCGAGCGGACTCTCATCGTCGGGAACTCGATCGGGGTCCGCGACGACATCGACCTCGGGAACGGGTTCTTCGGGATCCGTCTGATCGGCGCCCGCGACACCGTGATCGGCGGCGACTCGACGGCAAACCCGGCGGTGCGCAACTTCATCGCCTTCAATCAGGGCAACGGAATCCAGATCGAAGGCGACGGCGCCGACCATGCGATCGGGACCTCGATCCAGGGCAACCGCATCGGAACCGACGAGACGGGGACGCTCCTCGCTCCGAACAACGGCCACGGCATCGCTCTGGTCGATCGCGCGTCCTCCACCACGATCGGCGGCACCGACCCGGGTCGCGGCAATCTCATCTCAGGCAACGCCCTCGCGGGCGTCGCCTTCATGTCGAACCTCGTGTCGAACAACTGGGTCCTGGGGAACCGCATCGGCACCAACGCCGACGGCAGCGCCGCGCTCCCGAACGATCGCGGCGTCGAGATGTCCGGAGGCACGGGGTCGAACACGATCGGCTCGAACGACGACGCCTTCAACGACTTCCTCGAAGGGAACCTGATCTCCGGCAACCTCTCCTCGGGCGTTCTCATCGAGACGCTCGGAAGCTTCAATCGAGTCGACGCGAACACGATCGGCCTATCCGCGACCGTGGATACCGCGCTGCCCAACGCCATCGGGATTCTGTTGCGCGACGGGGCCGTCGCGAACTCGATCGGGTCGACCTCCTCCAACCCGAACATCATCTCCGGCAACCTCGACGCAGGAATCGTGATCAAGGGCGTCGGTTCGCGACTCAACGTCTTTCGCGCAAATTACATCGGTCTCGACGGCACGGGGCTGGTCGCCGTTCCCAACGGCGACGGCGTCCGCATCGAAACCGGCGCAGACACGAACACCCTCGACAACGGCAACTTCATCGCGGGCAACCTCGGGTTCGGCGTCCTGATCCGCGATCTCGACTCGAACGGCAACGTCGTCTTCGGCAACTCGATCGGCGTGGCGACCGATTTCCGTCCACAGGGCAATGCCTCGGGTGTCGTGATCGAGAACGCTGCGTCGGGCAATTCGGTTGGGTTCAATCGGATCGCGTTCAATCAGACCGGGATCAGAGTCGGCGGGGTCGACACACGACTGAATTCCATCTCGGGCAACCTCATCGACCAGAACGTCGGACCCGGGGTTCTCGTCGACCGCGGCTCTCAGGCAACCAATGTCGGTCCGCTGAACACCATCAATTCCAATGGAGCGACCGGCGTCACTTTCGACGGCTCCGGGACGTCGGGTTTCGTCCTCGGGAACACGATCGACGGCAACGCCGTGGCGGGAGTACTGCTCCAGAACTCCGTCGGCGGCGTCTCGATCGGTGGATTCGTCGATGGGAACGCCATCCGGGGCAATTCCGGCCCCGGCGTGCACATCACGCTCGAGTCGTTCTCCAACACCGCGTACGGCAACACGATCGCCGCCAACGGGATCGGGAATCAAGTGGGAGTCCTGATCGACGGGGCTTCTTTTCAAAACTCGGTCGGGCTGCCCAGCTTCGTCCCGGGAATCGCGCCTGGAAACGTGATCTCGGGCAACGGCGTCGGGGTCTCGATCCGAGATTTCGGCACACGCGAAAACGTCGTTCAGGGCAACCTCATTGGACTCGAGGCGGGGACCGACGCGATCCTCGCGAACCAGGTCGGTATCGAGATCTCCAACGCGGCCGACAACACGATCGGCGGCGGCGGCGTGGGTGGGGGGAATGTCGTCTCGGGGAACACCGACGCCGGGATCTCGATCGAGGGCTTCGGGGGGGGGAACATTGTGTCCGGCAACTCGATCGGAATCTCGTCCACAGGGGTGATCCGACCGAACGGCGGACCCGGCATCCGGATCTTGGGCGGAGCCGATTCCAATCGAGTTGGAGGGTTTCGATTCGTTGAGGAAGGGAACGTCATCGGCGGTAACCTCGGCGCGGGGATTCTGATCGAGGATTCCTCATCGATCATCATCCTCGGGAACAACATCGGCACCAACGCGGCCGGAACCGTCGCCGTACCGAATGCAGGCGCCGGTATTCGCATCACGGGGGCCTCGGAGTTCAACTCGATCGGCGGCTCGATCAGCGGGGTCGCCGATGATTCGAATCTGATCTCCGGCAACAGCGGCCCCGGAATCGAACTCAGCGGCGCCGGAGTCAGAGCGACCACGGTCACCGGCAACCGAATCGGCCTCGACTTCGCGCTCGGCTCCGCTCTCGGGAATGCCGTCGCAGGGATCTTGATCGAGGATTCCCTCGAGAACACGATCGGCGGCACGGTCTCTGTGATCGGGCAGGCGTCCGGAAACGTGATCTCGGCGAACCCGGTCGGCATCCTCCTGACGGGCGCGGGGGCAACCTCGAACGTCATCGTGGGGAACATCGTCGGAGCCTCGGGCGACGGGCTCGTCTCACTCGGGAACACCTCCGGGGGAATCCGACTCGAAGATTCCGCGTCGTTCAACACGATCGGAGGCCACGACGGCTCCGACGGCGTCGTCGACGGACGGGTCCTTGGCCGCAACCTGATCTCGGGCAACGGCGTCGGCGGGGTGATCCAGACGTCCTCCGCCACGAGTAATCATGTTCTCGGAAACTTGATCGGCTCCGATATCACCGGCGGCGCTCCGCTCGGGAATCTCGGCTCGGGGATCGGAATCGAAGCGGGTGCCGCGTCGATCGGCGGACGCGAGCCGGGCGCGGGGAACATCATCGCGTTCAACTCGGGCGCGGGCCTCCGAATCGAGGACCCCGCCCTCTCCGCCGCGAGCATCGTGCTCCGCAACCGCTTCAACGACAACGGCGGCCTCGCGATCGACCTCGGACCCGCCGGCTCGACGCCCAACGACCCGGGCGACCTCGACGGCATCCTCAACGCGCCGGTGATCAGCTCGACTTCGCTCCGCGGCTCGACGCTCACGATCCGCGGCTTCGCGCCGGCGGGCCGCGAGATCGAGTTCTACCTCGCAGCGCCCGACCCGTCCGGTTTCGGCGAAGGGACGCGGTTCCTGGGCGTGTTCCGCGAAGGCTCGAGCGACGATCGCGACTCGGGCTTCGGTTCGTACAGCTCGCCCTTCCGCGGCTTCAACGTCGGTGCCGACAGCACCACGCGGTTCGAGTTCGTGTTCCTGGTCCCCGACGACGTGGTCGAGGGCACGGAGATCACGGCCATCGCGGTCGGATCGGTCTCGGAGTCCGCCGCGAACATCTTCGCCGACGCCGGCCCGCCGTTCGGCTCGCCCGTCGTCGACGCGGGAGCCGACGCGACGCTGGTCGAGAAATTCCCGTTCGCTACCCAGGGGTCGTTCACCGACCTCGACTCGGATCTCTGGACCGCCGAGGTCGACTACGGCGACGGTTCGGGGTTCGTCCCCTTGGCGATCAACCCGATCACCTTCCAGGAGGTCGGCGACGAGTACGTCCGCACCGCCACGGCGACCTTCGACCTCGAACACGTCTACGAATCTCCCGGCACCTACATCGTCCGCGTTCGCGTCATCGACGACTCGGGTTTGGCGGGCGAGGACACGCTCGTCGTCACCGTGCTCGGCACTCCGCCCCGGCTCGAGAACTCGTCGATCTCGATCGCGCCCTCCACGATCTTCGAGGGCGAGAGCGTCACCGTGAGCGGCGAGTTCGAGGACGCCTCGGGGCTCGACACCCACATCGTCCGCATCGTCTGGGGCGACGGATCGGTCTCCGACGCGATCGTCGACCAGGTCAACGACACCTTCACAGCGACCCACACTTATCTCGACGACAAACCGAACAACACGATCGAAGACACCTATGCGCTCGAAGTGATCGTGATCGACAGCGCCTCCTCGATTGCCCGCTCGACGCTCGGGCTCTTCTATGTTCAGGTGCTCAACGTTCAACCGTCCGACGTGATCGTCTCGCTCACTCCCAGCGACCTGGAAGAAGGCTCGGGCGCAGTGACCTTGGGAGCAACCTTCGTCGACCCCGGGATCATCGACTCGCACCGCGTCGAGATCGACTGGGGCGACGGTTCGCCCGTCACCGTGCTGACCCTTGCTCCCGGCGTCACCGCATTCGGCGGCGTCACGCACTTCTACGTCGACCAGCCCGCAGACGGCGCCGAGTACACGATCCGCGTTGCGATCGGCGACGACGACGATCCGCTGCGACCGACGGTCGCCGAGGTCTTCGCGACGGTGACCGACAGCCCGGTGACGAATCTTGCGGTGGGCCTCGATCGGCCCTCGATCACCGAAGGCGGCTCGGTCGAGCTCTCCGGCGGCTTCGACGACCCCGGGATCCACGACCGCCACATCGTCGAAGTCGACTGGGGCGACGGCAGTTCGCCGACGCGGTTCGAATTGCCGCGGGGAGCCCGTACCTTCAGCGGCCTGCGACACACCTACATCGACGACGATCCTTCGGGCACCACTTCCGACCCCTACCTGATTCGGGTGAGCGTCGTCGACCCCGACGCTCCCGCCTCCCCCGCGGCGATCGCGACGACGTCGCTCGTCGTGACGAATGCGGCACCCGGCATCAGCGGAATCGTCATCAAGAAGGCCGACGGCGGCCCGCTCGCACCCTCGGGCGACCCAACGACAGTCGGCAAGATCTCCGAGAATGATGAAGTGATCATCACGGGATCGATCCTCGACGTCGGATCACGAGACACTCACACCGTCCTGATCTCCTGGGGCGACGGCAGCCTCCCCGTGTTCGCAACGGTCGATCCCCTCACACGAACCTTCAGCGCCCGTCATCGCTTCCTCGACGACGCTCCGGACGGCACGTCGATCGACCCGGCCACGATCCGGGTCAGCGTCACCGACGACGACCTCTCGGCGACCTCGATCGCAACCACGATCCTGATCGAGAACGTCGCACCGACGGTCTCGATCGCCGCGGGCGTCGGCTCGACGAGCACGACCATGGTCCTCCACGCCGAGGGCGACGATGCGAGTCCGCTCGACCTCGCGGCCTTGCGATACCGCTGGACGATCACGCAGATCGAGGCGTCCGGCGCAACCTCGGTCTTCGCATCGTCGACGTTCTCGACCTCGCCCGACTTCTCGTTCAACCCCGACCCGGCCAAGCCGACGGCCAGATACTCGGCACGAGTCGAGGTCGCCGACGACGACCTCGGTGTCGGATCCACGACCTCACAGGTCGTGCTCCTCGACGACGACGCGAACGACTTCGATGTCGCCCCCGCCTTTGTGCTTCCCAGCATCTCCACGCTCGTGATCTTCGGCCTCGCGGGTGAGGATGCGATCGACGCCTCGCTGTCGCCCGTGCCGGTCTTCATCGACGGCGGCGCGGATGCGGATGTGATCGTCGCGAGCCCGTTCGACGACGTGATCCTTCTGCACGATGGTGACGACTCGGTCTCCGACCCGGGAGGCAACGACCGATTCCGGCTCCGCCCGAACAGCACCTTGTCGATCGTCGACGGCTCCGGCTCGAACACCATCGACTTCGAACTCGCCGATTTCGGGGTCACCTTCGACCTCGCCGCCACCTCGGGCGAGATGCAGGACGTCGGCGTAGGTTCCGACCCTGGACGGCACTTCGTACAGGTCGACGACCTGGGCACCGGCCGATTCGACAACTTGATCGGTAGCGCTTTCGGCGATACGTTCCGCGCGGCGTCGGGAACGACGATCGACGGAGGAAGAGGCTCTGACCGCTTCGAGCTCTCGACGGTCGGCAAGCCGCTCGACTTCATGCTGTCCAACATCACGCTGCGCGGCGGAGCCGACGCCGACACTTTCGTCATCCAAGGCTCGAGGATCGATTCGATCGACCTCCGAGGCGACGACGGAGCCGACACCTTCGTGAATCAGGGGACCGTCGGGGGCACGATCGTCTTCTCGGGCGGAGCCGACGGCGACATCCTCACGAATGTCGGAACCATCGATCGGATCGACTTCCGAGGCGACGACGGACTCGACGAATTCGTGAATCAAGGAACGATCACGACGATCGTATTCGGCGGCGGGGCCGACGCCGACCTCCTCACGAACCAGGCTTCGGTCGGGACGATCGACTTCCGCGGCGACGACGGAGCCGACGAACTCGTCAATGCCGGCACGATCACGACGATCACCTTCGGCGGCGGGGCCGACGCCGACCTCCTGACGAACACCGGCAACGTCGGCACGATCGACTTCAAGGGAGACGACGGACTCGACACGTTCACGAATGAGCGTATGGTCGACCGGATCATCTTCTCCGGCGGAGCCGACGCCGACCTCCTCATCAACATCGGCGGAGTCGAGACGATCGACTTCGCGGGCGACGACGGACTCGACGCGCTCGAGAATCGCGGTACGGTCGACACGATCGTCTTCTCGGGCGGAGCCGATCAGGACCTGCTCGTGAATCGCGGGACGATCGAGATGGTCGACTTCCGCGGCGACGACGGAGCCGACGTGTTCCGCAACGAAGGCGGCGGAAACGTCCTCGGCACCATCATCTTCACCGGCGGGGCCGATTCCGACCTTCTCCAGAACTCCGGCACCCTCGGAACGATCGACTTCAATGGCGACGACGGCGCCGACGAACTCATCAATCAAGGCACGTCGACCACGATCATCTTCACCGGCGGGGCCGATGCCGACACCTTCATCAACCTCGGGAGCGCGGGCACGATCGACTTCCAGGGCGACGACGGCATCGACTCGTTCGTGAATCGAGACGGCGCAACCATCGACCGCATCGTCTTCACCGGCGGGGCCGACGCCGACCTCCTCGAGAACCGCGGCACGATCGAACTGGTCGACTTCAAGGGCGACGACGGCATCGACGAACTGATCAATCGCAGTTCGATCGATACCATCATCTTCCTCGGCGGCGCCGATGCCGATCGATTGGTCAACGCCGGAACGGTCGTCGAGCTCATCGACTTCCGCGGCGACGACGGAGCCGACGACCTGATCAACGTCGGGACGGTCGAGCGAATCGACTTCGGCGGCGGGGCGGATACCGACCGCTTCCTCAACGGAGCGTTCGTCGCGAACTCGTTCCTAGCCGGTACCGTCCTGGGATCGGTTCTCTTCCGAGGCGGTCGCGACGCCGACACCCTCAGCAATCCCGGCACGATCGGCGGCACGATCGAGTTCGAGGGCGACGACGGCATCGACACGCTCGTGAACACCGGGTCGGTCGATCGCATCATCTTCGACGGCGGAGCCGATGCCGACGTATTGATCAATCGCGGCGTCGTCTCGAACGAAAGCGGCGGTGTCGACTCCATCATTTTCCGAGGCGGTGCCGACGTCGATCGTCTGATCAACGAATTCACTGTCGCGTCGATCCGCTTCGAGGGAGACGCGGGCGCCGCCCCCGGAACAGGCGGCGGCGACGAACTCCGCAATCGCGCAGACGACGTGGGATCGATCGTCTTCCTCGGCGACGACGGCGCTGACCTCTTGGTGAACGAGGGCGACCGCGTCGGGAAGATCGACTTCCAGGGCGACGACGGCGTCGACGTGCTCACGAACCTCGGCGCAGGGGTCGAGAGGATCATCTTCACCGGAGGCGCCGACGCCGACACGCTCATCAACCGTGGCGCGGGCGGATCGGTCGTCACCACCATCGACTTCGGCGGCGGAGCCGATGCCGATATCTTGATCAACGACGGCTCCGGACCGATCGTCATCGATTTCCGAGGCGACGACGGAGCCGACACGCTCTTCAACACCGGCTCCGACCTCACCAGCATCATCTTCACCGGTGGAGGAGATGTCGACACCCTCGCCAATCGCGGCGGGGGGATCGATTCGATCATCTTCATCGGCGGCGCCGATACCGACCTCCTCGGCAACAGCGGACACGACATTCTCCGCGTCGAATTCCAAGGCGACGACGGCGCGGATACGCTCGAGAATCTCGGATCGATCGAGACCATCGTCTTCACCGGCGGAGCCGACGCCGATACCCTCGTCAACTCGGGCAACGTCGGTACGATCGACTTTCAAGGCGACGCGGGCGACGACGGCATCACCAACATCGCCGTGGGTTCGATCGATCAACTTCTCTTCAATGGCGGCCTCGGAAACGACCGACTCGGCAACATCGGCGTCATCGAACTCGCGACCGTCTTCGGCGAGGCGGGCAACGACGAGGTGATCAACGCAGGCGACATCGAAACCCTACGAATCGATGGCGGCGACGACGACGACCGCTTCTCGAATTCCGCGACCGTCGACGGTGAGCTCCTCCTCGGCCGCATCCTCATCTCGATCGAGTTCTCCGGCGGCGCGGGCAACGACGAACTCCGCAATCGCGGTTCATTCCTGGGCTCCGCGCTCTTCCTCGGCGACTCCGGGGACGACCGACTCTACAACCAAGGACCCGCGGTCGGGACCCTCGAATTCCGAGGCGACGACGGAGCCGACCTCCTCGCGAACGACGGCGAGGCATCCCGCATCGTCTTCGTCGGCGGCGCCGACGCCGATACGCTCTGGAACTTCTCAACGGTCGAAGCGATCGAGTTCCAGGGAGACTCAGGCGCCGATCAACTGATCAACCGCGGCCGCGAGATCCAACGCGTCGAATTCAACGGCGGAGACGATGCGGACCTCCTCGAGAACCACGGAAGCGAGATCGTCGACATCATCTTCCTGGGCGGCGCCGATGCCGACATTCTCGCCAACAACGGTTCCCATATCGAGAAGATCTCGTTCCAAGGGGGCGACGGCGGGGACCAATTCCTCAACAACGGGTCGACGATCGGTCTGGTCGAGTTCTTCGGCGGATCCGACTCCGACATGTTGATCAATCGCGGCGATGCGGTCGGTCGCCTCGAGATGGACGGCGGCGACGGCGCGGACCTGCTCCGCCAACTCGCCGCGGGCGTTCGCAGCCTCGTCTTCGTCGGCGGCAACGGCGGTGATGGTCTGCATGCTGCGGGCGACGACTTCGACTCGATCCGATTCGAGGGCGGCCCAGGCGCGGACAGCTTCTCCTTCCTTGCCGAGGGTTCTCAGTCCTCCGTCGTGGATTTCCTCGGCGACTCGGGCAACGACGTCGCAATCCTCCTTGGATCGGCGTATTCGATCCGGCTCGACGGCGGAACGGATCACGACCGATTCCTCTTCGAGTCCGACGCACGCGGAGCGTTCGACGTCGCCGGCGGAATCGGCGACGACAGCTACGAATTCGTCGGGTCTCCCGTGATCCAGGTCGTCATCACCGAATCGTCGACCGCCGTCGGGTCGGACACCCTCGACTTCTCCTCATTCTCCGCCGGCGGGATCACGATCGACCTGTCGAGTTCCGCCACGATGCATCTCCCCGGAGGAGCGACGCTCACGTCGACCGACCCCGAAGGCCTCGAGAATGTCGTCGGAACCGTCTTCCCCGACGTCATCCTAGGCAACGCCCAAGCCAATCATCTCGCCGGATCGGCCGTCGTCGACGATCGACTCGCATCCCCCGGGTCGTTGGGAGAACCCGAGCGCCGAACTCAGTGGGTTCTGCTCGATTTCGACACGTTTACCGACCGAGCAGCCGAGACCGGCCCCGCCGAGCACGTCTACACCGAGGCCGAGCGTCAGGCGATCCTCCAACGCATCGCCTCGCTCTACCACGGCCCGGATCCCCTCGAGCGATGGTTCGACTTCGAATTCACCAGCCGCGAGGAGCAAATTCCCGCGGAGCTGCGTGACTCCGGCCGCTTCGCGACTCTCTTCTTCAACCGAACGCCCTCCTTCAACCGTCCGGGCGGCGAGGCCTCCGAGATCGACTTCCGAAACACCAACCTCGGCGGCTGGGCCGCGATCCAGATCAACGGTCTGGTCGGCGGCGTCAATCAACCGGCGAAGACATCCGAGAACATCATCAGGCTCGCATCGAAGATCGCCGCCCACGAGCTCGCCCACCTCGCCGGCGTGCGGCACGTCGACTCGTTCGGTCCGATCGGACTCGGTTCGCACAACCCCCCGGGCGGCTCGGAGTCGAAGCCCGAATTCGGCGGCCCCGATGCCGCTTACCTCACCTTCGACCACCTGATCAGCTCGCCGGCCACCGTGGGAAGCGACCGATTCAACGACCTGCGCGACCTCTACTTCGGCCCACGCGAGTCGATCAAGCTCGCATACGCCGAGAAAGGGATCCCCGTCGAGGAATCGAACGCAGGCGGCACGATCGCTCTGCCCGAGCCGCTCGCGCTCGAGGTCGGCAAGCTCCAGGCTGAACCGATCGTGCTCCAGCCGCTGGCGGTGCCCAACGCCGTGCCCACCGGACGCGACGCGGGCAAACGTTTCCAGGTCGGTGCCGCAGCAGTTCTGGGGCGGATCGACATCGATGCCCTCACGAGGCGCAGCGAGGACGACGTCTATGTCATCGAGGGACGTAGAGGCGACCTCCTGAACCTCGAGATCCATTCGATGCTCCTCGTGGCTCATCAGGGCGCGCCCCGTATCGACTCGGTCCTCAGAGTGTACGACCAGTCGGGCTCTCTCGTCCCCTACTACGGCGGCACGGCCGTCAACGACGACCAGTTCGAGCCGACCGACTCCGTGATCCTCGACCTCGTCCTGCCGAACGACGGGCTCTATTTCATCGTCGTCGATACGTTCAAGCGCAACCCCGACGATCCGATCTTCGACCCGAGCAATCCCGAGAGTCCGCTCTATCCCGACAACGTCCGAAGTCGCATCAATCCTCTCAACGCACAATTCGATGCAGAACTGAGAGATCAGTTCCTCGATACACGCTACGACGTCGACCAAGGCGCCTACGAACTCTTCCTCTACCGCTTCTCGGCGGCGGGGATCGACGATCAAGACGACTGGATCGAAGGTCGCGAAGGCGACGACGTCCTCCTCGGAGGCCAAGGAACCGACAACCTGATCGGAGGATTCGGCAGAGACCGCGTCGAGTCGGGCGAGGGCGGGCCGGGCTACGAGTTGTACCTCGACAGTCATGTCGACCCCGAGCAACTCGCCCCAGGCAGGACGCTCACTCTCATCGTCCAGCACGATGATCCCTCGGGCTCCGAGTACTGGGACCTCTCGGTCGACTTCGGCGACGCCGTCGTCACTCGTCGCTTCACCACCTCGACCATTTCGCTCGACCATATCTACACGAGTCCCGCCGTCTATACGATCCGACTCTCGCTCGCGAACGACGATGGACTCACGGCCTCGATGGAACATCGAGTCGTCGTCGCCGACGGCGCCCCCCCTTCCCTCGCCTCGATCCCCGACCAAGTGGTCGATGAACTGTCGGAACTCGTCGTCGATCTCGAGGTCGAGGATCCCGACGCCGACGATTCCTTCGAGTTCACGTTGATCGGCCCCGACCACGGCGCGAGGATCGACTCCGAAACGCATCAACTCATTTGGACTCCGAGCGAGGCTCAAGGACCAGGTCGATTCGAATTCACCGTACGCGTCACCGACGACGACGGCTTGTTCGACGAACGGAGCTTCTCGGTCGACGTGCTCGAAAAGCCGACGCCGCCGACACTCGAACCCATTGCTCCGATCGATGCCGAGGAAGGAGACGTCGTTCGCTTCCTCGCCGTCGGGGCCGACGTCGATCTCCCGAACAGGTTGTTCTACAGCCTCGACGGGGCTCCCGAAGGCGCGAGCATCGACCGAGATTCCGGTGATTTCCAGTGGGTCGCGGCGCGGAGCAACTCGAGTATCGTCGAGTTCTTCGTCGTCGTCACCGACGACACGGGGCTCTCGGCATCGCGAAAAGTCACGATCCATGTGGAAACACGTGAACCCATCATCGCCATCACCGGACCGCTCTCCGGTACGACCATCCAGGTCGGGATCCCGACCCTCGTCGGCGGACGCATCGACAATCCTCGGGTCGGCGGCATCTACCAGACGCGCTGGTACTTCACGGCCCAGGACGCGACGACTCCCACGATCATCTCGACGGCGACGGTCCAGGCTCAGAATTCGGAGCCGCTCGCCTTCTCGTCGAACGTCGTCTTCGTTTCGGTCGGTATCTTCGGCATTCGCCTCGAAATCGTCGACGTCGCCACAGGCGCTACGGCGACCACGACCTCGCTCGACGACTCCGCAGGCGGCGGGCCTGCTCGCCTGATCGCCTACAACCCGCTCGCGGGGTACGTCGTCGGGGCCGGCGGACTGAACGTCCCGCCCGGCGCATTCACGGCGAGTCCCAACCTCGGCGGACTCGTCTCCTTCGAGATCGAGTCGCGATACGTCGGAAACTCCGTGGTTCCGACCGGAAAGACGACGATCCGTCTTTCACGCACCAATTTCACTTTCGCGAGCACGAGTCTGCAATGGATGATCGTGGATGGATCCACTGCGAGATATCGAGGTATCGGAACCGTCAACGGCTCAGGTGAATTCGGCTTCGAGATCTCGGTGGTCGACGGCGGCCTCAGGACTCCCGCCGTTCGCGATCGCATCCGAATCGTGATCAACGACCTTGCGTCGGGCTCGACCGTGTTCGACAACCACCCCGGTCTTCCCCCGAGCGCGGAACCAACCGAGCAGATCCGCACCGGACAGATTCGAATCCAGCCGGCGCTCCAAGCCCAGCGCCTCGCAGGCGGCGCGACCACGCGATTCGTCGGCTCGCTCCTCGAATCCGACGCTCAGCTCGCACCGATCGTCGAAGCGGCGATCGCACGTTGGGCCGCCGCGGGCCTCGATCCCCAGCGCATCGAGCGGCTCCGTGCCGTCGACTTCGAGATCGCCGAGCTCGGAGGCAACCTCCTCGGCCTCTCGTACCATGAAACCGTGTGGATCGATCGAAATGCGGCCGGGGCCGGATGGTTCATCGACCCGACGCCGTCCCGAGACGAGGAGTTCTTGCCGCGAACCGCTTCTCGGCGACCGAGGGGGGTCGACCTCGTCTCGGTCGTCGCACACGAACTGGGTCACGTCCTGGGCCTCGACGACCAAGACGCCCGATCCGGCGCGCGAAGGATCATGAACGGTCGCATCTCGGAAGGCGCTAGACGCACTCCTCGCGTCATCGATGTCGAGGGAACCACGGCCGCCGAGCCGACCCCGAGCAAGATCGAGATCGTCTCGCGACGGACGCACCCGCGCGGTCCCGCCTCGCTGCGGAGTGCGGCCTCCAGCGCCCGGCCGGATCTCGGCACGGGGTTCAACGAGCCCAAGGGTAGATCTGCCGCCATACCGGAGAGCCGCTCGACCCCGGCGTCGAACAACGTCGCCTGGAGACGTCGCCTCTCCCTCCTGCTCCGAGAACGAGGTCGCTGAACCATCGGCGGCATTGCCTCTCCCCCTCACCGCGGAGCGCGTCACGATGACGATCGACGAATCAGCGGACCGCAGTCGTGAAGAATCGGCCGCGCGAGCTCGCGAAGAACTCGAAGCGGCACGTAGAGCCGGCAGATCTCTCGATCCCGAAGATCTCCAGCGCCGTTATCCCGACCTCGGCTTCGTTCTGGAGGAACTGCTCCTCGACTCGGGAAGCCCCACGATCGCCGATCCGAGTCCACTCGAACCTCCACGCGCGGAGTCGACGATTGCCGACTCGCCTCGTGAAGTCCCGGGAGCCGAGACCCTGCCCATCGCGCCCGGGCAGCCGGGGAGCGCTGCGCTCGACGAAACGATCGCGGCCTCGGCTCGAGCAAAGCCGCAATCAACGGAAACCGTCGCGGGATCGACCATTCGTTCGGAGTCCCCACCGTCCGGGAGCGGACCCGGCGGGGAGACGGTGATCGCCACATTGATCGACGACAACGCGCATCCAGCCCCCACGCGAAGAGTGCGGTACGTCGGCGATTACGAGTTGCTCTCGGTGCTCGGTCAAGGCGGAATGGGCGTGGTCTATCGAGCACGTCAAGTCAGTTTGAACCGACTCGTCGCCGTCAAGATGATCCGAAACGCCGACTTCGCGAGCGAGGAGCAACTCCGACGATTCGCACTCGAGGCGGAGTCGGTCGCACACCTCGATCACCCCGGAATCGTTCCGATCTATGAAATCGGACGACATGAAGATCAACGATACTTCAGCATGAAGTTGATCGAAGGATCTTCGCTGGAGAAGCGACTTCCCGAGTGCCCTGCACATCCTCGCCGCAGCGTGGAACTCGTCGTGGGTATCGCCGACGCGATCAGCCACGCTCATCAACGAGGCATTCTGCACCGCGACCTCAAGCCGGCGAATGTCCTCATCGACGACGAGGGAAGACCGCATGTGACCGACTTCGGCCTCGCCAAGCGAATCCAGGAGGACGACGGACTCTCGGCCTCCGGAACCGTGCTCGGAACTCCGGCCTATATGTCTCCGGAACAGGCGCTGGGACGTGTGCATCATTTGACGACTTCGACCGACGTCTACGGCCTCGGTGCGATTCTCTACGCCGTGCTCACCGGCCACGCGCCGTTCTCGGCCGACTCGGCGCTCCAGACTCTCGAACAAGTCCGACATACTCCGCCCGTCCCACCCTCGCGACGAAATGCGACGCTGCCCAAGGATCTCGAGGTCATCACACTCAAATGCCTCGAAAAGGAGGCCTCGCGCCGATATCCGACTGCACGCGAACTGGCCGACGATCTCCAACGCTGGCTCGACGGTAAACCGATCCGGGCTCGCGCGGTCTCCCCGCTCACGCGGACCTGGATGTGGTGCAAACGAAATCCCGTGCTCGCGTCGGTAGCGGCCGCCCTCATCGCGACCCTGATCGTCGGAACGGCCGGGATCACACTCCAATGGCGTGAAGCAGTCCGACAGCGCGAGTTGGCGATCGCGGCACGCGACGACGCACTGGCACAGGAGCGGCTCGCGAAGCTCGCGCAGAAGAGCGCGGTCGAATCCGAGGCCCAGGCACAGGCGGCGAGAACCGTTGCCGAGAACAACGCGAGACTCGCCGAGATCCAAGCGACTCTCGCACTCGGAACGATCCAGAGACTGGTGCTCCTCACCGAAGCACAGTCGAGACAGCCCGGCATGAGCGACTTCAGCAAGGCCGTCCTCGACACCGCTCTGGCCTCGGTCGTCCAGGTCTCGAACAACTACGAGAAGTCGACGAGCAAGGAAGCCACGACCGCCGCGATCCATCAACAGCTCGGTGGTCTCTTCATGCGGCTCGGCCAGTCCGACAAGGCACTCGCCCAGTACAAACGCGTCCTCGAGATCGCGAAGGAGCGGGTCGTCCTCAAAGAGGGAAGCGACCCGGCCCGATCCAACCTCGCCGCGGCGCACTTCGCGCTCGCGGATGTCGCCGGCGCCGTCGGACGCGACATGGCCGAGTCTCTCGGGCATACTCTGGCAGGACATCGGATCTGGCAAGAGATCTACGAGAAGCCCAAGGCCGACGGCAACGCCTACGATCGCCCCAGAGCGACCGAAGGGCTCGCCGAGGCAGCTCAGCGTCTCGGGATCGCCAAGTACCGACTCGGCGACCTTGCCGATGCCTCTCGAGCATTCCGACAGTCCCTGAATCTTCGACTCGAACTCGCAGATGCGGCGCCGAACGACGTCGTTCGCCGCCGAAATCTCGCCTACTCCTATCTCTCGAATGCGGATGTGAGTTTTCGACTGGGCGACGACGGTCGAGCCGTGGAGTTCTTCGAGAAGTGCCTGGCGATTCGGGAGCAACCGGGAGCCAACCCCTCGACAGGAGCAGTGGAACTCGACGAACTCTCGGCTGTTCAATATATGTATGGAGATTATCGACTGAGAAAGCGTGAATTCGACCGAGCCGAGAAGCTGCTCGAGTCGTCTCGATCGATCCGCCAGGACCTGGTCGACCGCGATCCCAAACTCGTCGATCGCCGCCGTGCGCTCGGGCTCTCCCTCTATCGGCTCGGCAACGTCGCACAGGGCCGCGGAGACTCGACAGCCGCGCGGACACTCTTCGATCGCTGTCTCGCAATCCGTCGGTCGCTCGCCGAAAATGACCCAGCAAACGACCGGCGCAAGATCGAATTGATGCTCGTTCTCGCACATGTCGGCGACGTCTCGGGAGCTGCGGCGATCGCCGATCGACTCGCTTCCGGCCCCAAGGTCGACAATGAGCTTCGTACGGATCTCGCCCGCTGTTACGCCGCATGCGCGAGTTCGAGTCCCGCCGAACCTCCGGCGGTCGCCGAGAGTTTCCGTTCCAAGGCGATCGAGCAAGTTCGTCTCGCCGTTGCCGCGGGTTATCGTGATCGCATGTTCCTCGCGACGGAACCCGATCTCGCGGCGCTGTTCAACGACCCCGCATTCCTCGCGGCTCTCCCGCCCGCACTCGGGAATTGAACGCGCTCGACTTCGCCCGATCGTCCGAATCGTCCTGGGCGTTACGATCGTCACAATTGCGCGGGTTCGCCCATCGAGCGCCGGATCGTGAGGATTCGATCGATTGCGACGATCCAAACGTCCCGCAACTCCCGTACTGATCGAAATCGGCTTGAGCCGGTCAAGGGCTTGCTGAACGTTGGTCGATAGTGAGGCCGTGTGCATCTCGCCAGGACGGCGGTGCACGGAAAGCCGTGGGGTTTGAACCACGCTATCCTCAGGACAGGAGGTCCCGATGCGATCAACCGTGTACGCCTATGTCGCGATAACGAGTCTCTGGATCGCAGACAAGTCGTCGCTGGGACAGGATCTCGCCGCTCCGTTCGAGCCGCCGGCGACGACCAACGCCGCCCGCGGGATCAACGCCGCGGCAGCCCCCGGCCTCGAAGCCGAGTCGCTCCCGCGGGAGCTCGCTGAAGACATCGCGTCGCCCGCAACGCCGGCACGCTTCGGGCCGACTCCAGTGTCGGAAGTGAACATTCTCATGGATGTTCTCGGATTTCGCAATATCCTGAGCGATCGCGGCATGCGAACCTTCGGATGGGTCGAGGGCGGCTACTCCGGCGCGTCCACCGGGCCCGGACTCCTACGCGTCGAGCCTCGCCAGAATCGATTCGGCAATGAGTTCCTCCTGAACCAAATCGGGTGGGTGATTCAGAAGCCCCTTCAGCAGGATCGATTCAATATCGGATTCAACGTCCGCTATTTCGCCGGTGCCGATGCCGCACTCGGTCAGCCCAAGGGCGGAATCGGCGGTGCGGACCCCAACCCGCGATTCAGCCAGGACTTCCGCGACCTCTACCTCTCCGCGCACATTCCGATCCTCACCGACGGCGGCGTCGACTTCAAGATCGGACGCATGAACACGATCATCGGATACAATGGATTCCTCGCTCCCTACCGCCCGTTCTATTCGAGCGACTACCAGTTCTTCTACTCGCAAGACGGGGCGTTCACCGGGTTCCTCACCAACCTCCACGTCACCGACCGACTCGACATCTGGAGCGGCATGTCGCTCGGAGCGAATACCTTCTTCACCCTGCGCAGCTCCAACAGCTACTGCTACATCGGTCAGATCAACTATTGGTTGACCGAAGAACGAAGGACGCGTCTGACCGCCTCGGTCTACACCGGACCCGACGCGATCTTCGCGGCTCCGGGTTTCGCCGGCAATCACAACACCACGATCGAGCTTCGTCTCCAGCAGAACTGGTCGGAACGATTCACTCAGATCGTGCAGTCGAACATGGGTTGGGACTCGGGAACGCCGGTCGGCACCGGCTCCTGGTACGGGATCTACACGATCGGCCTGTTCCACCTGACTCCCAAGTTCGACGCCAACTTTCGCGCCGAGTGGTTCGACGACGTCCAAGGCACTCGGACCGGATTTGCGACCAACTACTCCGCCGTCACGCTCGGCGTGAACTGGCACCCCCTGCCCGCTCTCGAGATTCGCCCGGAGATTCGAGGCGACTTCGCGGGAGTCCCCGCCTTCGGCAGCTCGGGACGGGGAGGCGACGCCTACAGCCAGCTGACCGGCGGCATCAGCGCTTTGATCAAGTTCTGATCGAGCCGACGTCGACACCACGGCGGCCCGACTCATCGTCGTCCGCCGTGGTGCTCACGAAATCACTCGATCGCGATATCGACCGTCGAAGACGCCGATTGCTCGACCTCGGCCGAAACCGATCGCGCCTTGGAGAACCAATGGTTCGGCGTCAGCTCGGTCGAATCGAGGAGCCAAGGGCGGGCCGTCGAGCCCGAGTGCCACGCCCCCGCGATCTGCATCGATGCGCGAACGAGCGACTCGATCACGAGGGCAGGCGGACCGCACCACCTCACGCACACCGCTCCCGAAGACAGGGGCAACGTGGCCGAACGCACTCCCGGGGTCGAGAGATCGATGTCGGGTGGGATCGGCTCGGAGGCGAACAAGGAAGCCGCGGCGAGATGACCGCCGAAGTACCAGTCGGCCTCTTCATCGGTCCACGCACCGTCCCACCGAAATCGATCGCGGTAGATCAGGCGATCGCCACGCCGGACCTCGAGCTCTTGAACGATCCTCTCGAAGACGAATCGCTCGGAAGCCGCGCCTCGCTGGTATCGGCCCGCGAGCCAGATGTCGCCCCAGATCAGCCGTGCCCCGTCGTGGAGTCGAGCCCGGCCCCGCTGGTAGTACCGCGAGCCTCGGTAGGGAATCGCGGGCCCCGGCAATGCTACGAGACACGCCCCGGGCTCGACCTCGAGACTCCACTGCTGAGTACAGAAGCTGTCGACCGCGGGGTGGATTCGAGTCGCCGACTGGCCGGTGACGACCGTATTCGTCCCCGACCGAGCGACGATCTCGACGAGGTGTCCGTCGCCGTTCATGAGACCGGCGGTCAGATTGATCAGATAAACGAGCGCGGCGGGTTCGCGATCGAACGAGAACGCGGGCATCGTCAAGATCGGCACTTGGTGATATGCCGAGCCGAAACGCGTCGTCCCTGCTCGTTCGATCATCTCGAGACGAACGCCGCCGATTCGTGCAGCCTGAGCTCTCGCGAGTTGGAACTCGGAGAACTCGGGCGGGGTCACGAATTCTTGGCGGTCGATGCGAGTTGGTCGCGCACCCACTGGATCACCTCCTGGACTCCTTCATTCTGGCGGAGGCTGACCATCAGGAATGGACGTTCGCCGCGCATCTTCAAGCTGTCCCGCCGCATCACCTCGAGGTCGGCTCCGACGTGGGGCGCAAGGTCGATCTTGTTGATCATCAGCAGGTCGGAGTTGCAGATCCCCGGACCACCCTTGCGCGGGATCTTGTCGCCTTCGGCCACGTCGATCACGAAGATGAACTTATCTGCAAGTTCTCTAGAGAAGACCGCGGTGAGGTTGTCGCCGCCCGACTCGACGATAACGAGGCTGAGACCAGGGATCTGCCGCTGGAAATTGGCGACCGCGGAGAGATTCGCGCTCGCGTCGTCTCGGATCGCGGTGTGTGGGCAACCGCCGGTCTGGACACCGATGATCCGCTCGAGCGGAAGCGCCTCGCGTCTCGAGAGGAATTCGGCGTCTTCATGCGTGTAGATGTCGTTGGTGATGACCGCGAGGTTGATCTCGGGCCAGAGTGCCTTGCAGAGCGTCTCGACGAGAGCCGTCTTGCCCGACCCGACGGGCCCCGCGATTCCCAGGGTGAACACCGTGCGCGTCGGTCCCGCGTAGCGAGCCGGGCCGACGCGACCCATGTGATCGGCCCCCGGGTCGTTGTGGTAGGCCGTTCCCAGCCGTCGCGGCCTCCGAACGTCGCGACCTCGAATCGCCGCGCACGGGAAATCAAGATCGGTACATGCGAGCATAGAGTCTTGTTTGTTCATCGCAGAGGATCTCGTATTGAGGGCAGCCGGCACCGGCCGAAACGGGAGCTCGACGGATGAGCTCGGGCACGAGGCGGGCGATTTCCTCGTGTAGATATGCGAGAATCTGTTGACCGTGAGTATGACCGACCGGAATCGCTCGAACCCCAGCGCCGATCATGCCGAGGACGGCTTGATGGAGGAATGACGCGAGTACCTCGTGGACGTCGCCGCCCGCAAACTGACCGAGAAGCCCGAACGCCACGGCGTGATGCCAAGGTTCGGATTCCCAGTCGTTGCTCTGGAGCAAGCGCCCCAATCGCCGTTCGCTCCAGTGCCAGGTCGAACCGAGCGCCAGAAGTTGACGTCCCATCTCGCGGCTCGCCGTTCGGATCGACGGTGGCGCGATGGAGGCGTCGACGAGGCGATTGAGTTCGACGAGTTCGGAGATCGAATCGGATTCGGCCGACCGACAGGCGGCCGCGACGACGACACCTTCGAAGGGGCCGAGGGAGGTTCGCAGCCAGATGCGAGTCCAGCGCTCCAGGCTCTCCGGATCGTGGACCGTCCGGCTCGTGATCGCGGTCTCGAGGCCCCACGAATGTGTGTATCCGCTGATCGGAAGCGCGGAGTCGGACAGTTGGAGCAGGCCGAGATTCATGGAGCACCCGCTCGGGAGTGGGGAGGGTCGGGATCGATCCACGAACGAATCGATCCCGACCAAGTCGCAATCGCGGACGATCAGAACAAGAAGTACCGCTGGGTCATCGGCAGTTCAGCGAGGGGCTCGCTGCCCACCTTCTCGCCGTCGACGAAGACCTCGTAGGTATCGGCATCGACGCGAATCTCGGGAGTCGCTTCGTTGCGCTTCATGTCCTTCTTGCCGACGGTCCGGCAACCTTCGACCGCGACGACCTCGCGCTGGAGACCGTAACGTTCGACGATTCCGGCGTCGAGCGAAGCCTGGGAGACAAAGCTCATGCACGACTTCGAGAGCGCTCGGCCGTACGCGGCGAATTGGGGACGCATGTAGACGGGCTGGGGCGTCGCGATGCTGGCGTTGGGGTCGCCCATCTGGGCGGCGACGATGAGACCGCCCTTGAGGATCAAGAACGGCTTGACCCCGAAGTAGGCCGGGTCGTAGAGCACGAGATCGGCGAGCTTTCCGCCCTCGATGCTGCCGACGTACTTGCCGATGCCGTGCGCCAGGGCGGGATTGATCGTGTACTTGGCGACGTATCGCTTGACGCGTTCGTTGTCGTTGCGGGCGGTGTCGCCCTTCATCGCGCCGAGCTGGACCTTCATCTTGTGGGCGGTCTGCCAGGTACGAACGATTGCCTCGCCGATGCGGCCCATCGCCTGCGAGTCGGAGCTCGTCATGCTGATGATGCCGCGATCGTGGAAGATATCCTCTGCGCCGATGGTCTCGGCACGGATCCGGCTCTCCGCGAACGCGACGTCCTCGGGGATATCGCGGGAGAGGTGGTGACAGACCATCAACATGTCGAGGTGTTCATCGATCGTGTTGACCGTGAACGGCCGCGTCGGGTTGGTGCTCGACGGCAGGACGTTCGGCAGCGCGGCGATCGAGATGATGTCCGGAGCGTGGCCGCCGCCGGCACCTTCGGTGTGGAAGCTGTGGATCGTGCGTCCCTTGATCGCCGCGACGGTGTCGGACAAGAATCCGCACTCGTTGAGCGTGTCGGTGTGAATCGCGATCTGGATGTCGTACTCGTCGGCGACCGTGAGGCTGTTGTCGATGACGGAGAGGGTGGTTCCCCAGTCTTCGTGGAGCTTGAGTCCGCAGGCTCCGGCTTCGATCTGATCGGCGAGCGGCTCGGGAAGGCTGCCGTTGCCCTTGCCCAGAACGCCGACGTTGATCGGAAGCCCCTCGAAGGCTTGGAGCATCCGCATGATGTTCCAGGGGCCCGGAGTGCACGTCGTGGCCCAGGTCCCGGTCGCGGAGCCGGTGCCGCCGCCGATCAGAGTCGTGATCCCGCTCGCGAGCGCGGTCTCGATCTGTTGGGGGCAGATGAAGTGGATGTGGGTGTCGATGCCGCCGGCGACGCAGATGCGACCTTCGCCGGCGATGACCTCGGTACCCGGGCCGATGACGAGGCGGGGGTCGATGCCGCATTGCGTGAGCGGGTTGCCCGACTTCCCGACCGCGACGATCCGACCTTCGCGGATCCCGATGTCGCCCTTGACGATTCCCCAGTAGTCGATGATCACGGCGTTGGTGATCACGAGGTCGCAGTGCGGGGGGCTCATCGGCTCGATGAGCGGGCACTGGTCCTGACCGTCGCGAATCGACTTGCCGCCGCCGAAGATCGACTCTTCGCCGTAGTCGGTGTAGTCGTGTTCGATCTCGATGATCAGTTCGCTGTCGGCGAGACGGATGCGGTCGCCCTTGGTCGGCCCGTACTTCTTGGCATATGCCTTGCGAGAGAGTCGAACGCTCATCGGCGGATTCCTCTTCGGTATGGATCTCGGTCGGTGATCGCCTCGTCGCCGCTCACTTCGAGTCCGCGTGACCATAGCCCTGGTCGACGCAGCGCTTGAGGCTCACCTCGCGGGTGTAGGGATCGTCGAGGCGACCCATCACCAGGCCGTTGAATCCGTAGACGACGCGTCGGCCGCTGTACGGAATGAGTCGGACTTCCTTGACCTCGCCCGGTTCGAACCGTACCGAGGTGCCGCTCGGCAGGTCGGGACGCATACCGTAGGCCTTGGGCCGATCGAACACGAGCGCCTTGTTCACCTCGAAGAAGTGATAATGAGCGCCGATCTGCACAGGGCGGTCGCCGGTGTTGTTGACGCTGATCGTCGTCACGGGGCGACCGGCGTTGAGTTCGATGTCGTCGCCGTCGAAGATGTATTCACCCGGAATCATCTGAGATCTCCTCGGTGGATGGAGCGGGGGAGGTCGAACCGAGACGCTCACTGGATCGGCTGATGGACCGTCACGAGCTTGCTGCCGTCGGGGAAGGTCGGCTCGACCTGGATCATCGAGATCATCTCGGGCACACCGTCCATGACCTCGTCCCGCTTGAGGATCTCTCGACCCGCGCTCATGATCTCGGCGACCGACTTGCCGTCGCGCGCCATCTCCATGAGTGCGGCCGTGATGTAGGCGGTCGCTTCGGGGACGTTGAGCTTCAGCCCGCGCTGCTTGCGATCGCGGGCGACCTGGGCCGCGACGTAGATCAACAGCTTGTCACGTTCTTGAGGAGAGAGATTCATCGATCGGCTTCCTCGGGAGGGGCTGGGGTATGCGACGCTACCGACGGTGAATTCACGAGGGCGGTCGTTAGGCCGGGGGTGAATCGGATCGAGCGAGGAACCGCTCATCGAACCACCCGAAGATCAAGACGAGCCAGGTGGCGATGATGAACGGGGCCGTCAAGGCGGGGATCCCGAGCTTGGGAACCAGTTCCGTGAGCGGCACGGACAAGAGGATTCCGAGCAAGGCCGGGATCAACGACTTCCTCCAAAGAAACAGCGCGATCGCCGGGAGCGTCGCGTTGTAGCTGTACAGACCCAGGTTGATGTTCTCGGAGAGGAACCGCTGGATCAGCCGCTCCGGGTCGAGTTCGCGCTGCGCGGGGGTCACATGGTAGTTTGCCACGAGAACGCCCATCGCCGAGGCGGCCACGACCCAAACGGCATGTCTCCAATCACTGAGGGCGATTCCCAGGATGAAGAAGATCGCAGTCGCGAGATTCGCCTGGAACATGACCTGGCTGATGCCGTTGGCGATTGCGCCGACCACCCCTGGAGCGAGATTCGGGGATCCCGGTCCGACCCAGACCGCTCCGAGCGAGGGCCCAACGAAGTAGAGGACCCAGGTCGTGATGACGAACGGACTCGTATAGGTCGGAAAGGGCAGGAACTTCCGAAGGACCCAGGTCGCCAGCGTCGCGATCACCGAACCCGAGAAGAGGATGCCGAAGGAGGCCGCACCCGGCTCGAAGTAGAAGAAGGTCGCGATGCCGACCAGGCAGGCGTTGAATCCATAGATCCCAGCCGAGATCAGTCCGTGATCGAATCGTAGGAGCCGAGCCGTCGCGGTCCCGATCGACGCACCCAGCATGCAGCCGAGTGCCATCATCGGTGAACTCAGAGCGATTCCGATCGCGAAACAGGCACCGGTGAGCGCGTTCTCCTGGAAGAACACCTGACCGATGCCGCGGAAGATGTCCCGGATCATCCACGGGATCCGACCTTCGATCTCGGCCAGACGCTCTTTCATCACGGCGCAGTCTCCTCAGGATCGAAGAACCCCATCGCGAGTGCCGGCCGAGCGGGCCTGCCAACCATGCGGAGATCGAGACGATCGACGGACGGCGATCGGCCTCGCCACCGGCTTCGAGGAATCCGATGACCGAGAGCGAAGAATTCAATCACCAACGGTGATGGCAAGAACGAGCATCACCGCCGATCCGACCATCCCGCGCGGATGGGTCGAGATCATCGCCTCGAAGCGACAGCATGAAGTTACGCCCACCATCGTCGACTGTCCAGTAGGGCGCCGCAGGCTACGCCGGAATTCATGATCAGAAGAACAACTGGAATCTCATCCAGAACATGTCCACATCCGAGAGACGACTATCCGGCCGAGCGAGGATCGGATCATCGAAGCCGCCGTGGAGCCAGAACGCGTAGATCTTGACGTAGTCGTTCCAGTACCAATTCACGCCGACCTCGGTCGTCGCCGCCCCCGTCGACCAGACGTCGGAGTCCGCGAAGCCGCCCCGAAAGACCTCGCTTCCCAGCGAGAGCACACTGTATCGAGCGACCACTTCCCATGCGCCCAAGCCGCGAATCTGCCCGGCTCGCGTCGGGATCAGCGGCCGTCGCGGTTCGACCTTGGCGCGGCGGCGGACCTCCTCGCCCGTGAGGAAGTAGCCGGCGGCCGCGTAGTATCCGTGGTACGGCACGCGGAGCGAACGCACCCGTGTGGAGTCGGCATAGCTCCCGTAACCGTACTGCCACTCTCCGAGCAGGGAGAGACCCCGATAGTAGTACGCGGCATGGACCGACCCCAGCAGATTCGCCCCGCGCTCGATGACATCGGGGTCGAGCACCAGGAACGGCACCGAGGCCGATCCGGGGTTGTTCGCGTCGGGGCTGATCGCTCCCACGCGGAACGCGACCGGAACCGGCGATTGATCCTGGCGACCGACGGCGACCGACGTCCCGAAGTACAGGTCTCGCAAGATCGACTCCTCGCGAGCCTGGAACGGATGGAGGTTGAGGAACCCCATGAAATCCATCGAACCGTTCAAGTTCTCGAACGAGTTCCGCGAGCCGTTGAAGAGTCCGACCGCGTATTCGAGCCTCCGGTCGAACAGAAAACCCCAGGCCTTTGCGCCGATCTGTCGCGACGGACCGAGATTGACGGCGAACAGCGACCGCTCCGGCGTCGGCGTCCACATCGTCGGGATCTTGTATTGGTCGTAGAGAACCGGCGTGAAGTAGCGACCCACTCGGAGCTGCAGCCGCTCGTCGAACCTGAGATTCACATAGGCGTTGAGGATGTTGATCGCCCCGAGTCCACGATTGATCGAGAGCTCATACTCCAACTTGGGCGTGATGTTCCCCATGAAGAAGAATCGCTGTCGAGGCAGGTAGATTCCATTCACCCCCGAGCCTGGAGGGAGTCTACCCCCGGGCGACCACACCCGCGACTCGATCTCCGAGAGGAGGTGGACCTCGAGGCGATACGCCGCGTCGGGCGTCTGGAAGCTGAAGCCCGGGTCGAAACTGAGGCCCAGGCGTTCTCGGCCGCTTCCCCCGCTGTTGGCCGATCCTGCACGCGGAGCGGGCGGCGACTCACCTGCCACCACCACGGGATCATCCGAATCGTCCGGCAGGCTCGGCGGAAAGATCGGTCTCGGGTTGGGTACGGCCTCGGGGGGATCGACGGGAGGAACGGTCGGAGAGGGCTCCGCGATCGCCGGGTTCGGTACCGGGGGAGTCTGGACCGCGGCGGGTGCGATCTCGGCGTCTCGCCGTCCGTTCATCGACTCGATCTGCTTCGTGAGTCGATCGATCTTGGCGTCCTGCTCGCGTCGCGACTCGTCGAGACGTCTCAGCAACTCCTGATTCATCGCCTCCATGCGACGGAGCCGCTCGGTGAGCTCCTCGAGACTTGCCCGGCCGGGGTCTTCCGCGCGCGTCGCCGCCGGGGGCTCGCCGGGCTGCGCCGCGGCGAGTCCGGCGCAACCCCACACCGTCGCGATCAGAATGGTCGAGGGCCAACCGCCCGAGGGTCGCGACAACTTCGATTCCCCCCCTGACGTGGTCGAATCGAGCAACGGCTCTACGGCTCTCGCCCGTCCGGACGGACGCGGCGAGACATTACTGGGAATCGCCTCGAACCGCAATTCCGATCGCCCAGCGACAACTCACACACGCATGCACGCACGATTGCGCCCTCGTGCGGATGCAGGAGTGTAATGGATCGGGTCCGGAAACACCGGAGCGCTCGCAAATCGCTCAACTTGACCAGTCGTCATCCACCGTGTCAGAATCTGTTCATCCCCGCCGTCGGCGGGGCCGAGAGAGGTTCGACGGCACATCCGGAGTGCCGCCGCTAGGGTCACCAGAAAGTGAGTGTGACATGAGGTTTTCATCTCGGATCGCAGTTCCGGCGACGATCGTCCTTGCGGGACTGATCGCGTCGACGCGTCCCGGCTCGGACGATGCCGCCCCTCGCACCGCGACTTCGCCTTCGAGCGCCGTCGCAGCCGGTAGCGGAGCGGAGGCCCTCCTCCTGACGACGGCGATCGTCGACCCGACCTTCGCCCAGCGGCCGTCCCCCGGGTTCGTCTATCAGCAAGGGGCCCAGGGAGTCGGATACTATCCCGCCCCGCCGACGCGCACCGTGTCCAACGTGCCCCGCAACGTGGGTCCGAGCGCTCGCAACTGGTCGACGGGCAATCGCGTTCCGATGCACCGGCCCTGGATGCGTGCAAGGAACTGAAACGACTCGATGCTGATTCGCTTTCCACCTATGCACACATCCGGCTCCGAGGAGATCTCCATGAAACTCACTGCACGATTCGCCCTGCTCATCGCCATCGCCGGCGGGTTCGCCGGGTCGCACGCCGCCGTCGTTCGCGCGGGCGACTGGAAGGCCGAACACGACGCAGGCTGGAAGGCCTATCGCGAAGGCCGGCTCGAAGAGGCCGAGAAGGAACTGCGCGCCGCCGAGAAGGACGCAAAGGCCTTCGGCGCCGAGGATCCCCGCTTCGCCCTCACTCTCGATCACCTCGCCTGGGTGCTCCTGGCCGAAGGCAAGTCGGCCGAAGCGCTGACGCTTGCCAAGGCCGCGCTCGTCGTTCGCGAGAAGAAGCCCGGCACCAAGGATGAAGACCTCGCCGCCAGCCTGAACACCGTCGCCTCCATCCTCGACCACGAGGGCAAGACCGCCGAGGCGCGACCCTACTACGCGAAGTGCCTCGAGGTCGCCATCGCCGGAACCGGTCCCGAGAACGCCGGGGTCGCCGCCGCGCTCGACAACCTCGCCGTCGCCGATCACCTGCTCGGCAATCTCGAGGCGGCCGCCGCCTCGTACACCAAGGCGCTCGCGCTTCGCACGAAGCTCGGACAATCGCCGGCCGACATCGCACCGACCATGCACAATCTCGCCGCGCTTCGGATCGACGAGAAGAAGTATGACGAAGCGAAGGAGATTCTCGGACGAGTGCTCGAGATGCGCACCAAGGCCCTCGGCGCCGACCATCCCGACGTCGCAAGCACGCTCGAAGCCCTCGGTTGGACCCACGAGCTCCAGGGCGACGCCGCCAAGGCCGAGGAACTCCTGAAAAAGGCCGTCGATCTCTATGCGGCCGACCTCGGAGCCGACCACCCGCACGTCGCCCGCGCCGTCGCGAAGCTCGGCCGCGCCCACCTCGACCAGGGCGAACCCGCCGAGGCCGAGGCGTGCTGCAAGAAGGCTCTCACGATCTATGAAAAGGCCGGCATCGAAGGAGCCGAACTCGCGAGCCTGCTCGAGGACCACGCGTCGATCCTGGACAAACTCGGTCGGAAGGACGAGGCCGAAAAGGTCCGTGCCAAGGCCAAGCAACTCCACTCCGCCAAGCCCTGACCTTCTCCACCGCGAGCACCGCGGACCACGAAGCACGGAACCCTCCTCTCCCGGATCATGCTCAGACGCCCGGCGGCTCGCCCTCGAGCCGGCGGGCGTCGCGTTTTCCGTGGGCCGATGATCGAGAGATGCGTCGCATCGCGCGCTGCCGATCAGAAGCGGTAGCTGAACTGCGTGTAGAAGAACGTCCCGCCCTGCGCCTCCGACGACGTCCTGGAGGTCCGCTCCACGAACGTCCCCGCAAAGAAGTTCGATATGCCGATCTGCACGTCCGAGTGAGGATTCAGAACGAGGACCAGCAGCAGGTCGAGTTCGTTGCCGACATAGCGTCCCGCTCGGCCGCTCTCATCGCGACGAATCGGAACTCCCGCGCCGTTGTAGAGGGCATCCCTCGCCGAGGCCAGATGAAAGTCGTGATACCAGATCAAGAAAGTCACGCGCGTATCGAACGAGAATTTCAAGAATACGTTCGCGTCGAGGATATTCTGCCGACCCACGAGATCCATGTATCCGAGGTACTTGTGTCCCAGCGGGAAGAGCTGATGAAAGGTCTGGTATGAAGGTCCGTCGGGGGTGGGATTCCCCGATGCGTAGTCGAAGTAGAACCAGAGTTCCGGCGCACAGAACGCCTTCGCCCACCGTCGGCCGACGCCCGCCGTCGCCATGCCCGCGTTGATCGGCGTACCCACGCGGGTTCCGAACTGGTAGGCCGTCTCGATCTCGGCGAGTCGACCGTCGCGGTCCACCTGCCAACGTGTTCCAATCGTATGGATGTCGGCATCGCCCGATCGGCCGTTCGCCTCGAGCTTGCCGCCGGTATCGAGCAGGCCGAGATAGTAGAGGTCGAAGAGCCTTCCCTCGAGCCCGCTGTATGTCGCGTATGCTCCGAAGAACTGGAGATCTCCTTCGGCTCGGTCGAGCTCCCGAGCCAGCACCCTGTTCGGCTGAGACCAGAACGCGTCGAACGCGAGATCATCCGACCGGTAGAGCAGATGAGGCACCGTGTCGAAGGTCCGCGGGCTGTTCGCCCAATCGAGCGTCGAGACGAGCCGCTGATTCCCAAAGCTGAGCTGCTCGCGACCACCCATCCGGAAGGAGAGCCGCCCCTCGGCCACGTCGTCGAATGAGATCTCGCCGAACGCGTTCAGCATGTCGCCGTGGTTGATGTCGAAGAAGATCGGCGGCACCGACTGACGGCTCGCATCCGCCCAGAACACATCGAGATACGTGCGGATTCTTCCGAAATAGCGGATATCGAGGGCCAACCGTTCGCGAAAGAGGTTGAAGTCGTTCTGCTCCCCCGTCAAGCGCCGGTTGTCCTCGACCCGGCCCTGCCAGCGAAACTCGCCTGAGACGTCGAACACGATCTCGTCGCCGATCCGGTTGCGCTTCGTGAAGTCGAAGAAGTCGATCGTGCGGTTTCCCGGCTCGTCGAGATAGCTCCAGTCCTGATCCTGCCAGAGCGGCTTGAAGGGTGCGGGCCGCTTGGGCGGCGAGTCTGCGGCCGGCGTGCGTCCGACCGGAGGTCCCGAACTCGTCCACGCGTAAACCGTCGGCGCGTATTGATACGAGCGGCCAAGCGCGAACCAACCGACCTCGAGATCGCCTAGCCGGCTCTTCGACTCGACGAGCTCGCGAGCAGTCCCCAGCTTCGAACGAAACCGACATGCCCCCGCGTGCGGGCTGTCGGCGCAGTCGGAAAACTCGATCCGGCGCCGGTCGAGGAGCGACTCGATCTCGGGAGGAATCGAAAACGAAGCGCGAGCAGGAACCGGATCGGACGCGGCGGCATCGACCCGAGACGAGAGGGATCGACCCGAGGTCACCGACGACGCAGCGAGTCTCGGCGGCGCAGCGACCCCCGGTTCGGAGTGCGGAAACCGTGCATCCATCCCGGTCGTCGCGCGGTCCCACATGAGGAGCAAGATCAAGATCGTCCCGGCGATTCGCTTGCCGCCGTCGGCCCGCCGCCTGCACATCGACGCCTCCCCGGGCTCCGACAACGCACCTCCAAGACCCACGGAGCGGGTGGAACCGACAGAGCGAACCGATCCAAGTTCGGCGGTCGAGCCAACAGCGAGATCGGTTCGATTCCGGGAGGTCTTGAAGGATCTCCGGGGAACGGCCGGAATCCTCGACGGCAGCGCGGCGAATCCTGGGGCCGTCGAGCGTCGGGATCTCTCGAGTCGGGTCGAGCCTCGCGGATCGCCCCAGAGCCCGCAGCACGGGCAAACATCGGCGCACGAAACGTAAGCCGTTTCAGAACAGAACGTTTCGTCTCGGCCGAGCCCTTCGGAGACATCTCCTCGGAATGATCTCGTGTTCAGTCGATCGGCTGAGGCCTGGATCTTGCGGCGGCGCGCTTCATGCGCTCGACCGGGAGGCCGGGATCCGCCCCACCGCAAGCCCGGAGATCTCGGATTCCCGACCCTGCGCGACGACTCGGCCCATTGACACCCTCGGGGCGAGGCAGTCTGGAGAGGATCGATCGACGCAACGGCGCTTTCGAGCTTCGCTGAAGCCTCGATCGTCGACGCGAAGGTCCTCCAATCGGTCACCCAGGCGCTCGAGAACCGGCTCACCCATCGCCTCGCTCGCGCCGAGCGTCGAATCGAGGCCTGCTTCGATACCGGCGGTGGGAGTCGAACCCACACGGAGGTAGCCCTCCGGAGGATTTTAAGTCCTCTGCGTCTGCCGTTTCGCCACGCCGGCGCATGCTCTTCGGTGGAGAACTCCGGGAGCACGAAGCAGCGTAGCGGTTGCGCTCCGGTTTGACCAGGGTGGCTGGGCGAGCGACTCGGTCGTCCGCGTTCGAGGTTTGACCGGCGGGCATCCGTCGGTTTAACATCATCGATGAAGACCCATCCGCCGCAACCTTCGCGAGGTGCCTCGCCATGATCCGCGCCGATGCCGAGAGATCGGTCCAGTTCTGCGATGGACTCACGCGTCGCGACTTCCTGCACGCCGGCTCGCTGGCCGGCCTGGGCCTCGGGCTCGCAGCCCACGAGGGGCTGAAGGCGGCGGGAGCGGCGGATCGATCGAAGGATGTGAATTGCATCCTCCTGTTCCTCGTCGGCGGACCGTCTCAGCTCGATACGTGGGACATGAAGCCCGACGCTCCGAGCGAGATTCGCGGCCCGTTCCGCCCGATCGAGACGAAGGTTCCCGGCGTTCGGATCTCCGAGGTCTTTCCCAAGCTCGCGACGATGATGGATCGCGTGTCCTTGGTGCGATCGGTCTACCACACCGCCGCCGCGGTGCACGACACCGGGCATCAGATGATGCAGACGGGTCGACTCTTCACGGGCGGGCTCGAGCATCCTCAGTACGGCTGCGTGCTCACGAAGCTCAAGGGGTCGAAGGGCGACGCGCCGCCGAACGTCCTGCTTCCCAAGCCGATCGGCGCCACCGGCGGCAACATGCCCCACGGTCACGCCGCCGGCTATCTGGGCAAGACCTACGACCCGTTCATCCTCAATGCCGATCCCAACGCACCCGACTTCAAGGTTCCCGACCTGCTGCCTCCGCAGTACATCACCTCGGTTCGCGAGTCGCGCCGGAAGTCGCTCCGCCAGGCGATCGACGGCGGCATCGCGGCTTTCGAGGCTTCGCCCGACGCGAAGCTGATGGACGCGAACTTCGACGCCGCATATCGCCTGATGTCGAGCAAGACCGCCCGCGAGGCGTTCGACCTCTCCGCCGAATCCGCGGCCGTGCGCGATCGTTACGGCCGGACCCGTTTCGGCCAGAGCTGCCTGCTTGCGCGTCGCTTGGTCGAGCGCGGCGTCCGATTCGTCACTGTAAATATGTTTGAGACGGTCTTCAACGAGATCACTTGGGATATCCACGGTTCGTCGCCATTCAGCCCCATCGATTGTTATTCCGGCGAGGTCGGACCCAATTTCGACAACGCATATACGGCTCTGTTGACGGATCTGGAACGAACCGGCTTGCTCGAGAACACCATGGTCCTCGCGTTCGGCGAGTTCGGACGGACCCCGAAGATCAACCCCGCGGGCGGGCGCGACCACCATCCCGGCTGCTGGACCACGCTCTTCGCGGGTGGACCGATCCGGGGCGGTCGCGTGGTGGGGGCTTCGGACGAGATCGGTTCCGCGCCCAGGGATCGACCCGTCTCGACCGGTGAGATCGCGGCGACCGTGTATGAAGGCTTGGGAATCTCGCTCGACACCGAACTCCCCGGCCCCCAGGGCCGTCCGATTCGTGTCGTCGACCACGGAACCGAACCGATCCGAGAACTCTTCTGATGTCCGACCAACCCGCCGCCGCGCCGACGTCCCACGATGAACGACTCTCCAGGGCCTTCGACGGACAAGCCGCTCGATTCGAGAAGGCGCCGATCCAGTCGAACCCCGAACTCCTCGCTCGGCTGGTCGGATTCGCCGCCTTCGAGCCGGGGTCGCTGATCCTCGACGCCGGATGCGGGCCGGGCTTGGTCGCGGAGGCGCTCGCGTCCGCCGGGCTCCGCGTCTTCGGCGTCGACCTCTCGCCGGAGATGATCGAGCGCGCCGCGAAGCGCTGTCCCTCGGGACGCTTCGCCGTCGGTTCGATCCTCGATCCGCTCGTCGCCGACGCCGGACCATTCGACGGCGCGATCTCCCGCCTCGTGCTCCACCACGTCACGGGCCCGCGCCCCTTTCTCCAACGCCAGGTCGACCTCGTCCGCCCGGGTGGATGGGTCGTGCTCTGCGACCACACGACCGGAACCGATCCCGCGCGGCGACACTGGCACCAGGAGATCGAACGCGACCGCGACCGCACGCATACGAACTGCCTCACGCCGGGGGAGATCGTCGACCTCTTCGCCGACGCCGATCTCCGCGACCTCTCGATGCTCGAATACGGATACGAGCTCGACTTCGACGAGTGGTTCGACCGAGGCACACCCCGCGCGTCGAAGGATATCGTGCGGGCCAATCTCCTGGACGGCTCCTGGATCCGCGGATTCGACCCGATCGAACGCGAGGACGGCGGGATCACGATCCGCCTCCAGATGTGCCTGGTCCGCGGACGCAAACCGGCCTGAGCCGGCGACCCGCTCCTCGAAGTGGGTTCGTTTCGCGCGAGCGACCATGACCTGAAATGGGTTCGTTTCGTCGAGTCGGTCCGTCCTGGAGAGGGCGACGGGGCGAAATGGGTTCGTTTCGCGCGAGCGACCATGACCTGAAATGGGTTCGTTTCGTCGAATCGGCCCGATCAGGGTGGCCGACGAGCCCAAATGGGTTCGTTTCGCGCGAGGGGCCATGACCCGAAATGGGTTCGTTTCGTCGAATCGGCCCGACCAGGGTGACCGACGAGCCCGAATGGGTTCGTTTCGCGCCGGCGGGGTCACGGCGTGGGCAGCTCGATCGATCGAGGCGGAGCGCGTGCAGGTGCCGGATCCGCGCGGTCGGATTGCGCGGGTCGTCGGGCTGGGTACGGTCGTGAGGATGCGCACGAATCTCCGCATGATGACGCCTGGATCGACCTCGGAATCAGCCCCCTGGCGTGCTGATCTCTCCTCGGTCAAGATACGTCGTTCCGTGCGGTTGCGTGGGATGAGCCTGGGAAATCGCGGGTGCGGATTCGACGGTTGCGCTCAGGGTCCGCATCTCTCCGGAGGATGCGATCGTGCAGAGCCGAGACGCGGAGAATTCGACGAATCGGTGGAGAGGCTCGCGGGCCCGCCGCGCGGCGGCCGGGCTGATCGCGTCGTCGTTGTGGGTCGGCTGCGGTGAGACGGTCGATCCACCGAGGGTGGTTCCTCCTTCGGTCTCGACGCCCGCGCGTGAACCGGGTCTCGCCGTGGGTGCGCGGGCGCCCGAGGTCTCCGCGCTCGACTCCACCGGAGCGCGGCGGCGACTCGCCGAGTTGAACCCGAACGGCCCTCTTGCGGTCGTCTTCCTTCGTTCCGGCGACTGGTGACCGTTCTGCCGCAAGCAACTGGTTCAGTTGCAAACCGATCTCGATGCGATTCGCGCGACCGGGCTCGAGCTCGTGGCGATCTCCTCCGACGACCCTGCCAAGCTCGCCCAGGTCGCCAAGACCCTGGGAATCGGCTATCCCTTGTTGGGCGACCCGACGGGCGAGGCGACGATCGCCTTCGGCGTCGACGCCCCGCGCGGCAGATCCGACGAGCCGGTCATCGCTCAACCGATGACCTTCGTGATCGACGCCTCGGGGATCATTCGCGCCAAGCTCTTCGAGCCCGGCTTCATGGGCCGCCATTCGACGCAGTCGCTCATCGACGCAGCACGCCCGCTCGCGAAGCCGCCTGTGTCGCCATCTCCCTGACCGAGTGCGGGCTTGCATCGATCGGCCCGCTCGCGGATGCTCGAAGGCGCGGACTGCTCGCTCTCTCCGGGCACGCTCGATCGACCGGGATCGCTTTCGGCCCCGCGACGATCGAACTCCTTCCGGACATCGAGATCCTCCGAGGACATCATGCGTTCATTCATTCATCGTCGGCGCGACAGGTCGGGTTTCACCTTGATCGAGCTCCTGGTGGTGATCGCGATCATCGCCGTCTTGATCTCGTTGCTCCTACCCGCGGTCCAAGCGGCGCGTGAGGCTGCGCGGCGGGCCCAATGCACGAACAACCTCAAGCAACTCGGCCTCGCACTCCACAACTACCATCAATCGGTGAATGCGTTCGCCCCGGGGTCGACCCACTGGCCCGCGGGCTCACCGGCGAGCGGATGCGACAGCGGCAACTTCATTCCGCGGCAGCACACGGTCTTCTCGCTGATCCTGCCGTTCATGGAACAGCAAAACGTCTACAACCTCATCAACTTCCACTTCGCGGCCGGGACCGGCGGCACCAGCACGATGTACGGCGTTCAGCCGGGATTGGTGCAATACACAGCCTTCGATACCACCATCTCGTCGTTCATCTGCCCGTCCGACCTACCGCAGACTCCTCTCACCCCGGCGAGTTCGCAGAATGCGTACCGCCAGTGTTCCTACGCCGCCTCGGTGGGCACGTGGGACACGATTCGGAACACCGACCGGACGAACTGCCGCCCCTACCCGCCCGACGGTGCGTTCGGCTATGAGTTCACCCTGAGCGAGGCGGGCGTGACCGACGGCCTCAGCAACACGCTGTTCATCGGGGAACTCGCCCGGTTCCGCAACCACCCGCTGACCTGGCAGAACACCTGGAGCCGCTCGGGCGGATACTCGTTCAGCTTCACGAACCCCGGCGGCGGCACGGGGACGTCGTTCACCTACCAGGTGCTGATCACGGCGGTCCCTCGGATCAACGCGGGTCTGCTCGTCCCGCATGTGGTGTCGAGAATGCCCGTGGAAGCCTGGACTCTCGATCGCCGCAACCTCGAGATGGGCCAACTCGGATTCCGGTCGCAGCATCCCGGAGGTGCGAACTTCTTGATGGGCGACGGATCGGTCCGGTTCCTCAAGGCGACGATCGCACCTGCGGTCTATCGCGGGTTGAGCACGAGGAACACGGGGGAAGTGCTCTCGGCCGACTCTTACTGACATTCGAGTTCGAATTCTCGAGGTGATGTTCATGCTCAAAGATCAGCGTTGGATTCGTCCGTTCTTCTCGGCGATGATCGCCGCCGCTTCGATCATCGCCGGCTGCGACTCGAACCCCGAGGCGCCCACCGCGCCCTCGAACATCATCGTCTCCGACAGCGACGGCCCCGCCCCATCCCCCGCCGCCGCCAAGACCGACGAGTCGCCGAAACCGATCGAGTGAAGCATGCTCGCATGAACTTCTTCTCCCCCTTCCCCCCCATGAGAGCCGCGTTGAGATGAGTCTCTCGACCGACGCCGACTGGGAGACCTTGCTCGACCGATGTCGATCGGGAGACCTCCGCGCCGAGACGGAGTTGATCGAGCGTCTGACTCCGTTGATCCGCATCTGGTCTCGAGCCCGACTGCGCAAGGAACGAGCGGGGCACAGTTGGAGCGAGTCCGACCTGGTCCAGGAGACGCTCCTGAAGATCTGGAAGAGCCCGCTCTTCACCCAAGCGCGCACGCGCGAACAGCTCGTCTCGGCACTGAGCCGGGCCATGGGACAAGTCCTGATCGATCACAGCCGGATCCGCAACGCCCGGAAGAGAGCCGGCGGAGCAAAGTTGAACCGGCAACCGTTCGACGAAGCCCTCGAACGCCTCTCCGCCCACTCGATCGATACGGACCGCCTGGTGGGATATCTCGGAGAGATCGCCCGCAGTCGTCCTGATTCGACCTTTGCGTTCATGCTGGCTGAGTTCATGGGATATTCAATCGATGATCTTTGCAGGCTTCTTGCATGTTCACGCGAGAAGTTGCTGCGAGAGATCTCCACCCTGCGCGGCGCCGTCGTGCGCGATCTCTTGATGGAGGAGGGATGATGGAGGGCGATCGAGCAGCGAAACGCTGCCTCGTCCTCTCGATCGTCGATCTCTGCCACGGGCTCGACGATCGAGAGATGGAAGTCGTTCTCGACCGCGAATGCGGCGACGACCAAGCGCTGCGGGATGAGGTACGGATGATCGCTGACCAAGCGATGCTCGCGGTGTCCCATCCTCTCTTCGTACCGCTCGAGCCCCCCCCGATGGACGGCGAGGATGCGACCACCGAGTTGGAATCGGCTCGTGAAGCGCCGTCGAGAGCCGAGCCCCCGGGAATCGGTCGATTTCTCGATCGCCGTCCGCTCCATGGCGGCGGCCAGGGACGCGCGGTCCGAGCGTTCGATCGGTTGCTCGGGCGAACCGTGGTGCTCAAGCAGTATCATCGCCGAGGAGACGGCCGGCGCGAGGCCGAGGCTCTTGCCCGGGTCAAGAGCCCGCACGTGGTCGAGTATCTCGGCATGGGCGAGGATCGTGGTCAAAGCGTTCTCATTCTCGAGGAGCTCGAAGGAAAAGACCTGGCTCGCTACCGCGCATCGGGTCCGATCGCGCTCGAAGAGGTCGTGAGGATCATGCGGGAGATCGCCCGGGGAGTGGCGGCGATCCATGCGGCGGGATTGATCCACCGCGACCTCAAGCCGAGCAACGTCATGCTCGACGCGAAGGGTCGATCACGGGTGATCGACCTCGGTCTGGCAACGCTCGCCGACGATCCCTCGCTCGATCGCGTCGGCTCTCCCGGATATCTCGCCCCCGAACAGGCGACCGACTCTCCCGGCCCGATCACCCTTCGGACCGACGTCTTCGGCCTCGGCGCGATTCTGTTCGAGTTGCTCACGGGTCGAGCCCCGCATGATGGGCCCGCTTCGAGGAAGTGGATCGATGCCGCCGAAGGCGTTCGGCTCCGACCCGGGGCGCTCGTGCCCGGGATCCCCCGAGCGATCGAAGAGGTCTGCGTGCGCGCGCTCGCCACCGACCCGGCTCGCCGTTTTGCGTCGGCACTCGATTTCGAGAAGGCGCTGAAGGAGGCCTGGAAGCGCGAGACGAGGTCTCGGACGGCGCTCCACTGGGGCGTCGCGATCGCCGCTGTCCTGTCGATCGCGGCGATCCTGATCGCGCTTCCGGCTGCGACGCGAGGTCTTCGGAACGAGTCGCAGCCCGCGGTGGTCGCTCCCCTCACGACTCGACTCGATGCGCATCTCTACCAACGTGACGAACAGGGCAAGGATCGATGGATCCGCCGGCTCGAGGGACGCATGCCGATCGACCGACCCGTCCGCGTCGGCGACCGGATCCGACTGATCGTCGAGGCCTCGCGCCCGACCTATTTCTCCTTGATCAGTCTCGAGCCCGACGGACGGATCGCGGAGTGCCTCGGCGTTCGCGATCGCCCGGTCGCGGCCTGGGATTCGACCGCCGACGGATCGAAGCTCTTTCAAACCGGCGACCTCGACGGACGGATCGCCTTCATCCTCGTCTGCTCCGATACCCCCCTGCCCGACTTCGATTCCTGGCGAGCCAAGAGCTTTGCCGACCTGAAGTGGCCGGGGCTCGGTCGCGACCATGAGTTCCTCCGCTGGTCGAGCTTCGACCCGGGCTCGACGTTGCGCGGGCCGGGCGGTCTCGTCGAAGCCGATCCGCATCTCGAGCTGATCGACTTCGGAATCGAGTTCAGTCGAATGGAAGGCGTCACTTCCGTTCATGCGATCGGATTCTCGTTGTTTCCCGGTGAAGATCAGATCAAGTGATTCTCTCTATTGTTCCAGGAGAAGACTCATGCCCGTGATCCCCCCCTCTCGAGCGCTCGCGGTCCTCGGTTTCGTGGTTGCGATCGGACTGCCGAGCCCGGTGTTCGAGACTCGATGCGACGCGTCGAGTCCGCCTGCATCGCTCATCCCCGAATGGAAGAATCAGGCCGTGCTCCTGCTCCAAGGCGGCTGCGCCGAGCGGGCCGCGAAGCTGGCGCGTGAGGCGTACGAGCTGTCGCTCATCCGCTTGGGTGGAGCCGACCCGAACACGACGGACGCCCGTTCGCTGCTCGCGCTCGCGGAGCGATTCGTCGCCCTGTCTCGTCGCGACCGCGAGGTCGCGGCCCGCCTCTGGGCCGCCGAGACTCGACTCGAGGCAACGCTCGACTCGGATTCGTTGTCCACGGCTCGCCCGATCGCCGACGACATCTTGCGGCGAACGACTCAGCTCCTCGGCCCGGGCACGATCCGAGAGTTCCATCAACTCGCATTGCTCGCGGTGATCGACTACCAACTGGGACGATTGATCAGCGCTGAGGAAGAATATCGGCGCGCAGCCGAACTCGGCGCGTCGATCTGGGGCCCCGACCATGAGAATGTCCTGGCCGCGATCGGCAATCAGCTCGCCGTGATGGGCGAGCAGGGTCGTCAGCTCGAAGCCGAACCGCGCATGGTCGAACTCCTCGAACGAAAGCGTCGACTCCTCCCACCGTGGGACGACTCGCTGCTCTCGAACGAAATGAACCTGGCAAATCTGTTCGTCGACGTTGGCAGATATGCGCAAGCAGAGAGCATATTCACAAGATTGATGAGTGAGGGCACTCGCGAGGGAGATCGCAAATTCTCGCGCAGGATCGAGGCGATCTTGCTCAACAACCTCGGCGTGCTCTACGAGCAGACCGAGCGGATCGCGGACGCCGAACGGACGCATCGAACCGCCATCGCGATCAATCGCGAACTTCGGCGCCCCGCCCACGAACTGCTCCCCGCCTTGGTGAATCTGGGAGCGCTGCTGCAGCGAAACGAGCGGCTCGAGGAGGCAGAGAAGATCCTCGACGAGGCGATCGCGATCGGTCGAGCGGCGTCGCTTCCGGAGACGAACGGATCGATGCTCCATGCACTCAGCTCTCGCGCGAGGCTTCGGATCAAGACGGGTGATCCGGATCGAGGAGTCGGCGAGTTGGAGGGTCTATTGTCGAAGCTTGCCGCGGCTCGGACAAAGCAGGATCTAGATTACTCGATCGTGGTCGATCGGCTCTGCGACGCATGCAGGGAGCGCGACGACTATGCTCGGGCCGATCGGCTCGCGCGCGAGGTATTGGAAACGCGGAAGTCGCTCCTCGGTCCCCACCATCGGCTCGTCGCGGATTCGTACCGTTCTCTGGCCGGAATCGCGTCCGAGCGTGGCCGCGCCGCCGATGCCGAGGGATTCATGCGTCGGGCGGTCGCGATTCAGGTCGAGGCGGAAGGCCCGGTCGCCGACCGTTCACTGGAGTTCCTGCAAGTTCTGGCCAAGGTGCTGAAGGATTGCGGCAAGAGTGAGGAGAGCGAGCGACGAGTCCGCTCGATCCTCGCCGAGACAGCCAGGAGCGGCCGCTCGCGAGCGATAAGGACCGACGCGCTTCAGTTGCTCGCGACGCTCCTGGCGGAGCGCGGTGAGAACCGTGAGGCGGTCGAGATCCATCGACAAGTGCTCGCCGCTCGGCGCGTGGTTCTCCCCCCGTCCGATCACCGAGTCCTCGTCGAGATGATGAACCTGGCGACGGCGCTCGACGGTAGCCGCGAGCCGAAGGAAGCGCTCGCGATTCTCGATGAGGCTCTGAGGTTGGCCGACGGCAATCCGGCGCCATCACCCTTGACGAGGGCCGCGATCCAGTCTCGAAAGGCTCCGATCTTCGCGAGCCTCAATGAGTTCGCCATAGCCGAGAGGCATCACCGCGAGGTGGTCGAGATCCGTCGGAAGCACCTTGGAGACACGCATCCGCTCACGATCCATTCATCGATCAATCTCGCGATCCAGCTTCGAAACCAACACCGCTGGGACGAGTCGATTCCGCTGCTCCGCGCGGCCGCGGTTGCTCACGAGACGGCGAGGGCAGCCGGGGGCGGTGGTTTGGCCGGCGCTGATTCTCCGCTCGAGTCGCCGCATGCGTTTCTCGCACTCGGCTTGATCGCAACGGGGAAGCACGACGAAGCCTGGACTTGGTATGAACGCGGCCTGGCGCGATCGCTCGTGGATGAATTGGCGGGCGGCGCTCGGCAGTCGATGACTCCCCAGGAGCGCGCCGATGAGGCGAAGCTCGAGACCGAAATCGAGGCGATCGACAACCGGATCGCGGTGCTCCGGGCCCGGGACGCGCTCGACCAAGCGGCCGAGCGAAACCTCGCCGACCTGCTCGTTCGAGCCAACGAGGCCCGCGCCCGCGCCTCGGAATTCCGTCGCGGGATGATCGAGCGACACGGAGTCTTCGCGGGGCGGGCCTCGAGCCTCGAGGAGGTCCGCGCCTCGCTCGACGACTCGAGCGCACTCGTCGGTTGGCTCGACGTCGGGCTCGATCACTGGGCGGTCGTCATCAAGAAGCGGGGGGCGATCGAATGGATTCGACTCCCGGGATCGGGGGCCGACGGCGCGTGGACCAATGAGGAACTCGGCCGCGAGGGCGATCTTCACGAGGCTCTCTCCGCGCGCGACGATCGGCGCGACCCGCTCGCGAAAGCCCGTGCCGTGGCCGACCTTCGATGGAGACCGTTGCGACCCGCGCTCGTCGGCATCGACCGGATCATCGTCACGCGATTCACCGAACGCTCGACACGGTCCAGCTCGCTCTCGAAGATCCCGATCGACCTCCTCATCGAGGTCGGCAGCGAACCGGGCGATCGGAGGCCGGTGGTGATCGAGGGGCTCTCCGGATCGGTTTATGCTCACAAGCGCAAGGCTCGAAACGATCGCGATCCCGCGAACGGTCGCATTCTCGTGGTCGCCGACCCCGTCGGCCGGATCTCGGAACCGGCGACGCCGATCCCCCCCGAAGCGGGCGCGGTGATCAGCAAGGCCATCGAGAATCGAAATGCTCAGCTCCACGGGCTGACTCGCGGTGATGTCGTGATCGCGTACAACGGGAGGCCGACCCCGAATGGCGAACAGCTCCAGGTCGTTCCCGCCGATCCGAATCGCCCGCGCGTCGGTCTGAAGTATTGGCGCGGCGGAGTCGTTCATGAAGTCGAGGTCGCGAGCGGCCCGCTCTGGATCTTCTTCGACAAGCGTTCGCCTCGAGTCTTTCACGCGGCGCTTGCCGAGGCGCGCCGGATCCAACTCCGGAGCGGTCTCAGGCCGCTCCCCGCGGCTCGCTGGGAGGCGGAGTTGATCGCTCGGGAGTTCGGCCGAGATCGGTCGCGCGTGCTCCTCGGGGCCGAGGCGAAGGAGAGCGCGATCCAGGCGGCCGCGACCAGCGGTGAACTCGCCTCTTACCGGATTCTCCACTTCGCCGTCCACGGGGCGGCCGAGCAACGGCGCGCGTTCGGTACTTCGATCTACCTAGCGCCCGACGGCAACGGGGTCGAGATCGAGTCCGACGGCGTTGTTTCCGCCGAGCAGGTTGCTCGCACCTGGAATCTCGACGCCGATCTCGTCGTGCTCTCGGCGTGCGAGGCCTCGAACGGTTTGGAACTCGAGGGACAAGGCTTGCTCGGATTCGTTCAGCCGCTGCTCGCCAAGGGAGCGCGCACCGTGGTGGCGAGCCACTGGCGCGTCGACGATACGGCGAGCGCTCTTCTGATGATGCTGTTCTATGATCAACTCTTGGGCAAAGGTCTCGCCGCGGGCAAGGCGCTGCCCGCGGCGGAGGCGCTTCAAGCGGCGAAGGATCGAATCCGCCGAGCGACGCTGAAGGAGATCCGAGCGATGATCGCGGCTCGAGGTCTCGACGCCAAGATCGATGTCCGGGCCGACGGCCCCGAGGATGCGCGGCCGTTCGCCTCGCCGCGGTATTGGGCGGCGTTTCAGATCTACGGTGCCCCGGGAGAAAAGGCGGGGGTGCCGATCGTCGGGCGGGTGGAATAATCGGCCTCGTGGAGCGAAGAGCAACGAGCCCTCCGTCGCGCGGCGGAGGGTCGGCTCGCGGTGCGTGCCGAGGAAGGGTTGGAGTCTCGAGGAGTCATCGATGATGTCGTGGATGGAGAGCCGTTGGATGCTGCCCGTTGCCCTGTTCGGGCTCGCAGCGGTTTCGGGAATCGTGAAGTCGGCCTCGGCCGAACTCCCCCCCTTGATCTCGCGGGAGATCCTCTTTGGGAATCCCGAGCGGATTTCGCCGCAGCTCTCGCCGGACGGCAAGCGGCTCGCATGGATCGCTCCCGACGCGAAGAACGTGCTTCAGGTCTGGGTCAAGACCGTCGGCAAGGACGACGACGCGGTGGTCACCGACGACAAGAAGCGCGGGATTCGCGAGTACACGTGGGCGGAGAACAGCACCGACCTGCTCTATCTCCAGGACAAGGACGGCGACGAGAATTGGCATGTCTACGGGGTCGACCTCGCGACGAAGCAGACCCGCGACCTCACGCCGGGCGACGGCAAGAAGATCCAGGCGCGGTTGACGGCGACCGATCCGGCGTTCCCGAACCTCGTCTTGGTTTCGCTCAACCTCCGCAACCCCGCGCTTCACGACGTGTATCGGCTCGATCTCGCGAGCGGTGCGCTCTCGCTCGACACGGAGAATCCGGGGGACGTCGCGGGGTTCGTGCCCGACGCCTCGTTCAAGATCCGCGGCGCTCAGGTGGTCACCCCCGACGGCGGCACCGAGATTCGGGTGCGGGACGATGAGAAGTCGCCCTGGCGCACGCTGGTGAAGACGGGGCCGGAAGAGATCATCGGCCTCGGCGGGTTCACGAAGGACGGCAAGTCGGTGATCATGATCTCATCGATCGGCAGCGACACTGCGCGGGTGGTCGAGCGCGAGGTCGCGACCGGGAAGGAGAAGGAGATCGCGGCGTCGAAGGAGGTCGACGCGGGGCGGATGTTGGTGCACCCGACGCGGCATGTCGTTCAGGCGGTTGCGTTTGCGCCCGGGCGGGTGAAGTGGGTGGTGGTCGACCCGACGGTGGAGAAGGACTTCGAGGGGATCGGCCGGCTCGCGTCGGGCGACTTCGCGATCGTGAACCGAGACACCGCCGACACGACCTGGCTGGTCGCCTTCACCGACGACCGCGGCCCGGTGCGCTACTATGCCTGGGATCGGTCGAAGCAGGCGGGCACGTTCCTGTTCGTGCATCAACCCAAGCTCGAGGGGCTGGCGCTCTCGGAGATGAAGCCGATCGAGTTCGCCGCGCGCGACGGATTGAAGATCCACGGATACCTGACGTTGCCCACCGGTCTGGATCACAAGAATCTGCCGATGGTCTTGATGGTTCACGGCGGCCCCTGGGCGCGCGATACCTGGGGGTACAACGCGTATCATCAGTGGCTCGCGAATCGGGGCTATGCGGTGCTCTCGGTGAACTTCCGAGGATCGACGGGCTACGGCAAGACGTTTCTGAACGCGGGCAACAAGCAGTGGGGCCTGGCGATGCACGATGACCTGATCGACGCGTGCGAATGGGCGGTCGCCCAAGGCTACGCCGCTCGGGACAAGATCGCGATCTTCGGCGGTTCCTACGGAGGGTACGCCGCGCTCGCGGGTCTGACCTTCACTCCGGACGCGTTCGCGTGCGCGGTCGACATCGTCGGCCCGTCGAACCTGAAGACCTTGATCGGTTCGATTCCGCCGTATTGGAAGCCGATGCGGGCGATGTTCGACGTCCGGATGGGGAATGTCGACGACCCGAAGGACGCCGAGCTGATCGAGAAGGCGTCGCCGCTCTTCAAGGCCGACCGGATCAAGCGGCCCCTGTTGATCGGTCAAGGGGCGAACGACCCGCGGGTGAACCAGGCCGAGTCGGAGCAGATCGTCTCGGCGATCGAGAAGAACGGCGGGAAGGTGACCTACGTGCTCTACCCCGACGAGGGACACGGCTTCCGTCGCCCCGAGAACAACATCGACTTCAACTCGCGGGCCGAGTCGTTCCTGGCGCGTCATCTCGGCGGACGGGTCGAGCCGCTGTCGGGCGAACGGTATCCGGGGTCGACGGCGGTGGTGCGCGAAGTGGGACGTTGATCGTCCCGAGCGGTCGAACGAAGACCGCATCCATCGATCGACTCGATACGCCTTCGGTCGTCCCTCGACGACCGGAGGCGTGTTTCGTTTCCGCGACGCGCGATGTTGAGAACCCGAATTATGAAGATTCGGCAAGAAAAAAATGTGGTCTGTCCTCAATTGTGAGGTTCTCGCGTATTTCTCGAGTGTTGTATATTGCGATCGGCCTGGATCTGCGGTTCGCGGTTGGGGTGAGTCGGGGGGATCGAGACCGGGATGGTCGAGATTCTCTCGATCTCGGAGTCGGAGGGGTCGGCGGAGGGAAGCGCCGCCCCAGGTTCTCGGGAGATGTCGGCGTGAGTTGCGAGCGGTGTCGGCCCGGTCGATCGTGATGATCGGGCCCGGTCCTTCATGCGCGGGGGCTCGAGAGATGCATGTCTACGTTTGTGCCGCGGTGCGATGTGTTCTTGCGGGAGCATTGCTCTCGTTCATCGCTGCGATCGTGGTGGGGGGACAGTCCGGAAGCATCGAGATCCAGCGAACGAGGGACGACAAGGCCCCGGTGTTCCTGAACAAGGTGGCCTCGGCGACAGGAGACCGGTCTCTGGAGTGGATCGACCCGAGTTCGTCGCACATCGATCGAGTGCCGGTTCCGAAGGACGTCGAGCTGTTCCTGCCGAGGCTCTCGCCATGGGTCGATGCGCGAGGGCGGCGGCAACTGATCGCGGCGTGGACCGATCGTCGTGCTCCGTCGTCGCGCGGGGGAGGAATCGGGTGGGCTCGGTACGAGTATCCCACCGGTCGGCTGCTGGATCGGAGCGAGCCGAGCGAGCTGTCGACGACGATCCGGAGCGTTCCGAGCTGGGTGCCGGGAACCGCGGCGGTGGTGCACTTCGTGGGCAGCGACGGCCGTCTGCATCGGATCGGATTCGATGAGTCGGGTGATCGTCAGAGTCGCGTGGACTGGGCGATCGAACCGCCGCTCGGGCCTTGGCGATTCGAGGGCGACACGAACTGGATGCAGGACGCGCGGGGACGTTCGATCCTGTTGGTGGGGCTGTCGCGTCGAGTCGCAGACGACGGGCCGGAGATCGCCCCGGCGAAGCTCTGGTGGCTCGAGTTCGACGAGGAGTTCCGCTCGATCGTGGCGGCGGGCCCGTTGCTCGCAGACGAAATGGGCCCCGAACATCGCGCCATGCGATCGAGCAGCCCGTCGGTGCATGTCACGAGCACGGGCGTACCCCTGCTCTCGTACCAGCGGCGATCCGACGTCGACCCCTGGGAAGTGCGGATCGCGGAATTGAACTTCGACGCGTCGGGCCGACCGGTTCTCGGCTCCGAGGGCCGCATCGTGACCAAGACGATGATCCAAGAGTCGGCATCGTTTTTGGACGAGGGGCGACGACTCGTCACCACGCAAGGGAACCTCGGATACGTGCGCAAGGCGGTACAGGTCGACCTCGCGGCCGAGCAACGGACCTTGGCTTCGACGAAGCGTCCCTGATCGCGGGAACGATTCGCGGCTCCGAGTCGGTTCTGGGACCGACGCGGAGCCGCGAGCGAGAGGTTCAGTCGACCTCGAGGACCTTGCCCTCGGCGGAGATCTTGACGTCGCGATTCTTGCCGGTCGGCTCGGAACCGCGGACTTCGTAGGCGTCCTTGCCGTCGACCTTCTCCTTCCAGGCGTCCTTGAACTTCACGTTCGGAAGCTGCTTCTTGGCGGCCTCGAGGACGGCGGGCGGGAGTTGGTCGAGTGGGACGTTGTCTTCGTAGAGCTCGTGCTCGGGTTCTCCGCCGCAGCCGGCTAGAGCGACGGCGAGAACGAACGTCGCACAAGTGGATACGAACTTTTTCACATCAATAGTCCTTTTCCGCGACGACTTCATTTCCCGCCCGCGTGGTGATCGCGGTGTAGACGCCGTAGTTGATCGTCGACTTGATGAAGCCGACGTGACCGTCGGCGAAGAGGAAGTTCGCGCCGCTGGCGTGGAGGCTGTAGAACTGGTTGGGGTCGGAGAAGCGTTGGCCGGGAGTCTTGCCCTCGCCCGAGTGGCCCAAGACCATGCCGCAGGAGTATTCCGGCCGGGCACGGGCGATATGGAACTTGGGCGGGATCATGATGGCGAACGTGATGACGCCGACCCAGGTCGAGTCTCCGAGCTTGTGCGAGCGCTCGCCGACGGCGAGAGTGCTGGAGGTACCGTCGGTGATGTCGGCCTGCTTGATCGAGACGTTGCGCATGAAGAGACCGTCGCCGTCGACGCCGGGCTCGAACGTACCGAACATCGCAGGATAGTTCGACGTCGAGATCCGCGCGATCGGGAGCGGCGGGTCGCTGATCCGGAGCCCTTGGTAGGTCGAGAGCCAGACTCGCGGGGCGGCGTCGGTGGGGCAGAGGAAGGTCTGGATGCTGACGAGGCGGTTGGTCTCGTTCTCGGGAGCCTCGACCTTCGCGTCGAAGTTGAATTGGTTGTAGATGTTCGCCTGTTCGAGGTGCGGCAGGAGCGAGGTCGACCAGCACCAACCGGGACCGGTGTCCTGTCCGTTGTCGGGAACGGGGAGGTTCGGGGGCCAATCGGGATCGCGGAAGACCTGGCCGTTCTTGATGAACCGCGAAACGTAACCCGGCGGCAGGCTGCCGTGGGTCGACTCGTAATTGTGCATCCCGAGGCCGATCTGCTTCAGGTTGTTGATGCAATCGGCGCGGCGTGCCGCCTCGCGGGAGGCCTGGACTGCAGGCAGGAGCAAAGCGATCAGCAAGGCGATGATGGCGATGACGACGAGCAATTCGATCAGCGTGAATCCCCGTCGCTCGCCCGATCGGGACTGCGAGGCCAATGGGATCGCCACGTTTCGGCTCCTCTCGTCGGTGGACGGGCCGACGGAACGGATCGGGATGGAAGGTCGCCGACGCACGCGCGACGCGATGCGTGAATGTGTAAGGATAACACCGATTTTGGCGAGCGACAAGAAATCGAAGAGGGACCTCAGGGCATCGGCTTGGAGTCGCTCGTCGCGGCATTCGGCGTCGGAGCGGGCATCGATGCGGGCATGGCTCCCATGCCGCGTTCGGGGATGCCGGCCTTGATGCGCAGGGTCCGAGCCAGCTCGCGGTATCGGCGAGCCCCTTCCGCATCGCCTTGGATCCCAAGGACGAGACTGAGTTGGTAGGCCGCCTCGAAGTCGTCGGGACCGAGGGAGAGGGCTCGCTCGAGCGATTCTCGAGCCCGAGGGACGTCGCCCCGCTTGAGTGCGATCTGACCGAGACCGAGGTACGCCCGGGCTCGGCGGGTATCGACCTCGAGCGCCCGTTTCCAAGAGCGCTCGGCCGCATCGATCTCGCCGACCTGGAAGGAAGCGCGACCGGCGAGGGTGAGTAGGAGCGGATCGTCGGGAGTGGACGCGAGGCCTGCGGCAAGGTATCGCGATGCGTCTGCGCCCCTGCCGGATTCGAGGAGGTCGACGATGAACTCGGACCAGAAGACCGACCTCTCGAATGGAAGTCGCGCCAGCGTCGGGTCGCTCTCGAAGACGCGCTGGTAAGCTGCGGCGGCATCCTCGGGAACGCCGTCCTGGTGCGCTATGGTGCCGAGCAGTGCGTCGCCGATGACCTCGAACCCGAGCAGGCCCGCAAGCCGCCCGGCGATCTCGAGCGCATCGGGATAGCGCTTCATGGTCAGATAGGTCGTCGCGAGCCGCTGGAGCGCGAGCGGGTCGTTGGGCCGGCGCTCGAGGATCTCGCGGTAGGCGGCGACGGCCTGGTCGAGACGTCCCGCGCGGACGAGCGCAAAGGCGCGGATCTGGGCTTCGTCGACGCTGAGCCGCGACGTGCCGCCCGCCGCGGCGTAGTGCGGCTCGGCCTCGGCGGCGAAGTCGAGCCGGCTGAGACAGAGCGCGGCGAGACGCGACGCTTCGCGATCCCAGGGTTGAAACTCGAGATGATCGAGGCTGAGTCGAAGAGCTTCGAGGAGGTTGCCGCGAGTGTAGGCGGCCTCGGCTTCGAGTCGACGCCGCGAGTGCGTGACGACCGCGAACGTCGCGCCCGCGAGAGCGACCAAGACGATGCCGGCGAGAACGGGAGCGAGTCGGCGTGGCATCGCGGTCATGCTGGGATGAGTCGAGAGAGGGACCGGATCGTGAGGTGCCCGATGTCGATCATCGCAGTTTCCTCGGGAATTCGCCGGCGCAATTCACCAGGCGGCGATGGGGCGGACCCAAGATGAACCGAGCCCGCTCGCATCGGACGCCGTGTGCGTCCAAGGCGAACGGGCTCGAATCGGGTCGGCCTCGAGAGAGAGTCGAGGCTCGACCGTTGGTGGAGCGTCGCTCAGAACGAGTCGGCGGAGAGGACTTCGCCGCCCGCGATCGAACCGATGGCGTGCCAGATGTTGTAGGCGACGGTGCTCTTCACGAAGCGGACCGAGCCGTCCATGAAGAGGACGTTGACGCCGCCGGGGTGGTTCGAGCTGGCCGCGACCATGGTCTCGAACGAGTCGTCGCCGATGCCGCCGCCGTAGGCGCAGGAGCGTCGGTTCGGGAGCTGGGTGTGCGAGTAGAACCCGCCGCGACCCGGATCCTGCATGTGCCAGTACTCGCCCTTCCAGCCGAAGCTGCGGGTCGTGGCGGTCTCGCAACGACGCTGCTGGAGCTGGTCGGCGTTCGCCTGTCCGACGAAGTCGTTGGGGTCGAAGTTGCCGTGGTAGATCGCGCCGAGGCCGTCCTTGAAGTAGGGATCATTGGGGTCCATCGAGGGGCCCTTGACCCATTCGGAGTAGATGGCGGTGTTGTTCAGACCGTCTTCGACGGCGGCGAAGTTGATGACTCCGCGGATCGGGCCGTCCCAGCCGGTGAAGTAGGCGGGACCGTCGGGGACCCAGCCGTTGTAGCGGCGGTTGTTGCCGACGTTGCTCGGGTAGTTGTGCGAGGCGACGTTGGCGTCGGTGTTGCCGGGGTTCTTGGAGTCGGACGGGCAGAGGAACGACGCGATCTTGGTCCGGTAGGCGGTCGAGTTGGCCGCGCCGCCGTCCTGGTTGATGCCGTTCGCGTTGTTGCCCCAGCGCGGGGTGAGCGAGAAGTTGAGCGAGTTGTAGGTGGCCTGCTGTTCCATGTAGGGGAGCAAGCGCGCCTTCATCGAGTAGAGCTGGGGGTTGGCGCCCCAGCCGTTGCCGGCGTCGGAGCTGGCGGAGCGGGAGCCGCTGGGCGGAACCGCGTCGTAGGTGCTGTGGTAGTTGTGAACGGCGAGGCCGATCTGCTTGAGGTTGTTGGTGCACTGCGAGCGGCGGGCCGCTTCGCGGGCAGCCTGGACGGCGGGGAGCAGCAGGGCGATCAAGACCGCGATGATCGCGATGACCACCAGCAGCTCGATCAAGGTGAACCCTCGACGGAGACGGGGCATGTGAGCCTCCTCGGAAAATGAACCGAGTACGAAGGAAATGAGGGACTGACGGAGACGAACCGGGGGAGAGGCGGCTCGGAGAGTCGGTCCGAGCGTCGCCGAGAGAGGACGGAAGAGATCCTCATCTCGTGACGTCCGGGACCGTGATCACTTGGGGGCGACGCCGGTCTTGGCGGAGGCTTTCTTGGCGCCCGGGTAGCTGCCGCCGGTCGCGCTCGCGCCCTTGGCGTTCGCCTTGGCGTACTCTTCGGGAGTCATCGAGCTGCCCGAGGCCTTGCCCTCGATCTGGGTGATGCCGCTCGACTTCTCATTGTCCTCGCAGCCGACGATGCCCAGGACCGCGAAGAGTGCGAGGCTCGAGGCGATACCGCGGAAGAATGCCTTCATGATGCGTTCCCGACTCCAAGGAAATGAGCATAGACCGAAATGAACCGATGCACGCACGAAGATGCGTCGATTCACGATGCGCGAACACCGCCTAGGGCAGTGATCGTTTCGAACGGCTTGATGGATGGATTGCAGGAAGACGAGCGGGCGATCACCGGAGCAGGAGCGCAACGGAACGTCGCTTCGGCCCCGGAGAATTCCGAGGAATGCGCATCTCGTCCGGCAGAGTGAAGCCGGAAGAGCGAACATTGGCCGACGCAGGCGAACCGAACACGACCCCACGGCTCAATCGCCGACGCGTGCGCAAGGAGACGACCGACGCCCTGCACACGAGTCCTTGGAAATTGGACAGAAATCTCTGTGATTTGTCAATGAAGCGGGGCGTGATTTTTTCCGAATCGGGGGATTCCGTCGTTCGCGGTGTCGAGGAGGGGCGAACCGGACGGCCCGAGGAGGCAAATCGGCGGCGCAGCGTCTTGCAAAGGAAACGGGAGCGGCCGACTCGGTTGGACGAGTCGACCGCTCCCGCGGGTGCGTCGAATTGTCGAGAGGCGCGGCCGATCAGTCGGCGGAGGCGGCCTCGCCCGCGACGGCGGCGGCGACGGCTTCGTCCTTGACGGCCCCCTCGAAGACGAGCTTCCGCTCCTTGCCCTCGCCCTCGGCGCGGACGAGGATCTGATCCTTGCCCTTGTACTTGCCGCTGAGGATGTCCTCGGAGAGGGGGTCCTCGATGAGGTTCTCGATCGAGCGGCGGAGCGGCCGGGCACCGTACTCGGGGTTGAAGCCGCGGTCGATGAGCAGTTCCTCGGCCTCGGGGGTGAGGAGGAGTTCCAGACCACGGTCGCGGAGCCGAGCTCGGACCTTCGACAGTTCGATGTCGATGATCTGCTTGAGGTTCTCGCGATTGAGCTGGTGGAAGACGATGATGTCGTCGAGTCGGTTCAAGAACTCGGGGCGGAAGTAGCGCTCGATCGAGCCCTTGTAGTCTTCCTTCATCTTCTCGTACGACTTGGCGTCGTCGCGCGAGCCGGGGAAGCCGAACTGGTTCGACATCCCGGATTCTGCGCCGGCGTTGGTCGTCATGATGATGATGGTGTTCTTGAAGTCGACCATGCGACCGAAGCTGTCGGTGAGCCTGCCTTCCTCCATGATCTGGAGGAGCATGTTGTAGACGTCGGGGTGGGCCTTCTCGATTTCGTCGAGGAGGACGACGGCGTAGGGACGCCGACGGATCTTCTCGGTGAGCTGGCCGCCTTCCTCATAGCCGACGTAGCCCGGAGGCGCGCCGATGAGGCGGGAGACGTTGTGCTTCTCCATGTACTCCGACATGTCGATCTGGATCAACGCATCGGCGTTGCCGAACATGAATTCGGCGAGGCTCTTCGCGAGGAGGGTCTTTCCGACGCCGGTGGGTCCGGCGAAGATGAACGACCCGATCGGCTTGTTGGGGTTCTTGAGTCCTGCACGGCTCCGGCGCACGGCCTGGCTGATCCGCTTGATCGCTTCGCCCTGGGAGATCACCTTCTTCTGAAGCTCATCCTCCATCTTGAGCAACCGCGCGGTCTCCTCGGCCTCGAGACGGGTGAGGGGAACGCCGGTCATCTTGCTGACGACCTCGGCGACGACCTCTTCGTCGACGGTGCCGTCGACTTCCTTCGAGCGCTCGCGCCACTCGCGGTTGATCGTTTCCTTCTTCTTCTTGAGCTTGTCGGCCTGGTCGCGGAGGGCGGCGGCCCGCTCGAAGTCCTGGTTGGCGACGGCCTCTTCCTTGTCTTGGTTGAGGCGTTCGATCTGATCGTCGAGGTCCTTGAGGTCGGGCGGGCGGGTCATCGCCTTGAGACGGACGCGGGCGCCGGCCTCGTCGATGACGTCGATCGCCTTGTCGGGCAGGCAGCGCCCGGTGATGTAGCGATCGGAGAGCTCGATCGCGGCCTCGAGGGCGTCGTCGGTGATCTGGACGCGGTGGTGGGCCTCGTAGCGATCACGCAGTCCGCGCAGGATCTCGAGGGCCTCGGACTTCGAGGGCGGCTCGACGACGATCGTCTGGAAACGGCGCTCGAGGGCGCCGTCCTTCTCGATGTACTTGCGGTACTCGTCGAGCGTGGTCGCGCCGATGCACTGGACCTCGCCGCGAGCGAGCGCGGGCTTGAGGACGTTCGACGCGTCGATCGCACCCTCTGCGCCGCCGGCGCCGACGAGGGTGTGCAGTTCGTCGATGAAGAGGATCGTATTCTTGGCTCGTCGAACCTCGTTCATGACGGCCTTGATGCGCTCTTCGAACTGGCCGCGGTACTTCGTGCCGGCGACCATCATCGCGAGGTCGAGGACGACGATCCGTCGGTCGCGGAGCAATTCGGGGACGTTGCCGTCGATGATCATCTGGGCGAGGCCCTCGACGATCGCCGTCTTGCCCACGCCCGCCTCGCCCAGGAGAACGGGGTTGTTCTTCTGGCGGCGCGAGAGGATCTGCACCACGCGTTCGATTTCGTTTTGGCGGCCGATGACCGGGTCGAGCTTGCCTTGCTTCGCCAGATCGGTCAGGTCGCGACCGAAGGAATCCAAGGCCGGAGTCTTGGACTTCCCGCCTTTTGCCGAGGCGCGTTCCCCACCTTCGCCGCCGGCTTCCATCCCATGACCAAGCAAGTTGAGCACCTCCTCGCGAACTTCTTCCAGCTTCAGGTTGAGATTCATCAAAACCTGAGCGGCCACGCCTTCTTGCTCGCGCAAGAGGCCGAGCAGCAAGTGCTCGGTTCCCACGTAGTTGTGGTTCAGGTTGCGCGCTTCTTCGAGCGAGTATTCGATGACCTTCTTGGTGCGAGGGGTTTGCGGGAGCTTGCCCATCGTCACCATGTCGGGCCCGGTCTGGACGATCTTCTCGACCTCGACCCGGATCTTCCGGAGGTCGACGTCGAGATTCTTGAGCACGTTCGCGGCGACCCCGCTGCCTTCCTTGACGAGGCCGAGCAGGACGTGCTCGGTTCCGACGTACTCGTGGTTGAAGCGCTGGGCCTCCTGATTGGCCAGTTGCATCACCTTGCGGGCACGATCGGTGAAACGCTCATACATTGAGGTCCGCTCCGACGGAAAAGCTCCGGGAGGTCGGGGAGAGAACCGCGAGGTCCCCTCCTGCGACGACGACGCGGGAGAAATGCGGAAGGTTCGAGGCCGATTCACCCAGCGCTTCGCGGCGACGTCCTGCGAGGCCGCGCAGCCCGATCCCTGGTCCCCGGACAACTTCTATTATAACCGGTGCTCATCCCGGGCAAGGGGGCCGCGACGCCGACGGCGCCTCGCGGACCGCGCACCCTTCACATCCAAACTACACCATAATCGGTCGGGGGGAAACAAGGGTCGCCGCCGACCCTCCCGAAACGGGGGCGTCGACGGCGACGATCACGGCTCGAAAAGGACCCGGAACGCGGTCGGGCAAACTCAACTCTCGAGCTTCGCCAGCGTTCGATCGATCTCCCAGCGCCATTTCGCGCCGGCCTCGAGTTCAAGGCATTGGCGGAACGACTTCCGAGCGAGGGCGGTCTGTTCGGTTCGTACGAAGAGCATGCCGAGCTGCATGAGGGCGTCGGCGTCGGTCTCGTCCATCGACAGGATGCGCTCGAGCCGCTTCCGTGCTTCGTTCCATCGCCCCTGGAGATACATCTCCTGAGACTCGCGAAAGAGGCGATCGATCTCGAGTCGATAGCGCTCGGGATGGCAGAGCCAGGCCCACCATACCGTATACCCGAAGGCCGCGCCCCAGCAGAGCACAGCCGCCACCGAGAAGAATCCCGGCCAGGGAATGGGCACGGCCTCGGTCCAGATGAAGCGGGCGACAAGCGCGGCGTTGAGCGCCAGAGCAAAGGCCGCCGCGAGAATCAAGCCCAGAACTTCTTGCCCGGACCAGACTTGCGCCAGGCCGGGCCAAACGCTCAACACGGTGATCCAGAGCCGCTTCGGCATGGTCGCCCCTCCGTAGGCCGCGTACGATCGATCCATCCTGTCCGATTCTAACCGTTTCGCGGGGTCGATCAATCGCAAGCCCGTCGGCACCGACGGGCTTCGTCGTCGATCGGCTGCTTGCCCAGGGGAACTTCCCCCGATAGAGTACGAGCGAGGTCGAGACGCGGATTCGCCGGTCCCCTCGCGAGGTCGAGCGATGTCCGAAGAGACTCTGGTGGCGGGCTCGGGGTTCGACGATCTGGTCGCTCGGATGGCCGAGCGGATCGTCGCCGGCTCTCCTACCGACGTCGCCCTCCGTTTCGTGGGGATTCGTACCCGCGGATGGCCGCTCGCCGCGCGACTCGCCGCCTGGGCGCGTGATTCCGCGGGCGCGACGGTCGAGGTCGGCGCCCTCGACATCACACTCTATCGCGACGACGTCAATCTCGCCGTGCGGCGCCCCGTCCTCCGCGGGACGGAGATCCCCTTCTCCCTCGACGATGCCGAGTTGGTGCTGGTCGACGACGTCCTCGCCACCGGTCGAACGGTTCGCGCAGCGCTCGGAGCGATCTCCGACCTGGGACGCCCCGCGCGGGTGCGTCTCGCGGTCCTCGTCGACCGAGGTTCGCGCGAACTGCCCGTACAGGCCGACGTCGTCGGGATCGAGATCCCTTGCCGTCGCGAGGACCGGATCCGCGTCGGGATCCGGCCGATCGACGAACTCGACGAGATTCGGCTCATCCGCTCCGCGTCTTCGACCTGACGCGAAGCGATCTCCTCGTTCCTTCACCTCCTGTTGCACCGAACGATCTCGGGAGCCTTCGACCGTGACGACCGCCCCGGCCGCGGATCAGACCGCTTGGACGCGCAAACATCTCTTGGGGCTCGAGGACCTCTCGGCGGCTGAGATCGTTCGGATCTTGGACACGGCCGAGTCGTTCGGGGAGATCTCGACCCGAACGCGGAAGAAAGTGCCCGCGCTCACCGGGTCCGTCGTGTTCAATCTCTTCTTCGAGAACTCGACGCGGACCCGAACCAGTTTCAGCCTCGCCGCGAAGCGACTCTCGGCGGACACGCAGGACTTCACCGCGTCGGTCTCGAGCTTGTCGAAGGGCGAGACCTTCATCGACACTGCGCGAAACATCGAGGCGATGGGCGCCGACGTGATGGTCGTCCGTCATCCGACTCCCGGAGCGCCCCACCTCCTGGCGCAACACGTGAAGGCGTCGATCATCAACGCGGGCGACGGACCGCACGAACACCCGACGCAGGGACTGCTCGACCTGCTCACGATCCGTCGGAAGAAAGGGCGCATCGAGGGACTGACGGTCGGGCTGGTGGGCGACATCAGCCACTCGCGGGTGGCTCGATCGAACATCTGGGGCCTGCGCAAGCTCGGGGCGCGCGTGATCCTCTGCGGCCCTCCGACTCTGGTCCCCTCCTCGCTCACCCGGCTCGGCTGCGAGGTCGCCTACCACCTCGACGAAATCTTGCCCGTCTGCGACGTCGTGAACGTCCTTCGAATCCAGTTCGAGAGGCAGGCCGGGGGGCACTTCCCCTCGGTCGCCGAGTACTCCGAGTTCTACGGCATGACGAAGGAGCGGGTCGAGCGGGCCAAGCCGGGTCTGCTCCTGCTCGCGCCAGGTCCGATCAATCGGGGCGTCGAGTTGACTCCCGAAGTGGCCGACGGCCCGAATTCGGCGATTCTCGACCAGGTCTCGAACGGGTTGGCGGTCCGCATGGCGGTGCTCTACCTCTTGAGCGGCAAGACGGGCGCACTGCCCGGAGAGAGCGCGAGCGAATGAAGCCCGCGTGCCCGACAACACTCCCGAAGTCGGTTTGAATCCGAGATATTCCGACCACTGAACGATTCGCATCCGAGGAGCAGTCCGTGGCGACGATTCGCATCACCGCCGGCCGCGTCATCGACCCCAGCCGCAACCTCGACACGACGGCCGACGTCTGGCTCGCCGACGGCAAGGTGCGCCGGATCGGCTCGGGGCTCGACGCAGACGGCGCGGGCTTCGAGGCCGACGAGACGATCGACGCGACGGGCCTGATCGTCTGCCCGGGCTTGATCGACGCCCACGTCCATCTTCGCGAACCGGGCAACGAGGAAGACGAGACGATCGCCACGGGCGCGATGGCCGCACTCGCGGGCGGATGCACGTCGGTCGCCTGCATGCCGAACACGCGGCCCGCGCTCGACAGCCAGGCGGCGGCGGAGTTCGTGATCCTCCAGGCTCAACGGGCTCGCAAGGCGAACGTCTACCCCGTCGGCGCCGTGAGCAAGGGGCGCGACGGAGTCGAGCTCGCCGAGCTGGGGCACCTGGTCGCCGGCGGCGCGGTCGCCTTCACCGACGACGGGGCCCCGGTCGCTTCGTCGTCGCTCATGCTCCGCGCGCTTCAATATGCAAAGATGTTCGATAAAGTGATCATGCAGCACTGCCAGGTTCCCGAGCTCACGACCGGCGGAGTGATGAATGCCGGCCACGTCTCGGCCTGCCTCGGACTCGGCGGCATGCCCCCCGCCGCCGAGGATATCATGGTGGCGCGCGACATCCGACTCGCCGAGATCACCGGCGGCCGCGTCCACATTCAACATATCTCGACACGACGTTCTGTCGAGCTCGTCCGCGAGGGGATCGCGCGGGGGATCAAGGTCTCGGCCGAAGCCTGCCCACACCACTTCACGTTGACCGACGAATGCCTGCGCACTTTTGATTCGAATTACAAGATGAATCCCCCCCTCCGCACCCAGGACGACGTCGACGCCGTGATCGAGGGCCTGAAGGACGGCACGATCGAGCTCCTCGCGACCGACCACGCCCCCCACGCGCCCGAGAAGAAGATGCGCGAGCTCGACCAGGCCCCCTTCGGAATCGTCGGGCTCGAGACGCTGCTGCCGATCACGATCCTGGCTCTGATCGAGCCGGGCCACCTGACTTGGAACGAGGTGATCCGCAAACTGACGATCAACCCCGCGCGGTTGCTGGGCATTCCGAAGGGCACGCTCGCCCACGGAGCCGACGCCGACGTGACCCTGATCGACCCGCGCGTCGAGTGGACGATCGATCCGTCCAAGTTCTACTCGAAGAGTCGAAACACGCCCTACGCGGGGTGGAAGGTCCGCGGACGCGCCCACACGGTGATCGTTTCGGGAGAGGTTCGATTCCGAGCCCAAGGTCAATGACTCGCAATTGACGCGGCGCCGCGATCCGCCTCTAATGAGAAACGAATTTCCTGAACCGAGGATCGCTGATCATGCCCGAACGCGCCGCCCGCCGAGCCGCCATGGCTCCGATCGACTTCATCTACCGATACTCGCCGAGCGCCCCCGCGACGATGTATCGAGCGATCGACGATCCGACTCTCCAACCCGGCGAGCCCGAGTGGCATTGCGTGGCACGCAAGCTGATCGAGGGCAATCTCCAAGTCGTTCGCTACATCCGCGACTGCCGTGAGGCCGCACTCGGAAACCCGACGCGGCATGGTTCGCAGGTGATTCAGCTCTCCGACTCCGACGTCCTCCTCGAACCGCGCGACGCCAACGGTTTCCCGATCCAGTTGCCGTTGGCGCTCGTCCTCGGTTGCGTCGACGCTCGCGCTCCGGCCGAGATCATCTTCGGCATGGACTTCATCAACGACGTCTTCAACGTCCGGCTCGCCGGCAACGTCGTGGCCGAAGAGTGCATGGGCAGCATCGAATACGCCTTGCGCAACCTGGTTCACGACGCGGGCTCGCCGATCGCGTGGATCCGAGGCGAAGACGGCGATCCGAACTACAACAAGCGCATGCGCTTGATGATCTCCCTCGGGCACGAAGGCTGCGGCGCGGTGTCGGAGGCGGTGCGATCGTTCCAGGCGAGTTCGAGCCCGAAGCCGGTTGCGACCGGTTCGGTCGCCGCTCTCCTCGGTCATCTCTATTTCCCGGCGCTGATCATGGCGGCCGAGGCTCTCGATGAGGCGATGGGCCAGAACCTCTCACGTGAGCCCGAGCACTTCGACGACCTGGCGCGGCTCGTCACCTACCTCAACGCCGCTTGGGGAGCGCACGTGATGAGCGAGCGGCTCCGATCGGTCGGAGGCACAGCCTCAGAACTCGTCGGCGTGGTCTATGGAGTGTTCGACCCCCGCGACATGCACGTCCGCGCAGTACCTTATTGCGAGGGACAACCCAATCTCGCGGCGTCGTCGTTCGGTCGGCCTCCCCGCGATCTCGAGGACCTGAGGGCGTTCGCTCGCCGGCTGGCTCGAGCGAGCATCGACCCGAAGAATGCCGACGCGACATACAGTCTGCTCGATCACGTCGTGATCCAGGCCCAACTTTCCGAGTGATCGGGATCAGCCCGCCGCGAGTGCCTTGTCGAGGGTCTCCGCGAGATCCTCCATTCGGTACGGCTTGGGCAGGAGATGGGCACGGGGGAGGTCGGCGACGGAGTCGGCCTGCCCCGGCTCGCCGTCGGTCGAGGTGAGCACGAATCCGACTTTCGCGACTCCGGGTCGGCCGGCGAGTTCCCGAACGAGCTCCGCCCCGGACATATCCCTGAGGTGCATCGCCGAGACGACGATGTCCGGCCCTTCCTCGTCGACCCACGCGATTGCCTCTCGTCCGGAGTCGGTCGAGCGGATCCGCGTGATCCCGAGCGCCTCGAGGAATCCCCGTGCGACGCGCGACTGCAACCGCGAGGGCTCGACGAGCACGACGCTGATCCGCGCCAGCCTGCGGGCGTCGCCGCGTTCGGTCGTCGAGTGGCCGAGGCTCGGTGCGGTCGTCGGAGCTCTTGCGGACGCGGGCGTTTCCGCCACGGTCTCGAGTTCCGCCGACGGGCGGATGCGATCCTCGAAGTCGCTCGCGGGATCGAGCCCCGCGGAGGAACGATCTCCGTGCGGTCCACGGGCCGCTCGCCTCGGACGATCGAACGACAGCTTCCCGCCCGCACGAAGCGTCTGGAGTGCGCGGATCACGTCATCCATCGACGCGAATCGATCGTCGGGGTCCTTGGCGAGCATCCGAGCGATCAACGAAGCGGCCTCGGCGGGCGCGTCGGGACGGTCGGCTCGGACGTCGGGGATCGCTGCGTCGCGATGCATCAGCAAGAGCGACATGAGCGACTTGTTCACGTAGGGCGGACGTCCGGTCAGGAGGAAATAGAACGTACACCCCAGCGCGTAGATGTCGGCCCGGGCATCGACGGCGGTGGCGTCGATCGCCTGCTCGGGCGCGGCGTAGGCCGCCGAACCGATGAAGTCGCCCGCTTGGGTGATCGCATGGTCGACGACGGTATCGCCCATGTCCCTCACGCGGGCGATCCCGAGATCCGCGACCTTGACCGTCCCTCCGGCGTCGCGGAGGAGGTTCGCCGGCTTGACGTCGCGGTGAACCAGCCCTCGACGGTGGGCATAGCCCAGTCCGGACGCGGCCTGGATGACGACGTCGACCGCATCGGAGGTCGAGAGCGGCCCACCCTCGACGACCTCGGTCGCCAGGTCGCGACCATCGACGAACTCCATCGCGAGATAAGGGCGCCCGCCGCACTCTCCAGCGTCGTAGGCGATCACGATATTGTCGTGGCGCAGTTGCGCGAGGGTCTGGACCTCACGATCGAATCGCTCGGAGAAGCCAGGCTTGCGCGCGGTCTCCGACGTCATCATCTTGATCGCCGTCACTCGATTCATCCGGCGGTGCAGCGCGCGGTAGACCGTGCCCATCGCTCCCGAACCCAGACGATCGAGGATCAGATACGCTCCGAGGTCGATCAGATCGACCTGGCCGTGCAGGAGGCATTCCGCCTGATAAGGCGTCAACGCCCGCGCGGCCACTAGCCCGCGGAGCAGTGCCCGAGCCGAGTCGTCCTCGGATTCGTGCGAGACTCGCTCGACAACGGGCCCCGGCGCGATCCTGTGTTCGGCCAGAACCCGCAACAGATCGGAACGCGAGACCTCGTTCGTCACCCGACCCTCCCACCGAACGCGAAGTGCGATCACACAATCGAGCGCCATCGGCCGATGCCGTCGACCGCACCCCAACCTCAAGGCTATGCCGGCTTTGGGCTCGTTACAAGAGAAGCCGGGTCGAACCGTTCGGGACTTGGGCGCGACGTGGATCGTCGATCCCGGCATGCCCGCGCGATCTCGCGCCTTGTCGATGCCGGCCGCGCGCCTAGAATCCGGCCGTCGCGTCTTCCCCCTCATGGCCCTATTGATCGACTAGGACCGCATGTCTCGATACTTGCTGCTCGAATCGACTCGACTCGGACCCCTCACGCTCTCCAATCGCATGGTGATGGCTCCGATGACGCGTAATCGCGCGGGCGACGGAAACGTCCCCGTCGCTCTCAACGCCGAATACTATCGGCAGCGATCCTCGGCCGGCCTGATCGTGAGCGAAGGGACGCAGGTCTCTGCCCGAGGAGTGGGTTATCCGGCGACTCCCGGCATCCACTCGCGCGACCAGGTCGACGGCTGGAGAACGGTCACGGAAGCCGTTCACGCCGCGGGCGGCAAGATCTTCCTCCAGCTCTGGCACTGCGGGCGCGTCTCGCATTCCTTCTTCCACGGCGGCGAGTTGCCGGTCGCCCCCTCCCCGATCGCGATCTCGGGCAAGACCTTGCAGTTCCGAGGCGACGGCGGAGTTCCCTTCGAGACGCCGCACGCACTCACGCTCGACGAGATCGCCTCGGTCGTGGGTGAGTATCGCACCGCCGCGAAGCACGCATGGGAGGCCGGATTCGACGGCGTCGAGATCCACGGGGCGTTCGGATACCTCCCCGACCAGTTCCTCCAGGACGGCACCAACCGGCGGGACGACGCATACGGCGGTTCCGCGGCCAATCGTGCTCGGTTCTTGGTCGAGGTCACATCCGCCGCGATCGACGTCTGGGGCCCCGACCGCGTGGGAGTCAAGCTCTCGCCCTCGAACACCTACAACGATATCCGCGACTCCGACCCCGTCGCAACGTTCAGCCACGCGGTCGCCGCCTTGAATGAACTCAAAATTGCCTATATTCATATCATGGAAGCAAGCGCGAGCGACATTCGTCACGGCGGCCGGCCGATTCCGGCGTCGACGTTCCGCCCGCTCTTCCGGGGCTCCTTGATCGTCAACCAGGACTACGACCTCGCCAAGGCCGAAGCCGTTCTCGAACGAGGCGACGCCGACCTCGTCTCCTTCGGCAGGCTCTTCCTCGCGAACCCCGACCTCCCCCGTCGATTCGAACGAGGCGCGGCGCTCAATGAACTCGATCCCGCCACCTTCTACGGCGGCGACTCTCGCGGCTATACCGACTACCCTTCCCTCTGATACCCGTTCCAAGGATCTCAGGATCTTCCCATGATCGAGAACGTCTCTCGGTTCACCCCGGAATCGTCGGCTCTGATCTTGATCGACCACCAGGTCGGCACGATGAAGCTGATCAAGAATCTCCCGCTCGATCGGGTGAGACGGAATTCGCTCGCGTTGGCCAAGGCCGCGAACATCCTGGGGATGCCCGTCGTGCTCACCTCCTCGCAGGAGGATCGCGTCCAAGGGCCGCTGATGCCGGAACTCGCCGAGATCCTCCCCACGGCGTTCGCAAATCGCGTGCAGCGGGCCGGAATCGTGAATGCCTGGGAGGACCCCGCGTTCCGGGACGCCGTCGTCGGGACCGGGCGGCGAAACCTCATCATGGCCGGAGTGACCACCGACGTTTGCCTGGTCTTTCCTTCGATCAGCGCGGTAGCGCAAGGGTTCGCAGTTCAGGCCGTGATGGACGCCTCGGGCTCGCCTTTCGAGGACTCCGAAGAATTGGCACGCCGTCGGATGGAGGCCGCGGGAGTCGTCCTGACGGCAACCAACACGATGATCGCGGAACTGGCCTCGGACTGGAGCACTCCTCACGGATCTCGACTCATCCAACTCCTCTTCGAGGACGTGATCCCTGGGATGATCTGAGAGTCTGCCCTGCGTCGAAACGGTCGCCGACCGGTGATCGGGTTGATCGGCGCAGCCGTGTCGGACAAACTGGGGGAGAGCCGCATCGACCGTGTCGGCGGTCTGCGGGTCGTGGCGACTCGGTGGATCTCGCATTCGAGTCCATCCCCCCAGGAGTTCAGAGTGTCCCCGAACGAAGCCTGTCGATCGCACGCACGAGATCTCGCCGCAGCCCTCCTCCGCCGTGCGGCGGAGGTGGGTCTCGCCCTTTGGTTCGGCGGCTTCACTTTCTACGCAGGCATCGTCGTCCCCGTGCTGCATGAAGAGTATGGGGCGATGGAGGCCGGTGCGATCTCTCGGCGAGTCTCGGATCCCTTGAACCTGCTCGGGATCGCCGCTCTCGGCCTGGCCGTCGTACGCATTCTCGCCGATCGCGTCTCGAGACGAGGTCGGCTCGGGTTCCTCCGCGCAAGTGCGGTTGCGATCGGATTCTTGTCTCAGCTCATTCTCATGATTTTGAATGAACAGCTCGACCTGCATCTCGACACTCGCGGCATCTCCGGGTTCTATCGATTGCACGAAAGGTATCTCATTCTGTCGACCGTCGAGTGGGCCGCCGTGCTCACCATTTTCCTGATTGGGGAGCCTCGACGGTCGGATCGTGAGGCGGGCTCCCTCGCCCCACGATCCACGAACGGCGACTCCGCTGCTCGATCCCCCGTCGACGCGAAGGATGATCCGTGCGGATATTGATCGATGGATACAACCTGATGCACGCGGCGGGCCGACTCAACGGCAAGCTCGGCCCCGATGGACTTCGGAAGGTTCGTCATCGATTTCTCAATGAGCTCGCCTCCCTGCTCGACCCCGTCGACGCGCATCAGACGGCGATCGTCTTCGATGCCGCGGCCGCCCCCGAGCACCTCGCACCTCGTCAGCGCCACAAGGGGATCGAGGTGATCTTCGCCGTGGGTGAACCGACGGCCGACGAGATGCTGGAGAATCTGATCAAGGCGCATCTCGAACCGAAGCGGCTGCATGTCGTGTCTTCCGACAACCGCGTCCGTCTGGCGGCGACGAAGCGCCGAGCGCGGGTCTCCAGCTCGGATGAATTCCTGACGTATCTCGACCGGTTGAAACAACGAGCGACTCGCGAGCGCTCTCGATCCGACTCGGACGATCCTCCGGAATCAGCACCGCCGCTCGAGCGGCCGGCATCGGTTTCCGAGGCGGAGTCGGCGTTCTGGCTGGAGGAATTCGCCGACTTGGTCGACTCTCCCGAGGTCCGCGAGATCTCCGCACCGCCGCAGTTGCTCTCCGATGACGAGATCCGCCGAATCGAGCGCGAAGTTGCGCGCGAGTCGGGGCCGGGCGACTGGTCACCCTCGAAAGGGAGACGAAAACCCAAGTGAGCTCCGGGAGGAGACGCCGGCCGCGCGTCTCCTCCTCGAGATCCTCTCGGGATCAGCTTCGTCGAGTGGATCGACGAGCATTGCGGAGGTCGCGATCGACCTGCTCGGGTGCGACGACGTCGTGAGCTGCGCTGAGCCAGGTGACCCGCACCGGCGCCGGACGCCCAGCGACGACTCGGGCCTGCGACTCGCGAACTCGATTCACGGAGCGCACGGCCGACGGCGATGCGGCGACGGGATCTCCAAAGCTCCGCCCTTTGCCGATCGGGCCGCTCGGAACCGCACGGATCGATGTCTTCACGATGCCGCGTTGGAGAGCGTTCAAGCTCGGGACGACCCGAACACCAGGTTCGAGCGACTCCGCCATGACGTTGGGACGCTCGGCGTCGACCGCAACGTCGTCCAGTCCAAGGACGTGCCCCATCTCATGGAGAACGACCGAGAGCAGGTCGACTTTGTCAGCCGCCTCGATCGCCGACTTGGCGGATCGAGCGAGCGGCGAGCGACGGCGCGCCGTAGATCCTCGCGCCGAGACATCGACATACCATCCACTTCCGGATGCGTCGAGGTCGATCTCGACGGCGTCGACCGTGGTGGTTCCCAATCGACCATCGGGAAGATCGACGATCCGGAACTCGACCCGACCCAGCTTGCGCCCTGCGCCGGGAACGACCGACTCCCAGATTCGAGCCGCCTCGGCCGTCACCCGAGCGAGCATCGCATCGGTGAGGGCCGAAGCAGATTTCGAGGTTGCCGCCCCGGCTTGGAGTTGGTTGAGCCCGCCGTGCGCAAACTTGGTGTCGTCGCCTCGGATGAAGAGATCGTCGAATGCCCCGGCGCCGTCGCGTGCGGTCAATCCCACGGCGCCGGTCGTCGTCGACGACGCGTAAGACTGTTCGAGAACCTTGACTCCGTTGAGATAGACGGTTGCGACCTTGCCCCTGAGCGTGACGGCGAGGACCTGGTCGACTCCGAGCGCGACCGGCTTCGTCACCGTGAGATCGGTGATGAATCCCGAGGTCGTCCACCGGCCGAGGACGACGCGATTCGCTCCCGCGGTGGCGAGAGCGAACTTGTAGTCGGTCGGGCTGCGGTAGTCGAAGATGATGCCGGCGGAGTGGCGGGTGTTGAAAGTGGTCTGGAGATCGAGATTCGTGGTCGAGGCGATATTGAGAGCCCGAGTGGCGACAGCGGGGCCGCCGACCGGCGTCGCCGCAAGCCGTCCGCCGGTGATCGACCAGGATCCGGCGACGGTCGTGAGGATGCTGCGGCCGTCGCTGTGATCCGTGCTCAACTGATAACGATAAGCGGGCAAGAGCGCGGTGGTGGGGATGCCGACCGCGAAATCGGTCGTCGTCTGAGTCGTTCGTCCCGTGCCCGCGAAGATCCGATCGTAGCCGACCGGCCCGGTGGCGTTCGGTCCGAATCCGCCGTTGAGCGTCGAGTTGCCCGTGCCGCCGTTGATCGTGTCGTTGCCCTGCCCGCCGAAGATGAAGGCGTTCGAAGCGTTGCCGTCGATCGTATCGGCCGCCCCCGCCCCGGCGATGGTCGCGAACGCCGAAACATAAGTGCCATTGAGATATCGCGCGGCATCGCCGAAGATCGTCGAGTTGCCCGCGTTGCCTTCGATGGTGTCGGCCCCGGCTCCGCCCACGAGCAGGGAGGTTCCCGAGCCGCCCGTGAGCTTGTCGGCTCCGCCGGTCGTCTCGAAGGTGGTCGAGGGGAAGAGGTTCGCGGTCGGCGACGCCGAGGATGTCGACCGCGATCCTCCCGCCATGTCGCCGAAGAAGCGGATCGTGCCGCCGCCTCCGATGAGCGTGTCGTTGCCCGGACCGCCGATCACCACGTCTTGCCCCGCAGTGCTCGTGAATCGGTCGTGTCCGCCGGAGTTGGGGTCGCTCGCCTGGATGTGGGCAAGACCGAACGCAAGCCCGATCTCGCCGTTGTCGGCGAGGACCAACTCATCACCAGGTCCACCGGTGATCACGTCGTCACCGGATCCTGCGATGATCGCGTCGTTCCCGCCGCCGCCGATGATCGCATCGTTGCCCGCAATAGTCGGGTCGCTCGACTTCAGAGTGCCGACCTGACCGGCCGCGTAGGTCACCGTGCCGTTGTCGCCGAGGATCGCATCATTGCCGATTCCGCCTTGGATCACGTCTCCCCCAAAGCCGCCGATCAGGAGGTTGTTGCCCGATCCTGCCGAGAGCGTGTCGTTGCCGCCGATCGTCGCGCCGAGCGTGGAGATCGTGGTCGGCGAACCGCCGACCAGCGAGACCACCGCATTGTCGCCGATCAGGACGGCATTGCCCGAGGAGTTGGAGATCGTGTCGCGGCCGGGTCCTCCGATCAGGATCCCGTTCCCGTTACCGCCGATGAGACGATCATCGCCGCCGATCTTGTGATCATACGACTCGATCTTGGAGATCGATCCACGCGTGAAGTCGACGCGTCCGTGGTCGCCCACGATGATCGAGGCGCCGATGCCTGATGCGACCTCATCGGCCCCCGCACCTCCGAAGACGACGTCGCGGCCGTTGCCCGCCGCGATCGTATCCCCATCTCCGTCGATCGCCGAGTCGGTCTCCGCGCTCGAGAGACTCCCGCCCGAGAAGGCGATGACTCCGTTGTCGCCGAAGACGAGGTCGTCGCCGTCGCCCGACTGGAGCTGATCCGCCCCCATTCCACCGATCAGGATATCCTCACCAGCTCCGGAGACGATGATGTCGTCGCCCCCCTTGCCGGGGGCGACTCCCGCGACCCTCGCGAGCACTCCGCCCGACCAGTCGACTCGGCCGGAGTCGCCGATCAGGATGTTGTTGCCGCGCCCCTTCGCCGTGATCGAGTCTCCTCCGGCACCTCCGAGCACGGTCGACGAGCCCTCGCCGGTCGTGATCACGTCGACATTCCCGACCTCGGGCGACTGCGAGACGACCGACGTCAACAGCGCCGCGCCGCTGCTGGTGCGGATCCAAGTGACGGTCGCGTTGTCGCCGACGACCATGTCGGAATTCGATCCGCTCGAGATCTGATCACGTCCCGATCCGGCGAGGATCGTGTCGACGCCGGTGCCCGTCGTGATCGTGTTCGAGCCTGCGATCGTGATGTCGGTATTCTCGAGCAGCGTGAGAACTCCCGCCGTGTAGACCGCCCGACCATTGCCGCCGACCACGCGGTTGCCGCCGTCGCCCGCCGTGATTCGGTTCGAGCCCGGTCCGCCGAAGATCGTGTTCTCGCCGTTCCCCGCTCGAATCGTATCGTCCGCGCCGAGGGTGACGTCGAAGGCTTCGATTCGCGTCGGCAGACCGACCTCTCGAAGGATCTTGCCGTGATCGCCGATGATGGTGTTGTCGCCGTGCCCGAGCGTCACTTGGTCCAGGCCGGTGCCGCCGAGCACCATGTTTCCGCCGTGGCCTGCGACGATCGTGTCGTTGCCCCCGAAACGGGTAACGATCGCCTCGATCTCGGTGATCAATCGAGGCACCCCCGAGAGCGCCCATCGCACGATGCCGGCATCGCCGAAGACGATGTTCTCCCCTTCACCGACATCGATCGTATCGACGCCGAAGCCGCCGATGATCGTGTCGTTGCCGCGATTCGTCGTGATCCGATCGGCCCCTCCGATCTCGAGATCCACCGACTCCAGCGAGACCGGGAGTCCGTTGAGGAACGAGGCCCTCCCCATGTCGCCGAAGATCGTATTCTTGCCGACTCCCGCGATGATCACGTCGCTTCCGGGCCCCGCGAGCACGAGAATGTCGCCCACCCCCTGCGTGATCGTATCGGCGCCGCCGAGAGTGCCGCGCGTCGTCACGAGGCTTGCGGGATGGAAGCCTCCGTCGGTCGCGAAGAAGGGGAGTTCGTTCGTCTCGACGGGCACGACCGCCGGCCCAAGGAGCACCCGCTCGGAGAGACTCAATCCGAGCCTCTGCACGACCGCCCCCTGCCCGTTGCGGTAGTCGACCCGCCCTTCGTCGCCCACGATCGTGTCCGCGCCCTGGCCGCCGCGGATGCGGTCATCGCCCAGGCCGCCGAAGATGACGAGCGGCAGCGTCGACGTCGACGCATCGACAATATCATCGCCGTTCCATGTGTTCAGTGCGAAGAATCCATCGAGACTCTCTCGCAACTGCACGTTGACGGTGTCGGCGCTTGCTCCTGTGTTCACCACCGTGAGTGTCCGCACGCCGTCGGATCGACGCATCGAACTCGTGACGTCGACAGTGTTGCGACCTTGCCCGAGGAACAGCTCGAGGGCCTCGAGCTCGCGATAGGTGATGCCCGTGGTCATCGCCAGTCCGGTGAGCCGGTCGCGCGTCAGCGTCGACGATTGATCGGCGGTCTGAACGTCGTTGAACACGAGCGTCTGATCGAGCTGATCGGCTTCCCTCACGAAGAAGTTCCGTGCGAGCCGATTGATCACGAAGCGACTCGCCGCGGTTGGGACCTGCCAGTTGCCGGGAACTTGCGACGGATCTTGAACCGAGAGCATCCATCGCTGCTGCGCATCGTCTCGTTGAACCGACGCGATTCGCCAGAAGCGCGAGCGTCCCGGCCCTTCGCTGATCTCGATCGTGGCTCCCAGCACGGAGCGGTGATCGGACGCATACTGAGAGGGGAGGTTCGAGACGTCGATGGTCAGGGTGTCGAGCGTCCCCGGTCGATCGGCGGGACGGAACTCGATGATCGATCCCATCGCGGAAGCCGTATTCGTCTCTCCCGGCAAGAGCACCGTGGGTCCGATGTCTTCCGTACCGACGTCGGACGTCCCGGTGATCTCGAGCAGCTGCTGCGCGATCTGCTCGAGGCGATGAGGTCCGTTGACGGCGGAGAACAGCGTGGTTGAACCCGAGGCGAGACGGGGGACGTCGCCGGCGATGAAGGTGCGATCGTGACCCATGCCGCCTTGCAGCAGCGTATGGGCATTTGCGTCGGTGGCGAGCACGTAGGTCTCGTCGTTGCCCTCGCCGGGATTCGCATCGATGAAGCCGATGCGCTGCTCTTCGATGAACAGTCCCATGCCGATGATCTCGCGGTTGCGGAGCACGAGTTGATCGGAGAACTCGGTGCCGAGCACCCGCATGCGATTCGATCCGCCGGATCCGTCGACATTCACTGGGGCGTTGATGACGTACTCGACCTGGTCGCGACCTCCCGCGGGGTTGAGCGGACCTTCGGCGGAGTGAGCCAGGGCGAAGGCACGGATGTCGAAGAAGTCCTCGCCGCCGCCGCCAACCAGGTTCAGGAGCGCCGTGTTGTGGAAGACGGTGACCTTGTCGTCGTCGGCCCCGGTGTCGATGGTGGTCTCTCGACTCGTGCCGGGGCTGAGCAACCCGCGAGTCGTCGCGACGGTATCGAAGGGATCGAGCGGGGCGAGGTTGCCCCCCGCACCGCTTCGCGGGGTCTTGTAGAGTTGTCCCACCTGGACGCGATCCCGGCCGTCGCCCGTGAACACCCGTGTGATGCTGCGAACGTCGTCCATGGTGACGACGTCGTCGGCTCCTCGCGTCTCCAGGTCGAGATATTCGAGTTTCTCGTTGTAGTTGATCCGTTCGACGCCTTCCTGATGGAGCGCGGCCACGAATGCGACGCCCGCGGCGAATGGAGCCGAGGCGGCACGCATCAGGACGTCGTCGAACGCATCGGTCGTTCGGATCAGCATGCGATCGGCAGATTGATCGGCACCGCTGTCGAAGACGTTGATGAGGTTGTGGATCTCTCCGCCTCGGGTATCGATGGTCACCTCGTCCGCGCCGGCCTCGCCGTCGATGTCGATCGACGAGCTTCGCGTGTGCAACTGATCGATTCGCACGGTATCGTCGGACGCGCCTCCCTTGATCACCACGTGCCCCGTGATGAGGTCGAGAGTGGGATCGAGATCGACGAGGATCGTGTCCTCGAAGGCTCCTCCCACGATCTCGATCTCGGGGGCGGTGGCGGTACCGATGATCGTGATCTCGGAGCCGACCCCCGCGTCGAGTCCGCCGACGTCGCCCTGGATCAGGATCGATGTCGCGGCGAGGAGTTGCGAAGTCGCCTCGGTGAACACGTCGTCGCCGGCGAGAAGCGAGATCGACGAGCCCGTCGACCGGACGACGACCCCGGCCACGACCCGAATGTCGTCGCCCGCGTCGGCCGTATCGAGCGCCTCGTAGACGATCTCGTTCGCAGCCGTCACGTTCTCCGAGATCGTCGCCGGACTGTGCGTCTGTACGTAGATCCCGCCGCCGGCGCTCATTGCCGGGGCACTGCCGGCGAGCACGCCGCCGACCACGAGATCTCCCGTGTTCTCCACGAACGTGTCGCCGGCGGTCGATTGCCCTTCAATGAAGCCGACCTGAGAGGTCAATCGTTTTTCACGCGACCCGATGTTCTGCGCGGCGAACAGATAGGTACGACCCGAGAGGACGTTGACGCCCACGGTCAGGCCGTTGACGATGCTGCCCACGGGCGCGGCGATGAAAGCGGTCTCTCCGGAGTTTGCGACGTAGACGGTGGCCAGACTGAGGTCGCCGAGCGTCTCGATCACATGAGCGCTCTCGACGCTGTTGATCGTGAGACGCCCCGGACCCGAGAAGGCCGTATCGATGAGCAGATCCTCTTCGAAGAGACCGACATGGCCCGCGACGCTGTCGACTCCCGACTCCAACTTGATGTCGTTCCCCGTGATCCTCGCGAGAGGGATCCCGTTTTGACCGTGACCGGTGCCCGCATTCACGATCGAAGCGAACGCGCGGAGGGCGACGTTGCCCGTGCTCGACTCGATTCGGTCGGCCTTCAGGATCCCGCCGTCGAGCCCGGCTTGATTGCGCTCGTGGATGAAGATATCCCCGACGGCAAATGCTTGGGTCGTCGTACCGACCTCGGTGTTCACGTAATTGTCGGCTCGGCCGATCGCACCCGCGGCCTGGAGATGGAGCCGACCTGCGAGCAGGTTCCAGTTCGGGTTGCCTGGCAGGGCGTTCTGGATCGAGCCGCTGAGGTTGCGGACGTCGACCAGATTCAACGCATTGACGGCGAGAATGTTCAAGTTTCCGTCGAACTGCTGATCGATCGTTTGAGTCTGAGCTCGGATCTGGACCGAGTCGCCCGACCGGGCCGACAGCATCGCACCCGTCTCGAGCTTCACGAAGATCGGGCGTTCGGCGGTTCCGACCGTACCGAGTTCCGCTTCGAGGACCAAGTCGCCGCTGACGACGTTCGGAGTGGTCGCCCCCTCGGTCCGGGCGTCGAGAATGCTCGACTTGCTCTTGAGACGAACCTCATCCCCCGCCACGATGCGGGCGAGCTTCATGTCGATCTGAGAGTTGATGAAGATGTGCTCGGCGGCCTCTGCGTCGAGCTCCGCCGCCGCGGAGACGTTGATCGGACGCGCTCTCGCCAGCTTCACGAGCTTCGCCTCGCGAGTGAGGTCGTTGGGCTCGATCTCGATGGTCCCGGCGAGGTCGGCATAGAAGGAGATGTCCTGTCGCTCGGCCGCCGCCAGCGCGAGCTTCTGTTCATCCGAGAGCGACTGGATGTTGGTCAAGTCGATCTCGAGTTCGTCGAGGAGCGTGCCGATCGAGCCGTCGTTGCTTCGGACGGTGATGCGTCGGCCGACGATGTTCGATTCCTGGATCGCCGTCACCGTGCCGCCGGTATTCCTCGGTTGAAGGATGCTCGCGGAGACGGAGTTGAAGAGTTGTCCATCGCTCCATGCCGACCTCGCCCCGAGTGCGATCGCCTCGCTGAAGTGGTGGCCGGAGCCGGTCATCACCGAGGCATCGATCTCGATCACCTCGCCGGTGCCGCCGATGCTGTGCGCTTCGCCCGTCGCGGCCGAGGCGTCGAGGTCGATCAGATTCGTTCCAGCCTCGGCGTCTTCGGCAGTCGGAGCGAGTCGCACTCGGCCGCCGGAGATTCCTGTGACCCGAGCGTAGTAGACTCGTCCATCGACCAAACCGCCGACGGCATCGCCGCCGTTGCTTCGATAGACCACCGCCTCGCCGTCGTCGAAGTCGGCCGATCCGAGATCGATCGAACCGTCGGAATGGACCTTCGTCGCCGGGTCGAAGATCGTCGCCCTGCTCGATCTCGCGAGTTGGATTCGCCCGCCCTCAGCGGGCACGACGTAGTAGGTCTCGCCGTCGACGAGTCCGCCGATCGGCGTGCCGCCGCCGGCGGAGTATCCGACTGCTTGTCCCCGCGTGAAGATATGCACGCCGATATCGATCGAGTTGCCCGACATGGCGGTTGCGTCGAACCGGCGGTGGAGCGGGTCGTTGCTCGTCGAGGAGTACTCGAAGTTCGGATCGAAGACGTTGGGATCGTAGTCGTCGCCGGTGAGAATGTTCCCAACCGCCCCGAAACGACCGTGCAGCGTGTGATACTCCGCGGTGCGCTTGTTCTCGAGCGTGGTGATCGCATCGGCGATCTGCTGTTCCGTGAGACCCTGTGCCTCGTAGTAGTCCTCGAACACCGCGCGTTCCGCATCGGACAGCTCGACCAGGTGCTGCGAATCGTAGACCGAGGGATCGGTCTGGGTGTTGCGATAGCGCCAGTAGGTCTGATACTGCTGCGTGATCGATGAGTCATAGGCGGAGATCGTGGCGTTGGTCGACTCGTGAGCGGTCCCGGGCGTGGCGAGCATTCGATCGTAGACCGATCGGAGTTGCTCGATCGTCCGATCATCCGCGATCTCGTTGGTATTGACGTTGATCAGGTCTCCCGAGCGAATGATCACGCGAACGTCGAACTGAGTCCCACTCGTATCGATCGTAGCCTTGTCGACGCCTCCATTGGTGTCGATACGGAAGACGCGAAGGTCTCCGGAGAGTTGTTCGATATTGACCTCGCCGCGCGAGATCGTATCGAGATGATCACGCGAGCCGGCTCCGACCTGAACCAGAACGGCCTGTCCGGCGAGTTGACCGATCGAGCCGTTGGTCGCCTCGAGGATCACTCGTCCCCCCGTGATCGAGCTCGAGGCGTCGCGAGCGAGGATCGAGAGTTGGGCGGTGAGGAAGACGTCGCCGCCGCCGGTCGAGATCGTACCGACTCGCAGATCGCCCGCGAGTTGCTCGAGACGGACATCGCCTGCGGTGCTCGATGCGTCGACCGCGCCCGTCTCATCGACGTTCACGAGGATTGTTCCTTGCGAACCGATCGCCGAGCCTGCCTGGAACGCGATGTTCAATCCGCCGATGTTGGCCGATGTGTTCGACGCTTCGATCGAACCGGCCGCCGCGAGCGAGGTCGAGCCCGCGATGTTCTGGATCGATCCGTTGAGCAGAAGGTCGCCCGCGGAGTCGACCGTGATGCCGGCCTGTCCCAAGTCGTATCCGATGAACTTGACCCCGATCGCGCGGTCCGCGCGGATGCTGTGCGTATGGATATCCTTCTTGTCCTGCCAACGGCGCGTCTTGACGTAGTACGTCTTCTTGCCGTACCAGGTCGACTTGGTCCACTTGTCGATGACCTCGGTTTCTTCTGCGCCGGTGGCGATGCGCTTGAAGTCATACTTGTATGTCTCTCCACCCGGCTCGTATGCCATGTATCCGCCCTGCACGAGCGGACGCGGATTGCCGTAGGTGACGTTCGGACCGTCGGTGATGTTCTTCGGGTCGGCGGCGAGCGCATCGATCCCGAGCCAGGACGACTTGCCGTATGTCGTGGTTCGCGAGACGGTCAGGTCGTTGCCCGTCGTCCAGAAGTATCGATATCCCTCGGATTTCGGGGTGTACGAAACTTCGCGCGTGCTCGCCACGACCACGCTGGAGAGCGTCGACGGCGTTTGCCCCGGCGGGACGAAGTAGTGCGTCGTGGTCTGGACGTCGGACCCGATTCGCTTGTAAGTCGTGACCAGAGGCGCGCCCTGGCCGTTGAGTTGCCCATTGTCGGTGATGACGATCGTCCCCTCGATCCCGAGGCTCGTATCGAGTCGGTTGATCAACAACGGAATCTGCAACTCGTTGTCGATATCGATACGACCGTAACCATCCATGACGCGGAGCTCGCCGCTACCGGTGTTGACGATGCGTCCGGTGAGGCTCATGTAGCCGCCTTGGACCTTGATCGCATTGACTTCGATCCGGTCGGCCGCGGCGTTGTAGAAGACACGGATGTTCTGAGACGAATTCGTCGTGGTGTAGCTGAGACCCGTCGCCGGGTCGACGACCGTCTGCGATCCACCGAGATCGAGCAGGAAGTAGTGGTAATCGGTCGTGGTCACGCCGCCTGCCAAAGCGCCTCGAGCAGCGGCGAAATCCCCTGCCAGATAGGCCCTCCGCGACTCCCGAGCCGCATCGATCTGGGCCTGCTGCGCTCCCCCGATCGTTCCGCGATAATCGGCGATACCGCTCTGGATGATGCCGTTGACATTGATCGTGTCGGCAACGATGACGACGTTGTTCGCCGCGATGATGTTGCTCGTGCCCCCCGCCGCAGCGGCCGCCGTGATCAGGAGGTCGAATCCGGGCAGCCCACCCCCGTCGATCACCTCGAGAGTCGGGATGTCTTCCCCCAGTTCCTGGCCGAGCTGCTCGTGGAGCTGTTGAACCGACTGCCACGGGCTGGTGTCGCCCGCCGGGTTGCCGCCCGCGTGGAACAAGGCGCTCGTCGAGGTGAAGACGAAGCTCTTCCCCGTATTGATGTTCAAGGTGCTCGCGTCGATGTTCGACAGGACGTTGATGCTTCCTTGGCTGCTGATGGAGACCGTTCCCAGGACATTCGAGATCTCGCCGCGAACGACGATATCGGGAGAGATGAATGCGTTCCAGGGTGCCGACGAATTCGACGGATCGTCGGCGTTGTAGGAATTCGTGATCGTGACGGAGGGCGGGCTAGAGTCGGACGAGGCGGTCATCGAGCCCCAGAAACCCGTGAGGTCCGAGACGTCCTCCGCGTCGACCCCGTTCCAACGCACGCGCCCGCCGTCGTTCGCGGGGAGGAGAATCCCATCGATCTGGAGATAAGCGGGGCTCGAGTTCGTGATCGAGACCACGACGTTGCCCGGAGCATTCAAGGCACCGCCGCCTGCGACGGTCTCGCTGTTGATGCGAATGGTGCCCGATTGAGCACGGATCGGCGCGACCTTGATGAACGGAACGGTGAACGCCACATTGAAGAATCGGTCGCTGCCCTCGGTGACGACCAGGCCAAGCTCTTCCATCTGACGCTCGATCGCCTGGAGCTGCGCGACGTAGGCGGCGACGGTCCGTGCGTCGCCGGTGTAGGCTTGAATCAGGCGTTTGAGCGTGTTTCGCTGCTCGGCGAGATTGCTCGCGACCGACTCGTTGGTGCGCGTATATCGGATGTCGCCGATGTTTTCGGCGACGACCGCCAACGATCCCTCGGACGTTCCCGCGCCCCGCTCGATGCGCAACCGCTGATCCTTGTTGATGCCCACATCGACTCGCCCATCGATTTGAACGATCGTGATCTTGTCGTTCGAGGCGGTGCCGCCCTTGAGTTCGGCCGAGATGCCGTCGCTCCCGAAGAGAGAGTCGATTCCCTTCGCGACGGCCGTGAGCCAGTTCTTGCCCTCGCCGTACGACTTGATGTCGGCCGTGCTGAGTTGTTCGGCCGTGAACACGGCATCACCGCCCGACCGCAGGAGCGCCTCGGGGGCCACCGTCACATAATGATTCTGTTGCAGTCCGACATGTGCATGCAGGGAGCTGATCGGAATCGCCGATGCGTTCAACTCGTCGCCGTGTGCAGTGAGCACAAAGCGATTCCGATTGTTCTCGATATCGCGACCCGCGAGCAGATTGATGTCGCCCTGGGCGGTGATCTCGGTACCTCTGCCGACGCTGGAGATGTGCTGGAGATCGATGAAGATCTCGGTGTTCACGAAAGCAGCCGATGCGAGACCGTAGGTCTTTGCCTGGGCCTCGGTCTTCAGGTTCGCCGCGGCGCGCGTCTGGAGAGTCACGTCTCCGACGGTCGTGATTCGGCCGTGCTCGCCGATCGACGCCACCGCAGTGTTGTCGACGTCGATGTCGTTGTCCACGCCCGATCCAACGATCGCCCCGCCGCTGTCGAGTCGAATCACGTCGTCGCCGTTCGACTCATTGAGCGCGGAGAGCAGGAACAACCCGGGAGTGAAGACGCTGCCCACGACATCGATCCACGCGTTGTCGCCGATCGTTGCTCTCGTATCGTTGTCGATCGACGTGTTGCTGTGGGCCGCGTTCCCTTGAATCGCTCCGCCGGAGCCCGCCTTGACGTTGTAGCTGCCGGCAAGGTTCTTCTCGTTGGAGGTCTGCGCGACGACCTCGAGGCTGCTGGCAGTGATGTCCACGCCGGAACCAATTCGCGCGTGATTGTCGATTTCGACGTCGTTCTCGGCCCACGACCCGCTGAAGCCGACGGCAGAGGCCTGCGTGGTGTTCGTCACGGCGTCGAACTGAGAGACTTGGATCGAGGAGATCCGGAGCTGATCGACGAAGAGCGAGGTGGCGGCGGTCTGTCCCGCGTCGCCGTCGAGGATCCCGGCGAATGTCGTGCTCTTGTGATCGGTCGTCGACTCGGCGGCCGCTCCGGCGATCAAGCCGCCGCTGCCGGACTCGGTTTCGGCCTTGGTCTTGTCGTTGCCGTATGCGCGAATGATCAGATCTGCACCTGCTGAGCGTCGATAATGGACGGCGTCCCCCGTGCTCAAGTCGCCCGCGGTCTCGAGTTCGATCCAGGTCCCCTCGACATCGTTTGCAGGGCTGAACACATAGCTCGTGGGGACCACGCCTCCCACCGATGCGAGTGCGTGCGCCGCTCCCTTCGCGACGGAGGGGTCGAGCGTGATCAAGACGGGCGTGTCTTCGAGCGAGTCCTGGCTGGTCGCCGCGAGACCGACCCGCCGTGCATCGAGAAGGCGGAAGAAGTGATTTCCCTCGGTCGAGTCGTCGACGTCGAACTCGATGGCGTCCCCCGTCTCGTCATCGACCAGTTCCACCTCGGAGCCTGCAACGCTCGCGACTCGGACGACCTGAAGATTCGTGAGTCCCCCGATGATTCCGACAGCGGGGTCCTCCACAGTGTGGTTGTAGACCATTCGATCGCCGACGCGCAGGCCGTGATCGGGCCCGAGATCGATCGCATCGTCGGTCGCATCGACGTCGGAGGGCTCGAAGCGGCGGACATCGTCGAGCACGACGTAGTAGACGCTTCCGTTCTGAAGTCCGCCGACATCGGCCCCGGCGGTGAGCGACGTATTCTTGCCGAGCGTTGCCGAGGTGGTCAGCTCGGAACGCGCGTTGGCGAGATTCGCGCCGGCGGCGATCAGGCCGACGCTCAGACTGTCGCCCGAGGCGAACTGGTCGCTCTCGCCGACCGCATTGATCGTGACCGCAGAATCCACGATCAAGCGGGTACCATCCAGGATCCTGGCGGCGACGTTCGACCGATTCGCGGCATCGGCCAGCGTGGCATTCACTCCGAGAAGCGCTCCCGAAGCGCCGCCCGCCGACGCATAGGTATTGCGTCCGTTCTCGGGATCGACGAGTGCGGCGAAGACATCGAGTTCCGATGCGTAGATCGATGCATTCGCTCCGCCGACGAGAGCGTTGACCGTGGAGTCGACGAGTGCGTCGGACTGAGAGACGCCGACGGCGAGCGCTCCGATGGCAATTCCAAAAGTGCTTGCGGATGCTTCGGGCGTATTCGAGGAGGAGACCGTGAGTTTGCCGGTCGTGGCGATGGGTGCCGTGCCGACGACCGATTCGACGACCGGCGCAGTGGTCGCATCGGCGGAGGCCCCAGCCCCGGCGATGATCCCGCCCGAGAGCGCGTACGCCTGCGCGGAGCTGCCGTTGACGGCGTTCGTGTTGACCGTGATGTCGTCGGACTTCGAGACGCTTCCGAGCAACGACGCACGAGTGGACCCTCCGGCCTCGGCATCCGCCAGCGAGAGGCCCAGCGCAGCGAGTCCTCCAGTCGCTCCCAGGGTGGTCGCGGAGGCGCTCGTGGTCGACCGGGCATCGAGCGTGATCGCGCCGTCCGCTGCGATCGAAGAGTTCGCCCCGACCAACGCGTGAAGTACGGGGTTGACCGCGGAGTCCGCGGAGACTCCGGCCAGTGCTCCTCCCAAGGAGACGGCGACCGATGTCGCCACGCCCAGCGTACTCGCGGTCTCACGGCCGGACACCTCGAGATTCAGATTCCCCGACGTGGTGATGTCGGCATGATCGATGACGGCGTCGACCGAGCTGCTCACCTCGTTGTCCGCGATCGATGTGCCGACCGAGGCGCCGACTGCGCCGTAAGTCAGAGCCTCGGAGCCGACCTCCGACCGAATCGTGACCGATTCCTCCGCCTCGACGGTGACGTCGCCGGCTGCGACATATAATCCACGTGTCCCCGATGCACCCGAGAGCGACGCGCTGATCGAATTGTCGACGACGTTATCGGTACTCGCGCCTCCACCCGAGATGGCGAGACTTCCGAGCGAGAACGAAGCGGAAACGGAGGCGGCGACTGCAAGCGCGTCGACGGCGGTTTGGTTGACCGCACTCACCTCGATACCGCCCGCGGACGTGATGGAGGCGGAGATCGCCTCGGCCGTGACGACGTCGGCGACCGTGTTCGTCGCGATCCCGACGCCCACTGCGAGAGACGCGGACGCAAGCCCGCCGGACAGGGCCACCGAGGCGGCGGCGGCATTTGCGTCGGTCGATGCCGTATTTCGGGCACGAATGATCACATCTCCGCCCGAGGTCGTGACGATCGTCGACCCGCTTCCGATGGCCGCCTCGACTTCGTTTGCGAGACGATTCTCGGCATCGGCTCCTGCTCCGGCGCCGGCAGCCCCGACCGCACCGGCGCCGAGAGCAACCGCCCCGCCGATCGCCAGCGCGTCGATACTCGCGGCTTCGGTGGCCGTGAGGGTGAGGTCCGCGCCGTTGACGGTGACCCGAGAAGCGAGGATCCGCGCGAAGACGTCGTTCTCGACGATATTGTCGATCGTTGCGAACCCGGCCGCGGCACCCACTCCGGCCCCGCCTCCCACGCCGCCGGCGGCGGCGACACCGCCACCGTCGGCGTGGATGGTTGCGGCGTCGGTCGCGGTCAGTGAGACCGCACCGCCGGCCGTCACTCCATTGGAGCCGCTGGAATCGCGGATCTCGGCCTTCACGACGTTGCGGATCGTATTGTAAGATCCCGATCCGGCCACCGAAATCGAGATTCCGGCAGCGCCGCCGGCGCTCGCGGCGACGGCTCCGCCAAGCGAGAAGTTGTCGATTCGAGCAGCTTCCGATGCGGTGAGCGTCAGGGTGGAACTTGCCTCGACGAGCGATTGCGAGATGGCCGCCTCGACCTGGTTGGCGATCGTGTTCTCCGCAAAGGCAACCCCAAGCGAGACTCCGACGCCGGCCCCGCCGCCCACGCCGACACTGAGGCTCGCGCCGCCGCCGTCGGCGGTGACGCTCGACGAGTCGGTGGCCGTCAGCGAGGTCGCGCCTTGGATCGACACATGCGACGATGCGGCGATCTTCGACCGGATCTGGTTGGCGATGGTGTTTCCCGAGCCTGCGCCCGCGAGTCCGACGCCGACACCCGCCCCGCCGCCGACGCCGCCCGCGACCGCGCCTCCAATCGTGAGCGCATCGATATCGGAGTTCGAGGTCGACGACATCGCGAGCGTCTGACCACCGATCACTCGCGCATTCGAGATGAGACTCTGTTGATCATTGGCGATGTTGTTCTTGGCCGCGGAGATCCCGACCGACACGCCCACCCCTGCCCCGCCGCCGACTCCGACCGCAATGCCGACACCTCCGCCGTTCGCCTCGACGTTCGTCGAGTCGACAGTCGTCAACGTGATCGGCCCGCTAGCCTGCACGATCCGTCCGGAAGTGATGTCGACGATCTTCGCATGGATCGTGTTTCGGACGGTGTTCTCCGAGCCCGCCCCCGCCGCTGCCACCCCGACACCACCACCGCCGCCGACGCCGGCAGCCACGGCGCCTCCGATCGAGAGTGCGTCGAGCGTCGACGATTCGGTCGCCGAGATCGCGATCGTCCCGGCTGCGTTCACCGCGGAGGATTCGATCGAGGCGACGACGGAATTGGTGACGGAATTGATCGCGACGGCCACGCCCAGCGAGGCGCCGACGCCGCCGCCGCCACCACCGCCGACGGCGACTCCGACGCCGCCGCCGTTCGCTTCGATCGTCGAGGAATCGGTTGCCGAGATCCTCACATCACCGCCATTGCTGGTGTTCACGATCGAGCCGTTGCGAATCGACGAGGTCACGCTGTTCGAGATCGTATTGCCCGACCCCGCACCCGCCCCACCGACGCCCACGCCGCCGCCGCCGCCGCCGCCCACCGCCACCGCTCCGCCGATCGACAGCGATTCGATCTGGGCCGATTCGGACGCGCTGAGCACGACGTCGTCGGTTGCGGAGACGATCGACCCATCGATCACCGCGCGAACGACGTTCCCGATCTCGTTCTCGGCCGCCGCGATCCCGATCGCAACGCCGACGCCGCCTCCGCCGCCGCCGGCGAGACCGATTCCCACTCCACCGGCATTCGACTCGATTCTCGACGAATCGGTCGCGCTCAGCCTCACTTCCCCACCTTGAGCGACCACGCTCCGAACGCCGCCGGAGGCAAGGATCTCGGCGGCGACGGTGGTGTGGATCGTATTCCCGGATCCGGCGCCCGCCGCTGCGACTCCAACTCCTCCACCGCCGCCGCCCGCCGCGGAGACCGCCCCTCCAATCGAGAGTGCCTTGATCGTGGATGTCTCGGAAGCGGAGAGCGCGATCTTGCCCCCGACCGTCGCCGACGAAGTGTCGATCCTCGCGTAGACCTGATTGCTGATCTCGTTCTCGGCAGCCGAGACACCGAGCGAGACGCCGACGCCGCCCCCACCACCTCCCGAGAGCGCGATCCCGACGCCGCCGGCGTCGGCGGTGACGCTCGAGTTGTCGATGGCGACGAGCGAGAGGTCGCTCCCGGCGCCGATCACCGTAGCCGTCGACTGATTGCGGATCGCCGCGCCGATGGTGTTGGCGATCGTGTTTCCGGAGCCGGCTCCCGCCGCTCCGACACCGACACCGCCGCCGCCGCCGCCCGATCCTCCCACGGCTCCGCCGATCGTGAGCGCGCGAATCGCGGCGGTCGAAACCGCGCTGAGGGTCAGGTCGCCGCCGGCTGTGACGGTCGAATCATCGACGATGGCCGTCACGGAGTTCTCGACGTCGTTGGTCGCAACCGAGATCCCCACCGATGCGCCGACGCCGCCACCGCCGAGCGAGATCCCGAAGGCGAACGCTCCCGCTCCCGCGAGGATCTCGGTCGAGTCGCTCGCCGTCACGGTGAAAGTCCCTGCGTTCGATTGAACGGCGGAGTCTTCGCTGATGAGTGCGGCGATCGTATTCCGGATCGTGTTCCCCGAACCCGCACCCGCGCCGGAGCCGGCGAGCCCGCCTGCTCCCGCACCGACTGCGATCGCCACGCCGATCGTGAGCGCTTCGATCGTCGAGTCGGCGCGTGCCGAGACCTCGACGTCCGACGCCGTGGTCGCCGAGCTTCCGCTGATGCGGCCGACGCTCGTATTCGTGATCTCGTTGGACGCCACCGAGACACCCGCCGCCAGCCCGAGCCCGCTTCCCCGAGGGATCGCGAGCCCAATACCGCCGGCGAGGACGCGGATCGTCGCCTGATCATCGGCCGCGACCCGAATTCCGGAACCTGCCGCGTTCGACGCATTCAAGCTGGAGACATCATCGATCGCCGCGGTCGTGGAGTTTCGGATCCTGTTGATCGAGACCGCCCCACCGAGCGAGAACGTACCCGCCGCAGCGCCCGCGACGGTGATGTTCGCAATCCGCGCTTCGTAGGACGCATTGACATCCACTTCTCCAGCCGACACACCGCCCGTGACATTCTCGATCGTCGCGCTGACGACGTTGTTGGTCGTACTGTTCGGGTCGTCGGGATCGCCGCCGAGGTAGTTGTACGAGACCGATGCTCCCACCGCCCCCGAGACCGCGGAAGCACCGAGTCCCGCGATCGCCACCGCCCCCGCGAGAGAGTTGATCGACGACGAATCCTTGGCGACGACCTCGAGTCGATCGCCCGCCGAGATCGCAGGGGTGCCTCCGTCGGGTCCGACGTCGGCGATCCTCGCGGCGACGCGATTCCGAATCCAATTCAGCGAGATCGAACCCGCCGCGCCGATCGTCCCGGAAGCACCGCCGCTGACCGCCATGGCGGCGATTTGGACGTCGAGACCGCTGGGCAGAGTCGAGGGTTGCTTGAACTCGGCCGAGACGCGAAGGTCGCCGCCCGCTCTGGCGGGGGCTCCATCGATCGTCGCGTCGATCGTCGACTGCATGTCGTTGACCGCAAACGCGACTCCCGCCGCGGCAGTCCCGCCCAGTCCGAGGCTCAGGTTGCCCGCGAAAGTGGCGATGGACGACGTGTCGACCGCATCGACGAGAATCGAATCGCCGGCCGACGCGGACGCCGATCCCGAGCTACTCTTCTCGAGGAGAGCTTCGACGCGATTCTGAATGAGATTCACGGCGAACGACCCGCCGAAGCCGTTGCCGCCCGTCGCGACCGCCCCGCCCGCGACGATGCTGAGGAGGCGCTGCGACTCGCTCGCAGTGATCGCGACGTCGCCGGTGGTGGAATCGACGTGTGCATCGCTCACGACGGCACGGACGATGTTGCGCACATCGTTGATGCCAACCGATGCATTGATCGCCGCGGCTCCCCCCAGCGAGAGCGAGAGCGAACCGGTGACAGCGGTGATCTCGGTTGCGTCGGCCGCCGCAACTGTGAGATCGCTTCCCGCCGAGATGGTCTCCGAATCGGAATTGCTGATCCTCGCCTCGACGGATCCACGAACGAAGTTGAGCGAGACGGCACCGGCACCGGCGATGCTCGTTCCTCCTGCGCCCGCCGCCGTGACGCTGATGATCTGTTGAGAGATTCCAGTGGGCAGCTTGATCGGGAGCGAGGAATCGGCATTTCCGAGTTGGAACTCTCGGACGCGGACCACGAACCGATGCGTCGAGCCAGTGCCTAGGGACGTCAAGTCGATCGCTCTTCCGGAGGACGCGTACTCCAGCGTGCTCGCCAGCTGGATCCGATCAGCGTCGACGCGAATGACGAAATATGTTCGACCGTCTTCCAATCCGCCGATGCTGGTTCCCCCTCCGTTGCGATAGACGACCACATCGCCCGTCTGGAGTCCGTGTCCGGAGCCGATCGCGATCTGATTCGAGGCGCTTCGCGATGCGGTCGCGGAATTCGGCGCGAGCGCATTGGCGGTGGGAACGGGAGTGAGCGAGTGCGACGCCCCGGAGCCGCCGCCGATCGAGATGGCCGTGCCCGCGAGAGCCCCGGCACGGGAGGCTGCCAACGACGCGGAGTCGTCCCCGGTGCGAATCACGAAGTATGAGCGACCATCGACGAGACCGCCCACCTCGGTACCGTCGCCCTTGCGATAGACGACCTCGTCGCCCGTCTGGAGAGTCGAGAAGTTCGGGAAGCTGATACGATTGCTGGAAATCGACGAGGCATCGAAGACCATCCGTTCGCTCGGGTCGATCTTGGCGAAGGTCTGCGAACCGACCGAGCCCGAGGGAGTGAGAGCGACGGCAACCCCGGCGGCAGCATTCTCCAGGGTGTCGGCGAGCTTGATCGATCGATCGTCGAGGCGGATCACGAAGTAAGCGCGACCGTCGACCAGACCGAGCGAGGCGCCCGTCGAACGGTAGACGACCTCGTCACCCGTCTTCCATCCATGAGAAGTTGCAAATCCGACGGTGTCCCCGGAGAGCGTGACGGCGGTCGTGGGGTCGAAGGTTCGGATCGACTCCACGAGCGGCCCGGTGTCGTCGAGCTTGGAGGGATCGGTATAGCCTGCGAGGACCGAGAGCCGACCGCCCGCATCGACGTCGGATTGGTTGATGTACGCAGTCAGGGAACTCCGGATGTTCGTATCCGCGCCCGAGACCGAAGGAGAGAGAGAGCCGGGCACCGCCCCCTGATCGTAGGAGATGACGCTGGGGTTGGCCGCGTCGATCGATCCACCGACGTAGTTGTAAGCGATCGATGCTCCGATCGCCGAGCCGCCGCCCGCACCGGCTCCCGCGAGGGCGACGGCGATCATGGTTGCGGCTTCATCGGCGGAGACGCGGATGTCGCCTTGGGCATCGACGTCGGAATTCTGGATATGAGCATCGAGCCCGTTCGCGATCGAATTGATCGCGATCGTCCCGGCGCCGCCGACGGTATTCCCTCCTCCACCCGCGGCGGCGATCACGACCATCAGCGTCTTCGAGAGTGCCTGCACGACGATCGATCCACTCGTCGACTCCACCGTCGAGTCGGCGATGTAGGCACCGAGACCGTTGCTGACGACATTGTTCGTGATCGACACGCCGACGCCCGCGGTGCCGCCCGCCGAGACGGCAATTCCTCCCGCTACCGAGACGATCTGCGATTCGTCGAGGGCGCGGACCGAGATATCGCCCACGGCCTGCACATTCGAGTTCGTCCCGATGTGTGCGTCGATCGAGTTGACGATCTTGTTCACCTCGACGGAACCGGCCGCGGCGAAGCCCGATCCGGTGCCGACGGCGACGCCGACGTTGGCGCCCGTGACCTTCTGGCGAATGGCCGCCTCGATCGTGATCGCCCCGCCGAGGTCGACGTCGGTATCGTCGATCGAGGCGCGGGTCACGTCGTGAATCTCATTGTAGCCGAGAGCGGCGGCGACTCCGGTCGACCCGCCCGCGACGGCACCTCCGACGGCGACGATCGAGTTGGTGTCGGTCGCGCGAATGATGAGATTCGCAGCGCCGGGATCGGAGACGTTGAGCGGGGCGGTGATCTCGGTGACCGAAGAATTTCCACTGATGTAGGCTTGCGTCGATGCCTTGATGATGTTGACGGAGACCATGCCGGCGACTCCTGTCGACGTCGGAAAAGATCCCCAACCGACGGCGCCGCTGACCGCGAGGATGCGAGGATGATTCGCGTCGGACGCGCTCGATGCGAGGATCTCGAGATCTCCGCCGACGATCGTAATGATCGACGCGTCGATATACGATCGCGTGATCGCGGTTTGGTCGGAAGCGAGATCGGGCTCGGTGGAGAAACCGATCATGTTCACACCGGCACCGATGCCGTACCCACCCCTGCCGCCGAAGCCGACGGCCCCCGCGATCGCCCAGATCCAGGCCTCGTCGACCGCTTCGATCCGGGACGCGGCATGAAGCTCGACGGTCGCGCCCGAGACGCCCGCGATGGTCGTCGGGATATAGATGTTCGCGGCGGCCGATCCCGCGATCGACGTTCCGGTTGCAACCGGCGCGCCTGCGAAACCGGCATCGATCGAGCCGACCCATCCTCGACGTTCGGCTTCGATCGTCAGGGAGCGGGCTTTGACGTTTGCTCCTGTGAGCATAGCCCGTGTATCGTTGGTGACGGCGTTCGCCCCGAAGGCTCCCGCGAGGGCGAGCGAGCTCGAGAGCCCGGCCGTCGTGAAGGCGACGGCTCCCGACGCGGCGATGATCGAGCTGTCGTTGATCGCGGAGATGGCGAGGTCGCCGGTCTGGATCTTGGGAACGACGGACGTTGCTTCGTTGATCCCTGCATAGGTCGTGTCGTCGACGACGTTGACGACCACGCTCCCCGCAAAGCCGACGCCCGTCTTCGCGGGAACGACCTCGACGGGAGGCAGCCCCATCCCGTGCGGAGGCGCGTCGATCCAATTCGCGGGGCCCGGGTCGAACTTGCTCGTGAGTCCTCCCTTCGAGACCGCGCCCGCGACCGCAAGACCGATCATCAGCCCGGAATTCTTGGCATCGATCGAAAGGCGTCCCGGAGTCGTGATCGTGGACGCCGTGCCGCCCGACGCTTCTCCCAAGGGCCGGCCGATGTATGCTTGGGTATCACGCGAGACGACGTTCGTGACGATCGAGACGCCGACGCCGACGTTGTCGCTGGCCACGACGCTGCCCGCGAGCATGATCGAGAGGATGTAATCCTCCGCATCGACGCCGACGTCGCCCGTTGCAACGATCGTCGTGCCCGAACCGATCGACGCCTTTGTCGTATTCTCGATGATACCGATATAGACCGATCCGTTGACGGCGGTCTCGCCGGCCTGGCCGCCCGACATCGCCAGCCCGATGCTGAAGATGTTCGACTTCGCGTCGACATCCACGCTCGCGGCGCGGATCGAGACTCCGTCGCCGATGTTCGCCGTCGTGGTGTTGCTGTAGATGAGAGCCAGGATCCCCGCGCCGATGCCCGACTTGCCGCCTTCCGATCCGAAAGGATTCTGTACGTCGGTGAGGCTGTTCAGGAAGAACTTGACGACGCCTCCCAGGTTGACCGTCTGGATGTCGGTATCGGCCGTGACCTCGACGTCGCGAGACTTGCCGACAACGTCATATGCGAGATCCTGATTGATGAGCGCGCCGGAGCCGATCTCGGCCTTGGCGTTGTTGTCGATGAAGAATACGTTCGCCGAGAAGGCGATCGCCTTCTCCTCGCCGTCGGCGGCGGCTTGGCCCCAACTGTTGAAGAATCCGTTCTGAATGCCGAGGTTCTCATTCAATTTCGAGGGGATGGACGAGACGATCGCCCCCAGGGAGAACTCGCCCGTCGTCGCATCGGTGTAGACGAGCCAGTTCTGCTGATAAGGGATCAACGCTTCTGCATGCACACGGACGCCGTTCGATCCATCGATCACGGCGCCGCCCTCGACGATCGCTTGTGCATCGTTGTCGAAGATCCCGACGTCGGCGCCGATCGCATAAGCGTTGCGATGCTTCTTGACGCGCTCACCGAGGTTGTTGCGCGGATCGTTCGGCTTGTTGGGATCGAGCAACGGATCGGAGAATTTCTTGACCTCGCTGGTCGCGGCGGTCTGCATCTTGTCGGTGATCAACCCGAGGACGCTGACGCGTCCCCCGCCCTTGATCGAGGCCGTCGGCTTGACGAATGCCCGAGCGGCGTTTTCGTGCTTCGCAACGACGGCGGCTGCGGATGCGGATCCACCGAGAGCTTTCTCGACTCCCGATGGGCCGGGAGTTACGCCCAATCGCTTCTTGATGAAGTTGATCCACCCGCCGACTCGCTTCGTTGCGGGGATCTTGTCGGTCGCGGCCTTGAAGAAGCCGTCGCCGAGGATCGACATCGCGGTGGTGAGATTCTTCGTAGTGATCGAGGATGCCTGGATCTCGATATCTCCGCCGGCCCGCACACTTCCGGCGACTTCGACTCGTGCATCGGTCGAGGAGAGCGAGACCGCGACCGAGATGCCGAGAGCATCGTCTCCCGCCCCGCCCGAGACTTCGTTCGAGAGATCCTTGGTGGTCGTCGCCTGAATGTCGACGAGACCTGTTTGTGCCTCGATGCTCGCGCCGGCTTCCACGCTCACTCGCGCGGTAGTGTAGCTCTCGGTTACCGCGACGTTGATGTCGAGGCCCGCGGCGTTGACGCCGATCATCGATGTGCTGACCGCCATACGACTCTCGGCGGATGCCGAGATGGTGATGTCGCTGCCCGCAATCAACTCGGCCCCGCCCCGAATATCCACGTACGCGTTGCTCTTTGTTCGAGCCCATGAGACGGCGAAGACGATCAGACCGAGAGTATTGAGTTCGGCGACGGCTTCGGACATCGCCGACACGGTGAGGTCGGCCGACGCGTGGATGGAGGCGGACCCCTCGATGGTGACGCGAGCTGTCGTCAGGGCGTCGGAGAGTCCGATCGACGGCCGGAGTTTCGCGAGAGTCCCCGCGAGGCTGTCGAGCGGCGCGACTCCGCTCGACGGGAAGACATAGTTGCTCGCGAATGCCTCGATGGTGATGTTCCGAGCGTTCAGATCGGCGGAGATCGTGATCGACGTCGACTGTGAGCCGGCCTCGCTCTGCACCAGCCCAGGTGCGTAGACGGTGTGACTGGAGCGGATCTCGAGGTCGCCGGTGGTCGTGATGTCGTGCCTGATCGAGATATCTCGACCTTCCACCTGTAAGTTCGCCCCGCCGAGATTCACGGCTTGGGTGGTGGAGATTCCTCCGCCGTTGATCGAGAGCGTGGCGGTGAAGCCCGAGTCGAGCGAGACGAGCGAAACGCTCGAGGCGAAGAGATACAGGGATCCGGCGGGGTTCTTGAAGTCGATCGTGCCGCCCTGTTGGAGCGTGATGACGTTTCTTCCGGAAGCGCCCGCCTGGAGCGAGACGTCGTCGGCGACTTCGATCCGAGGCAGGTCGTCGGCCGCGTCGGACGCATTGAGACGAATGGTGTTGTTGCCGGAAACTGCACCGAAGCGATAGGTGTCGGGCCCGCCACCACCTCGGAGCGTGTTGTCGCCTTCGCCGCCCTCCAGGATGTCGGCGGAGGTCGTGCCGGTGAGCACGTCGTTGCCGGCGCCTCCGATCAGCTCGCGGATCGCGTGGGTCGCCGGGAGAGTGATCGTGAGGTTTGCGGTCACGCTCTGCGGAGTGGTGAGCCCGAGGTCGATGACGACACCTGTCGAGGAGCCTGTGAAATCGATGGCGTCTCGATCCGAGTATCCGTCGGATGCGAAGGTATCGGAGGCGATCAAGCCGTCGACGTCGTAGAGGTATCTGTCCTCCCCCGCGCCGCCGTCGATGGCGTTCGTGCCCGCGCCGCCGCGGATCCGGTTGTCGAGGGCGTTTCCGGTGAGGGTGTCGTTGCCCGCGCCTCCCACGAGATTCTCGAGAGCCGCCCCGGATGAGAGAGTCAGCGTGAGATTTCCGGAGACGATCTGCGCCGAGGTGATTCCGAGACTGATGGAAACCGATGCCGTACTCGCCGAGAAATCGAGCGTATCGGTGCCGCCGTCGACGAGTTCGAGAATCGCGTCGGACCCGCCGGCGTCGTCGGCATCGAAGAAGTAGACATCGTCGCCGGCACCACCGGTGAACGTGTTGTTTTGTGCGTTCCCTCGGAACTCATCATCGCCCGCGCCGCCCACGGCATTCTCGATCGCCGACGCCGACGAGAGAGTGAGTTGGAGGCCGACGGTGACCGACTGAATGACGGCCGTTCCGAGGTCGATCACGATGGGTCGATCCTCGGGCGCGGCGCGGAAGTCGAGGGTGTCGAGCCCTTCTCCGGGCGACTCGATGATCGAGTCGTTACCTTCGGCTCCCTCGAATCGGAAGACGTAGGTGTCGTCGCCCGCCCGGCCGGTCAGCGTGTCGTCGCCCCCGCCTCCGGACAACGCATTTGCGAGCGAGTTTCCGGCGATGACGTCGTTGCCCTCGCCGCCGGAGACATTCTCGATCACGTCGCCGGCGGAGAGGGTCAGCGTCAGGTTCGCATGAACGACTTGTGAGGATGTGCTTGCGAGATCGATCGACACGGCGGCGGTCGAGTCGGAGAAGTCGAGCGTGTCGACGCCTTCTCCGACGACTTCGAAGATCGAGTCCGTGCCTTGTGCAGCATCAACGTCGAAGCCGTAGGTGTCCGCGCCCGCGCGGCCGGTGAGAGTGTCGTTGCCCGGCCCGCCGATGAGGATGTTGTCGTTTCCATCACCGGAGAGCGTATCGCCCGCCGAGCTTCCTACGAGATTTCTGATGCGGTGACCCGACGCGAGCGTGATCGTGAGTCCGGTTGCGACCGCCTGCGCAGCGACGGATGAGAGGTCGATCACGACGCCCGAGGATCCCGCCGAGAAGTCGATGGTCCCCGAACCCTGGCTGGAGGCGACGTATGTGTCGGTCGCAGTTGTGACTCCCGGTACGTAGAGGAAAACGTCGTTGCCGCCGCCGCCCGCGAGTGTGTTCGAGCCCCCGCCGCCGGTGATCCGGTTGTCTCCGGCGGAGCCGGTGAGCACGTCGTTGCCGGCGCCGCCGATGATGTTCTCGACCGTCTCGGCGGGCTTGAAGATGATCGACCCGGTCCCGACGAGTTGAGTGCCTTGCTTTCCGAGATCGAGCGTGACGGAGGTAGTGAGTGTGGGCGAGAAGTCGATGGTGTCGTTGCCTTCATCGCCCGACTCGACGATCGCGATATTGCCGAAGGTTCCGTCGGCATTGATGATGTAGCGGTCGTCGCCCGGGCCTCCGATCAAGACTAGATCTTGTGCGTTTGCCTTGATGATGTCGTTTCCCGAGCCCGCGACGACTCCCTCGAAGCTCGCCCCTGAGCCGAGGGTGAGTTCGAGGTTCGCGGAGACCTGCTGTGCGGAGGCCTGGCCGAGATCGATCGAGATCGACGCGGTCGACGCGCCGAGATCGACCGTATCCGCGCCGGCCGAATCGGAGAGCGTGTTGTTGGCGACGACGTCGGCATTCATCCTGTAGATATCGTCGCCCGCTCCGGCGTCGAGAAGGTTGGTGCCGGAGCCCCCGTCGAGCACGTTCTCGAGTGCATTGCCCGTGAGGTCGTCGTTCCCGGAACCGCTGAAGAGGTTCTCGAAGGCATCGGCAGCGGAGAGCGTGACGTGAGTATTCGTCGCCGCGGCCTGGCGGAGGATCGAGCCGAGGTCGAACACGACGCCCGTTCCGGCGTTCGAGAAGTCGACCGTATCGACTCCGTCGCCGGCAACTTCCACGAGGGTGTCGTCGATGGCCGAACCGCCCGGTCGGATCACGTAGGTATCGTCGCCCTCGAGGCCGACGAGTCGATTGGTACCCAGGCCGCCATCGAGGATGTTGGCATCGTTCGTACCGGTGAGATCGTCGTTGCCGGCGCCGCCGAAGACGTTGAGCATTCGCTCGATCGGGCCGAGATCGGTCGCGGTTCCGGCCGAGAGATCCACGACGACGGACGACGAGAACGCGAGGAAGTCGAGAGTGTCGTCGCCGGAACCTCCATCGATCCCGAGGGAAGACCCGGTTCCGGAGAACGCCGAACCGATTCGGAAACGGTCCGCGCTCTCTCCGCCGACGATTCGATCGACTCCACTGAAGGTGAGCGTCGAGTTCATCGAACCGCCCGCCCCGGCGCCGACGCTCCAGGTGCTCAAGGTCCAGTCTTGGAGCTCCGCGATCGGATCTGCGATCGCGTGCAGTGCGTCGACACCTGTGGAACCGACGAATTCGAGGGACTTGGATTCCTGCTCGAGAGCATCGAGGAGGCTCGCCCTCAACACGAGAGAGTTGTTGCCCGTGCCGAGATCGATCTGAATCGATGTGAGAACCGAGAGCTCGAGGGACTGAGTCCCATCGATCGAAGCATCCAAGTCGCTCGAGAAACGCTCGCCGTCGGTGCTGTACTCGAGACGACCGTCGATGACCCGCAGTACCAGGTCGTCGGCCTGGGAGTCGCCTGTGAAGATTGCCTGGCTCGAGTTCACCAGTGAAGGAGTGATCGCAAGGAGAGTGCGACTCTCGAGTGTCTCCAGCAGCGGAAGATGCTTACCGGTCCCCAGCGCGGATCCTGCCCGAGCGTTTCTCGATCGGAGGCCGAGCCGGGACTTCTCGAGACGTGCCCGTTCCAGCGGAGTGGGCTTCTTGGTGGGACGCTTGGCCATCGGACGACTCCTGGCGATCGACACAAGTGGGGAGGCGAGCCGGCTCGGGCGTGACTCGTAGCGCGGACTGATTCGCATAGACCCTAGAACAAAATCCGCGTCCCTCGAGACCACGATGCGGGGGAATTCCCGTCGGCCGGAGAGCGGCTTCTCACTCAATCGGTGTCGCGAGTTGGCGTCGATGCGCGCGACGTCCTATGGTCGATATCGGACCGGTGGATTCGCTCCAGCCGGTCGAGATGCCGCCGCGCCGTGGCGCCGGCTCTCGGGATCCGCGCTCGAACGCCCGTGTTCGGGCTTCCGGGAAAACGCCGCTCCGAGCACACGCTCAGGGAATTCGCCATCGATCGAATCGAGCGACTTCGATCGCACGAGTTTCGATTCGATCTCTTCGCACTCTTCCAGACCGATTGCTCACCCTACGTCGCACGGCCGCGACGTCGCTCCGACCGACGCCCGACCCAGTCGCCCGTTCGCCGGAAGGACTCGGCAGCGCATCCCGACAAGCACCTCCCCTGCGAGAACGTGAACATGAATCGGATCCCATCGAGCAAGACTCAAGGAAACAAGATCCGTGCCAAGCGCACCGCGGCGCTTCGCCGATCCGCCCATCGCCCGAGGCTCGAGCCGCTGGAGCACCGCGCGCTGATGGCCGTCTTGAGCTGGACGGGCGACGTCAGCTCCGTCTGGTCGGCGAATGTCGCGGGAAACACGAACTGGTCGGGAGATCAGTTGCCCGTGGACGGCGACACCCTGATCTTCGCCGGCGGTTCGAACCGTTCGATGACGAACGACACCACCGGCGGGAATCGCTACGATCTGAGCTTCACGACCGACGGCTTCTCGATCGTCGGCAGCGACATCGCTCTCTCCGGAGCCTCTGCGATCAGCGACGCGGCGACGACCGGGACGAATGTCATCAGCGCCGAGTTGATCTTCTCGGGCAACTCGACGATCAACGTCGCCAACGCCGGCCACGGCCTCGACCTCGGTGCGATTTCGTCGTCCAGTGCCGGGCTCCTCGTGACCAAGACCGGCGCGGGTCTCCTGACGCTCGACACCCTCTCGACATTCGGCGGCACGATCGCGATTCAGGGCGGAGCGGTTCGCGTCGGTGCCGCGCTCGCAAACGACTTCTTGGTCGATGGCGGAACGCTCGCCGGCAGCGGCTCGATGGGCGACGTCGTCGCGAATTCCGGAAGCGTGAGCCCGGGCGCTCCCGACGGCAGCGGCTCACTGATCGTGTCCGTCGACCCGGGCGAGTTGGTCGTCTCCTCCCTCTCGCTTGCTCCCGGGTCGACATTCGTCGTCAGCGCATCGGGCACGGGCTCCGGGCAATTCGATCAGGTGGATTCCACCGGACTCGTGAACATCGCCGGCGCCATCCTCGATTTCTCGCTCGCCTACACCCCGAACGTCGGCGATTCTTTCCGGATCATCGACAATCAGTTCTCGGCTCCCGTCAACGGGACGTTCTTCGGACTCCCCAACGGTGCTTCGTTCGTCGACTCGGGCACCACCCTTCGCATCAACTACGACCTCGGCGACGGCAACGACGTGGTCGTCACCGTGATCGGCCAACCCGTCGCCACTCCCGATACCTACGCCCTCCCCGAGAACTCGAGCTTCACCATCACGCTCGCGTCCGACGGCATCCTCGCGAACGACACCGATCCGCAGTCGCTCTCGCTCCGCGCTGTGCTCGTCGACTCGCCCTCGAACGGCACGCTCCAACTCAACGGCGACGGTACGTTCACGTACACTCCAGCCGTCGACTACTTCGGCCCCGATAGTTTCACGTATGTCGCGACGAACGGCCTCCTCACGAGTCCCGTGACGCTCGTCACCCTGAACGTCAATCAGGTCATCGAGCCTCCGATCGCCAACGGCGACTCGTATACTGTGCTTCAGGACGGATCACTGCTCGTCGCAGCTCCCGGAGTTCTCCAGAACGACGTCAGCCCGCAAGGCACCGCACTCTCGGCGGTCGTCGTCGTCCAGCCGGTTCACGCCCAGTCGTTCATCTTCGATTCCAACAGCGGAGCATTCACTTACATCCCGGTCGACGGGTTCTCGGGAACAGATACGTTCACGTATCGCGCAAGCGACGGTACGCTCCTGAGCTCCGAGGCGACCGTCACGATCACGATCGAGCCGATCTTCCTCGCACCGACCGTGGTCGACGACGCATTCACGGCGACGGCCGATCAGACCTTCTCGGTCGTCGGTCCGGGCGTGCTCTCCAACGACACGAACCCGAACCCGACCGGCACGCTGACCGCCTTCTTGGTCAGTGCGACGAGCAACGGAACGGTGACCCTCGCTCCCGACGGATCCTTCAACTACACGCCGAATGCGAACTTCAGCGGCACCGACAGCTTCACCTACCGCGGAGTGGTGGGGGATGCCGAGAGTGCTACGACCGCGACCGTCACGATCACCGTCAACCCGGTCGCCCATCCGCCGATCGCCCGCGACGATGTCGCCACGGTCGTTCGAGATTCCTCCGTGGCCATCGACGTCCTCGCCAACGACAGCGACGTCGACCCCGCCACGACTCTCTCGGCGGTGATCGTGAATCAGCCGCTCTTCGGCACCGTGGTGAGCGGACCCGGAACCTTGCTCACCTATACCCCAAATGCGGGATACGTCGGCAACGACTCGTTCACATACCGTGCGAGCGACGGGACGCTCTCGAGCGAGATCGCGACCGTCAACATCTCCGTCACTCAGACGAATCTGCCTCCGACCGCGTTCGCAGATGCCTTCTCACTCAGCGAGGACTCGGTTCTGAGCGTGGCCGCTCCCGGCGTTCTGGCGAACGATGTCGATCCCCAGGGCTTCTCGCTCTCCGCGTTCCTCGTCGCCGGCCCCGCCAACGGCGCTCTCACGCTCAACGCCAACGGATCGTTCGTCTACACGCCGAACCGCAATTTCAGCGGGACCGATACCTTCGTGTACCGAATCACGAACGGCATTCTCCCGAGCGCCGGCAACGTCGCCGTCACCCTCACCGTGAATCATGTGGCGGAAGCACCCGTCACGAATGCCGATACCTTTAGGGTGAATGAGGGGCAGGTTCTCACCGTCGCAGCGCCCGGCGTTCGCCTCAACGACGTCAACCCGAACCCGGGAGCCGCGTCGCTGACCGTGCTCAACGGACCGTCGCACGGCGTCCTCGTTCTCCAGAACGACGGCAGTTTCGTCTACACGCCCGAAGCCGAGTTCTTCGGCGTCGACAGCTTCACCTACTTCATGACGAGCGAGTCGCTCACGAGCCAGCCGACGACCGTGACCTTGAACGTCGCGGGCGTTCCCACGACTCCTACGGCGGTCGCCGACGCCTACACCGCCGCAGAAGACACCTTGCTCGAAGTCGGCATCAATGGAGTCCTTGCCAACGACCTCAACCCCGATCGGGACACCCTCAACGCAGTGCTCGTCTCGGCGCCGATGAACGGGCAGCTCGAACTCCTCTCGAGCGGTCTCTTCCGCTACACTCCGCGGGCCAACTTCGTCGGCGTCGATACCTTCACCTATCGGGCGGCCAATACCAGCCTCTCGAGCGCGCCGGCGGTCGTGACGATCACGGTCGTCGAGGTGGCGGTCGCACCTACCGCTCGCGACGACCGCTTCTCGGTATTCGAGAACGCAACGCTCACGGTCACCCCGCCCGGCCTGCTCTTCAACGATCTCAACGAGAACACGGGCGCGGCGACGATCACCGTCTACAACGCACCGACCCGAGGATCGCTCGTCACCCAGAACGACGGTTCCTTCGTCTACACTCCGGGCACGAATTTCTTCGGGACCGACTCGTTCACTTACTTCCTCACGAGTTCGGGCCTGAACAGCGGACTGGCGACCGTCACGATCGACGTCCTGCCCGTCGCCACGACGCCGACCGCCGTTGCCGACAGCTACGGGACCAATCAGAACGTTCCGTTCACTGCATCGCTCAACGGCGTTCTCGCGAACGACCTCAATCCCGATCGCGATACGCTCAATGCGATTCTGGTCTCGGGACCGCTCAACGGCAGCGTGAACCTCAACTCGAACGGGTCGTTCACCTACACCCCCTACAACAACTTCTTCGGCACGGACACGTTCACCTATCGGGTGGTGAATTCGAGTCTCTTCAGTGCACCCGCAACCGTGACCATGACGGTCGCACACGTCAATCAACCGCCGATCACTTCGGCCGATGCCTACACGATCGAGCGTGATCAGAACCTCGTCGTTCCCGCCCCTGGAGTGTTGACGAACGACTCCGACCCCGACGCGAGCGACACGCTCTCGGCGGTGCTCGTGCTGTCGACTCAGAACGGCACTCTCTCGCTCCAGGCGAACGGCTCGTTCGTGTACCAGCCGTTCCCGGGTTTCGTCGGAACCGATTCCTTCTCGTACGCGGCGAGCGACGGGACGCTTCGAAGCGTTCCCACGACCGTGACCATCAACGTCCGCGACGTCCCCGCCACAACCGTCGAGCTCGACCCCAAGACCGACCTCGGCTCGTCGTCGACCGACCGCATCACCCGATGGACCAGCCCGAGCTTCATGGGCACCACCGGCCCGGGACTCGAGGTCCGACTCTCGGTTCGCCCGCTCGGAACCGCGATCACGCCGACGGTCGTCGGATCGTCCACCGCCGATAGCGCAGGCAGCTACTACGTGACCTCGTCGCCCCTGGCCGACGGGCAGTACGAGTTCTTCGTCGCGGCCCACCGCCCCGATGGCCGTTCGACCGGCTCGATCTCCGCCGGTCCGCTCACCATCGATACGATCTCGCCCCGGATCATCGACGTGCAGCTCACGCCGAAACTCGGGCAGATGTATCTCGCCTTCACGGACGAGGGAGCCGGGCTCGACGGCGGTACGGTCGGCCGGCCGTCCAATTTCAGCATGGCGCGCTACGGTGCGGGCTCGTCTCCGGCCTACAGCCCGACGAATTTCAACGTCCTGACATCGTTCTTGAACCCGAACACGTTCAACACGGTGATCCGGTTCGCGAAGGGCAAGCCGTTGCCGAAGGGCTGGTACATCTTCGCGGCGCTCTCCGGTGGAACCACGGGGATCCAGGACGTTGCAGGCAACGCACTCGCCGGGACCTACACAGGGACCCTGCCGACCGGGAATTCGATCTCCGGCGGCGACTTCCGCGCCTACTTCAAGGTCGGTAACGCGGGCATCAGCCTTCCCCGGACCGCGGGCGGCTTCGTGCCGATCCTTCCGCCGGTCATTCGCAATCCCAAGTCGGTGCCCACCTTCTCGACGCCTCAGGTCGGCGTCAAGAAGACGAGCGCCGCATCGGCCGCGGCCAAGAAGCCGACTGTCGCGGTGAATGTTGCTCAGTCGGTCGCCGTTCCTTCGGGACCGATCGGCAAGAAGTCGAAGAAGTCGAGCTGAGTCGGCGGGAATCGTCGAGGCCGGCCTCGCGGAGTCCACCTCCGCGAGGCCGGCCGCTCCACTTGCGGCGCCCTCGCAAAGCAGATCGATGAGCGATTCGATATGATCACGACGGTTGGAGCGATGAGAACGGACTCGGAACGGGATGTGTTCGCACAAGTGAGCGATCGCCGACTCGTCGGCCGATTTCTCGCCGACGCAGTCTCCGCCCGAATCCTTCAGACGGCGATCGAAGTTGGCCTGATCGACTCGATCGCTGTCGGCGAATCCGTGGAACGGCGCAGACTCGCAGGGCGACTGGGCCTCGACGAACGGGCGGTCGAATTCCTGCTCGGAAGGCTCGTCCACTCGGGAATCATCGAAGTCGAGCAGTCCTGCGCGAGCCTCTCGCTCGATTTTCGGCGGGCTTGGGAACATCGCGAACTGATCGAGATCGAGCTCGAATTCGCGAATCTGACCGCGCCCGACTTCTTCGACAGACTGACGACCGCGGTCCTCGATCCATCGCGTTTCTTCGATGAATCGGAACTCCACGCGCTCTTCGACTACGCCAAGTGCGAATCCGACGATCCGGCTCATCGCCGACACATCGAACGCTGGGTGCGATACACGACGCTGCTCACTCGTTACGAAGCCCCGATCCTGCTCTCGCATCTCGATCTGTCGAACGTCTCGGACCTCCTCGAGATCGGAGGCAACAGCGGCGAGCTCGCGCTCGCGTTTTGTCGAGAGTATTCGAAACTGAGGGTCGCCATCTCCGACCTGCCGGCCGTTTGCCGGATTGGGCGAGAGCACGTGGGGAGGTTCCCCGAGGCCGAGCGCATCGAGTTCCTCCCCGGCGACCCGACAGAGCGCCCCCCGCATCGGGTCCACGACGTCGTACTCTTCAAGTCGATGCTGCACGATTGGCCGACGACTCGGATCGAAGAGTTCCTGCAATACGCTTTCGACTCGCTGCGGCCCGGCGGACGCCTCATCGTGTTCGAGCGGGCTCCGATCGATGCCCACACCGAGCTCGGCTACGGGTCGATCCCTCTCCTGCTCTTCTTCCGCGCGTATCGGGACGCCGACGAGTACCGCGTACTCGTGGAATCGGCCGGATTCACCGATTTCGAATCGTCCCTGGTCGAGGTCGACCTCCCGTTCCACCTATTCTCGGCGCGGAGGCCGATGGGATGATTCGCTTCGATCATGATCGATACGTAGAGATGACGATGCACTTTCGCTGTAACTTGAAGTGCCTGCACTGCATGATCGAAGGCACGATGGATCGGTTGACTCCGGAAAGCGACGACCGCTTCCGCGAAGTCCTCGAATTCAATCGAACACACCGCCGATGGTCGGGGTTGATCCTCACAGGCTCAGAGATCACCCTTCGACGCGACCTGCCCGAGCTGGCCGGGAGAGCACGGGCGAACGGCTTCGATCACGTCCGTATCCAGAGCCACGGCATGCGACTCGCCGATATCGAGTATTGTCGTGAATTGATCGAAGCGGGTGTCGATGAGTTCTTCATCAGCATCTGCGCTGCCGATGCCGAAACGCACGATGCGGTGACCAAGGTCCCCGGATCATTCGAGAAGACCTTACGAGGTCTCATCAATCTCGACGCGTTTCCCCATGTGTGCACGCTCACGAATACAGTGATCACGAGTCGGAGCTGGGATCGACTGCCTGCGATCGTCGATCTCCTCGCAGACCTCGAACGACTCGTCCAGATGGACTTCTGGAGCTACTGGCCGATGGCGGAGTCGGATCACAAGGATCTCCTCGTTCCCCACGCCGTCGTGGCTCCTCGCCTCAGAGAAGCGATCCGGAGAGCCCGACGATTCGGACGCACGGTGGAGGTCAAGAACTTCCCGCACTGTCTACTAGGAACCGAGGCCGACGCGCTTCGCAACGACCAGCCTCGTCTGATCGTCGATCCTCGATTCTGGGATGAGTTCGCTCGAAACGGCTTTCATGAATGCGTTCATCGGGAGAGCTGTCGGTCGACTCAGTGCCTGGGCCTCAATGCCGGCTATGTTGCCAAGTATGGTTGGGATGCCGATCTCCTACAGCCGCTCGGCGAGGTCGATCCGGTCACGAACGAGTTGGTCGTACTCGGGGAGGTCGGGCGATGATCACGACTCGACAAGCGCCTCTCGACGCTGCGGAACTGTCCGCTCGGCTCCATGCCTTGGAGGTTCCGCACGGTTGCGAACGATCATTTCGGATGGCGAGCGACGAGTTCGCATCGGATCGTCATCTCATCAGCGTCGCCATTGAAACCCTCGGTTTTTCGGCCTACGAGATCGCGGCGGAACTCGCCGATGATCTCGCATTTCCGGTCACTCATCGGGAATTGCTCCGGCGTTCATTTCCTCTCGCGCGGTTCATTCACTTCGGCTTCGAGGGATCCCGCGACCCTAGGAACCGAGTTCACAAGCTCTACCTCGAATTCGATCTGGACGAACTCGAGCCTCGCCCAGGATCGCTGATCCCCGTCCACCTCGCTGTGAAGTGGTCGCCCGCGAGTCGAACGGAACCCATGATCTCTCGATATCGACGCCGGTCCGGCATCTCGCGACGCGAGATTCTCGACCGACTGGGCTCGGCCTCGGGATCGCCGGTCGTCGATGACGCGGCTTCCCAGATCGTCGCGCGCGCGTTCGAGAGCGACAGCGATTTCGATCCCTTCCTCCTCGAGGTCGAGGACGAAGGCACCCCACGCAGGTCGGTCGACGTCAGGTTGGCCGACGTGGAGCTCCGGGTCGGCGATGCGGCCGACTCGATTCTCGCTGCGGCTCGCTCGCTGGGCATCGCCGCGCGACGGATCGGAGCGCATCTCGAGTCGGTGTGTCTGGATTGCCTCGGGCATCTTGCAGTGGGGATGCATCGCGACGGTCGGCCATTTCTCTCGATCCATCACGGCGTAGAGCCGGCTCTGCATCCCAGCGCTGTGAGACTCACATGATGTCCTTTGCACCGGAACTCGCCGAGTCGACCGACCCCTATCGCAACTATTGCCTCTGGCCATACGCCCCGATCGCCTCGACCGTCGGAGCCTGGCGTCCAGTCAACCTGCTCCGCCACTCGTTCGAGGTCGCGGGTGCGGGAGCGCCGCATGAGCGGCTCGTCGAACGACTCCGAGAGAATCTCGGCATTCATGCCGTCGTTTGGGGAGTGAAGTTCGTCGGCGGTCGACTCTCGTGGGAATTCTACTTCTACGATTACGAGCGTCGGGAACGCACGGTCTCGCTCTCGCGCGTTCTCCCGATCTTCCAAGGGACTCCCGCCGACATCCTCTCAATCGACGAGCGGATCCCCTACTTCATGTTTTCGCTCGACCTCGAGGATTCGGTGCTCTCGCGTGCGTCGACAGTGGAGCATGCCCATATCTATATCGGCAATCCCACGGGCAATCTCTCCTCGGGAATCTCCTACGGGCTCACTCGAGCCGGGATGCGGCTCGAAAATGTCTACACGTTCTTCGACGCGCGGCGCGATCTCGAAGGTGCGGCGGCCAAGGCGGCCTGCTCGGCGTACTTCGACTCGGAGAGCGTACCGATCGACGAGATCTTGATCCCGGAGCTCGTCGATTGCGACTCGATCTGCGTTGCGAACAAGTCGACGCACGACACCGTCTACTTCTCGGGGGTCACGACCGACCAATTGATCCACTTCATGGAACGATTCGGATACCCCGCTCCAATCGTCGAGTTCGTGACTGCTCACAGGTCGCGATTCGCTCCGCTGCTTCACGACGTGGGGTTCGACTATCGCTGCGATGGGACACGCATCGAGGTCCTCAAGAGCGGATACTATGGAGTCTTCTGAGAACCTCGATCGCGCGCTCACTCCACGACGAGTCGGATCCTGAGGTCTTTCCGCAGGTAGAGACATCGTCCTCCGGTCGATTCGCATGCGTTGAAGAGCACGTGTGCCGGAAGATCGATCGTCCCGGACGCATCGGCGGCGAGTTGGACCTCGAAGTCGAACCGACGTTCCTCGTCGGACTCGGCGATGTTGGGCTGAGGGGCCTCGAGGGTCGTTGCGGAGACATCGACGCAGCCTGCTGGATCGATGAACAAGCGGATCGGCGTGGATTCGTTATTCCAATGCGCTCCCTTGGACCGGTTCGGACGGAGGATCAAGTGGACCCGAGCTGCGCCTCCCGGTCGGATTCGAGCGGGCACGACGGCGACCTCGATCGTGACCAATTCGTCTCGATCGCGTGCGATCTTTCCTTCCGGATCGCGATCGATCTCGAGTGGTCGGCTCTTGGCGAGGGCTCTTGACGGAGCGGCGATCTCGGAGCCGTAGGGTTCCACGGCGAGTTCGATCGGCCGTTCGCCTCTTGCGGCAACCTCGCGACGGGCCTGGTCGACCCAATCGTAGAACGGGTAAGGCTTTGTGAGGCGCGGGCCGTACTGTTCGATCCGCCGTCGCCGAATGTAGTGGTTCGGGTCGAGCGAGAGCGAGGAAGTCCAGGACTCGGCGGCGGCCTGAAAGTCGTCGGCACGGCGATGATCGGAGTCGAACCGCATACGAAGCGCGACGCCGAGCCTGAAGCGTGCGGATCCATCCTTCGGATCGATCTCGACCGCCTTCGAGTAGGCGTCGACGCATTCATCGATATGGGTCGGGCCTCCCCAAGTGATCAATTGGTCGCCGAGGGACCTCCAGTCGCGTGCCGCACCGGATCTTCGAGCCGTTTCGGCGAGTTGTGCGGGGTTCGCTCGGGCGGTGAGCGGCGGGGGCGCAGGGGGGGCGTCGTCGGCGAAACTCTTGGACAGGAACTCGGCCTCGAACCGCTCGGGAGAGAGCCCGACTCCCCGCACGATTCCGAATTCATCGATCGCGGTCGTGACGGGGACGGCCGTGAGCTCGAGGAGGTCGGCCGCGTCGTGGAGGATCGGCCAATCGAACCCTTGCCATTGCGCGAAGAGCCGGCATCGCTCGGCGTGTTGTTCCTGGATCACGCCCAGGAGCACGAGTCGACCGCTCGAGACCGCTTCACGTGTGCGAGCGTGCCAGACCGGCACGTGACGTCGGCAGCCCGCTCACCACGAAGCGAAGTGGATGAGAAGCACCTTCTTGCCGCGGAGATCCGAGAGGGAGACCGCAGCGCGATCCTCGATTCGAGGAAGCGTGAAGTCGGCGTGGCGCATCCCGACACGGGGAGCGTAGCCCGACTGCCGAGCGGCCGCGGGGGAGGAAATCGCCCAGAGGGCGATGCAGATAACGACAGCCTTGGATCGCAACATGGGTCTCACCTCTCGGGTCTCGATTCGATCAGTCGAGGGTCTTCGCCGCTTCGATCAGCGCCTTCGTCGTGTGTCGGTCGCGATAACCGTCGAGGAAGAGCTTCGCGCGGATCACACCCTTCTGGTCGATCAGGAACGTTCCGGGGTAAGGCACCCCCTCGATCCTGCCCTTGGCCGACTCGTTGAGGATATGATAATCCTTGATCACCTTGCTGTCCGGGTCGGAGAGCAACGGGTAGGTGATCTTCGACTTGTCGGAGAAGCGCTTCAGGATCTCGGTCGAGTCGTAGCTGATGCCCACGACCTGAATGCCCGCGGCTTCGATCTCAGCGATGTCCTTCTGCAACTGAACCAGTTGCGTTCGGCAGAACGGTCACCAATCGGCCGAGCGATAGAAAACCAGCGCGACTTTCCCCTTCGCGGAAAGGTCGCCCAGCGAGCGAGGTTTCCCCGATTGATCGTTGAGCGTGAACGCAGGCGCCTTGGAGCCGACCGGGAGCCCGCTCAACTCCTCGGGAGCGGGCTTGCCGCGTCCCTGAGCGTCGGCCTGGAGGGTGCACGCCGCCGCGAAGGCGATCGCGAGTGCGAGCACACGTGCGGATCTCATCATCCTCTGTCCTTCCTATCGGTAGGGAGACGGAAGGTCGGGTCCAACCCGTTTGGACGCGACCGCTGATGAGAATAGCCCGATTCGGCGGATGTGGATAGAGGCCGACGAAGTGACGCCGAGGCTTCAGTCGTCGGATTCGGGCTCGTGGGAAACCGAGATCGACCCCGCCCGGAGATAAGCGGCCTCGAAATCGCGATAAAGGTAACACAGCAGTGCAACGACCATTGCGCCCACCACGATCGCCGCATAGGTCGAGATGATGCCCCTTGCCCGCACGGCGACCGCGACGCACAAGAGCATCGAAGCGGGGATGAGGTTCAGACAGAGCGTCCGCATGTACCAGAAATACGGGAGAATCGAACCGCTGCTCTTGACGAGGCTGTCGAATGCGCGTCGCGAGGCGTCCTGTGCGGGGATCTCCGCGGCTTCGATCCTCCGGAGTCGCCGGAATCCTGGAATGAACTCACGCAGAAGGCGCCCGAGACCGTGGGCCGCGACGCCGAGCAAGTGGATGGTGAAGACCAACACCACGCCGGCCAATAACTCCGACTCGCGGAGCGACTTCCCGAGAGGCGAACGAGTCGCAGCTTCGACTCGTTCCGGAAATGCCACGAGGATCGCCGTCAGAACGACGATCCCCGGCGCGAAGAAAGCAAGGTCGAACACTCGAAAAACGGTGAGGTTCCCGTCCATGTTTCGCCGCCCGGAGAGAGCTGGAGAGACGAAGGGATCGGACTCATCCGAGTCATGATCGACGGATCGTCTGAGGACGATCGAATCGACTACATTGTTCACGAACCAGAGGTGATCGCGTAGATACCTACGGCACCCGAAAGTGCCCCCCGTAGGACTCGAACCTACAACCCGCTGATTAAGAGTCAGCTGCTCTGCCAATTGAGCTAGGAGGGCGTCGACGATCGACAGGTGGAATTATCGCCTGGGAGCGGCGAAGATCAAGGGGGTAGCGTCGCGGAAGTCGTGCGCGAGTTGGTCGTGACGGAGGATTCGAGCCGAACTCGAGAGGGCGGGACGACTGTCGGAGTCGGGGATTGGGTCTTGGCCGACGATTTCGTAAGTTGAGAGAGTCGACTCGGTCGAGCCGAGTCGCCGATCTCGATGCCCTGGAGGCAAGGGACGATGCGGGGGGGTGAGCGATGTTGAACAAGTTCAAGACGATGTTCGGAGGCGGCGATGCCGACCTCAGCCGCGCGGGGAGACGACGCGTCGATCTCTCCGAGAGGTTCGAGTTCGTCGAGAAGATGACCCAGGGGACGATGTCGCGAACCCATCGCGCGGTCGAGCTCGCCACCGGCAAGACTTTCTGCATCAAGGTTCAGATCCGAGAGAAGAACGAAGCCGCTGCGGCGCGGACCGAGGATCGACCCTGCGAGGGCGAGATCTCCTACCGGATCAACAGCCCACATGTGGCGCGAACCTATGAATACGGCACGACGCGAGACGACGAACAGTATCTCATCATGGAGTTCGTCGACGGTGTGAGCGTGGAGGCTGTGAGGACGACGATGAAGGTCGGGCTGAGGGCGAAAGCGAAGTTGCTCGCGCGAGCGGCGCGTGGCTTCGCCGACATCCACGAAGCGGGCTTCATCCACCACGACATCAATTCCCGAAACATCCTGGTCAGCAAGCAAAACCAGGTGAAGATCATCGACTTCGGGCTCGCGGTGCCGAATCTCCCGGCGTTCCACAAGCCGGGAAACCGCACGGGAGCGCTGCCCTACATGGCTCCCGAGTTGATCCGACGCGAGCCGACCGATGAGCGGCTGGACATCTTCGCATTCGGGGCGGTGGCATTCGAATTGCTGACCGATCGTCTACCCTTCGCGGTCGCGCCGGGCGCGAATTCGATGGCACTCATGCTGAATCGGATCAATAGCGACGCGCTCGATCCGGCCGAAGCGAATCCGCGACTCTCCGACGAGTACTGCGAAGTGCTGCGCAAGCTCCTCGCTCGACGCAAGGAAGATCGGTGGCCCTCGATGAAGACTCTCGCGGAACGACTCGAGGAGATCCCCGTGCGACGCGATGAGCATCCGGGGGAAGTGGTCGATCACTGAGTTCGGCGGGCATGGAGGACTCGTGGGTGCCGAGCGCCGTCCTGAATGACGCCGACCAGTTCGAGTCGGGGGTCGAGCGCAACGAGTTCGCGGATCGAGTCGGCCTGATCGAACCCGAATTCGATCAAGAGCCGACCGCCCGGGCGAAGCAGGTCGGCCGCTTCGGCGATGAGCGGCCGGATGGCGTCGAGCCCGCTGGTGCCGCCGTCGAGCGCGAGGTGCGGCTCGAAGTCGCGGACGTCGGGAGCGAGCGCGGCAATCTCGTCGGTTCGGAGGTAGGGCGGGTTCGACAGGATGGCATCGAAGGGGGCGGATCCGCGAATTGCTTCGTAGAGCGATCCGACCCTGGCCTCGAACCGACCTTCGACCCCGACGCGACGGGCATTCTCGAGCGCCGTGTCGACCGCGCGGGGGCTGATGTCGGTCGCAAGGAATCGCGCGGTCTTGTGTTGATGCAGGCAAGCCAGCGCGACGCACCCGGAGCCGGTGCCGATGTCGACCGCGAACGGCGCCTCGACGTTCTTGAATGCCGTGAGGAACTCGAGCACGAGGAACTCGGTCTCGGGCCTCGGTATCAAGACGTTGGGGTCGACGCGCAAGTCGATGGAATAGAATTCCTTGCGACCGACCAGATAAGCAACGGGCTTGCCTTCGGCTCGTTGCTTCACGAGTTCTCGGAATCTCGAGCGTGCCGAATCGTCGATCTCGTCCTCGAACCGGGTGTAGAGCTGGACGCGCGGCCAAGCGAGGACGTGCGCAAGGAGCACCTCGGAGTCGAGCCTCGGGCTCTCGGCTCCCTTTCGCTTGAGGAAGTCCGAGGTCCACTGGATCAGCTTGCCGACCGTCCAGCGTTCCTGCGCCTGGAGTTGCGACATCCCGAGGGGTCCTCCTTGGTTCGGTCGTGCTCAGGTCTCGCCGAGTTGTTCTCGGCGATCGTGATCGATGAGAGCGTCGACGAGAGGCTCGAGGTCACCGACGATCACGCGGTCGAGATTGTAGAGCGTGAGGCCGATCCGATGGTCGGTGACGCGGTTCTGGGGAAAGTTGTAGGTGCGGATCCGCTCGGAGCGATCACCGGACCCGATCAAGGTCCGCCTCTGCTCCGCTCGTTCTCCCGCCGCCTTTCTCACAGTCTGCTCGAACAGACGCGACTTGAGAAGCCTCATCGCCTTTGCACGATTCTTGTGCTGACTGCGCTCGTCGCGGCAGACGACGACGATCCCGCTCGGGACGTGAGTGAGTCGGACGGCGCTCTCCGTCTTGTTCTGATGCTGACCGCCGGGACCTCCGGCGCGCATGACGTCGGTCTCGATCTCCTCGGGACGGATGACGATCTCGACGTCCTCGGGCTCGGGCATGACCGCGACCGTCGCAGCCGAGGTGTGGATGCGGCCTTGGGTCTCGGTCGCGGGGACGCGCTGGACTCGGTGCCCGCCGCTCTCGAATTGGAGCCGTCGAAACGCGCCTTCGCCGCTGATCGAGAAAGTCGCTTCGCGAAATCCCCCGAGTTCGGTGGGGATCTGCTCGATGACCTCGAATCGCCAACCCATGGAGTCGGAATAGCGGCGGTACATCTCGAAGAGGTCGCGAGCAAACAGCGCCGCCTCGTCGCCGCCGGTCCCCGCGCGAATCTCGACGATCATCGAGCCGTGTTCGGCACCGGCCGTCCGATCGTAGAGGAGATCGCGGAGGATCTCGCCGAGACGTTTCTCCTCGATCTGAAGCGTCGCGAGTTCGGAGGCGTAGTACTCACGGGCAGAGTGATCACTCTCGGCTTCTCCGAGTTCGCCGAGCTCTCGGATCAGACGCTGGGTCTCGAGATACTTGCCGTAAGGCAGGGCGAGCTTTGCGAGGGATCCGCGCTCCTTGGCGAGAGCAGCGACCCGTGCCGGGTCACCGACGACGTCGGGATCTCCGAGTTGGGCCTCGATCTCGAGGAATCGCTGGTGGTCGGCTTGGAGCTTCTCGAACAAGGCAATCTCGGCGCTGGCGGAGGTGTTTCAACCGTCACCGCGCTCGGCACGACGGTCCGATCGCTCGCGAGGCGAGCGGACCGACGTAGCCGACGAGGTGGAGATCAGGACTTGGCTTCGGCAGGCGGCTTGCCCTTGCCGTACTTGCCCTCGAACTTCTTGCGGAACTTATCGACGCGGCCGGTGGCGTCGACGAGCTTCTGGTTGCCCGTGTAGAACGGATGGCACTTGGCGCAGACTTCGACCACGATCTTGGGCCTGGTGCTGCGGGTCACGAAGTTGTTGCCGCAACCGCAGGTCACGGTGCATTCCTGATACTTGGGATGGATACCGTCTTTCATCGCCGAAGGTCCTGGGAGCAAGAGAGTTCGAGAGTCGGCCATCCGACGGGGCGTCGGGTGATACTCCCGAGGAGTCGAGTATTATAGCGGCGTGTCGCGGGTTCGTCTTGAGGGAATCGGACGGAATCCGTTTGGACTCGCCGGACCGCGTTGGTCGAGTCGGCGCTCGATCAGATGGAGAGTCGTCTCCGGACCGTCGCCCCGACGACGCAACCGAGTGCCACCACTCCGACGCAGATGATCGCGGCCTGGGAGACTCTGTCGTCTCCCCGCTCTCGGCTTGCGACATGGACTGCGTAGAGCCCCCAAGCGAGAGCTCCCGTGTACGAAATCGAAGCGCTCCAGGCCGCGATCGAGCCGCCAAGGATCGCTCCGATGGAGAGCAGCAAGATCGCGGATTCCGCGGAGTCGAGGCCGGAGGGGTTGAACCCGGCGGCCCAGCCGGTCATCGAGGCGTCTGCGAGTGTTGCGACGGTGACCCAGCCCGCGAGGCCGTGAACGGCGAACGCGGTCAACCCGCCGATCCGGTCGCGAACGGTGAAGCCCATCGCGACGAGGAGCGTGGCGAGAATCGAGGCGATCAGGGCGAGACCCGCCCAGTCGAAGCCTCGAAGAGGGGTCCAGACCTCCCAGGCGGAGTTTCCGAGCCAAGCCGCGGCGAGGAGCGGTCCGATGCGCCGATGGATCGGAGAATCGAGTCGACCTGGGAGAGCCTGAAGGGCGGAGTAAGCGAAACCGCCGGCGAAGAGGAGGGACCAGATCGAGAAGGCGTATCCGGCTGGGGTGAGTGCGGTTGCGGCTGCGTTCGAGCGATCGGCGATCGTCGATTCCCAGCGGAAGATGAACGGAGCCGCCCCAAAGGCCACCTGCGCGATCGCGGCGAGGATCACGACCAGGACGCGAACGCGATCGAGCGGGGTGGCGGGAGCGGCTTGGGTGTTCATGCGAATCTCGGACGATCGCGGCTTGCGCCGCGGCGGAGGAGATCAGTCGATGGAGAGGAGCTTACGCACCTTTTTCTCGACTTGTTCATACGTGAACTGATTGTTCGGATCGTCGAGCGTGAACCGCTCGATCAGCTTGCCGTCGGGCGAGTAGAGGAAGACGGCGGGAATCGCGTTGATGTCGAGATTGTCGAACGCGTCGTCCGGCGACTCGTCGAGCAGGAGATTGGTGAAGACCGCTTTCTTTTCCACGAGGAACGCCTTGGCCTCGGCGATCTTCTTCGGCTTCTCGGGGTCGTCGAGCGAGAGCGAAACGACTGCGAGCCCCTTGTCGGCGTACTTCTCGTGCATCTCGACTAGATGGGGGAAGTTCTCCTTGCAAGGACCGCACCACGTGGCCCAGGCGTCGACGATCACGAGCTTCGCCTTCTTGAACGACGCGACTTTCTCTTGATATCCGGTCCACTTGACCGGAATGAGCTGGACCGGGGTCGACTTCTCGTCGGCGGCGATGAGGGCCGAGCTCGCGAGCCCGACGACGATCGCCCCGAAGGCGACGGGAACGGCGAAACGCATGAGACGGATCATGAATCGGCTCCTCGGCGGCCGAGGCGTGCGCGTGCGACGCAGCCGGCCGGATTCCGTCGAAGGGGAGAAAGACGAACGTCCGGCCTCGGTGGATGGCCCCGGGGCCGGACGATCGCGAATTCAGAAACGGATTGCGACGAGGAGCGACGCATCCGAGTCGAACTCGGGCGTCGCCTCGCCGCGTGGAATCACTTGGCGTAGCCGATGCCGCAGCCGCGGGGGCGGGTCTCGGTCACTTCGATGGTCTCGCCCGAGAGGAGAGCGTTGACGGCGTCGACCACGTAGGTCTTGGTGACCTTGTCTTCATCGGCGCTGTCGTCGAGGGCGCCGATGTAGCGGACGGTGCGAGCCTTGTCGAGGACGAAGAACTCGGGGGTGGTGCTGGCGCCGTAGGCCTTGCCGATCTTCTGCGAGGCGTCGTAACCGTAGGCGAAGTTGTAGCCCTTTTCCTTGCCGCGGGTCTTGATCGCCTCGAGGTCGTCGACCTTCTGGTAGCCCTTGCCGCTGACGCAGATCGAAACGAGCTTGACGCTCTTGCCTTCGAACTTCTTGGCGAGGTCGACGACGCGGTCGTCGTAGGTGCCGACCATCGGGCAGTGGTTGGCGAGGAAGACGACGACGACGACGTCTTCCTTGATCGAGGCGAGGCTGAGCGGGGAGGTGTCCTTGTCGCCGATCGCGGCGGGGATGCCTTCGAAGGCGGGGGCCTTGTCGCCGATGCTGAGGGTCTTGTTGTACTTGCCGGCGAATGCGGTCGAACCGATCATGGCGACGGCCGCCAGGGCGAGCAGAACCTTGCGCATGGTGTCGAACTCCTCGGGGGTACTCGGGCAGGGGACTCGGGAATGCAGCCACGCAGTGCGTGAACCGGAAGCCGATGCTCCGACGGACCGACCATCCTTCGCTCGCGTCGTGGGTCGGCGGCCACCCGGTCGAGAAAAACCCGGACGATCCGGGAATTTGCCACTAGGAAGAGCGTCAACGGGATCTTGGACGTCCCAAGTGGATCCCGCATTCAGACCAAGAATATGAAGACCGGCCGACGTCGTCAACCATCAGCGCCCGGCTTCCGGCGACGGCGGCCCGCCTGCAGGACGAGAGATCGCCGCGTCAGGCGGGGAACTCGGCCGCCCACGCCTCGGCTTCATCCGTCGCAGCCCTCATCCGGCGCTCGACTTCGGTGCGACAAGCCTCGAGAGTGTCGCGATCGGCGTCGGGCGGAACCGTGACCGCCTCCGGGACGACGCAGCAAGCCGCACGAAAGGGACGAGGCACCGCGAAGCGATCCCAGCTCGATGCGCGCCATGGGCCTTGGAAGGCCATGCCGGCTCCGACGATCGGCAAGCCGGTGCGCGAGGCCAAGTAGACGAGCCCCTGCTGCACCGAGCGACGCGGACCGCGCGGACCATCGGGAGTCACGCAGAGATGCCCGCGGTCGACTCGGTGGGTCATCTCCCGAAGTGCCCGGGCGCCGCCGCGTGTGGTCGAGCCCCGGACGACCCCGAAACCGAGTCGCCGAACCACGCGCGTGATCATCTCGCCGTCGCGGTGGTCGCTGATCAGGATCTGCATTTCCGGCCAGGCCCAGTAGAACGCCGGAAAGAGCATCACTTCGTGATAGAATGCATAGATGAAGCGCCGACCGTCTCGCCGGGCGACGGCGGGATCGACGCTCGGGTCGGCGTATCGAAAGTGAAAATGGTTCGACCCCACGAGCGACTTCACGGCCCGGGCGCCGAGAATGCCGATTGCCTCGATCAGGGCGGGATGTCGAATCTTCATCGCTCGCTGCTCCTGCGTCGCGATCCTCGATGGTCGACCGACTCGGACGTCTCGGCGACCCGTGGGTCGTGAATAACCCAGACGGCCGAATGAGGCTAGGTCAGTCGGAATCCGACTCGAGAGACGACGTCCGCGATCGATCAACCACTTTCAGTCAACGATTCGAGGTGAAGCGTGGGAGACGACGTCGAACGAATGAATGATCGCAGGAGGCTGTCGATCGGCGACCTCACGATGATCATCGTGGGAATCGCCGTGGGACTCGCGATCTTCTCAGTGGGGGCGTCGGCGTCGGACCGATTGCCGACGCTCGCCCTCGGGTTCTTTGGAGGGATCGCACTCGTCGGGCCGCCGCTCCTGCTCTTCCGAAAGTACCGGCATGGTTTCAGGCGTCCTTGGGGAGCAGGCAACCTCCTCTGGTTCGCGCAGGGGACCGCGGCCTGGTTGCTCTGCCCGCCCGTGGTCCTCCGCCGCGTGCTCTCGGGTGGAACCGAAGCGGTCGGGGGCTCGACCAGCGCGGTGTGTTTCGCCTACGGCACGCCGCTGATGTCGCTCTATCTCGTGGTCGCGCTGATCGCGGGAGGACGGCTGGGTCTGCGTCGCAAACGAAGGCGGCCCCGCCGACCGAGAAACTGGACCGAGACCTTCGGACTCATTCTCGGGCTCGGCTGGGCCTGCGTGGGCGGTTACTTCATCGTCCAATTCTGGATGGAGGACCTGAGGCGTTGAGGTCGCGGTCTCGGCCATGGCCTCTCGATCACCAATCGCCCTGGAACACCTCGACCGCCGGGCCGGTCATGAAGACCGACGCTTCGTCGGTGGGCCACTCGAGCTCGAGCGATCCGCCCGGCAGATGTGCGAGGATGCGTCGGTCGGTTCTTCCCGTGAGGACCCCCGCGACACAGACCGCACAGGCGCCCGTGCCGCAGGCGAGGGTGATTCCCGAGCCGCGCTCCCAGGTCCTCATCCGAACCTCGCCGCGGGAAACGACCTGAACGATATGGGCGTTGACGCGTTTGGGAAAGACGGAGTGCGTCTCCCAGACGGGGCCGACGGTCTCGAGCGGGAAGCTCGCGACGTCGTCGACGAAGGCGACCGCATGAGGGTTGCCCATCGAGACGGCGGTGACCGCGAGGTCGACGTCTCCGATGCGAAGAAACGCGTCGACGGGCGGATCGCCCGCGAGCGTGGTGGGGATGCGGCTCGACTCGAGGATCGGAGTGCCCATGTCGACGCGGACCCGTTCGGCCTTGCCCGCGATGATCTCGAGGTCGAGCGTGAGCACGCCGCGCCCGGTTTCGATGGAAAGTCGCGGCTTGGCGGCGATTCCGTGGTCGTGAACATACTTTGCGACGCACCGAACGCCGTTGCCGCACATCTCGGACTCTGACCCGTCGGCGTTGAACATCCGCATACGAGCATCCGCACGCTCGGTCGGTTCGATGAGGATCAGGCCGTCGGAGCCGACTCCGAAGTGGCGATCGCTGATCGCGCGCGCGAGCAGTTCGGGAGGCTGCGGCAGTCGCTCCTGGAAGAGATCGACGTACACGTAGTCGTTGCCCAGTCCCTGCATCTTCACGAACTTCATGGCGTCGCCCGGTCTCCGTGCGGCTGGTTGGAATCAGAGTCGATCGACACTACCCATCGATTCCGCACGACGCAAGTCGAGCGGCGGGAACGGGCGAGATCGACGGAGGGCCGAGCGAATCGCAGACGCGGCACGCGGACGGTCCTTGTCGGAAGCGGCGCGTCTCTCTACTCTTGGGAACGACCGACGATGTCGCGGATCTCGCGCGAAGGCCGCCTCCAGTGGAGTTCATCGCCTCATGTTCGGGGTTCCGAATCGTACTGAATTCGACATCCGATTCCGACTCCTCGGAATCCCCGTGCGCATCAGTCCCTTCTTCTGGGTCGCCGCGGCGTTCCTCGGCTCCGAGATCCGCGACGGCACTCTCTTTCTGCTCTGGATCGTTGCGGTCCTGCTCTCGATCCTGGTTCACGAATTCGGCCACGCCCTGTCCGCCCGCCTCTTCGGACAGAGCCCCGAGGTCGTGCTCTACGAATTCGGCGGACTCTGCGTCTACGAACCGTATCGCGAGCGGCCTTGGCGGAGATTCGTCGTCGTCCTTCTCGGGCCGACCGCGGGATTCGTCCTAGCGGCCCTCGTCACGGCCGGCCTGGCGGCGCGTTACGGGGTCTCCCTGGTCGATGCGTTTCAGCTCGACTTCGTCCCGGACAACCGAACCCTCGTCGCTTTCTGCGCTTTCCTGGTTCAAATCAACGTGAGCTGGGGACTCTTGAACCTGCTCCCGATCTACCCGCTCGACGGCGGACAGATGGCTCAGATCGCCCTGATTCAATTCAAGCGGGATTCCGGCCTGCGCTGGAGCCACGTGCTCTCGCTCGTCTGCGCGGGCCTCGCGGCGGTCTATCTGGCGCAGCGATCCTCGTACATCACGGCGATCATGTTCGGCCTCCTCGCGTTCCGGAGCTACCAGGTGCTCCAGAGCCTCCATTACCAAAGTCGATACGGAGACGCGTTCGAGGACGACGAGAACTGGTGGAAACGCTGAGCGATCCTCGGGAATCGCGGCCGCCGGGAGAGCGTCCTCGCTCGGATCTCGAGTCGCCGGGACGGCGAATCGCTCGAGGGCCGATCGGCCCCCCCTTTCCTTCCCACCGTCGTTGGTGAACAATCGATGACGATCGGACGGCGGCCGTCCTATGCTCTCCGCGGGTTCTTCGACCGCCTCGCCCGAGTTTTCACTCTCCGACTCGATCCATGGCAAAAAAACGCAAGACGACGACTCCCGACTCGGATTCCCCGGCCGAGCCGACGCCGACGGGCGTCGGGACCGCTCCGTCCGAGTCGGGGCGTGAGCTGATCCTCTCCGACCACGCGGATTCGGTCGAGACCTTCGACGACGTCGCCATTCTGCCCTTGCGGACCGATGTCGTCTTCCCGCAGACGATCGTTCCGCTCGTCGTCAATCGTGGAGCGGGGATCAAGCTGATCGACGAGGTGAATCTCGGAGAGAAGACCCTCGCGCTCGCGACTCAGCGGAACCCGGACACCGACGAGCCGACGCGGGACGATCTCTATCCGATCGTGTGCGTCGGTTCGGTTCTCAAGATGCTCAAGTTCCCCGACGGTTCGACCCGCATCGTTTGCCAAGGTTTGACTCGAGCTCGACTCGTCGAGATCACGAAGACCGAGCCATACCTGCTGGGTCGGCTCGAGCCTCTCGCCGACATCGTGGAGGAAGGCGTCGAACTCGATGCCCTCGTGCACCACATCAATCGGCTCTTCCAACGCATGGTCGACCAGAACGGCCAGGTTCCGGAAGAATTGCAGGTCGCGGCGATGAACACGCGCGAGCCCGGCCGGCTCGCCGACTTGCTCGGCTCGAGTCTGCCGTTCTCGATCGAAGAGAAGCAGTCGCTGCTCTCCGAGCCGAACGTCAGCGCGCGGCTCACGAATCTCGGGGTGTTGCTCACGCGTCAGTTGACCGTGCTCGAACTCGCGTCGAAGATCCAGGCGCAGGTCGGCTCCGAGATCACGAAAGCTCAGCGCGATCACTTCCTGAGGCAGCAGATCAAGGCGATCCAAGAGGAACTGGGCGAGTCGGAGAGCGACAATCCGGAGCTCGACGAACTCTGGACCAAGATCGAGAAGGCGGAACCGCCTGCCGAGGTCCTCGCCGAGGCCGAGCGCGAGATGGAACGGCTCGCCGGGATGCACCCCAGCTCGGCCGAATACTCGATCGTTCGAACCTATCTTGATTGGTTGGCGGTGCTGCCGTGGAAGAAGGCGAGTCGCGACCGCCTCGACCTTCGCCGCGCCCGCAAGATCCTCGACACCGACCACTACGACCTCGAGAAGATCAAGGAACGGATCCTCGAATATCTCGCCGTCCGCAAGCTCAAGAAGGACATGAAGGGCCCGATCCTCTGCTTCGCCGGACCGCCCGGCACCGGCAAGACGAGCCTCGGCAAGAGCATCGCGAAGGCGCTCGGTCGGGAATTCGTCCGCATCAGCCTTGGCGGCGTCCACGATGAGGCCGAGATCCGCGGACATCGGCGGACCTACGTCGCCGCCATGCCCGGCCGGATCATCCAGGGAATCCGCAAGGCGAAGACCAACAATCCCGTGTTCATGCTGGACGAGGTCGACAAGCTCGGGGCCGATTTCCGAGGCGATCCATCCGCCGCGCTTCTCGAAGTCCTCGACCCCGAGCAGAATTCGACCTTCCGCGATCACTACCTCGACGTGGACTTCGACCTCTCCAAGGTGATGTTCATCGCGACGGCGAACATGCTCGAGACCATCCCCGCACCCCTGCTCGACCGCATGGAAGTGCTCCAACTCCCCGGCTACAGCGAAGAGGAGAAGGTCCTCATCGCACAGAAGTACATCATTCCGAAGCAACTGGAAGCGCACGGGCTCTCGGTCGACGCCGTGACCTTCGAGAATGAGACCGTGCGCCAGGTGATCGCCGACTACACCCGCGAAGCCGGGCTCCGCAACCTCGAGCGGGAGATCGCGACGATCTGCCGAAAGATCGCGCGGCGACATGCTGAAGGCGATCGAACTCGGTCGGTCGTGAAACCGGCCAAGATCATCGACGCACTCGGACCTCCCAAATACTTCCGCGAGGTTGCCGACCGCACGGGGACTCCCGGCGTCGCCACCGGCCTCGCCTGGACTCCGACCGGCGGAGAGATCCTCTTCATCGAGGTCACCGGAGTCGCGGGCAAGGGCGGACTCACGCTCACCGGACTTCTCGGGGACTCGATGCGCGAGAGCGCCCAGGCCGCTCTCAGCTACATGCGGAGCCACGCCGTCGAGATCGGGCTCGACCCCGCCAAGATCGCCAAGACCGACCTCCACATCCATGTCCCCGCGGGTGCCGTGCCCAAGGACGGCCCCTCGGCGGGTGTCGCCATCTCGGCCGCTCTCATGAGCCTCTTCCGGCGACGCCCGATCCACCAGAACCTCGCGATGACCGGCGAAGTGACGCTCACCGGCCGCGTTCTGCCAGTCGGCGGCGTCCGCGAAAAGGTCCTCGCAGCGCGACGCGCCGGGATCACCAAGGTGCTGCTGCCGCTCCACAACGAGAAGGATCTCATCGAGTTGCCGCCCGAAGTGAAGGCCGACGTCGCGTTCGTCACCGTCGAGAGCCTCGACGACGTGATGAAGCATCTCTTCCCCCCCGAGTCCGCACGCAAGACGCCGCCGAAACGGCAAGGCGGAGCGACGAAACGGAACCCTCCTCGCAAGGAGAAGTCCGGCGCATCCGAGGTCCCATCGGATTCTTCGAGCTCGCGTCGTCCCCCGCGTTCGGTCTGACCGGAGGCCTCGCCGCTCTCTCGGGCCGGATCGCTCAGGGGCCCGTAACCGCACCGAAGACTTGGGACATCGAAGACGATCGATTGGAGGATCGAAGCCGTTCGCCCGCCCCTGCCCTCCCCAGTTCGACAGCGTTTCGCCGGCTTCCGCAAGGCCGCGCGTGAGCGATCGTTGAAGTCGATCCTCCTCGGCATCGTCGCGGCCTGGAATCGACACCATTTCTTCTGGGTCATCGGCGGAGTTTGCGGGGTCTGGATCGCCGGCTCCGCCCTGCTGCACTGGATCGAAGACGAGAATCCCAACTTCGACGACTGGGGCGACTCACTCTGGAGCGTCGGCATTCTGCTCTTCAGCGGACTCGACGAGACCCCGAAGACGCTCGGCGGACGTGTGGTCACGCTCGTCATCCTCGTGGTGGGCGTCGGCTCGGCCGGTCTCTTCACGGCGAGCATCGCCTCGATCCTCGTCGAGCGATATCTCAGGAGGCGCATGGTGAACGAATTCTCGACCGATGATCATTTGGTGGTCTGCAACTGGTCGACGCGCGGCGTCGAATGGATCCGCGAAGTCCACGCCAAGATCGTCATCGAAAAGCGCCCCGTCGTGATCATTCACGACGCCCCCGAGGAGATCGAACTCCCCGACGCCGCGGACGAACCTGCATTCACCGACGTGTTCATCGTGAAAGGCGACCCGACCAATGAGATTGCCCTTCGTCGCGCGATGGTCCCCAAAGCTCACTCGGTCGTGATCTTCACCGACGACCGCGAGGGCAAGCACGCCGACGGCAAGTCGATCCTGACATGCATTGCCGTTCGTTCGGTCTGCCGAGGCGAAACTCGGCCGAACGTCACCGTCGAGTGTCGGAACGCCGCCAACCGGCTCCACCTCCAGAGATCGGGAGCCGACGAGATCATCTCGTCCGAGGAACTCGGCTTGCGCCTCCTCGCCCGGTCCGCGCTCTTCCACGGAATGACGCGCGTCTATCAAGAATTGCTCACCGTGGGACGCAACGCCAACGAGATGTACCTCCTGCCCGCTCCGGAGTCGTTGTTCGGCAAGTCGTTCCCCGAGCTCTGCACTCTCTTTGCACGCTACCGCAACGACAAGCGGGCCTGTCTGCTCATTGGGATTCAGCGCGATGATGAAATGCTCGTGAACCCGATCGACGATGAAGCGGGCCCTCTCCGGGAGGGCGACCAACTGATCCTCCTCGGCCGCGTCATCCTGTCGCCGAGCGATCCTCTGCCGATCGATCGGGGCGACGCCCATTGAGAATCGGCCGACCATCGACTCGAAGCTCCGCCGCGCGGCGTCTACCTCGAGTCCGCGTCATCGTGTATCATCCCATCGACTTCAGGACCGCGGCGCGAGTCGATGGGCGACCGGTTCGCCCGCGAGCCCCGTTCAGGGAGCCCCCCTACGATGCGGGCGAAAGACGATCAAGCCGTTCTCATTCACCTCGACGCGACGTCACTCCCCGACGAGATCTACTCGAACTACGACCTCGAGCAACTCGAACAACGGATCGCGCACGCTCTTCAAGACTCGAACGTCGGCGAGTACGACGGAAACGAATACAGCTTCGACGAGGTCGTGCTCTACATGTATGGACCCGACGCCGAGGCGATGTACCAAGTCATTGAACCGATCGTGCAGGATTACCCGCTTTGCCGCAACGCTCGCGTCGTGATCCGACCGGGCGGAAGCGAGGTCCGCGGTCGCGAGATCCGCATTCCCAAGAATGCATGACTCCAGTGCGATCATGCGTTTCTCCCGGCGATCCCCGGTCGGAGGAACATGAACTCGTTCTCTCAGCCACCGTATCCGTTGGTATCGGTCCGAGGCCTCTCGAGAGCCTTCAACGGCGTTCCCGCGCTCTCCAATATCGATGTCGACTTCTTCGCCGGCGAGACTCACGCCCTCTGCGGCGAGAACGGCGCGGGGAAGAGCACGCTCATCGAGATCCTCGCGGGCAGCCTCGAGCGCGACTCGGGGATCATCGCGATCGAAGGCGCACTCGTCGACTTCCGATCCCCGCGTGATGCGATGGGCCGCGGCATCGCAGTGATCCACCAGGAATTCAGCTTGATCGACGAGATGTCGGTCGCCGAGAACCTCATGCTCGGACACGAACCGAGGTCGGGCCCTTGGATCTCCCGCCTCGAGCTCCGAAACCAAGCTGCGGAGATCCTCGATCGACACGGGTTCGACCTTCCGCTCGACGAACGAGTCGGTCGCCTGCCGACGGGTCGTCGGCAGCTCGTCGAAATCGCGAAAGCTCTATCGAGAGACGTTCGGCTGCTCATCCTCGACGAACCGACCGCAGCACTCAACCGACCGGAAGCCGAGGCGCTGTTTCGGGTCGTCGACGAACTCCGAGCACGCGGCATCGGAATCATCTACGTCTCGCACCATCTCGACGACGTCCTTCGCATCTGCGACCGGATCACGGTGCTTCGCGACGGTCGTCGGATCACGACACGATTCGCGCGCGATTTCACGCCCGAGTCGCTGGTCGACGCCATGGTCGGCGACTCTGTGGAGATACGCCCGCGCCCCGAGCGGCTCGACAAGCTGGGTGCCGTTGTCATCGAAGCGCGTCGCCTCGGCGCACGTGTCCTCGACGACGTCTCGTTCACTGTCCGTGCCGGCGAGGTCGTCGGAGTGACCGGACTGGCAGGAGCGGGGCACGAGGAACTCGCTCGGATCCTCGCGGGAACGGTTCGACCATCGGTCGGCGAGATCATCGTCGACGGAGTCGCACGACGCTTTCGCGGCCCACGCGACGCGGCGGCGCTCGGAATCGCGTCGATCCCGGCCGACCGCCGACGCGAGGGCCTGCTCACGTCGCTCGATGTCGATCGGAACCTCACCATCCCAAGGCTCCGCGACTTCACTCGTCTCGGACTGGTCGATCGACGCCGCCGAACCGCGCGTGCCCGCGAACTCGCGACCGAATTCGATGTGGCTCTCGCACGCATCGATCAAAACGTGACGACGCTCTCAGGCGGGAATCAACAGAAAGTCGTGCTTGCGCGATGGTCGAGCGTCGCACCCAGGATCTTGATCTTCCAGGACCCGACCCGCGGCATCGATATCAAAGCGCGTGAGTCGATCCACCGTCGCATCGAGCTCGCTGCCGAAGCAGGAACCGCGATCCTGATCACGACCTCCGACGCCCAAGAACTCCGAAGACTCGCTGATCGCGTCATCGTGATCCGGAAGGGACGGATCGCGCTCGAGACCGGGACCGACCACGTCGACGAACGCACGCTCATCGCCGCCATGACCGACACCGCTTCAGCATCGCCGAGTCCATCGGCTCCAGAGATATCGACATGAAATCCGGAAAACTCGTCGACTTCCTCACGCGTTTCCGCATTCCCCAGATCGTTCTCGGCCTCGCGGCGATCGGGCTCATGCTCCGAACCCCGAGATTCTTCACGCCCGGCACGCTCGCCGGCATCCTCTCGAACGCTGGACCAATCGGCATCCTCGCCGTCGGCCAAGCGTTCGTGCTGATTGCGGGAGGCTTCGATCTCTCGCAGGGCGCCGTCGTCGGCCTCTGTGCGGCGATCGCCGCATGGCTCGGACTCCAGGGACTTCCGGAACCCGTGACGATCGGCCTCGTACTCGCCCTCGGAGCTGCGATCGGTGCGGGGAACGGATGGTTCGTTGCCTTCTTGCGCACGAATCCGTTCGTTACGACATTGAGCACGCTCCTCATCATCCGCGGAGCGACCTTCTCGCTCCTCAAGGGCGAGCGTCTCTCCGACGACGACGCCTTCTCTTGGCTCAACCACGGGATTCCGATCGAACGAATCCTCCTGCCCACGCGGGCAGTTCTCTTTCCCATTCTTGCGGTACTCGCGTGGATCCTGCTCCGGCGTACGATCTTCGGCCAACATGTCTACGCCGTCGGCGGCAACGAGGAGGCGTCGCGGCTCGCGGGTATCCGAACTCGCGCGGTCAAGGTCGCCGCGTTCGCCGTCAGCGGCTTCACCGCCGCCGTCGTCGCCATCCAGTTGCTCGCATATCTCCGCGTCGCCAAGCCCGACACCGGTACCGGCTACGAACTCGATTCGATCGCGTCGTGCGTGGTCGGGGGCATCTCACTCCAAGGCGGAAGCGGGTCGATCGTGCAGGCCGTGTTTGGATGCTTGCTCCTTCAAGTGCTCACGACCTTGATCACGATGAGCGGCTTTCCCGACGAATACCGCACCCCCGTGACCGGAGCCGTGATCCTCACTTTCGCGGCGACCGACGCTCTCTCCCGTCGCAAGAATTCTCGCTGATCCAGGCCGGTCGTACGGACTCCCGCATTCTGGACCTATCGCTCCTGATCGGTTAGCATTCCTCGAACTCAATCGCGACAAGAGATGTGGGAGAGTCCGACGATGCGACCTGGGTTTCTCGCGGCATTGCTCGCCGGATCGATGCTCGCCCTTGCCGGCTGCGGCGGCGAATCGCCGACGACCAATGATCCGTCCGTCCGGAGCATCGCCAAGCCTCGCCTCGGCGCGGTGCTGCCGATGTTCAGCCACCCGTTCTTCATCGCACAGAAGCGCGGCCTCCAGGAACGCGCTGGGGAGATGGGTCTCGAGATCGACATTCGCGACGGACAGGACGACGACTTGAAGCAGATCGGTCAAGTCGAGGCGCTTCTGAACACGGGCATCGAGGCGTTGATCCTCTGCCCGCGCGACGAAGCCGCCGCGATCCCGGCTGTCGAGGCCGCCAATCGCGCGGGCGTACCCGTCATCACGCTCAATCGACGCGTCAAGGGCGGCAAGGTCGTCGCTTACGTCGGCGCCGACGACGCCGAGGGCGGTCGCGAACAAGGGAAAGCACTCGTCGAGGCCCTCGGCGCCCAGGGCGGCAAGATCATCTATCTCCAAGGAACCCAAGGCTCGAGCCCGCAGATCAGCCGCAACCAGGGCCTGCGAGAGGTCCTCTCGAAGCACCCGGAGATCGAGGTCGCCGACGATCGCTTCACCAACTTCTCCGAGGACAAGGCCAAGTCCGTGATGTCCGACCTCGTTCGCCGCTTCACCCCCGGGCAGATCCGCGCGATCGTGGCCCAGGCCGACGAACTCGCGGTTCCCGCCGCCGAGGTGGCGCGTGGCGACGGCTGGAAGGAGGTCCTCGTCATCGGATTCAACGGCAACACGACCGCGTTCGCCGCGATTCGCGCGGGCACTCTATATGCAACCGTCCTGCAGGACCCCGTCGTCCAAGGGAGGCGAGCCGTCGAGATCGCTGCGGAGCATCTCACGGGCGAGAAGGTTCCCGCCGAAGTGATCACGCCGCTCCCGCTCGTCACCAAGTCGAATATCGACAAGCACGCACCCGCTTATTGAATCGAGGGCTCGCCGTGGCCAACCAAGCCGCGCTACGCTGGGGCATCATGGGCTGTGCGCGGATCTCCAGGCGCGGCCTGATTCCCGGGATCCGAGAGTCGACCTCGGGCACGCTTGCAGCGATCGCCAGCCGATCGCTCGCGACCGCGCGGGAGTGGGCCGCAGAGTTCTCGATCCCGCGAGCCCACGGGTCCTACGCTGAACTCCTCGGCGACCCCGAGATCGACGCGGTCTACATCCCGCTTCCGAACGAACTCCACCTCCCGATGGTGCTCGACGCGGCCGCCGCAGGAAAGCACATCCTCTGCGAGAAGCCGCTCGCGCTCGACACGAGCGAAGCCGAGCGCATGATCGAGGCGTGCAAGACCGCGGGCGTCGTGCTCATGGAAGCGTTCATGTGGCGACATCAACCGCGGACGCATGCGATTCGTTATGCGATCGACTCGGGCGAGATCGGCGACTTGATTCTCATTCGCTCATCATTTTCCTTCTCGATCGACCCGAGCGATTGGCGGCTCGACCCCGCGCGGGGAGGAGGCGCTCTCTGGGACGTCGGCTGCTACGGAGTCAGCACGGCGCGGCTTTTCGCGGGCGCGGAGCCGACCACGGTCGACGCTCGGGCTCGGTTCGGACCGACCGGAACCGACGCCTCGCTCGTCGCCACGCTCTCCTTTCCTCGCGGTATCCTCGCGGTGATCGATTGCAGCTTCGAACAACCATTCCGATGTTCGTATGAACTGGTCGGCACCAAAGGGTCGATCGAGGTTCCCGACGCCTATCTCCCGCCCGAGAAGCCGCTCGCTCTCATCACGACCGAGTCCGGTGTCGAGACACGCGAGTTCGAGGGTCGCAATCAATACGCCGCCATGGTCGACGCCTTCGCCCGCGCCGTCGCCGAGGGAGGCGAGCTCTCCGCACCGTCCGAGACCGGTCTCGAGCAGATGCGCACTCTCGACGCGATCCTCGCCTCGGCGCGATCGAATCGCTGAGCCTCGGACGAGATCAGCGTTCGTCGAGCGTGAAGGCGTGGCGAATGTGCTCGATCAGCGGTTCCCGCTCGCCCTCGGGCCAGAGCACCGTGATCACGTCGAACCGCATCGGATGGTCGCGGAGCTTGCGCTTGCGCGCGAACTGCCGCGCGGCGATTCCGACGCGTCGCTGCTTCGCATGAGTCACCGCCAGCAAGGGATCGCCGGAGCGACGCGTCTTGACCTCGATGACGACCACGACCTTGCCGTCGATCGCCACCAAGTCGAGCTCCCCGCGCGTCGTTCGAAAGTTCCGCGCGATCACCGAATAACCGAGCCGCTTGCGCACGAACCGCTCGGCCGCGCGTTCGCCCTCGGCCCCGAATCGGAGATTCCAGGGCAACTCGGGCTTCCGGAACCTCCGGAGGATCGACGCGATCGCCTCCCTCGCGAACTTCACGTCGATCCGCCTCCTCTTCGCAACCCTCAGCGCACGTTGAAATGGCTCTCGATCTCGCGAGCCTCGGAACTCCAAGCCCCGGGCGACCGCCCCGGCTTGTGTGCTTTCGAGAGCGAGTCGGTCTTCAACTCCTCGATCATGAACGGGTCGTCGGCCGAGCTCGAGGTCTCCTCGGACTCCGCCTCCGCCTGCTCCGCCGCCCGCCGATCGACCAACCGACACCCCACGCCGAGGAACAAACTCACCGCCAAACCGAACCGAACGGCCGTGCGACGATCCATGTCGATGATCCAACCCAAGCCCCGGCCGCCAATCGGCCGCCACTCCCTCCTCGAAGCCGCGAGAGCCGTCCACCCCCGCACAAGCTGCCAACCCAAATCTCCCCGAAATCGGCCCGATTGTCCAGCGGAATCCGGGAAATCACCAAGCCCCATGACTGGCAGCTTTGCCCTGGACTCGATTTCGATTTCCCCAATCTGACCGTAAGCTCTCGACCAGTATGCATGCATCATGTAAAGATGGATCCGGCTGTGAGTGCACTTGTGCACGATCGTACTACGGCCGGGGTGGAAGACCGCCCCGACTCAAAGTACTCTCGTCTGCGAAACCGGACCAATACAGTGTCCGTCGTCCACGTGAGAAATAATGGGTGTTTGGATGAACCTGAGGAATGCACCGTATCCATCGATTGAGTGCAACTCATCGAGGCCTCGGAGCTCGATCCGCTCGAGACGTTTTTCTACTGGTGCCCGCAAAAGGGGATTCGACCAAACGATTCGACATCAGCGGTCGTCGATGAGAATCTCCACTTGAGCATGGTCGCCGTCCGCCAGCAGCCGGATCCGATTGCCAAGTCAGCCCCGACAGGACTCCGACCGCCGCAGCAACTCGACGGCCGATTCCAGCCTCATCCGAAACGCCCGACCGGTGCTTCCGAACGACTCGACGGTAGGTCCTTTCCGCGGACGTACGAGCGAGTGGCGGCGGGGCGACCGTACCCCAGCTCAGTCGAGCGAACGGCAGACCGAGGATGAAGATCACGAGGCGTAGTGGTAGGGCGAGCCGGACGGGCCGGGGGCCAGTTTGTGGCCGGGCTGCCGCTCTCTGGTGGACGCAGGCCCCCTACACGCGCAGCTCGTATCGCCTCGTTGGGCTGTGGTCCACTGGGAGAATCAACCGACCGGCCTGCCTGCTTGGCCGGGGGGCTCGACCGTCTCGGTCAAGAGCCGCAGGGGATGCGATCGGCCCGCTTGCCGGCGGCCGCGACGGCGATGTAAACAGGCCTGGAACCGTTCGTGGAGCTTGGTCGCCTGGACCCAAGTCGTGACGATTCCCCGACCCCGAGTCAGGGACCGCCACGTGGAACACCGGGGCAAGTTGGCGGGCGGAGCGGCTATAGAGGGCGGCGGAGAGCCGAGAGAACCACTGGCTGGGCGCGGGCGTCGGATGCGAATATGTCATCGTGGCCTGCTCTGCCTGGAATGAATGTCCCGCATGTGAACGGTCATCGTCCCGGTCGAGCCCTCGTCTATCCAAAGCCCACGAGGCGAAGGGGCAGAGTGATTTCCATGAGAGCGAAGCGCCTGGCGATCTGGAAGGCGATGTCCGCGACGGCGATCCTCGCCGTGGACTTGGCCTGGCTACGCGTGGTGGCAGCCGGTCCCCGGTCGGTGTCGGTCGTCGGCTTCGATCAGGCGCTGGGCCTCGCCAACGGCTTCCTCTTCGACTTCGGTCTCTTGGGGATGTTCAACGTGCTGGCCATGGGACTCCTCGGACTCGCATCACCCAAAGGTGATCGGCGCGATTTCTTGATCGGCTTCGAGGCTTTCGGCTTGATCGCAATGCTCGCCTACTGGGCCTGTTGCTCTCAGTGGGGGGCGTGGTTCCTGCCGGAACCCCGCTCACGCCACGGGTGGGGCCTCCTCCGCGTCGGCGAGGTGACCCGCGAGGTCCTCGGAGGTCTCGGCATCGCGCCGAAGTCAGCCTTAGCCGGGCACGGCTTCAGATCCTTCATCCTCTTCGCAGTCTACGCAACCGTGCTGACAGCCCCGCAAGTCGTGGTCGCGCTCGCCGGCGGACGGTTGGCTCGACTCACTGTTAGGGGACGGCGGAATGGAGAGACGGCGTCGACCCAAGGCACCATCCCCAATGCCTGAGATCCGGGAAAGTGCAGGCAACGTGGGATCTTGGTGATCGAGTGGGTCACTCCGCTTCGCTCGCCTCGGCTCGGCGTCCGGTGATCTCGCTCCACCAACCGACGAGGAGCATCAACAGCCCCGCGAAAGGGAGCAATCCGACGAGGACGAAGACCGGCCCGAAGCCGCCCGACTGGTCGCGGATTCGACCCGCGATCGGCGCGAAGGCGCCCGCGAAGAGGTTACCGATGCCGCCAAGCACTCCAACGATCAAGCCCGTGTCGCGCTCGGAGACTTCCTGACAGAACGCGAAATAGTTCGCCATGAACGCCGCAGTGCCGAACGCCATGATTCCTAGTACCACGAGCGTCACGGGAGTCGAACTGATCCATCCCACCGTCGCGCCGGAACTGATGGCGAAGACGCAGACGAGGAGTACGAGCCAACGCGCTCGGGCCGGGGATCGTCCGCCGCTCGCCAGTTCCCTCGCCGCCGCGCCGCCGCCGAGGTTGCCGAGATCGGCCGCGAGAAATGGCAAGGCACTCAGAAGCGATCCGGTCACGAACTCGAGCCCACGGTCTTCCTTTAAATAAGTCGGCAGCCAATTCACCAAGAAATGCCAGCAGACGTTGATCGAAATCGAGACCACGCACATCACCCAGAAGCGGCCGAGGCGGACCACTCGACCCATTCCGGCGGTGAACGAGTGGCCCGAGAGTCGTTCGGTCGGCATCACTCGCGCGAGTACCAACCAGCCGACCATCAAACCACCGATCGACCAGGTCAACGACGAGAGGCCGTAGCGTCCATAGGACCAGACTCCCACCGCGATCGAGCCGACCAACCAGACGGCGAACGGGGCGAGCGAACTCGCGGCGTGCCCGCTCGGATCACCGCTCTTGGCCGGGGATCCGTCGAGCCTGCGCGTGAACGCCAGCCACACGAACACCCAAACCAACCCGCACGCTCCGATCGCGGCGAAGGCCCATCTCCATCCGAACCAGAGCGTCAACGGAGTCACGACCAAGGGTGTGAGCACCGCTCCCACCGCCGCACCCGAATTGAAGATGCCGTTCCCCAAACCTCGATCGCTGGGCGGAAGGACCCGCGCCGTCACCTTCAGAGCGCACGGCCAGTTGAAGGCTTCCCCCAACCCAAGGACGGCACGGCACGCGAGGAGCACTCCGAACGTGGGCGACCAAGCCACGGCGATCGCCGCTAGAGACCACCAGAGCACGGCGCCCGCGTAGGCCCAACGTATGTTCAAGCGGTCTGCCAAGTAGCCGGCGGGCACCTGGAAGAACGCATATGAGAGCTGAAACGCCGCGATCACCCATCCGAACTGTTCGAAGCTGATGCCGAATTCACCCCGAAGCTTCTCGCTCACCACCGAGACTGCCTGCCGGTCCATGTAGTTCAAGATCGTGGAAGCGAACATCAACCAACAGAGGACCCAAGCGATTCGTGGGACCGGCTTCGAGGTCGTGTAATCGAAATCCCAATCGAGGGAACGATCATACACTTTTTGACTCATCTTGGGATCCGCCGCGATGGAGTTGCACGAGTACAGCCGCTCGTCGGAGCCCCTCGGAAAGCTCGAAAGCCATCCGAGGAACCCGAGGATGCCACACAACCCGGATCGCCGCAAGCGCAGCGATGTCGATGACGGCATTCACCGAGCGGACTGGTCCTCGAGGAGCGGCGGGACTGAGAATCAAGCTCCCCGACGGCGAGTGATGCGACTCCGCATCACGGTCGCGAGCGCCGTCGCCCCAAAGATGGCGGAGACGATCGAGGCGGGCTCTGGGACGGCGGAGACAGGAGCAACCGTGAACACGCGAACATAGTCTCCAGGGCTCGCCGCCGTGGTGTCCCATGCAATCGTGAAATCGTCGAGAATCGTGACGGAGTCGTTCGATTCCAGGCCTCGCGCGTTGGGGTCCAGGTAGTTGACCCCGGGATTCACGAGCCCATCGGTGGCGTCGAGGTTGCTCCGCGAAGTGAGGATCCCGAGGATCTTCGTCCCGAAGGTCACCGACCCGATCAGGCGATTCGAGCCGGCCGGATCGAAGAACACGTAGTGGCTCGCGACGACGGTACCACCGGGAATCGGGGAGGCGCCAACGTCGACGACTTGATCGACGGGAAGCACGACGCTTTGCTTCTCATCAAAGCCATAGAGATCGACCGACTGGAAGTTGTTTTGGCCGACGCTGTTCGCCGGTCCGAACGGATTCGCGAGCGGAACCGTCAGAAGCTTGAACGTTCCACCCGCGGAATGGGCCGACCCACCCGTCACCGCTCCCCCCACGATCGACGCGTTCGCTTCGCAAGCAATAGCGGCCGCCGTGATCACCAGACCTGGCACGATCATCGAGAATCGCATCCGAAGGCTCCTCTCTGCTTGTCGCTCCACCAATCCTAAAGGCAGTGTCCCCACCGATGTGCATCGGCTTCACCGGGAGCTCGGTCCTCATGAGCCGGGTACTCACAGCCTGGCGAATATAACCCATCGACATGAGCGGCAGATCGCATGCTGCGGAAATGCAACACATCAACGACTCGCAAACCTCACTGAGCTCCGTCCCGGAAGATCCAGGATCACTCCCACAAGGGACGGCGTGTCGCATCCGGACGATGGATCGATTACGCTCCTCGAATGTGCACCGACTCGGTTCGGTTCGGGAAACCGACGCCGTCTCCCTCGAGATCGCCGAGAGTCCTCATGGATCAAGCAAAACTCAACGCCTTGATCGATCTCTTCTTCACTTGCCGTCGCTCCGAGCTCAGGCAGATCTTCGACGAGTTCCTCTCAGCGCTCGATGCCGAGCAGGCTCTTCCTCCGGGAATGCTGCTCTCCCGCAACTACGAAACGGCCCAAGCCAATCCCGAGATCCACACCATCGCCGGTAACCTCAAGGACGCTCGCGATGCAGTCTTCCCATTTTACTGGGGAACCGACAGCTGGCAGTCGAAACTTCATCTCGAAAACGTCAAGGGGCCGCCGAACTTCGCGTCTCTGATCGGATCGATCGCCGGCCTCATCAAGAACCCCAACCTCTGCGTCGACACCTACTGCCTGCGTTCCAACGAGCTCGAGGTCAAGTCGATCACTGCTCTCGCGAATCTCATCTTCTATCACACCGAGACGCCTTGGGGCGTCTTCACCATGGGCGGGACGATCTCGAACCTCTACGGCGGCAAGCTCGGGATCGAAAAGGCCGAACCGGGAACCATGCAGGAGGGGCTCTTCGATAAGGCGCTCGCCGGTATCGTCTCCGAAGCCGGCCACTACTCGAACAGGACGCTGGCGGGCTGGCTGGGAATCGGGGTCAAGAACCTCCACGCGATCCCGACGGACGAAAACATGTCGATGCGGCTCGACTTGCTCGAGGCGCGACTGAATGAACTCCACGAACAGGGAACACGCGTCGCCTTCGTCATCGCCACTTTCGGAACCACCGATGCTTATGGGATCGACGACGTCAAGGCGATCGACGAGATCATCTCTCGTGCAGCCGAACGGCATGGGGTCCCCCGACCGCATCTGCACGTCGACGCGGCAGTCGGGTGGGTCAGTTGTTTCTTCACAGAGTACGATCTCGTCGACAATCCCATGCAGTGCCGACCCGAGACTCTCGAACTCATTCGTGAGAATCAGCGAGCGGCGGTCGGATTCCAACACGCCGACTCGGTCACCATCGACTTCCACAAGATGGGCTGGGGGCACTACCCCTCGAGCGCATTCATCGTCAGACGCCGAGAGGATCTCGCCTACCTCACCCGCTCACTCGATCAGATCCCCTACTTCTCCGAAGCCGACTTCCGACACGACCCTGCGATCTTCACGCTCGAGTGTTCTCGTCCCGGCATCGGCCCCTACGCAGTCATGGCCTCTCTGAATGGAATCGGGCTCGAGGGCTATCGCATGCTGGTCGCGAATGCCTTCGAGAAGGCCCATACATTGAAGCGACGACTCGAAGAGCTGGAGTTCTGCAAAGTCCTCAACCTTCACACTCCGGGCCCGAGCGTCTGCTGGTGGGTCCTCCCGCGCGGTCGGAATGCGAAGGCGATCTACAAGAACCTCGTGCAAGGGACACTAGTCGAAGCCGAACGCAGGCAGTACTTCCACGAGATCAAACGGCTCTTCGACAAACGCGAAGCCGCGCTCGATCCGGCGATCGACGCTCGTCTCAGCTTCACGACCTCCGTGGGGTATCGACCGGACGGAGCCAAGATTCCCGCCTGGAAAGCCGTTTTCTTCAATCCAAAGACCGACGACGACGTCATCGACCGGGTGATCCGCAGCGTCGAGGACGTCGCCTGAAGCCCCGCACTCATTCGTTCTTTGCGGAGTCCGTCGTCGCCTTCGCCGTCGACGCATTCTTCTCCCGTACGGAAGGACGGCGACGGAGATTCTCGAGGAGCTTCTTCTGCGTCTCGGTGAGAACGCCCTCGCATTCGCTCATCATTTCACTCTCGAGCTTCTTGATCTGCTCTTCGAGAGCCTCGATCTTGTCGAGATGCGTTCGCTTGATCTTATAGATCGTTTCCCGCTGTTCCTGGCTGAGCGCGATCTGGCCGAAGTAGGGAGGGACGCGCCGCGCGGGGTCGGACTTGCGGACAGGAGGGCTCGAGGCAGGGGACGTCGCCTTCGTCGCCGGATCCTGCGCGACCGCCTGGATCGATGTGAATCCGACAACGAGAACCGAGCTCAACAAGAGGACGCGAACGCGAACAAGGTGACTCATGGGGAGGATCCTTCGTAACCGGGGGTAGTCGCTCGACGGATCCCACCAAGCCAAGGACGAATGGATGATGGGAGCGAGCCCCATCGAGATTACGAAAGCGGTCGCACCAGCGAAACGGGACAGCGAGAAAATCGCCGTGAGGATCTTCAGTCGATCGGGCCGAATGATGCCGTTGGGTTCGCGTTGATTCGAAACACGACCGCCCCGCGGCGTGGATGAGACGCGCGGGGCGGGGTGTTTGGAAGGATCCGGCGATGACCGACTTTCGCGCCGAAGCACTATCATGGGCCTGGTGGGCTTAACGGCCGTGTTCGGAATGGGAACGGGTGTGGCCCCACCAGTATGGTCGCCGGAAAGAGTCGTCGACGCATGTTTCGGC
>JANRKW010000056.1:0-78766 GCA_033763215.1 Isosphaeraceae bacterium | reverse complement strand
AACGATCTCCGGCGACGCTTTGGGCCGGATCGGCGTTCTCGAAGAGAACCCTTTCCGGCCGAGATCGTCGCAAGCGACGGTTCGTATTGATCTCCACGCCGATCGTCATCGCGACGAGCACGCGTCGAAGACAAGGGTGATAATAACGTCCTCCGCACGAAGGTCAACACCCTCCGGAGTTTTTTTCCGGCCGCGGGCGAGGGCGCTTCGCCGGAGACCCGGTGGCTCGAGGATTCGAGGCGACACCTTGCTCGCAGGCGAATGATGGGCGACACTCAGGAGACACCGGCGGAGGAGACTTCGATCGAACGACCCATGAATCGTTCGGTCTCGTCTCCTCGCAATCCCCGAGAGTCGGCCGGCTCGTGCATCCGGAGGCGTCGGACTTGCCCGTCACCATGCCGATACAGACCGACTGGCTCAAGAGCGTCTTGATCGACCGAGGCTACTTGGCCCGGATCAAGGGCGAGGCGATCAAGGTGTATCTCGTGATCCTGGACGCCGCGGGCGGCCTGCCCGATCGAAGCGTCACCATCAGTCTCTCGGAGATCATGAAGCGGTCGAGTCTCTCCTGTCCCACCGTCATCGACGGGTTGACTCGACTCGAGGAACTCGGGCTCGTCGTGGCGACCACGCGGCAGCGCGGCCGAGTGAAGACCTACTACGTGGCCGATCCGCCCGGGATCGTCGCGGAAGTCGAGTGATACGTCTGCAGTACGCCTTCAGAAGATCCACAGCACGATCACCGGTCATGGAGGGCGGCGGAAGCCTCATGGACTCCTTCTTCTTTCGCGTCGAGCACGATCTGCTCAAGTCCGAATCCTTCAAGAGCCTCGGCGGTTCGGCCGTGAAGGTCTATCTCGTCATCGGACTCTACGCCGACTTCGGAACGGGCTGGGCTTATCCCAGCACGAGAACGATTGCAAAGCAGTCCGGCCTCAGCCGCCAGACCGTTCTCACGGCGCTCGATGAACTCCTCGACTCGGGTCTGATCGCCACGAAGAAGTCGAAGGGTCGATCGACTGCATACAAGATCATCCGGCAACTCCCGCCCGATACGCCCGAGGCGTCGCAGTCCGAACCCAACTCGAAGAGCGTGGTCCGGAAACCTCGAGTCGCTGGTCGTGATTCTTTAGACGTCACCCCGAAAACTGGTCTCTTTTTTTTAGATGCGCCCCCGGAGGCCGGCCCAATTCCTTTAGACGTGCCGGCCCAATTCGTGGGCGAAGCAGGCCGTCAGGTTGGGCCCAAACGAGACTCAGGAACGAGAGATCAATCGCACAGCATTCCGATTCCTGGATCTCCGTTCGAGCTCGCACCCGACGGCCGCCTGTTGGTGTCGGTCGATCTTCAGGAATTGCTGACGGGACAGGGTCTCTCTCCGAAGCTCGCGGAGAAGCTCGCGACTCGCAAAGATCCGGAGAGCGTCGCGAAGGTCCTGATGAACGCCCTGTATCTCCAGAGCCAAGGCAAGCTCTTGAACGGCCCCGGGTACATTCGCGCAGGAATCGAGGACGGATACGAACTCCTGCCTCAGGTCGCGAATCAGTTGGAGAAACGTCGTCGAGAATTCGCCGCTCAGATGCAGAGTCTAGAGACCGAGCGGGAGCGAGCTCGCGTTGCGAGCCGCAAGCAATCCGAAGATCAGGCGCTGGAAATGCTGGTCGAGCAGCTCGGAGAGACGGAGTTGGCGGAGCTCGTCGAACGGGCTCTCGAGCTTCTCCCCGCTCCGATCACGCGTCGCAACCCCACGTTGAGCAATCCGTTCGTTCGAGCGAAGGTCTACGAGCTCGCCGGTGGAGAGCCACTGGATTGAGGACTCAGACCGGGTTGGTGGGAATCGGGAATGAGACGATCGGCTTGCGCATGACGAGCAGATCGCGAACCTGTCCGAGCAATCGGCCGTCGAGGCGAGCCGTGCGAACGTGCTGCGGGAGATAGGCTCCGTCCATCGGACAGCTGATCCGACGCTGAGGCAGGAAGCCCGCGGCGACGAGAGCCTCGTATCCCAGGAAAGCGTGGTCGATGTAGCCGAATCCGGGGGGAAGATCCTTCTCGGTCTGGTTGGCGAGGAGGAGTGCGACGTACCCGCCCGGTCGCAACTTGGCGTAAGACACTTCCGCGAGACGTCCGAGAAAACGTCGCCAGTCGGTGGACGACGAATTCGAGACCGATTCCGACACGTATGAGCTCGCGAGCATCGAGTGATACGGGGGATCCGCGAAGATCAGTTCGCAGTCGTTCGCGGCGTCGGGGAGACCGTCTCGAACATCGTTCCTCACGATATCGGGGCGTGCGGGTGCGATGTCGTACGCCAGACACCGGCGTCCCATGGCCTGGCATACGTCGAGGACTACGCCTCCACCGGCCATCGGGTCGACCACCAGAGCGTTTGGCGACGTAAAATAGTGTAGGGCGTGAGCGACAATGGCCGGGGGGATCGATCCCGGATGCGGGATCCCGTAAGCCGAGTCGTGTTTGAACGACCAGACATCGTAGGGCGTCGGTCGGAAGTCGGTGGTGAATCGGTCGCGGCGACGCAGGTCTTTGTATGCCGCGAAGACCGTCTTGCGACCATGCTCGATCGACTCGACCGAGGCGAGCGCTCGGGGATCACCCTTTTGTGAGGCGTTCCAGATCGCCCGCGCTTGGCGGTAGAGGTCCTTTCCACCGAGCCCGATCGCTCTTCCGATCGCCTCGTCGGTCCGTCCGACTCGATCGTCGGATTTCCGACGATCGAGAGGCGACGGTGCCGTGAGGTTTGCCAAGCGGCGTTCGCGTGCTCGAGGCTCCTTCCATGCCTCCAGCAAGTCGGCCTCTCGCATCATCTGACTGAAAGTCTTTTGTCGCTGATGGTTGTATTCAAGAACGAGTGCATTTCTCTCTTCATCGGACCGTGTTTGCACGAGCGTACAGGGCACGGTCGGGATCCCGAGACGTTCCGCGCAGGCAAGACGTCGGTGACCGGACAGAACGCGGAGTTCGGAGCCCACGAGAGTGACGGCCAACGGAACGAGGACGCCATGTTGGGCGATGCTCTGAAAGAGTCCGTCGAAGTCGAGATCGGGGGGACCATAGACCTCGAGGTTGATCGGTGAACCATGGAGGCGATCGACCGCGAGAGGCAGGATCGACATCGCGAGTCTCCGAGTTCCGTGATCATGGAGGCGTGCACGAAACGAATCCCGAGCGGGCCCTCCGATTCCTGGGTCCAACAGGATAGCGAAGTCGACCGCGACGCTGCTATGATCGGAGAACCGGGGGGGGAATCATTCGACATGTCGGCTCCGCTGTTCGATGGATCACTCGACCAACTCGCATCCTGGCTCGACGAGCGAGGATGGCCGAGGTTCCACGCGCGCTCCATCTATCGATGGGTCGGCGAGCGACGAGCAGTGCTCTTCGATCAGATGTCCGATCTACCCAAGAAGTTGCGCGAACAGTTATCGCAAGAGTGGTCGGTCTTCGGTACCAAGATCGATCTCCACGACACCTCTCCGGACGGAACCGATAAGCTTCTCCTGGAATGTGTGGACGGTTCTCGAGTCGAGTGCGTTCTGATGCACGAAGAGCAGCGTCGCACGGTCTGCATCAGCACGCAGGTCGGGTGTGGTATGCGATGCGTCTTCTGCGCCAGCGGGTTGAAGGGCGTGGTGAGGAATCTGACGCGCTTGGAACTGATCGAGCAGGTCCTTCGTCTCCGAAATCTCCTGCCGCCGGACGAATCTCTGACGAATATCGTGGTCATGGGAATGGGGGAGAGCTTGGCGAATCTCCCGAATCTGATCAGCGCACTCGATTGGATCTGTTCGCCTGACGGACTCGGTCTCAGCGGCCGCAGGGTGACGATCTCGACGGTCGGGCTGCCGGACAAGATCCGCGAGTTGGCTGCGTTGAATCGATCCTATCACCTCGCCGTGTCGCTTCATGCTCCGACCGAGAAACTCCGCGATCAGCTGGTTCCCATCAACGAGAAGGTCGGGCTCGCGGCGGTCGTCGAAGCGGCGGACCACTACTTCGCCGTGACCGGCCGGCAGGTCACCTACGAATACGTACTCCTTCATGGCGTCAATGATCGACGAGAGGATGCATCGAAGCTGGCGACTCTCTTGCGGTCGCGAAAATCCCACGTCAATCTCATCCCCTACAATCCGATCGAGGGGTTGCCCTACCAGCGTCCGACTTCCGAGTCGGTGCGTCGCTTCGTCGAGGTGGTTCGCGGCGGCGGCGTCAGCGTGAGCGTACGGAAGACGAAGGGGCGGCCGATCGACGCGGCATGCGGTCAGCTCAGGCGACGACGAGAGCAGTCGCTGGTCACCTTGGAATGACGTTCGACGGTTCGATCGACCCAAACCGCATCGCCGGGTGGAGGAGCTCCTTGGGAACGACCGACGATGAACTCGAACGCCAACTCGAGGCACGCGACCCCGACGTGCGCATGATGATCGAGGTCCGGGAGGATTCCCCGGGCGCGTTCGAGCAGCTCGTGGAGCGCTATCAACATCGTCTCGTGAGCGTGCTGACGCATCTCGTCGGCCGCGCTGAGGAGGCGGAGGATCTCGCCCAAGACGTGTTCCTGCGGATCTACAAGGCCCGCAAGGGCTATCGTCCCAAGGCGAAGTTCTCGACCTGGCTATTCACGATCGCGAACAATGTCGCTTTGAATCATCTTCGAGGTAAGGGTCGCAATCCCACGATCGGATTGAACGCCGGCGCAAGTTCATCCGCTTCTCAGCCGGTCGGAGCGATCGGTCGGAAGATGCTGGCGCGCGAGGGTACCCCGTCGGCTCAGATGCGACAGGTCGAGCTCTCGGACGTGGTACGCGACGCCCTCGAGGGTTTGGGTGAGGATCAGAAGATCGCCGTTCTCCTGAACAAGTTCGAAGACATGAGTTATGCAGAGATCTCTGAGGTGATGGGAAGATCCGAGGCGGCCGTCAAGTCATTGCTGGCTCGCGCTCGGAATCATCTGCGAGAGCAGCTCGAGCCATATCTGAAGACGGGGCAGAAGCTCAACTGATCGGGCTCGCCCCCGAGGCTCGAATGCCGACACTCATTCAGGAGTGGCTCTCGGAGTGCAGCGAAACGCGGCGTAAGTGGTGGCGCGCGATCGTCTCCTTCGTGGACGCGACGTGCTTTCCGGTTCACTGCACGCTTTGTGGTACCGCCGCCGGACCTCTGCCGCTCTGTGTGGAGTGTCGCGAGAAGATCACCGCCGGCCCACCGCTCTGCGAGCGCTGTGCGTTGCCCGTCGGTCCCTATCTCCGCACCGATCGCGGTTGCTCCGAGTGCCGCGGCCGATCGTTGGGATTTCATCGAGCCGTCGCACTAGGGCCCTATGTCGGGTCCCTTCGAGAACTCTGCCTGCGGCTGAAGCATCAACCCAATTCCTGGTTGAGCTACTGGCTCGGTCTGCTGTTGCTGCATCGTCGATGGGGTGCGATCTCCGCCATCGTCGATTCGGAGGTGGACGAGGTGCCCGTCGTGACTTCCGTGCCCTCGCACTGGTTGAGGCGGGTCATGAGACGCCACCACGACCAGGCCGAGGAATTGGGGCGGGCCGTTGCGGCAATCCTGGGACTTCGGTATCGACCGCTGCTTCGTCGCGTGAAGTCGACCCGTAGACTCGCCGAGCTCTCCAAGACGGAGCGCAAGAAGGAACTCGATCGCGCCTTTCGTGCTCGAGGACGAGGAATGGCTCGGAGACACGTCTTGCTCGTGGATGATATCCTGACGACCGGTGCAACATGCGGATCCGCGGCGAGGGTGCTGAAGAAGGCGGGTGCCAAACGGGTCACCGTACTGGTGATCGCCCGCGCTGAAGGGAGAGTCTGAATGTCCGAGTCGGCGAGTCCGTCGCAGTGCGAGTTGATTCGGATCGGAACGCGTGGGAGCCGACTTGCGCTCTTCCAGTCGAACTGGACGGCGACCCGTCTCCGAGAGTTGCATCCGGGGCTGGCGGTCGAGATCGTCGAGATTCGGACCAAGGGTGATCGCGACCAGGTCTCGCCCTTGAGCATGGTAGGAGGGACGGGACTGTTCACGAAGGAGATTCAACGCGCCTTGCTCGACGGCGAAGTCGACCTCGCGGTCCACAGTCTGAAGGACCTACCGACGAAGTCGATCGAGGGACTTCGGCTTTCCGCGGCACCTGAGCGCGAGGACGTTCGAGATGCCCTCATCTCGAAGTCGGGGGGCGGCTTGGACTCGCTCTCCGCGGGAGCTCGCGTCGGTACCGGGTCGTTGAGACGCAAGGCGATGCTGCTCGCGGCACGACCCGACCTCGAAGTCGTCGACCTGCGCGGGAACGTCGAGACTCGACTTCGACGAGCACTGGAGGGCGATCTCGATGCGGTCGTGCTGGCGGTGGCCGGGTTGAACCGGCTTGGACTCGCGTCGCACATCAGCCAAGTCCTGGAACCGCCGTTGTTCCTTCCCGCCGTGGGTCAGGGCTCTCTCGGGCTGGAGACGCGCGTCGACGACGAGGCCGCCCATCGGGCGGTCGGGCACCTCAATGATCCATCGACGATGGCGGCGGTGAGGGCGGAGCGACGTCTGCTCGCCGAGTTGGAGGGCGGCTGTCAGATTCCGCTGGGTGCATGGGGAGAATGCACATCCGACGGGCGACTTCGGTTGTCGGGCGCCATCTGGGGATCCGACGGTGCACACTCGATCTCCGCAACGGCCGAAGGGTCTGTCGATGACCCGGAGCGACTCGGAGTGGAAGTCGCTCTCGAGTTGCGGCGTCAGGGAGCCGAGGAACTCCTTCGTCGACCCGCGGGCTGAATTCGCGACCGGTGCGAACCGGACTCGACCCAAACGGACTCACGCCGCTGCTCATCCATGCCGATCGAATGATGAAGAGGATCTCCGTCATCGAGACGGTACCTCCTCGATCCGAACGGGCGAACCGGTCTGCATCGACCTCGCCGTTCGATCATTGATCGCATAGGGAGCGACACGGATGTCCACCCCAACGAGTCCGACGCGTCCGAGATTCGACGACCCCCTCCTCCATCGCGTGTTGATGGATTTTCGACGAGTCGACTCGCGCGCGTCGATCCTTGCGATCGCCAAGGAGTATATGTGTATTTGCGCAGTGATTGCGACGAGCGTGATCTTCGCGGAATCGCGCGCGGGCTGGGGACTCTCCTGGGCGTGGAACATCCCGGTCTTCGCGTTGGCCGTTGCATTGATCGGCGCTCTTCAGCACCGTTTGGCGGGGCTGGCGCATGAGGCCTCGCACTACACGTTGCTCGAGAACAAGTTCGCCAACGATCTCGTCGCCGATCTCTTCTGCCTGTTCCCAATCCTGAGCACGATCCACTTTTACCGACTCTTCCACATGGCTCACCATCAATATACGAACGATCCCGAGCGCGACCCGGACTTGCTCAACATGGGTCGGAGCAAGAAGGTCGACGACTTTCCCATGACGCGGATCCAGTTCTTCAAGGCCTTTCCGGGTCGTCTCTTCTTCGCGCCGTTCTCCTTCGCGCAGTATCTGTGGGATTATATTTACGTGAATGTCTTTGGCAAAGGAGGCAGTCCTTACGCCGGACGAACCGCGTCGACGGGCGGGGGCTCGAAGCTTCGCTTGGGCTCGATCCTGGGCCTCATCCATCTGCTCGGCGTGAACCTCGGGCTCTGGGTCCTTACGGCGTCCAACCGCGCCGAGTGGATTCTCCCGTTCGGGGTCGTTGCGATCGCGATTGGCCTGATCGGGCCATGGCTCCTGCCCGATCGCTCGATCTTCCAATCGCCGTTTCGCGAGCCCTATTCGCCGAGATTCGCATCGATGATGCGGTTGACGTTCCTCACTCTCTTGATGTTGGGACTGGCGCGCCTACGGCATGCGACTGGTGGAGCCTCAGCGGTCTACGTCTTCTTGCTCTGGGTCTTGCCGATGAGCACGAGCTTCATGTTCTACATGCTGCTTCGCGACGTGTATCAGCACGCGAATGCCGATCGGGGACGCTTGACGAACTCCCGCGTCTTCTTCGTCGATGCCTGGACGAAGTGGGCCGTGTTCGTCTACGGGCAGGACATGCACGTGCCGCACCACCTCTTCCCTGCCATCCCTCACTACCGGTTGCCCGCGCTCCACGAGTATCTGAGGACGAACCATCGAGAGTACGCCGAGCACGTCGTCGAGTGTCGAGGCACGATTGCGAATGAAGGCGAGGGGCCGACGATCCTCGACGTCCTGACGACCATCAATCCGTCCGACGGAGAGGCTCGTCATCATTCGGCACATCCGGCGCCCCGTCCCAATCGGTTGGCGATCTCGGAAGACAAGTCGTTCACGACGCAGAACGACTAATGCCCATCATGCGAATCGTTCGTGTGGTCTCGGAAAGGTGAGATTGCACATTCGAGACCAACTCCCTACAATCCAATCGATCGCTCCATCTTGGGGATTGGTGTAACGGTAGCACGACTGACTCTGGATCAGTTAGTCTAGGTTCGAATCCTAGATCCCCAGCTTTCGCAAGACCCCGCCGACCGGCGGGGTTTTTTGTTGCCCCGAAGTCGACTTGCTCATGGGTCGAGGCTGTCGAGTTGACGTTTCGCAACGTCGGCGGACGTTCACTTGGTATTGATCGACACGCTGTACGTCATGGCGTCGAAACAATTGCATCGCCGGGGGTGTTCTGTCAGATTGGGTCGACCGCGTGGAGTCTATCACCACAGAGGACGATCCGATCATGAAGCGCAGACGTTTGAGGAGCGGGGATTCGTTGCGGGGCTTGGCGAGCCGGTATGCGGTTCCCGCGATCGTCGAACGTCTTGAGTCGCGAAGGCTTCCTGCGCAGGTGGGCTTCCTGACTCAGCCGCAGACGACTGCGGTCGGAGAGATCTTGAATCCGATCGAGATCTCTCTACCGAGCGGATCCCCGGACGGGTTGGTCACTCTCGCGCTTCGTGTCAATCCCGGCTCGATGCAGCTCGCGGGAACGACGACCGTGACGTCGGTCAACGGGCTCGCCACGTTCTCGAATCTCTACCTCCACGGCGGCGACGCAGCCCAGGGCTTCGTCCTCACGGCGTACGCTCCCGGGTTCGATCCGGCCGACTCGATGCCGTTCAGCGTGAAGAGCGGCTCAACGCATCTCAATCTATTGAACATCCCCGCCCAGGGGACGGCCGGAACGAATCTGAGCTCGGCTCAGCAACCGATTACGGTGAATCTGCTCGACGACAACGGCACGATCTCCCGCGGGGTCAACGGCGTTCAGGTGATCCTCACGCTCCAGAATGCTCCCGCCGGAGCGCATTTCATCGATGCCGACGGTGCCCCGCTCACCGGCCCGCCGAGCGCAACAGCTCAGGGCGGCGTGGCGACCTTTCCGGATGTCCGGCTGAACATCGCGTCGGGTGGATATCGACTCGAAGCGAGCGTTCAGGGCTCGAGCCTGATCCGATCGGCGTCCTCGTCGAATCTGACGATCACCCCCGCCGCCGCTGCGGGGCTCGCCTTCGCCGAACCGATCCCGATCGTTGCGGTGAATCAGCCGATCAACATGTTCGGTCGCAATCCTCCATTTGCTCAGACCGGCGTCACGGTCCGCGCGGTGGATGCCTTCGGGAATCTCGCGCCCGACTTCACGGGTCAGGTGACTTTGAGTCTCGGATCGAACCCGTCGGGAGGCGTGCTCGGAGGCTTGACGACGGTCGCCGCTGTCCAAGGCGTGGCCCGATTCGACTCGCTCACGATCGCGCAGACGGGTGTCGGCTACGTACTCGGCGCCTCCGCAAGCGGCTTGTCGAATGCCCCGTCGTCGAATCCGTTCGACGTCGTCGCGAGTGGTCCATCGAGCCTCGCGATCGTTCCGCCGACGGTGACGACCGTCGGGATCAATGAGAAGCTGCCGCCGATCGTGGTGCACGTTCTCGATCAGAACGGCCAATTGCTCGCGTCGGACAACAGCACGCGAGTCTACCTCCAGCCGAGCGGTGTGTTGTTCGGGGCGACCTCGGCGACCGTGGTCAATGGAGTCGCCACATTCGATCAGGTCTACATGGGTCGGAGGACGTTGACCGACCCGGCCTCGCGTCAATTGAACGTCATGGCGGGATTCCTCGATCTCGCTCTCGGACTCTCAACGCCTGTTGCCCTCACGCTGACCGCCGGCGCGCCGCATGCGCTTCAGTTCGTCAACACGTCGATCGACAACGTCACCGCGGGTAATCCGCTGACCTCCGGCGGCCAATCGATCCAGGTGAGCGTCGTCGACATCTCCAACAATGTCGTGGACGTCGACGGGCTGACGGTGACGCTCGGCGTGAACCAGGCCGGGGCCAATCCGCTCCCGACCATGCTCGGAGACGGAGCCGACCCGACGAATCCGGCAAATCTCGGGCTCTACCAATCGAAGACGACCACAGACGGCATTGCGACATTCGATCAGCTCTTCATCAATCGAGCGAGCACCGGATATCAGCTCGCGGGCGGGACGACCGACTTCTACAACTTCTCGGTCACGACGTCGCAGCCGTTCAACGTCACGATCGGCGCACCCGATCAGTTGCGATTCCTGACGAATCCGGTGCAGCAAGTCGGTTCGAGGATGCAGATTCCCGGGAACGGCAACGTTCTGGCGGTGGCGGTGACCGACCGAGTCGGCAACGTCGTCGTCTCGGAGCAGCAGACGCAGATCCAAATGGATCTCGTCGTGCCCGCCGGTGCTCCCGGCACTCCGACCCTGAAGACGGGTGAAGCGGGGGGCCTGAACAAGCAGGTCATCAACGGCAGCGCACAGTTCGATGCCTTGTATGTGGATCAGATCACGCCTCCTCCGCCGCCGGCACCCCAGGTGATCGACGGGTACATGCTCCGAGCGACCGCTCCCAACCTTCCGAATCCGACGGTGCTGTCGACGCCGTTCGCCGTTGCTCCGCCTCCCTCGGTCGCGCCGCCCGACACGCTCGCCTTCGCGACTCCCCCGCCCGCTTCGATCGGCGTGAATCAACCGTTCTCGGTCACGGTCTCGGTGAGCAACTCCCAAGATCCAGGGATCTCCTACGGTCTCATCGCCAACGTGACCTTGATCCTCGTCGATCCGACGACCAAGCTGCCGACCGTCGGATTCGGCTTGATTGGAGTGAACTCGGGTGTGATCCCCGACAGCTCGAATCGTCTGACGCTGAGCAACCTCCAGCTCGATCGACCCGGGACCTTCCTCATCCGCGCATCGACCGACATCGGCGCCCTCGTAGAGTTCTCGGGCGAGCTGGTCGTCACGGCAGGCGGCGTGTCGGCTTCGTTCGCGACTCCGGCGGCGGGTCCGCCGATCGTTCCGTTGAACAATGTCGACGTCAGCCCCCATGCACTCGACGTCGGATTGGGGTCGATCACTCAGAACTTCAACTATTACCAGAATTTCCCCGTCTATCCGACACTGCCGGCCAATTCGGCTCCTTCGGGGATCGGCAATCCGCCGCCGCTGGTGCAGCCGAACGTGACCCTGCGGAACCCGGCCGACCCATCGGGTCTGTTCTTCGATCAAGTGCCGATCTCGACGAAGTGGTGGACCTCGCAGATGTTCCCGCGCGTCCAGGCACAAGGAATCGATCAGCGAGACTCGCGAGGAAATCGCCTCTGGTCGATGCACGCCGATCCGTTCTCGATGATGGTGAACTCGAACACCGGCAGTCCCGACGACTTCGCAGGCCTGGGACTCACGAGGCTCGACCACCTCTTCGTCAATCCGGCCGCCCAATATCTCGACGCGCGCGTTCCCGGGCAGGAGCAGACCCAGCCGAATCCGCTCTATCCCGGTAAGGATCGCTTCTTCTACTCATATGCCGGTATTCTTCAACCCGACCAACGACTCTATCAGGATCTCTCGATCGGCCTCCAAGGGATCGCCGCGGATGCGACGGTGCTCGCCTATTCCGATTGGACGGTGACGTTCAATTGGTCGGATTCGACCGGAACACCTCGACTTCAGGCGCTCGTGGGAGAGAGTCTGCCGTTCGCCTACTTCACGGCGAGCAACGTTCCCGCGGGCGGCACGCCGATGCAGATCGTCACGGGGAACAGCCGCTGGCAAAATCTCGTGATCACGCTCTCATCCTACGATCCCCAGACGGGCATGCTCCAGCCCGCGACGGGGGGGACGGGCACCGGTCCGCTCCAGATGCGCCTCCAGTACCAGGTGGTCGAACAGGTGGCCCCCGACGATCCGACGAACTTCAACCTGCAGGTCGACCACACTTACGGGATCTTCCTGCCGTCGGGGACGAACTGGTCGTTTGCAAACGGGCGACTCACGTTCCAAGCGACCGCCGCCGCCAACTATCTCTCGGTCGCCACTCTCCCCGACACCACCGACGCGACTTTCGAATTCTATCGTCGCCGGGCCTACTCGTTCGTGACCGACACACGCGTCGAGTTCAGCTATGACGACTTGACGGGTCTGTTGACCACGACCTATTTCATCGAGACGAATCAGGTCGAATCGGGCGGGGATCTCCTCGTCGAGCGCCCTCTGATCGCTCTCTACCAGAATCTCACGCGCAACCTGCTCGCCGGCACGCCGCTCACCCCCTATTCCTACTCGAGCGCGCGGGGTACGACGCGCGTCTACGACGGCTCCGTGTTTGCGACCAGCCTCCAACATCACGGATCGCTTCCCCGGGTCGTTCCCTTGACCGCGGCGAACGACAATCACACGAATCTCTGGCGCAATCATCTCTATCCCTTCCTCGTCTCCATCAGTGCGGGCGGCCCCGACGGCGGCCAGCTCAACCTCTTCAATCTGCTCCCCTCGTTCAATAACAATTACCAGGAGGGTCAGGCGATGCTGGGCGCGGCCCAGTTGATCCCGATCCTCAACGAGGTCGCCGACAGCGACCCGGTCGCCAACCCCGGACTCACCGCCGCGGAGCGCGATCTCGCTCGTTCCTCGGCGCGGTTGATCTTCGACCTCGTCAAGGATCGCATGAGCGCTTGGCTCAGCGCGACCGATGATCAAGCGCCTTATCTCTTGTATTATCAACCGAAGCAGCCGTTCGAGGATCCGTCGGGCTCGCAGTCGGGCAAGGTCGGCTGGCAGGCGCTCCTGTCCGCGCAGTCGGGATTCCTCTCGGTCGAGAGCATCAACGATCAGAACTTGATCAATGGATACTTTCTGAAGACGGCGGCGATCCTCGCCGAATACGACCGCGACTGGGGCGACGAGAGCGCACTCGTCGCCGGCGGCACCAGTTCGATCGCGGCCAAGTACGGCGACTTGATCCGAATGGTCGTCCAGAATGTCGCCAACACCGATCGCAACAACCCGCTCTTCCCGTTCCTCCGCAACTTCGACGTCCTCCAAGGCCATTCCTGGGCCGACGGCGCGGCGAACGACCCGGAAGGCACCAACCAAGAATCTTCGTCCGAGTCGCTCAACTTCGCCTCGGGCTTGATCCAATGGGGTGAGGTCACCGGCGACAAGGCTCTGCGCGACCTCGGGATCTATCTCTACGAGACCGAGATCGAATCGGTCGCAACCTATTACTTCAATATCAATCAGACCGACGCATTCCCCGATGCATTCCGATTCGTCGACGGCCCCAATGGTCCCGTCGACGACCGACCCGTGATCCCGTTCCCGCACAACGCCTCGGGCGCGGTGGGTGGATTCGTCGGCAGCTTCAAGTCGGCCTGGTCGGGCATTCAGATGCTGCCGTTCTCGGGCGGAGCGTACTACCTCGGACGCGATCCGGCGTTCGTCGAACGGCTTTCGCAATGGGCCCTCTCGAACAGTTCTCCGATCGGCCAGGTTCCGATCCGCACGCCTGATTTTCTCTCATTCGTTTATCCCTACTACGCTCTCAGCAACCCCGACCAGGCGATCTCGCTCTATCAGACCAATCTTGCCAAGATCGGTCCGAAGAACAACGGTCTCTGGATCGATACCGCCGCCTTCAACATGCACTGGATGCAAGGGCTCCAGATGTATGGTCAAGTCGATACATCGGTCGTCTCTGGCGCGAGCCAGGCGATGGTCTTCACGACGAATCCGGCGGATCCCGGCGCACGCACGTTCGTCGCTGCGAACAGTTCGTCGCGTCCCAAGACGGTCAGCTTCCTGACCCCGGGCTCGTCGACCCCGTTGCTCACCCTCACGGTCCCGCCGCGTTCGATCGTCGTGACCGATCCTTCCGGCAACATCAAGACGCAACAGACGACTCCCGACTATTCCCTGCCGCAGCTCACGAACACGTTCGCACTCAGCAGCGCTGGGGGAACGAATCGCCTGATCCAGGCGGGAACCGGTGCGGGACAGTTCGCGGTCGAGATTCCGGCGGCGGGTCAGGGATCGGTCGACTTCGTGATGTCGGGAGTCTACGGCACTCTGAAGTCGAGCACGGCTCTCGAGACGTTCGCGATCTACGCCGATCCGACCTTCCTCACGTCGACTCCCGTACCGGCCATCCAGGTCAGCGTCACCTATCAGAATGCCGGAGATGCGACTCCTCGCACTTTCACATTCAAGCGCAATCCGCTGTCGCCGCAGCCGGGATTCGTCCGGATCGACGAGACGGTCTCGTACCTGCCGCCGACCCCGTTCCATTACTCGACGCTGACGAACGCAACGATCACGGTTTCCATCAGCCAACTCGATGGGACGCTCCCGGTTCGACTCCGGACCGACGCCGTCGCCGAGCAGGGTCGCGTGTCCGTGATCTCGCTGCCTTACGACATCTCGCAGGTGGCCGGCCCGAGCGGTGGGTCGAGTTCCGTCTTCGCGCTCGCGTCGGATTCGAGTCCGACCGAGTTCGATGCGGACCTTGGCGTCGAAGCGCGGAGCTCGTCGCTCGACCCGGGCCATACCTACGTCGCGACTCTCTCCCAAGGGGGAACGAGGGCGGACTTCGAGGGCAACGACGCTTCGGATACCTTGAGATTCACAGCGCAGGGCGGCCTGCTCCGCCACAATCGATTCTCGGCCGGAGATCCGGGCTTCGCGAGCGATTTCGACTTCGACAGCACGGTCGAGGGCGTGCAGAGCCTTGCCGCCGCGGTCGTCTCGCGCGTGGTCGTTCACACCGGCGGAGGCGCCGATACGGTCGTCATCGGGGGCCCCGGCTCGCCTGCGGTCTCTCTGCGGGCGAGCTTCGAGGTCTACGACGACGACCAGGTCGACGACTCGCTCCTGATCGACGACTCGGACGCAATCGATCGGCAGTTCTATACCGTTGCATTCGACCGAATCTTCGTCGGCAGCGACCAGCTCCGGGTCTCGCATTCGTTCACGTTCGGTGAGATCCGTCTGATCACGGGGTCGGCGGTCAACACGATCGTCGTTGCCGGCGTTTGGCAGGGCGAGAAACTCGTACTCGATACGCGTTCGGGTCGCGACGTGATCCTCGTCGGCAACGGACGGACCGAGAACATCTTCGGCGACGTCGAGGTGATCAATTCGCGATCCTTCAGCGACTTGATCGTCGACAATCGCTTCGGCAGAGACACGAGCTCGGTCGTACGAGTCACCGACTCGAGCATCCAAGGGATCGCTCCCGGCCGGATCTTCTACGACACGGACCACCTGGAGGACCTCGAGGTCTTCGGTGGAATCGGCGATACGACCTATGAAGTCTCGACGTCGCTCGCCGGAGCGTTCGTCTATCTCGACCCCGGCGCGGGCAACGACCGGGTCGTGGTCGGGCGCGACGGCCGAGTCGACGACGCCGCCTTCCCCGGAGAGGTGATCGTCGAGGGACGAGCCACGACGGCGGTCGTCGTCGACGATTCGAGTTCGGTCGATCCCAAGCAAGTCGTGCTCACAAACTCATCCGTTGCGGGGTTGATCCGAAGGGGTCTGTCGTTCGGTTCGGTCGCCTCGCTCGATCTCAGGCTCGGCACGGGAGACGATCGACTGACGGTCGCATCGAGCAACCCCGGCACGGGTTATCGGATCGACCTCGGATCCGGCAACGATCTCGGTCGCGTCGATGCGACCCGCGCAGTCCTCGAGATCCTGGGAGGTCTCGGCAACGATCGGCTCGAATCCTCGGCCGATCCGCTGGTCGTGCTCGCGGGTCTGATTCTCACGGGCGGCCCCGGCGACGATGTTCTCGTGGGCGGTCCCCGCAACGACGTTCTCGCCGGCGGGATCGGTGTCGATGTGGTGGATGGGGGCGCGGGGGATGACCGCATCCTCTGGAACTCAGGCGACGGGCCGCAGACCATCGATGGAGGCACCGGCTTCGACCGCGTCGAGATCGTCGGCGGCGCGGGGGTCGAGCGGTTCCGCGTCGGTCCCTCCGGGAATCGCGTCGCGGCGGAGATCGGCGGTTCGACCAATGTCCTTCTGAACGTCGGTACGATCGAGTCGTTGTCGATCGCGACCGGCGGAGGCGACGACCAGACGTCGATCGTGCCGCTCCCAGGGGTCGCGATTGAGCTCGACGGCGGCGCGGACGGTTCGCGCGACACGCTGTTCGTCGCGATCGACGGCGTCCGCCAACCGAGGTTCACCTATCGGGGACCGCATGCGGGTGCGTGGGCATTCGCCGACGCGGGAGCGGTCGTCTTCGATCGCGTGTCGACGTTCAATGCCCCCGACAACGTCCTGTTCGTGCTGCGGCTCTACACGACCATCCTGGCTCGCGCGGGCGACGCCTCGGGAGTGAACCTCTGGGTCTCGGTGCTCGATGCGGGTGCGTCGCGCTCGGATGTCGGTGGCGCATTCTGGCGATCGCCCGAGCATCGCGCGCTCCAGCTGACCGAATGGTATTCGACGTTCCTCGCTCGGATACCGGTCGGCGACGAACTCGCGCCGTTCTTGGCGCGATTCGCGGCGGGAGAGACCGAGGTTCCCGTGGAGTCGGCGATCTTGGGTGGAGCGGAATACTCGCGGATCCACCCCACCAATCGGGGATTCGTCCGTAACCTGCAGCGCGACGTCTTGGGACGCTTCCCGAGCGATCGAGCGCTCGACCGCGCAATCCGTCGGCTGCGTTCGGGGCTTCGGCGGTCGGCGTATGCTCGACTCGTCCTGACTTCGCGCGAATCCAACCGCAGACTGGTCGAAACGACGTCGCAGAGCCTGCTCGGTCGAGCGGCCGAGTCGTCCGAGATCGGATTCTGGAGCGGCCTGCTCGGGCGGGGTCGACTCGATCCCACGACCCTCGCGGAACGGTACCTCGCCTCGGACGAGTTCCTCGAAATCGCGACTCGACCGAACCGTCGCCCGCAATGATGAGGAGTCTCGGGGATCGGCGCGAAGACTCGAAGAACCTTCGATGAATCGCGCCGAGTCCTCGGATCTTCACTTGTGACGATCCGATTCGCGATTACCCTCGTACCTCATCAGCCGTCGTCGGGTTTCTCGACGACTCAGCGGGTGTGGGCCGGATCGAGGGGAGATCGAACATCGTGTCGCCATGGCACCGACCACTCCATGCATTGATGGGTCTGCTGGCGCTCGTCGGTTCCGGTGACCCGGCGGCACCGAAGGCCGGCGCCGACCTCCGTTCGGACCGGCCGCTGCGCACGGTCTCGTTTCGATCGGGCGAGAACGGCTTCGACGGCACGATCGACGTCGAGATCTGGGCCTTGGCCCCGACGACGATCCTCGACTCGAATCCGAATGCCACCACCGACGCGAACAACGACGGCGGCGAGAGCCAGATCCTGCTCCGATTCGAGGGGATCGTGGGCGAGGGTCCGCGTCGAATCCCCGCCGGTTCTTCGATCAAGTCGGCGATCCTCACGGTGTCGGCCTTCGACCAGGGCGACACGGTTCACCTGCATCGGATGCTCGTTCCTTGGCCCAGGCAGCCGACCTGGACCTCGCTCGTGGGTGGAGTCACCGCCGACGGCTTCGAGGCGTCGCGCCGACGCGAGAGCTTCACGTTCGGCAAGATCGCCGCGAACACTTCGGCGATTCCGTTCGACGTGACCGACTCGGTGCAAGCCTGGGTCAACGGCGCGCCGAATCACGGTTGGGTGTTCATCAACAGCGGCGGCAACGGCTGGGACTTCTACACCCACGAGTTCGACGACCTCGAGAAGCGTCCCCATCTCGTCGTGGAATTCACTCCGCCTCGATCCCGAGTCGCGCGATCGATCACGTCCGATCAGGAGAAGCGTCCATGAAGACTCCTCAGCCCGGAACTTGGCACGCCGACCCGTCGCACTTCGCCTCCGCGAGCCGGCGCGACATTCTTCGAGTCGGTCGCCTGGCGTTGCTCGGCATGCCCCTGGGTCGTTTCCTTCGGCTCGAGGCGGAAGCCGCGGCTGCGGGAGCCCCGAAGGCGAAGGCGGCCTCGGTGATCCACATCTATCTCCAGGGCGGTTTCGCCCACATGGACAGCTTCGACCCGAAGCCCGACGCACCCGCCGAGTACCGAGGCATTCTCGACGCCATCGAGACGAAGCTGCCCGGCGTTCGGTTCAGCAGCCACATGCCCGAGACCGCGAAGGTGGCCGACAAGCTCACGATCGTGCGCAGCATGACGCACACGGAGGTCGACCACAGTCGCGGCGAGCACAGCATGTTCACCGGCTATCGCCCCAGTCCGGCTCTGGTCTACCCGAGCATCGGCAGCGTCGTCTCGCAAGAGTTGGGATCCCAACGCGAGATGCCGCCCTACGTCTGCGTTCCGAACCAGGGCAGCCAGTTCATGGGCAGCGGCTACCTCTCGAACGCCGCGGGTCCGTTCGCTCTCGGCTCGGATCCCTCCCGACCGAACTTCTCGGTTCGCGATCTCGAGATGCCGAAGGGCGTCGACGCCGACCGCAACGCCCGGCGGCGGGATTGGAAGAGTCTCGTCGATGATCACTTCGCTCGGCTCGATGCCGACGACGCGCCCCGCACGATGGACAGCTTCTACCAGCGCGCCTACGGCCTTCTCGGTTCGCCCCAAGCCCGCGCGGCGTTCAGCCTCGCCGGCGAGACCGACGAGACGAAGCGGCTCTACGGCATGATCGGCGAGAACCTCGGCGTCTATCGTTCCGCGGGGGCCCGCTTCCTGATCGCGCGGCGCCTGATCGAGGCGGGGACGCGGTTCGTCAGCGTCACTTTCGGCACCTGGGACACCCACGCCTATCATTATCGAGGAATCGAAGCCCAGATGCCCGACCTCGACCGGGCGTTCGCCGGCTTGATCACCGACCTCGATCGCCGCGGTCTGCTCGACTCGACGCTCGTCGTGGTCAACAGCGAGTTCGGACGGACCCCCAAGATCAACGCCGGCGGCGGTCGCGATCACTGGCCGCGCGTGTTCAGCATCGTGATGGCGGGCGGCGGGATCAAGCGGGGACAGGTCTACGGCGCGTCCGACCCGCTCGCCGCGGAGCCGGCGAGTGCACCGCTCGGGGTCGAAGACTATGTTCATACGGTCTATCATCTCCTCGGCATCGATGCGCGCAAGGATCTGATGTCGCCGGGGAATCGCCCGCAGTCGATCGTGATGAACGGCAAGGTTGCGTCGGGTCTGCTCGGCTGAGAACCATCGCCGGCACGCTCGGACGAACGCGCCGGCGCACCTCGAGGAACGGCCCCATGCTCCCGGTATCGCGACGCTTTCGACAACTCATCCTCGGGATCTCGCTCGTCGCGGTTCACGCCCAGTGGTGCCGAGCCGCCTATCCCGTCGGTCCGCCGACGGTCGAGTCGGTCGTTCCGGCGGCGGGGGGGCGAGGGACGAGCTTCTCGATCCTGCTGACGGGAGGCAAGCTCGGCACCCAGCCCGAAGTGCTCCTCTACCGCGAGGGGCTGCGCGTCGATCGGGTCGAGGTCATGTCGGACAACGAAGCACGTCTGCACATCACGGCGTCCCGCGAGGCACCGCTCGGAGCGCATCCGTTTCGGATCCGAACCTCGGGAGGACTCTCCGAACTCCGCCTGATCCACGTCGCCGCCTCGGCCGCAACGGCCGAAGTCGAGCCCAACGATTCGGCCGTAGATCTCGTTCCCACCGCGATTCCCGCAACGATCACCGGGGTGATCGACGCGGCCGATGTCGACTCGTTCGGGATACGACTTGCGAAGGGCGAGCGATTGTCGGCGGAGCTCGAGGCCATTCGTCTCGGCGGCGAGATGACCGACGCAGTGCTGACGATCCAAGGACCGGACGGACGGACGATCGTAGAGGTCGACGATACGGCGGCGACGCGTCAGGATCCATTCGCGTCGATCGTCGCCCAGTCCGACGGACTGCACTACGTTCGAGTGCGCGAGGCGGGATACGGCGGCGGTCCCTCGAATACCTACGTCCTGCATCTCGGTTCGTTTGCGCGGCCGTCGTACCTCTTCCCTCCCGGCGGCGAAGCCGGGGCGAAGCTGGAACTCGTCGGAGCCGACGCCGCGGGCGGACGACTCGTCGAGATGATCGAACTCCCCCGCGATTCCGGACCTTGGTGGGATCATCATCCCTTGATCGCGGGCATCCGCGCACCAACGCCCACTCCGCTCCGGGTGCGTCCTTACCCGAGCGTGGGAGAGTCGTCGTCCGAGGCGTCCGCCTGGCCCGTTGCGTTTCATGGGGTGCTCTCTCGTCCGGGGGAAGTCGACGTCCATCGCGTTCGGCTCTCCGCCGGCGACGAAGTTCAGGCGGAGGTGTTCGCGGCGCGGGTCGGGTCGAGGCTCGACAGTTTGCTCGAAGTGCTCGACCCCGACGGCTCGCCTGTGGCCCGCAACGACGACGAGGAAGACGGCGAGGACAGTCGAATCGGCTTCCGAGCCGCGGTCGACGGCGATCATCGGGTCGTGATCCGCGACAAGCGAGGCGACGGCGGCCCGGGATTCTTCTATCGGATCGAAGTCGAGAAGCCGTTGGCTCGGCTCCGACTGTTCCTCGCGGGTCCGGTGCGGAAGTCGCAGAACCGGCAGGTCATCGCCGTTCCGCGCGGAAATCGCGTGCTCGTTCACATCGGTGTCCGTCGCGAGCGGTTCTCCGGCCCGGTTCGGCTCGATTGGAAGGGTGTGCCCGCCGGAGTGCGGCTCGACCATTCAGAGATCCAAGAGAGCGAGTATCTTGTTCCCGTGGTCGTCGAAGCCGCAGCCGACGCGCCGCTCGGCGCGACCTTGGCGACGCTCCAAGGCGTCGCGTCGACGATCGACGGCACCGTCCACGGCGGCTTCGAGCAGGTGGTCGACCTCGTTCCCGGGTCGGGCGACAGTTCCTACCAGTCGGTGACCGTCGACCGCGTGGCCTTCGTCGTGACCGACCCCGCGCCTTATCGAGTGGAACTCTCGAAGCCGTCGGGTCCTCTGACGCGTGACGGCGAACTCACGCTGACGGCCAAGGTCGAGAGGTCGTCGGGCTTCGTCGGACCGGTCGAGGTCTCGTTGCCGTACCTCCCGTCGGGCGTCGAGATGGACGGCCCGGCGACGATCGCGGAAGGCGAGACGGAGGCGTCGCTCCGCCTCTTTGCTCGGCCCGACGCCGACACCTCGGCCTGGCGTCTGACCGCCGAAGCCCGCCCTGCTCCGCCGCGGCGCGATCGCCGCGAGATGACGCTCGCGATCATGGCCCAAATCGGCGCGGGGGGAACGGGTCGACGGCGGTCGGCGAGCACCGAGGGCACCGCGACGGTCGCTTCGGGCTTCGTTCCGCTCGACCTGGTCGAGGCCGTCGTCGCCGGTCGAATCGCGACGACTTCGGCCGAACAGGGATCGGAGACGATGATCGAGTGCGTTCTCGAGCCCGGTTCGCCCTTCGTTGCTCGGGCGGAGGCCGTCTTGGAAGGCCTGCCCCCGCGTGTGGAGACAGTGCCGGTCGCGGTCGAGCCCGGCGACAAGAGCGTCCGATTTCGGTTGCGGATCGACCCCACGGCTCCGCTCGGAGATCACTCGGCACTCGTTTGCCGGCTTCGGGGCGACGTCGGAGGACGCCCGGCGACCTATCGCGTCGGCCGAGGCGGTCGTCTCGTCATCGGACTCCCCGGCTCGACGACGGGAGCCGCCGACGGTCGTCCGCTCAGTCCTCTCGACACTCTGAGACGTCGCGCGGGGGCGGGGGCCGCACCCTCGGGAACGACCGGCGCTCCCTCGAACATCCCCGTCGAAACGAAGTCCGCCGATCCTCGATCCTGACCCTCTTTCCGCACGGAGTCGCACCCTTGGCGAGCCTTCGACCCCTTCTGCCGACGGCCGTCGCCCTCTTGGCGGCTTGGACGATCGTGCCTGCGAATGCGGCGGATGTCGTCGATCCAACCCCGCGCAAGGCGACGCGTCTCCTCGTGGTACCCGAGTCGGTCGAACTCTCGACGGTGCGCGACCGCCAGGGATTCGTCGCGCAAGCCGAATACTCCGACGGGTCGACTCTCGACGTCACCGCGCGGGTGCGCACCGTCATCCAAGGAGCATCGGCGACCGTATCCGAGGGGATCCTCGCCCCGGCCGCAGAAGGAGGCTCCACCCTCGAGGTCGAATTCGAGGGGCTGAAGGCCACGGCCCGCGTCGAGGTTCGCGATCCCGCTCGAATCCCCGTGATGTCGTTCCGCAACGACGTCATGCCGATCTTCACCAAGGCCGGCTGCAATACGGGCAAGTGCCACGGCTCGGCGTCCGGCAAGGATGGGTTCCGACTCTCGCTCTTCGGTTACGACCCCGCGGGCGACCACTATCGGTTGACCCGCGAGGCACTGGGGCGTCGCGTCGATCTCTACGATCCCGCGAGCAGTCTACTGCTCGGCAAGGCTCTGGGTCGCGTGACGCACACCGGGGGTAGGAAGATCATTCCCGGGAGCGAGAACCATGACCTGCTCGTTCGATGGCTCGAACTCGGCGCACCGGTCGACCCCGCCGATGCACCGGTGCCCACGTCGATCGACGTCTCGCCGGCTCTCGCCGTCTTCTCGTCGCCCGCCGACGCTCAGCGGATCATCGTGCGAGCCCGCTATTCCGACGGCACGGATCGCGACGTCACGCGATTCACCGTCTTCTCCTCGAACAACGAAGGTGCGGTCGCCGTCGACGAAGACGGGACTGCGACCGGAAAGGGACCGGGCGAGGCGTTCATCCTCGCTCGGTTCGATCAATTCACCTCCGGGCTCCCGATCATCGTTCGCCCCGGTACCCCGTTTCGATCGCCCGGAACGCCTGCGAACAATCAGATCGACGTCCTCGTCAACCGCAAACTCGACCGGCTCCACCTCCTTCCGTCCGAACTCTGCGACGATGAGACCTACCTCCGGCGGGTCACGATCGACCTGATCGGCCGCCTGCCGACCCCCGAAGAGCGCCGGGGGTTCCTGGCCGACGAACGCAAAGATAAAAGACGTGCATATGCGGACTCATTGATTCATCGCGACGAATTCGACGATGTCTGGGTCATGAAGTGGGCCGAGCTCCTGCAGATCCGCACGATCAACGGCATCAGCCCGAAAGGGCTGCAACTCTACGATCGCTGGCTGCGCGACCGGGTTCGCTCGGGGGTGACGATCGACCGCATCGCACGCGAATTGATCCCGGCCGTGGGCGGGACCTTCGAGAACCCCGCGGTCAACTACTTCCAGACCGAGACGACGCCGCAGATCATCGCCGAGAACGTCGCCCAGGTCTTCCTCGGAACCCGGATTCAGTGCGCCCAGTGCCACAATCATCCGTTCGATCGCTGGACGCTCGACGACTACTACGGCTTCGCCTCCTTCTTCAGCCGGATCGGCTACAAGCAGGCGCGCGACCCTCGCGAATTGACGATCTTCAGCGCCGGCACGGGCGAGGTGAAGCATCCGATCGCCGGTCGGACGGTCCGGCCGACATTTCTGGGCGGCGGTGCTCCCGAGATCCCCGCGGGCGAGGATTTCCGAACGAAGCTCGCCGATTGGCTCGTCTCGAAGGAGAACCCGGCCTTCGCGCGAAACCTCGCGAATCTGGTTTGGGCCCATTTCTTCGGCCAGGGGATCATCGACCCGGTCGATGATGCTCGCGTGAGCAATCCTCCGAGCAATGCCGAGCTCCTCGACGCCCTCGCCGCTCGGTTGGTCGAAGCGAAGTACGACGTCGCCGAATTGGTGCGGGAGATCGTCGGGAGCCGGACCTATCAGCTCTCGACCCGCCGCAACGACTCGAATCGTTGGGACGAACGCAACTTCTCGCACCAAAGGGTCCGGCGGATGCGTGCCGAGGTGTTGCTCGACTGCATCACGCAGGTCACCGAGACGACCAACCGATTCCCGGGCTTGCCGCTCGGGGGGCGAGCCGTGCAGATTCCCGACGGGCGTGCACAGAATTACTTCTTGACGACATTCGGTCGCGCCTCGCGCGATACCGCTTGTTCCTGCGAGGTGAAGACGACACCGACGCTCTCGCAGGCCCTGCATCTCATCAACGGCGAGACGACCACCGGAAAGATCAGCGAAGGGGAGGTCGTTCCGCGGCTCCTCGCTCGGCTGGGCAAGCCCGAACACGTCGCGGAGGCGCTCTACGAGCGCTGCCTGTCGAGACTCCCGACAACGGAGGAGTCGGCCCGCATCAGCGCGAAGCTCGCCGAGGCGGGCGATCCGAAGGAGTCGCTCGAGGATCTCTTCTGGGCGCTTCTCAATGCAAACGAGTTCTTGTTCAATCATTGATGCCGAGTCGCGTGGAGGGGTTCGCCGCCTCGACCCGTCCGCGCGATGCGTCTGGAGCCTCCGCATGCCCGCTTCGGTTCGCTCGCTGCTCGTCCTTCTCGTGATCGGGACGCCGACGGTCGAGGCGTCGGCCGGACCCGACCCCGCGGTCGCTGCCGACGAACCGAACGCGGCGACCGTCGCATTCGATCGCGAGATCCAGCCGATCCTCCGCAAGCGTTGCGGGAATTGCCACAATCCCGAGCGTCCGCGCGGAGAGCTCGATCTCTTGTCGTTCTCGGGAGTGACGACCGGCGGAGCGAGCGGCAAGATCGCGGTTCCCGGGAAGGCCGAGGAGAGTCTGCTCTACACCCTTGCGGCGCATCTCGAAGAGCCGAGCATGCCCCCGAATTCCCCCAAGATCCCGCAGAAGGAACTCGACCTGATCCGGAAGTGGATCGACGGCGGGATGGTCGATTCGTCGAAGTCGACTGCCCCGAAGCCGCCCTCCATGCCTTCGCCGAGCACCGCGGAATCTGCCGCTCCAGCATCCGGCTGGGTTGCGCCCGCGATCGTCGCCCGCTCCGGCCCGATCACTGCGCTCGCGGTCTCTCCAACCTCGCCGCTCGTCGCCGTCTCCTGGCGCCGACAGGTTCTGCTCTTCGATCACGCCGAAGGCAAGGCGGTCGGGGCGCTCGACTTCCCCGAGGGCGACGTCTTCTCGTTGAGCTTCTCGAGAGACGGCGCTCGGCTCCTCGCGGCGGGCGGACTCGGCGCCGAGAGCGGGAAGATCGCGATCTTCGACCCGAAGACCGGCAAGCGCCTCAACACCCTGGCCGATGAACTCGACGTCGTCCTCGCCGCCGACCTTCGTCGAGACGGCTCTCTCACTGCGTTCGGAGGCCCCGGTCGCGTCGTCAAGCTGCTCTCGACCTCCGACGGCGCCGAGCGTGGAACATTCCGCAAGCCGACCGACTGGATCACCGCCGTTTCGTTCAGCCCCGACGGCCTCCTCGTCGCCGCCGGAGATCGATTCGGGGCCCTCTTCCTCATCGAGTCGGACTCGACGAAGCCCTTTCTCTCTCTCACGGCACACGTCGGGCCGATCCAAGGCTTCGCCTGGAGCCCGACCCGCGACCGGCTCTACTCTGTCGGAGACGACGGGCGCGTTCGCGGCTGGGATCTCCACACCGGGAAGGTCGACGGCGAATGGAAGGCCCATGAGGGCGGATGCCTCGCGATCTCCGTTCGGGCCGATGGCCGGCTGGCGACCGGCGGGCGCGATGGGCGCATCGCGATCTGGAGCCCCGAGGGCAAGGAGATTCGCCGGATCGCATCGGGCGCGGATGCCGTGACGCGGCTCGGTTGGACGAGCGACGGCCGCGCGCTCCTCACCGGGGACGCCGCGGGCCGCCTCCTCGTCTGGAATCCCGATTCCGACGCCTCGCCTCGCTCCCTTCCGTTGCCGGTTCGCCCTGCGTCCGCGATCTTGGCGGCCGTGACGCCGCGACCGACGCCGGCTCGTATCTTCACGCCGGCACCCGTGGTCGCCTCCTCGAGCACGCCCGCGATTGCTGGAGCGGGCTCTCCGCTTCCCTCGCCCGAGACCGACCTGGCCGCCGCGCTCCTGGAGGCCCGCGCCGCGGTCGACGCGTCGCAGCGTACGCTCGATCGGCTCAGCCGTCTCGCGCGATCGACATCGATCAAGGGAACGAATGGCGGAACCCCCGACCCAAATCGCGCCGCGGCGATCGCCTCGGCCCGCTCGGCGCTCGCCGCGCTCGAGGACGCGAACCGCGCCGACCCCGCCAATCCCGCCCTCGCCCGAGCTCTCGCGGAGACCCGCGCTGCGCTCGCATCGCTTCAGAACGAGACATCCCGATCCGAGAGCGCCGGTAACCTTCGATGAATCGCGGAGTCGCGTTCGCGCTTCCTTTGGGATGCTTGCTCGCGGCGGCACTCGTCTGCCTGAGTCCGGTGATCCTGCGCGGCGAGGTCGCCGCCTACCGAGACGCCGGACACTACTACCATCCGTTGCACGAGCGAATCGACATCCTCGCTCGGGCCGGCCATTCACCCTACTGGGATCCCACCGAGAATGGAGGTCGGCCTCTGGGAGCCGACCCCACCGCCGCTCTCTTCTACCCCGTCCGACTCATCACACGCGGTCTCTCATTCGGATTCGTCGAGCGCATCGACATCCTGGGCCATCTCGCGCTCGCGGCATTCTCCGCCTATCGACTCGCACGCGCTCTCGGTACCGGGCATTTGTCGGCCTGCGCCGGGGCATCGATCTACGCGCTCAGCGGTCCAATTCTCTTTCAGACCTGCAACATCATCTTCCTCCGAGGAGCGGCCTGGCTCCCTCTCGCGTGGGAGGGTGCTCACGTCTGGGTCAGTGAACGCAGGATCCGCGGAGCGATCCTGCTCGCAGTCGCGTCGGCGATGCAGGTTCTCGGCGGCGATCCTCAAGGGGCGTATCTGGCGATTCTCACGGCGCTCGGGTGGTGCCTGACTCTGCCGATCTCGGGCCGGTCGGAGTCCCGGGAGGCTCGAGGCCGACGTCTCGGCCGCATGGCGGCGTTCTGGATCATCTCCGGCGCGGCGAGCTTGGGATTTGCGGCGATCGTCTACGCTCGAAAGATCGGCGACCCCCCGCGCTCGGTTACTCTCGCGATCGGCGGTCTGATCGGGATCGCTCTCAGCATCAAGACTTTCCGAAAGATCGATCGCGCACGGCGGGTCTCGATCATCGGCATCGCCGCCGCCGCATTGCTCGCCGTCGGCCTCGCCTCGGTGCAGATCATCCCGTCCGTCGCATTCGCGTGGTCGACGCCGCGCGCCCTCTTCTCCCAGACCCTGGAGATCTTCTCCTTCAGCCTGCCGCCGTACCGCCTGGTCGAGGTGCTCTGGCCGAATGTCTTCGGCACCACGGTCGCGGGCAATCACAGCTGGGCCCCGGCGATCCTCGCGGATCGACAGACGTCCGCGCGGGTCTGGGTCGACTCGCTCTACCTGGGCGGATTCGCGATCCCCTTGGCCGCGGCCGTGTCGGCGTCGTCACGGGACGCACTCGCGCGATTCCTCGCGATCGTCGCGCTCGTCTCCGGGCTGCTCGCCCTCGGCGAGTTCGCATCCCCCCTGCTCTGGGCCAGGCAGATCCCGGCCCTGGCTCGCTACCTGGGACCTCCCGATCTCATCGGAATCGCGGGTCCCCGAGCCGACGGCGCGCTCCGCGATGGATTCCTCAGTCCCTATGGGATCGCCGCGGCATGCATCCCCGGGTTCGGCACTTTTCGGTATCCCGCCAAGTTGCTCACACCGTGTGTGCTCGCCGTCGCGATGCTCGCGGCGCTTGGCGTCGAGCGGTGGCTGAAGCGCGACTCGTGCGCGGATCGTATCTTGAAACTCTGCGCATGCTGCATGATCGTGCTCTCATGTCTTGGTCTGGTCGCGAGCGAGGCCTCGGCGCGCTGGTTCCGAAGTGCCATGGAGAACGCGGTCGATCCCTCCTTTGGTCCCGTCGATGCCGCGGGGGCATCGGCCGATCTCGGCGGGGGATTGATCCATGGAGGGTTGGTCGGATTCGTTCTTCTCGGTCTGACGATGATCCCGCACGACGCGCGTCGGCTCCGCTTCGGCGTCGCCGCGCTCGTCTGCATGATCCCGCTCGAGCTGGCCGCGGCCAATCGCCGTCTCGTGATCACGGTACCCGCGTCCGACTTCGTGACGCCGCCCGAGGCGCTCACTGCGATTCGTGACGACCTCGAGCGGGCTCCGTTTGCCGGCCCCTTTCGGGTCCACCGCGCAGTCCATTGGGAGCCTGCTCACTGGCGCGCGTCGTCGTCATCCGATCGGATGCGCGAGCACCTGGCTTGGGAACGCGCGACGTTGATGCCCAAGCACGGCAGCCCGTTCGAGGTCGAGACGACATTCGTTCCGGGACCGGCGGTCGTAGTCGATTGGTCGGCGCGGTTCGAGCCGTACGTCGAAGAGATCCTCGATCGATCGGGAAGTCGGGGTAATGCGAAGACGCGCGAAGTCGTGATCCAGCCGCGAAAGCTCTACGACTTGTGGAATACTCGATACTTCATCCTCCCTCATCGTCCCGGAGTCGATCGCTCTCGTGGGTTCGGGTCGTTCCTGGAGAACACTGTGCGGATCTTTCCGCCCGAGGAAGCATTCGTCGGCCCCTCGGGAGCCGAGGCCGAGCGCGCGTGGGCGAGTCGAGTCGATTACCAGATCCGGCGCAATCTCACGGCCTTTCCGCGGGCCTGGGTCGTTCACGACGGCCGACCCCAGTCCGCTCGCCTCTCTCGACGATCCGGGCCGAGTTCGGGAATCCCCGCCGGGATCGATCCGGCCCGAACCGCCTGGCTTCGAGCGGAAGATCTCGCGATCGTAGGCGAGTTCCTCGACGGTGGGCCGACCAACCCTCTCGAACGGCCCCGCGTCGATGATCGCGACCCCTCGCGAATCGTGATCGACGTCGTGCTCTCACGTCCCGGCCTTCTGATCCTCGCCGATCGTTTCGATCCCGACTGGAAGGTCGAGGTCGCGGGTCGTCCCGCCCCTCTCCTCGAGGTGAACGACGGAATGCGAGGTGTGGCCCTTCCCGGCGGCCCTGCGCGCGTCGTGTTCGTCTATCGACCGCACGCGATCGGGCTGGGATGGGGAATCTCGGGGGTCGCGTCGATCGGGTTGGTGGGGTTCCTGGTGCTTCGATCGATCCGCGGCTTCGAGGCAATCGCGACGGATCGATGAACTTTACGAAAGCTGCATGCTTTCCATCGATCGATCTCCGCAATACAGAGCTAGATTTTCGATTCTCGATGAACCCATCACGGTCGATGGCGATGCGGCACTCGGCCCCCCGGATTCACCACTTGTGTTTCAAGGACCCCTCCATGCTCATGTCCGCTCCGCCCGCGAAGCGTTCGGGCTTCACCTTGATCGAGTTGTTGGTCGTCATTGCGATCATCGCGGTGTTGATCGGCCTGCTGCTCCCGGCCGTTCAGTCGGCGCGTGAGGCCGCTCGACGGGCGCAGTGCACGAACAACTTCAAGCAACTCGGCCTGGCTACGATGAATATCGAGAGCGCGACCGGCAGCTATCCTCCCGGCGTGCCCAGCGGCGGACCCCAGAACGCGACCTTCGCGAATCCCGACACGGGATTTCGGATGGGTTCGGCGCCGTACCCCTACCAGTGGATCGCAGGGAATCAAGCCGGTCCGGGAAACCAAAACGCTGCGTATGGTCCGCCATGGACCATGCACATCCATGCCTATCTCGAAGAGCAGGCGGCGGGCGAGCGCGTCTGGGCGGCGCTCGGTCGGCTGACGATCTCCGGGGTTCAGACCGGCGACCTCGATGAAGGATGCCCGTGGGACAATGTCGACGGTTTGCCCCCGCATATCGGCGGGCGCCGAACCGACCTCGACATCCAGTCGCCCCTCCTGAAGTATCTGCGGTGCCCGAGCACCGAACCGACGAATGTGATCTACAACGATCTCTCGACCGAGAACCTCCTCAAGGGGAACTACGTCGCCTGCTTCGGCGGTGGAGCCTTCCTCGACGCGACCCCGAACGGCAACCGCGCCCTCTCGGGAATCTTCGGCGTCGTTCCGATCCAGCAGAAGTATCCCTACGGCGAACGCGCGGGCATCGGCAAGGGAACTCGGATCGCCGAGGTCACCGACGGCACGTCGAACACCATGATGTACAGCGAGATCCTCAACTACAACATGGACACCCTCGGAGGCAGCAGCAGCGCTCCCTTCGGCCGCAACCGCGACGTCCGCGGCGCGATGCTCATCCCCATGGCGGGCGGCAACACCTTCCTCGCGAACTATCCCCCGAACTCGCCCGGCACCGACCAGATGCCGAGCTGCGAGGCTTCGATTCCTCAGTCGGACCCGATGTTCTGCCGCCGAACCGGAAACTCGAACTACGACGGCCAATACTGGGCGGCCGCGCGGAGCCGACACCCCGGCGGCGTGAACGTCTGCATGGGTGACGGATCGGTTCGCTTCGTCAAGAACACCGTCGCTCGCGCGGTCTTCTCCGCGCTCGGCTCCAAGAGCGGCGGCGAAGTCATCTCCGCCGACAGCTTCTGATTCGTGGCGAATCCAGATCGACTCGAGTCATGCCCCCGGCCGAGATTCCGTCGATCGATCGACGGAGTCTCGGAACGGTGTTCGACCGTGAGAATCCCGTCAAAACAGGATGGTCAGAGCATGCTCTCCCGCGTTCGCTCCTCCCTCGTCTCGTGCGCCGCTCTCCTCGCCCTCCTCGCAGGCTGCGGCGGCGAAACCGCGATCTCGATCAACACCGACGTCGACAGCCGCAAGGTGAGCGATGTCGTCGACGAATTCAACGAAGCGCGGACCGATGCGAAGAATTCCGAACGGCTCTTCGTGAAGGACGCCCTCCCCAAGGGCGATGCCTTCAAGAAGTACGCCAAGTACTCTTTCGCCGCGACCGGTTCGGCCTCGATCTCGGGTGAGACCGCTTCGATGGAAGTCTCGATCCAAGACGAGACCAGCGGCTCCGATGCCGGCAAGCTTGAGTGGACCTTCAAGAAGGAAGGCGACGCCTGGAAGCTCGAGAAGGCTCCCCTCCCCTGAATTTCTCCCGCATTCCATCGGGAACCGGCCCACGCGACGGCAAGTCGGAACCGAGCGCTGAGCGGGCCCCGACTTCCTCGGAGTGGATGGTCTCGCGCGCATTCGATTTGATCTTCATCTCGAGCGTCGGATGGCCGCTCCTGCTCCTGCCCGGCGCGATCCAGGGGCGAGAAACGGTCGTCGACTTCTGGCAGATCTATTTTCTCACATTGCCCCATCGTTGGATCACTTTGATCCTAGTCGCGACCGACTCCGATCGTCGTCGCGATCTCGGGCCGGTCTTGCCGGCGCTCGCCGTCGGTCTGGCGGTGATCGTGATCGGCGTCCGTCTCGGTACGGGCGCCCTCACCTGTCTCGCATTCGTCGACTACGTCTGGAACGCCTGGCATTTCGCCGCCCAGCACCAGGGGATTCTCCGGATCTACGGTCGAAAGGCGGGGCTCGGTCCCCTACCCCTCGAACGCATCGGTTTGCGATCCTTTATCACATATGTCATTCTTCGTACAGCGACATGGTCCACCGGATGGCTCGACGAACCGCTTCGGCTTGCCGGGATCGTCCCTTGGATCGACCGATGCGCGGCGTTGATCCCCCTCTACCTCGTTCTCTCCGCCATGCGCCGGCTCGGTTCGGCCTCGGGCGCATTTCTCGCGTATCTCTCGAGCGTCGTGGGTCTCTATCTCTGCCTCTTGTGGAGCCTCGCGACGAACTGGGCGTCCGGGGTGATCGCGCTCACGACCGCGTCGGGATTCATGCACGCATCCGAGTATCTTGCAGTGGTGAGTCATTACGCGATCAGGCGGCGCAAGATCGGGTCCGAAGGTCCGATCCGACGACTCGCCTCGAGCTGGTTCCCGCTCCTGGGCATCTATGCGATCACGCTCGGCGCCTTCGGAAGCTGGGCCGAGCTCGAGGCGAGCGGCCTCCGGTCGCTCTGGATGGGCGTCAATCTCTGGGCGGCATTCGTGCACTACGCCTTCGACGGCTTGATCTGGAAGCTGCGCCGGCCCGAGACCGCGCGGGCTCTCGCCGCAATCCGGTCCCCGACTTGAGCGGAGGAACCTGGTGAGCCTGGCGAGCAACCGAAGGATCTCGCTCTCGATCGCACTGATGTTCATCGGAGTTGTGTCGGCAGTTGCGGCATCGCGACGTCTCGGCCTCTTGGAGGGCGTCGGCCCGATCGGTTTCTCGATCCCCGAACTCCTCGTCGCGCAACTGCTCTCGGTTCTTCCGCTTGCATGGGCCCTCGGTTCGCGCGACATGGGCGGACGGATCGCCTGGGGCATGGCGATTGTGTGCCTCTCGATCTGCGTCGCCGTCGGCGGTCAGCGGATCGAAGCCGCCTGCAGCGCTTGGGAGCTCGGATTCGTCGCGCGGGCTCTACTGCGGACGATGATTGCGGCGTCGCTGGTCTTGGGGCTCGGTTTCGTCCGTCCGTCCGGCCCGCCCGCCGTCGTTTCGAACCGGATCGTCCTCATCGCCGCCCTCCTGATTGCGATGATTCCTCCGCTCGCCTTCGCAGCTCGACGAGTCGCGGTCCTCGATGCCGAACTCCCGATTCTCCTCGATGTCGGCAAGACCGTTCGAGCCCTGCAATCCGCGAAGCGACTACTATCGTTGGGAGCGAGGCGGACGACCGACGGCCGCGATCTCGCGACCCTCGGAGAACGACTCGAACGCGAGCGAGTCCGACTCGAGCGCGAGTTCGCGGCGACCGGCGGCGATGGCTCGCCGCTCGAGGCCGCGTTATCGCTGGTCCGACTCGACCGGCTCGACGAAGCCCGCTCGCTCGTTGCGGTGCGCGCGGCGGCGGGTGAGATCGACGCGGTGCTCCTGCTCGCGGCGATCGATCGCGACTCGGGGCGACTCGCTGAAGCCGAGCGTCTCTGTCGCATCGCGATCCGGGCGCTCGAAGGACGTGTCGCGACGACTTCGGGCGTCCGATCGCGACTCGAGACATCGTACGACACGCTCGTCGATCTCTTGGAAACCAATGGGCGCCTCTCCGAGGTCGAGGAAGTTCTTCGTGCCGGTGAGGCGGCCTTGCCCGAGCGCGGCGGGCATTTCGCGCTGCGTCGAGGGGTCAATCTCCTCGCTCGTGGTCGCGCTATCGCCGCCGTCGAACAGTTCGGTCGCGCTGCGAGCATCGACCCGACGCTATCTTCACGGATCGAGCCGCTCCTGGACAAGGCACGAGTGCAGTCGCCTGCCTGTCTCTTGATCCCGAGTCGAATCGAGTCGGGCGTCGCACGCCGACGCTCCGGCCGGTAGATTGTGGATTCGAGCCGAGGCATCACCGATCGCTCAGTCGCGAATCGATCATTCCAAGAGGCTCGAATGCGAGGGATATCGATGTCCAGGCGATTCTCGAAGACTCGGCGGCTCTCGACGCTCGTTCGACTCGGCACGATGCTGCTCGCCGCGGCATGGGGTGATGGTGCCCGAAGCTCCGACGGCCCGCAAGGAGAACGGCCCGCCTCGAAGCCCTTGGCTGGAGTCGAGCGGGTTGTCTTCGTCGGCGACAGCATCACCTATGCAGGCCGATATCTCGAATATGTTGAAGCGATTCTCCGCATCCATGATCCGTCGATCGAATGTCGATTCTTCAACCTGGGTCTTCCGAGCGAGACCGTCTCGGGTCTCACGGAGCCGGGGCATGCCGACGGCAAGTTTCCCCGTCCCGACCTCCACGAACGGTTCGAGCGAGTTCTCGAGCGCGTCCGACCGCAGTTGGTGGTGGCTTGCTATGGAATGAACGACGGAATCTATCACCCGTATTCGGATGAACGATTCGCCAAGTATCGGATGGGGATCGAGTCGCTTCGTTCGAAGGCTCTGGCGGCGGGAGCGCGCGTCATCCACCTCACGCCTCCGGTTTTCGACCCGGTGCCGATCCTCGATCGGACGCTCCCAGCAGGGCTCGACGAATACCGCAAGCCGTTCGTCGGCTACGACGACGTCTTGGCCCTCTACTCGGCTTGGCTCATCGCGCGGCGCGGAAACGGCTGGGAAGTCGTGGACATCCACGGCCCGATGAGGACGGCACTCGACGCGCAGCGGGCAACGGACCCCAAGTTCCGATTCGCTGGGGACGGCGTGCACGCCGACTCGGCCGGGCACTGGTTGATTGCTCGGCAGTTCCTGGCGCACTGGGGTATCGATTCCAAAGATCTGAGAGAAGCCCGATCGGGAGAGGAGTACCTCGCTTCCATCCCGCACGGTAAGGAGATCCTGAGTCTCGTCGAGCGAGGACAACGGGTTCGCAAGGATGCCTATCTCCGCGGAATCGGGCATCTGCGTCCCGGAATGGCTCGCGGCGTCGAGATCACCGAGGCCGAACGGGTCTCCTCCGAGGTCGACACGGAGATCCGAACCCTCCTGAACGGTCCCAAGAAATGACCTCCGCGCGGCCGACACGGCCACGCCCTTCGAAGACCTTCCCGCGGGCCGAGTTCCAACGACGATGACTCCTGAAGAATTTCGTGAATATGGATATCGGTTGATCGACTGGATCGCCGATTATCGCGCGGGCGTCGAGAAGCACCGAGTCACGCCCGCTTGCGAGCCGGGCGACATCCGAGGACGACTCCAGGGCTCCCCGCCCGAAGTCGGCGAGAGCTTCGATGCGATCTTGAGCGACCTCGACGACGTGATCCTCCCCGGCATCGCCCATTGGCAACATCCACGTTTCTTTGGATACTTTCCCTCGAATGCTCTGCTCTCGAGCGTTCTCGGGGATCTCGCGAGTTCCGGGCTGGGTGTCATCGGTCTCTCGTGGCAGTCGAGCCCCGCGCTCACGGAGGTCGAGGAAGTCGCGGTCGATTGGGTTCGGCAGTTGGTGGGGCTCTCCGAGCAGTGGAGCGGCGTGATCCAGGATACGGCGTCGAGCAGCACTCTCGTCGCTCTGCTCTGTTCGCGCGAGCGGGCGACCGACTCCTCGGGCTCGCGCGGGGGGCTTCAAGCCGAGTCGCAGCCCTTGATCGTCTATGTCTCCGAACAGGCTCACAGCTCGGTCGCGAAGGCCGCGATCTTGGCCGGATTCGGACGTGACAATATCCGGTCGATCTCAACGGACGCCGACCATGCTCTCGACCCTTCGGCGCTCGAGCGAGCGATCGAGGTCGACCTGGCGGCCGGTCGCCGACCCTGCGCGGTGGTCGCGACCTCGGGCACGACCGCCTGCACGGCTTTCGACCCGATTCGCGCGATCGCCGAGATCGCTCGCGCTCGAGGAATCTGGTGCCACGTCGACGCGGCCATGGCCGGCTCGGCCATGATCCTTCCGGAGCTCCGCCATCTCTGGGAAGGAATCGAAGCGGCCGACTCCCTGGTCCTCAACGCCCATAAGTGGCTTGGTGTCGTGTTCGATTGCTCGCTCTATTACATCAAGGATCCTCAGGAGCTGATTCGGGTGATGTCGACCAACCCGAGCTACCTCCGCACCGCGACCGACGGCCGCGCGACCAACTATCGGGATTGGGGCATCCCCCTCGGTCGTCGATTCCGCGCACTCAAGCTCTGGTCGTTGCTCCGCTGCGAAGGGGCGGAGCGACTGCGCACGAGAATGCGCCGCGACCTCGAGAACGCGAGGCGACTCGCGGCGATGGTGGGGCAAGAGCCGGCTTGGCGGGTGGTGTCGACTCCGCAGCTCCAGACGATCTGCGTCCGACATGAGCCGCCTGGTCTCGCGGGAGCGTCTCTCGACGAGCACACGCTTGCATGGGTCGACCGAATCAATCGATCCGGATTCGCCTATCTGACTCCCGCCGTTCTCGACGGACGCTGGATGGCCAGGATCTCCGTCGGGGCGGAGTCGACAGAGCGCGACGACATCGATGCGCTCTGGATCGAGATGAAACGCGCGGCGGCGACCGTCTGAGTCGCCGCCATGCTCGGATCCTGCATCGTGCGATGGGTCACATCCCGCCTGCGGCCTCGGCGGCCTTCGCGCGTTCCTTGCTCTCGAGACGGAGCTTCTCAAGCCTGCTCAGCGGCTTGTCGTCGGTCGCGGTCGCCGGTTTGGCGGCTGCGACGCCCACCGAGCCCGGCTTCTTGGATGCCGCCGGGGCGTCGACCCGAAGGCGGCCGCCGTAGAGGTTGTGGAGGATCGGCTCGCCGTCTTTCATGATCACGACCTGACAAAAGAGATTCTTGTTGTCGCCGGGCGGGCTGGCCGGGTCGGTCTTGATCTTGAAGGCGAGTTCGGTCATCTCCTTGGTGATCAGGATCGGTTCGGCGGTGACTCGGTTGGGGAGCCCGACGAGGACGGCCTTGGCCTCGCCCTCGAAGGGCGTCGACTGGGTCACCTTCACGGGGAGAACGACTTCCTGACCCTGCTCGACGCTCACCGGCGAGTAACGGAAAGCGAGATAGGGAGCGACGACGGTCAACTTGGCGAAGCCGGACGACACGGTGAGTCGGCCGCCTCGGAAGCCGCGTCGATTGGTCGTGCCCGCCGGGGGCGGCTCGACATATGTGGCATCCGCAAGAATCTGCCACGTATTCAACTCGGCATTTCCGGAAGCGTTGATCAGAATCTTGCCCTCGGACTGATTCTCGGGGATCACGCCCTCGGCCTTCGAGGAGATTCCTGGAGGATTCCAAGGGAGTGAAACGGCGATCGGTGCCGTGAATCCCGGCTTCCGCTTGGCGACCACCTTCAATTCCATCGCTCCGCCGCGAACGATCGGAACGCGCGGCTCGATGAGTTCGATCGAGAACGGCGCCTCTTCGGTCACGGCGACGGCGAGTTTCTCGACCGTCCTCGTCCAGAACGGGCGGTTGTTCTGTCCGAGGACCAGTTCCGAGGTCGAGAGGAATTCGGATCCGGGGGTGACGTCCGATGAGTCGACGACCTTCCCCTCGAGCGTCGCCAGCGAGGCGCCCAACGGCGCATCGGAGCCGGCCTCGAAGAGAACGGGGATCTGGGCGATCGATGGTCCCATCGGCCCGGCTCGGAAGCTCGCACCGGCGGGGAGGTCGGAAGCCGAAACGGAAACGGCCCCCGAGAAGTCGGTTCGCGTAGCGTTGATCACGATGGCTTGCCGATTGCCGCGGGGAACCGCGATCGCCTGGACGCTTCCGCCGCGCCTCAGGGATTCGCTCGCGGTCGCGAGAGTCAGCTTGGGAACCGAAGGGGCGATCTCGACCCGATACACGTAGTCGGGGCCGCCCTTCTTGAGGTGATCGGCGACTGCGAGAATGTACTCACCGTCGCGCGGGGCGCGAAATCGAAGATAGCTGTCGGGGCCGCCCGAGTCGTCGTTGAGTCCGACTCGTCCGCCCTTCTTGTCGAAGACCGTGAGGACCGGATCGAGCGGCGAGCGGATCTGTCGCGCGAAGACGCGCAGGTCGAGCGTCTGGTCTTTCTTCGCGGTGAACGTGAAATGGTCGATGTCGCCAGCGGTCGAGATCACGCCGTTGAGCGCTGTCGGCGGCGTGAAGGTCGTGGCGGTGGGCTGCCGGTCGTTCGACTCTTGCTCGAGCGTGTTGCCGAATGGGCTCAATCGAAAGAGGTTCGGGTAGGGAGCGGTACCGCGCTCATCCGATGCGAGCAGGCCGAAGTGGCGATCGGGGAGCGTCGGGAGCGTGATCCGGCTGGACTTCTCTCCGAGAAGGTCGCCGATCCAGCCAACGTCGATCGAATCGCCGAGCTTTCCCCCCGCCGGCAGCGTCGCGGTCGGGCGGGGAAACCCGCCGACGTGGAGCCGATAGAGACAGAGCCCGTTCCCGCGGTACGCCGCCTCGCGCGCGGAGATGATGTAGGTGCCGTCCGCGGGAGCCAGGATCGAGACGAACCCGTCTTGCCAGATCAGTGCGGAATCGTCGCTGGTCGCCAACTCGAAGCGACGTTCGTCGAGAATCGACACCGCCGGATCGAACAGAGTCAGGCCGAGCCGAATCCCCTCGATCTCGACCGAGATCCGCTCTCCCTTCTTCACCTTCACCGCGTAGTAGTCGATGTCTTCCGTACCCGCGACGCCGTTGATCGTCGTGTTCATCGCGATCGCCTGCGGTTTCGCGAAGTCGTTGTTCGGTTCGATCTCGTTCGATTCGGGCAACGAACCGACGCTGAATGTCTTCAGCCCGCTGATGCCGGTTCGCGTGCGAAGACGGAAGTCGTGCAGTCCCAGAGCTGCGTCGGGGGCGATCGCGAACGTCGCCTTGCAGGTCGTCTCATCGACGGGCTCGACCCGCTGCACGCGCACGCCGGGTCCGTAGAAGACGAACTCCTCGGCGTCGGCGAGTCGACGTCCGGTGATCGTCACCGAGACCTCGGTCCCTCGACGACCACCCACCGGGGAGATGCTCGTCACCGATGGGCTGATCGCGTCCGCGGAAGACGCGAAGACGAAGACGGCGAGCAAGCCGAGGAGTGGGGCTCTCATGGCGTGGTCGTTCCCGGAGTTGGGGCGGGGAGGCTTGGGAAGCTGGACGATCGACTCGGCCGAGGAAGCGAGTGATCGCGTCGAGTGTTTGACAATATTGGAACGCGTGCCGACGCGCGAGTCCAGTCCAATCGAGCCCGGCTCGACCGATCGCCCCGAACTCTTCCCGACATCCGTCAGCGCACGATCTCGGCTCCCGGTCGAACCAGGTCGCGAAGTCGATCCACCGGCTCATGCGCGGTCCAGGCGATCGCCCGCAGGAGGATCAGCCGGAAGAGCGGGTCGTCGAACGACCACGAGTAGTGCCCCGGGATCGAGACGAACACCCGCCCGCGCCCGCGTTCGATCGACCAGATCTGTGGACGAGCAGCCCCATCCTCGACCGAGTCGGCAAGCACGCGTTCGGCGGGGAGCTCCCCGAAGAGGCCCCAGTAGCTCTCGTCGATCATTTCGAGCCGATCGAGGTTGCGCATCACCGGGTGCGGATTCTCGCGGCGGATCTTCAACTCCAGCGGGCCGTGACGGAAGCGGATCGTCGTCTTTCCGGCGAGTCCGATCCGCTTCGCGAACTCGAGCGGAAGCTCACCCCCGTCGACCGCCCAATGGATGTAGACGAGGCCCCCGCCGCGTTCCTGGAACGCGTCGATGGCCCGAGCACGCTCGGCGTTCCAGGTTCCGCGCTGGAAGAACAAGGCGACATCGGCTCGGGCAAGGACCGACGCATCGGGGAACTCCCACGCCGTCTCCACCTCGACCGCTTCCGCCGAGCCGAGCAACTCCGACCATGCCTTCGACCAGGCCGGATAATCGTGCTCACCCGGCCCGTGATCCTTTGGGCCGGCCACGAGCAGGATGCGCAGGGGCTTCAGCGGTCGGACGATCGGCTCCGCTCCCGCGAGCGCCGACTCGACCTCGGCCGCGGTGCGGGGACGAGGCCGCGCGCCTCGGCCGTCCCGCGGCATCGACGGTGCGGGAGTCAGGAGATAAGTCAACAAGTCGCGCGAGCGTTCGCGACCAAGTTTCTCGAGCAGACCCTCGGGCATCGTCGACACGGGTGAGGGCTTGGTCGCCGCGATCGCGGATCGGGCGAACGTCGTCACCTTGCCCTCGGCATCCCCGAGTTCGACCCGATCACCAACCACGCGTATGACTCCCGACAGCACGCGGCCGTCTGTGAGTTCCACCGTCGTCGTCAAATGGTCCGGGTTGATCGCGAAGCTCGGTCGGGTGACGTCGCGGTAGACCGAGTCGAAGTCGCGATGCACGAGGTTCGACAGATCGGGGCCGATCCGCCCGCCCTCCCCCTCGACAACATGGCACTGGAGGCAGCGCGCCTCCTCGCTCCGGAAGACGCGCCGCCCGCGGGCCCAGCTTCCTCCCTTCCATTCGTCGGGAATGGTCGCGAATCCAGGCGCGGGACGAGCCGGTACACCACGCTCGCCCGCCCAGGGTACGATGAGCCTGCGCAGAGGAAATGGGCGGGCATGATCGTCCTCCTGAGTCATCCAGGTCGCCGTCAGGCTGGGAATAGCGGTCCGGCAGGCGAGCTCCAGAATGATCGTCGGGTTCTTCTGTTTCGATCCGAAGCGGATGACGGTGCGTCGATCCGAGGGGCGTTCGATCTCGAGGGAGCCGCGGATGTCGTCCGCGACGCTCGCGGAGATCACCGAGTCCGAGTCGAACGTGGCCGTCACCGATTCGTCGGGGTATCCGAAGTCGAGCCGCGACCCGGGTTGCACCGCGGGGCGGAGCATGTCGACGAGGTCGAGCCGAGTCTCCAGGCGAAGTCGCCCCGGTTGCGCCATCGCCGCCCAGAGCGCATCGTGCGATGCGCTTCCCGCAGTGAGCCGGCGGGAAACGGCCATGTCGAGATGCGGCAGCCATCCGCGCCACTCCGGCCCCGCGCCGTCCGGGATCCAGGTCGCCTTGCATCCGGTCAGGTCGAAGCCGAGGTCGATGGCGGGGTGCTGCGAGGCGACTCCAGGCTCGGTCGGGCTGAGCGGCGGCCGGCCCATCCCGGGCAACTCGATCGCGTAGCTCACCGGCTCGACCATCGGGTCGACGGCGAACACCAGCGTCCGGCGGTCGGGCGTGAGCTGAGCCGAACGAATCGGGAGCCGATGACGCGGTTCGTTCAATTGCATCTTCACTACGGCATAACCCGGCCTGAGCGACTCGAAGCGATCACCGGCCGAGACGTATGCGCCGCGCTCGGCACGAGTCGTACCCGCGACGTCGCGGAGCATCGCGGGGTCGACGGGGCGATCGAACTCGATGCGCAGCTCGCGCGGACCGTTCGCCCATGCGAAGACCGGCTGGGGATGCGATCGGTCGACGTATTCGATCACGAAGAGTTTGCCCTTTCCCGTTGGGCCGGTCCCCCAGTCGGGTCCGCCCGAATGACACGAGACGAGCAATGCCCCGTCAGGCCGAACGCATGCGTCGATCAACAGCATTTCGGCACAGGCCGCGATTCGGTTGCGGGCGACGTAGCCCGCTTCGGTCTTCACCAGCTCCGTCCGATAGAGCTTTCCGCGCGAGTACCCGGTGACCAGAGCGTCTCCCTTCCAAGCCGAGGGACCGAACGTCCGTCCGTTGCGCCCGACCGGCTCATTGAAGGCGAGTCCACACGCCGACTGATGCTGGGGAGCGAAGTCGAACGTGCTCGGCTCGTCGATCACTCCCGGGAGATGTTTCGGATGCCGCGACGGGAAGCCGTAGTGTCTCCCCGGACGGATGTGCAGCAGCTCGTCGAACGGGTTTCCGTTTGGAACCCAGGTCGCCCCCTCCTGGTCGGTCGCGAAGAGGTCGCCCGCCGAGTTGAATGCGAGACCCACCGGGAAGCGGATGCCCGTCGCCACGATCTCCTTGCTCGAGAAGTCGGGCGAGACCCGGAGGATCGCGCTCGTGCCGTCGGTGAGTGAGAAGTGAGCGACGCCGTTCGCGTCGCGTTGGAGCGGATCGGTATAGCTGAATGAACCGCGCCCATAGTAAATGCTTCCGTCTCGATGATCGAATGCGACCCCGAGAGCGTCCACGGCGACCGCATTGACGCGCCAACCTCCGGCGACCTCGATCTCGCGGTCGGCCGTGCCGTCGTGGTCGGTATCCACGATCAGCGCGACCTTGGTCTTGGTTGCGATGAACACGCCTTCGCCCTTGGGGTAGCCCGGCGGCGTGAGATCCATGCCGATCGGAGCGCGTAGCCCGTTGCGATTGTCCCAGAAGAGGCTCGCGTCGTCCTCGAGGCCGTCACCGTCGCGATCGCGGAGCAACCAGATCCTTCCGTCATAGCCCAAGGCGTAGGCCGATCCGTCGGGCCGGTATCGGACGTTGTTGATATTCGTCAAATCGAGGGGCAACTGCCGTACCCGGAATCCAGGGGCGAAGACTTGAATCGGCGGTGGATCGGCGACGGCGATCAGCGGCTCGCCCGCGGACGGATCGGACGGTGGAGCCTTGCGCATCTCTGCGTATTTCTTCTCGATGTAGTCGCGGACATTCTTCGCGGTGGCGTCATCGAGCGCGCGGTCGTAGACGACCAACTCGGCGACGTCGAACCTTCCGAAGCACTGAGCTCGGTTCGGCCCGGCGTCGTTGCTGAAGTGCCGAGCCCCGACGGTGATTCGGTCGACGCGAATCGCCCCCTCGCCGCGCGGGCGTTCTCCCTCGGTTCGGCCGTCCATCCGCAATCGAACAGACTTCCCCGGCGCCTCCGAGCGGAGCTCGATCAGGCGGGGTGATGCGAAGTCGTCGATCGCCGTTCGGAGATTCCTCGCGCCGCCGAATCCGCGGCCCTCGACATTCACGGTACTGAACCGCGAGGTCGGCGCCGGCCCGAGGTCGACATTCAGTCCGCTCGTGTAGTCGCGCTCTCCCTCGGCGTTGAAGGCGAGCAAGCCCGAGAACTCGCCGGGATTCGTACGCAGGATCACAAATGCGAAGAGATGGAATCCCTCGAGTGACCGCCCCATGCCGCCGAGCGTGAGAAAGTCGTCGACTCCGTCGAATCTCACGACCGCGAGGTCGCCGGCGCTCACGAGCGTAGGGCGCGACTTTGCCTCGCCTTGCTCCAGCCGTCGATGATTCCCCGACGCATCGGCCCAGGCCGCGAGCGCACCTTCGCGAGCCGGCTTGTCGCCCCCTGCTCGACCGGCGTCGAGCCATAGCATGAGACCTTCGCGGCTGACCAGTCCCGGATCGGCCCAGGGCTCCGCCGCCGAGCCGGCCTTGGAGCCGTGCAAGAGCGCCGGAAGCACAACGCAGACCACCAGCATGACGCGCCGAATCATCGGGTAACCCCTTCCCATGTCGACCAGTCGCGTCGGTCGCGTCGCCCGGCGGACGTAGAACCTGAGCCGGAGACGAGCTGCGCGGATCGATCGAGAGGGTAACACCGCATCTCGGTCGGCCGCAACATGACCGCTTGTGGGCGATGATCGCGCGACATAGAGTATGCGGACATCCGGCTCATTCCGCGATCGGCACATCGAGATTCCCCAAGCATCGAGGATCGATCCAGTGGCGACTTCCACGGGAAAGCGCAAGATCGCGGTGCTCGGCGGTGGGCCCGCGGCCATGGCCGCAGTCTACGGGCTCACCTCCAAGCCCAATTGGCGAGACGAGTTCGAGATCACCGTCTATCAGCTCGGATGGCGACTCGGGGGCAAGGGAGCCAGCGGACGCAACGCCGACCACGGACAACGCATCGAAGAGCACGGACTCCATATCTGGGGAGGCTTCTACTGGAACTCCTTCCGAATGATGAAGGCGTGCTACGATGAATATGCAACAATCGCAGCGCCCGACGTCACCATGAGGCGGATCGACGACGCATTCCAGCCGCTCTCCGAATTCACCTGGATGGAGCGGACCGACCAGGGATGGTCTCGCTGGAATGTCGAGTTCGCCACGAATCATGAGAAGCCTTGGGAGCACGACGGTCGCCCGCCCTCGCTCTGGGAGTCGCTCGAGACCGTCCTCGAGTGGATGCTCGGCAAGCTCGAGCATGCCGCGATGAGCGCCCTGCTCGACGTCGAGAAGCTCGTTCACACCGTCGCAGGCTGGATCCACGATGCCGCGGGAGTCGTCGAGCGCGACGTCGCCGCTCTCTATCGTTGGGTCGCCTCGGGCTTCGAGGCCCACGACGCGGGACCGCCGCACACCAGCCGCGGGCTGATCGGTGAGGCGCTGCGCCACGTCCGGAGTTCGGCGCAACCGGTGGCGAAGGGGCGTGAGACGCACGCACGGATCTCCGCCGCGGTCGGGATCGTCAAGGCGAGGCTCGCCGCGGTCTCGGTTCCATCCGGTTCCGACCCTACGCTTCGACGGCTCCATGCCGTCCTCGACCTCGCGTCGACGATCATCATCGGACTCTTGAAAGACGACATCTTCACCAAAGGGCTCGAGGCGCTCGACGACTTCGAGTATCGCGACTGGCTCGTGTCGCACGGGATCTCCGAGTCGACGCTCGCCTCTCCGGCGGTCAGATCGATCTACGATTACGCGTTTGCGTTTCGCGACGGCGATTCCGCGAAGCCCTCGCTTGCGGCGGGTCGCGCGATCAACGTGCTCAATCGCTCGTCGTTCCACTACCGCGGATCGGTCTCCTGGCGAATGAACGCCGGCATGGGCGACACGATCTTCAGCCCGATCTACCGAGTGCTGCGCCGACGAGGAGTCTCCTTCCGATTCTTCCACCGCGTCCGCAAGCTCCGGCTCACGCCCGACGGGAATCGCATCGGTGCGATCGAGATCGGGCGACAAGTCGATCTCCGCGACCCTACCGCCGAGTATCGACCCACATTCGTGGTGAAGGGGGTCGAATCCTGGCCCTCGCAACCGTTTCTCGATCAGATCGACCCGTCGCAAGCCGAGGCGATCCGCCGCGACTCGATCGATCTCGAGTCGGCCTGGTCGCCTTGGAATACGACGCGCGAGACCCCGATCACGCTCGAGCTCGACCGCGACTTCGATGATGTCGTTCTCGGGATTCCCGTCGGAGCGCTCCGCGATATCTGCGGAGAGTTGATCGAAGCGCGCCCGGCCTGGCGCGCGATGGTCGACGGGATCGCCACGATCCCGACTCAGGGGATCCAACTCTGGCTCGCACCTCCGAACGGACGACTCGGCTGGGACTACCGACTTCCGCTCGCGATCGGATATGCCGAAGATCTCGGAACATACGCCGATATGTCGCATCTCCTCGACAAGGAGATCCACGTCGAAAACGGCCGCGGGCTCTCCGTGGCCTACCTCTGCGGCGCCTATCCCGATCCCAGCGTGATCCCTCCCTTCACCGATCACGGCTGGCCCGAACGCGCCCAAGCGCTCGCCGAACAGAGGGTCGTGCGCTGGCTCGAACAGAACGCCGCCGCGATCTTCTCGCCGCCCGGATCGCATCCTCCCGACCCAAAGTCCCTCGTCTGGCGGCTGATCCACGACCCCAAGGCGCCCGCCGACAGCAAGCGTCTGAATTCGCAATATGTGCGCATCAATATCGATCCGACCGAACGCTACGTCCTCTCGATTCCCGGATCACAACGCGTGCGCATGAGGGCCGATGGTTCGGGCTTCCCGAACCTCTTCCTCGCGGGAGACTGGGTGACGACCCAGATCAACGCCGGCTGCGTCGAGGCGGCGGTCACTGCGGGATTGCTCGCCTCTCATGCGATCTGCGGTCGACCCGAAGAGATCATCGAGCCCTACTGACTGCGAACGCCGATGCGGCGCCGGCATCGCGCCGGAGCCGCATCGGCCTTCAAACGAATCAACCTTCGATCTTCTTCCCGAAGATGTCGCGGTTCACGGCGACATTGCCGAGGGCGAAGTACGAGCTGTGACAACAGGCGACGTCGAACCTCGAGCAGTTCGCCGCCTCGAGCTCGAGGAACTCGCCGTCGATCGCGTAGCGCCGCGCGAGTGTGCCTCCGACGATGTCGCCCTTCGCGTCGAGATTCCACCACCGATCGACGATCGAGGGCTTGTGACGTCGCTCTGCTCCGTCGGCGAGGCTCAGACGCACGGCACCCATCGAGAGCGCCGAACCGATTGTGAAGAAATTGCGCACTCGCCCGCGCCGACGACCTTCGAGGTCGAGCAGCACGAGCCCCTCGTATGCCACGACCGTCCCCCAGCTGTGTGCGAAGATCTCGATCTCGTCGCCGCGCTCCAGCAACGGTCGGACGACGTCCAGGAATCGCCCGCGGATCGCCAGCCGCGTCGGACGATGCGTCATGTAGAGACCGAAGTCGTCCAGGCTGCCGAAGAGGTCGTCGAGACGTCCGCGCGAACTCGAACCCGGAGCACGTGAGGACGTTTCCGTGTCCATCCCTGCAAACATCTCGATTCCGCGATCCGACGCCCGTTCCTCGAGCTCGATGCGCAATTCCTCAGCCATCGCCTCGGCATCGGCGCTGATCGAATCGTCGCCTTCGAGATCGCGCGAGACGCGATTCACGAGGTCGCTCCAGATCACTTCATATCGGTTGCCGCTCGGGTTGGATGCCGAGTGAAGCGTTCCGGGCTTCAGGCTCGGCGCGAACGGTTCGAGTGCTCTCCACCAGTTGTTCGAGTAGCCGGCGCGGTGGACGCCGATGCCGTGGACCGCGACGATCGATCGAGCACCCCGGGCTCGGCCGATCCCGATGGGACGACCTCCTCCTTCGGTCCCCGAAGTCGTGAGCATGCGATCGACCAAGTCGAGAAACGACTGATGTGCACGGATCAAGTTTTCGAGAGTCGTGGGATCGAGGTCGGAACTCGGAGGCGAATCGACGTCGTTCATCGAGTCGTCGGGTTCGGCTGCCTCATCGTCGATGCGTCCGGCCGGCTTGAAGAGCGGCCCGCGCTTTGCTCCCGACTCCAACTGAGGGACTTGCGTATAGCCTTGGATCTCGCTCTCGATCCGCTGGATCAGTTTGGCGCGGTCCGCCCGTGCGCCGAGTTCGCGGATCGCCTTGGTGAGATAGTAGGTGAACGCGCCACGATATGACCCATCGATGTAGGCATCGGCGGCGGTTTGATCATCGCGAGCCGCGGCGAGCAGGATATGGTTCATCCCCGCCTTGGTCACCTGCCCTCGGGTCGCGGAGAATGTCGAGCGACTCAGCGATCCGGCGGCTTCGGCCGCGGTGCGGATCTTTGTCGGCGGTTCGACGAATCGGATCCGATAGGGCTCGCTCTCGCCGAGATTCATCTCGGCTCCCGCGCGATCGGCCCGAGCCTGGGACGCGCTGCGATCTCTGACCAGCGGAGGCGCAACCCGCGCAGAGCGTGATCCGCCGCGTCCTCTCGAGGGGCTCTCGGCCCGAGATCCCGTACCCGAATGGCAACTATCGAACACGAGGAGGAGCTGAACTCCGCGGGGAACGCGCGCGGTGAATTCTCGGATCTCGTCGTCGAGGAGATACGACTCGGGATCGTCCCAATTCATGTCGTGCAGACAGAGGAGTTCGTCGCGCCCGCGTTCGCCGGGCTCCTCGTCGAGGTCGGCCGTGTAGGAGCCGTGCCCCGAGAAGTGGAAGACGATCCGATCCCCCTTTCGGGCGCCGTCGAGGAGCCATTCGAGGTCTTCCAAAATCGTCGACTTGATCGCTTTTCTATCGATGCGTTCACGAATCGAGTCCTTCGGGAATCCGAACTCCTCGACCAGCGTCGTGCGCATGGATTCGACGTCGTTGATGCAGCCGCGAAGGTCTGAGACATGCTGATACGCGTTGATGCCGACAAGAAGTGCTTTGTCGCCCATGGTGTGAATCCTCGGGAGAGTAGGGAACGCGGGATCGACTTCATGAGTACGAAAGGTGGAATCAGCTTTCGAGGGGCGGATTCAGAATCCGCCGATACGGGCTGCCGTAGTGTTGATAGGCGCCCCAGGTCGCTGCGCCGCGATCGTCGCGCCAAAGTGCGTGTCGGGCTGCGCGAATCGCTTCGTGAAGCGTCGCGGGAGTCGTCCAGGCCGCTCGGATACCCGAGCGGGCGTGGTCCGTCTCGCGATGACCGAGGAGGGCTCCGTAGAAGATCAAGGCAAACCGCTTCGCCGCCCAGTCGTCGATGCGCCAGGAAGTGCAGATGAACTCGGAAACACCCCGCGCGAAGAAGGTTTCGGCGAAGTTCGGCGCGAGGTCGAGCGAATCGATGCGCGGGCCGCGCTCTGTGAGTCCCGACTCGCAAGCGTTCGAGAAGACGATCGACGGAACGCGGTCGATCCGCTTGATCTCCGAAGCGGAGAGCAGCTCGCCGTTCGAGAAGACCCAGCCCGAGCGCCGGCCGTCGCCCGGTTCGTATCGGCAGTGTCCCGCGAAATGGAGGATGTCGTGCCGCTCGAGCAGGATCTCGGTGAGAACGTTCGTGCGAGTGGCTCGCTTGGGGCCGATCAGCGCCTGGACCTCGATCTCGATGCCTGAGGCCGCCCAGTGCTCGCGAGCCTGTCGAAATAGAGCCAGGAGCGCTTCACCCTCTTCCTCGGCACCCGAGAGCCGCGCGTCCGAAGCCGGGTCGGCGACGATCAAGACTCGGAGCGTCGAGTTTGGAGTCGAGTGCGACTCGGCCGGTGTGGAGAAGGTCGACCGCAGCCGACGAGTGAGTCCGCGAGCGAGACCGAGGATCGGTAATTGCTCGGGCGAGTTGTTCTCGACTCCCCGATCGAGCGTGTCTCTCCACGATTCGTTCGCGCCGCGTTCGACGTGGATCGGTTGAACCAGCATCTCCCACGGGATCCGCGCCGCCGCGCGATCGAGATCCACGACGAGCGGTGCGCCGTCGTCGAGGTGCCTGCGCAGTTCGTCGGGAAAGATCAATTCTTCGAGATATCGACCTCCTCGCCACTGAGCCAGGCGGTCGGGCTCTCCGAACAGTCTCAGCGTTGCGTCCTCGATCAGGCGACGATCGATCTGAACGATCCGCTCCGGAACCGCGGCCGTCTGGGTCAGAGCCGTGAAGCTCAGGAGGTCGTCGTTCGTCTCCGCCTCGTCGCGGGGACGCGAGATCCCGACCGACAGCCGAGTCGCCGAGGAATCGGTCTCTCCCGCGTCGAGGGGCTTGCTCCGGCCTTGCGCGGTACGGGCGAAGCGTTCCCCCGCCCTGCGTAGGTACTCGCCCCGGAGCGATTCCAGATCGACGTCCTCCGTGATATCGATTCGAGGAAAGTTCGATGAGGGATCGTTCGTGGAACGGTCGGCGGCCTCGATCAAGGATTGGCGAAGCTCGAGATAGGCGGTCGGATCGTGTTCGACGAATCGGATCGACTCGAGTCGATGGGCTCGCTCGGCACCCTCGAGCGCCGAGCGGATTCCTTCGAGCCAAGCACCGACAGCCTCGGAAGGACGCAGGTTCCCCTTGCCCGCCCCGATGAGCACGCAATCGAGCCGCTTCCGCCCCAGCCGCCCGAGGCTCCAACAGAGTTCACGAACCAGGACGGTGAGTTCAGGCGTGCCGCAGCGACCGGGCTCGCCCATCCCGACGATAGCGACGAGCCGACCGTTCGACCCCGGCGGTTCGAGAAAGAACGGGCGACCCAACTCGCCGCGGATCACGCCGCGCTGAGCCAGCTGCGTCACGATTCGATCCTCGGGCCGCGTCGAGTCGCCTGAGATTCGCTTGTCGACGGCGAGCGCGCTGCCGCTCGGCCTCGAATCGAGATAGAGGCCGACGGCCAATGCGTCCGAGAGACGATCGTCGAAGCTCGACTCGATGCCGCCGAATGCGACGCGGACCACAGTCGGCGGTCCCGACGGAGTGAGCGGGGCGTTCGGGCCGACCGATTCCGAGTCGCCGGGTTCCGAAGTTCCCGAGCCCTCCGCGAGAACGGCGATCCGCCCACGAATCAGCATCTCTTCGAGCACTCGACCCTCATCGATCGGCCCGAATCCTCGTGAATCGTCCTCGCCGACTGCGCTCGAGCTCTCCAAGAGCGTGGGAGCAACCGATGCGGCGAGCAGATCGATCTCCTTCGCAAACGCTTCATTCAGCCGCTCGACCCGAGCGAGGCTCGCCGGAGATCCAGCCGACCGCGATCGCCGCAGCGCCGAGGTCTCGCTCGCCGGCTGGCCGCCGCCGAGTCGGTCGGTCTCGCCCGAGAGAAGCAGGCCATCGAGCCCGGAGAGCACGGCCTCGTTCGAGGTCAATGCCGAGTGCTCCTCGGAGACGAACCAGGTTCGAACGCCCGGAATCAGGCCGAGACGATGCGCGACGCTGCCGTCGCCCGCCGGATCGAACTCGTACGACTCCAGGAGATCGAGCCGCCGAATGTTGCGAACGCGGCTCGGCGTCGGCCCCGCGGCGTATCGGCCGGCAACGTAGAGGAATCGCTCGGTATCGATCGCATCTCCCAGCGACTCATGCAGCGTCCGCGCCTGATCGAGATGCGCCTGTTGGATGCGGAGATCGAGATGAGCGTAGGTGCCGGCCCGATAGAACCGATCGGCATCGGCCTCCGTCCCCGGTGCCGGCAGGAGTTGGAGCAGCCCGGGAAATCCCGCGACGATCGCGCGGACATCCTCGATCGACTGACGTTGGCTGAGCTTTCCCAGCCCGCGAACCGTGTTCGCGAGTCCTGCGACGGCATGGAGCGCGAGATGCGATCCGCGGTTCGGAGTCCCCATCATGACGAGGCGACCGATCTCTCCCGAAGTCGCCGCGCCTCGGATCGTATTCCAGAGGTCAGGATGCCGTTTGATGAACATGCGAGCGACTAATCCGCCCATCGAGTGCGTGACGAGATGGACCGGCGATCGACCGACGAATTCTCGACGAATCAAGTCGGCCAGCGCGTCGGCGGCGACGGCGACGTCGAGCCGCCAGTCGTACGCGAGCGTGCGCGTTCTCCAAATGCGCGCCAGAGACATCTCGAGATCGGCGTAGAACGACTTCAGAGCCCCGACGGGTCGGACGATCGCGCCGGGTACCGCCGGAGATCGACCGTCGGCGGCGAGTCGGAGTTGCTCGAGGCGTCCCAATGCGATCCGCCAGTAGCTCAGCCAGACCGGGTCGCCGTCGACGCTGAGGCTGCTGCCCATCAACCCGGGGATCACGACGACCCCGGCGTTCGATCGTGTGCGACGGGGCTTCTCGCGACCGAGCAGGTCGTCCGACCCGCGATTCGGGTTCGCGCCGGTGTTACGGGCCCGTGCGAGTCGGCGCAATCGATCGAGACGAGATCGTCCGAAGAAGCGCTCCAATCGGACCTCGTCGCGATCATCGGCTTCGAGGAGAAGCCTCGCGAACTCTTCGGGATTCAAGCGGTCGAGCGACTGCACGAATTCGAACCAATCCCGACGCGCGTCCGTCGACGTCGTCATAGGGGTACCTCGGAAAACTCGCTATCACCATGACAAGTCCCACAGAATTCCCAGAGCGCCAATCTTGACACATTCATCGAGCGAGTCAAGTCGATCGATGAATCGACGAGGATTCTCTTCGTCCCTCGGCGATACGCAACCGATCGGTCGGGGTTCAGTATGGGCCAGGGACGAAAGAGGGTTCGAAGGTCGGATGGGAGTCGAAACGCGATGATAGCCTCATATCTTGCGATGCTCGCGACGCTGGCCGCTCCCGCGAGCGATGTGCGTCCACCGAATGTGGTGTTCATCCTGGCCGACGACCTCGGGTACGGCGATCTCGGTTGCCAGGGTCACCCCTTCGCGCGGACTCCTGAGATCGATCGACTCGCAGCCCAGGGAACGCGATTCGAGCGCTGCTACTCGGCGGGGATCACCTGCTCGCCGGCGAGGACGGGACTGATGACCGGTCGCTTCCCCGCGCGATTCTCGCCGCGGCCCGATCGAGCGGGGTTCGGCGATCGGCCCACGGTGACCGCCGCCCTCCACGATGCGGGCTATGCCACCGGACACTTCGGCAAGTGGCACATCGGTCCGAACACCCGGCCCGGGACCTACGGCATCGATCGGATCGAGGAGATCGGCGGAGCCCGGCGCGACGACCGCGGCCGCGATGCGCCGATCTTCGATCAGGCCATCGCATTCATCGAACAAAATCGCAATAAGCCGTTCTATGTCAACATCTGGGGACACATCAGTCACAATCCCGTCGACGCCCCCGATGGATTCGCCGATCGTTTCCGGGAAACACGGCTCGAACCCGAGCGATTCCCCAAACCGATGCAGCACAAGCTCGCCGAGCGAATCGCGGAGCATGGCTTCGAGAGGACCGAAGAGGGGCTCCGCGAATATCTCGGAGAACTCGCCGCGCTCGATGCTCAGGTCGGTCGGGTGCTCGAACGGCTCGAGCAGCTCGGGCTCGCGGAGAACACCATCGTCGTCTTCTCCAGCGATCAAGGAGCGGTCGGCGCGGGGTCGGCCGGGGTGATCGGCGAAGCCGACGGCGAGGACGACACCCATCCCAACGCGTTGGGCTCGAACGGAGCCCTCCGCGGCGGCAAGCACACTCAATTCGAGGGAGGAGTGCGCGTGCCGTTCTTGATCCGTTGGCCCGGTCGAATCCCGGCGGGCCGAGTCGATCGCGGCTCGATCATTGCGGGCGTCGACTGGTTCCCATCGGTCTGCAAGGTCGCCGGGATCGCCGCGCCCGCCGACCTCGACGGCGAGGACGTCTCCGACATCTGGCTCGGCAAGGAACGTCCGCGGTCCCGACCCCTCTTCTGGAAGACCGCCGCCGCGAACAGCCGCGCGTCGATGCTCGACGGGCGTTGGAAGTTCCATCAACAGCGAAGAGGTGCTTCGGGAACGCTCCATGACCTCGATATCGACCCTCTCGAAGCGATCGATCGAGCCGACGGCGAATCCGAGCTCGCCCGCCGACTCGGCGAAGCGGCCCGAGCCTGGACCGCGACGCTGCCCAAGCCCGCCGTCGAGCCTCCACCCGCAGGCGATGCCCGGGCGCTCGAGCGAGCCCGCAAGCGCGAACGCAAGAAGCTCGAGAAGTCCGCGCCCACGGCGCCTCGACCCTGAAGCCGAGAGAGCGGCTCGCTACTCTATCGTTTTCCGAACCCTTGCATCGCGTCCGTCGCGCGATCACGATGTCGCAGGTCATGCCGGTCGAAGCCGAATCGAGGAGCAAGCGAGATGACGCGCAAACGAGTCGCGCTCGGAGTCTGCGGCCTGTTCGCCTGGGTCGCGCTGGTCGGTGAGTCGAGGGCCGACGAGCCGAAGACTCGTCCCAATGTTCTGTTCATCGCCGTCGACGACCTGAATCACTGGGTCGGCCATCTCGCACGCAACCCGCAAACGCGAACGCCGAACATCGACCGGCTGGCCAAGATGGGCGTCACCTTCACGCGATCCTACTGCGCGGCACCGGTCTGCAACGCCTCGCGCGCAGCTCTGATGTCGGGTTCGAGACCGTCGACCACGGGGATCTACGACAACGGGCAGGACTGGAAGCCCGTGATCCCCAAGAATCGCACGCTCACTTCGCAATTCCTCGCGGCGGGTTATGAAGTCCTCGGCGCGGGCAAGATCTATCATGCGAATGCGCATCGATCGGGCGAATGGTCCGACTATCTCGAAGGCGAACGTCAATCGATCACCCGCCACCCCTCCGCGAAGAACGACGGCGTCGGCGGCATCCGCTTCAAGCCCCTCACCGACGACTCCAGACTCGCCGACGAGTCGATCGTCGACTATGGAATCGAACAACTCGGCCGAACTCACGACAAGCCGTTCTTCCTCGCGGTCGGTCTCCACAAGCCCCACATGCCGTGGGACGTGCCCAAGCGGTTCTTCGACCGCTTTCCGCTCGAGTCGATCGAGCTGCCCCCGACCCGACCCGACGATCTCGCCGACGTTCCTCCCGGGGGAATCGCCATGGCCAAGCCGAAGGGCGACCATGCCGCGATGCTCGAATCCGGCCGATGGAAAGAAGCCGTCCAGGCCTATCTCGCAACCATCGCCTACTGTGATGAACAAATCGGCAGACTTCTCGATGCCTATGAACGCTCGCCCGCGCGCGACGACACGATCATCGTCTTCTGGGGCGACCACGGGTGGCATCTCGGCGAGAAGTCGCATTGGCGGAAGTTCGCCCTCTGGGAGGAAGCCGCCCGTATGCCCTACATCTGGGTCGTACCGGGCGTCACGCCCAAAGGCGGGACCTGCGACCGAACCGTCGACCTGATGAGCGTCTACCCGACGCTCTGCGCGCTCGCGGGGCTCCCCCGCCCGTCGCACGTCGAGGGTGAGGAGATCACGCCGCTCCTGCGGGACCCCAAAGCGCCTTGGGATCGCCCCGCCCTCACCACCTTCCACCTAGGCAATCACGCCGTGCGCGACGAACGCTTCCGATACATTCGCTACGCCGACGGCGGCGAGGAACTCTACGACCACTCGGCCGACCCCTACGAGTGGACGAATCTGGCAAACGAGCCGTCGTACTTGGAAACCAAGCGACGTCTGGCCGGCAGCCTACCCTCCGCCGACCATCCCGAGCTGCCCCGCGGTCGGGAATGAGTGCGAATGCGCCCTCGACCGACTCGGATCCGTCCCCCCCGCCGGTTCAACTCCCCTCGCGCAGCCCTTCGAGCAAGCGCCGGCTGCGGTCGACCTCCGACTGAACCTCTTCGATGATCGTGTTGCAGACCAACCGGCAGAGCTGTTCGATGAGCGGGTCGCTCACGACATAGAAGACTTGGAGCCCAGCCTTCCGCCTGCGCACCAGACCCGCGTTCATGAGCATTTTCAAGTGCTTCGAGACGTTCGCCTGATTGCCGGATGTCTCCGCGACGATCGCGCCCACGCTCTTTTCCGACGTCATGATCGTGCGAAGGATCGCGAGCCGGGTCGGGTCCCCCAGCATTCGGAACTTCGAGGCGACGCGGTCGAGAAACGCGTCGGGGATGTGGATCTCCTTGGCTGATTCCATGGAACCCCCGAGCTATATGGTCAAGCGGTCGACTAGTCGATTCTAGCTCGCCTACGAGGATTGTCCAGCCCCCTCGTGACCGAGCGTTTCGACATTCTCTCGAGAGTGCGACGTTCGCGATTCTCGAGATGCGAGAGTTCTCGAGAGATTCTCACGATCTTCCGGCTCGCCGAGGCCTGCGCGTGGCGGCTCGATGCCCTCGCAGCGTGTTGCGTTGCGGCCGATGAGCGCAGCGATGCGTTCGCTCCACGTCGGCCTCGTCGCCCCTCGCGGAGACCGGAATCTCGCGTCGAGCGTGTCTTGGTGCCTTCGATCGGCACGGGATCCGCTCTATTCCGAATCGTCCGTTTGGAAGATGAAGCTCGAACGAACACCACGGAAACGCGAACCCCCATGGCTTCCAAATTCCGCTCCCCGCGATGCTCGACCCGTCGGTCCCGTGTTCTCCAACCCGAGATGCTCGAGAGCCGCGTCGTCTTGTCGACCTTTACGGTCACGAACACGGCAGATAAGGGAACGGGCTCGCTCCGCGACGCCATCGCCCGGGCCAAGGCGAGTGTGGGCGCCGACGTCATCGTCTTCGATGCCAAGGAGTTCGCGACCGATCGCGTCATCGAACTCTCGACCACGCTGAAGATCGACGACGGGCACGAACTGACGATCGAGGGCCCCACCGGATCGACCTTGACCATCGACGGACGCGGCAAGGTCCAGATCTTCTCGATCGATTCGACCGCGACTCTCCGCGATCTCCGACTGACTCGCGGCGACGCCGCCAAGGGAGGCGCGATCGCCGCTTCCGGACGTGTCGTGATCGAACGGCTCAGCTTCGAGGACAACGAGGCCTCTCAGGGCGGCGCGATCTACGCCGACAAGGGTTCGAATCTCGAGGTGTTCGAGTCGAGCTTCGTCGACAACCAGGCGAACGCGATGGGTGGGGCGATCTCCACACGCGAACCCATTCTCGTTCAGGGTTCCCGATTCGTCGGCAATGAGTCGGTCAACGGCGGGGCAATCGCCGGCGATGGCCTGAAGATCGTCGATTCCACGTTCATCGATAACGAGGCCGTCAGCCAGGGCGGTGCCCTTCGTGGCGCTTGGGCGGTCATTTCGGGGTCGCTCTTCGAGGGCAACGAAGCCGGAACGCACGGAGGAGCGATCGAGGGCTCGAACCATACCATCCAAACCTCGGAGTTCGTGGGCAACCAGGCCAAGTCGTACGGCGGAGCGCTGTTGGTGAGCTGGTCTACGATCCAGACATCGACATTCACCAAGAACAGTTCGGGCGCAACGGGAGGTGCGATCTCCGCGGACGACTCGAAGATCCTCGGATCCACATTCGTTTCCAACCAAGCCGGACACGATGGAGGTGCGGTTCAAGCCTCTCGGTCGACGATCGAAGCCGTGACCGCGGTCGGCAACGTCGCGGGACGAGACGGAGGAGCGTTCGCTCTCCGCGACTCACGACTCTCGCATGCCACCGTCGTCGACAATCAGGCCGACCTCTCCGCGGGCGGCGTCTCTGCCGAGAGCAACTCGATCATCGTCGCCTCCATCATCGCCGGCAACCGCTCCAAGCTCCACCCCGACCTCGAACTCGAGGGTAAGGGTGAAGCATCGACGCACAACTTGATCGGTATCGGCAGCGCCGACTCGGTCCAACTCGCGGGTGTCCGCGGCAATCTCGTCGGAACGCCGGAGAACCCGATCGATCCGCGTCTCGGGCCCCTCGCCGACAACGGCGGACCGACCCGCACGATGGCACTTCTCGAAGGCAGCCCCGCGATCAACGCCGGCGTCGCCGACGGTCTGACTCACGACCAGCGCGGCGAGTCGTTCACCGGAGTCCCCGATATCGGGGCGGTCGAGCGCGAAGGACTCAGCATCCAGATCCTTTCCGGTGATCTAGTGATCACGGGAACATCCGATCGCGACACGATCACGATCGGCGTGCGGTCCGCGACCCACTACTTCGTCACGACGGCCATCGGCTCGGCACCTTCCACCACCATCTACATCGAGCGTGCCGGGATCTCCCGCATCGAACTCATCGGAGGCGCCGGAGACGACGGGCTCTACCTCAACCACGACGTCACCATCCCCGCCACCATCCGCGGCGGCGACGGCAACGACAACCTCCGCGGCGGCGGCGGCAACGACCAGCTCCTCGGCGAGGCGGGCGACGACGCTCTCCGCGGCGGTCTCGGCGACGACATCCTCCTCGGCGGCACGGGTGCCGATCACCTCATGGGTCAGGAAGGCAACGACCAACTCTTCGGCGGCACCGAGGACGCTCGCCCCAACCAACTCGACGGCGGCGACGGCGCCGACCTCATCCATGGATCGCACGGCAACGACTCGATCCTCGGCGGATACAACAACGGTCGCGACGGCGGCGACACCATCTACGGCCACGGCGGCGACGACCTGATCTCGGGTGCAGGCGGAGCCGACACCATCTTCGGCGGCGACGGCAACGACTCGATCAACGGCGGAGTGGGCGACGACGAAATCCACGGTGAAGCCGGCAACGACCAGATCCACGCCGTCGACGGCCACGACCTCGTCTCCGGCGGCGACGGCAACGATGTCCTCACGGGAGGCTCCGGCGACGACGTGATCATCGGCGGCGAGGGGGTCGACCGGATCGACGGGGAATCGGGCTCCAACATCCTCATCGGCGGATCCACGACCCACGACCACGAAGCCCTCGAAGAGATCCATCGCGAATGGAGCCGAGCGGGTGAATCCTACGAAGCCAGAATCGCCCGACTCCACGAGGGCGTCGGCGCCGACAAGTCGATCTTCCTCGATATCAACACGTTGATCGACGACCTCGCTCTCGACATCATCAAGACGTCCAAGACCGCCAAGAACTGGATCCTCGCCTGACGCGAGCCCACTCGGCATCCCCGATTTCCTTCCGACCGGCCGGGTTCACCCCGGCCGCGTTCGCGCGCCCACCTCCCGCCCGACGGAGTGATGAGTGCGACTATGGATGTCGCATCACCCTTGGTATCCTGGCTCGACCACGATCGTCGACACCAGGACGCCCCCCCATGGCCCGCCCCACCACCCGCCCGCCGATTCAACGGATCCTCATCCTCGACCGCGAGATCCGCTCGGGGCGATTTCCCAACTCGCGCCGATTCATCGAATTGCTCGAGGTCGATCGCCGCACGATCCTCCGCGACCTCGAGTTCATGCGCGACCGGCTCCACGCCCCGATCGAGTTCGATCGACGCCGGCAGGGCTATCGATGCACCCGCGAAGGCGCTGGAGATCATCGATGAGGTGGGAAGGGGAGAGAACGGCACTGAATGAGACGGCCTGGTGGAGACGTTGAATTCGCGAGCGGCCATTCGTCGTGATCGTTTCGCCTTCGTCCAGGAGCGCTCAGCCGGGTTGCGGGCCCCGCGTCGTCGTGACGATTTCGTGACGACCGGGAGAATCGCCATGTTTTCCGCTGCCCTTCGCTGCACCATGGAGTGTCGAGCGCGGAGGAATCATCGGCTGGAGGCTCGTCATGGTCACTTTGGGGACGGGGAAGAGCTGGGCGGACGTGGGGCCGATCCTCGAAGGGGGGACGTTCAATGGGCTGTCGGATGGGGAGGTGCTGTCGAGGTTCCTCGCCGGCCGGGACGAGCGCGCGTTCGAGGCGATGGTTGTCCGGCTGGGGCCGATGGTCCTGGGAACTTGCCGGCGGATGTTGCGGGATCGGCAAGATGCCGAGGATGCCTTCCAGGCGACGTTCCTCGTCCTAGCGCTTCGGGCGGGGACGTTGAGGGAGCGCGAGAAGGTCGGCCCCTGGCTGCACGGGGTGACCGTTCGCGTGGCGAGGCGAGTCCGGGCTCAGGCCGCTCGCAAGGGGCGGTTGGTCTCGATCGACGACCTGGCGCTGACCGCGGATGGTTCCGACCACGAGGACGCCCTGGCACTCCGGGACATGCTCGACACGGAACTGGAGCGCCTGCCGGAGCGTTACCGGCGGGTCGTCCGGCTCTGCTGCTTCGAGGGTCGGACCCAGGCCGAGGCGGCCGAGGTGTTGAACTGGTCGGCTGAGATGGTCCGGGGCCGTCTCGAACGCGCGCGGGTGATGCTCCGCGATCGGCTGAGGCGGCGAGGCGTCGCGCCCGCGGTTTCAGTCACGGCGGTCTCGACGGGCCTGAACCAGGCCGCCCGCGCGGCGGTCCCGGACGGCCTGGTGAAGGCGGCGGTCCAACTCGTTTTCCAGGCAGACGGTCGCGGGGCGGCAGTCGTCGCGCTCGCGCGGGGGGTGATTCCGACAATGAGGCTACTCTCGTTCGGCAAGGTCCCGGCGCTCTTGATCGCGGCTGGGTTGACTCTCTCGATCGCCGGAGCCCTGGGAGGCCAACTCGGGGCGATCGAGCCGCCGGAGGTCCTGAGGAAGTCGCGCGTTTCTCCAGATGGGGGCGTCGCGCAGGATTCGCGGGAAGCGATCAGAAAAGCCATCGCCGGCGGGACTTTGCAGATCCGCGGCAGCCTGGAGGCCTCCGCGTCGGAGTCCGTCACGAACAGCCTCCCCGGAGTACGGGCTCTACGCTCGATTCTCCCGGAAGGGACCAAGGTCAAGAAGGGCGACGTGGTGGCCGAGCTCGACTCGGCGACATTTCGCGAGGAGCAGTCGAAGCTGAAACAAGTGATCGCCGAACGGAAGGCCGAATTCGATCAGGCGGTCATGGACATGAGATTGGCGGAGTTATCGGAGAAGGAGGCCGTCGAACAGTGGAGGCTGGATGCGGAGGCCGTCAACGGTGAGCTGTTCCTCGAACAATCGGCCCAGGAGCGGGCGGAGGCGAACCGCGAGCGTTCCGAAGCGACCCGGAAGATCATCGAACAGATCAAGGAAGATCCGACGCCGCAAAGCCTTCTCAACCGACTGGCACTCCAGGATCGGCTCGATTCCGTCGAGGAGGCGATCCTCCGCCACCGCCACAATCTCGAGCGACTCCACGAGAAGAGGAGGCACCTCGAGGAGTATCGGAAACCGAGAGTCACGAAGTTCCATGAGAACGAAGTGGAGAAGGCCAAGCACCGGGTCTTCCGTGCCGAGGTCGCTCTCGACGTCGCGAAGTCCGAGGAGTCGAAGCTCGACGACATGATCCGGAAGTGCGAGCTTCGGGCCAACATCGACGGGATCGTCGTTCACGCGAATGACCCCAATCGGTTCACGAAAGGCGTCCCGGGAAGCAATCCACAGATCGTGCCCGGGGCATTGGTCCGCGAACGGCAGGTCATCTTCCGGGTCGACGACCCCAGCAAACCGTTGCGAGTGATGGTCAAGGTTCCGGAGAGGATCGTCGATCGGGTTCGGGTGGGTGAGAAGGTGAAAGTCACCGTGGATGCGTTTGCGGACGGCAAGGTCCTGGAAGGTACGGTCCAGACGGTGATGCCCCTGCCCGACCCATCCACACGCTTCGATCAGGAGAGCAAGGTCTACACGACCATCATCCTTCTGAACCAAGCCGAAACCGGGCTTCGCCCCGGGATGACCGTGTCGGCCGCGGTCCCACTTCGGACGCTCGAGGAGGAAGCCGCGAAGCAGAAGTGACTCCGGAGTCGACCGAACCTCGAGACAGTCGGGTCGGTTGAATCGACGTACCGTACCAGACGGCAGCGGAACGGGGCTCAACGACCGAACGGCTTCGCGACGGTCGAGCCGGCCGGTTCGGCCTTGGGATTTGGTCATCGTACCGAGGGCTCGGCGTCGCGTGGGGGCGGGTTCGAATTCGAATTGTGGGGACAGTGTCCCCACAATCTTCGCCGACGACCGATCACGAGAGTTTCGCCGGTGGGAGCGACGCGCCGGCCGAGATCAGCGGTCGGGGCGTCGCTGATCGATGCGATCACCCGGCACGACCGGCCCGCGAGGCGTCGGCCGAGCGAATTCTGCGGCGATCGGGACTCCATCGTCTTGCCGGCGAGGACGGAAGTTCATGGATCGCGACCGAGCCGAACCGTGCGACTTCGCGCCTCTCCGTTGCGGGGATTTCGCGCGAAAGCGGGATAGCTCCCTCGAACGGCGGCGACGGGCCGCCGGCGGAACGTGCACACGGTGGGCAGGACGACGACATGAACATGACTCGAGTCGCCGGTGTCGAACGAACTCCTTCGGATCTTCGGAATCACGCGGGCCCGCGCCCGCGCCGAGGGCGAATCCTGATCTTCCTGGGGCTACTCGCGGCGTTCGCGCCCGGGGTCGAGGTCCTGGCGGGGAACATCACTTGCGTCGTGAAGGACCCGCCGTTGAGGGGTGGCGAAGACGAGTTCGTCGTGATTATCAACGGAAAAGAGCATGTTGTAAAGATCAAAGTCGTTGAGGGCCGGACGAAGGAAGGGAAGGCGAGGGACATCAGGGACGCGATGAACGAATTCCTCCCAGGAGTCGATAAGGGCACACCCAAATTTCGTCCTCGCGCGGTGTGGGACGGAAACGACAGAGTCACGATCGAGGCCATCGACAAGTTGATCCAAACCCAGAACCAAAGCGGCGAAAAAGATGCATACAATACGGGTGGCAAGGACACCCCGTTCTCCGACAATTTCAAGCCGACCCTCGGGATCTGCTACAGCGGCTTCGGCGTCGGGTTGGCCGATAACGGGCTGCCGTCGCGATTCGAGGCGTCGCTCGCCTTCACGTCGCCTCAGTTCGGGGAGGTGAGAGCTTCATCGATCTTGGACGCGGGCGAGGTGGGATTCCACGACCGAGACACCGTGCTGGCGCGGACTCATGAATCACTGATGACGCAGCTTCCCCTCGAGCTCCAGAGCAGTCTGACGCTCGACTTGCTCCACGGGGAGATCGCGTTCACCGGTCCCAGCGACTCGACGTTCGCCTCGATCTCCGCTTGGACCAACGACCAGACCGCGCAGCTCCTCGGGAAGCTCGAGACGCGCGTGGTCCCCGAACCCGCGACGATCGGGCTCGCCGGTTCGGCTCTGGTCGTCGCGATGTTCCGGGAACTGCGTCGCCGGCGCTCGGCCGTGTCGGCCTGAATCGCTCTGCTCGATTCATCGGGCTTGGTCGGCGCGAACGGAGTGGCGCCGGCTCCCCGCGGGGCCTTCGAAGCCCCGGGCGAATCGGAAGCGCGAGGGGTGGCGATGGAGGCACCCCGGCTCGGAGATCCCGATGCCGAAACCGCGCTCGATCCCGCTTCCGCGATGATTGCGGACGAGAGCGGGACGCACAGGTCGTCCATCCCAACGGAGCCTGAGCGGACCGGGCGGGCGAGAGCGTTGCTCCCATCACGAACCTCCCTCTCCAAGTCCTGAAGGAAAACTGGGAAAATGATGAAGGGTTTCTCCCGAGGGCGTGGATACACATGACGGAGACCGCGTGTGCACACGGAGAACGAGGGGGAGGCGACGCCGATGTTCAGGACGAAGACGGGCGATGCGCCTGGGGCGACGATCGACGAGGAGCGCGGTTCGATCACCGGACCGGGAATCCTGGGGCTCCAGGATTCGGAGACGCGTGATCGAGCGGCCAAGCTGCTCTGGAGCCGGTTCTTCGATGAGCTCTGCCGATCGGCGTCGAAGAAGCTCCGATCATTGCACGTTCCGATGCTCATGATGGACCAAGAGGACGTCGCCGCGCGGGCGTTCGCCAAGGTGGTGCGCGGGATCGAACAGGGTCGGATCCTGCCTTACGGGCGGTTGGAACTCCTGAAGCTGCTCAATCACGCCGTGCGGCAGGAGTCGTTGAACTACGCTCGCAAGTCCCGAATCGAAGCGAGTGTCGATCGGTCGGGGGCCGACATGGCCGACGTGGCCGATCCCCGCCGGCCGCCTTCGGACGGCTTGCTCCTGCGAGAGCGGATCGAGCTCCGCATCGAATCGCTGGGCGATGAGGAATTTCAGCGCATCGCCTGCTGGAAGATGCTCGACTACTCGAATGCCGAGATCGCGTCGCGGCTCGATTGCTCGCTCTCCCGGGTCGAGCGGAAACTCCGACTCATCCGCGAGAAGTTGGATCCAAATCATCCGACGACGTCCGGTCCTCGAGGAGGCGGCTCGCCCGCCGCCCCGGAGGCCTCGGAACCGGAGGAGATCTCGCTCTTGATGCGGTTGATCTTGGGATGAGTCGACCGGGGATGGGTCGATCCGAGCCGCCTCCGACCCCGCCCGCCCGCGCGAACGACGATTCCGGCCTGGGAGCTCCAAGATGGACGCAGCCGACTCCAGCGACGATCGCGCGTGCGACGATTTCGAAGAGGCCTGGAGGGCCGGCGCCGCGCCCAGGATCGAGGACTTCCTCGAGGAGGAATCGGATTCGTCGGGGGCGGGCCGGTTTCGCGACTTGCTGGGGATCGAACTCGAACTGAGCGACGAGAAGAGCGGCGGTCGTGGGCCGGCGGACTACGCCGCGCGATTTCCCGGGCGGGTGAACGACGTCGCGGTCGTCTTCTTCGAGCGCGAGAGGTCGGCGGGTCGACGCCCTTCGATCGAAGAATACGTCGCGCTTCAGCCTTCCGAGGCCGAGCGCGAACCGCTGATTCGCGAGCTGATGCGGATCGAAACGGGGCGGCTGCGCGATGAGTATCTGGGGCGATTCCCCGGCTTCGAGGCGACGGTCGCGGAGGCGTTCCGCCCCGACGGCGGAGGCCGCCGGTTCCGAAAGCTGCGCGAGCATGGTCGAGGGGGTTTGGGCGTCGTCTGGCTGGGACACGACGAGGAGGTCGATCGCCGCGTCGCCTACAAGGAGATGCGACCGCCCCACGGCTTCGATCCCGATGCGCAGGCTCGTTTTCGGCGTGAGATCGAGATCACGGCGCGGCTCGACCATCCCGGCGTCGTGCCGGTCTTCGGAATCGGCGTCGATCCCGAGTCGGGGCTCTTCTATGCGTCGCGGTTCATCGCCGGGCTCACGCTCAAGGAGACCATTGAACGACATCGCGCCGAGTTCGGCGGCCGCCGCGACGGAGCGGCCGTGCTCAGTCTTCGAAAGTTGATCGGAGTCCTGGTCGACGTTTGCCAGGTGGTCGACTACGCCCATGCGCGCGGGGTCCTCCATCGCGACTTGAAGCCCTCGAACATCATGGTGGGCCGCTACGGGGAGACCCTCGTGATCGATTGGGGGCTGGCCAGGACGGCCGACGACCTCCCCGCGAGCCGCGAAGCCTCCTCGGAGACGGCGGCGAGCGATCCTTTCGAGGAAAGAACGCTGAGCCTCTCGCCGGCGAGTCGCGAAGCCGCGACGCGGATCGGCTCCGCCGTCGGCACGCCGTCGTTCATGAGTCCTGAGCAGGCCGTGGGCGGCATGGAGCAGCTCACGCCGGCGAGCGACGTCTACAGCTTGGGCGCGACCCTGTACGCGATTCTGACGGGCGTCGCGCCGTTCACTCAGCGAACGACCGAGGAGATCCTGGCGAAGGTGAGCCGCGGCGAGTTCCCTCGCCCCAGAAGCCTCGACCCCGAGATCGACCGAGCGCTCGAGGCGATCTGCCTGAAGGCGATGGCCCGCGAACCCGGCGAACGGTACCCGTCCGCCCACGCCCTGGCCGAGGAGCTCGAGCGGCGCCTCGCCGACGAACCCGTCATCGCCTATCGCGAGCCGATCACCAAGCGATCCTGGCGCTTCCTGCGGCGGCACAGGACCGTCGCATCCACGATTGCGGGAATTCTGATTTGCTGTGCGATCGGGCTCGTCTGGTGGACGCTCGCCGCCCGGGAGGTCGCCGAGGATGCGCGGGTGCTGCTGGCCGAAGCTCGTCAACAGGCGATGATCCGACGCGGATCGGCCCGGCGCGGCGATCTCGAACAGGCCGAACTCGGCTTGAAGAGCGCGATCGCCTCCGTTGCCGCCGTGCAAGGGCGGCTCGAGCGGATCGGGCCGCTCGGTCGCTCCTTGCGAGATCGGGCGGCCGACGAGCTCGCGGAATACGAAGCCCGGCTCCGAGAAACGCGGCTCTTGATCGACCTCGACGAAGCCCGGCTCGCGGGAGCGCGCATCAAGGACGGAGCGCTCGACCTCGCTCAGGAGAAGAACGGCTTCGCCGCGGCCTTTCGACGCTTCGGGGCGAACCTCGGCCTCAGCGACCCGATCTTTCCTCTCGATCCCGAGGCGCGAGATCGCTTCGCGGGCCTGCTCCGCTCGGTCCATGACGAAGTGCGCGAGCCCGTCGCTTTCGCCGTACTCGAGTGGGCTCTGCTCGAAGTCAACGCGTCGACGCATGCGCAAATCATGGAATTTGCTCGGCAAGTCTTGCGGCGCGACGACCTGCGACCCGTGCTCGACGCCATCGCCGCGAGCGAGCCGGGTGCGCTCGTCGCATGGTCGAGAAGGGATCCCGCACCCTTCGACGATCCCTCGCTCCTCCGCGCCGTCGGTCGCGCCCTGATCCTGACTCGCAACGAATCCGAGGCGGTTCGGTTTCTCGACGCCGCTCGCCGGGCGCACCCCGACGATTTCTGGCTCAACTTCGATCTCGCGATCGCATGCCTGCGCGTTCGACCCCAGCGCCTCGAAGAATCCCGGCGCTACTTCACGGCGGCCGAGGCGCTTCGCCCCCAGGCGACGGGTGTTCTCGGCAATCTCGCCTTGATCGAGCTCGCGCTGGGCGATACGGACCGAGGAAAGGAGAGGCTCGCCGAGGTCGCGCTAGCCGACCCCGCGCTCGCCCTTCCACATCTCGAACTCGGCAAGGCGGCCCTCAGGAGCCTTCGCCTCCGGACAGCCGAGGCCGAGTTCAACATGGCCCGCAAGCTCGATCCGCTGCCGATCGAAGCGCTGACTCTCTTGGGCTGGACGCGGATTCCGCTTGGGAAGATTCGTCAGGCGGATCTGGCCTTCGAGCGCGCGATCGGCATCGAGCCGTGGTCGGCCCCCATGGACACGGAGCTTCACGTGGAACCGGGAGATCCCCCGATCGATGCGGAGGGGCGAGCCTTCATTGAGCGAGCATTGGCGAGCGGGCAGCGACGGATGATCGAACGGGCCAAGGTCTGGGCCTTCGCGGGTCGCGCGGCGGCTCTGACTGCGGACGGCCGCGCGATGGAGGGAATCGCTTGGGGATGGCGAGCGATCGAGGCCCGCTCCGACTTCGTCCCCGCCCACGCGGTGCTCGGCGTGATCTTGGTCTCGAAGGGATCCCCGGCGATCGCCGTGATCGGGATCCACGCGGCGAAGTCGGCGCTCGAGCGGATCCGCCGCGTTCTCGAGGCCGGAGCCTCGGACTTCGAGTTCAAGTCGACCGAATGAGCCGCGAGTCGCGCCGGACCCGGCGAAGGCCGGTCGCGGCGAAGAGAATTCCCACCCCGAGCGCACTCAGCGTCGACGGTTCGGGGCAGCCGGGCGGTTTGAAATAGACGGTCGAGAATCCGACGCCCGTGACGGGGTCGGTGAAGCCGCACTGATAGGGGTCGAGATCGTCGGGAATCGTCTGGTTGAACCAATTGCCGAGCGCAGTGACGTAGTCGCGACTGTAGATCTCGATGCGTTGGCCGGACGGCAAGATCAAGACGCCGGAGCCGACCGAAACCGTCGGATAGAAAACCCCCGGGCCGACCGGCGTGATCAGTGAGACGAAGGAGAGCTGGGCGGCCCGTTCCGCGAGCGCATTGTAGTAGTCGTAATGATAAGTGATCTCGACCGACCCGTCGATGCGATGGTCGAGCGAGGCAGTCCCCGTCGTGCTCCAGGTATCGCCGCCGAGAGAGCCGGTCGATTGGAACGAGAAGCCGTCGGTCGCGAGATCGTAGTCTCCCCTCGAACTGTTCTGGAACGCCTTCCCCGCGTATACGCCGCCGGGATCGGACTGATAGTCGAAGCTGTTCTGCACGGTGTTGAGATGCGTGAAGCCGAGCGCGGCGTCGGCGTCGAGTCCTTGAAAGTACACCAGGAAGACGACGTTGGCGGCCTGGTTGTCGATGAGCACCTCGGTCGAGAGCGAGAGACCGCCGAGCGCGGTCGATCCCCAGGCCAGGCAGATCGCGGGGAGGATCGACCATCCGACCGCTCGAACCCTTCGGAGCCGAGAGCCGCGGTTCATCATCATGACGCACCATTCCTGGTGGGGGGCGGGGAGGAAGCGATCCCGATCGAGGCACCTAACCGGCGGAGTCCGGCCGGACATCCCCGTCCTCGAATCGACGAAGCAGCAATTTACGAGAGTCGCCGCGCCTTCGAAAGGATGACCCGGGCCTATTCCGTCTTCCATGTTGCTCGGACACATCAATCTCTCACAATCGCCTGCCGGCAGCAATTCACCGGTGGCGCGCCGCGTTTTCTTTGACTCGGGTCGACGGGCGCGTTAATGAATTGGTTCGTGGATCGTTTCGCGGGGTTGGGTCGCCCAGCAATTCCATGAGAGCACGGAGATGAAGATCTCCGCGTCGGTCTGCGCACTGATGGGATGCGAGGCCGATGCACGGCGGCATCGGGGAGAAGTATGGAAACATGCTCAAAACAGCAAGCATCCGTTTCGTGTGCGCGTTGGTGTTTCTGGTCGGCTCGTCGAGCGCTGAGGAGGCTCGGCGTCCGAGACTCCGAGAGTACGACGTGCTCCGGTCGTTTCCCGCGGGTCGACTTGCCGAGTTGAGCCGAAACGACTATCCCAATGCCGACGGGCTGACGGGGACGAATCGCGCCGTCGGCAGGTGGCTCGAGGCGGGGCCTCAACGCGGATGCTGTCGAGGGGTGATCGCGGCCGTGGTCGCCGACGACTTGGCGAAGGCCGACGACGCCTGGCGCGGAATCGACCTCGCATTCAGCCACCAACGCCCCGACGGCGGCTTCGAAGCCGAGATCCGCCCCAACGGCAAGAGCGCGCGGGCCTTTCCCGATGCCGTCGAAACCGCCTACTTCTTCCTGCAGGAGTTCGGTCGCATGATCCTCGTGATCCGCCAGTCGCCCCACGAGGCGCACTTCCACGACCGGATCTCAGCGCTCGAGCCCAAGCTCCGCAAGGCGTGCGCATTCCTCGCATCAGGATATGACACGATCATTGCAAAGAGCAGCAAAGCGGTGAACCGAATCATCATCGCCGCGAAGGCGTTCGGCACTTGCGGCCTCGTCCTGGGCGACGAGTCGCTGATCGCGAAGTCGCGCAAGCTGATCGCCCATGCTCTCACCTTGCGCGATTCCGAAGGGGTCTTCATCGAACACGGCGGTCGCGACTCGAGCTACAACGTCGTCTCGATCCTCTTCGGCCAGATCCTGGCGCTCCACGTCGACCTGCCGGAGTTCGAGGCCGCATTGCCCAAGGCCGTCGCTTGGCAGTTGACCCGCGTCAAGGAGAACGGTGAGGTCGAGGTCGCCGGCAACACCCGGACAGGCGTCGGCAAGGAGAAGTCGTACAGCGGCGAGCCGAAGCAGGTCAATTATACCGAGGTGATCATGGCCTTGACGCTCTACGGAATCGTCCACGACGACAAAGACGCCTCGGCCGCCGCGTCGCGAGTTCTCGCCTATACCAAGCAACCGCCGAGCGGTCCGCGTTGAACCGGACCCAGGTGGACTGAGCGTTGCCGCTTCCTTCCTCGGCATTGAGCCCGATCCGCCCAAACCCCGCCGACCGTCCAACGAGCAAGAGGTGATTCCATGGCGATGTCGAGGCGTCGAGTCTGTCGCGACCTGATGGGGCTCGGAGCCGTTCTGAGTCTCTTCCCGTTCGTGGGATGCTCGGGCGACGGCCCGCTCTCCAGTCAGCCGAAGAAATACGAAGGCGGCGGTCCGCTTCCCGAGATGAAGGGAGACGAGATCACCGAGACCTCCCCTACGAAATCCCAAGGACGAGGCAAGGCCAAGAAGCCTTGATCCCCCCCGACGCGCGAGCGCGGCCGACCGTCCACTCGCAAAGTGCCGATTCGCTCCGTCCCCACTCTTCTCGACTCAGGAGTCGACCGATGCTTCGTAGGATGCCCCCGCGGCGCGGATTCACTCTCATCGAACTGCTCGTCGTCATCGCCATCATCGCCGTGCTCATCGCCTTGCTCCTCCCCGCCGTTCAGGCCGCTCGCGAGGCCGCCCGCCGCTCTCAGTGCCTCAACAACATGAAGCAGATCGGCCTGGCGCTGCACAATTACGCAAGCGTCAACGGCGCCTTCCCGCCCATCGCGATGCTCATCAGCAACAACGTCAACAACCTCGCCTCGACCAGTCCCGACCAGGGGCCGAGCGTGCTCCTGCGCGTCGCGGGACAGATCGAGGGCGGCGCGATCTACAACGCCTTCAACTTCCTCATCCCGGCCGTCTACGGCGGGTCGAACTTCATCAATACGACCGCAAGCTATGCAGTCATGTCGACGTTTCTCTGCCCGAGCGAGGTCTCGGGAGGAGCTCTCTTCTCGGGGACCGACTACGCCGCGAGCTACGGACCCCAATGGAATTGGGGCAACATCGCCGCAGGCAATCCCCAGACCGGCGCATTCGCCTACGCCTCGGCCTTCGACTTCAGCGCGATCAGCGACGGAACCAGCAATACGGTCGGCGTCCTCGAGGTCGTTCGTGGAGACAACAACGGCTCGATCTATCGCGGCGACGCCTATCAGTCGCCCTGGACGACCACCCAGGCGGCGACATTCCCCGCCAACCAAGCCGAACTCAGGGCCTACCAATCGGCGTGCGCTGCGCTCAAGGCGGCCGACACCGGCGCGGCCTTCAACAACGGCAGCCTGACGGCCAACACCACGACCATGCAATGGGGTGCGGGGCGAGCCTTCTGGGCCAACGGCCGCGTCGGCGTCGGCGCCATCGCCAACACCGTTCTCACGCCCAACTCGCAATACCCCGACTGCGCAGCCTGGAACATCCGCAACATCGGCCCCGCCGGAAGCGGCTTGTTCGGCTCGCGGAGCTTCCATCCCGGCGGCGTGAACACTCTCTTCCTCGACGGATCCGCTCGATTCATCAAGGACACGATCAACGAAGGGACCTGGTGGGCCCTTGGCTCCCGCAACGGCGGAGAGGTCGTCAGCGCCGACGCCTACTGACTCTCGTGCGCCGGGGATCGCGCGGGCGATCCCCGGGTCGAACCCTCGGGTCATCGTCTCGGCGAACCATCACATATGGTGATGAGCGTTGCCGCGGTCCTGAACTCGACGTTGAACCCGGCTGCTCCGGGCGAGTAGTCCGGCGATCGAGTCGGCGTAGAAGATTCCTCGAGGGGTCGGCTCGATCGTTTCATCATTCACCGTCATGAGCCCCTCTTGCTCGATCGCGTAGAACTCGGGCCGGAAGTCGTCGAGTGGGCCGGTGCCGAAGAAGTCGCGATAGGCACCTCGCTCGATGCGCAAGGCCGCGAGCCGACGAGTCAAGTGGAGCACGCGGAGATCGTGCGAATCGTACTCGAACGCTCGATCCCAAGCCGGTCCCCCGCGATCGACTCGTGCAACGTACTCCGACGCAGTCTCCGGGTTCACGACCTTCGCCGCCCTTCCATCCGCGTATGCGTAGGAGATCCCCGCCGGGCCGAAGCCGAGCATGTCGTAAAGATCGGGACGATAGCTCAGCTCTTCATAGACGAATCGACGCTCGAGCCCTCGATACTCGCGACGCTCGAAGTTCGTGAGCGTCGTCTGGACGAACCCGAGGTCACGAAGCAGCTCCCGAAGCGCAATCAGGTTCTCAGCCGCCTCCGCGTTCGACGGCAGCGTCGCCAGGAGCTCGGGGTCGCGCGACCAGGCGGTGCCGAGGCCCGCGAACAGCACGAGATGATAGAGCCCGATGTGGTCGAGCCCGATCTCCACCGCCGCGCGAACGTCGTCGATCATCCGGTCGAGCGCCTGCCCGGGGAGGTTGAAGAGGAGGTCGCCCGAGGCGGTGAACCCGCGCGACCGAGCGAAACGCACGACCTCGAGGAACGTCTCGGCGTCGCCGAATCCCACGCGCCCCATTCGCTTCAGGCGATCCTTGTCGAATGTCTGGATCCCCATGCTCAGCCGGAAGTGGCGCGCGGGGAGCTCGGCGAGGAGGATGTCGACGAGTCTCGGCCGGCGACTCAGGAACGCGGCGGGCACGCCCTCGAGCGTGACCTCCGCCCCCGAAACGTCGAACGCCCGCGCGATCGTTCGACAGAGATTGCGAAACGGCTCCGGCGGGCTGAGATTCGCCGTTCCCCCGCCGAAGTAGAGTCCCGCGATCGGCCTCCGTTCGAGGTCGGGCCGCGCTTGGATCGTTTGATCGATCTCGCAGCACACGGTCTCGACCGTCGCGCTCGCCTTCTTCGATGAAAAGGCCTCGTGCGGGAAGGTGCAGAACCCGCATCCGGCGACCGCGGGGTTGCAGAACGAGTGCGGCAAGACCCCGACGAGCAACCCCCGCGAGGGATCGAAGCAAGGCAGGATCCTGGAGCGGTCTCGCTCGCTCGAGATCTCGGGCATCGCCCCGGCCAGGGGATATCCATGCAACAGCCGATGCCGCTGAGGCCGCCGCATCCGCGCCCGCAACTCCGCCGGTGCGCGAGAATACCGAGCATGTCCGGACATGTTTGCTTCATCGACGTACAATTCCGACATGGGAGTCCTCCTTGGAGGGATCCGCGATCATGAAGTGTTCGTTTGACGCAGTGACTCGAAAAATCCGATCCGAGCGAGAGCCTTCAGAGTCGGGAGTCACGCTCGCGAGAACGGATTCGGTACGAGTGATCGGAGGATCTCGCCGGTGGTGGGCAGGCTCTGCTCGATGGCCGGGACCACTCCGTCGAACGGTACGCCGTCCCACGCCTTGCGTTCCTCGGGGCGAGGGTCGTTGACCACGGTCGGCGAGGAGTCGAAGATCATCGTCGCTCGCGAGTCGCGACGATAAGGCGGCCAATGGGGCAGACCCGAGTGGCTGGGGTCGCCCGTGCGGGCGAAGGCGAGCCAGGCGTCTTGGATCCGCATCGAGAGTTCGCGTCGGTCGGCCCCTTTCCCGGTGAATCGCTCGACACCCTCCTGGTCGAGGTTGCCGAAGACGAACGGAACATCGACGGCGTGAGGCGAGCCGAGCCGTCCCCGCGAGACCGGTGTCGACCACGTGAAGAGGTACATGCGCGTGTCGTGCGGACGGTGTTCGGACTGGGCTTCGGCCAGGCGGATCGCCGGCATGCGGAAGAGCAAGTCGCCGTTGATTGCCATGGAGAGGTTCCCCGGCCGATCTCCGAGCCGCGATCGCCGATAAGCCGACACCACTTCACGCCCTCGATCACCCACCGCATGACGAAGTACTCGCCCGAGTGCGCGTGGATGTGCCCACCGCAGGATGGGGACGTAGAGACTCCAGAGGCGGGCCTCGTCGAGGGTCGTGCCCGTCATCAATCCGACCTCGCTCGCGCATCCCGAGCGGATCGCGTGGAGCGGCGGTTCGGGCAACACGCGACCATCCACCACCGGGCCGAAGACCGCGTCGCCCCCGTACTCGTTTCGGTCGAGGAGCCGCTTCTGAGCCTTCATCAGCACCTTCGTCGGCAGCCTCGAACACTCCGCGACCGACTCAACGCCGGCGATCTTCAGGTAGGTTCGAGCCACCTCCCGCGACAGCTTGGGAAAGCGAATGAGATTCGCACCGCCGCTCATCACGATCACGCGCTGGAACAAACCGCGCGCCTCGGGCATCGCCAACAGGCACGCAATGCTGATCCCGCCGGCCGACTCGCCGAAGAGCGTGACGTTCTTGGGATCGCCGCCGAATCGCTCGATGTTGTCTCGAATCCATCGAAGTGCGCAGACTTGATCGAGCAAGCCATGGTTTCCGCAGGTGCGGTGGCGGTCGTCGCCCAGTTCCGAGAGGTCGAGAAAACCCAGGGCTCCCAAGCGGTAGTTGATCGTCACCAAGACGACGTCGCCGCGTTGCGCGAGGTTGCACCCTTCGTACCAGGGCCATTTCCCCGAGCCGATCACGAAGGCTCCGCCATGGATCCAGACCATCACGGGCCTGGGGCGGTCGGCGGGGCGCGCGGGCGCCCAGATGTTGAGGCTCGTGCAGTCCTCGTCTCCTGGGGCGAGCCGTCCCCAGAGGTCGTCGAGCGGGTCCGGGAACTGCGGAGCGGCGGAGCCGAACCGAGTCGCGTCTCTCGGCTCCGTCCAGGACTCGGCGGGCTCCAGAGGCAGGAATCGACGATCGCCCGTCGGCGGGGCCGCGTACGGGATCCCGCGAAAGACTCGGATCCCCGAGAGGATCTCGCCTCGTACGGGACCCTGAAGGGTTTCGACCAAGACATCCTCGGATTCGTCGAGCATCGCGCTGCCCTCCTCTGGTTCCGTGATGAGTCGGTCAGATCAGAGATTGACGACTATTGCGACACCTGCCATGACGAGTAAGATCGCGAGCACGACGAAGATCACCGTCAGGATGACTCGCGCGGTGGTGTCGAGCGTCCTGGTCTGGAAGTAGTCCTTCGGGAAGATCTGGCAGCGGACGCCAAGGACCCAGTTCGCGAGCGGGACGATCGAGAGCAATCCCCACGCCGGATTCATGCCGATGTTTTGCAGTCGTCCCATGCTGACGAAGATCATTACGAAGTTCCCGACGATCAGGCACGCGAGCGGCGGGAGGAACTGCCCCGTCAGGAAGACCACGACGCCGACGACCGAGCTCAACAGAAAATACGTAAATCTTCCGATCCCAGAGGCATGATGAATATGAGGAGCTGTCATATCTTGAGGTTCCTAGAGACGTTGCGCCTCGTCGATCGGACCGATCGCGGGTCGAGCCCCCGTCGAGCCGCGCACGACGAATTTCGGGTCGCCTCGCTCCACGGTCGGATCGCCGGCACAGAGAGCAATTGCCTTGCCAATGCCGAGGGAATGCCGCAAGTGACATCGAGATCACAATTTAGGAATCGTGCGGTCTCCTTCGGTACCCTCGGCCATCGGCCTGGGCATCGACAATCGATGTCGAAGGCCCGACAATGATTGACGGTTTCCGTCCGCCCCCCTGGATCGGAGCGAGAGAGATGGCGCTGCTCTCAACGGCAAAGTGGAGATCGGCCAAAGCAATCTCCAAGATCGGATACGTCAATCCGTTTCTTCCCGAGCGCATCGAGCTGGAGAAGAAAGCCCTCGGTCCCGCCTATAGGGAGGAGGGTCCGATCCTCCGAAAACGTCTGGGCGAGACCTACGAGGATCTCTTCGGCAATGTGCCCGCGATGCGAAAGCTGGCGCAAGAGCTGATCGATGAGATCCGCGAACGGATCGAAGCCGGGGCATCGGCGACACGCGACGAGTTGCTCGTCTATGAGAATCTCTCGCTCTATTCTCTCTATGCGCGCTTCATGAACTCGATCGACGGCATCGTCTCGAAGGAGATCGCGCGAGCGCGTTGGGATGGCAAGGTTCCGTTCTGGGACGAGTTCGCGTCGGAATTCGATCGCCTGTTCCACCTGCCGCGTCATGAACTCCCCTCGCGGCACGATCCCGCGGTCGTCTTCGCGGGGTTCCATCAAATCGAGCGCGCATTCTCTGCGATCTATCACCGGATCTTCGGCGGGTCGATGCCCGCGGCGCGTCTGCGCGCGGACGTCTGGCAGTCGATCTTCACGCGCGACATGAACCGCTACATCCGCTCGCTCCATCGCGTGATGTCGAAGGTTCCGACTCTGATTCTCGGCCCTTCCGGCAGCGGCAAGGAGCTTGTCGCGAGCGCCGTCGGTCGCTCGTGCTTCATCCCCTTCAACAAGGACTCGCGCAGCTTCGATGTAGGCGCGTCATACGCATATGTGCCGATCAATATCTCAGCGCTCTCGGGAAACCTGATCGAATCGGAGTTGTTCGGACACAAGGCGGGCTCGTTCACGGGGGCGACGAAAGATCGCGTCGGACGGCTCGCGACCTGCGGACCCAGCGGCGCCGTGTTCCTCGACGAGATCGGGGAACTCGATCTCTCGATTCAGGTCAAGCTCCTGCGCGTGATCCAGAACCGGGAGTTCACGCAGGTCGGCGGCAACGACGCCGTCGCGTTCCAGGGCAAGTTCATCGCCGCGACGAATCGCGACCTCGAGGCCGAGATCGCCGCCGGTCGGTTTCGACACGACCTCTACTACCGCCTCTGCGCCGACCAGATCGCGACGCCTTCGCTCGCCGAGCAACTGTCCGCTCTTCCCGAGGATCTCAGGGAGATGGTTCGCTTCGTCGTCGAGGAGATCTTCCGGGGAAGCACGGGCGAATCGACCACCGCGATGAGTCCACCCCCGAGCAACTCCCACATCGAGGAAGATGTCGAACTCCTCACGGACGACGCCGTCGACTGGATCGAGCGTGAACTCGGTTTCGACTACGCCTGGCCGGGGAACTTTCGAGAGCTCGGCCAGTGCGTGCGCAACGTGATGATCCGCGGCAGTTATCGCCGCGCGGCTTCGAGGAAGCCCATGAACGTCGCCTCGCCCGTGGATCGCTTTCTCGAGTCGATCCGCGGGACCGAACTCTCGGAGCGAGATCTCGTTCGCCGCTATCGTGCGTATGCGTATCATCGATCGGGAAAGAGCTACGCCGCCGCCGCGTCGATCCTGAAATGCGACTGGCGCCTGATCAAACAGCACGACACGGCATTTCTCGATGAACTCGAATAAGAGAGCGAGCAAGCGAACAAAACTGCATGAAGGTTCACATTGGTTCTGGCCGGAATCCTCTCCTCCAAGATCCCCAGTTCGGTGCCGGAAATGGCCGAGCACATATCGATCGTCCTCGTCTTCCTGCCGGGGATTCTCAGTACGAAACAGAGTGTACATACATACAAGGAAAGCATGTCGTGCCCGTTGCGAATTTGTGAGAGGTCATCGGGCAGGTCACGTTCTCGCGTGCGACGGGTTGCGTGGAGTATTTCACTTCAACCGTAGGTCGCTGACTCGATCTCCTGAAATCGATGATGTCAGGGCGAAAGGTCGGCTCGGGCATCCACCCCTTGCTCCGAGCTCGGTCTCGCGCCGACCGTCGATCCGGCGAACAGCAAGCCGTGATTCGTCCCCGGGATCATCCGGTTCGCCGAACCTGACATCGGCCGCAATGCAGGGCACCAACCTGGAGGAACGCGGACCTCCGGAGTCGGCACCACGATCGGGGAGTCGTCATCAGCGAGAATGCTCCCGAAATCCCGCGCCGGCCCGCGGAGAGGATTGACTCGATGCCTGGTTGGCTATATCGTTATGTTGTAGCTTACTTCGCAGTCGCCCTCGGCTCGGAGCGATCCCGTGAAGATCAGGAGGAAGGCGATGCTCGATATCTTGGTCCCGGTCGCTGCCTTCGCGTTTTGGATCGTGCTGAATCGGTGGATTCTGCCGAGACTGGGCGTGCCCACCTGAATGAGCGACACCTGCGCGGCGTCGCCGCGCCTCGACGAATCCCAGAACGCCTCGAAGTCCCGCCTCCCGATCGATGAAGCGATCGAGCGTGCCCGACGAAATGCCTCGCCGAGCGACCCGCGTTGAGTCTGCAAGCCGACTGATCGTAGCGGTTCTTCGGATCGCGATGGATCGCGACACCCTCGCTCGCCTCCCGCCGGCCGATCGACTGAACGTACGGTGATCGAACCGTCGATTGATATGTTCGTTGGTTAACCCGCGATCAAGGATGATTGGGGGCGGAAAGATGAGGATCAGGATCGATATCCAGGCTAGGTTCGTCGTGAGCCTCCTGCTGGCGTGGCCTTCGGTCGCGCCGGCGCAATCGCCGATGCCTGCTCCGACGCCGCCCCCGAATCTCGCGTCGGATTCCGAACCGGCCCGAATGCCCGGCTTGCCGCCGGCCCTTCCCCCACGGGAGTCGGCCTCGAACACCCGCAGCAGTGATGCAAGTCTGCCGACGACGGAGACCGTTGATCCGTCGAAGGTGGGCGGAGTTTCGCTGTCGGGCTTGATCGGCACGGCGCTACGGGCAAATCCCGACCTCGTCTCCGCGTCCGAACGGATTCAGATCGCAGACGCAACCCTCCGCAGGGCTCGGGCCGAGTTCTACCCAAAGCTGTCGCTCACCGAGGCGTTCGTCAGCACGAACATCGCCGGCCTTGCATTCTTCCTCGAGGCCAACCAACGTCGACTCAGTCTGAACCAAGATTTCAATCATCCTGGATTCGTCAGCAACTTCAGCACCCTTGCGACCCTCCAGCAGAACATCTACGCCGGCGGCAAGCGCACCGCCGAGACACTCTCCGCAGAGGAACAACGCAGGGCCGCCTCATTCGCACTCGGCGCAGTCCGTAACGAACTCGTCTTCCGGGTCGCCGAGGCATACTACCGAGTCGTTCAGGCCGGGGAACTCCTGAAAGGTCGCTCGGAGTCGGTGCGCAGCATCGAACGACAGGTCGAGCTCGTCCGCTCGCGACTCGACAACGGAACCGCGGTCCGCTCCGACCTGCTCAGCGTGGAGGTCGAGCTCGCCGAAGCACGCGAAGCGATGATCACCGCGAACAATCAACTCGAACTCACTTGGGCCATCCTCGAGAACGTCGTCGGTTGTTCGGTGCCCCATGTTCTGCCGAGCCAGGCCGAACCCGCGCCCTGGACGGCGCGCACCGACGCCGTCGAATCGGCGATTGCCGAGGCCCTTGCCCGTCGTCCCGAGCTCGGAGCCTCGCTCAGCGAAGTCCGAGGCGCTACACACCAGGTCGAGGCGGCTCGTGCGGGGAAGCGGCCGACAGTCGATTTCTTCGGAAACTTCAGCACCTTCGACATCAACCCCGAGAGCGGCGGCAACGGACTGATCGTTGGGCTCATCGCGTCGATCAACGTCTTCGATGGGCACCGAACCAAGTCGCAGGTCTCCGCCGCGTCCGCACGAGTCCGCGAACTCCAAGCTCGACACCAACGCTTGCTCATGGATATCGAACTCGATGTCCGTCGCGCCTACCTCGCCCTTCAAGACGCCGACGGCCGGCTCCTCGTCTCCGCACAAACGATCGAACAAGCCGATCAGAGCCTCCGCGAGATCGAGGATCGCTACAACGATGCCAAGGCGACCATCACCCAGCTCATCGACGCTCGAGTCGCCGCCACCAACGCCCGCGTCCGGCGCGCGAGCGCCGCCGCCGACCTCGAGATCGCCCGAGCGGGCCTCGAACGCGTCCTCGGCCGTCTCAACGGCCTCCTCGCTCCTTGAACCGGCCACCGATGGCGAACTAGAACTTGACTATGTGCCGTAATGGCTATATAGTTGAACGCGACTCGAGCCAGGGCACTACCCTCCGGCGCGATCGGCGCATTCCGGCGCAAGTGCCGCTGCAGATCGCGGTCGCATCGCCGTCGAGGTCGCTTTCGGAGCCTATTGGGGAGATTCATCGTGGACACGAGACGTCGCGATCACCACACGTTCCTCACCGATCCCTGGTGGAAAATGGGGCAAGCCATGCCCGACGCCGCAGGGCTCCGCGTGAACGAGACGGCCACCAGGGCCCGAGCGGGCCTCCTCAATCTCCTGTCGGCCGCGACTATCTTCCTCCTCGTCGCCGCGCCCGAGGTCGATCCCGTCCTCTACGTGGGACCGTACGTGATCTTCGATATGTTCGCCGCCGCAGCTCTTGGCTTGACGCCGCTGAGCCCCACCGGAGTGTTGGGGACTCTGATGACGATGCGGTTTCGACCGGTCTGGAAGCCCTCGCAGCCGAAGCGCTTTGCCTGGATCCTCGGAGGTTCGCTCGGTCTCATCTGCTTCGCGATGCGGCTCGGCGGTGTCGATCGCGCTTGGATCATCGGTGTTGTCGGCATCTGTTTCGTTCTCACCTGGCTCGAGGCGGTACTCGGCTTTTGCGTCGGGTGTTGGATGTACTCGTTGATGTTCGATTGCGAGGATTGCGAGATCCCCTACCGCCGCCCTCGCGCCTCACGAGATCCCGCGAGCACTCCCACATCGCTCGCATGAACGACACGCCCGCCGATCCCGATCCGAGATGATCACTCATCGATACAAGGTGTCGACCGAACGGTCAGTCGGATTCGTACGCACCCAACAGGAGCGGGCGGTAGGCCTGGATTGTCGGGGACGACACCGTGAGCGAAGAGTAAACTGATGCGACTGCTTGCGGTCGAAGGAGCGTTGCACTCCAGCGATTGCGAGGGTAAGGCGCGCCTGAACTGGAGGCGATTCGAGCTGTAGCCTAAGGATGACGAACAAAGACAGCGACTGTATTGAGAGTCAAGCGGGCGTGAACAAAGTATCACGCCTCGAGGGAGGCCTGGGAAGGCGTCCAGGGCTTCATCTCGCTGACCATCGCGTTGGCGATGGTCAGGAGCTTTCGGGCCACCGCTACCAGGGCCACTTTCGCCGCCTTCCCGGCCTGGCGCAAGCGCGCGTAGAACGCCTTGAGAACGGGGTTGAACCGCAACGACGCGACCGACGCCATGTACAACGCAGTGCGCACCGCGCTTCGGCCGCCGAAGATCGTCCGCGCCCCCTTCACGTTGCCGCTGTCGCGGGCGCGAGGGGCCAGGCCGGCGAGCGCGGCGACCTGTTTTCGAGACAGGCGTCCCAACTCCGGCAGTTGCGCGATCAAC
>JANRKW010000055.1:0-229996 GCA_033763215.1 Isosphaeraceae bacterium | reverse complement strand
CTCGTTTCCGACCACGGGCAAGAACGCATTGTCGACGATCGGCGCGATCTGGGGCAGCGCGGGGGCCTTGGCGAGCATCTCCCGCTGCTCGACTTCGGCGAGCTTCGCCTCGAGTTGGACCGGCGGCGGAGTCGCCGCCTGCACTGCATCGACGGGCGCGGGAGCAGGCGCGATTCCCGCCCGATCCTCGAGCCTTCGGCCCGCCGCGGCCCCTTCGCGATCGAGACCACGGCCAAATCTGTCCGCCGGGGTCATCATCCCCCCCGCCGTGGGCGAAGACGGCTTGGCCTTGAAGGCGAGCGTCTCGGCCGGAGCATGGAAGACCGCCGCCGGATCCCCGGGCTTCGCGGGGCTCGGAGGCGCCATGCCGAACCGCTTTTCGACGACTTGGCCGGGCGGCGGAGCGACGCCGCCCCGTAACCGCGAGAGCTCCTCGACACGAGCCGGCGGGGCCGCTACGGAGGGCGCGACGCGCATTCCGCGCACTGCCGACTCGGGCGCAGGCATCGCGGCGGGCGCCGGAGGGCTCGAGAGCTCCACCCCCGCGGCGGGCGCGGGCGCCTCGGCCGACTTCACCAGGGTCCGGAAGCCGAGATTCGCGGCATCGCCCATCGGACGCGACCCCGGAGGCGGCTGCGCCCCGGCAGCCGGCGCCGCCTCGTCGGTCAAGATCGCCAGCGGACCCATCACCCCTTCCCGCGTTTGCGAGAGATAGAGCCCGAAGCCGCCGACGAGCGTCACCACGCCCGCCGCCAGGCCGATCCAAGGCGCCCACGAACCCCGCGACCCCGAGCGGGGACGCATGGCGACCGTCGCCGGGCCCGCGACCGCGTCGCCGATCAGCTCGCGCTCGACGACCTGCGTCAAATCGCTCTCCAGAGCCGGCGCCGACTCGCGCCGAAGCTCCTCCGACAGGATCGACGCCAACTCCCTGACTCCCTCGACGAACGCGAGGGCCTCGCCGTCGCGGGCGAGCTCGGCTTCCACGGCCAGGCGTTCGACTTCGTCGAGCTCGCCCAGGGAATAGGCCGTGAACCGGGGATCATTCGGGTCGAACGACATGAGGTGGAACTCCTCGAAACGATCTATGTGCTCACGTCGGCGTTTACCGACGTTCATTGAATATGATGGAGTTGATCGATGGGGCCGCCGCGACGACGCCCTCAGGCCCGCGCCGCGCGACTCTCGCCCATTTGGGCCCGCAGCGACTTCATACCGACGTGGATCAAGTACCCCACGTTGCTCACGCTGTGTCCCGTGATCCGACTGATCTCTTGATACGAGAATCCGTTTTGGAACTTCAGCCGGATCGTGTCGCGTTGGTTGGGAGGGAGCCCGTCGAGCAGCTCGACCACCTTCGCCGAGAGCTCGTGCCGCTCGGCCAGGGCGTCGGGCGACGGCGCGTCGCCCGCTCGGGTCTCGACCTGTTCATCGGTCAATCGACTCATGCGGCTCTCCTTCCGAAGCACGTCGAGCGCGCGGTTCCGGCAAACCGTGAACAGCCACTCGGCGAGCCTCGGCTCGATTTCACTGCGCGTCTGTTTGCAGAGGCGGAGAAACGTCTCCTGCACGACATCGCGCGCCTCTTCTCCATTGCCGAGCAACTTGGCGGCATAGAGCGTCAAGGGCGCTTGATATCGCTCGACGGCCTCGCGGATCCACGAGACCTCGCTGGGGTTGGGGGTCACGGTCATCGGAGCGCTCGAAGATGGAAAGGAATCCCATTCCCACCAAGGTAACGCCCCACCTCCCATTCCCTTAGGAACTTCTCGAGGAACCCGGGCGAGGCCCGAGAATCCACTCATTGGATCGCCCAATCACGCCGTGTTACGATCAAGGGCCGCGTGGTTTCTCTCGCCGCGCTCCGCCTGCAATCGTCCTCCCCAAATGTGATCGCCTTGCCCGGCGTCATCGGAATTCGAGAGCTCCCATGCCCCCCTCGCTCGAGAATCGTCTGGAAGAGTGGCGCCGCGAGCTGCTCGACACGACCAAGCGCAACCCTCTGATTTCGTTGAAGCTCGGAAAGTCGGGCGCGGTGGAGATCCTCGATCCCACCGGCTCGGTGCTCTGGGAGGAGTTGATCGTCCGCCAGATCGCCGTCCGTTTCTCACCCAGGGGCGCATCGGAATCGTCCGAGGCCGGGGACGAGGAGACGCCCACCGACGAGACTCCCCCCCCGGTCAGACTTCCGGGAACCGCGTGGACCGACCAACCCGACGACAAGCTCTCGAGCCGGCTGGCGAATCTCGCGAAGATTGCACGGACCGCCGCCGCCGAGCTCGGAATCTCGACCCTCCACGTTGCCTTCGGCATGGTCCACTGGGCCGAATCGCCCGAGAGTTCGATCCTGTTCAATGCGCCTCTCTTGCTTTATCCGATCGAACTCAAGCGCGGCAACATCCAGGCCGACTGGGAGATGAAGCCGATCGAGGCCGAACCGATCGTCAATCAGACGTTGGCTCAGCTTCTCCTCGATCAATTCCGGCTCGCCATTCCGGGGATGCCCGACCTCCCGGGGGATGAATCCGTCTCGTCGTTGCACAGCTATCTGGCGTCGGTTCGCGAGGCGATTCGCGACGCCAAGAATTGGTCGGTCTCGGAACGCTGCGTGATCGGGAACTTCGCGTTCCAGAAGATCGCGATGTGGCAAGACTTGGGGAAGAACTCCCGGAAGATCCTCCAGCATCCGATCTGTCGTGCGATCGCCGGTGATTCCGAGGCAATGTCGACGGGCATCTCCGACCTGCCGACGGCTCGGCAACTCGACTCGGTCGCCGACCCGCTGACGACTTTCCACGTCCTCGATTGCGACAGCAGTCAACACGAGGCGATCGAAGCGGCGAAGCGCGGCGTGAGTCTCGTCCTCGATGGTCCGCCGGGAACGGGGAAGTCCCAAACCATCGCCAACATCATCAGCGAATTCCTGGCGGCCAACCGCACCGTACTCTTCGTCAGCGAGAAGGCCGCCGCGCTCGAGGTCGTCAAGAAACGGCTCGAGGAGAAGGGCCTGATCGACTTCTGCCTCGATTGCCACGGGCGCGAGGCGGACAAGAAGGCGATCCTGAAGGAACTCGGGAAGTGCCTCGAGCTCGACGCCCCCGCCCGATCGGAGCCGACTCAGCCTCTCGAACGCCTCCGCGACCACCGCGCGAAACTCAACGCGGTCGTCGCCGCTCTCCATCAGAAGCGGGAACCGCTCGGCAAGTCGGTATTCGAGGTGCAAGGACTGCTCGCTTCGCTTCATTCCGCGCCCGCGACTCGCCTGCACATGCCGGATCCCCTGGAGATCAGCGGCTCACGACTTCGAGAGATCGACTCCGCGTTCGACGAATTGGCGGACCTCGGACCCACCGTTCGTGAATTCGCGACGCACCCCTGGCGGCGGCTCGACATCGATCGAGGGCCTCACGTGCTCCGCGAGCGGATCGAACATCACCTCGAGCGGCTTCGGAGCGGTCTCAGGCGGGCCGTCGAGGGGATCGAGAAGTGTGCCCCCCTCGGGCTGATCTCCGAATCGACCACGCTCGATCCCTGGATCGCGCTCGTCGAATCGATCGGCGAACCCGGCTCCATCCCCTTGGTGCCTCGTTCATGGTTCCAGAGTGACCCCGGAGCATCCGCGTCGAGGTGCCTCGAACTCGAGAGCGAAGTCTCGGGCCTCCGCCGATTGGTCGAAAAGAATCCCTTGATCATCGAATCCGCGGTCCTCGCTCTCGACGAAGTCGGCTTATCGAGGATCCGGCGACAGAACGGCCGCTGTGCCCTCACTCTGATCGAGGCCGAAAGGCCGACCGTCCGTCGCGAGCGAGATCGATTGCAGGATACACTCGATGCACTTTCCAAGCTGAGGATCGCTGCGCACTCGGCAATGCTCGCACATCGCGTGGTCGTCGAACGGCTCGACCTCCCGAAGACGCGGTTTCGGTTCGCGATCTTCTCCAAGGTGGCGCGGCTGCTCGCACGCTCGCTCACGGTCTCCAATCGCGAGCACTTCGGACTCGATCCCTCATCACGCGCGGAGGTCCTGAAGATCGTGCGGAAATGCCTCGATGTCGAGGCCGAGGCTTCCGATATCCGAGCGCGGCTCGTCGAACAGCTCCTGCCCTCGGCCTTCGATCCCGAAGCCGCCCCGCGCGCCCGCGCGGTCCTTGGCTTCCAGTCTCGGATCCTCCGACTGCTGCCCGCCTGGTCCAATGCTCGGCGGGAGATCGCCGAACTCTACCCGCACGACCTCCCCGAGACCTCCGATCTCTTCTCACAGATCAAATTACTCGTTGAATACCATGACTTGATTCAATCGACCGAGAAGCTCGGGGCGGCGTACGCCGGTCGGCTCTTGGTCGATCACCGGGGTCGAGTCGATTGGAAGGCCACCGAGCAATCCTTACTCGAAGTGGCGAAGTTCGATGACCTCCTCAAACTGTACAAGACGCTTCCCGACTCGGTGGGACGACTCGGTGAGGCCGAGACTCATGCACTCCGAGCCGAATGCACACAGCTCGCGCGTTCGGCGGAGCAGGTCGAGGAGGCCATGAGTACAACGAGCGAGATCCTCGACCTGTCGAATTTCCTGAAAAACACGGCCGAACAACGACTCACCATCGAGGACTTGCTCGCACGCATCGATTCGACGATCGTCGAAGTCCGCGCGAGGATCGAGACGCTCGACGCGGTGACGTCGCTCATTCCGGCACACCGCGATTTCGCGCTTCGATCGCTGCCGGAGTGCGTCCAGCTCGTCGACCGGATTCGCGGACACGACGAACGAATCCGCCACCTCTCCACGAGCATCGGCATTGCTCCCGGCGATCCGATGGCCCTCGATCTCGCCGGCTTGGCCGACTCTTCGCGAAAGCTGATCGCTTGGCTGAACAAACGAACCGATCGATCGATACCCGCCGTCTTCGTGAACGTCTTCACCGATGCACAGCTTCATGTGCAAGCGTCGGAGATCCTCGCCGCGGCCTATCCCTCGCTGCCCGAACTCCGCGAATCCTGGACGAAGATCCAATGGACCCTCCGAGTTCGCGACGCCGACGACCGCGAGCCCGAACTCTCCGAGCTCCGCGTGTACGACCTGGTCCGCTGGGTCGAGGATCGCCTGCTCGACCTCGATCGCATCGACGAGTGGTATCGCTTCAAGAAACTCCAGCGACGCTTCGACGCGATCTCGCTCCAGGAGCCGTTTCGCGAGGTCCTTGGCGGACGGCTCGACCCCGAGCGGGCGAGGTCGGCGTTTCAATGCGCTTTCTATCGAGCTTGGCTCGACCAAGTCTCCTCTGAGGAGCCGCATCTCGACTCGCTCACCACCGAAGGCCGACGGCGGGAGATCGAAGAGTTTCGACGTCTCGACCTCGAATCGATCCGAATCGCCCCGACTCGGGTGCGTGAGATCCTCCTCTCAGCCCCCGGCCGTCCGCGACCCGATTCGCTTCAAGTCCCCAAGAGTTCGGAACTCGGCACATTGCTCAGAGAGATCAACAAGAAGTCGCGCCACCTCCCGCTTCGCGATCTCATTGCAAAATGTCCGACCCACCTCCAACGAATCAAGCCCTGCTTGATGATGAGCCCGCTCGCGGTGAGCACGCATCTGAGCCTCAGCGATATCCACTTCGACCTCGTGATCTTCGACGAGGCGTCCCAGGTCCGCCCATACGACGCGATCAGCTCGATCTTTCGAGGGACCCAGCTCATCGTCGCGGGCGATCAGAAGCAACTCCCGCCGACGAATTTCTTCGAACGGATGGCCGAAGAGGACGAGAGCGACTCCGACGACGAGGACCGGATCTCCGATTATGAGAGCATTCTCGACGTTTGCTGCACGCTCGGATTCGCGAGGAAGCGTCTGCGCTGGCACTACCGCAGCCGCCGCGAGTCGTTGATCGCCTTCTCCAATCGGTACTTCTACGACGGAGAGCTCGTTACATTTCCAAGCGCTGTGGATGAAATGGTCGATCCGGGTGTCCGCTTCATCCACGTCGCCGAGGGGCGATGGCGCTCCGGCTCGTCGGGCGGGTTCAACGCCGTCGAGGCCGCAACGACGGCTCGCATGGTGATCGAGCATTTCCGACGGACGCCCGAGAAGAGTCTCGGCGTGATCACCATGAACTCCCGGCAGGAGCGCGCGATCCTCGACGAACTCGAACGACTCCGCCGAGAGGATCTCTCCCTCGAGGAATTCTTCGATCACGAACGTCCGGAGCCGTTCTTCGTCAAGAATCTCGAGAACGTCCAAGGCGACGAGCGAGAAGTCATCTTTCTGAGCATCGCGTACGGTCCTGATGATCAAGGGCGAGTCTACCAGAGGTTCGGCCCGCTCAATGTCGCGGGTGGCGAACGCCGGCTCAACGTCGCGATCACGCGTGCCCGCGAGTCGATGACGGTGATCAGCTCGATGCGCCCTCACGACATCGACCTCACGAAGTCCAAGGCGCGCGGAGTGCACCTTCTTCGCGCCTATCTCGACTTCGCCGAGCGCGGTGCGGCCGCGCTCGACTCGCAGTCGACGGCGAGCGGTCTCCGCGAGTTCGACTCGCCGTTCGAGGCGGAGGTCGCCCGCGCGCTCGAGGCGAGAGGGCTGCGTGTCCTCTCTCAGGTCGGCTGCGGCGGCTATCGGATCGACCTCGCACTCACCCATCCGAACCATCCCGGGCTCTTCGTCCTCGGAATCGAATGCGACGGCGCCACCTACCACAGCTCCGCAACGGCGCGCGATCGCGACCGTCTCCGTCAAGACGTTCTCGAGCGTCTGGGCTGGCACATTCTTCGCGTCTGGTCGACCGACTGGGTCCGCGGCCGTGCTCAGCAGATCGATCGGATCGTGACCGCTTACGAAGCACGGATTGTCGAGCACGACGCGGCCGCCGCGACCGCCTCGGAGATCGATCCCACCCAGGACGTCGGCTCCGACTTGATCGAACTCGATCTCAATGAGGAACCCACCGGTACGTCCGATCCCGAAGATCGACAAGATATCGAGCACGAGACAGCTCAACCCGGTTCTCCACGCATCAGAATCGCCCCGCAACCGCCGCGAAAGATCCACGAATTCTCCGACAACGAAATCCGAGACACCATCCTCTCAACGCTGCGTTCTTGCGGACCCACTGAGAACGACGACCTCACGAAGGCTGTCTCGCTGACTCTTGGTTTCCAGCGCACCGGCATCAGGATCAAAGAGCGCCTCGAATCGACGATCGATCGACTCCGTCGCGACGGACTGATCGAGAGATGTGACGGAACCAAGCTTCGCGTCGTCGCCTTCCGATCGCAGATCTCGTGACGCGCGACTCGAACTTGTCGAGGATTCCCGATCTCGTACCGACCCGATCGATTCTGCCGCTCATGAGAATCGACCTTCCCAGCCGACGCACCCGGGGCGGGTGGGTCGGCGGGCTGGGGTCGGAATCGTGCCGGCAAGGACGATCAGTTCGTCGGACGGCGGGTCCGGGTGCGGACGGCGGTGAGGGCGGTGAGGCCGAGGGCGAGGGTGAGGGAGGCGAGGGTGGAGGGTTCGGGGACGAGGTTGACGTCGCCCGGGGTGTTCGACGCGACGATGAGGAAGTTGTCCATCGCCGCGTAGCCGCTTCCGCCGGTGTCCAAGAGGTCGATCCGAAGCGTCACGTTGCCGTTCGTCGAGTTCTTGGCGTCGAGCGCGACGATGTGCTCGGTCCAGTTGAACACCGAACGCGAGGCCGACGCAACGCCGGTGATCTGCGTGGAGGCGAGCTCGGTGCCGTTGCCGCTCAGGCTCGTGCCGCCGCCCGGGTTGTCGAAGAGCTTGATCTCGAAGACGGGGACGGCCGAGCCGTTCGCCGGGTTGAACGAACCGCCGAAGCGGTCGAGGTCGATGCTCGAGATGTTGAGCCGGAAGTTGAGGAAGTCGTTGCCTTGGAGGTTGAACGACAGGCCGAGGAGGTCGTCTTGACGGGTCGAGAGCAAGCCGAGGGCATACTTGCCGCCGATCGCCTGCGGGTCCGAATAGCCGGTGCCGAAGGCCTGGGTTCCGTTGATCAGCAGCGTCTCGACCGTGAACGCTTGTGCAAAGGTGAAGCCGACCGGCTGGTTGCCGTAGAGCTGATTCACGGTTCGGCTGATGTTGATATCGCCGCCTTCGTTGACGAACCCGGTCGGGTTCTCGAAGTTCTGGTCGTAGAGCGTGATGCCGGCGGAAGCCGAACCGGCGGCGGTCAGTGCGACGACCAAACCGAGGACGGCCGAACCCAAACGATTCCAAAGCATGACGCACTCCTTCGACGGGGGGGCGACCTTCAGACGATTGCGGACCAATCCGAGAGTGAACACGCGCGGACCGGCCGGCGTCAACATCTTCGGCTCGCAATCCTCGGATCGTGTTGCGGCAGAGCAACGCTCGAGACGGGACTCGGGTCACGATCATCGGAGCGACTCGAAACCTTCTCCATTTCTCCTCCGACCCCGGCGACCCACGATCGTGCGGCCGGCTCGCGGGAAGAGGGTTCACGGAGCCGGAGTGCGTCGGTCGCCGGACGGTCGGGGCGTTCCCGCCGGGCGGCGAATGCGGGTAAGATAGTCGTGAGGGATGCGACGCTCGCCGGTGGTCCCGGTGGTACTCGGCGTCATGCCTCTCTCCGAGGAGCTGCGCGAATGCGATCCATGAATTCACGTCGGCATTTCTTGCGCGCGAGCGCGACGGCGACCTCGGCGGTCGTCTGGGGATGGAGCGGGATGCCGGTCTCGGCGCAGTCGACCGGCGCCTCGCCCGAGGCGATGTCGGCCCGCGCGGTGGGATTCCTCAAGCCTCGGCAGGATGAACAGGGAGCTTGGTCGGCCCAGCGCGGGCCGGGGATCACCGCGCTCGTGGTCACCGCGATGCTCCGCTCGAAGCGGGTGACGCCGAGCGACCCGGCGGTCGTCAAGGGTCTCGGCTTCCTCGAGTCGTTCCTCTCGCCCAAGGGGGGCTTCGCCGAAGGACCGACCGCGAATTACGTCACCGCGATCGCGCTCATGGCGTTTCACGAGGCGAACGTCGACGGTCGCTACAAGGCCCGCATCGCGGCGGCGCAGAATTACTTGAAGGGTCTTCAATGGGACGAGTCGGAGGGCAAGACCCCGTCCGACCCGTTCTACGGAGGCGCGGGCTACGGCAGCAAGAGCCGGCCCGACCTCTCGAATACGTCGTTCTTTCTCGATGCGTTGCGCGACACCGGGCTCCCCGCCGACGACCCCGCGCTGCGGAAGGCGCTCGTGTTCGTGTCGCGGACTCAGAACCTCGCCGGAGAGTTCAACGACCAACCCTGGGCGGGCAAGGTCAACGACGGCGGCTTCATCTACACTCCCGCGCTCGGCGGGGTCAGCATGGCCGACGAGCCGAATCTCCCCAACGGCGGTTTGCGCTCTTATGCGAGCATGACTTATGCCGGTCTCAAGTCGATGATCCATGCCGGCTTGACCCGCGACGATCCGCGAGTCAAGGCGGCCTTGCGCTTCATTCGCGAGCATTATACGCTCGATGAGAACCCCGGCCTCGGCCAGTCGGGCCTCTTCTACTACTATCAGACCTTCGCCAAGGCGCTTGCGATGTACGGCGACGCGAAGCTGGTCGACGCCGCGGGCAAGGAGCACGACTGGCGGCTCGACCTCGTCGCCGCGCTCGCCAAGCGTCAGGCGGCCGACGGCTCGTGGGTCAACCCGGCCGACCGCTTCATGGAGGGCGACCCGAACCTCGTGACGTCGTATGCGCTGCTCGCCTTGGCATATGCTCGTCCCAAGGCTTGATCGATCGATCGAGCCGGCATGGGTCGATCTCGGCATCACTCGTCGAACGGTTCGAGTTCGCGACGGATCCGAAATTGCATCTGTGCCGGCTCGTCGCCCTGGTACTCGGAGTGCGGCCAGGGCCAGTTGACCGCGTCGTCGAAGAAGCGGGGGATGAGGTGCCAGTGTCCGTGAAAGACGGTCTGGCCCGCGGCGGCGCCGTTGTTGATGACGACGTTCAGGCCGTCGGCCCCGGTGGCGCGGCGGATCGCCCGCGCAAGGCGGGGCAGGAGCGCGGCGACGCGCGCGGCGGTCTCGTCGGAGAGTTCGCAGAGGTCGGCATGGTGCTCGCGCGGGACGACGAGGACATGCCCCGCGTTCACCGGTCGGATGTCGAGAATGGCGACGGCGTCGTCGGTCTCGAGCACGCGCGCCGCGGGGATCTTCCCCTCGACGATCTTGCAGAAGATGCAGCTCATCGCTCGCCCGCCTTTCGTGAATCGAATCTCATCGGCAACTCCCCGCACCCATCGGTCATCCGCCCCAGCGCCGGCTCCAGAGCTCGAGCATCAAGAGCGCCCAGAGCCGATAGGCATGATCGTGTGTTCCCGCGACGTGCTGATCGATGAGTCGTTCGACCGCGGCGGGTCGGAATCGGCCCCGAGCGGTCGCCGTGGGGTCGAGCAGCACCGCGCGGAGCTCGCCGGCGAGTTCGCCGCGGAACCACCGATCGATCGGCACGCCGAATCCCATCTTGGGCCGGTTCATGATCTCGGGGGGAATCAAGTCGGCGAATGCAGTCTTGAGCACATGTTTCGAGCGTCCGCCGCGCAGCCTCAGCTTGCGTTCGATCGGCATGGCGAGGGCGAGTTCGACGACGCGATGATCGAGGAACGGCCCGCGGGCCTCGAGCGAATGCGCCATGCTCGCGAGGTCGACCTTGACGAGGAGGTCGCCGGGGAGATAGGTGAGGAGGTCGGCGGTCATGGCGCGGGTGACGGGGTCGCGCTTGTAGGCGGCGGATATGGCTCGGGCGAGGTCGGAGATCGGGTCGGGTTCGCGGGCGAGCGGGTCTTGGCGGGTTCGCTCGACGAGGTGTGCGGCGAATTCGTCGGTGTAGAGGTCGAGCCGCGCGGGCTCGTCGAACTGCGTGATCCAGGACGCGTAGCGGTCGACCTCGGTTCGACCGACCGCCTCGAGCAGCCGCTTGACCCTGCGAATCCGAGTCTTGGCACGCGCGGAAGCGGGAAGGGCGCGCGCGACGCGTCCGGCGATCAGCGCACGCAGAGGCGCGGGCAGTCGTTCGAGCGCGGCGGTGAGCGCGACGGCGCGGTAGCGATCGTAACCGGCGAAGAGTTCGTCGCCCGCATCGCCCGTGAGCGCGACGGTCACGTGCGCACGCGCCTCGCGAGAGACGAACCAGGTCGGAAGCGCGGAGCTGTCGGCAAACGGCTCGTCGAACTGCTCGGCGAGCGCGGGCAAGGTCTCCCAGGCACGCGGCTCGACGACGAACGCATGGTGCTCCGTTCCCAGGCTTCGCGCTGCGATCTCGGCGTAGCGGGTCTCGTCGAAGGCGGGGTCGGGAAAGCCGATCGAAAAGGTCTTCACCGGCCGGCTCGAGAATTTGCTCATGAGACCGACGATCACGGTCGAGTCGATGCCGCCCGACAGGAACGCCCCCAGGGGGACGTCGGCGATCATCTGCTCGCGCACGGCGTCGGCGAGGAGTTCGCGGAGCCGTTCGACGTCGGTTTCGGGCGCGTTCGCGTCTTCTCGGCTCCAGTCGGGCTCCCAGTAGCGCTCGAGCCGGAGCCGGCCCTCTTCCCAGACGCCGAGATGGGCGGGCGGGAGCTTGAAGACATCGTCATGAATGGTAGCCGGAGCGCCGATATATCCGAATGCGAGGTAGCGGTCGAGCGAGATCGGGTCGACGGCGCCCGGCCGTCGATCGGCCGGCAGCGCGTGGAGCGCCTTGAGTTCGCTCGCGAACGCGATCTCGCCCGGGCCGAGCCTGTAGACGAGCGGTTTCTGTCCGAGCCGGTCGCGCGCGATCAGGAGCCGACGTCGCGGCGCGTCCCAGACGGCGAGGGCGAACATGCCGCGGAGCCGCGCGACGAACGCCGGCCCTTCGTCCTCGTAGAGGTGCACGAGGACCTCGGTGTCGCCCGAGGTGCGGAGGGTGTGTCCCCGCGCTTCGAGCCTGCGGCGGAGTTCGGGGAAGTTGTAGATCTCGCCGTTGAAGACGGTCCAGATCGTGCCGTCTTCGTTCGAGAGCGGCTGGCGGCTGCCCTCGACGTCGACGATCGCCAGCCTGCGAAACCCGAGCGCGGCGTGGGCGTCGCGATGGAGCCCGGCGTCGTCGGGCCCTCGGTGCGTCAGGCGGTCGCGCATCGCGACCAGCGTCGCTTCGTCGAGGGCGCGAGCGGGGTCGGTCCAAGCTGCTCCGATGAAGCCGCACATGCGTTGAGCGTTCCGTCTCGGCCGTCGACTGCCGTTCCGCGCGACGGGATCGGCTCGCTCCGCGTTGCGGGGAGTCCGTCGGCTCGGGCCACGCCATCTTAACCGATCGACGCGAGCGATCCGAAGTCCCTCGGAGCGCGAACTCCTCCGCATCGGTGCAACACGTCGACGACATGGCGATTTCGTGTCCTAGATTCCCTTCCAGAAAGTTCGCGTCCGGTCGATTTCCGCCCGGCTCCGGTTCGCGTGCTCACGGCCCACCCGCCGGCTCCGACGGCCGGATGGCTTCGTCTCCGATCGAGGATCTCGACACCATGAATCTCGTCGAAATGTCCGGCCTGGCGGTCAAGCACGTCCAGTCGGCCGCCGCCGAAGAGCTCTACCTAGCGACCGGATACGACGCCACCAAGCCCGTCACCTTCTACGGACTGGTGAACGAGCGATGCAACGTCAAGTGCCAGTATTGCGAATACTGGCGGCTGCCGGTTTACAAAGACGAGATGACGATCGCTCAATGGGAAGCCGCGCTCCTGTCGGTGAAGGAGTTCGTGGGCACCTTCTCGATCAATTTCAGCGGCGGCGAGCCGTTCATCAAGCCGGGGTTCCTCGACCTGATGGCCTTCTGCCACGCCAACGGCATCCGCAGCGGCGTCACCACCAACGGCTCGGCGCTCAACCGCAAGAACGCCGCGAAGCTCGCCGAGGCGCGGCCGTTCAACCTCAACGTCTCCGTCGACGCCCCGTGCGCCGAGGTCCACGACGAACTCCGAGGCTGGCCCGGACTCTTCCAGAAGCTCTCCGACGGCATTCGCTACGCCGTCGAAGAGCGCGACAAGCGCGGGCTCGACTTTCCCATCCTCGTGAAAACGACCGTCACGCGCAAGAATTACAAGTACATGCCGGAGATGGTCGCCTGGGTCAAGGAGATGGGAGCCACCGCCTACAACTTCCAGCCCGTCGACCGCTGGACCCCCGAGACCTACGGCGACCTCTGGATCAATGAAGACGAGCACGACGAACTCCGCAAGGTCATCGACGAGCTCGTCGCGCTCAAGAAGGCGGGTGCGCCGATCATGCCGTCGGAGATGGTGATCGGCCTGATGATCCCGCACTTCCGCGAGGAGTCGGCCCCCAAGGAGACGCTCCCTTGCCGGATCGGACTCCGCGACTTCTTCATCCGCGTCAACGGCGACGTCCAACCCTGCTACTACTACCCGCCGATCGGCAACATCAAGGAACAGTCGGCCCGCGACATCTGGTACGGTCCCAAAGCGCAGGAGATCCGCAAGAAGACCGTCGAATGCGACCGGCTCTGCCTCTACACCTGCCTCTCGCAGAAGACGATCGGCGACAAGGTGAAGATGGGCCTGACTCTGCTGAAGAACAAACCCAAGGCACGCGCCGTGGTCGGCAGCGCACCCGAGCTGCCGGTGCTCAACTGATCGATCGAGAGCGACTCCGAATCCGGATCTCCTCACTTCCGAATTCCAAGCCGACCCCGAGGCGTATCGATTCGCCCCGGGGTCGATTCTTTCTTGGTGCATCGGAGTTCGATCGGACGACTCGAGGAGAGCCTCGAGTTCAGGCTTCCGAGCGCCAACTCGAGGGATCGCGTTTGGCGTGGCGGATCGCGAGGACGGTGATCGGCTCCGACTCGATTCGATAGTAGGCGGAGTACGGAAAGCGACTCAATCGACCGCGCCGTACCTCTCGGTGGACGATCGCATGGAGTTCCGGATCTCGCGCGATTCGAGCGAGAGCCGCCTCGACCTCCAACAAGAACTCCTCGCCAAGTCCCTCGCGCTGCCGCTCGTACCACTGATAGGCATCGTCGATCTCGCCTCGGACTCCCGCCTGGAAGACCAGAGGGAGGCTCATCTCGGCCGCCGCACGAATGTCTTGATCTCTTCCCAGCTCTCGACGTTTTCGGGATCCGCCTCGAGCGCGGCGATCCTGCGATCGAGCAGGTCTTTCAGTTCCGCCGTCAGCGGCAACCGCGGACTCTCCCCGGAGAGATCGTCCCAGACCTCCTCGATCAAGCGAAGTCGGTCCTCCGCGGACCACTCGCGAACTTCCATCAACACATCCTGGAGATCCATGCAACGCCCCCCATATTGGACGCGAGGCATCATCCGGTCGAGCCTTGCCTTGATGCTTCAGTATACCACTTCGGCTCGGAGCGTATCAGGCCCTCGAGCAAGAGTCGGGCCAGCTCGCGAACGAGCCCTTGCCCCGCCGCGCGACCCTCTCGAAGCGACCAAGCGGCGACGCGGGGGTAAACGGGAACGACGCGCTGACGAGGCCGAATCGTGCAAACTTTGATTGCATGTGCCTCTGTTGAATCTCATGCCCAGTCGACCCCGAGGCGAATCGATTCGCCCCGGGGTCGACTCTTTGTCATCATCATGATTGGCCGGCTTGCGAGGGCCGGAATTCCCGATCGACCCGAATCCGAAGGGAGATCACCCTCGGTTCATCCAGATCGAAGGATCGCGGCGGGCGTGTAGGATGGCGACGACCTCCACCCTCTCGGATCCGACTCGGTAGTAGACGCAGTAGGGAAAGCCGTCGACTCGGGCGCGTCGGAGACCGTGGCTGAGCACCGCATGGAGTTCCGGCATTCCACCGATCCTTGCCAACACATCGCGCACTCGAAGAGTGAACGCGGTGCCGAGTCCGGCTTGTTGCTCGTACCAGTCGGCAGCCGAGTCGAAGTCGGTCTCGGCGTCGCGAGTGAGCACGACCGGCAGCGTCATTTCCGAAACCGCTCGAGTGCCCGGGCTTCGACGACTTCCCAGGAAATGACCGCGTTGGGCTCTCGATCGAGGGACGCGATACGTTGGTCGAGAAGCTCCTCCAACGACTCCGCCGGCGGAGCGGAGGGGGGCCCGGTGAGTTCATCCCAGACCTCGCCGATCAGCCGGAGCCGCTTCTCCATCGGCCACGACCGGACCGCGGTCAATACCGTTTCGAAGTCCACATCCGAGCTCCTCGACAGGATCGTTTTCGAGGCAAACCGCCTGCACTCATCCCAATCGATGGATTGTATGCGAAACGATCGAAGAGGCCAAGCGGCGACGGGGGTAAGCGGGAACGACGTACCGTCGATGCCGCGATTCGATGGCTTTCGACGGATATGCTCGCCTGCTTCTACTCTGAGCCGACCCCGCGGCGAGTGCGATCGCCGCGGGGTCGGATCGTTGCACAGGGTCGAAGCATGCGGCGATGATCGTGTCAGCGCACCTTCACACGGCGTCGGCGATACCCGACCCACGCAACCGCACCGATCGCCGCCGAGATCAGGCCGCTCGGCTCGGGGACGGCGGAGGAGGCGGAGAAGCGAATGTCATCGTAGAGGATCCCATCGAGATCGAAGGTTCCCTCGATGGTCCGAATCCGGCCGATCCGTTCCGTCGTGATCGCCCCGTAGAAAACTCGGTTGTTGAATCCGCCGCCGATGAGTCCTGCGTGCCCCGTTGTGAAAGTCTCTTCCGCCAAGACGGAACCATCGGGTCGAAGGAACTGAACCGAGGTCTCACCGGGTCCGATGTTCCCGACGAAAAGACTCGCGGCGAAAACCGGTGTCGAGAAGATGAAATCGAAGTTATCGGAGAAGGCGTCATTGTGGCCCAGCCCCACGTTCACCCCAGAGGAACTGATCGCGTTCGGCTGCGAGTGAACGCTCTCGGGGAACCCGTTGCGAGTGATGAACGAAGAGTCGCCGAAGAAGAGGACGTTGATCGGAAGCCCTTCTCTCTGAACGATTTGTAGCCCGAGACCCGAGTACTCGTTTCCTTGGATTGCGTTGTCGCCCGGGTTCAGTTCGTCGAAGTGCACGATCTGCGTGCCGCCCGAGAGGGCGAGGAAGCTCGACTCATCGAAGAACTCGACCGTCCCGGCGATCGCGTTGGTCGAGCAGCAGAAGGATAATGCGAAGATGAACGATCTCATCCCACGAGTCTTCAAGATTATTCTCAAACCCGTGTCACCGCCGTCGGCGACGCACGAGCGAAGTCGCAACACCGCTTCCACACATCCCATGCGAAAAAAGCGACCGCCCGCGCAATTCTTTCGAGACAAATCCGTTCGTTTCTTGAACGGCGGCTGCTCTCGCATGGCCGAGTTTGGCGCGATTTCCGGGTGAAGTCGCGCAACGTTCGGGTTACACTCGGCGGGCCGAGTGGTGTCGATCCCCCATTCTGCAAACACGAACCGATGGTCGATCCGATGAACGAACACCCCCCCGGTTCGGTCTCGAGGCTGCTGCGAGCCTACAAGGAATCGCGCCGGGCTGAGTCGGAGTGCCCCCGGTCCGAGATCGCGGCGCAGCTCTGGTTGCGCTATCGCGAACGGCTCGAGCGATACGCGGCCGATCGCGTCCGCGCGGCGGGCGGCGGGATCTTGGTCGGCGAATCGGCCGAGGTCGCGGCACAGGCGTTTCAGGAATATCTCCTGGCGCTCGAGGTCGAGGACGGCAAGATCCGCGTAAGCAATCGCGACCGCCACGACCTCTGGCGCACTCTCGCGATGCTGGCGCGGCGCGTCGCCGGACGGGCGGGCGAGCGCGCCCGCGCCGCGAAGCGCGGAGGCGGCCGCGTGGTCCGCGCTTCGGAGATCGGCGGCCGACGCGAGATCCCGTGCCTCGAGGCGATCGCCGACTCCGCGCCCGCGCCGGGAGCCGAGCTCGAATCGCTCGAATTCTGCGACTATCTCCTCGATCGGCTCGACCCGGTCAAGCTCCGGCCCTTTGCCCTCCTCAAGCTCGAGGGGCTCACGCTCCCCGAGATCGCCGAGCGTCGCGGCTGCGCGACTCGAACCGTGAGCCTCAAGCTCCAACTCATCCGCAAGATCTGGCTGGAGTCGATCAATGGCCCCTCTCATGCCAATTAGTCGACTGATCTCGCACGCCGACGACTCTCTGACGCGCGCCGAGCTCGAGTGGGTCGTCGAACTCCGCGAGAGCTTCGAGCAGCGTTGGAGAGCGGGACGGCCGATCGCGATCGAACGAGCGGTGGAGCGCGAGCCGGTCGAGCTCCGGCCCCGCGCGGCGTGCGAACTGCTGCTGCTCGAGATCGAGCTGAGGCGCGGCGAGGGCGAATCGCCCGACGCGGCCGACTATGTCGAGCGTTTCCCCGAACTGGCGGAGCTGGTGCGCGAGGCGCTCGAGGCTCCCGCGACTCGAGGCGTTGCGCACGATGTGCCCACACATCTGGGCAAGTATCGCGTGATGCGGCCTTTGGGCGACGGCGGGCAAGGATCGATCCTGCTCGCGGTCGACCCGCTGCTCCGAAGGCTCGTTGCGATCAAGATCTATCATTGCACGGACGAGTCGCAATCGATGGTCCAGGCGATCGTCGAGGGTCAGGCGCTCGCGGCGGTCAAGAGTCGAAACGTGGTCGTCTGTCTCGACTTGCTCCGCCTCGAGGGCGGCGCCGCGCTGGTGATGGAATACGTGCGCGGCGCTCGGACGCTCGACGAGGTCGCGGTCGAGGGGCTGGGCGATCCGCGCGAGCGGGCGCTCCTGGTCGCCCGAGCCGCCGCGGGCGTCGCCGAGGCTCACCGAGCGGGATTGCTCCACGGCGACGTCAAGCCCCGCAACATCCTGCTCGGCGACGACGGCGTCCCGCGCGTCATCGACTTCGGCATGGCGAGCGGCCTGATCACCGGTCCCGACGGCAAGATCCGCGGCACGCCGAACTACATGGCCCCCGAGCAGGCCCGCGGCGAACACCTCACCGAGCGGAGCGACGTCTTCTCGCTTGGAGCGGTGCTCTATCATCTGCTCACGCGTCGGATGCCTTACGAGGGGTCGCTCGCCTCCGCGGTCGAGCAGGCGCGCGCCTGCCGATTCGACCGTTCCGCGCTCGGTCGCAACGGCGTGCCGCGGTCGCTCGCTCGGGTCTGTCTGGCGGCGATGGAGCGCGATCCGGCCGCTCGGATCGCGAGCGCCTCGGAGTTCGCCGCGCGGCTGCGCAAGGCGATCGGCGCTCCGGAGCACGACGACGACTCGCCCCGTACGGCGACTCGCATGAAGAGACGTCGACGCGTTCGCTCGATCGCCGTCGCGGTCTGCGGGCTCGCCGCGGTCGCCGCGGTTTGGCACGCGTGGAGCAATGGCCCGACGGCGCGGCTCGACGCCTGGATCGCGAGGAACGCGGCTCTCGCCGAGGCGATCCGGGGCGACGGCTACCGGATTGCGCTCGCGGTCCGGACGCCGCGGCCGATCCTGGGAGTCGCCCCCGAGGAGATCGATCGCCGCGCGCGGATCATGGAAGGGATGGTGGTGAGTCGGGGCGAGTCGCTCTCGGCGGGCGAGCGTCGACGGCTCGCGACGATCGCCCATCAAGCGATGTTCCTGGCTTGGTACCGAGGGCGGATCGACCCCGCGCTCGACTGCGGCCGCGAAGGGCTCGCGGTCCTCGAGCCGCTCCGCGAGGGTGACCCCCACGACGCGGCGCTTCGTGCCCGGATCGCGACCGACCTCGTCTGGCTCAACTACACCGCGAGCGACGACTTCACGAGCCGGACCTCGGGCGCCCTGGTGATCACGCGCGAAGAGGCGTCGCTGTTCGGGCTCGAGGTCGCCGAACAGGCCGAGCGCGACGCACGCTTCGCACTCCAGGCGACCGGGACCGATGAACATCGATTGGTGCATCTCCGAGCGGCCACGACCCTGGGGATGATGTACCACAAGAGTTATCGAATCGACGGCAAGACGTTGCGGCTCGAGGCGGCTCGGCGCTGGCAGGCCTTGCTCGTCGAGTTCGACCGGTTCGGACCGGCCTTGCTCGCGGGGCCGAGGCGGCTCGAGTATCGGTTCGCGCTGGCGCACTTCCTGAATTATCGAGGGTTGACGCTGAACGCGATCCACCCCCAGGGCGGCCCCGAGGCCCGCGCGGTGACGGTCGAGAATTATCGACGTTTGCAGATGCTCCTCGAGTCGATGCTCGTTGATCCGGAGGTTCCTCCCGCCTTGATCCCCTCGATCCGCCGCCGGCTGGGCTGGGCCTACGCGAGCGACCCCGAGCCGATGTTCTTCGGCGGCGAGAACCCGGTGGGTCTCGAACTCCTGAAGAAGGCGTTCGCGCTGGCGCGAGAGAACCTCCGAGGCGCGGACTGGGAGATCCATGAAGACGACGTCCGCTTCTATCTGAATATCGGGATTCGCTTGATGGCTCTCCAGTTGCTTCGAGACTTCCGGCTCGACGCGCGGACCACCTTCGCGAGTCTGCTGCAGCTCGACGAGAGTCTCGACGACGTCGAGCCGCGAACGATCGCGATGCTGGTTCCCGTCGCGGCCGCGCACGCGTTGCTCGCGGAGTCGATCAAGGCTCCCGACGCGCATCGACTCGAGGAGATGAAGGCCGAGCAGATCCTGGCGCGGGCCGCGCAGATGGATCCGAAGGGCTTCGAGGATCATCTGCTGCTCTATCCGACGCTGGCGCGGTACCGGGTGTCGCGGAAGGAGCTCGAGGCGGCCGCGAGCCGTTGAGCGCGGGGCGTCAGCCGTGTTCGGCTTCGAGGCGGTAGCCGTGGAAGGCCGCCGCGGCGGCGGCGACGCAGCCGAGGATCAGGATCAAGCGACCGACGCGAGGGCGGTAGCGCTCGATCGTCTCGGCGATCACGATGATGAAGATCACGAGGCTGAACTTGAAGAGCGTCAAACCGGCGATGTTCCAGCGTGCGAAGAAGAACTGAGCGATCGGGTTCGACTCGTAGAACCGCGCTTTCCAGAGGAGCCGATAGGTCATGAAGAGGTCGGCTGCGCTCAGGAGGACGAAGACGACGCTCTCGAAGCCGAGGAGCGCGGCGATGGGCGAGCGAGGCGCGGGTCGGTCGGGGCGCATGGTCGTCGACTCTCGGCGCGGGGTGGAATGGGTCCGACGAGGCTCCTCTCGAGGATATCCGAAAATGCGCGGGTCGGGCGGAGCTTCTCGGGCGTCTCTCCGTGCATTCATGGATTCTACCTCTTGCGAATTTCGGCGGCGTCGAACTAGATTAGATGATCGTGGCGTCGCGACTCTCCCTGCTCGCCGTGTCGGAGATCCGCCGGCCTCGCGACCCGCTTCGTATCGGAATCGTTTCCATGTCGCAGTCGTTTCGCCCAGCTCTCGGAATCGCGACCGTGGCGGCAAGCCTCCTGTTGAGCCTCGCGGCCGGGTGCGGCGATGCCGAGGTCGGGTCGATCAAACTCGATGATCCGAGCAAGAAGGGAATCATCGCGTCGCCCACGGAAGGCCGCTTCAAGGAAAACGTGCCCGCGAACCCCAAGGCGAAGAAAGCCAAGGGAGCGGAAGAGGGAATCGAGTCGCGCTGAGCGTCTCGAGCATTGTCGTTCCAACCCCGCCGGTAGGGAATCGCCGAGCCTCTCGGCTCGGTCACGTCAGGTTTCCGCACGTCGTCCCTCGGCCCGTTCGGGTCGTCGTCGGTCCTCATCCCTTCCCCATTCATTCCCGCTCGCTCAGGAGAGATGGATCATGCGCATGCGCGAAGGTCTCGGTCGCCGCGCCGGTTTCACGCTGATCGAACTGTTGGTCGTCATCGCCATCATCGCAGTCTTGATCGCGCTGCTGCTTCCGGCGGTGCAGGCGGCTCGCGAAGCTGCTCGTCGCGCCCAGTGCACCAACAACCTCAAGCAGCTCGCGCTCGCCGCGGCGAACTACGAGTCGTCGAACGGTTGTCTCCCCGCCGGCCATTTCACCTCGCGGCGGAACACGGACGGAGCATCGCGCGAAGGGGCCAACGTCTTCGTGCGGGTCATGCCGTTCATCGAGGGCCAGAACACTCTCAACACCTACAACTTCGACTTCTCGAACGGCTCGGCGCAGAACGTGACGCTCGCGGGGATCGGCGTCTCGACGCTCTGGTGCCCCAGCGACCCGATCGTCTCGATCGCCAAGCCGCTCGACGCAAGCAGCTACATCATTCCGGCGGGTACCTCGCCGGTGCAGAACTTCACGAGCTACTCGGCCTGCCAGGGCATGTGGGGCCTGCGAATCCGCAGCATCGACTCGACCTTCACGACTCGCGTCGCGAGCATGAACGGCGTGATCTTCGGACACTCGGCGATCCGCCTCGCCGACGTCACCGACGGCACGAGCAACACGATCATGTTCGGTGAGCACGGACACTCGCTGCTCGACGCCTCGACCGTCGACTACTACCACTGGTGGAACTCGGGCTATTATGCCGATACGCTCTTCGAGGGATATTATCCCTTGAACATGCATCGCAAGAACGTCGGTACCGTCGCTCAGGTGGGCGGGTACGATTTCTACGCGATGAACGCGTCGAGCTTCCACCCCGGCGGAGCGAACTTCGCGTTCGTCGACGGCTCGGTTCGGTTCATCAAGGACACCGTCCAGTCGTGGCCGATCTCGGCGGGCAACTCGCCCTCGGCGACGTACGACAGCAGCCAACGCGTCTATCGACTGGTGCCCGGCCAGCCGGTCGGGATCTACCAAGCGCTCACGACCCGCAACGGCGGCGAAGTGATCAGCGCCGACGCGTATTGATCGACGGATCGACCCGATTCAGCGTCGACGCCCGCGGTTCCCTCTCGATCCGAGAGGGAACCGGCGGGCGTCGCGGTTTTTTCGGCTGGGGTGATCGATCGGTGATCAGTCGTCTTCGCCCCGGCGTCGGCGTTCGACGACCGGCATGCCGCGTTCGGGGAGCCGGCCGGCGTCGCCCGGGCGGAAGCTCTCGAACCGCGGCGGACCGGATTCCGAGGGGGCGATCGCGAGCACGAACGACTTCCCGAGCACGCTCCAGCGGTCGCCCGTGATCACGAAGGCGGTCGCCTCGTCGATGCCGATCCCCACCAAACCGGGTCGTTCCGCGACGACGCCGAGGAGTCGGTTGATCCGACTCCGCGCGAGGAAGTGTTGATCGACGACGATGTTCTTGGTGAACCCGAGGCCGGATCCGACCTCCGCGCGGGGGTTTCCGCCCTCGATCATGACGTCGGACATGATCGCGGCGCCCGCCGAGGTCCCGCCGATCACTCCGCCGCGCGCCAGGAGCGCCCGCAGTGCGCGATGGACGGCGGTGTCGCGGTAGGCGGCGGTGATCTTCGACTGATCGCCGCCACCGAACCAGACCGCGGTCGCCTTCTCGATCGGCGCGACGAATGCGGGGTCGTCGGCTTTCTCACGTGAGCGCGTGTGGAGGTAGTCGATCGATTGGGGTTGATACTTCCTCCAGGGCTTCAGATAGCTCTCGCGTTCGTTCTCGTCGTCGGCCGCTTCGCTCGCGGTGGGGATGACGACGATCCGCGCGTCTTTGCCGCCGGCGAGTTCGACGAAGCGGTCGCGGACGTCGTCGGGCATCCCGCCGCCGCCCACGATCACGAGCGAGCCCGCCTTTGCGGGCGGCTCCTCGGCGGCGGAGCAGGGGAGCGCGAGCGACATCGGTCCGAGGAGCGAGATCGCGAGAGCCAGGATGAGACGGGGAGGTGCGAGCGGCATGGTTCACTCCAACGAATGAAGATCGAGCGGGACGATGCGGGGCGTGAGAGCCGCATCTCCATCGATAGCGCGCGGCGACGGCCGGGTCAACGAGTCGGCCGTCCGCCGGCGACCATTCCGCATTCTCGAACCGAGTCCTTGCATTGCAACGCGGGCGCTGCGAGAAAGAAAAGGCAGAGTGACGGCTTCTTCGGGCTCTCCCATCCCGAGTCCGTTCCTGTACTCGGCTGATCGGTCGCGGCGATGCCCACCGATCCCCTCAACAGCCGGAGGCGGGTGGCGAAATGGTCCTCGAGGTCCAAGAGCGGTTCGTCCGCGCGCGAATCCTTGCGGTCGCGCGCCGCGTCACGACTCCCGAGCGGCTCACCGAGACGATCTCGGAAGCGCTCGGGCCGGTCTGGGCCTTCGTGGGCAGTCGTCCCGAGTTGAGGCCGGGACGACACGTGGTGATGTATATCGACGACGAGATGCACGTGGAGTGCGGCGTCGAGGTCGAACGTCCGTTCGCGTCGACCCCGACGGGTCCGGTCGTCTGCTCGCAGACGCTCGCGGGGCGAGTGCTCGCGATCGCGTTTCGGGGTCCCTACGAAAACCTGCCCCAGGTCCACCAGAGGATCCGCGGCTACGCGATGGATCGAGAGATCAAGCTGGCGCGACCCTGCTGGGAGATCTACGGCGGACCCGAATCCGACCCGCTCGACCCGACGACCGAGATCTACTATCCGATCGCGTTGCGATGAGCGACTCGGCCCTCGGGGCTCCGCCTCAGCGCGCGCCGACGCCGATCACCAGGCGTTCGCCGTTGGGGAGTTCCTTGTCGCAGAAGAAGATCTGATTCGGCGGCGTCGCCATGAGTCCTTGGTATTGCAGCGTGCCCATGCGCTGGAGTTTGACGTGGACCTGGATCTTGCCGTCGGGATCGACGGCCTGGATGAGCTGCGCCGAGGCCCGAAAGCCCGACCCGAGTTCGCAGTCGAGGATCTGACCGGTCGAGAGTCGCTTGCTCTCGACCCGCAGCAGCTTGAATCCGTGTTTGGGGAGCAGCTTCTCGAGTTGATCCTTGATCGGGTCGAGCTTGGGATCGATCGTCGTGCCCTTGGGAGTGGCGAGGACGCCGAAGACGGTGACCTGACGAGCCAGGACGTCGAACTGGGCTCGAGCGGGCCGAGGCGCGAACCAGGCGAGCGCGAGGAGGACGAGCCCGAGGGTCGAGGCTTTCCGGAGGGCGCGGGAGAGTGTGTCGGGGGTGGACATCATTCGGCCATCGATTCGAGGAGATTCAAGGCGTCGTTGTCGTTGCCGGCGGGGAGTTCGGCATTGAACGCCATGATCGGACCGCTGTCGGACGAATCGAGTTGAACGACCTCGACGCCGCCGTCGTTGATGCGGATGACGCAGGTCTCGTTCTCGGTGATCGGGACGAGGGCGAGCGACTCGACGGGGAGAGGCGAATCGGTCTCGGGTCGTTCGCCCGGGCCGAAGTAGTAGCGCGCCGAGAGTCCGAAGAAGAGGAGCACGGCGGCGGCGCGGGCGACGAGGAAGCCGACGCGGAGAGTGCGCGATCGAACCGAGAGCCGGGCCGGGGCGGGAGCGTCGACGGCGGTGAGCACGCGGCCCCAGAGGGCGTCGAACGCGGCGGCGCCCGGATCTCCGGGGCGGGTGAGTTCGAGCGCGCGGTTCAGGCGGTCGGCCTGCTCGGACCACGAGGCGCAAGCGGTGCAGGACGCGAGATGAGCGTCGACGGTCGCGGAGTCGATCCGGTCGGTGGGGGTCGCGAGATGTCGGAGGATCTGTTCACAACGCATCTTCCGCCTCTTTCTTCATCACGATCGTCGCGATCGTTCCCGGCGCGGGTCGCTCAGAGACCTTCGACGCCTTGGAGGTAAGACTGCAATTTTTGCCGAGCGTAGTAGATTCGACTCATCACGGTACCGATCGGGGTGCCTTGGGCCTCGGCGATCTCCTCGTAGGAGAGCCCGCCCTCGACGAAGAGGACGAAGGCGGCTCGCTTGTCGCCTCCGAGCCGGTCGAGGGCGCCGTTGAGCAGTCGAGCGAGGTCCTGACGTCGGAGGGAGGTCGAGGGGTCGTCGTCGACGGCCGGTTCGGCGGGTCCGCTCGCGTCGTCGAGGTCGGGATCGACCAGCGTCAGCATCGAGCGTCGGCGGCGGGAGCGCCCGAGGTCGAGCGCGGCGTTGGTCACGATCTTGAGGAGCCAGGTCCGAAAGCCGCTTCGCCCGTCGAAGTCGCCGAGGTGTCGGAGCGCCTTGATGAAGCCGTTCTGGACGGCGTCTTTGGCGTCTTCCTCGTGGCCGAGCAGACGGTACGCGACGCGGTGGGCGACACCATGGTGACGCCTGAACAGTTCTTCGAGCGCCGCGCGGTCGCCTGCTCGCCCCTTGGCGACGAGGACGTCGTCGGTCTCGAGATCGCAGGCGGCGTCGGGCATGGCTCTCCTCTGAATGATACAGACGGACGCGCCCCGGCGTCTATTCGATGTCGGAGCCGCGAAACGAAGATGGTCTGCGTGCGGGAGCGAGAATTCTCGCCGTTTTCACTGAAGTCGCCCCTTGACGTTCTTGCAAATGGATCAATATCATCTTGCTCGGGCCCATGATGGGCTGTGACTCCGGCCAAGGCGGCCCGTTCGCGAGCAACATTCTCTCGTCGCTCGTTCGTTGGAACGGGGCATTCGTTCGTTGGACGCTCGTTCGTCCGCTCCGCCGTCCTTCCTCCTTTCCCTGGGAGACGGAGCGAACCTCTCGCGTGACGAGCCAGTCCGACTGCATGGGATCCATGTCCTAGACCTTGTTCGTCGCCCGGCCGGTGTACGATTCGCGGTCATGACCGCCGCGATCCGCCAGGATGTCGTCGGAGACGGGTTGGACCCAGCCTCCTGTTGCGGAGATCGAGAGGTCGCCATGTTCGAGATGTCCCCGGGGCCGCAGCCCCTCGAAACGCTCACCCCGATAGCTCCCGCCGCTCCGTTGCCCGTCGCTCCGGTCGATCCGGCCGCTGACACGGCGACCGGTGCCGGTCGTCGCTCGCTCGACAATCTGCGTCTCCTCTATGAAGGTGTGCGCTGTCCGCGTCCCGCGCGGCTCTGGACGAACGGGATCTCCGACTTGGGCTGACCGACCGATCGAGCCTCGGCGCGACGCGGCGGCTCGAGCCTCCGTGCTCGGGTGCGTCGCGGATCTTCTGCCGCCGCGAGTCGGTTCACCATTTCTCCCATCTCCCCCAATCCGCAAAAACCCGATCCTTCCTCGCGATCGGCCGGGTTTGCCCGAAGCGGTCTGATGCCCCTGGTCGATAGGTGACCTGGCGAGGTTCGACGCCGGGTCGAGTCCGCGTTGACGGGTTTGGTCGGTTGGGCTATGGTTCGGCTCCCGTCGGGTCGTCTTCGACTCGTGTCGGGATTGAGCCAGGCCATGGACGGCTCGTGAGAGTCGTCGAGGAGTGCAGGGAGGCACGCCATGGCGTCGGTCGTCGAGAGCTCGCTCGGGTCGGTACCCGACGCGGAACGCCTGACATTCGCGCGTGACGTCCTTCGGATCGAGTCCGAGGCGGTCGATCTGGTGCGCGAGCGGCTCGACTCCTCGATCTGCCGCGCGGCCGATTTGATCCACCTGTGTCGCGGCGGCGTGATCGTGACGGGGATGGGCAAGGCGGGCCTGGTGGGCCAGAAGCTCGCGGCGACGCTGGCGTCGACGGGCACCGCGGCCTATCCGCTCCATCCGGCGGAGGCGGTCCACGGCGATCTGGGTCGGATCCGATCGAGCGACGTCGTGGTCGCGCTCTCTCAGAGCGGCGAGACCGAAGAGGTGGTGCGTCTCATCCCGGCGATCCGCCGGATCGGCGCTCCCTTGGTGGCGATCACGGAGCGCTCGAGCTCGACGCTGGGCGGAGCGGCCGACGTCTGTCTCGCGCTCGGGCCGATCGCCGAAGCCTGTCCGCTCGGCTTGGCGCCTTCGGCGAGCACGACCGCGATGATGGCCGTGGGCGACGCAATGGCGCTGCTGGTCGCGCGGATGCGCGACTTTCGGGCCGAAGACTTTGCCTTGAATCATCCGGCGGGGTCGCTCGGACGTCGCCTGCTTCGAGTCGACGAGGTGATGCGCACCGGCAAGCGCTGTCGCACGGCGCGGGCCGACTTGACGGTGCGCGAGGTCTTCGTCGGGTTCGCGGGGCCGCGTCGCCGATCGGGAGCGGTGCTCCTGGTGGACGACTCGGGCCGGCTGACGGGCATCTTCACCGACTCCGATCTGGCGCGACTGTTCGAGCAACGGCGCGAGGCGCTTCTCGACGGTCCGATCTCGCAGGTGATGACGAGTGAGCCGTTCCAGGTGCGGTCCGGCGCGTTGCTGACCGAGGCGGTCGACATCTTCCAGGAGCGGAAGATCAGCGAGCTGCCGGTAGTCGACCGAGCGGGCCGTCCGATCGGCCTGATCGACCTGACCGACCTGATCGGCCTGGTTCCGTCCGAATCGATCGAGAGCGAGGAGTAAGGCGATGCCTCCTGGCGGCCCGAAAACGAAGTCGTTGCTCGACCTCGCCTCGCGGTGCGAGCCGATCGAGTTGCTCCTGGTCGACGTCGACGGCGTGTTGACCGACGGAGTGATCGCGATCGACGACAAGGGCGTCGAGACGAAGCACTTCCACGTCCGCGACGGCAGCGCGTTCCACCTTTGGAAGAAGGCGGGAAAGCGCGCGGCGATCTTGTCGGGGCGGTGGGCTCCGCTGGTCGACCGTCGCGCCGCCGAGCTCGGAATCGCTCCGGTGATCCAAGGCGCGCCGCAGAAGGGCGGGCCGTTTCGCCGCCTCCTGACCGATCTGGGTCTCGAGGCGAATCAGGTCTGCTATGTGGGCGACGATCTGGCCGATCTGCCGGTGCTCGGCGCGGTGGGATTCGCGGCGTGTCCGGCCGATGCCGCGGCCGAGGTGAAACAGGCGGTGCACTATGTGTCGAAGCTCGAGGGCGGTCGCGGCGCGATCCGCGAGATCGTCGAGCTGATCCTCAAGCATCAGGGTGTGTGGGATGGATTGATCGCGGGATATCTGACGCCCGCCTGATTCGGCATCGCCGAACGGGTTCGCGGCGTTTCTTTCAATCGTCGGCCCGCGCGAGCGGGATCGAGGCGTTTCCTCTGTTCCGTTTGTGAGGTTTGGGGGGATTTGGGGCGACTTGGGAGTCGGCATGAGCTCCGACTCTCGAGATTCGATCGTTCGGCACGCGGTTGGCTTTCTCCCTCTCTCGAACCGCGACGCCCGGCCCGGGCCGGCGTGGGGACGGGGGAGTCGGCTTTGCATCGCCGCCGAGCGCCCGCTTCGGTCCTCGTCTGTTCGAACCTGTCTCGGTCCCTGGCCCCAAATCGTCGGTACGGGAGCCGTCGTGTTCAAGAAAGCCTTTCAGGTCATCGTCACATTCGCTCTCCTGGTGGGTGCCTACCAGGGATATGTCGTCGGCTTCGCGGCGTTGGCGTCACAGCTGGCGCGCGGACGCACGAAGAGCGAGACGGTCGTGTTCACGCCCCAGGAATCGAAGACCGCTCGATTGGCGACCGAACTCGCCGAGCAGTCGTTCGGGGTCGGGCACTGGGCCGCGCGCAAGGACCTGAAGTGGCGCATCTACGACGCCGAACGCGGCTACTTCCTCTACTACCAGAACTATGAACGGCTCGACGCGGGCAAGCGCGTCAAGCTCTGGCCGTTCGCGATCGTCTGGAACTCGAAGGACGGCAAGAGCCGCAAGACGGCGACGAGCCTCGAGGCGATCGTCGACCTCAGCGAGCCGCTCGGGTTCCTCAAGCAGAGTTCCGCAGCGCTCCGGGTCGTGCACGCCAAGTTGATCGGCGACGTCAGGATGCGCGACGACAAGGGGACGATCGCCGACCCGTCCGACGACCTCTTCGTCGGACCGATCACGCTGATCGAATACGACGAGCCGACTTCGCGGATCTTCACCGAATCCGACATCAACATCCGCGACCGCAACCTCGTCGCCGACTCGCGCGGGCTCGAGATCGAGCTCCGCAAGCCGACCGCGGGCGGGCCCTCTTCGGGGCCGGGATTCGAGGCCAAGACCGCGATCCTCAAGTCGCGGGTGCACATCCTCGTCAAGAACGTCGGATCCTCCGGGATCCTCCCCGGCAAGGCGAAGAGCAGCGAACCGGACCGACCCACGCCCCTCGATGCGCGTTGCGACGCCGAGTTGCGGATCGACTTCCCGGTGAAGGTCCCTGCCTGGAATCCAAAGCTCGTCGGGCCGCCGCAACTCGAAGGGCCGACCTTCGCGCGCCTGAATCGGAATGTCGTCGTGGTGCGCGGCACGACCGATCCCGACCAGCTCAACAGCGACACGCTCCGGCTCACGCTCTCGCCCTCCGAGCGGAAGCGCGAAGAGAAGCCCCGAGCCGATGCCGAGAAGTCGGCGAACCGGCCCGCGCCCTCCGACGGCCCGCTCACCGAGCTCGCGCTCACCGAGGCGGTCGCCGACGGCCACGCGGTCTGGCTCCAATCGAAGGCGCAGGGGATCGTCGCCCGCTGCAATCAGCTCATCTACAAGAAGCTCGCCCCGTTCGCCCCCGACGAGACCTACCTCGGCGCCGATGCCGGGAAGCAGCTCTTCGTCGAGAAGCTCGACCCGATCGATCCCGAGAAACCGGCCGCCGCACGCTCGATCACGACCATCTTCGCCGCCGACGCCAAGATCTTCGACGACGGCAAGGGCGGCCAATCCTCGACCGTCATCGCTCGCGGACCCGGCAAGTACGAGAATCGCCCGAGCCGCGACAAGGCGGTCGTTCGCTCCGCCACCTGGCAGAACGAGCTCACGCTGCTCTCCGACCCGGTCGCCGGCCCCGAGCATCGCCGGATCAAGCTCGACGGCAAGCCGGTCTTGATCGACCACGAGAAGGGAATGAGGCTCGAGGCGGGACGCTCGGTCGTCGCCGGACTCAAGCCGAGCAACCGCGCCGCGGGCCGAGCTCAGGGCGCGGGAGCGTCGAACCCGGCCGAGAGCTCGGCTTCGCAGCTCGAGTGGGTCCAAGCACGCGAGAACGTCGTGCTGACGTCGCCCGGCAAGACGCTGACCGCTCGCGACCAGCTCGACGCGACCTTCCACGAAGGGATCGACCCGGTCTCGGCCGATCGCCCCGGCCCGCCCGCGAATGCGATCGCGAGCCCGTTCGGCCCGTCGGTCGCGCTCGGCTCGAACGAGGCGGAGAAGAAGCCCGGCGCGCCCGAAGCGCCCGCCGAGGCCAAGCCCGAGAAGCCCGCCGACCTGCCCGTCGTCGTTCGTGCCAACCGCGTCTGGGCCAAGATCCGTCAGAAGCCCGACGGCGACGCCCCCGAGATCCTCGAGGCGATGCTCCGAGGCGGCGTCTCCTTCCATCAAGACCCGCAGCCCGGCAAGCCGCGCGGGCTCGACGTCACCGGAGAGGCGGTCGACGTCGTCAATCAGGGCAACGGCCTGCTCAAGTTCAAGAACTACTGGCTCGACCCGTCCGCCGCCGCGCCCAAGACGCGTCTCGCGAGCAACGGCAAGCCCGAGCCGATCCCCCTGGCGCGGATCGTGACCGACGAGCGGTTCATCGAGGGCCAGGTGATCGGGCTCGACCAGAAGGCCGACTACGCCTGGGCTCAAGGCGCGGGCAAGGTGATCCAACTCGTCGAGCCGGGACTCCTGAACGAGAAGGGGCTCGACTCCGAGACGAAGCCCGCCGCCGGCGAGCGGCTCATCGTCGACGCACGCAAGACCGAGGTCGGACCGCCTCGGCCCAAGGTGCCGTTCACGATCAAGTGGTCCAAGCAGATGCGATTCTTCGGCAGCGTTCAGGATCCCAAGGGACGCCCCTCGGCCAAGGCCGAGTTCCGCGGCGAGGTCCAGGCGTGGCTCGACGACGCCGTGATCTCGGGCGAGGAACTCGACACCTACACCGATCGCCCGATCCGCCTCGACAAGGCGATGAACCCGCTCGGAACCGGTCGCACTCCGGCCAAGCCGCGCGAGGTCGCGATCGAAGGCGGCGACGTCGCCCTGCCCGACGACGCCGGCCGACCCCAGCTCGCCTACTTCGAGGCGCGCGGGCCCCGCGTCGTCATCGTCTACGCCAAGCGCGACCCCCTCACGCGGGCGATCATCGACAAGCAGTTCATCGAAGGCAAACAGATCGCCTACGACAAGGCTCTCGGCGAATTCGAGTCGCAGGGGGCCGGCACGATCTACCTCTGGCGGCATCGCAAGCTCTCCGCCAAGGATCAGGCCGAATTCGCGCGCGGAGTCGCCGCCCGCCGGGTCGCCGCGACCGACAAGTCCCGCGAACGCGAATGGTCGATCGTTCAGGCCGAGGCCGCTCTCGGCCCCTGGGAAGCGATCAAGATCAACTACCAGGACGGCATGAAGGGCCGCTTCGGGCTCGGCAAGGACCGCGACCAGACCGACGCCCGCACGGCCGACTTCTACGGCCAGGTCAAGAGCATGATCGCGAGCGTCGCCTCGCCCGACTCCGGGCTCGACTTCGACCGCCCGCCCAACGACTTCAAGTTCCTCACCGCCGACGCCATGCGCGTCGTCGAGATGCCGCCCGACCCCGACGCGCCCAAGGGGACACCCTCGAGCAAGTGGCTCACCGCCGAGGGCAACGGCCAGGCGCGCGACGCGACGCACACGATCGCCGGCGACCTGATCTCGTTCGACTCCGATAAGCAGCTCTTCCACGTCTACGGCGAGAACGGCCGCGAGGTGGTCATCGTCGACCAGAAGTACCCCGGCCAGGCGTTCAGCAACGCTCGCGGTCAGGCGGCGAAGTACAACCACCTGACCGGCGCGGCCGAGTTGATCAGCCCGAGCTCGATCTCGTTCGTCGACGGAGTCGGCACCAGGGCGACGCCCGCAGCGCCTTCGCGTCCGCAGGCCGCGCCCGATCGTCGCCCGCGGCCGCCGCTGCGTCCCCCGGCCTCCGGGAACATGGAACGCCGCGGCTTCGGCGGGCGCTGACGCCGAAGCCGTCGCGGCGACGGCTCGGCTCGCATCAGCGAATGAGCCGTTCGAAGAACTCGAGGTGGACCCGCGCCACGCGTTCGATCGAGAATTCGGCACGGACGCGCTCGCGCGCCGCTCGGCCCATGCGCGCGGAGCCGGCCGGGTCGGACCAGGACGCGAGGATCGTGTCGGCGAGGTCGATCGGGTCGTCGACCGCGGCCAACCTCCCGTGCTCTCCCGGCTCGATCAATCGGCGATTACCGGGGATCGACGTCGCCGCGACCGGGATCCCCAGCGCCATCGCCTCGAGCAGGGCGATGCTCATCCCCTCCTCGCGGGAAGGCAGGACGAAGAGATCGCCCGCCGCGAGGTCGCTCGAGGCGTCCGGCTTGGCGCCCGCGAACTCGACCGATTCGTCGAGGCCGACCTCCTCCGTCAGCGCTTCGAGTTCGCCCCGGATCGGTCCGTCGCCCACCAGTCGCAACCGAGCGTCGGGCGCTCTCTCGACGACCCGTCGCCACGATTCGATCAACACATCGAGACCTTTTTCCCTTGCGAGTCTGCCGACGTAGACGGCTCGGCGGGGTTGCTCGGGGGGAACCCAGGCAGTCTCGGGCATGGGGACGCCGTTGGGGATGTCGACGATCCGCTCGGAGGGGTATCCATCGGCCTCGAGCTCGTCTCGGACCGCGCTCGAGATCGCCGTGTACGCCGTCGCCGTGCGGCAGCGCGCGGCGATCCTGGATCCGAATCGCCCCCACTTCTGCCAGGCGACGTCGCCCGTCGCGCCGGCCCCTTCGGGCCGCAAGACGACGGGAAAGCCGCGCTTCGCGCCGGCGCCCAGCGTCGCGTAGGCGTCGTGCTTCATCATCGACACATACGCGAGATCGACGGGATGACGCGCGAGCCAGCGCTGGATCGCCGTCATATGGATCCATGTTCCCAAGATGCGCACCGGCGAGGTCGGCAGGCGAACGATCTCGAGCCTCGGCCTCGGACGCTCGAGCGCGGGCAGCGTCGGATCGAGCCGCGAGGTCAGCACCGAGACCTCGGCCCCCGCATCGGCGAACGCCTCCGCCAGATAGCTGAGCACCTTCTCGGCCCCGCCGATCAAGGGCGGGTATCTCCGCGTGACCAGGGCGATCTTCATTGCGGTGCGTCGCTCGATTCGGGGAGGTGGAGGACGCCGATGTAGGGGAGGTGACGGTAGTCGTCGTCGTAGTCGAGTCCGTAGCCGACGACGAACTCGTTGGGGATCTCGAAGCCGCAGTAGTCGGGTTCGAGGGCGACCTCCTGTCGTCCGAGCTTGCGGAGCAGCACCGCCGTGCGCACGCTCGCCGCGCCTCGGTCGCGCATCCGTTCGACGAGCGTGCCCAAGGTGTGGCCGGTGTCGAGGATGTCGTCGAGGAGGAGCACCTCGCGACCCGCGACGTCGGGCGTGAAGGTCTCGTTGATCACGAGCGCCCCGCCCTGGGTCGTCGCCCCTTTGTAACTGCTCGCCTGGATCAGCGCCACGCGGAGCGGGAGCTGGATGCGCCGGATCAGGTCGGCGAGCAGGATCAGGCTGCCGGTCAGGATCGCCACGATCGTGAGCGGTCGGCCGTCGTAATCGGCCTCGATCCGCGCGCCCATTTCGGTCACGCGCTCGAGGATCCGCTCTTCGGAGATCAACGACTCGACGCGCGGGGTGTGTTTCGAGGAGCTCACGACGACTCGACGATCCGGTGGGTGGTCGGCCGAGCGCGACCTCGACGCCCACACGCGCCTCGATCGGCTCGGGATGAAGGAAAACGACGAACGGTCGCCCCCCTTCGTTCGAGAGGGACGACCGCTCGGGTCGTCATTCATCATGCGCGGGATTCGCGACTATTGCCAGCGGCGAGAACGGCTCGGAGGGCGGTGAAGAGGAGAGCGTCGAACCGCGGCGCGATCGTCTGCGCCTCAGAGCGCCTGCTTCGCGCGACGAAACACGCGCGAGCGCATCAGCGCGGCGCCCGCGACGGCCGACCAGAGCACCACCGAGAGCGGCTCGGGCACCTGAGTCGTTCCGCCGTTCGTCGTGCCGCCCGCGATCGGGCCGCCGCCGGGGCCGCCCGTCGGATTCGTCGGCGGAGGCGTGTACGGCGAGAGACGAAGCCCCGAAGTTCCCGGGGGCAGGATCAGTTGCGGCGTCAGACCCTTGAAGTTGCCGTCGATCGACAGCGAGAAGTTCAACACGCCGCCCGAGGCGAAACCGCCCGAACCGAAGTCGAGCGCCAAGGCCTGGAGCGGGTCGCCCGTCGGCGACGTGCCGTCGCCCAGGAGCACCTTCAAATTGTTGGCATCGAAACCCGACGAACCCGGCAGGATCGACAGCGGGCTCACATCGGGCGACGTCGGAGCGATCGATCCCGGAGGGATGATGCTCGCCACCACTTCCGTCACCGCCGGCGCGGAAGCGTCCGACGTGTTCACGAGCTGATACGTGATCAATCCGGCGGCATTCGCCGATACCGTCCACCCGGCCAGGCCGAGCCAGGCCGTGAATGCGGCCTTCATCATGAGTGCGGGACAACGACGCAACACGGCGAGTCTCCTCCTTGATTGATGCCGAGCCGATCCGCCGGCGCGACCTCTCTCCTCCGCCTCGGGGATCCCACCCCGACGCCCGATCATCGCGACCCCGGCGCGGTCGCTCGATTCGGTCGAACCGAATCGCCGCGCCTCGAAACCGAGAACGACGGATCGCCCATGACCACGCATCGGAGCCGAGCCTCGCGGCCCGTTCCCCTCACGTCGGCTCCTCCTGCCGACGACTCACTCTCCCACGAATCCCCGGATCCTCGACCCGCCGAAGCGGCTGCCCATCACGTTGTCGTCTCGAGTCGGCTTGCGAACTCTCCGCGCATTCGTGCCTCGCGACCCTCGGGGAGCCTCGAAGCGGGCGTATCATGCGAGTCCCTCGAAAAACGGTCAAGTCCAAGTTCTCCATCTGCCGAGAATCGCCTCTCGCCGTTCCCGCCTCGAGAATTCTCGAGATTCCTTGCGCTCGGGAGCGATTTCTTCGCATCTCTCTCCTGGAGCGTCTCGGTATCGATGCGCGACGCATCGTTCTGGCACTCCCGACGCGACGAGCGGACGAACGTTCAACCCCCCCCGCGTTCGTCCGCTCATTCCGGGCGCGTCAACCGCCCGAGGCGCAAGCCGCGAGTCCCTTGGACGTCTCGTCTCTCGGAGTCGATTCCGAGGCGGACACCCGCGAATCGCACCCAACGGCCCCCTCCGATCGCCGAGGCCCCACGCCGTCCCCCATCGACGCCCGCGACCCGCCGGTCGCGGGCTCGAGCCGCTCCGCGCCTTCGATGTCACCTTCGAGGATTCCGCACCCATGATCCGCCACACGCTCCTCGCCCTCGCCTCCGTCTTCCTCGTCCAAGCGACGGCCCGCGCCGGCGTCGTCGTCGACGTCTCGGGGCAAGACTCGGTCTATCTCGCGGGCATGCCCAACGGGACGACGCTCCCCGCCGGCGACATCGCCCCCGCGCAGTCCCCCGCCGAGGTCCTCGGCCTCGACATCGCCGGCGGCGGCAGCGTCACCTTCGCCGCCGGCGGCTCGGCCAGCTACAACAGCGGCAATTTCAGCGGTCCGGAAGGACTCGCCGTCTTCCCCTTCGAACGCGGCGCAGCGAACGGAATCTCGGGCTACGGGATGCTCGCCAACGCCCTGATCGGCGTCTTCCTCGGCCCGAACCGGCCCGACGTCCTGCCGAATCCCGCCGCGCTCGACTTCCGCGGCGCCGCCGCCCGCGACTACCTCGAGCTCGCCCCGGTGCTCCAGCAAGTCTTCTTCATCGGCGACGGCTTCACCTCCGGAGGCGTCGCGCAGAAGGTCGTCATCCCGACCGGTGCCACGCGCCTCTTCCTCGGCCTCGCCGACGGGATCGAGTGGAACAACAACGGCGGCTCCTTCCGCGTGACCGTCGACCTCACCCCGATCCCCCCCTCCGCCGTCGTCCCCGAACCCGCCACCCTCGCCTCCGCCGCCCTCGGCCTCCTCGGCCTCGCCGTGCGACGGGCGGTCGGGAGGAAGTGATCGGCGATCGTCGATTCACCAGCGCGCGGGAGCCGCCTTCTCGGGAGGGTTCCCCACGCAGTTCCGCCCTTCCCCCCATACCCCCCATGCCTTGGAGTTTGCTCATGTTTCGTACTCTCGCGTTCGTCTGTCTGTCGTGCCTCGTCGTCGGGATCTCGGCCCGGTCGGCTCGGGCCGGGGTCGTTCTCGAGGTCTCGGCTCAAGCCTCGCCGTTCTTCGCGGGTATGCCGAGCGATACGACTCTGCCGCTCGGCGACACGGCGCTGGGTCAAGCACCGGTCGAGGTCGTCGGCCTCGACTTCGCGGCGGGATCGCGGCTGATCTTCTCGGCGTTCGGATTCGCCTCCTACAACAACTCCGAGTTCAGCGGGCCGGACGGACTCACGAATACCCCCGCGCTGCGGGGCGCTTCGTTCGGGATCTCGGGCTATCAGATGCCGCTGAACGCTCTCGTCGGCGTCTTTCTCGGTCCGCTCCGACCCGACGTGACCCCGAGCCCCGCCGCCTTGAATTTCCTCGGCCCGGGCGGGCTCGACCAATCGGAGATCGCTCCGATGCTCAAGCAAGTCTTCTTCATCGGCGACGGCCGCACGTTCGACGGCGTCACTCAGACCTTCGTCGTCCCCACCGGAGCGACCAGGCTCTTCCTGGGCGTCGCCGACTTCGCCCCCTGGAACAACAACGGCGGCTCCTACCAGGTCGAGGTCGACCTGGTCACGCCGCTGACCTCCATCGTCCCCGAGCCCTCGACGCTCGCGGCCGCGGTGGTCGGGCTCTTGGGAACGGCGATCGCGGTGGTTCGCCGCCGAGGAGGGTGCCGGCGGTCGATGTCCGTCTGAGCGGATCAGCTCGATGCGAGAGCCCCGACGCCCGCTCGCGCGAGCGCGTCGGGGCTCTTCTGCGCGCCGGGCGATGGCGCGCGGATTTTCGTGCCCGCTCGACTGCACGATTGACAGGCGACACACCGGCTATCGAGACTGATCCGGCGTGAATGTCGCCATGAGAATTCGCACCAGCGAGCAAGATCCATGGATCTCTTTCACTACATCGCGTCGCTTCGGATCGACAAGGACTTCCCCACGCCTCGCAAGCTCGAGATCACGAGCGACGGGCTCGTGAAGACGCTGCGCTCGCTCATCACTCGGTCCGAGGCGGAGGGAATCGAACTCGGACTCAATCTCTACTGGGATCCCACGTCGAGTTCGATCGCGACCAGCGATGAGTTCCGTGGAATCGGCCCCGCCGCCGTCGACATGCACGCTCGCGACGTCCACAAGGACATCAACTACCTCGGCGATTGTCACACCCATCCCTACGACATCAAGATGGGGCCCGCCGCAACCATCGGCCCTTCGAACAGCGACTACATGGAGTGGTGGATCTTTCCGCCCGTTCCCGCCAAAGCGGCACTCGACGAGACGACCCCCGAGTTCATGGCGATCCATATCGTGCTCAGCGTCTCGGCCGTGTTCCTGGTGCTCTGTCGGACCCAGACCGCGACGAAGGTCGCCTTCGGGACTTTCGTCGATACCGATCGGCTCCAGGAACCAATGCGGGACATCGACATCGCCGAGAAGTTCTCGAAGGCGAAGAGCGGAAAGACGGTCGTCGATCAACATCGCGGCGAACGCAAGTTCTGGGACGAGAACTTTCCGACCATGGCCCGCGATTTCGCGCAGGACAACTTGACCTTCAACCTCGGACAAGCTCGATTGCTCGGCTTCGAGTACTACATCGGGAAGATCGAGGCCGCCGAGCCTTGGAATCTCGAGCTCCGCTCGCAGCCCATCAAGATCGGTCGCAGCACTGCGCTCACATGCATCAAGTGCAATTCTGTTCACGGCTATGCTCCGGGGATCATCAATCTCTGGCACCGTTGCACCGCCTGCGGCGCGGTCTACTGCCCGAGCTGCGGCAAGAACACTCTCCGTCGACCTTCGACCTTTTCGCGAACCCGCGTGTGCGACCGGATCGCCTGTTCGGGCGAGACGGCGCTCGTATCTTGACCCACCCCCCCAACCGATCGGAGCCGTGCGATGCCTTACGACGAACATCTCGCCGAGCGGTTGCGGCCGATCATGACCGGGCGCGCGGGGGTCGTCGAGAAGCGGATGTTCGGAGGAATCGGTTATCTCCTCCAAGGCAACATGCTCGTCGGTGTTTGGCGTGAATATCTCGTCGCGCGACTCGGCATCGATGAAGCCGAGCGAGCGCTCGCCGAGCCCGCGGTCCGGCCGATGGATTTCACGGGCAAGCCGATGCGCGGGTGGGTCATGGTCGGCCCCGAAGGAACCGGCGACGAGAGCCGCCTGAAGAGCTGGGTCGACCGCGCGACGCGATTCGTCTCGACGCTCCCCGCCAAGTGATCGCGGCTTCCGCGCGATACCTCGTGCCGTGAGGCGGGTTGAATCGTCTCGTCGTTCCGCCCGCCGTCCTTGGGGAGTCGTTCGATGCGCGGATGTTCGTCGATGGTCTGCTTGGTGATGACGGCGATGATCGGCACTTGCTCGGCCGACGAGCCCGCGGAGCAGGGGAGCGGCAAGTCGATTCCCGACCCGGCGACCGCCGGCCGATATGAGGTCCGGCTCGAGTCGGGCGGTTACGAACGCGTCGCGCTCGTGCATGTCCCCCGAGGTTACGACCCCGCGAAGCCGCCCGCGCTCGTCGTTCTCTTCCACGGCGGCGGCGGCGACCCCGCGCGGTCGCTCGAGCAAGACGGTTGGTCCAAGAAGGCCGACGAGGAGGGGTTCGTCGTCGTCGCGCCTCGCGGCTTGCCCGCGCGGCCGCGACAACCGGCCGATTTCAAGACGAATCCCCAGGTCTGGAACAGCGGCCAACTCCTTCGGATCAGCCCGCGCTCGCGCATCGACGACGTCGCTTATGTGGGTGCGTTGCTCGACGACCTCGCGAAGCGCGTGCCCCATGATCGCAAGCGGATCTTCGTCACCGGCCATTCCAACGGCGCGGCGATGACCTTTCGCCTCGCTGCGGAGCTCCCCGACCGATTTCGAGCGATCGCGCCCGTCGCCGGTATGCTCGCCATCGACAACCCCCGACCCAAGCATCCGATCCCCACGCTCTACATCATCGGAACCCTCGACAAGCTCCAACCCGTGGAAGGCGGCGAGGTGACCACTCCCTGGGGCACCAGGACCAACCCGCCGATCTCGCGCTCGCTCGAGACCTGGGCCCGCGCGATCGGTTGCGAAGTCGAGCCGAAGACCCTCGGCGACACGCCCGACCTGAGGACCGTCGAGTATCCCTCGAAGTCGAACGGGCCCACGCTCCGAGCGCTCTACATCCCCGGACACGGCCACCACTGGCCGGGCGCGAAGCGCGCCTTGCCCGACTCGGTCATGGGTCCGCACACGTTGAAGCTCGACGCGACCGACGTCGTCTGGAAGTTCTTCGAGTCGCAGGCGGCCGAGCCGTCGAAGCCCTCGGCCGAATCGACCTCCGGGCGTTGAACTTTCATTCAATTCTCGGCATTCGTCGAATCCTCATGATGACTCGATCCCGGCGCTCTTCACCGCAAACCGTTGGCGGGCACGCTCGATCGAGAAATCCGGCGCGGCGGGGACCCGCCTCGAGCTCCCGGATCCCCGGGGTTCGGGCTTGACGCCGCCGGGCGGACGCCTATCGTGGCCGGTGACCATCCTCGCGCGAACGTCGGCTCGGTCCAGCCGCCGACGCGAGGAGGGCTTCACGATGGGAGCTCGACCCGATGCGCTCGGCACGTCTCGCTTGGTGTGTTCCGGCACTGACCCTCCTCCTCGCCCTCGCCGGCGGCGCTTCGGCGGCCGACAAGCCGACCGTCGACGGCAAGCCCGTCGACAAGGCCGAAGAGAAGAAGGCCGATGACAAGAAGGCCGAGGGCGACCTCGCCAAGATGGCCGGAGCCTGGCAGCCCGAAGGCGAAGGCGGCGCAGCCACCTACACCTTCAAGGGCGACAAGCTCACCGTCGAAGGCGCCAACCGCACCTACCAGATCACCGTCACCCTCGACGAAAAGGCCAAGCCCGAGAAGACGATCGACATGAAGATCGACGAGGCCCCCGAAGACGCCAAGGGCCAGACCTCGCGCGGCATCTACAAGTTCGACGGCGAGAAGCTCATCATCTGCTTCCGCGCCATGGGCGAGCGCCCCGAGAAGTACGAGATGATCGGCTTCGAGCAGATCGTGCTCACGCTCAACAAGAAGAAGTGATCGCGCGCTTTCGCGTCGACCGATGCTCCCTTCGAGATCGTGACCGGGCGCGTCTCCTCGAGCTGCAGGCTCGGGGCGGCGCGCCCGCCGTCGTTCGTGTCGACCCGGTCGTCGTCGACTTCAAGGTCGCCCGGGCGGGACGATCCGAATCGCGACCGCTTCCGACACCAGCCGACCGGTCCAAACCGGAGGCGCCGAAGTGCCCGCGTTGCGATTCAGGTAGACGACGCGCAATTCGTAATCCCCGGGCTCGAGCTCGCGGATGCCCGAGGCGCGCAGGAGCTCGAGCTCGAGCCGGTGGATCGCATTGGGCGCGATCGCGATTCGAGCCGGACCGCTCCCGGTCCGCTCGATCACCGGCGGCTTCAGGAGACGAGTCCTGCCCGCCGCGTCGGTCAATTCGACCGCTGCGCAGAGGCTCCCCTCGGTGGTTTCATGGTCCCAGAGCACGATCGACGCCTGCGAACGATTGACGATCAGGATCCGCGCCAGAAAGGGACGCCCGACACCCGCCTCGCCGAGGAGCCAGGTTTGGCCGTCGGGCAGGCCGGGACGAAGGATCTCGAGCCCGCCGTGCATCCGTTCCTCGGCGCGATCATCGCGCGGCGGCGTTGCCGAGAGACAGGAGAGGACGGCGGAGCCGATGCCGAGGATCAGAAACGTCGATATGCTCATCGTTACTTCTCCCTGATACAATCGACATCCGCTCGAGCTCAGGCCGCGCGACGCCGGCGCGCGATCGGCGCCAGGCCCGCGACCGACGCGATCCCGAGAACCCAGGTCGACGGCTCGGGCACGAGGCTCACGGTGGGCGTGCCTTGGCGGAGCACCTCGGGCCAGATCTTCTCGAAGTCCTTGATCTCGTAGCCGGGGAAGTCCTTCGCGAGGGCGGTGTTGAACGACGTCTTCGCGGCGGCGAGGTCGCCGATCGCGGCGATCGGGTGCTTGGTGACGGTCATGTCGTCGGCGGCGATCGAGAAGCCCCAAGAAAAGCCGCCGAGGATCGCGATCATCTTGTCCTTCTCGACGACGAGCAGCGTCTCGGCCTTGAACGAGTACGGCCCGCGCTCGAGCAGGACGCGGGGAGTGTCCATGATGAAGGGGCCCGAGCCGAACTTGCGGTTGGTGTTCGCGTTCGCGTCGGCGAGAGTGGCGAACGTCGCATCGTACCACGGAAGCGCGTCGAATCCGCCGGGTTGGTCCGAGCGCGGGTCGATGAACGGGCGGTTCGGAGTGGGCGTGAAGCCGGTCTCGCCCGAGCTGTCGACCTTTTGGAGCCAGAAGAGATTCTTCTCCTCGAAGCACGCCTTGAACTTGGCGAACTCGGCGTTGAGCTCGTAATGGGCGATGATGTCGACCCCGCCGACGCCGCCGGTCTTGTCGGCGACCGAGTCGTACTTGTCGATGACGATCTTGCCGACGTTGACCGGTCCCGCGATCGCCTCGGAGGCTCCCGACGCGCACCACGCGACCACGAACAGCAGTGCGAGCGAATCACGACGCAGCTTCATCTCATCACTCCTTCGATCGACGAGGGCGCGCGGGGTCACGGCGGAGCTGACCCCCGTCGCGTCCAGAGACATGGATTTCTTTCCTGGTTCGGATTGGACTCGGCCTCGTCGACGGATACAAGCGCGAAACGCGTCAAGATCCCCTTTTTCTTTCGATACGATGCCGAAAAGCAACGTCGAAGGATGCAGGGCTGGGGGCGAGACCGGCGAATCGGACGGGCCGGCACTCTTGAATCCGGGGCGGGGATGCTGTAGGGTGTGTCGGTCTCGGGCGGTGCGTTCGTCGTCCGCGCTGCGCGCGTCGGGCGGCATCGAACGTGGAAATCGCGGTCAGGGCCCGTCTCGCGTTCGATTCGGGCTCCCTCGCAACGCCGGTCCGGCTCCCGCTCTTGGTCTCTTCCCTCGGAGTGCTCCAGTCATGGCCGTTGGTGAATCGTCGACTCCCCAGACCCCGCTCAGCGCCACCGTCCTGCTCGGTCGCGGCCTCACTCCCGGCAAGCTGCGCGGGCTGCAGCGCATCAGCAACCCGAACGGCACGCTGACGATGCTGGCTCTCGACCAGAACAGCTCGATGATCGAGATGGCGGCCAAGGCGCTCAAGGGCAAGGGCGTCGATCGCGAGCCGACGTACGAAGAGATCGTCGAGGCGAAGCTCGACATGATGCGGCACATGTGCTCCGCGTCGTCGGGCGTCCTGATCGACGCCTACTACGGCGCCTGGTCGGCGATCGCCTCGGGCTCGATCCCGCCGTCGAAGGGCCTGCTCATCCGCGTCGAGAAGTCGGGCAGCCCCAAGAACAAGGCCGGCGGCCCGATGGGCGAGTACGAGCCGGGCTGGAGCGTCGAGAAGATCAAGCTCCTCGGGGCCGACGCCGTCAAGCTCCTCGCTCCCTTCGAGCCGGGCGAGCCGATCTCGGGCGAACACAACTTCGCCTTCATCGAAGAGGTCTACAACGACTGCAAGAAGCACGACATCCTCTTCCTGCTCGAGCCGGTCGCCTTCCCCTACAACGGCGAGAAGAAGACCGACAAGTCGTTCCTCGACCGCAAGGCCGCGACGACCATCGAGAGCGCCCGCCAGATCAGCCGGTTCTGCGACGTCTACAAGGCCGAATTCCCCGGCACGCTCGGTCATGAGTCGAACGAGCAACTCATCGACAACCTCCACGCCCTCAGCGAGGCGAGCGACAAGCCCTGGGTGCTCCTCTCGGCCGGCGTCGACTACGATCAGTATCTCGAGCAGGTGAAGATGGCGATGGAGTGCGGCTGCTCGGGCGTGCTCGGCGGTCGAGCCTTCTGGAAGGAATACTTCCTCCAGGACGGCGCCGCGGCCCGGACCGAGTTCGCCAAGACGGTCGGCCTGAAGCGCGTCGCCGACGTTCACAACGTCGTCAACGCCGGCGGCACCCCTTGGTTCGCCAAGTACGGCCTCACCGCCGAAGAGCTGACCACCGTCCGCGCCGCCGAAGGCTGGCTCAATCGCTACGCGCCCCACGCCGCGGCTGCGGGCGGAGCGGGCGGCCACGTCCTCCGCAAGGGCGAGGTCTACTGAGCCGAGCCCAATAGGGCTCTACCGACTCGTCGACCAATTGAGCGAGCCCGCGGCTCGATCGCCCTCTCGAGGGGGCGATCGAGCTCGCGGGCTCCTCGCGTTCGTCCAGTCGCTCCGGCACCGAACCGAACCCCGAGGGGTCGATCAACCGTCGCCCGACTTGATCCGCTTGGTACCGCCGGAAGGCATGTTGTTCGGCTTCTTGGACGTGCCCGAGATCGACTGACTCCGCGAGAAGGTCGGCTTGCTTCGCTCGGCCTTGGCCTCGTCGGCCGCCTTGTCCTTCTCTTTCTTCGGGGCGGCCGCGGCGGCGGCGATGGCCTTCGCGACCTCATCGAGTCGGCGTTCGGGACGCTGGCTCGGGGGCTTCTTCTTGGCGATGGGAGGAGCTCCTCGATCGAACATGGAAGAGGGAGGCCGCTCCGTATCGGGCCTCCACGGTCGCGTGGATTGTCGCACAATTCGCCCCGCGCCGCCGGCCTTCCCTCGAGCCTGGGATGCTCGAACCCCGCGCAGGGCAATTCCCGGCGCGAGTCGCGACATACAAGCGAGTTCCGCGCGAAATCCTCGCGAAGATCCTCCCGACCACTCGCATTTCCGAACACGATGAGCGACAATCTCTTCGTGCCGGATGTGCGACTCGAGGACGAGATCGCCGCGGCCTCCCGGTAGTCCTCGCCGTCCGTCGCTGCTTCCGTTGGAGTCGATGCTCCGAGAGTCGCAAGGAGGCGAATCGAGCGGAAGCTCGAGCGTGCGGCGGACGAGGACCGAGTCGACCGGAATCCCCCACACAGAGAGTCTTGGAGAGCACCATGAAGTCCCGCATCCTCAGCCTCGCCCCCGTCGCCCTCGCCCTGGCCGTCTTCGTCGGTTGCGAAGGCGACACCGCCCAGGAGAAGATGGGCAACGCCGTCGGCACCGTCGGCGAGAAGATCCAAGAGGGCGGCGTCGCCGTCCAGAAGACCGCCGATAAGGTCGGCGACACCGCCGAGAAGGCCACCGAAGCCGTCGGCAAGGGCCTCGAGAAGGTCGGTCTCGAAGAGACCGGCAAGGCTGTCGAGAAGGCCGGCGAGAAGGTCGGCGCCACCGCCGAGAAGGCCACCGAAGCGACCGGCAAGGCCGTCGAAAAGGCCGGCGCAGCCGTCGAGAAGGCCGGCGACAAGATCAAGGGTGCTGAGACCCCCAAGTGATCGCGAACCCTCGCGTTCTCTGAGTTTCGCTCGGCCGACGCCCTCGCGCGTCGGCCGAGTCGTTTCCCGGCGGGATCGTTCGCTCCCCCGACCCGTCGCGGATCGACCCCCGCGGCGCCCTCCTTCTCGTGATCGAGCCCCTCATGCTCCGTCCCGAGTCCAAGCTCTCCATCGCCCTGGCGCTGGTCTGCGGTCTGTTCGGGGCCGCGATCGCCGTCGTCCCGCATGCGGCGGAAGCCGTGCGATCGGGCGACACCGCCTGGATCGCCGACGGCGACGAGATCTTCTATCTCCAGGTCGCGAGCCAAGCCTACCGCCGCGACCCTCTCCGCATGGGCGACCCGGCCCTCGCCGACGGCGGCCGCGGAATCTACAAGGCCCTGCCGCTCGCGCCCGGGATCGTGATCGCGCGGGTCTTGGGTCTGCCGCCGATCGCGATCGGACTCTGTTGGCGCGCCTGGGCGGGCTTCACGATCGGGCTCGCGTGGTTCATGCTGTCGCGCGGACGCCTTCGCACGTCGGGCGCGGCGCTCGCGCTCGCCTTCGTGATGATCTGCGACGCCGGCGCGGCCGCGGGGCGACCGTTCGTCGACCTCGCCTGGACGCTCGTCCGCATCGGCTCCGGCAACGACGCCGCACTCTTCGCCGCGAAGCCGATCCTCATGCCGCAATGGCGGATCAGCACCCCCGCGCTCACGCTCGCCTACCTCATCGCCGCACTCGCCGCCGCCCACGCCGCTCGCGAGCGACCCTCGCCCCTGCGCGTGCTCGTCGCCGGTTTTTGCATCGGCCTGCTCTTCTATGTCTACTTCTACTACTGGACGGCGGTCGTCCTCGCGCTCGGGATCGTCTGGCTGATCGACGCGGGGAACCGGCGGCTCTGGTTCTCGATCGGGCTCGCGGCCGTCGCCGTCGGCATGCCGTCGCTCCTCGCCGATTTCGAGGTCAAGCGCTCGACGGCGCCCGACTGGCTCCATCGTTCCGACAAGTTCCTCGAGATCGGGCGCTTCGACGAGCTCCTCCTTCCCAAGGGAGCGCTCGCGCTCGCCGCACTCGCCGGCTGGTTCGTGATCCGCCGCCGCCGCGACTTGCTCTTCCCCTGGGCGATCGCGGCCGCGGGCCTGCTCTTGATGAATCATCAAATCATCACGCGACTTCAGATCGAGAACTTCCACTGGCACTACGCCTGGGGACCCTGCCTCGCCTTGACGCTGCTCCTGCCCGCGGCCGAGCTGCTCGACCGCTCATTTGCGCGCTCGCGCGCTGCGAAGCTCGCGACGCTCTTCGGCGTGGGAGCGATCGCGGTCGCCGGCCTGGTCCTCCGGGAGCAGGAGGCGACGCGTTCGCGCGACACTCGCGAGTTGACCCAAGGCCGGCGAGCGACGGCGGCCGACCGTCCGACGTCGCTCGCCCCCGGACGAACGGTCGCCGGGCCGCGCGCGATCGTCGACCAACTTGCCATCGACCTCGATGTCCGACCGCTCGACGGCTACGCCGTGCGGCTCAGTTCGACGCTCCTCGACGACCAGTGGTTCGAGCGCCGAGCTCTCAATGCCTACCTCTCCGGCCGGTCTCGCGCCGAGTATCTCGCCGAGGAACGAGCGAGCATCGCCGCCGACCCCTGGGGATCTTGGGCGCGCGATCCCGCCGCACGCGAGCGACGCCTCGCGCGTCTGCTCGAACTCTTCGATCGGATCGAGAACGACCCCGGCGCCGCGCTCGAGCGTTGGGACGTCGGCTACGTCGTCGAGAGCGTCGGGCCTCCGCCTCCCGCCGGCGCCTGGCGGCCCCTCGATACTCCGCGCGCCTGGACGAGGATCGACCTCGATCCTCGCGAGCCGAACCGCTGAAGCTCGCCCCGAAGAACTTCCGGAATCCGCCCGGATTCTCGAGCCGGCCGACGCCCGGGCGACGCTCCAAGAATCAACGGACGATCACGCCGGCCCGCGTCTCTCCGGCTCCGCGCGGGAGTCTCTCGCCTCATCGATACGCGATCGCCCCCTCTTGCGATCGGCGGGAATGGACGCGTCATGCCCATGTCCTCGCCTCGGCAAGAGTTCGATGGGCACCTTTGCGCCCATCGATCACCCATCGATCAGACTCCGCCGCCGGACGCTGATCCGGCCGAACTCAACAGCGCCGCCGGACGTGCGATCGTCGAGGGCCGACTCCTCGACGCGCTCGAACTCCTGCGCAGGGCGATCGCTGCGAAGCCCGATTCGCCCGAGCTCCATTCCAATCTCGGTCGTCTGCTCCGCGACCTGGGCCGCTTCGAAGAGGCTCTGGCCCACGCGGCGCAGGCTTGCCGACTCGACGGCGCCTTCATCCCGGCCCTCGTGAACCTCGCGAGCATCCTCATCGCCCTGAATCGCGACATCGACGCCGAGACATGCCTTCAGGAAGCGCTCCGCCTCGATCCGCTCGACATCCCGGCGCTCGCGCTCCTTGGCGGACTCCTCGAGTCGCGAGGCGATGCCGAAGCGGCCGACGCCGCGTATCGCCGCGTGCTCGAGCTCGACCCGGAGCACGCGGGCGTCCTCGCGCGCCGGGCGACCCGCTTGCGATCGACACTTCCGACCGAGGAACGCGCGACCCTCGAGCGGTTGGTCGACGACCCTGCACGTCCGCTCGAGGCGCGACGCAAGCTCGCGTTCGGTCATGCTCATCTCCTCGAATCCGAAGGTCGCCACGCCGAAGCCGAGGACCGGCTCGCACGAGCGAACTCGCTCCGCCGGCTCGAGCTCTCTCGGCGCGGCAGGCTCTACGACCGCAGCGCTCATCATGAGATCGTCTCATCGCTCATCGATGTCTACGATTCCAAATTCCTCGAACGTCTGATCGATGCCGGCGACCCATCGGCGACGCCCGTCTTCGTCGTCGGTCTGCCTCGAACCGGGACGACCCTCGTCGAACAGATCCTCGCCGCGCATCCCCGAATCCACGGCGCGGGCGAGCTGACCTTGGTGGAGCGGACCGCGGCGAAGCTGCCGCTCGCGGGCCGCTCGCTCGGCGAACGGGTCGGCGCGCTCGACCGCGAGCGCTTGGGATTCCTGGCTCGCGAGCACCTCGAGTGCCTCCGTCGCCTCGCTCCATCCGCCGATCGCATCGTCGACAAGATGCCCGAGAACTACCTGCATCTCGGCCTCATCGCCGCTCTCTTCCCGCGCGCGACCCTGATCCATTGCCGTCGAGACCTCCGCGACGTCGCGCTCTCGTGCTGGATGACCGATTTCGGAATGGTCCGCTGGGCTTGCGACCTCGACGACATGCACTCTCGCTTCTCGGAATATGTCCGTCTGATCGAGCATTGGCGCGGGATGCTCGGGATGCGAATCTTCGACATCGAATATGAGTCATTGGTGAGGAACCCGGAACCGAACGTGCGTCGCCTGCTCGCGGCGTGCGGAGTCTCGTACGACCCGGCGTGTCTCGAGTTCCATCGCTCGCGGAGGTTCGTCGCCTCCGCGTCGACGACGCAAGTCCGCCGGCCGATCTCGAGTGCATCGGTCGGGCGGCATCGGTTCCACCCCGATCTGCTCGCGCGGTTCGGCGATCTCGCGAAACCGACGACCTCTTGATCTGAGGTTCGATCCACGGATATGTTGGATCATTCTTTCACCGGGTCGAGTGCGTAGCGATCTTCACGGGGCGGCCGAGCGGCCGCACTCCGACCGTTGCGCTGCGCGCGGAACTCGATTTCGCATCCGAGGCATGAACATGATCGCTTCTCGTCGGTTCATTCGCGCGTGTCTCTTCGCCGTCGTCTTCTCTGCGCCCGCACTCATCGGTTGCGGGGGCGAGACCTCGGCCCCGACCAAGATCTACGAGGGCGGCGGCACGATCCCCGAGATCGTCGACCAGCCCGAGACTCCCGAGAAGGGTCAGCCGAAGGCGAAGTGAAGCCGTTCCGACCCAAGCGCAAGCCGCCGATCTCGGCATCGTTCCTTCCTTTTTCATAGGATGTTCATCATGCGTCGATCGTTCGTTCGTCGTGGATTCACGCTCATCGAGCTGCTCGTGGTGATCGCGATCATCGCGGTCCTGATCGCGCTGCTGCTCCCCGCGGTGCAGGCGGCGCGCGAGGCCGCTCGCCGAGCCCAGTGCACCAACAACCTCAAGCAGATCGGGTTGGCCCTTCACAATTACGAGAGCGGCAACGGCGTCTTCCCGTCGCCGTCGTTCGCGGGCGTCACCGGTCAAGCGGGCGGCAACAGCCCCGACCAGGGGCCGGGCGTGCTGCTCCGCGTCGCCTCGTTCATCGAAGGCGGCATTCTCTTCAATGCGTTCAACTGGCACGTCGCCTGCGTCACGGGCTGCTCCGACTCGTCGGCCAACACGACGGTCCGCAACTCGGTGATGGCGGCCTACCTCTGCCCGTCGGAGACGAACTCGCCCCACATCTTCGGTTCGAGCTACGCCTCGAGCTACGGCCCGCAATGGCATTGGGGCGCGACTCCGAACCCGCAGACCGGCGCATTCGCCGCGGCGACGGCGTTCCCGATCTCGTCGTTCACCGACGGCACGAGCAACACGGTGATGATCCTCGAGGTCGTTCGCGGCGACGGCGCGGCGACGCTCTCGCGCTCCGACGTCTACGACAGTCAGACCTGGTCCGCGGGCGCGACGGCCACCTTCCCGGCGCAGGCCGCCGCGTTGAAGGCCTACCTCCAGCGCTGTCAGGATCTCCGCAATGCGGACCGCGCCAATCCCGGCCAACCGATCGCCACCTCGCGCCAGTGGAGCAACGCCCACGTCTACTGGACCAACGGCCGCGTCGCGGTCGGAACCGTCGCCAACATGGCGCTGACCCCCAACTCGGCCTTCCCCAGCTGCGCCTCGTGGACGATCACGAACGTCGGTCCCGCCGGCAGCGGCGTCATCGGTTCGCGCAGCTTCCACCCCGGCGGCGTCAATTCGCTCTTCGGCGACGGTTCGGTCCGCTTCGTCAAGGACACCGTCAACGAGCAGACCTGGTGGTCGATCGGAACCCGGAGCGGAAGCGAGGTCGTCAGCGCAGACGCCTTCTGATTTGATCGCTCGTTCGTTTGCCGATGTCTCGATCCCGAAGTCGCGAGAGGTCGTGGTCCCGAATTCGAGGGCCCGGCCTCTCGCGTCGTTTTCGGTCGAAGACTCGGGCCGGGATCGGAAAACGCGCCGAGATCGCCGAACTCCTGCGCGGGTTGGTATGATCGACCGAGGAGCTTCGTCCGATCCGGCCCCCCCTCCCGACGTGCCTCGAGGTGCGCGCCATGACCGATTTCGACGACGACCACCGCTTGATCATCGCTCTCCTCGAGACCGGCCTCCTCCAGCCGACGGAACTCGCGGCCGCGATCAGACAGTGGCGCGAGCGCGAAGCGTCGAGCCTCGCCGAGTTCCTGGTCGCGTCGGGCCGTCTCTCGGCCGACGCACTCCCCAGGCTGATCGGGTCCGATTCTTCGGAGACGACGGTGCTCTCGCGAGAGCCCGCGATCGTGGATCCGGAGGCGACCGTCGGAGCGAACTTCTCACCGCGCGGACCGGGCGGCGATGAGAGCACCATCGACGTCGACGCGAACCCGGGCCGCTTCGATCCGACCTATCGCTACCAAGCCCGGACCTCCGACGCCGAGCGCTTCGAGAAGCGCGAGTTCGTGGGGAAGGGGGGGCACGCCGAGGTTTGGCGCGCCTACGACCGCCAACTCCGCCGCGAAGTCGCGTGGAAACAGGTTCGAGAGGACCTCGGCGAGCGCCTCGACCTCAATGCGCGACTGATGCGCGAGGCCGGCCGCATGGCCGCGCTCGACCATCCGGGGATCACTCCGGTCCACGGCCTGGGCAGCCTTCCGTCGGGCGTTCCTTATTACATCATGCGTTTCGTCGAAGGCCGCAACCTCGGCGAGGCGATTCGCGACTTCCATTCCTCGACGGGAACGCGCTCGGACGCCGAGCGCTCGCTGGCCCTGCGCGAGCTGCTCGGGCGGTTCATCGCGGTCTGCAACACGATTGAATATGCGCACGTCCGTGCAACTCTGCATCGCGACCTCAAGCCGGCGAACATCCGGATCGGCCCCTGGGGCGAGACGCTCGTGATGGATTGGGGCCTCACGAAGCTCTTGAGCGACGGGCCGAAGCCGGGCGGTGCGGGCGACGACGACCCGGTCGACACTGCCGCGACCGCCGAGCCTCCCTCGTCGGAACACGACCTCGACGTCGACCTCACGCTCACACCGCCTCATGTGCTGCTCGGAACGTATCAGTATATCGCTCCCGAGGCATCGCGTGCCGAGCGCGGAACGATCGGCCGCGCCGTCGATATCTGGGGGCTGGGGGCGGTCCTCTTCGAGATCCTCACGGGCGATTCGCCCTACTCGGGCAAGCCGCTCCCCGCGCTCATCGTCGCGGCGCGTCGGGGCGAGATCCGGAGCGACCTCCTCGAGAAGCCCGCGATCCCCCGCGCGCTCGCCGCCGTCGCTCGCCGCGCCCTCGCCGCCAACCCCGAGGACCGCTATCCCTCCGCCGAGGCGATCGCCGACGACGTCGCCCGCTGGCTCGCCGATGAGCCCGTCAGCGTCCATACCGACTCGTTCGCGACCCGCATCGCCCGATTCGCGCGCAGGAGACGGACCGCCGTGATCACCGCCGCGGCGGTCGCCGTCACCGCCATCCCGATCCTGCTCGGATTCACGATCGTGCTGGCCGACGCCAACCAAGAACTCGAGCGATCCTACCGGGCATTCTACAATACCCATCAACCGACGAGTCGCGCACTGATCAACGTATTCTTTGAATATGCGCGTCGGCTCCGCCTCGAGTTTCCTGGCGGCGAGGCGCTCGCGATCCGGATGTACGACTCGGGTCTCGAGATCGCGCGGGCCCTCGCGGCCAATGCGCCGCCCTCGCTGCGCCGCGAGTCGGCCGTCGAGCTCGCGAAGTCGCTCTCCAACGTGGCGACCTTCCAAGCCTTGATCCGCACCGACGACGGCAGAGCGACGGGACTGCTCCGTGAGGCGACCCGGATCCTCGATCGCGAACGCGAAGATTCCCCCCCGGGCGACTCGATCCACCGCCTCGGTGCCGAAACCTGGTATCGCAGCGCCGAGCTTCGTCGCGCGCGAGGCGAGACCGCGCGCGCGCTCGACGACTCGCTCGCCGCCTCGGCGATCCTCCGCGACTATCTCGACTCGAGAAGCGACGACAGGGCCGCGCGGAGTCTCGCCGCGCGGGTGCTCTACGGCCGCGCCTCGTCGCTCTCGGCGATCGAACGTCACGAGCCCGCGCTGGAGCTCGCCGCGCGCGCCCGCGGCGAGCTCGAGGAGCTGGCACGGAAGGCTCGCCCCGAGGAGAACATCGACCGTTGGCTCAGCCAGGCGGAGAAGGTCGAGGCGCGAATCCTGCTCCGGATCGGCGACCATCGCGCCGCACGCGCGGCGGCCGAGCGTTCGTTGGCGCGGCTCTCGTCGACGCCCCCGAACTCGCCCGATCGCCGCTTCCTGATCGCCGATCACGAACTGCTCGTCGCACGCATCGCGCTCGCCCAGGGCCGCCGCGACGACGCCGCGGCCGCATTCGCCCGGTGCCGCAAGGAGGTCGAGGCCGACATCGCCGACGCGGGCGCGATGCGGCTCCTGCGGAACGACGCTCTCTTCGGCGAGCTGCTCTGTCGCGCTGCGCTCGCTCGGCTCGCGGCGGGCGAAGCGCTCACGCAGGCGCTCCGCGCCGACCTCGATCGTGGTCTGGCGCTCTTCGACTCGACGCGTAGCCGAGCCGCGACCGAACTCGAGCAGGACGCGCTCGAGCTCGAAGCCGCGGAGGCGATTCTCGCAACTGCGAACGAGCCCTCGGCCCGCGAGAGAGCCGAAGCGGCCCGCCGGCGGATCGCCGACCGGCGGGCCGAGTTCGCTCGCATTCCATGAACGCGTTCCGATGCGATCACTCGGCGGCGGCGTCTTCCACGTCGGCCGCGACGAAGTCGATCGTGCCGTTGAACGTCAATTCGGTCACGACGTCGATCCCCGTCGCCTGGAACTGGAGTGAACCGTCCTCGCCGAACGGCAGGATCGCCAGACGATCTTCGCGCAGCCGCGGGAGTGCGATCGAGAGCCCGCGAACCCGATAGACCCGGCCTTCGACGTCGGTGTACTCCGACGTCGAGAATACCGAGATGAAGCCGCGCGGGATGACGAGCGACCGATCGCTGAACTGGATCCGCACCTGAGTCGGACGAATCGCGGGAGTTCCCAGGTTCACGCGACGATAATAGTACACGACGATGTGACGCGGCACCGAGGGAGTGTCCGACCCCGGACCACCCTTGACGTCGACGACTCGGTTGAATCCCGCCGGCGAAGCCGAGATGAATTGATTCGGAAGAAACGTCTTCACTTCGCCTTCGAGGAACAACGCTCTGTCGATCGTTTGATAGGTCTGGAGCTCGACGACCAGCGAGAGCGAGGCACTCGTCAACGCGAGCGATCCATCGCCGTCGGAATGGACGATTCGTGCCGCCCGAGATTCGCGCTGCGCCGCGGGCTTGCCGCCCGCGTCATCGACCTTCGACTCGACGAAGGTGAGCTGGAGCGGGTAGACCCAGAGGTCCGAGTCGACGATGCCTTCGGAGAGTACGGAATCCTGCTCGCAAGTGAAGGCGCGGCCGTCGGATTTCGTGAAATGAGCGAAGATATGTACGTTCCTGTCGTCTCCAGTGATCTCCGTCTCGGACGACACGTAGAGCGTCGTCGTCAAGTTCGACTCCAGAACCAGCATCACGGCACGCGGGAGGCTTCCGGACAGACGGATCGAGGCGGGTTCCCTGGATGTCATGGCGCAGGTCTCGCTCCGGGATGCAAATGACGGAAAATGGGACACGTGAATCGATTGTCGCCGTGGCCCGCATGATCGTTCAAGTGTCGTGCTTCGATCGGCCCGTAGATTCTCAAATATGACGCCGCGATCGCCATGTATGGCTGAGGATTCGCGGGTCGCCGGCTTTCGCGGCGCCTTCCCACGGCTTATCCTGCATCGATCGATCTCGTGCATCCCTCGCGGAGGCTGATTCAGCGATGACCGCAACCGACATCCTCGAAGAATTGAAATCGCTCGGATCCGACTCGATCAAGAAGGTCTTGATGAACCACGGCGCCTGCGAGCCGCTCTTCGGCGTCAAGATCGAGGAGCTCCAGAAGATCCGCAAACGCATCAAGAAAGACTATCGCCTCGCGCTCGACCTCTTCGACACGGGCAACTACGACGCGATGTACCTCGCGGGCCTGATCGCCGACGACGCGCGGATGAGCGTCGACGATCTCCAGCGCTGGGTCGAGCGCGCGAATTGCCACGGCATCGCCGAGTACACGGTCGCCTGGGTCGCCTCCGAGGGCGCGCACGGTCCCGAAGTCGCCCGGCGCTGGATCGACGACCCCTCGGAGACGATCGCCGCCGCGGGCTGGTCGACCTGGAGCAGCCTCGTGACCACCACCCCCGACGATCGGCTCGAGATCGCCGAGCTCGAGCGGCTCCTCGAACGCGTTCGGACGAAGATCCACGACGCCCCGAACCGAGTTCGCTACACGATGAACGGATTCGTGATCGCCGTGGGCAGCTACGTCGCGCCTCTGGTCGATCGGGCGGCGGCGGTCGCCGAGGCCGTGGGCACGGTCACGGTCTTCATGGGCAAGACCGCGTGCAAGGTCCCCTTCGCGCCCGAGTATCTCCGCAAGGTCCACGACAAGAACGGCGGAGTCGCCAAGAAACGCAAGACCGCGAAATGTTGACCCCAGTACTCGCACCCTGATCGCGACGATCCGCGCGATCGGAAGCACCTCGAGCCGGCTCGTGGTGGACGGGAGGCCGCCGGCGTCGCATCTTGGGAGACGGGAGACGGCTCCCGAGACCCTTGGATACCGGACCTGGCCCTCGACTAAAACGAGCATCGATATGTTGCGCCACTCTTTGCTTCAGAGAATCGCGGATCGCGGATCCGCGACGCCGCAGCCCCCGAATCGAGGTCGTGCGGGAACCGCCGCCGGCTCCTACGGCTCGAGCGACGCCGCGACGCTCGGCCCCTCGAGCGACTCGATCGACTCCCGTCGCGCCGAGTGGGTCGAGTTGCTCAACCCCACGAATGCGCTGACCCGTGCCGTGGTGGAGATGGCGTTCGACGCACATCTCCGCTACGAGACGGTTCACACGGCCGACAATGCGCTCGCGCGCATGCGGCTCCGTGAAGCCTCGGAACTCCTCGAGCAGGAGCTCCGCAATCGTGCCGTCGAGGCCCATCGAGCCTACCTCGCGGATCCGGTCTCCGGATACGAAGCCCACCTCGCGACCCGTGACGGCAGCTACGATATCCTCCGAACCGCCGAGAGTCTCCTCGCCGCGTGGTCCTGCCGCGACTGGGGCCCCGAAGAGAATCGCACCTTGCGCAGGGTCGAGGGAGCGAGCCCGGAGACTCCCGAGCCGGAGCTCGAACATCTCGTCGACCTCTTCGACGCCAAGCGGAACCTCCAGCGCGTGATCGCCGACGCCCGGCTCGACTCCGATCATCGCCACATGATCGAGGGCTGGAAGCTGGAACTCGCCGATTTCGAGCGATCGGTCGAGCGCGGTCGCGCGATGATCCGCGAGCGCCTCGACCGCGTGATCGAGCGCGCCCGCACCGCCAATGCCGCCGCTCACGCTCGCGACGCCGCCGAACGTCGCCTGCGGCTCGATGCCGCGCTGGTCGACGACTCGCCGCACGGTCTCGCGCGGCACCGAATCCTCCGTGATTCGATGATCGACACCTACCGCGCGATCGAGTACGCGGCGGTGGTCGCCGGCGAACCTCCCGCCCCGGCGGCGTCTCCCACCGCAGACCGGCCCTTGGAAGACTCGGTCGACCTCGAGGATCGATCGGATTCGGCCGGTTCCGACCCTTCGGCGACCGTGATCGCGATCCCGAGCTTCGAGCCTCTCGACCCACCTGCGCCGAACGAACCGATGGCGGAGTCCGACGATTTCAACGACCGGCTCATGCTGCTCGACGTTCGTCGACGCCCCGAAGTGCCCGCGCCGAACGAACCGATGGAAGAGTCTGACGATTCCAACGACTCGCCCGTGATGCACGACGATCGTCGACGCCCGGAGGTGTCCGCGCCGAACGAACCGAAGGAAAACCTGGCGGGTCGTCGGATTCGTCATGCTCGTGCGGATCGCTCCGGATCCACGGTCGCACGGTTCCGCCCCCCGGCGCGCAGCCTGCAGCTCATTGCGCCGAACGAACCGAAGGAAGAAGGCGCAAACCTCGAGGATTCCAGCGGTTGGGACGACGAGAGCGAACCGCGCCGGGACGCCCCGCGCACCGGGCGAGCGCTCGTCCTCTTCGACTAGCTCGGGTCGGTCCTGCCCCGGACCGAGAGGGATTGATCCCCCTCGGTCGCGGTTCAGGGGCGAACGTCAACGCTTCGCGAGACCGGTGACGTCGACGATCCAGTCGCCGATCGCCGCGAGCGCCGAGGGAGCCACCGTCTCTTCGATCGAGGCGTACTCCGCGGGAGCACCGGTCTTGCACGTCTGGAAGAGGTGGTTGAGGCCCTTCAGCTCCTTGGTCGCCACGCGCTGATTCCCGGCCTTCGCGAGGGCGGTCGAGATCGCTCCGAGGTTGTCGCCGGCGTGGACCTGGAGGTCCTTCTCGCCATTCAAGGCGAGAACCGGGCAGGTGACGCGAGCGAGCGGGGTCCGCGGGTCGTGCGTGAGGAAGAAGCGAAACCAAGGGGTCGCGAACTGGTCGAGCCGTTGTTTGGCCGCTTCGGCCTGGGTCTCGAAGGCCTTCCGCTCTTTCTCATCCAGCTTTTCCATCATCTTGGCGAACGCCTCGCGGATGAGGGTCTTGGCCTTGGCGTCGTCCTTCTCGGCCGCGACGATCGCGGTGAGCTGCTCCACGAGGGCCGATTGGAGCGCGATCGAGTCGGGTTTGGCGCCCATCGCGAATGCGATGTCGGTCGACTGCTTGCGGACCACCTCCGAACCTGGCAGTCCGGGTCCGGCCAGGAGGACGATGAAGGCCACCTGATCGGGATGATCGGCCGCAACGATCGGTGCGATCAAGCCGCCCTCGCTGTGGCCGACGAGTCCCAGGCGCTTGGGATCGATCTCCTTACGGGTAGCGAGGTAACGGAGACCGGAGACGACGTCGGCGGCGAAGTCGAGACTCGTGGCCGAGGCGAAGTCGCCGGTCGACTTCGCGGTGCCGCGGTCGTCGACTCGCAGGACGGCGACTCCGCGCTTCGTGAGGTCGTCGGCGATCACCGCAAACGGCTTGTGCTGGAAGAGGGTCTCGTCGCGATCCTGGGGCCCCGATCCGCTGATGAGGATCGCGGCCGGAAACGGACCGTCGCCCTTGGGGATCGTGAGGGTCCCGGCGAGCTTGATGCCCTCCCTGCCGCCGGGGTAGGTCACCTCGACCGACTGATAGGGAAAGGGCGGCTTCGGCGTCTGAGGCCGCTTGGCCTCGCTCTCCTTCTCCGCCTTCGCGAGCGTCAAAGGCAGTTCGCCGCCGCCTTGCCGCCAGGTGCCGACGATCTTCGACTTCGACTCGTCGAGGTCGCCCTGGAACTCGGCTCCGATCGCCTTGATCTTGGCGCTGAGGGTCTTGCCCTGGAAGGAGGTCTCGCCGACGGGGATGTCCTGAGGAGTCTGGTCGGGGCTCCGGAAGACGACGACCTGTTTGCCGTCCTTATCCTTGGAGATCTTGAGAACGACTCGGAGCGTGAGTCCGGCACCCACCTCGAGCTTCCCTTCCCAGAGGGCGTTGAGCTCCGCCGGGAGAGCGGCGGCGGTCGATTTCTTGGGGTCGGACTTCACCAGGCGCAGGGGCAACGAGCCGGGCCCTTGCTTCCAGTTGCCCTCGATCGCTTTGCCGTCCTTGTCCAGCTTGCCCGTGAACGTGGCCTTGGGCGAGTCGATCTCCCAGGTGATCTCGCCGGCTTTGGCGGTTGCCCGAGCCACGGGGAAACGTAGAGGAGTTTGGTCGGGGCTCTGCATCGTCGCCTTGGTCTCGCCCTTGGCGTCGACCTCGACCACGAAGACGATCCGGAGCGACACCCCGGGAGCCGCTTGCAGTTCGCCCTGCCAAGTCCCGGCGAGCGAGGGCTCGTCCGCGGCCCGAACCGCACCGACCAGCCCCGCGGCGACCGCGAGGATTCCCAGTCCCAGCCGGGACCCGGAGAGATGGAACGCTCGATGCATCTTCAATACCTCAAGAGGGATGCGCAATGAAATCGATCGCCGACGAGCGGCCGCCCGTCGGTCCGGGGGGCACGCGATTCCGCGTCGTCGATCATGGGGGGCATTCGTCCGCGGGTCGAGAAGATTCGCCGACGTCGGCCGAAATCCGGCGACGACCCGCGCGAGACTGCAATCTCGTCCGGAATTCGCGAAGGCGAGAAGTCCGGTCATCCGATCTCTATCGAGAAGTCTCGACGCGCGGAAGATCGCGAGGATTCGGCTCGTGCCGGTTGCTCACGGTCGATCGATCGCGTGGACCGAGTCCCCCAACCCCGCTCTTTCGATCGAACAGGACGCCTTACCATGGATGCGTCGTTCCCCTTGGGTCGTGAGCATGGATCGGACGCGGGCGCCCAGCGCTCCGCTCGTCGCCGCGCGATCACGCTGACCCCGACGGTCGACGGGCTCGAGGATCGACAGCTCTTGTCGCAACTCGCGGGCCCACGCCAGGTTCGGCTGATGAAGCGCCGGGAGGCGATCGTGCAGCGCGCTCGCCTTCGGCAAGCTCGTCGGCTCGCCGCTCCGAACACCTTCCCGGGCACGCCCTTCCCGATCAAGGCGGCGAACGTGCCGAGCGGGCCGGCGGCGACCTCGCCCGCCGCGACCGTCCCCGCGACGATCACGAGCGAACGGTACACCAACCCCGCGATCTCGGTCGTGAGCTCGAACCCGAGCCTGATCACCTCGAAGAGTCTGAGCAACCACCCGATCGTTCGGCTCCTGGGCAACGGCCCGATCGGGATTCGGATCACGAAGCCGCAGATCCCGAGCCACATCCTGCCGCCCGCGCCTGCGGCCCCGGTCGAAGCCCCGGCCGCGCCGGCGACCCCTCCCGCCGCCGAGGCGAAGTCGGCGGAGCCGGTCGTCTCCGAAGGCTCGGCCTCCGCTCCCGCGTCGGACGCCGCCGCAGGCGCCACGACGCCGCCTTCGGTGGACGCGTCGTCGCTCGATGCGATCGGCAAGGCCTTCGAGAAGCTGGCGGTCGACACCAAGGCGATCAACGATCGCTCGACCGTGACCCCGGTGATGCTCGCCGCCCTGCGCGACGACTACCTCGCGATCGAATCCGCCGCGAAGACCCCCGCCGATCCGACGAAGCTCGCCGCCGCGCGGGCCACGCTCGCGACGATCGGCGACGCGCTTCCGACCTCGGTGCAGAAGGCACAGATTCGCCTCGACATCGCCGCGATCATCGATAGCCGCGGCGTCACCGACGAGTCGCTCGTCGAGAAGCTCGCGAACGACGCCGAGTCGATCGTCGCCGCGATGAATCTCACGGCGGACGACCTGGCCCTCCTCGCGGCCGACCTCGACGCGATCGAGACCGCCATGAAGTCGGCGACCCCGATCTCGATGCCGATGACGATGTCGAGCCCCGTGGTGACGATCAGCGACCTGCTCGCGGGCGCTTCCAACGCGACCACGACCATCGATCTCACCCCGGTGGCTCCGCCGGCGATGCCGCGCGTGATGGAAGGGATCCTGAGCGGGATCTACGGCCCTCTGCTCGGCATCAGCACTCCCGAGAGCTTGACCTGGGCGGGGTCGACTCTGCTCGACCCCATCGGCCGCGGGCCCCTGCCGCCGAGCGAGATCGTCCTGCCCGGTCGTCTCCCGAGCGACGTCGTGACGCCCGTGCTCATTTGATCGCATCTTCATAAAGCGGATGCGACTCGACTCGGCGATCCGTTCCCGCGCGTCGGCGACGCGCGGGAACGGCGGAGCCGAGTTCAGCGGCTTCGCCGCCGCCGCGCCGAGGCGACCACGACCGCCCCCAGCGCCAGCAATACGATCGAGGCGGGTTCGGGCACCGCCGAGATCCGGAGATTGTCGGCCGCGAAGTATGCAGGCGTGTTCATTCCAAAGGTCGGGTGGACATCCGACGATCTGAGGCCGAAGACGAGGCTCCGCGCGGCGGCGAGGGGAGCGAGGTCGACGGTGGTCCACTGGTCGACGATCGATGAGGCGCCGCCGCGGAAGTCGGCGAGCGCGAAGTCCACCGTGCCGACCAGCGACCCGGTTCCCGCGGGACCCGACCATCCCTGGACGTCGAGCAGGAAGAAGTCGCCCGCCGCGAACTTGCGGCTGAACGGGTCGCCGTCGCGAATCGCGAAGTACGCATACGTCGTGTTCACGACGTCGATCGAGATCGGCGACGCGCCCTCGGGAAGGTCGACGAACGATCCGCTGGGGTGATCGGGGTCGGTATTCCCTCCAAATGTGTAGGCAATTCCATAGGTCGACGATCCACCCGACCCGATGCCCGGCCGCGCGCTATACTGGTTGGTGAAGCCGGGGGTCGACCCGTCGGTCCTGGACGAGAGCGCCCAGCCCGACCAGATGCCGCCGAAGCTGGGGCTGTAGCGGTTGTTGAAGGAGGCCGGCCCGGTGACGAAACGGCCGTTCGGCCCCGCGCCCGCGTCGTTGACGAACGAGTTCGCCGGGAGGTTTCGATCCTCGAAGTCGACGACGACGTCGGCGATCGCGCCGGCTTCGATCGACGCCAACAGCATCAAGGAACATCCGACGGCTGACGACATTCTCATGAGATCGCATCCTGTGTTGATCGGTTTCGGAAGAAGAGCGAAGCGGCTGGACCGGGCCCTGCGCCCAAGCGCGGACCCGCGGAAGATCCTCCGCGCGATCGCTCGCCGGCGAGCGAATGCGCGCGGGGTCGGCCGGGGAACGGGTCGAACGTTCACCCCGGACCGATCAGTACGCGTCGGCCGAGACGATCTCGCCGCCCGCCCGCGTGCAGAGTGCGGCGAGGGCCTGGGAATGGATCGTCTCGCGAAGGAATCGGACCGATCCGTCGGCGAGGAGCACGTCGACCCCGCCGGGGTGGTTCGATCGAAGGTCGTTCTCGAACCTCGGCGCCCGGTTGATCGGGAACGCCTGGTCGAAGAGATTCAATCCGTTGATCCATTGCCCGTCGGCGAAGCCGGTATCCTCGCCCACGATGATGGTGTTCGACGACCCGTCGGGAACCATGGCGAGGCTGACGGGCGCGTCGTGGAGCATCATCCCCTTGGGCGGGTTGTTGGGCCCGTTGATCCGCTCTCCGTGGAGCCCGCCGTACTCGCAGGCTCCGCGGCCGTCGACCAAGTCCTCGCCGCGGGTCGAGCTCGGGCAGAGATAGACCTCGAGCACGACGGCCGCGGAGGTTCGATTCTCGAGCGAATCGTATGCGAGAATGATGTTCAGAGAGTCGTACAGGGGTGTTTGTTCGAGCCCGGGAAGGATCAGAGCCGACCAAGCGACTTGTCGCCCCTTCGGCTTGCGAAAGGTCCGCAGATCCCAGGCCCCGGGGGGAAACGCGTTCCAGGAGTCGTGATACCCGTGGAGGGCGATGCCGATCTGAGCGAGGTTGTTGACGCATCCGATGCGTCGCGCGGCCTCGCGTGCCGCCTGAACGGCGGGCAGCAGCAGGGCGATCAGGACGGCGATGATCGCGATGACCACCAGGAGTTCGATGAGCGTGAAGGCACGTCTCGATCGAACGGCGAAGGGAGGTGACGAGTGGACCAAGAGACGCCCATCTCCGCGACCAGGCGGAAGAGGGCCTCGACATGAGAAGGCATGAACGCGCATGCGTTCGAGACGTGCCCCTGGATGCTCGAGACCGAAGCATCGTGAGGTGACCTCTCGGGCCGTATTCTGGCTCGCGAGTCATGCGGTCGACCCGGACGCCTTCCCACGAGAGGAGCTCTCGCAGTGGCCTGTGTCCGGAGACCTCCTCGCTCACAGCGGCGGTCCCGCGCCGGAATCTCACCGGCTTCCTGTCGGTCGGCGACGATGTCGCTTGGACCGACGCCCGAAAGGCTGTACGGCATGCTATCGCCCGGCCTCGCCGATTGCAAGAGCCAGCGTCGACGCCCGACTGAGGCGGAAAACCCTCTGCCGCGTCGTAAGGCGATCGGATAGAATCGACGAATGCGACGAGTCTCATCGGATCATCGGGAGTCGATGCCTTGCTCGATGTGCTCCAATTGATCCCGACGCTCGACCGATCCGGCGCGGAGAAGCAGATGGTCCTGCTGTCCAAGGGCCTGCCGCGCGACCGATTCCGGGTCGAGGCAGCGACCTTGACGCGGATGGGTCCGCTCGAGACGGAACTCCGCGACGCCGGGATCCCGATCACTCCGATCGGCAAGCGCTTCAAGTTCGATCCGTTCGCGCTCGGCCGCTTGACGTCGTTCTTGAAGTCGCGACGGTTCGACGTGATCCATACGTGGATCTACGCGGCGAACACCTATGGACGCGTCGCCGCGCGGCGCGCGGGCGTCCCGATCGTGATCACCTCGGAGATGGCGGTCGACCTCTGGAAGCGGCCTTCCGAGCTCCGAGTCGACCGCTTTCTCGCGGGATCGACCGATCGAATCGTCGGCAATTCTCGAGCGGTGGTCGACTTCTACGCCGACGCGGGCATCCCGCGCGACCGCCTGGCGATGATCTACTCGGGAATCGCCGACGAGGAGCCGCCGGCCGTCGACGTCGAGGCGGTCCGGCGCGAATTCGGATTCCCGAGCGGCTGCCCGCTGCTGCTTTTCGTCGGCCGGCTCGCCGCCCAGAAGCGGGTGACCGACCTCCTCGATGCACTCGACCTGCTCCAACACGTTCAGCCCGACCTCCGGACGCTGATCGTCGGCGACGGCCCGCTGCGCCGGGAGCTCGAAGAGCGCGCGACGGCGTTCGAGCTGACCTCGAAGTCGCTCGTCCGGTTCACTGGGCATCGCGAGGACGTGCCGACGCTGATGGCGGCGGCCGACCTACTCGTGTTGCCGAGCGAGTACGAGGGGCTGCCGAACGTCGTGCTCGAGGCGATGCGGTTTCGGAAGCCGGTCGTGGCGACCTCGGCCCCCGGGACGACGGAACTGGTCGTGGACGAGGAAACGGGCGTGCTCGTGCCGCTCCGGAATCCTCCGCTGTTGGCGCGGGCGATTCGCGACCTCGTCCGCGATCCCGAACGGGCGGAGTGCCTCGGGCTCGCCGGTCGCGCGCGGGTCGAGTCGCAATTCGGGGTCGACGCGATGGTCGACGCTTATGCCGCGCTCTACGAAGAACTGGCCGCCTCGAAACTCGGGGGCAGGGAGCGATGATGAACGGTTCGACAACTCGACTCCGCGGCTCGCTCGGGTCGTTCGCGGCGGCATGGGTCGTGCTGGGCCCGACACTGACCGCCTGGAGTTGGGACGAGCGCGAACACCCGGTCGCGCCGATCACGCCCGAGGGTGCGCGACTCGCCGCGGAACTCGACCGGCTCGAGATCGAGAAATACTGGCTGCCCGGCCGCGCAGTCCATTGGAGGAGCGGCGAGGTCGACCCCGAGGGTCGCCAGCGTGCCACGCATTGCTCGGCGTTCGCCGCGGCCGCGTGCGACCGACTCGGCGTCTACCTGCTTCGCCCGCCCGACCACGCCGCGACGCTGCTCGCCAACGCTCAGAATGCCTGGCTCAATTCGACGATCGCGGCCGACAGAGGATGGGTCCGATTGCCGTCGGCGATCGAAGCCCAGGCGTCGGCGAATGCGGGGCGAGTGGTCGTCGCTTCATTCGCGAATCCGAATCGCAGGAAGCCGGGCCACATCGCCGTCGTTCGCCCCGCTCTCGTCACGCGCGAGCAGGTCGAGCGCGACGGACCGCGGATCATGCAGGCGGGATCGGAGAACCTCCGCGACGCCACGCTGAAGCGCGGGTTCTCGAAGCACCCCGAGGCGTTTCGCGACGGTCGGATCGAGTTCTTCGCTCACGACGCGTCGATCCCCGATTCGAAACGAGCCGAGCCGCCTCCCGGACGAACGAGTCCCTCGCCGAACGAAGAACCGCTCACTCTCGAGACCGGCGGCCGACCCGGCATTGCGCACTTGGCGGGTGACCGAGGATGAGCAACTCGATTGCATCGGGGCAACCGCCGCCACGCCCTTCCTTGGACGCGACGCGATGCGGTCGCCCCAGCGGGCCGTCCCTGGCCCGTTCGGATCCTTCCGACAACCCTCTTATTCGGTCGTCCGGCTGTTCCGCCTGCACCGATTCTCTGCCGGAGGATCGAAATTCCGGGTGGAACTCGGTTGACGCGGCCCGAACGATCGATCTCGATCGACCCGGTGATCGCGTGAGACCTGGAAATCGAGAGCCTCGGCGCGAACAATCCTCCTCGTCCGACGAATCTCCCCGTGGCCGATCATCGACCGGCCGCGATCTCCGCTCGAGACGCGCCCGGCGTTCGCCCCGCGCGTCGCTCAGAGGATGGGAATGACGATGAACCGATCGCATCGTTTCGTATTCGACCGCCGCACCCGCTCGATCGACCGGCTTCGTCTCCGCCGCGCCGAGGCTCGCGTCGTCGCGATCCCGCGTCCCGACGCACGCGCATTCGCGATCCGTGCGGGGCTCGGGCTGCTCGCCGCCGCGGCGGCCTCGGGGCTGCTCCGACTGGTCTTCAATGCGTTCGGACCGCTTCCGAATCTCTCCTGAGGAATCGGCGTCGACGGGGTTCTCGAGCGTCGACTCCGCGGAAGCCCGCCTCAGGCCCCCCGACCGCGGCCTCCGCTCGCGCTCGGTTCTCCGAAACCGTTTCCAGGAATTGCGACCATGAGCAACGATCCGTTCGCCTCGACGCCGCCGATCTACGCCTCGGCACCGCGACAACGCGGATGCTTCTTCTACGGCTGCCTCTTCACGATCGTCTTCGCCGTCCTCGGCATGCTCGCGATCGGAACCATCGCGTACGTCGGGTACCGGACCGTCGCGAAGACGCTCCTGGAATACTCCGACGACGCCCCGACGGCCTTCCCCAAGGTCGAGATCGCTCCCGACGCCCGCGCCTCGCTCGACGCACGCGTCAAGCTCTTCAAGGAATCGGTCGAGGCCGGTAAGGCCGCCGAGCCGCTCGTTCTCGACTCCAACGAGCTCAACGCCCTGATCTCCGACGGCGTCGAGGGCTTCGGCGACCGCGTTCACTTCGAGATCGTCGACGACCAGGTCGAGGGCATGCTCGCACTGCCGATCGAGAAGCTCGACTTCATGAACCTCTTCGGGCTGAAGGGCAAGTACGTCAACGCCAAGGGGCGATTCAAGGTCTCGCTCGAGAACGGCGCCCTCATCGTGGTCCTCGACCAGGCCGAGGTGAAGGGGAAGCCGCTCCCCGAGGAGTTCATGGGCAACCTCCGCAACGACAACCTCGCGGCCGAGGCGTACAAGGATCCCAAGAATGCCGAGATCCTGGGGAGGATCGAGTCGATCACCGTCGCCGACGGCAAGGTGACGATTCGACCCAAGGCCCCCGGCGCGGGCGACGCGAAGGCCGCCCCCGTCGATCCGGAGCCGGTATCGAAGCCCGTCGAACCGAAGACCGAGGCACCCTCGGGCGGAGCCCCGGTCGAGAAGAGTCCCGAGGCCAAGACCGACGAATCCAAGGGATCCGAGGCCAAGCCCGCGGGAAAGGAACCCGAAGTGGAGAAATCGGCGGAGGCGAAGCCCGACGCAAAGAAGGCCGAGCAAGTCGACCCGGCCCCGCCGAAGTGATGAGGAGTCGACCCGGCGAGGGGAGAGCGGCGACGGCCGCTCCCCCCCGGCTTCACGATCCCGGAACGGTGAGCGCCCGGCCGTTGTCGCGCGGGCCGAGGCCGAGGAAGAAGGGGACGGCGCTCCGAGCCCAGACCTCGGCCTTGGGAAAGCGCCCGGCGTCGTCGCTCCAGCAAGTCCGCAACATCTCCGTATCGATGATCCCCGGGTTGAGAGCGACGGCCGCCACACCCTTCGGCAGTTCCTGAGCGAGAGCCGCCGTCAGCCCCTCGACGGCCCACTTGGTCGCGCAGTAGGGTGCGACTCCCGGGGAGGTCGAGCGACCCCAACCCGAGCTGAGGTTGACGACGACGCCTCGGCCCGCGGCGACCATCGACGGGACGAAATGCCGGATGACGTTGGCGATTCCCTTGATGTTCACATCGACGAGTGAGTCGAATTCGGTTGCGTCGATCTCCCAGAGCGAGGCGGGGCGATTCATGACGGCCGCGTTGTTGACCAAGAGGTCGGGCGGCCCGCCCTCCAGGATCACCGACTCGGCCCAGGCCGCGACCGCTGCATCCTTTGCGACGTCGACGACGTCGAACCGGTGCGGTGAGCTGAAGCGCGAAGCCAGCGCGGCGATGTCGGGGCCGGATCGGCCGCAACCGAGGACGACGTGCCCTCGGGCGATGAGTCCTTCGGTCAAGGCTCGACCCAACCCGCGAGTCGCGCCGGTGATGACGACTCGCTTCGAGGATTCACTCATCACCGCAGACTCCCATATTCGCATGAGATGAGGCTTTGCCTCTCCAGGACGTCGCGCCCAGGCTATCGCGCGAGTCGCCCGAGTGCAAATCGAACGGCGTCCGATCGGCCGGGAGTTCCCGAGAGATGTCCCGATCCAAATCCGACCTCCCGACGAAGATCTGCCCGGTCTGCCTTCGACCATTCGCCTGGCGCAAGAAGTGGGCGCGGGTCTGGAATGAGGTCGTCTACTGCAGCGAGGCTTGCCGGCGACGCAAGCGCCCGACCGCGGGCTGACCCCGCGCTTCGCCCGACGAAGAAATCCGACGGACTCCCGGGCCGAGATCGGCTATAATGCAGACGTCAGTCGTGGGCTCGAGTCGATCCGACCGACCCGGCCGGTTCGACGTCGAACACTCGGCACCCGAGGCGGAAACCCGGCCGATCTTCCGGTCGAGGTCGATCGCTCGGCAATCAGGTCACGGCGAACGATGACTCCACCAGTCGAGGCGAATGCGTCCTCCACCCCCGCGCTCCCTCCCAACCCGACCAAGACGACCGACCTCGCGCACGACGTCTTCCGCTCGGAGCGTCACCCGCTCGACGCGATCTTCGCGCCTCGCAACGTCGCGGTCGTGGGCGCGACCGAGAAGGCCGGCAGCGTCGGCCGCACGATTCTCTGGAATCTGATCTCCAACCCGTTCGGCGGGACGGTCTATCCCGTCAACCCCAACCGGCCGAACGTCCTGGGGATTCGGGCGTACAAGAAACTCGCCGATCTGCCCGAACCGATCGACCTCGCCGTGATCGTCACTCCCGCGCCGAGCGTTCCCGGAATCATCGGCGAATGCGTGGATGTGGGAGCCAAGGGAGCGATCATCATCTCTGCGGGCTTCAAGGAGACGGGCGAAAAGGGCGTCGAGCTCGAGCGCCAAGTCCTCGAGCAAGCCAGGCGGGGACGGATCCGGGTGATCGGCCCGAACTGCCTGGGAGTCATGCGGCCGTTCACCGGCCTGAATGCGACCTTCGCGGGCAGCATGGCCAAGGCGGGCAACGTCGGATTCATCAGCCAGTCCGGAGCGCTCGGCACGGCGATCCTCGACTGGAGCCACCGCGCCCATGTCGGATTCAGCACGTTCGTCTCGATCGGCTCGATGCTCGACGTCGGTTGGGGCGACCTGATCGACTACCTCGGCGACGACCCGCGCACCAAGAGCATCGTGATCTACATGGAGACGATCGGCGACGCTCGGGCCTTCCTCTCCGCCGCGCGCGAGGTCGCGCTCACGAAGCCGATCATCGTGATCAAGGCGGGGCGGACCGAGGCCGCGGCCAAGGCGGCCGCTTCGCACACCGGGTCGCTCGCGGGCAGCGACGAGGTCCTCGAAGCCGCGTTCCGACGCGGCGGCGTGCTTCGCGTCGACAAGATCTCCGAAGTGTTCGACCTCGCCGAGGTGCTCGCCAAGCAACCCCGCCCGCGCGGGCCGAGGCTGACGATGGTCACGAACGCGGGCGGACCCGGCGTGCTCGCGACCGACGCCTTGATCGGTCGCGGCGGAAAGCTGGCGGAGCTCGACCCGGCCACGATCGATCAGCTCAACGCCATCCTCCCCGCGCACTGGAGTCACGGCAATCCGATCGACGTCCTGGGCGACGCCGGTCCCGAACTCTACGGCAAGTCGGTCGAGATGGCGGCCAAGGATCCCAACAGCGACGGCCTGCTCGTCATCCTGACGCCCCAGGCGATGACCGACCCCACGCTCACCGCCGAACGGATCAAGTCGCTGGCATCGATCGAAGGCAAGCCCGTGCTCGCGAGCTGGATGGGCGGCGACGACGTCGCCACGGGCGCTGCGATCCTCACGCGGGCGGGGATTCCGACGTTCGAGTATCCCGACGACGCCGCAAATGTCTTCATGTCGATGTATCGCTACAGCGAGAACCTCCGATCTCTCTACGAGACGCCGAGCCTTCCCGACGAGGGCGACGACCTCGACGCCGGACGCACCCGCGCGGCGGAGATCATCGACCGCGTTCGTCGCGAAGGGAGATCCTTGCTCGACGAAGTCGAGTCGAAGCAGCTCATCGCCGCGTACGGGCTCCCGGTCGTGCCCACGCTCGTCGCCAAGACCGAGCCCGAGGCGGTCGAGGCGGCCAAGCAGGTCGGCTATCCGGTCGTGCTCAAGCTCTACTCCCGCACGATCACCCACAAGACCGACGTCGGCGGCGTGAAGCTGAAGCTCGCCGACGCCTCGGCCGTGCGCGAGGCTTTCCGCGAGATCGCCGCGTCGGTCTCGAAGCTCGCGGGTGCGGAGCACTTCCTCGGAGTCACCGTCCAGCCCATGATCAGCATGGACGGATATGAACTCATCATCGGGAGCAGTCTCGACCCGCAGTTCGGCCCGGTCCTGCTCTTCGGCTCGGGCGGGCAACTCGTCGAGGTCTACAAGGATCGCTCGCTCGCGTTGCCGCCCTTGACGACGACGCTCGCCCGCCGGCTGATGGAACGCACCAAGATCCACGCCGCGCTCAAGGGCGTTCGCGGTCGCGCCGCGGTCGATCAGGACGAGCTCGAGGCGCTGCTCGTGCGGTTCAGCCGCCTCGTCGTCGAACAGCGCTGGATCAGGGAACTCGACATCAATCCGCTGCTCGCATCCTCCGAGCAGATCGTCGCGGTCGACGCTCGGGTGATCCTCCACCCGCCCGAGACCGCCGAGGCCGACCTGCCGAGACCCGCGATCAGGCCCTACCCGGTTCAATATGTGGACTCTTGGATCACCAAGCACGGCATGGCGGTGACCATTCGCCCGATCCGGCCCGAGGACGAGCCGCTGCTCGTCAAGTTCCACGAGACCCTCTCCGAACGCTCGGTCTCGCTGCGCTACTTCCATCCGATGAAGCTCTCGACCCGCACCGCGCACGATCGGCTCACGCGGATCTGCTTCAACGACTACGACCGCGAGATCGCCCTGGTCGTGGACCGCAAGGATCCGTGGACATCGGAACATGAGATCCTCGCCGTGGGCCGTCTCAGCCGCAACCGCGCGGCACAGGCCGGCGAGGCCGAATTCGCGATCCTCGTCAACGACCAATTCCAAGGCCAGGGGCTCGGAACCGAACTCCTTCGCCGACTCATCGCAATCGGCCGCAGCGAACGCGTCGACCGCATCTGCGCCGATATCCTCCCCGAGAATCGCGAGATGCAGCGCGTCTGCGAGAAACTGGGATTCACGCTCACCCGACAGGTCGACGAGCCGATCGTTCGAGCCGTGATCGACCTGAATTGAAGGCGGATCCGATTCCGTCCCCGCGTCCGAGGCGAGATGATCTCTTGCCTCGGACCCACCCGTCTCGTATATTGGACCCAGAGATCCAATTACTCTCCGGCGCTTCGGTTGGGGGAGGGCGTCCATGTTCGGAATTCGAGGGGCTCTGACCGCGGTCCTGGTCTCGTCGGCTTGCCTGCCGGCCGTTGCGCCTGCTCAGATGGAATATGATCGCGAACCGATCCGATACTCGACGTCGACCGCCGACGATGCGATCTCGCGGTTGCAGAGCAAGCTTCGCAAGGGCGAGGTCGAGCTCGAATTCGACGAGTCGGGGTCGGGCTGGCTCGCGTCGATCCTCCGTGAGCTGCGAGTCCCCGAGAGTTCGCAAACACTCGTCTTCTCGAAGACGAGCTTCCAGCACACCCGGATCGCGCCTCGGACCCCGAGGGCGATCTATTTCAACGATGACGTCTATGTCGGCTTCGTCAAACATGGCGATGTGCTCGAGTTCGCCGCCGTCGATCCGAAGCTGGGCGCGACGTTCTACATCCTCGATCAACAGCCGGACAAGCGACCTCGGTTCCTCCGCCAGACCGAGACCTGCCTGCAGTGCCACGCCTCGTCGCGCACTCGCGACGTTCCCGGGCACCTGATCCGCTCGGTCTTCCCCGATCGCAGCGGATTGCCGGTCTACAACGCCGGCTCGTTCACGACCGATCACGAGAGCCCGTTCTCCGAGCGCTGGGGAGGTTGGTACGTGACCGGCACGCACGGAGCCCAGCGGCACATGGGCAATGCGATCGTCGAGGATCGCGACCATCCCGAGGGATTCGATCGCGAGGCCGGAGCGAATCGCGTCGATCTCGAGGGGCTGGTCGATACCTCGCCCTATCGAACGCGGCACAGCGACCTCGTCGCGCTCCTGGTTCTCGAACATCAGACGCAGATGCACAACCTGATCACGCATGCCGGCTATCAAGGCCGGATGGCGCGAACGTATGACGAGGGGCTCAACAAGGCATTCGGTCGCCCGCTCGACGTCGTGAGCGAGTCGAGCGAGCGTCGGATCCAGAGCGCCGCCGAGAAGGTCGTCGCCTACATGCTCTTCTCCGGGGAACCGAAGCTCGCCGAACCCGTGAGCGGAACCTCCGGCTTCGCGAGGGATTATTCGGCGCAGGGCCCGAGCGACCGACGCGGCCGATCGCTCCGCGAACTCGACCTGAAGACGCGTCTGCTGCGGTATCCCTGCAGCCCGCTGATCTACTCCGACGCCTTCGAAGGGCTCCCCGATCCCGTCAAGTCTCGCATCTACACGCGATTGCATGAGATCCTGACGGGGAAGGATCGTTCGCCGGCGTTCGAGCATCTGAGCGACGAGGATCGACGCGCGATCCTGGAGATCTTGCTCGAGACCAAGTCGACCCTTCCTGCGGAATGGTCTGCGCTCTCGGCGCGAAGGTGAATCGCGAGACGACTCAGGCCGAGGCCCCCGGCTTGGATCGACCGCTCCTCCAGACGCAGAGCACCGCCTCATCGGTCGTCGGGTGGACCTCGATCAGCATCGGGAGGCGGATCTGGTGCAGCACCGCCATCACGCGCGGGACGACTTGGCTGATCCGGAGTTCTCCCCCGAGCCGTTCGAGCTCGATCGCATAAGCCACCAGGATGCCGATGGCGTTGCTGGAGAGGTGGACGACGTGTCGGAGGTCGACGACCACGCGGCGTTCGCTCGTCTCACGCGTGATTCGCACGAGTTCCTCGCGGAGCGGCGCGGTTCGGCTCTCCTCGTCGAGATACGAAGGGATCGGAGTCAGGACCACGACTCCCTGGATCCTCTCGACGCGGAGCAGTCGCGATTCGGAGGGGTCGTGCGCCTCGAGTTCCTCGGTCGCGGCGCGATCGTCGGCCAACTCGATCTCGGATTCCTCGGCGCGAACCCAGTCGACGATCCGTGCATCTCCCGGCGGCGGGGGCTGGGTCGGATCCGGGTGCGAGGCGGCGGCGGCGATCGACAATTCCACGCGCAGGAGCGCGGGTCCGATACCGATTCGGTCGCCGTCGCGCAGCTCGCGCGACTCGTTCTGGAATTCGAGGTCGTTGAGACGCGTGCCGTTGGTGCTGCCGAGGTCGCGGAGGATCACTCGGTCGTCGATCATGTCGATCGCCGCATGCATGCGGCTGACGGATGCCGCCACGATCCGAAGGCCGCACGACTCGTCGCGACCGATCAAGAGTCGACGTCGACCGAGCTCGATGGTGCGGCCCGCATCTCCGCCCGACTCGATCACGAGACGGACCGCCGGCTTCACGATCTCGAAACCGCCGCCCGGCACACCGACGGGCGGCGCCGCTTCGCCCGGCCTCTCGCGTCGTCGGGAATTCGATGGAGTCGTGGTCATTTGATCCGATTCTCCCGTTCGCACATCGTCGCCTACGAGTTTGAGAAAAGTGAGCACATTCACGGGAAGGGGACGGAGCCGACCGGTCTCGGGCCACGGGGATGCGATCGCCTCGGCCTCGTCCTCGTGGAGCGAGAGTGCGTCGGTCAACCCGGTGAGAGAGAGTCCTTCGGAGATCTCGGGACGCAGTCCGCAGATCTTGAGCATGCCGCCGAGTTCGCCGAGGCAGTGGCGATGGGCCTCGACCAGGCCGAGGACCACCTGGATCGAGAGCCGTTCCACTGCGCGGAAGTCGAGCACGATTCGGTCGTAACCTACGCGAATGAGTTCGAGCAGATCTTCTGAGAATTCCTGGATCACCTGATCCTTGAGGAGCATGGCGTCGCTCAGCCTCAGAACGGCGATTCCCTTCCGTTCGGAAATTCGAAAGCGAGCCCAATCTCCGGCTTTCGCGAGCGGTTGTTCGGTGGGACGCGACCGAGGACGAAGCGCGTCGGCGGCCCGTGGTCCGAGGAGGTCGCTCCAGACCGAGTCGGCCCCGCCTTTCGTCTTGCCCTCGAGTGCACAAACGACCCAATCCTCGATCTTTCGCTCGACGGGACGCCCACGCTGGGCTTCCTCGCGGTCTTGGACCAAGAGCCCCGATCCGGGAGCTTCGCTGTTCTCCGAGCGCATGCGAGTCCTCCCGACGTACGGCGAGCGCCGTCGATCGATCAAGAGTTCGATGATGATACGTGGTGGGATGATCCCGAGCGCGGCGTGTCTGAGGCCGCCGGCCAAGGGGGCGTGCGACCGAACGGGACGCCTCGCGGTCGGCCCCCTTCGGTCGAGATCGTCGTTGCGGGCGGAGTACGTCGGACGGTTTGCGACCGCCCGATGAGGTTATAGGCGAGTTTCCAGTCCGAGTCGGACCGAATTTTCGAGCGACCCCGCCGCGAGCCCTCGATGGGGACGATTGACTCGTGCTCGAATCGGTCGACAATCGAGCGGACTCGGCCCGACACTCGGGCTTCCGCCCGGGGGTCCCCCGGCTCGGTCGAAGGAGGACAAGCGCCGTGACGACTCTCGAGCGATTCTCTCGAATCCGAAGGGCGACGATCGGCCTCTGTCTGGCTCTCGCCTCCGGTTGCGGCGACGGCCCCTCCAAGCGGCCCGAGCGCGTGGTCGTCTACACCGCGCTCGATCGAGAGTTCTCGGAGCCGATCCTCGAGGAGTACGCGGCCGCGAACGGCATCGACATCGACGTCAAGTACGACACCGAGAGCACGAAGACCGTGGGCTTGACGCGGCTGATCATGGCCGAGGCCGGTTCGCCGAGGTGCGATCTCTTCTGGAACAACGAGATCCTGAACACGATTCGGCTCGATGGACTCGGACTGCTCCAGCCTTGGACCCCCGCGTCGGCCGACGCCTTCCCCGAGCGCTTCAAGAGCCCGTCGAAGACTTGGTACGGCTTCGCCGCTCGGGCTCGGGTGATCCTCGTGAACACCGAACTCCTTCCCGAGGCCGAGCGCCCGAGGTCGATCTTCGATCTCGTGAAACCCCGGCTGCGCGGACGTGTCGCGATCGCGAAGCCGCTCTTCGGCACGACCGCGACCCACGCGGTCTGTCTCTTCCAGAGGTTGGGCGAGGAGCGCGCGGCCGGCTTCTTCCGCGACCTGAAGGCGAACGACGTGCGCGTGCTGTCGGGCAACAAGCAGGTGGCGACGGCGGTCGGGTCGGGCGAGGTCGCCGCGGGCTTGACCGATACCGACGACGCGATCATCGAGGTCGAGGCGGGGCGACCGGTCGCGATCATCTACCCCGACCGAGCCCCCGGGGAGATCGGCACGCTCTTCCTCCCGAATACTCTGGCTCTGATCAAGGGCTCTCCGAGGAGCGACGCGGCGCGCAAGCTCGCGGATCACCTGCTCTCGGCAGCGATCGAGGAACGCCTCGCTCGGGGACCGAGCGCTCAGATTCCGTTGCATCGCGAAGCGCGCCCGAATTCACGGGTCGAGACGCCCGCCACGGTCGAGGCGATGGAGGTCGACTTCCCGGCGGCCGTGGGGCTCTGGGATCGCGTCGCGGCTCATCTCGCGAGCGAGTTCGGCGGCTGAGCCTCCGCCGGCTCGCTCAACGTCTCCTTGAGCAGGCCCGTGCGGATGGCCTCCGCGACCTGACTCGCTCCGTAGCCTTTCTCGACCATGAGGCAGGGGATCTCGAAGTCGTCGCAGAGCGGCCGGAACGTTCCCGGGATCGAATGCGAGACGAACTCCTTGAGGATCAGGAGCAGGTCGATCCCGCGATTGCGGACCCGTTGTTCGAGCGACTTGAGAATCGCGGGACGGTTGCTCTCGTGGGCTTCCCACTCGAGTTCGTCGAATTCGAAGGTCTTCTGGAGCGACTTCCGCGCATCTTCCCGCACGGCGCCTCCGATGATGACCGCGCGGCGACCTCGGGTGAGTTCGATGATCTTGCGAAAGCGCTCGCGGAAGGCTGCGTCGTCGACGACCTTGTCGTCTTCCTCCTGGAGCCGGTCGAGGTTCTTTCGGACGGCCCGGAACTCGCTGCCGTTGATGTGTTCGCGATAGGGGCGGATGAGCTGGAGGAGCTCGGGCTCGGCGGCGCCGTTGAGGCTCACGACCTTCGCCAGGGCGGCGAAGAACTCGTCGAGCCCCGACTCGGGAAGGTCGTGGCTCGCGATGACGGCTCGGAGATCCTCGATGGCGACGGCGGCCTGCTCCTTGAGCCGGGCTCGGCGTTCCTGCTCGCGCAGCGCTTCTTCCTCGCGCTTCTGGCGGAGTTCGCGATCTCGGCGCACCGTCTCGGTCGCTTCGCGCAGCCGCTCCTGAGCTTCGACGATGTAGACGTCCCAATCGGCGGTGTAGCCTTCCTGGAACGCGTCGATATATCCGGGCATGTATTGCTTGGAGATGCTCACGAGTCTTCGGAAGATGCTCTCGAGTTCCTGAACCTCCTCGGCGGGCCGGCTGGCGTTGGTGAGCTGGAGCCGGCGGAGTTTGCCGATCCAGATCATCAGCTGGGCTTTCTGTTCGCGCGAGTCGAGCACGCTGAAATGCGAGGAGCCTTCGTTGATCTCGTGGAGCAGGGCCTTGATCTGACCCGAGGGGAGGTAGAGCTCGGCCTCGGCGATGATCCGGTCGGCCTCTGAGTATTTCTCCGCGAGCTGAGGCAGGAGGCGGTCGAGTTCCTTGCGGATCGCCTGGTAGCGTTCGCGAGCCGTGGCGAGCTCGCGCTCGGCTTCATCGACGACCTTGGCGATGTCGTCGAGGATCGCCTTGGCGTCGCGCTTGCGTTGGTCGAGTTTCGATCGAGCGGAGAGGATGGCTTGCTCGGCCTCGCTCGGGTCCTCGAGCGTGGCCTTGTAGAGAGCGATCTTCTGGATCAGTTCCGCCAGGAGCTTTTCTTCCTTTTCGACTTCATCTAGCTCGCGTTTCTGGGGAGGTTGTTCCTCGACCAGCCGACGGTTGGCATCCTTGGCTCGTTTCTCCGCGACCTGGAGCCTCTCCACGGCGAGTTGGGCTTCGCGTTCCAGTTTCTGAGCCTTGGCGTTTGCTTCTGCACGACGCGCAAGTGTTGCCAGACGTTCCAGTTCGGGCATCATGATGAGGCACTCCCTCGAAGAGCGGACCGGAGTCCGGCGAATACAAAGGCTCCCGAGGGGGGGAGATCGGGGTCGCTCCGTGAAGCGATCCAGGGCGAACACGCTTCCGGCGGGGGCGGATCGATCGAGCAGGTCGGCTCGAGAGGGGATGAATCGCGTCCGCGCAATCGTCTCGAGAGATGGAGCTTCCTACGAGTTCGATCCATTACTATCCCCGAATTCACTCCCGGGTCGCAAGAGGAGATTTCACGAAGAATTCTCGATCGGCGACGGTCGGTGGAGCCGAAGTTCCCGAAATCGTCGCGGGATCCATGGTGGACCATACGACACGAGACGCCGGGACGGATCAAGCGAGGATCGGGGCGATCGGGCTTCCGAGGCAGATGCGCATGGGACGGTCGAGCGTGTCGCGGATCTCGAGAGCGGGGTCGATTCCGAGGAGATGATAGACGGTCGCCGCGACATCGGCGGGCGTGACCGGATCGACGGCGGGGTGGGCCGCCCACCGGTCCGAGGCGCCGTGAACGGTCCCGCCGCGGATCCCCGCGCCGGCGAGCACGGTGGAGAAGCAATGCGGCCAATGATCGCGCCCGTCCTTGCCCGCCCCGGCGCCGCCGACGACTCCCTGGCCGACCTTGGGCGTTCGGCCGAACTCGCCGGTCCACACGATGAGGGTCTCGTCGAGGAGACCGCGAGTCGCCAAGTCGTCGAGCAAGACCGAGAACGCTTGGTCGGCGGCGGGCATGAGCCGGGTCTTCAAGTCGATGAAGTTGCGATTGTGCGTGTCCCAGTAGACGCTGACGTTCGTGAGGCCGTCGTTCTGCCAGAAGACGGTGACGATCGGCACGCCTGCCTCGACCAGCCGACGCGCCTGGAGCACGGCCTGCCCGTGGGGATGGCGACCGTAGCGATCGCGGATCCGCGGGTCTTCGCGTTCGAGGTCGAAGGCCTCGAGTGCGCGGCGGTTCGCTAGGAGGTCGAAGGCTCGGCGGACGTGGGCGTCGTGGGCCTCCGCGGCGGGATCCCGCTCCCAGCTCCGTGCTTGGTTCTCGACGACCCGCAGGAGATCGCGGCGAGCATCGGCCCGACCGCTGCCGACTTCCTCGGGGAGCCGGAACGCCCCGACGCGATAATCGGGACGATTCGGATCGTCGTCGATGGTGAACGGATTGAGCGCAGGTCCCAGCCACCCCGCACCTTGCCCGTGGCTCGACTCGACGAATCGCGGAGCGCCGTCGGGGATCGTCGGTCGCATCTGCACGAACGGAGGCAGTGCGGTCCGCTCCCGCCCCTTTCGCAGATGCGCCGAGACCGCCCCGTAGTGGGGCCAATCGTCGGCGAGCTCGCGAGCGGCGGGGGAGATCGGGCGTCCCGTCAGCAGCTCGTGCGTCGCGGTGGTGTGATTGACGTCGCGGTGGTGGACCGATCGCAGGATCGCGAGCCGGTCGGTCCGTTGAGCCAGGAGCGGGAAGTGCTCCGAGATCGAGATACCCGGCGTTCTGGTGGCGATCGGCTTGAATTCGCCACGAACCTGCTCGGGGGCGTCGGGCTTGAGGTCCCAGGTCTCCTGCTGCGCCGGGCCGCCCCACATGAAGAGGAGGATGCAGGCCTTCGCTCGTCCGAACGATTCCGCGCCGAGGACCGTCGAAGCGGCCGAAGAAGCCGACCGTGCGCGCAACAGTGTCGGGAGTTCCAGGCCGAGGAGGCCCAACCCGCCCGCGCGGAGGAATTCGCGGCGGGTTCGAGCCTGGACGCTCGTCAGAGATGGACATCCGCGAATCGGTCGCACGAGACTGACTCCGTCTTCCGAATCGGTTCAACAATTGTCATCATACGCCTCGAGGACAGCCGGCTCAACGGGACTCCGGCCCGGCGCCGCCGGCTTGATCGTCGGCGAGGGGCGGAGAACAATCGAGAGAGTTCGCGGATGCGGCTCGAATCCGCCAGAGGGAGTCGAAGCGATGGGAAACTGGTCGCGACGTCGATGGATGGCGACGGGGATCGCAGGGTCGGCGGCGGTCGCCGGAACGGTCTGGACCTTTCGATCGAGGTCAGCGACCGGTCCCTCCGAAGTCCGCATCGCGGTGGAGGGCGACCGCCGGGTCGTGACCTCCAACGGGCTCCCGGGACACGCGACCGGCGACTTTCCCAATCGGCACGACCCGGTGAGCCTCCGCGTCCAATCGCATCGGTTCGAGATGCCGAGTCGGCCGGAGGTCGCTGCTCAGGCGACGGCGCTCGGATTCTGGAACTTCGGAGTCGCGATCAACGGCGTTCCGTTCGATCCGTCCGGACCTTTCTGGGACGGCGACGCGAAATCGGGCTGGCAGTTCGAAGTCATGTGCCCGCCGAACGCACTCGCTCTCGGCATCGACGTCAATCATGCACATACCCAAGGCCGCGGGGTCTACCACTATCATGGTCTGCCGACCGCGTTGGTCTGGGATGCCCGAAGCGCGGCACCCGAAGCGCCGATGCACCTGATCGGCTTCGCGGGAGACGGTTTTCCGATCTATGCTCCCGACGCTCCGGGCACGGCCGAGGATCTCGCGTCGCCGGTGCGACGACTCCGGTCGAGCTGGCGACTCCGATTGGGCAAGCGATCGGGAGGACCCGGCGGTGCGTTCGACGGCACGTTCGTCGAGGACTTCGAGTATCGCCCCGGGTCGGGCGACCTCGATGAATGCAACGGCCGCGTGGGACCGACTCCCGAGTTCCCCGACGGCATCTACCATTACGTCCTGACGGACGAGTTCCCGTTCATCCCGCGATCCTTCCGCGGAAGGCCCGACCCGAGCTTCCGCCACGGTCCGCCGCCGGGAGTCTCACCGCCCGTCCCCTCGGAACTGCGGAGGTATCGACCGAAGGTCTGAGGCGAGCCTCACCGAGTCGACGATGTTTCGCCCGCGTTCCAGAGGTTCCGGGCGAACTCTCGGACCGTGCGCGAGACGAGCATCGTGATCCCGGCGAGCATGGCGAGGATCACGAAGACCCCGAACGCGAAGAGCGCTCCGATGATTAGAGCGTTGAGGAGCCCGAATGGGTCCTTGGCGAGCGAGAGGGCCTCGACCACCACGAGGAAGCCGACGATCGACGGCAAGACGGCACGCTGAAGCGGCGAGGGTCCGGAGGGCTTGGCGGCGGGAACGACGTCGCGGAACTCGGCCCATTCGGCCTCCTCGCGCTCGGTCGCTCTCGGCTTTCCCTCGAATCCCCAGCGCATCCCCATCCCGAGGGCGCCGAGGGCCATGCCGACGCCCAAGAGGAGGAAACCGCCGCCCACGAGGACGATCAATCCCAAGGTCGTCGGCCGCAGAGCGGGGTCGAACGCCAGGACCGTGAAGATCGTCAGGACGACCATCGCCAGGGCGATCACTCGAATCTGTCGTTGTTTCTCTTGCCGGGTCATCGACATCGCAGGGTCCTCCCGCGTGCGATTATACTCGCCCGGCTCGCGTCGACCGCGAGCAATTCCAAGCGGGTCGCAGAGCTCGAGGAGTCGCCCGATCGCGTCGCTTCGGATTCCCGGAACGAACGGGCCTCGCGCGGACGTCGCGGTGTGCGTTGCAGTCGATTGACACGACTACCCAGCCTGCCTACAGTATCGGATCGATCTGCCTCGTTCCTGGGCAGTCGGTCAACCTCGAGCGGAGCGGAACACGGTGTCGGCCAAAGCCTGGGGCGGCCGGTTCGGCGAACGGACCGACCTCCGCGTTGAACGATTCACGGAATCGATCTCCTTTGATCGTCGGCTGTTCGAGCACGACATCCAAGGGTCGCTCGCGCACGCTCGGATGCTCGCGTCGGTGGGTTTGATCACCGACGACGAGTGCCGACGAATTGAGCGGGGATTGTCGGAGATCCAGGCCGAGATCGAGGCGGGGACGTTCGCGTTCGTGCTCGAGCGCGAAGATATCCATATGCACATCGAGTCGGCGCTGATCGAGAAGATCGGCGACGTGGGGCGAAAGCTGCACACGGCTCGCAGCCGCAACGACCAGGTGTCCACCGACGTCAAGCTCTGGACGCGCGACGCCGTCGACCGGATCGACGCGCGATTGGTCGACCTGCAGCGAGCGTTCGTCGCCGCGGCGGAGCGGCACGCCGACCTGATCCTGCCCGGCTACACGCATCTGCAGCGGGCTCAACCGGTCTTGGCCGCGCATTACTTCCTGGCGTTCGTCGAGAAGCTGGCGCGCGACCGCGGGCGGCTGGCCGATGCCCGCAAACGGCTCAACGAGCTGCCTCTGGGAGCCGCGGCCTTGGCGGGGACGTCGCTGCCGATCGATCGCCGCCAGGTCGCCGCCGCGCTCGGGTTCGACCGCGTCGCCGCCAACCGCCTCGACGTTTCCAGCGATCGCGACTTCTTGATCGAAACCGTCTTCGTGCTCACGCTCATCGCCGAGCATCTCTCGGGCTGGGCCGAGGAGTGGGTGATCTGGAGCACTCAGGAATTCTCGTTCCTGTCGCTTCCGGACAAGCTCTGCACCGGCAGCAGCATCATGCCGCAGAAGAAGAACCCGGATGTTCTCGAGTTGATCCGAGGGCGACCGGGACGAGTCGTGGGCGCGCTCACGACTCTGCTGGTGCTGGTGAAGGGGCTTCCGCTCGCCTACAATCGCGACCTCCAGGAAGACAAGCAGCCACTGTTCGACGCCGTCGACACGGTCGAGTCGTGTCTCGAGCTGGCGGCTCTGGTCGTCGACGGGGCGACCCTGCGGCGGGAGACGATCGCGTCGCGACTCGACGAGGGATATCTCGATGCGACCACGCTCATGGAAGCGTTGATCCGTCGAGGGATCCCGCAGCGCACGGGTCACGAGATCGTCGGCAGCCTCGTGGCGCTCTGTGAGACCAAGAAGTGCCGGCTCGCCGATCTTCCCGACGAAGCGTTCACCTCCGCACATCCGGCGCTCGACGCTACGGTGAAGCAGGGACTCGGCGTCGAGGCCGCGGTGAAGGCGTTCGTCTCCGAGGGTTCGACCGCTCCCGCCGCCGTCGCCGAGCAACTCGCCGCCTGGAGAGCTCGACTCGCCTGAACCGGACCAGAGCCGAGCAACGAACCCCAGACCGATCACCTCCCTCACGACGTTCCGAGCCCCTCGATCCGACCACTCTCCACGGAGCGACCGACGTGCGGCCCGATACTCCGACCCGGACCCTGATTGCGATCGTCCTCACGGCATTTGTTTCTCTGTCGTCCGGCCCGGCGCTCGGTGCCGAGGGCGACGGATGGATCCCGCTCTTCGGCGCCGACGGCTCGAGTCTCGACGCTTGGCGGAAACCCGCCGGCGATTGGCGGGCCGCCGCCGAGGTCGGACTCGACCCCGCCAACCCGCGCAAGCTCGTCGCCGCTCGCGAAGGCCGCGGGATCATCTGGAACGGGCCCACCGGCAAGACCCTCAATCTCGTCTCCCGCGAGAAATACGGTGATGTCGATATTCGGCTCGAATTCCTGGTTCCCAAGGGTTCGAATTCCGGAATCAAGTTGCAGGAGGTCTACGAGGTCCAGATCTTCGAGAGCAAGGGGGCCAAGCCCCTGACCGCATCGCACAACGGCGGCATCTATCCCCGCGCGGAGCTGCTCCCGAAATACCATCATATCGATAAAGGCTATCCTCCCAAGGTCGACGCCTCGAAGGCGGCGGGCGAGTGGCAGACCCTCGAGATCCGCTGGCTCGCGCCCAAGTTCGACGACAAGGGAAAGAAGGTCGCCAACGGCAAGTTCGTCAAGGTCGTGCTCAACGGCCTCATCGTGCAGGAAGATCTCGATCTCCCCTCTCCCACGGGGAACAACTGGCGCAACCCCGAGCATCCGTCCGGGTCGATCTTCCTCCAGGGTGATCACGGACCGGTCGCCTTCCGAAACCTCTTGGTTCGCCCGATTCCGGCGACCGCAAAGCCCTGATCGGACGGGCGACGCACCCGCCGTTCGATCCCGCAGCCTCGTCGTCGAAACCATCGTCCGAGTCCTCGACCCAGAGCCGACCCCATGGATCATTTCAGTTATCGCAACGGCGAACTCTTTTGTGAGGGCATCGCCGCGTCCGAACTCGCCGAGCGGTACGGGACTCCGCTCTACGTCTACAGCAAGGCCGCGATCCTCGAACAGCTCCTCGGGCTCCAGTCGGCCTTCGCCGAGCTCGCGCCCTTGGTCTGCTACTCGGTGAAGGCGAACTCGAATCTCGCGATCCTCAAGCTCGTCGCCGAACACGGCGGCGGGTTCGACGTGGTCTCGGGCGGAGAATTGCTCCGAGTGACGACCGCGGGCGGCAAGGCCGCGTCGACGGTCTTCGCGGGGGTCGGCAAGACCGACGAGGAGATCGCCGCGGGGCTCGAGGCGGGCGTCTTGATGTTCAACGTCGAGAGCGAGGCCGAACTCGAGGCGATCGCCCGCGTCTCCCGCAAGCTCGGAAAGGTCGCCCCCGTCGCTTTTCGCGTCAATCCCGACGTCGACCCCAAAACCCATAGATACATCTCGACCGGCAAGAAAGAGTCGAAATTCGGGATGGACATCGACCGCTCGCTCGCGTTGGCGCGCTCGGCGGTGGGCGTCGCCGAACTCTCGATGATCGGCGTCCATATGCACATCGGTTCGCAGATCACGACGACCGAACCCTACGCCGGAGCGGCAAAGAAAGCGGTCGACATCATCGACGAGCTCCGCGCGATGGGGCACCCGATCGCCTGGTTCAACATGGGCGGGGGGTTCGGCATCAGTTATCGGGGTAGTGAGGCGCGGACGCTCGAGGAGTTCGCAAAGGCGGTGGTTCCGCTGTTGAAGCAGACCGGATGCCGACTTGCGATGGAACCGGGACGAGTCGTGGCCGGGAACTCCGGCATCCTGCTCAGTCGTGTGATATATACGAAGCAGTCGGGCGAGAAGCGGTTCCTGATCCAGGATGCCGCGATGAATGATCTCATCCGCCCGGCGCTCTACGAGTCGTTCCACCGGATCTGGCCCGTTCGCGTTCCCGCCGGTCTTCCCGCCCCTCCGCACGACTACGAAGCCGAGATCCCCGGGACCGAACCTTGGGACGTGGTCGGCCCGGTGTGCGAGAGCGGCGACTTCCTCGCGAAGGACCGCGCGCTTCCACGTCTCGATCGAGGCGACTTGCTCGCCGTTTTCTCCGCGGGGGCGTATGGGATGGTGATGGCTTCGAACTACAACACCCGCCCACGCGCAGCCGAACTCTTGATCGACGGGACCGACGTGATCGTGGCCCGTCGTCGTGAGACGTATCAGGACTTGCTCGGGCCCGAGATGGAAGCCCTGAACGCGACCCAATCCCGATCGGGGGTGTCGGTATGAGTCTGGACCATGGGAAAGCCGTTCGATTCTCAGCGAACGGCCCGACCTCGCGTCGATTCGTCGCGCGATCGTGGGCGACCGCACTCGCGGTCGGTCTGGCTCTTGCCGCGTGCGCCGCGCTCGCTCCCGCCCGACTCCAGGATCCCGCCCCGGCCGGCGAGGATCCTCCGGCGGCGAAGCCTGCGGCCGCAGCACCCGCCGACGTCGCGCCGGGAGAGAAGAAGGCTCTGCCCGCACCCTCCGGATTCGCGAAGCCGCCCGAGACTCCCAAGGAGATCTGGGAGGTCGTCGACTTCCTGATTCGTTCGGGCCAGGGCGCAGCCGCCGTTCCCTACATTCGAGGCTTCCTCGATCTCCAGCCGTCCGATGACGACTACCTGACCCTGCGTGACGAATTCGGCGTCGGCGCATTCTCGCGACTCGGCGATACCGACGCGACGCGGCCCTACTTGAAGCCCGTCACCGACCGTCTGCACGCGGCGATCCGGAATCGCGCCACGAACCCCGATCGAATTCAGGCACATGTCGACGCATTGACGCGTTCCGAAGATGAGCGCAAGCTCGCGCTCGCCGAGTTGGCGAGCGCCGGATCGCACGCGATCGCTCCGATCCTCGCGGCTCTCGGCTCGGCCGACGAGGCGGCGAAGGCCAAGCTCGTCGAAGCCATGGGTCGTCTCGATGCGAGCGCCGTGCCCGGTTTGAGCGCTGCTCTCGAGAGCAAGGACGACAAGACGGTCGCGGCCGTCGCGGCGGCGCTGGGCTCGATCGGCGATCGCAGCGCGCTGGCGGATCTCGCGCACGCGGCCGCCAGAGTCGAGGGTCCGCTTCGTGATGCGGTTCGCAAGGCCTTCGCGGAGATTCATGCGAAGGAAACCGGCTCTCCGTCAAAGGTTCTCGCCGACGAAGCGCGGAAGCTCCTCGATGCCCGACCGGTCGCCGGAACCACGACGCGCTGGGTTTGGGACGAAGCGACCTCGCAGCCCAAGGCCGTTTCGACCGAGATCGACGCTCATCGGTCGTGGCTCGCCTCGAGATTCGCCCGCGCGGCGCTCTTGTTCGACCCGACGAACGCCTCCGCTCAGAAGTCGCTCGTCGCCCTCTCGCTTCAGCAGGCGGATGCGGGCTCGGCACCTCCTGAAGCGCTGGCCGCGGGAGCCGACATCCTCGGAGCCGTGGCACGCGAGGCGGCGGGTTCGCGCCGTCACGACCTCGCCGTCAAGGCGATCACCGCGCTCGCGAAGGTGAGCGACCGCAACGTCCTGGGCACTTCCTCTCAGCCTCACGCACTGCTCCAATCGCTGCAGGCTCCCGATCGCCGGGTCCAGATCGCCGCGGCGGAAGCGGTCGTCGGCCTCGATCCCAAGGCTCCGTTTCCGGGTTCCAGCCTGGTGGTGCCGATTCTTGCACGCTTCGCGGCGAATCCGAGACGCCAGGGCGCGGTCGTCATCGACGGCAACAACCCTCGGGGAACCCAGATCACCAGCCTTCTCAATTCGATCGGATACGATGCGCGGCTCGCCCAGCGCGGCGAAGACGGGTTCCGGCTCGCGGCGGGTACGGCGAATATCGAGCTGGTCGTGATCGATCCGACCTATCTCGCCGGTGCCTGGGATTGGCGGGACACGCTCTCGAACCTGCGTGCCGATGCTCGGACCTCCGGATTGCCGGTCTTCCTGGTCGGGCCGCTCTCGCTCGGGGATCGCTACGCCTCGAAGGTCGCGGGCTTCTCGGATGTTCATTTTCTGGTCGCTCCCACCGATCGCGACGCCTTCAAGGGTCAAGTGGATCGGGCGCTCGGACGTCAGGGAGTCGTGCCGCTCAGCGAAGAGGAACGGGCCGAGTTCGCGCTTCGCGCGTCTCAGCTCCTGACGAAGATCGCCGAGACGAAGGGAAGCGCATTCGCGGCCGATCTCGCGGCGGTCGAGCCCGACTTGATCCTGGCTCTGAACCATCGCGCGACGACCGAGGCCGCGGCCGCGGTGCTCGCCTCGATCCCTGGTCACGAGGCTCAACGGAGCCTGGCGCTCACGGTGCTGGAATCGACCCGCGACAAGAAGGCCCGGTTGGAGGCGGCCGAGGCGCTCGCCTCGAGCCTTCGCCGATTCGGTCCCTTGTTGAAGGCGGAGCAGGAAGTGCAGCTCGTCGAGTCGCTCGCTCGCGAGACCGACGCCGAGCTGCGCACGGCGATCGCCACGGTGGTCGGCGCGCTCAAGCCGAAGCCGGCGACGGTCGGCCGGCTCCTGAGCGGTGAAGGCTCGATGATTCGTACGAAGTGAAGATCGCATCGATCTCGCAGTCGCGTCGTGGTCGAGGCCCGCGGCGCGGCTCGCGGTGATTCCCAGCTCGCGGATCTCGCGGCCGCGCCGAGCGGTTGCGATCGGACGGCAACCCATGAATCTCTCTCCCGAGCTCACCCTGCCTGGAGTCATCGGCCAGGGCCCGGCGATGCGCGAAGTCGCCCGCATCACGCGCCAGGTTGCGCGCGCTCGCGCCTGCGTGCTCATCGTCGGCGAGACGGGGTCGGGTAAAGAGTTGATCGCGCGAGCGATTCACGACCTGAGTCCCCGCGCATCGGGCCCCTATATCCGAGTCAACTGCGGGGCCTTGAGCGAGAGCCTGCTCGAGTCGGAACTCTTCGGGCACGTGAAGGGTTCATTCACCGGCGCCGTCGACAATCGCACCGGTCGATTCGAAGCGGCGCATACGGGCAGCATCTTCCTCGACGAGATCAACTCGACGTCGCCCAAGCTCCAGGTGAAGCTCCTGCGCGTGCTCCAGGAGGGAGAATTCGAGCGAGTCGGCGATACCAAGACGAACAAGGTCGACACGCGGATCGTCGCCGCCACCAATCGCGACCTCCTCGACGAGATCGATGCGGGTCGATTTCGCGAGGACTTGTACTATCGGCTCAACGTGGTCCCGATCTATCTGCCGCCGCTTCGAGAGCGCCGCGAGGACATCCCTCTGCTGGTCGACTACTTCCTGAAGCGCTACAACGATCAGAATCGCCGCGAAGTGCGCAAGGTCCACCCCGAGGCGATGAGGCGGCTCCGGGAACACGACTGGCCGGGGAACGTCCGCGAGTTGCAGAACTACGTGGAGCGCGCGGTCGTGCTGGGCGAAGGGACCGAGTTGCTCGTCGAACACCTGCCTCCGCAACTTCGAGGCGAAGCCGCGCCGAGGCCGATCCGTGCCCGCGGAGGAGACCTCGCCGCCTTGACCGCGGAGCTGGTGCGACAGGGGATCCGCGCGGCGGGAACTCAGGCGACCAATCTCCACGACCGGATCGTCGGTCAGGTCGAGCGCGAATTGATCGAACAAGTGCTCGCTTCCTGCGAGCGGGTGCAGATCAAGGCGGCCGCGAAGCTCGGGATCAATCGCAACACGCTCCACAAGAAGCTCGCCGAGTATCGGATCGAGGAGCATCTACCGCCCGACGGCGTCGGAGCCCCGAGCGACAACGGCTCGGACTCCGACGCCGACGATTGAGGCGACCTCACGTTGCTCTCGACGCCGGCGGCTCACTTCCGGCCGAGCTCCTTGTCCCACTGTTCGTCGAATTCCTTCTTCTTGGCCGGATACTCGATCACGACCAGCTCTTTCGTCTTATTGTCGTATCCATATTCTTGATAGAACGGCAACATTGGGAGCATCAAGCCGTCGGGCTTGCCCTTGCCGATGATCAAATCCATGAATTCTTGATATGAGGCGATCTTCTCGCCGTTGAGCGCTTCGTGCTGATCCATTCGCATCTTGACCGCCATCTTGGCGATGTTGGCGACGCTCGTGCGATAGGCGTCGGCCTGGAGGGTGATGTAGTCGGTCGCGTGGATCTTGCCGTCGGTGGTTTGGCCGCCCTTGGCCAGTTCGGCCTCGAGGTCGCGGACTTCCTGGGTCTTCTTGCCGATCGTCTCGCGCGACTGGACCTTGCGCTTCGGCTTCTCTTCCTCGCAACCGACGATCAGGGGCGGCACGATCGCCGCCAGGACCAAGAGCATGGTGGAGCGGATGTTCATCGCATGGACCCGCGAAGGGATGGATGGAGGGATCTCGAAGAGGGCCTGGAGTATCGCTCGCCTCAGGGGCGTGAGGCAAGCGAAATCCGCGCGAGGGCGAGTTCCGGGGCGGGTCGATGAGGAAATCCCGGACCGGGAGCGCTACAATGCTCCGTCGGCCGGTCGGATGATTCCACGAACTCGGCGAGAACCCTCTCATGGATTGGTCGAACGTCTTCGAGGACGCACGCGGATACGACGAATTCCTCGCCCAGTACGCCACACCCCCTCAGCTCGAGCGCTGGCGCTCGATGCACGATCGGATCGTCTTGAGCGACGATCAACGCTCGCTCTTGGCCGGGTTCACGCGAACGATGCCGGTACTGGTGATGGCGGGGGCCTGGTGCGGCGACTGCGTCAACCAGGTGCCGATCCTGGCACACTTCGCCACGGCCGCCTCCGCGATTCGGCTGCGGATCATCGACCGCGACGCACGCGAGGACGTGGCTCGAGCTCTCTCGATCAACGGCGGAAAGCGCGTGCCCGCGGTACTCTTCCTCAGCGAGGATTTCCAGGAGACCGCGCGCTACGGCGAGCGAACTCTCGCCGCCTATCGACGACTCGCGGCCGACCAGCTCGGAGGCGCCTGCCCGACCGGGATCGTGCCGCCGAGCGAGGAACTCGTCGCCGCGGTGACGAAAGAGTGGCTCGAACAGTTCGAGCGTGTTCATTTGATTCTTCGTCTCTCGACCAGGCTTCGTGAGAAGCACGGCGACTGACCGATCGCCTGGGTTTCCGATCCCGATCTCCATCGCCCGCGAGCAGCACGAGACGACATGAATCCCCGATCGATCGCGATCCCCTGGGGCCTCGACGGCGAGATCCTCGAGTGGCGCACACCCGAGGCCTGGCCCGTTCCCGAAGTCGTCGAGCCCGACCTCTCCGCTCCGATCGTCGATTATCCGAGTGCGCTCGAGTCGGCACTCGCCGAGATCGACGTCTTGCGCTCGGACGGCGAGTTGGGCACGGGGAAACGCGTCGCGATCGTGGTCGACGACCCGACGCGCTGGACTCCGGTTCGAGCGGCCTTGCCGCCGATCCTCGAACGGCTGCAACGCGCGGGCGTCATGGATGCCGACATCACGATCTGCGTGGGTGTCGGTCGTCATCACGCGGTCGACGACGCCGCGATGCGCGAGCGAGTCGGGCCGGAGGTCGTCTCGCGTTATCGATGCGAGAGCCCGCCGGTCGATCATCTCGCCGCCTACCGCGACCTGGGCACGACGCCGGAGGGGATCCCCGTCCGCGTGTTTCGCCCCGTTGCCGACGCCGATCTCCGCATTCTCATCGGATCGGTGCTTCCCCATCTCCAAGCCGGGTTCGGAGGTGGTTATAAATTGATCTTTCCCGGAACGAGCCATCGCACGACACTCTCCGCGCTCCATCGCGTCGGCATCGGAGCGGGGGAGGCGGGACGGAGGCTGGGAGAGTCGGCCGGCGAGAACCCGATGCGGCGAGCGATCGCGTCGGCTGCCTCACTGTTGGGACCGTGCGTCTCGGTGAGTCACTTGCTGGGTGCGAAGGGCGAGGTCCTGGAGATCGCCGCGGGGGTCCCCGAGTCGGTCCAGGATCGCCTCGCCGCTTCGGCCGCGCGTCGGTTCCGGGCGCCCGACGCACCCGCGGCCGACTTGATCGTCGCGGGAAACCACCCCTGGCCGGGCGACCCGATGATGAGCTTCAAGGTCCTGCTCAACCACCGAGCATCGGTTCGGCCCGGCGGAGTGATGATCGGTCTCTTCTGGGCCACCGAATCGGAGATCGATCGCTCCTTCTCGTTGCCCGCGCTTCGCGCGATCTCGGCGACGGGTGCGTTCGGCGGCTGGTCGATCGAGCGGGGTCTCCTGCTCACGGATCGATTGATGTCGATCTTTCATCCGGCGAGCGAATTCATGATCCGCTGGGCGCGGGAACTGGTGGTCGATCGCACGATCCTGGTCTATTCTCCGCTGCTGCGCGAGCGCGTGGGGAAACGCCTGGGTCCAATCCGGATCCACGATGATCCGATGCGACTCTGGCAGGACGCGGCCGAATCGCTCGGAACCACGATTGCACCCCGCATCCGCGTCTACCCCCGCGCCGGGCTGACCTACGCCCCGGAGCCTCGATCGATCCCCGCCCGATGAGCTCGAGTTCGGCAAGCCCCAGGCTGTCGACGGATCGAAGGATCTGCGATCCGTTCTTCGTTTCGGATCGACTCCCGCGCCGCCCGGTCAGGCGAAGAGCGCTGCCTCGATGGCGAGCCCGGGGCCGAATGCGAGCACCACGCACGGTCCCGGAGCCTGCTCGCGCCAGAGCCGGTCGAGAATGAACAGGATCGTAGGCGAAGACATGTTCCCGCATTCGGCCAGAACGGAACGCGAGACGCGGAGATGGGCTTCGTCGAATCCGGCGGCTTCGGCGACCGCGGTGAGGATCCTCGGCCCTCCGGGATGGATCGCCCAGGATCCCACGGAGTCGATCGTCAGGCCGTGACTCTCGAGCCACGCGGACAGCCAAGGTCGAAGGCTGCGGCGGATGGCGTCGGGCACGCGGGGCGAGAGCGTCATCTCGAAGCCGTGATCTCCGATTCGCCAGCTCATCAGGTCGGTCGTGTCGGGAACGATTCCCGCGCCGGTCGCGATGAGTCGGGGGCGAGTCTCGGCGTTCGCCGTGCGGGAGTGTCCCACGACGGCCGCGGCACCGTCGGAGAAGAGAGCATTGGCCACGAGGCGTTCGGAATGCCACCCGTACTGTTGATGCAGCGAGCACAGTTCCACGGCGCAGAGGAGAACGACGGCTCCGGGGTCGGCGGCGGCGTGCGCCTGCGCGACGCGAAGACCGTTGATCGCGCCATGACATCCCATGAATCCGACATGTGTACGCATCACGTTTGCAGAGAGCGCCAATCGATTCATCAGCTCGATATCGACGCCGGGGGCGGAGAATCCGCTGCAGGACACCGTCACCAGATGCGTGATTCGAAGCGGATCGCATCCGGATGCACTCAAGGCGGACCGGCAAGCCTCGAAGGCCATGACGCGGGCCTCGTCCTCGTAGCGCTGCATGCGCTCGGCGGTCGAGGGCCCTCGATCCTCGGGGGATCGTTGCGGCGGGTAGAAGCTCTGGGGCACAGCGGGTCCATCGATACGGGATTCGAGCAGCACACTTCCGCGAGTCTGAACACCCGTGGACCGATAGAGGGCGGCCAGCTTGCGCTGTTGCTCCGACGTCGCGCTCGACAGAGAACCGGCAAGCGCCGCGGAGTCCGACTGACTGATGCGGTGCCGAGGCAATTCCGTGCCGAGCCCCGCGATGACGAACTCGGATGCCATCAGAATGTGTTCCATCGAGTAACCGGCTGATTGATACCGGCGGAGATCAGCCGAGGCAAGATCGGAAAGCGAGATGCGATCGAGAGACAACCGCTCACGAGCCGGGGGTTGCGCAGAGTCCGTGAGAGCACGTTGCACCAGAGTCTGCGGCTGAGGATCCGGCGACGAAAGCGATCTTCCCATTCTTCGGCGAGACGGCTCGACCAAGAGTCGACGCCTCTCGACAGCAAGGGGGCGGCCTCGAGCGCGGAAGCCAGCGCCCAACTCATGCCTTCTCCGGTGATCGGTTCGACATATCCCGCGGCGTCGCCGATCAAGAGAGTTCTGTGCCCGGCGATCTTCAGGCTGCTGCGAGTCAAGCGACCGGTGCCCGTCCACTTGGCTCCGGAGATCGCCGCGGTCGTTTCGGGGTCTGAAGAATTGAACAACGCGGCGATCGCTTCTCCGGGAGACTGTTCGTCGCGCACGAAATCGGCGCTCACGGCCGCCGCGAGCGATGCCCGGCCGCCTTCGACGCGTACCGCTCCGACGTATCCCGATCGACCGATCACCATACGCAAGAGGCCGGAAGGCATCGCGAGAGCGTCCGCGGCGACCATCGCTCCGAGTCCGATCCAAGAACGAGGATGAATCCGATACGGGAATTCATCGACGCAGTCGCTTGCGCTTCGACGGTTCAGTCCGTCGGCAACGGCGACGCACTTGGCGGCAACGACCGCTTCCTCGGCGGTCGAGGTCAATCGGACGTGCCTCGCGTCGGGGGTCGCGGCTCCGCGAGTTCGATCCTCCGGCGCGAGCGGCAAGAGCCTCGCCGAACAGCCGGGTCGGAACGTCGCCCCCGCTTCGATCGCGGCGTCCACGAGTGCCTGGTCGAGCGTCGACCGCGAGATGGCGATCCCCCCTCGAGCATTCACGGGAACGGTCCGATCGCCGTTGACGAATTCGACTCGTCGCAGCGGAATCCCGGGAAGACGGTCCCTGACGCCGTCCAGCCCCGCGGCGGACAGGATCGAAAGCGCACGTTCGTTGAAACAGCAACCACAGACCTTGTCGCGCGGGAAGGCTTTCGCGTCCACGATCAAGACGCGTCGTCCGGCACGAGCCGTGAGGATCGCCGAGACCGTTCCGGCGAGCCCCGCGCCGATGACGATGAGATCCCAACAGGATCGCGAGAGTTCCGCGATCGACGCCGACGGAGGTCGATTCATGGTCGATCCCAGCGGAGCAGGAATCGCTGCGGCCAATGCATCGTCATTTGAACATTTTCGAGTCCAGCGTGCCCGGCCAAGTCTCGGATCTCCGAGCAGGAGAACGCCCCGGCGACCGAGCGCGGGCCGTCGACGTGGACGACGGGCGACCGGCTCAGCATGCGACAGCCGACCCAGGCGATCGTGTATCCCCAAGCGGTCCGGCGCAGATCGTTCGCCAGTACGGCTCGACGAGCGGCCTGAGCCATGTTCCGCAGGAGTCGCACGACGTCATCGGCATCCAGATGGTGCAGAAAGAGCGAACACATCACGATATCGTAGTCCGCGGGCAAGACGTCCTGGAGCACGTCGAGTCGGAAGAATTCGACGCCCTGCAGTCGGCGTTCGGCGGCGAGTTCTCGGGCCGTCCCGAGGGCGACGTCGCTTCGATCGCAGCCGTCGATCTGGAGTCGGAAACCGGCTCGTCGCGCGCGCTCGGCCAGTCGGCAGGTCACATCGCCGCCGCCGCAAGCGATGTCCAGGAGTCGCAGAGGTTGGTCGCCCGCGGCGGCGGCCAATCGACGGACGGGGTTCCAGAGGATCGCATCGCTGCGGCTGATGGAATTGACGCGTCGCAGACCGGCGAGCGCTTGCCGATGCGACCGTTCGTCGAGATTCGGGTCATCCATCAGTTCGGGCAAACGGCGCCGCACGCGCACCATTTCGGCGTCCTCCCGGGGAACGATGCTCGACCGACGGACGCCCGCGAAGTCTGCGGTCGTCGACGACTCGAGTCGTGGGTCTTCGATCGGGATTCCACCTTGGGGAGTTCGTCGCTCCTCGATGATTCGATGGTAAGCTCCGCCGCACTCGATTGGAAAGGGTGCTCCGCGCGGCGCGCGCCGTCGAGACGGCCCTAAAGGGGCCGAAACGGGTTGACGTCAAGAGGCCGCCGGCCCCGCGGTTGGGCTTCCCTCGATCGACGTTTCGTCGTAGCGTGGCCCGAGCGAACGGAATCCGATAGACGCGCCGAGTGCGCGAGGAGGCGATCATGGAACGATCGCGCGGACGGTTCTTCCTGGGTGGATGGCTCATCCTGGCGACGGCGACCTCGGCGAGCGCCGAGGCACTTCGCTATCGAGTCGACGCGTCGTACTTCGATGCGCTCGCTCCCCCGCTCGCGGCCGACGGCACGACCCCGGTCGTCACGTTTCGGTCGATCCGCGACGGAGAACTCCCGGATCCGGCCTCGGCCGCCGGCTCTTCGATCTCGATCGGCACGCTCACCGTCTCGGCGCCCGAGCCGGGCCGCGCGGTGACGATCTCGAATCAACCGTTTCACCTCGACCTGCGAATCCCGGAGCTCGACACGATCAGCGCACCCGACCACCAAGGGTGGCGCGACGCAAGGCGCGCCGGGTTGATGATCGACGGGTCGATCAACGGCGTGATCGACGCGGCCGGAGCCGGCCAGGTCCAACTGACCGTCGATCGGCTCACGCTCGGGTCGTACGGGCCGTTCATTCCCGAGGAACGCAGGACCTTCTTCTTCCCGATCGATCTGGCGAGACTCGGAGTCGATCCGCTCCAAGTCCTGATGGCACCAGGGCAAGCGACGACGAGCGCAACGCTCTCGCTGAACGTCCGACCGGTTCCCGAACCATGGACGATCGCTCCGTTCCTGCTGCTGGCGGCTGGTCTGGCTCGTTCGCGGGCCCGCCTTCGGATGGCGACGGCGTCGATGACCGATTACGATCGAGTCGAACCCTGACGTCACGCGCGTCGATCGACCGCGTGCGGGACCCCGAAGGAGCACCCTCGACCCATGAACCCGATGCGCGCGCTCGCCCAGTTCCGTCTCGTCGTCGCCCTGTTCGGTCTCGTCGCCGCTTCCGCATTCGTCCGCGCCGACGAGCCGAAGGACAAGGCCGCCGCGGTGATCCCCGCCGCCGAGGCCAAGGACCACCTTGACGAAAGTCTCACCGTCGAGATGGTCGTGAAGTCGGTGAAGAACGAGGAACGCGTGAAGGTCTTCTTCCTCGATTCGGAGGAGGACTACAAGGACGAGAAGAACGTCGCGGTCCTGATCGCGTACGAGTTCGGGCCCAAGTTCAAGGAGTTGGGAATCGACGACCCTTGCGAGCATTACAAGGGCAAGAAGATCCGCGTGACGGGCAAGATCGTCAAGGAAGGCAAGCAGACGCGGATGCGCGTGACCGACCCGAAGCAGATCTCGGTCGTCGAGCCGAAGTGACCCGAACCGGATCGAAGGGAGCGTCGGCGAGCATGGGCAAGTCGGAGATCGATGTGCGACCGATGGGCGACGGCCGCTGGGAGGTGGTCGCGCCCGACGCCGTCGCGACGTTCGACGAGAAGGCCGACGCGGTGATCCAAGCCCGCGAATGGGCGATCCGTCTGGCCCGTGCGGTCGTGATGATCCGCGACGAGGCGGGCTCGATCGAAGCCGAGCACGACTACGAGCGCGACCGCCCGGAGGGTTGATCGCGCTCGCGGGAGGTTCGCCGGAGCCTCAACCGACGCCGCAGGCCGTCCGAGCCCGGTCGAGAACCGTCCGGGCGGTCCGTCGGGCACGCTCGGCCGCCGCGCGCCGAACCTCTTCGACCCGTTCGGGATGCGCGACCCAATCGGCTCGGCGCTCGCGCGACTCGGCGAACCGTTCGGCGATCGCCTCTCCGAGACGTGTCTTCATCTCGCCGTAGCCGATTCCCCCCTCGCGGTACCGCTTCTCGACCTCGGCGAGAACCTCCGCGGGCGCGAACAACTTGTAGAGCTGGAACACGTTGCACGCGTCGGGATCCTTGGGAGCCTCGACGGGAGTGCTGTCGGTCACGATCTTCTTCGCCTTCTTCAGGATCGACTTGGGATCCTCGAAGATCTCGATCGTGTTGTCGTAGCTCTTCGACATCTTGCGGCCGTCGATCCCGGGAACGACCGCCACCTGGTCGAGGATGTACGGCTTGGGCAACTTGAAGACCTCGCCGTAGGTGTGGTTGAACCGCTCGGCGATGTCGCGCGTGATCTCGAGGTGCTGCTTCTGGTCCTGGCCGACGGGGACCAAGTCGGCGTCGTAGAGGAGGATGTCGGCCGCCTGGAGCACGGGATAGGCGAAGAGTCCGTGCTCGGCCGGAATCCCTTGCTGGACCTTGTCCTTGTAGCTGACGCACTTCTCGAGCCAGCCCATCGGCGTCACCGACGTGAGAAGCCAGGCGAGTTCGGTGGTCTCGGGGACGTCGGATTGGATGAAGAGCGTGGCCTTTTCGGGGTCGAGGCCGAGCGCGAGGAGGTCGACGACGACGTCGAAGGAGAGCTTGCGGAGCTTCTCGGCGTCGCGGACGCTGGTCAATGCGTGATAGTTCGCGACGAAGTAGTAGGTGTCGTTCGCCTCCTGGAGCGCCACGTACTGGCGGATCGCGCCGAAGTAGTTGCCGATATGGAGGGCCCCGGAGGGCTGGATGCCTGACAAGACGCGCATGGGTCGCTCGATCTCGCGGATTGGCCTTTTGGAGTTCGACAGTTTAGCCTAAGGACGAGGATCACGGGTAGTCGGCCGTCGCTCGCGGCCGCCCGTCGGCGTTGGGATCGGTTCGGGAGCGCTCGATGCTTCAAGTGTACGACGGGCACGGAATTCGGTTCGAATATCCCGAGGGTTGGGAGAGCGAGATCACCGAGGAGGGGCCGCGGCTGACCGTCGGCATCAACGCGCCCGACGGTCTCGCCTTTGCGATCATCACCACCGACGAGTCCGACGACCTCGACCCCCAAACGATCGCCGACGAAGCGCTTGCCGCGATTCGCGACGAGTACGAGGGGATCGAGGTCCGCCCCGCGAGCGAGACGATCGACGGACGCTCCGCCGAAGGGCACGACCTCGACTTCACCAGCCTCGACCTGCCGAACAGTTGCGTGATCCGCGCGTATCGAGGGGCCGGTCGAACCGTGCTCTTCTACGGACAATGGACCGAGGCCGAGGGCGAGGTCGACCACGCCGAGACGCTGCTCCGCGTGCGTCAATCGCTCGAGGAAACCGACGTGTGACCCCGACCGGCGACGCGACGGATCAGTCGCTCGACTTCATCGAGGATCTCCCCGGCCCCCACGTCGAAGACGTCGGCATGACCGGCTCCGGGGATCTCGAGCATGACGGGTCGCTCGGGGAAGGCGTCCAACAACCGCCGCGCCTCGCGAACCGGGACGAGACGATCGGCCGAACCGTGGATCATCAGAACGGGCGCGACCGATCGTCGCGCCAGGTCGACCGGCCGGGGGCGATGGAGCGCAACCCCCGCCAGACGCGCGGCCCGGCCCAGGACCAGACCCGCGTAGATCCGTGAACCGGGGACACGAAAACGCCGCAACACTCTCGAGAGCGTCGATGCGAGGTCGGCGTAGGGCGACTCGAGTACGAGCGCATCGATCCTCGGATCCTCGATCGACGCCCTCAGCGCGATCGCCGCGCCCATCGATCGTCCCCAGACCACCAGCGGCGTCGATGGCTCGAACCGACGCGCCAGTTCGTCGATCCAAAGACCGAGGTCGCGCGCTTCGAGTGCGCCGAAGGCGACCGAATCGCCCCCGCTCTCGCCAAAGCCTCGCGCGTCGAGAATCGCCGCATTCCAGCCGCGTTCGTGGAACGGCTCGACCCGCCCTCGAAGGCTCGACCGATCCTCTCCCAAACCGTGGAGCAGAACGATCGTCGCCCAGGGCGGAGCAGGGGAGGCGTACCAGGTGCCCGCGAGCCGAGCCCCGTCGGCCGCGGTGATCACGAGGTCGATCCCCGCCGGACCATCGACCGTCTCGCGGGCGAGGCGTCGACGCGGTCGAACCAATCCCCAGGCTCCCCATTCGATCACGAAGAGCGAGAACGCCGCGGCGAAGCCGATCGCAAGACCCACCGCGATCACCAACCTTCGATCGAGCCCGGTGAGGAACCCGACCCAGCGCGACAGATCCATGAGAACTCCTTCTTCGCGCGGGGTTCGACCCCGCTCGGGTCCCTCGGACGACAGGAAGGTTTCGACGACGCGGTGATCCCGATCCCGCCGAATCGTGATCATACCTCGACGCCAAGTGCGCAAGAGCGTGGTCTGCGGGGGAATCGCCGAAGAGAGGGGGTCGTCGACGTCGACGTCGGATGGGGGCAGTGATCGCCGGTCGAAGTCGAGCGCGAGCCCGATCGGCGGCTTCTGGCTCGCGACGACGACTTCCGCGCGCGTCCAATCGAACAGGCTCGGAGGATTCGCCGCGCGGGCTCCGTGGTGCGGAGCCAACACGACTTCGAACGGTTCCGCGGGGGGATTGGTCTCGAGGAGCCTCCTCAGCCCCGCGCCCTCGAGGTCGCCCGTGAGGAGGAACCTCCCTGCGCCGAGTTCTCCGGCGAGGACGAGACTGCGCTCGTTGTCGGCCGCTCCGTCGAGCAGTCCGATCGGAGGATGAATCGCGTCCAGACGTGTAGACTCACTGAGAATGATCGAGTCGCCCTCGTTCATCGGCTCGATCGGCGTGCCCATTGCGCGGATCGACTCGATCAACTCCCGCGCCGCGGTATCGCCCAGTGCGTCGAAGTCGGACGTGAGCCGAACGACCGATGTCGGGATCCGCTCGATCACTTCGACGACGCCGTTGAAGTGATCGGCGTCGGCGTGGCTGATGACGATCGCGTCGAGCCGGCGCACGCCCAGCGCCCACAGTGCCGGCGCGATGATCCGCCGGCCGACGCCGGAGTCGGCCATTCGGCCCGCGTCGTACAACACCGCGGACTCGCCCGATTCGACCAAGACCGAGAGGCCGTGCCCAACCGCCAGGACATGCACGGATGATCCTTGATTCGGTGGAAGCGTCGCGAGCGCCCAGGCGAGCGGCCAGCACGCCAGGAGCGCGAGGGCCCGGAGCGATCGGCCGCCGGTCGACTGATCGACCCACCAGACCCATCCCAGAGCGAGATAGAAGCCGACGACCCACCACTCGGGCGGACCTGCGAGGAACCACGCCCCCCATTTCCGCTCCGCGCCCCAGCGAACGATCGCCTCGGTCCAACCGAGAAGCGCGGTCGTGAGCGCGCCGAACGGAGCGGCGAGAGCCGAGGAGATCGGCGTGAAGACGAGCGTCGCGAACGCGGCGAACAGCGCCAGGCTCGTCAAGGGGATCAAGGGAAGATTGAGCAGGATCCCCAGAGGCGACGACATGTGGAATCGATGAGCGACGAGAGGCCAGCAGATCGACCAGACGACGAGCGACACCACGAGTCCTTCCAGAACGCCGCGGAGAGGTCCCAACACGAGCCGATGCAGGAGGACCACGGGGAAACGCATGTCTTCGACCAGGGCGTCGCCTGCGAGGAACCGACCTTCCACCGCCGCGACGATCCGAGGTGCAGCCCAGACGATCGACCCGACCGCGAGGAAGGAGAGCAGACAGCCCGTGTCGAACACATTCGCGGGATCGAACGCGACCGTGAGAAGCCAAGCGAGCACGAACACCTGGACGCGGTCGACCTCGCGCCTGCGAAGACCCGCCAGGCACGCGAGGATCGTCATCGTCAGGGAACGCACGACCGACGGCGCGGGCCCCACGAGCACGCAATAGCCCGTCACCACCAACATCACACCGACCAGACTCCTGCGCTGTGAGACTCCGACGGTTCGCAGGATCCACCAGAGCGCCAAGCCCAACGCCTGGAGATGGAGGCCGGAGATCGCCAGCAGGTGAGTCGTCCCCGTCCGTGCGAATGCGTCGACCAGGTCGGGATCGACCGCGTCGCGTCGACCGAGCAACAGCGCCTCGGCGAGCGGCACCGAGGAGGGCGGCAGTCCCGAAGTCAGTTGGGCGCGACTCCAGCGGCGGAGCCGGCCCAGGAGCCGGAGGGCAGGGCGATCGGGGATCGACGGATCGTCGCTCGGCTCGACCCCCTCGCTCAGCTCGATCAACAGCTTCGACCAGACGCCGCGGGCGCGCCAATCCGTTCGAGAGTCGCGCTCGCCGGGGTTGAGCGGCCCTTCGATCTCGGAGAGCAGGCCCGCCGTCTCGACGCGGTCGCCCAGGATCAGGTCCGAGCGGTCGCCGATGATCGAGAGCAGGAGTCGACCGCGGCTCGGTCGCCAACCCGAATCGACCCGACGCGCGGAGACCTCGAGCACCGTGCGCGTGAAGCCTGGATGGCCGGGGAATTCGCCGCCCGCGCGATAGACGGCGTCGTCGACGATCACTCCGCGAACCCAGGCGGGTCGGCGATCGGGCCGCGCGAACTCGCCTGCGCCGGGGGCTCGGAAGGCCCAGTCGTGGCGGAGCAGACCGGCGGCCGCGAAGAGGATCAGGATCCCCGCGGATCGTCTCCTTCCTCCGCCGCGGACCGCCGATGCGACGCCCAGGACGATCGAACCCACGACCAACCAGGTCGGCGGCGGGAGCGTCCGATCGAGGATCACTCCCGCCGTGAAGGCGAGACTCGGCAAGAGCAGGGGAACCTCGTGGATCAGGCGACGCGGCCGGACGGAATCGACCGGCTCAGCCTGGGGGAGCGTGATCACTCGGGCTCTCCGCTCGTGTCAGGCTCCCGCGCCGGGGCGGCCGATCACTTCCCGCTGTTGACGTCGTTCGTTGCGGCTCGCCATGGCGTTGACCGCATTCAGATATGCCTGTGCCGAGGCTTCGATGATGTCGGTCGACGCGGCGCGGCCGCGGAAGGTCCGATCGTCGGATTCGACTTCGAGCTCGAGCGAGACCTCTCCCTGAGCGTCCTTCCCGGCAGTGACGCCGCGCACCGCGAACTCGCGCAGATTCGCGGTCACGCCCGTGACGCGTTCGACCGCCTTGAAGATCGCGTCGACCGGTCCGTCGCCGATCGCCGCGTCCTGAACGACCTGACCGTCGGGCCGACGGATCTGGATCGTCGCGGTCGGCAGGACGTCGGTCCCCGCCACGGTATGCAGGCTCACGAGCTGCCAGTGCGGAGTGACGTCCTGAATGAAACGCTCGATCAGGACGACGAGATCCTCGTCGTAGACTTCCTTCTTCTTGTCGGCGAGGGTCTTGAAGTCGACGAAGAGCTGCTCCATCTGCTCGTCGTTGAGGTGATATCCCAGGTCGCCCACGCGGTCGCGGAGGGCGTGTCGACCCGAGTGCTTGCCGAGGACGAGGTCGGTCTTCGACACGCCGACTTCCTCGGGCCGCATGATCTCGTAGGTCGAGCGTTCCTTGAGCATCCCGTCCTGGTGGATTCCCGACTCGTGAGCGAAGGCGTTGCGGCCGACAATCGCCTTGTTGCGCTGAACGTTGAGCCCGGTGATCGTCGAGACCATGCGGCTGATCGGATAGAGCCGCTCGGTGCGGATCGCCGTGTCGAGGCCGTAGTAGTCGTGGCGCGTCTTGAGGGCCATCACGATCTCTTCGAGCGCGGCGTTGCCCGCGCGTTCGCCGATGCCGTTGATGGTGCACTCGACCTGCCGCGCTCCGGCTTCGAGCCCCGCGAGGGTGTTGGCGACGGCGAGGCCCAGGTCGTCGTGACAATGCGTGCTGATCACGGCCCGAGAGATGTTCTTCACGCGTTCGCGCAACGTCTTGATGACGCCGGCATATTGCATCGGCGTGGCATATCCGACGGTATCGGGGATGTTCACGGTCGTCGCGCCTGCCTCGATCGCAGCCTCGACGACGTCGCAGAGAAAGTCGATCTCGGTTCTCGCCGCGTCTTCGGGGCTGAACTCGATGTCGGCGCATCGCGCCTTGGCATGGCTCACGCTCGCGACGGCCTTGGCGATCACCTGGTCGCGCGTCATCTTGAGTTTGTGTTCGCGATGGATCGCCGAGGTCGCGAGGAAGACGTGGATCCGCGGAGCGCGGGCGAACTCGAGGGCTTCCCAGGCACGATCGATGTCGCGCTCGTTGCATCGGGCCAGCCCGCAGACGCTCGAACCCGCGACCTCGGTCGCGATGGCTCGGACCGCTTCGAAGTCGCCGTTCGAAGCGATCGGAAAGCCCGCCTCGATGATGTCGACCCCAAGCGCCGACAAGGCGCGGGCCACCTCGAGCTTCTCGAGGTGATTCATGCTCCCGCCCGGCGACTGTTCACCATCGCGGAGCGTCGTGTCGAAGATCCGAATGCGGCGGTCGTCGGATGGCACGGAGGTCGTCGGCTCGGGCATCGCTTCAGCTCGAGGTTCGAATTCGGGGGCGTTCGACATCATCACACGTTCTCTCGGAATCGATGATACCGCGAGGGAGGCCGGAAAGCGAAGAAGCCCCGAGAGCCACCCTTGCGTCGGGTGAGTCTCGGGGCTTCTTCGAGTGGGGATCGCCGGGTGATCTCCTCGATCAGCGGCCTCTCACTCCAAACGAATCCCACGACCCACCCGACCCGATGAGGCCGAGCGAAAGGGAAAGTCGAAGTGCGAGTCGAATCGAGTGCATGAGAACATCCTCGTTGGACGATCGGATCGTACGGCGCGGGGGCTCGAGGGTCAAGCCGTCGATTCGAGAATGCGCCGCGCGATCTCGGCGGGCGGGTCGTCGCGCCCGCTCCGCCTACTCGAACCGGTCCCGATCTGTTAGTCTGCGCAAGGTTGAGATTGCTTCGACCGGGCCGAGGGGAGAATCCAACGGGCATGGGAAGCGCGGGTGCCTCGCGGCGGGCTGGGGATGCATGGGGACGCGGCGATTCTCGGATCGCCTCGGCTCGCCCTCTGATCCGTCCCGCTCCCCGATCGGCGATGTTCTTTCCCCTCGTCGTGATCGTCGCGGTCTTGCCGGGACTGTACGCGCTGAGCCGTTGGGACCTGACGCCGCCGGGACCTTGGTGGGGCCTGCGATCGCTCGAGGTGCTCGACGGCCTGGTCCTCGACCAGACTCCGGCGGCGCTCGAACTCTCGAACGCGGTCGAGTCTCGGGCCTTTCGCTCGGTGGTTCAGCAACCGCCGCTGCATGCCTGGCTCGAGGCGCTTGCTCTGCGCGCCCGACTCGAACGCGACCCGATGGCGACCGTCCTGCCCAGCTACGTGGCGGGCGCGCTGCTCGTGATCCTGGTTTACCTCCACGGCAGGCTCTGGCGAGGACCGGGAGTGGGGGTGGTCGCGGCGGTCCTCACGGCATTCAATCACGAACTCCTCGTCGAGATGCAGCAGGCGTCGCCCGTGACGCTCGCGGTGGCGGGCGCGGCGTCGGCGCTCTACGCCTACGGGCGGCATCTCCGCGCCGGCTCGAGCTCCGCAGCGAGCTGGAACGGACCCGAGGGGTTGCTCTGGGTCGTCGTGGGCGGTCTGGGTCTGGGTACGAGCTTGATGTCGATGGGGCTGTTGGGCCTGCTCGTGATCCCGATCGTCGGTCTCCACCAGTTCTACCTCCGCGCGGGGCTTCCTCCGGGAGAACGCGTCGATCGCTGGTGGCTCTCGTGGCGGGACAACGTGAGCCTGCTCGGCGGCGGACTCGTGCTCGCGATCGCCCTGGTCTTGGCGTTGCCCTGGCACCTGATGATGGCGAACCGCCACGGCTCGGATTTCCTCGAAGCGTTGGTCGTGCCTCCGGGCCTTCCCGGCCACGGATCGCCCCATCTCCTCGCTCGCCTCATCGGTTTGGCGCCCGCGACCGTCGCTCTCGGGCTCCTCGCCGCGGGTCTGGCCATCCGCGACGCGCTGATTGCCGAGAGCGACGACGACGAAACGATCGGCGGGGCATTCTGGGTGGTCTGGTTGGCCGTCGCCGCGCTGACGCCCAATCTCTGGCCCACGATCTCCCCCGAGGCGATCGATCTCCTGATCCTCATCCCCCTCAACCTGCTCGCCGCGCAGGGGATCGCCGGGCTGGCCAACCGCCGGATTCCGATCCGCCTCCTCAACGCCGTCGCGCCCGCGACGGCGGGCGCGATCGCCTGGTCGCTCAGCGGCGATCTCCGAAACGCCGTCTCCGAGCTCGCACACGGCCGCGCCGATTCCACCACCGGCCTGGGGCTGCATCTCGCTCTCGACCTCATCATCGCCGCCGTCTTTCTCACACGCGGAATCGAGCGCTGGGCGCGACGCCGCGACGATCGCCAGCGCAAGGTCCTTGCGGTCTTCCTCATCTCCATCCTCGCGTTCACCCTCGCCGACGGACTCAGCCAGGTCACCTTCCAGCAGAAGGAGACGCGCGACCTGCTCTCGCTGCGCGACGTGATCCTGCGTCGCAATCTCGAGCGTCCGATCGAGAGAGTTGCCGTCATCGCACCCGACAACGCGCGCGCCGGCCTCGAGGGCGGCCGACTCCGGTTCATCCTCCGTTCCGCGTTGCCTCACCTCCGACCGCTCGACCTCCGTTCGACCGACGAGCTGATCAAGCGCATGGAAGCCCCGCAGGGTTCCGACTGGCTCGTCGTCCTGGTGGGCACCGAACAGCGACTCTCCTATCCCATCCAGTCGCAGCTTCGCCTCGAGTCGATCTACCCGAGCGGTTCCGGACTCCTCGACGCCTTCGCCTCGACCAAGCGCGCCGAGGATTGAGCGACTTGCGAGCGCGGAGAGGGGTTGACATCGTCTTGATACGCGTGTACACTGTGCACGTACGATCAAGAACCTGAGACCGATTCGGACACGGATGCCGCCGAACTCGGAGTCGAACCGATGAAGAGCCTCGCGAGGGATCGCCCGAGAGTACCGATCGCGTCGTCGACATCGCTCGTCGATCGCGACCCGTCCGACCCGCTCCATCGCGTCGTGGAACTCGCCCAGAGAGGCCGAATCATCCTCGACGTGACCGAAGCCGATCACCGCGCCGCGACCGAGACCTTGGGTCCGGCCCACCCCGTCACCGCTCACTTCCAGGCCCAGAAGGCCGAGGCGCTCAAGGCCTGGGATCGACTCGTCATGGAGCTCGGACGCGAGATCCTGGAGGAAGCGGTCGCCCAGCCTCCGGTGGCCTGGCTGGAGGCCCCCGCCCGTCGAAGCCGTCCGGCGGGCCGTTTCTTTCCGATCGACGGCCGGACCTACCTCGCGGAACCCGTCCCCGGCACGTCGGCGGCTCCCGTCCAGTGGCGACTCGTTCGCCTCGATTCCCAAGTCGATCCGTACTACGTCTGTCGACTCGACACGAGCGGCCACCAGTGCGACTGCGCCGAGTGGATCTACCGAGTGGCCCAGCCGATCGCCGGCGTCGCGGCACCTCGGCATTGCAAGCATCTGCTCGCCTTGATCGCCCTCGGGTGGATCTGATCGATCGACGCGCGCGGCTTCGGCGCTTGCGTGCGGAATCGTTCGTTTCGGAACCAGACCCATCGATCTGTTGCGGCACGTCCGCAGGGGGGGTAGCCTGGACGGCCGGACCCCGAAACCCGGCCCGGCGCGACTCTCCCGCTCTCCCGGCCGATCCCCGTCATCGTTCGAGCGAACCGAGGCTGTCGCCCATGTCAGAGGACCCCAAGAACCCGTTCGAGCCCGATCCGGACTTCTTCGCGAATCCCGAGTCGTTCGCGGGCAACGACCAACCCGGCGCGATGCCGGACTTCTTCGACGACGCCGACTCGTTCACCGAGACCGGACCGCTCGAGCCGATGCCGCCCGTGGTCGAGGAGCCGCACGCCTCGGGCCACTACGAACCGACCGACCCACAGCCCTTCGCGGATTACCTCGACGTCGAAGAACCGGCCGCTCCGATGGGCTCGGCCGTCGAAGAGGCGGCAGCGGCCAAAGCAGCGGCCTGGAGCGCGGCGACCGCCGCCGAGTCGAACGAGTATCGACCCAAGGTCTTCCCCGCTTCGATCGCCATGATGTTCCTCGGCGGCGCCCTGATGGCCGGGGGGATCTCGATCGGCAAGTTCCTTCCCTCCGAGTCCGCGCCGGCCGAGACGCCGGCCGCTCCGTCGACCCCCGCTCCGGCCGCCTCCGCACCCGCCGTTGCCGCCGCGGCCGAACCTGCGTCCGCCAAGCCCGCCGAGCCGGCCGCTCCGCCGCCCGCATCGGCCGAGGAGTTGAAGTCGGTCGCGGGATCGGTCGACTCCATCGGCAAGTTGGTGGAGACGCAGGCCGAGGAACTGGCCGCGTTGCGCAAGAAGGTCGACTCGTTGCCCAAGCCCCCGCCCCGCGTCGACCTGACGCCCATCGAGACGTCGATCGCCGCGATCGAGCAGCGCCTCACCGAACTCGCCGCCAAGCCCGCTCCGGCTCCGGCCCCCACACCCGCGTCCGCTTCGGACGGCAAGGTCGATGAACTGGCGAAGACGGTCGCCGCGCTCCCCGCCAAGCTCGACGAACTGCAGAAGAAGCTGGCGAAGCAGGACGAGACGATCGCGTCGCTCCGCGCCCGACTGGAGGAGAAGCCCGCGGCGACCGCCGCCGCCTCGCCCTCGACGCGCCCCGGCATGCCGAGTCTGCCGTCGGGGAGCACTCCCGCGGTCGACCCCGAGACCGAGTTCAACGCCGCCGTCGCTTTGTATCGTCAACAGCAATGGGGCCCGGCGCGCGACGCCTTCGTCAAGCTCCAGGGCACCGCGCCCGACGACGCTCGCGTCTGGTACTACTCCGCCGTCGCCAACGGTTACGCGACCCAGCAGTGGGCCGAGGGCAGCGATACGGTTCGCTACGTCACGCGCGGAGTCGAGCGCGAGCGGGCCGGCACTCCCGATCGCGCCAAGATCGACGCCGCCTTCACCGACCTCACTCCCGACGCCCGCAACTGGCTCGGAGCCTATCGCGCCGTCGCCCGCTGATTCAGCGCCGCGCCGCGGTCCGCCTCTCTCGGACCGCGGCTCGCCCGCCCACTGGACCCGCCGCGCCGTTTTGGTAGCCTGGGGCTTTTCCCGCCTTCTCCCGGGGGATCCATCCCATGCGCCTGGCGACGATCGAGACCGCGAACGGACCCCGTGCCTGCGTCGAAGTCGGCGACCGTCTCGTCGACATCCACGCGGTCGATCCCTCTCTGCCGACGAGCGTCAAGGGGCTGCTCGCCGCGGGTCCCGCCGCCTTGACCGCCGCGCGAGCCGTCGTCGAGTCGTCCGCCGCGTCCGCAGCGAGCCTTCCCTCCGACCAACCTCGCCGCTTGCCCCCGATTCCCGACGCGGGCAAGATCGTCTGCCTGGGACTCAACTACCGCGACCACGCGATCGAGAGCGGCCTCGAGCCCCCGCCCGAGCCGGTGCTCTTCAGCAAGTATCCCACCACGCTCATCGGCCACGGCGCTCCGATCGTCTTGCCGGCCGTGAGCCGCTCGGTCGACTACGAGGCGGAGCTCGTCATCGTCGTCGGCAAGGGCGGGCGGCATATCTCGCAGGCCGACGCGATGAAGCACGTCGCCGGGTACACCGTCGGCCACGATGTCTCCGCGCGCGACTGGCAGCTCGAGAAGCCGGGCAAGCAGTGGATGGCGGGCAAGACCTTCGACACCTTCGCACCCACCGGCCCCGCGCTCGTCACCGCCGACGAGGTTCCCGATCCGGGTGATCTCCGCATCGCCTTGAGACTCAACGGCGAGACGATGCAGGACTCGCGCACCAACCAGCTCATCTTCGCCGTCGACTTCGTCATCGCCTATCTCTCGCGGATCTTCACCCTCGAGCCGGGCGACCTCATCTTCACGGGCACGCCCCCAGGCGTGGGCATGGCTCGGAAGCCGCCGGTCTGGCTGAAGCCGGGCGACGTCGTCGAGGTCGAGATCGAGCGGCTCGGAGTGTTGCGAAATCCGGTCGTCGCCGAGTGACGACACGCTCCGCGGCTCCCCGCGTCGACCCACTGGTCGGCGAGCCGCTTCGGGTGCTATGATCGTGAAATTTTCCGGGCCGCGACGCCCTGTGCGAGGGAACTCCGCCCTCCGATGGACGTCGCGGCTCGACGCGCGCCCGCCGCGCCCCGTTTCGCGCGCGGTCGACCGATCTCCCACACACGCCTTTCGCGAGAGTTCGAAGTGCCGAAGCGTACCGATATCCAGAAGATCCTCATCCTCGGCGCGGGGCCGATCGTGATCGGCCAGGCGTGCGAGTTCGACTATTCCGGCACTCAGGCGTGCAAGGCGCTTCGCGAAGAGGGGTACGAGGTCGTCCTCGTCAACTCGAACCCCGCGACGATCATGACCGACCCGGACATGGCCGACCGGACCTACATCGAGCCGGTCACGCCCGAGTTCGTCGAGCGCGTGATCGCGGTCGAGCGGCCCGACGCGCTCTTGCCGACTCTCGGCGGCCAGACCGGGCTCAACGTCGGGCTCGCGCTCGCCGAGTCGGGCGTCCTCGAGCGCTACGGCTGCCAGCTGATCGGCGCCACGGCCGAGGCGATCCGCAAGGCCGAGGACCGCGCGCTCTTCAAGGAGTGCATGCAGGAGATCGGCCTCGAGAGCGCCCGAAGCGCACTCGCCAACTCGCTCGACGACGCACGCAGGATCCGCGACGAGATCGGCCTCCCCTGCGTCCTCCGTCCCAGCTTCACCCTCGGCGGCTCGGGCGGCGGCATCGCCTACAACCGCGACGAATTCGACAGGATGGTCGCCTACGGCCTCGAGCTCAGCCCCGTCCATTCGATCCTCGTCGAGGAATGTCTCATCGGCTGGAAAGAATATGAGATGGAGGTCATGCGCGACGCGGCCGACAACGCCGTGATCGTCTGCTCGATCGAGAACTTCGACCCGATGGGCGTCCACACCGGCGACAGCATCACCGTCGCCCCCGCGCAGACGCTCACCGACAAGGAATACCAGCGGATGCGCGACGCCTCGATCGCCATCCTCCGCAAGATCGGCGTCGAGACGGGCGGATCCAACGTCCAGTTCGCCGTCGACCCCAAGACCGGTCGCATGATCGTCATCGAGATGAATCCGCGCGTCAGTCGCTCGAGCGCTCTGGCGAGCAAGGCCACCGGCTTCCCGATCGCCAAGATCGCCGCCAAGCTCGCCGTCGGCTTCCGGCTCGACGAGATCCGCAACGACATCACCCGCGAGACCCCCGCCTGCTTCGAGCCCACCATCGACTACGTCGTCACCAAGGTCCCGCGCTGGGCGTTCGAGAAGTTCCCCGAGGCCGACCCCGTCCTCACCACCCAGATGAAGTCGGTCGGCGAGGTCATGGCGATCGGCCGGACCTTCAAGGAGAGCCTCCAGAAAGCCCTCCGCGGCCTCGAGGTCGGCCGGTTCGGTCTCGGCTGCGACAAGAAGGATCCCTACCTCACGCCCGAGATGCCCCCGCTCGAATCGATCAAGTCGAAGCTCGCGACTCCCAACGCCGAGCGCGTCTGGTCGATCCGGCTCGCCATGCTCGCCGGGCTCTCGGTCGAACAAGTCCACGCGCTCACGGGGATCGATCCCTGGTTCCTGGAGAACATCGAGCAGCTCCTCGAGATCGAGGGCCGGCTCCGCGCCGCGGGCTCGCTCGACGCCGCGCCGACCGCCTTGATCCGCGAGGCCAAGCGGGCCGGGTTCTCCGACAAGCAACTCGCGTTCCTCTGGAACACCTCCGACATCGAGGTCCGCCGCGCCCGCGTCTCCCGCGGGGTCACGCCCGTCTTCAAGCTCGTCGACACCTGCGCCGCCGAGTTCGAGGCGGTCACTCCCTATTATTATTCGACTTATGAAGATGAAGACGAATGCCGGGTCGGCGACAAGCCCCGCGTCGTCATCCTCGGCGGCGGACCCAACCGGATCGGGCAGGGGATCGAGTTCGACTATTGCTGCTGCCAGGCCGCCTTCGCCCTCCGCAAGGACGGCTACGAGGTCGTCATGGTCAACTCGAACCCCGAGACCGTCAGCACCGACTACGACACCTCCGACAGCCTCTTCTTCGAGCCGCTCACCGTCGAGGATGTTCTCAACATCTGCGAGCGCGTGCAACCGATCGGGGTGATCGTCCAGTTCGGCGGCCAGACCCCGCTCAACCTCGCCCGCGCGCTCGAGGCGGCGGGCGTGCCGATCATCGGCACGAGCCCCGAGTCGATCGAGATCGCCGAGGACCGCGAACGCTTCCGCGTCATCATCGACCGCCTCGGGCTCCGCCAGACCCCCAACGGATCCGCGCTCCGTTACGACGAGGCGCGCAGGATCGCCGAGCAGATCGGATATCCCGTCCTCGTCCGCCCCAGCTTCGTGCTCGGCGGCCGCGCGATGGAGATCGTCTACGACGAGCCGAGCCTCGCCCGATTCGTCGCCGAGGCGTTCGAGGCCAGCCCCGACCACCCCGTTCTCATCGACAAGTTCCTCGAGGACGCCACCGAGGTCGACGTCGACGCCGTGCGCGACGGCGAGCGCACCATCGTCGGCGGCGTCATGGAACATATCGAGGAAGCCGGCATCCACTCGGGCGACTCGGCCTGCGCCATCCCCCCGTTCAGCCTGCCCCAGGAGCTCGTCGCCCGCCTCGAGGCGCAGACCCACGCCCTGGCCGACGCGCTCAACGTCCGCGGCTTGATGAACATTCAATTCGCCGTGAAGGATGGAGAGATCTACGTCCTCGAGGTCAACCCCCGCGCCTCTCGGACCGTGCCGTTCGTCTCGAAGGCGACCGGGCTCGAGCTGGCGCGCGCCGCGGCTCGGGTGATGGTCGGCCGCTCGCTCGCCGACCAAGGGATCACCGCCAAGGTCGAGCCGGGCTACGTCTCGGTCAAGGAGTCGGTCTTCCCGTTCGCCAAGTTCCCCGGCGTCGACATCGTCCTCGGCCCCGAGATGCGCTCGACCGGCGAGGTCATGGGGATCGCGACCGACTTCGCCGCCGCCTTCGCCAAGGCCCAATTCGGCGCGGGGTCCAAACTGCCGAAGACCGGCACGGTGTTCGTCTCGGTCGCCGCGCGCGACCGCAAGGCGGTCGTGCCCGTCGCGGCCAAGCTCGCCGCGCTCGGGTTCCGGATCATGAGCACCGGCGGCACCGGCAACTTCCTTCAGGAACACGGCATCGAATTCACACTCGTTCGCAAGATCCACGAAGGCCGGCCGAACCTCCTCGACCATCTCGCCAACGGCGCGATCGCCATGGTCGTGAACACCCCTTCGGGCAAGGGGGCCCGCACCGACGAAGGCCGGATCCGCGCCGCGGCCGTCTCGCACGGCGTCCCCTGCATCACCACCATCAACGGAGCCAAGGCCGCCGTCGCCGCCCTCGAACGCCTCCGCCTCGAACCCCTCGAGGTCTACGCCCTCCAAGACCTCCTCGGCCGCTGAGGCGTTGCGATCTCCCGCGATCATTCATGATCGCTTCATGAATGATCGCGCGGGTCGGACGAGTGACTCCTGATCATCCCCCTCATTGAGGAGTGCCGACGTGCGGACGCCCATCGTTCTCTTGCGGATGCTCGCCAAGATCGCCGTTCATGCCTCGGGCGTGGGGCCGATCTGGGACGCCGTCGCCGAGGCCGGTTCCGAGATCGCAAACAACTGGTGGAACCAAGGGTTGTGCGACCGATCGGTCGCCGAGCGGAGGATTGCGCTCGAGTCGGTCGCCGCGGCGTCCGACGACGAGATCCGCGCCGAGTTCCGAGAGGCGATCGCCGAGCTGCGAGCAGCCGACGACGCCGTCGCGGTCGCCTTGGCCGAGGATCGGATCCGCGACCTCGAACTCTTCGGCACCCAAGTCGCCGCGCAGCTTCGTCGGTCGCTCCGCCGGCCCGACGACCCGACGGGTCGCTCGGTCCCGCCGGCGCTCGTCTCGCGCTCGGCGCAGGATCTCGTCCCGCTCCTCGAGGTCCGCCGCCCTCGGTTCGCGCCGGGCGAGCGCCCGATCCCCGGCGTCGACCTCGCCCTCGTCGACCTCCTCGGCACCGGCGGATTCGGCGAGGTCTGGCTCGCGCGTCACACCGTGATCGACGACTTCGAGCCCGTCGCCCTCAAGTTCTGCACCAACGAAGACGCCCGCCGGATCCTCCAACACGAGGCCAAGCTCTGCGCTCGGGTCCGCAAGGAAGGGCATCACCCCGGGATCGTCCGGCTCGAGATGGCGTATCTCACGATCGACCCGCCCTGCCTCCAGTACGAATACGCGGCGGGGGGCGACCTCTCGGGCTTGATTCGGTCGTGGGCCGACGCCGACACGCGGCCGACCCCGGTCGAGATCGACCGCCTCTTCCTCGCGATCGTCGACCCCGTCGCCTTCGCTCATGGTCGGCCCGAGCCGATCGTGCATCGCGACCTCAAGCCGGCGAACATCCTCGTGACCACGTCGAACGACGGCGGCGGCTTCAAGATCGCCGACTTCGGGATCGGCGGCGTCGCCAACGCGCTCGCCGTGCGCGAGGAGCGCAGGGCGACGCGTCCCGGGGCGTGGCTCTCGATGGCGGTGAACGGCTCGCACACGCCGATCTACGCCTCGCCCGAACAGATCGACGGCGCCGATCCCGACCCGCGCGACGACGTCCACGCTTTGGGGGTCATCTGGTACCAGATGCACCTCGCCGACCTGACCGCGAAGAAGCCGAGCGGTCGAAACTGGCGTCGCCGGCTCGAGGAGCGCGGGGTGCGCCCCGGGGTGATCGAGGTGATCGAGGTCTGCTTCGAGTCGGCCGAGGATCGCCACGCCGACGCCCGCGCGCTCCAATCGGCCTTCCTCGAAGCCCTCGCGCCCGCGCCCAGTCCCGCGCCCGAACCCTCTCCCCCCCCGCCGCCGCCCGTGCCGCCCCCGCGCATCGAGCCGGTTCCGCCTCCGCCCGAGCCGAAGTGGGCACCCGAGCCGTTCTCGATCGTCACCTCCACGATCGGTTCGAAGTTCGTGCTGATCCCGGCGGGCGAGTTCGACATGGGGTCTTCTCGGTCGGAAAGTGGTGCAGAGAGCGAAGAGAAGCCGAAGCGCAGGATCCAGATCACTCGGTCGTTTTATCTTCAGCAGACTCCAGTGACACAGGAACAATTTGGTCGCTTCAAAGCTGACCACTCGATCATTCCATCACCTCGCCTGGAGCTTCCGGCGGAAGAAGTAAGCTGGTACGAAGCTATCGCATTTTGCAATTGGCTGAGTGTTCTTGAAGGGCTGGATCCATATTACGAAGAAGACAATTCTGGGGTAATCATCGATCGAAACGGATCTGGATTTCGACTGCCGACAGAAGCAGAATGGGAGTATGCCTGCCGCGGCGGCACGAAGACCAGGTATTCGTTCGGCGATGACTCTCGCGAACTACTTCATCATGCGTGGTATACCGACAACAGCAATGGGACCATTCACACTGTTGGACGCAAGGGCTTGAACTCATTCACACTTGCAGATATGCATGGAAACGTTTGGGAATGGGTTTGGGATTACTGGAGAGTTGGTACATACAGGGACAAATCGATCTCTTCGATTGATCCTATGAATTCGGAATATGGGAAACTCAGGGTCCTCCGGGGCGGCTCGGCAAAGAGCACCGCGAACCATCTTCGATCGGCATGCCGGAATCGCTGCGATCCTCACGAGAAGCGGCCGTTTGTCGGCTTTCGCCCGGCCCGAACGCTCCCAGCACCGGGGTCGATGAAGCCAATCAAGACAATTGGCGCGGATGCGATGAAGGAAGTGCCCAAGAGTAGGGATTCTGAACCGGTTAGGTTTGAGCGACTCGAGTCTGTGCCGCCCCCGCGCATCGAGCCGGTTCGACCTCGGCCCGAGCCGAAGCGGGCACCCGAGCCTTTCTCGATCGTCACCTCCAAGATCGGCTCGAAACTCGTGCTGATTCCGGCGGGAGAGTTCGATATGGGGTCCGACGGGTCGGACAAAGGTGCACAGGGCTACGAGAAGCCGAAGCATCGGGTGAGGATCTCTCGGCCGTTCTACCTCCAGCAGACGCCGGTGACTCAGAAGGAATTCGCACAGTTCAAGGCGGACCACAAGAACTACTTTCCGAACAAGCCCGATCACCCGGCGGAGCAGGTGACCTGGGACGAGGCGGTTCAGTTTTGCAATTGGCTGAGCAAGCAGGAAGGGCTGGAGCCATATTACTACGCCGACCCGGTGAGCTCGATCATCGATCGCGAGGCGCCCGGCTATCGCCTCCCGACGGAGGCGGAATGGGAATACGCCTGCCGCGGAGGAACGACGACGCGATACTGGTTCGGCAACGACGCGAATCTCCTCCCGGACTACGCGTGGTTCGACAAGACCAGCAACAGTTCGACCCAGCCCGTCGGCAAGAAGCCGCTCAACCCGTTCCAGCTCGCGGACATGCATGGCAACGTCTGGGAGTGGATGCAGGATTATTGGGACGCCGAAGCATACAAGATGCGTATATCTATATCTATAGATCCATTGACTGAAATGCCTTCTGAGCGGCGTGTCCTTCGGGGCGGCTCGTTGGGCAGCAACGCCCCCCGCCTCCGCGCGGCGTCCCGCGGCAAGAACTCGCCCTCCCGCCGTTGGGACTACGGTTGCCGCCCCGCCCGGACTTGCCTCTGATCAGCTTTACCGCTTTACCCAGAGCGCCCAAGCCATCATTCTCGCTAACTCCAGCCCTTGAACGCCGAGCCCTGCTCCTCGACGCCAATCTCCACCTCAAGATCCCGAGGCGGGGAGGCGGGGGGTGATGCAGGCGAAGGATCGCGGTTTCGGCTCGTGACATCTCCGCGCGGGGCGGCTAGGCTGGGAGTGTGGGCGCTGGGGGATGGAGCGGGCCGGGCCGGGAGGCGGGGTCGATGGTCCCGTTGGGCGTGAATGCGACGGACTGGGTGCTGGCGCGCGAGGAGGGGCCGCATCGGATCGTGGCGATCCATCATGCGCTCATCCATCGTCGTCCCGGTCTTTGGGGCGATCATCCGTCGAGGCCGAACACGCTGCTCTTGGTGCGCGAGGTCGACGACCGCTGCGACGTCTTCGGCGCGGGCCGAGCCGAGCCCGCCGTGGCCTGGCTCGCGGCGCAGCATCGGCCGCTGAATCTGCTCGCCCCGATCGAGTGGGAGCCCGCGGTTCGCCGGCGATCGGGCCGCGTCGAGCGCGGGTTCGTGCAGACCTGGCTGCGCCCCGAGGATCGGCCCGAGCCGGCCGCCGCGCGCTCCGAGGCCGAGAGCGAGAGCGGCGACGAGTTCGGCGAGGAGCCGACCGACGACGGGCTCGAGGTGGTCGTCTCGCGTCCACCCGTGAAGGTGCCGATCCGCCGCTTGACCGAGCGCGACGTCGACCGTTTCCGCGACGTCGCCCCCGACTGGGCGCTCTGGAGTTGGGGGGCGTTTCCCCATCTGATCGCACACGGCGCGGCGTTCGGCGTGCCGACGAAGGAGGGGGACCTGGCGTCGGTCGCCTGGATCCTCGAGGAAGGCCGCGACCGCGACAAGATCGGCGTGGCGACGGCGCCGAGGTTCCAGAGGCTGGGGCTGGGCCGCGCGGTGTCGAAGATGCTGGTCGACCATATCGTCGAGGAACGGCGGCGGATCCCGCTCTGGTCGGCCGCGGCGCAGAATCTCGGCTCGCAGGCCCTGGCGCGTTCGCTCGGTTTCTCGGTGCAGGTGACCGAGACGATTCTCCGGTGGGTGCCGCGATGAGCGAATGCGGCTTTCCGGTGATGCTCGACCTGAGGGCGCGGCGGGCGGTGGTGGTCGGTTTGGGCAGGGTCGGCCGGCGCAAGGCGGCGAGCCTGGTCGCGGCGGGGGCGTATGTGATGGCGGTCGAGCCGCGGCTCGTCCCTTCGGAGCCGGGCGTGATCGTGATCGCCGAGGCGTTTCGCCCCGCGCATCTCGACGGCTTCTCGATCGCGATGGCGGCGGCGACGCCCGAGGTGAACCGCTCGGTGGTCGAGGCGGCGCGGACGCGCGGGATCTGGGTGAACTCGGCGAGCGATCCCGAGCAGGGCGACATCCTGGTGCCCGCGAGTCTGCATCTGGGCCGCTTGACGCTGAGCGTCTCCACCGACGGCGCGGGGCCCGCCGCGGCTCGGAGCTTGCGCGACCTGGTCTCGGGCGCCTTGCCCGCGGGGGTCGAGGAGTGGCTGGAGTTGATCGCCGAGCAGCGGACCCTCGTGAAGGAGACGGTGTCGGATCCCGAGGCGCGGCGACGATTGTTCTTGGAATGGAGCGCGCCGGAGTGGGCCGCGCGGGTGGCGGCCGAGGGCGTCGACGCGATTTGCGCGCTCTGGGAGGCCGATCGCCTGGCCGTGCTCGCCGAAGGCCGCGCGCGGCCGGGCGAGCACTGACGCCTACACGAAACCAACGCGCACGTTCTAGGATGGGGGTATCCGAGAAGGAAGCTCCACCCACCGGACGGTCGCACCGCGAGCACGAACGAAGAGAAGGTCACCATGAAAATCGCCGTCGTCGGCACGGGATATGTCGGCTTGGTCACGGGCACCTGCCTGGCCGAGAGCGGCAACGACGTGATCTGCGTCGATCGGATCGCTTCGAAGATCGAAGGGTTGAAGCAGGGGCGGATCCCGATCTACGAGCCGGGTCTCGGCGAGTTGGTCGTGCGCAACGCGCGCGACGGCCGCTTGAGCTTCACGACGAGCCTGGCCGAGGGGATCGAGGAGGCCGAGGTCGTCTTCATCGCGGTGGGCACGCCGCAGGGCGACGACGGCGGGGCCGACCTCCGCGGGATCTGGGCCGTGGGCGAGGAGATCGCTCGGAATCTCAACGGACCGAAGACGATCGTGATCAAGAGCACGGTCCCCGTCGGCACCAACGCCGAGCTCACGCGACGGATGAGCGCGATCACCGACGTGCCGTTCGAGGTCGCGAACAATCCCGAGTTCCTCAAGGAAGGCGCGGCGATCGACGACTTCAACAAGCCCGACCGCGTGGTCGTGGGCGTGCGGTCGGCGAAGGTCGGCGAGCAGTTGCAGGAGCTCTATCGGCCCTTCCTGCGGACCGAGAAGCCGTTCCTGATCATGACGCCCGAGAGCGCGGAGATGACGAAATATGTCGCCAATTGCATGTTGGCGACGAAGATCAGCTTCATCAACGAGATGGCGAATCTCTGCGAGACCTACGGGGCCGACATCAACGAGGTGCGCAGGGGGATCGGGTTCGACCAGCGGATCGGGTTCAGCTTCTTGTTCCCGGGCGTTGGCTACGGCGGTTCTTGCTTCCCGAAGGATGTCCGCGCTGTGGTGCACATGGCGAAGTCGAAGGGTCGCCCGTCGGTGATGATGGAGGCGGTCGACGCGGTCAATGAAGCCCAGAAGCACGTGCTCGTCGACAAGATCCTCACGCACTTCGCCGGCGACGCCAAAGGGAAGACGGTCGCGATCTGGGGCCTGGCGTTCAAGCCGAGGACCGACGACATCCGCGAGGCGCCCTCGCTGGTCTTGATCGACTCGCTCCTGGCCGCGGGCGTCTCGCTCCGCGTGAACGACCCCGAGGCGATCGCGAACGTGAAGGAGATCTACGGCGATCGCCTGACCTACTGCGACCGCCCCTACGGCGCCCTCGAGGGGGCCGACGCCCTGGCAATCGTCACCGAGTGGAACGAGTTCCGCAATCCCGACTTCGACGTCATGGCCCGCCTGATGAATCACCCCGTGATCTTCGACGGCCGCAACCTCTACAACCCCGCACAGATGGCCGAACGCGGATTCCTGTACCAGGGAATCGGCCGCGTGGTCACCGAGCCGGTGGAGTTCGCCGATCGCGGCTGAGCGCGACGCTCGGAGAATTCGTTCGCTACCGAGGGCGGTCTCGTCGGTTGAATGCCCAAGTGGTCTCGCCCGACACGGTCGAAACCGAACGCGACCCGCGCGACGATCGCCGCCCCCTTGCGTTTCGTAGAGGGACGAGCGACTCGCGAGGGGTCTCGAGACGAGTTCCGCAGACATCCAGGGGTGAACGATGCGACGAATCCAAGGGTTGACGATCTTGGGACTGGCGGTCGGATTGACGACGGCGTCGGCGCAGGCTCAGGAGCCGGGCGCCGAGGGACGACGTCCCCTCGGCGCGGCTCTGAAGTCACGCGCCGCGGCGAAGGGACAAGGCCAAGGGCAGGGCCCAGGCGCCGCGCGTCGGCCGTTCGGTCGGCTCGACGGAGCCGGCGAACCGGGTGGACCCGGCGGACCCGAGGGCGCGATGGAAGGCCGGCCGCCGATGCCCGTCTTCCCGCTCATGACCGCGCTCGACGCCGACGGCGACGGCGAGCTCTCCCCCCAGGAGATGAAGGCCGCAGCCACCGCGCTCCAGACGCTCGACAAGAACAAGGACGGCAAGCTCTCCGCCGAGGAACTGCGTCCCACCCCGCCCCCGGGCGGATTCGGCGGCGGACCGGGCGGACCGGGCGGATTCGGCGGTGGACCGGGTGGACCCGGCGGCCCTGCTGGACCGGGTGGACCCGGCGGCCCGGGCGGTGATCCGGCGGCGATGGTGGAGCGGATGATGGCGATGGATGCCGACGGCGACGGCAAGCTCTCGAAGGAAGAGATGCCCGAGCGGCTCGCTCAGATGATGGACCGCGCCGATACGAACATGGACGGCTCGCTCGACAAGGCGGAGCTGACGGCGATGGCGCGACGGATGGGAGCGATGCGGGGAGCGGGCGGCGGCGCGGGAGCGGGAGCTCCGGGCGGCTTCCGTCCCGGCGCAGGTCGTCCGGGTGCGGGCGGAGCACGTCCGCCGCGTCAACAGCCCGACTGATCGAACCGCGCTCGTCGGTGGTCCGAACTCTACGGCCTTCGCTCCTTCCGCGCCTCGCGGGGGGAAGACGAGGGCCGCTTCGTCTCCCGGACCGGCGCGGCGACGTAGGCCGAACCGGGTCGACCCTGGGCACCGACGGTTCGTTTCGATAGAATCCCTCACGGGAGCGAACGATTCGTTCGACGGGGGACCCGGGGTTGATCGACGGTCTCAGCGTCCTCTGTTTCGCGGGAACCTACGGCTTGGCGTTGGTGAGCGACCTGGCCCGGTTCGCGGTGCGCTCGGCGTCGCGGGGCTGGATGACGCTCGGGCTGATGGCCTTGGCGTGGACCGTGCAGACGGTCTATCTCGCCAACCGAGCGCACGAGAGCGGAACGCTTCCGCTGACGACGCCGTTCGAGTCGTTGCTGGTGCTCTCTTGGCTCCTGGGGGCGATCGGGCTCTATCTGGTGGCTCGGGCCCCCAAGGCGGCGGTGGGGGTCTTCGTGTTGCCGGTGGTCGTGGGGCTGCTCGCGGCCGCCGGGGCGCTCTCGAACCGTGCGGCGTGGCTCGACACCCGGGGCGCGGCGTCGTTCTGGGGAACGGTCCACGGGCTCTTGCTGCTCGCCGGCGAGCTCTGCTCGTGCGTGGCGTTCGTGACCGGCCTGATGTACCTGATCCAATCGCGACGCCTGAAGCACAAGCGCCCTGCGTCGCGTTTCCTGCCCTTGCCGAGCCTCGAGCAGTCCGAGCGCGTGAACCGCGCGGCGATCACGCTGGCGTTTCCGCTCCTGACGGCGGGGCTGTTCACGGGGGTGGCTCTCGTGATCCTCTTGCGGGGGAAGTCGGCGGTGCAGATCGGCTGGGGCGACCCGAAGGTGATCAGCACGATCGCGGCCTGGCTCGCGTCGGGCGTCTTGCTCCATGCTCGGTTCCGACCCGAGATGCGCGGGCGCAGAGTGATGATCCTGACGCTCCTCTCGTTCGCCTTCATGGTGTTCACGTTGATCGGGATGGATTTGTTCCGGCTCCCGACGGCGCACGGACGCAAGACGGCGGCGAACCCGCCCGCGAAGTCGCTCGCGGGCGAGTCCGAGGCTCACGGAGGATCGACCTCGTGAAGCTCTCGGTCGTCGGTCTCGATCATCGTCGCGCCCCGGCGGGCGTTCGCGAGTCCATCGCCTTCGACGGGCCGAAGCTCGCGGAAGGTCTCGGGCACTTCGCGCGGAAGTTCGAGGGGAGCGAGTTCGTGATCCTCTCGACGTGCAACCGCGTCGAGATCTTCGCCGCGGGCGAGGCCGAGACGATCCCATCCACGGGCGCGATCATCAACACCTTGGCGCATTTCCACGAGATCTCGGCCGAGAGCTTCGAGGAGCACCTCTTCGACGAGCACGACGAGGCGGCCGTCGGCCGGCTCTTCCGGGTTGCGTCGAGCCTCGAGAGCCTGGTTCTCGGCGAGGGTCAGATCCTGGGACAAGTGCGCGACGCCTATCAGGTCGCGGTGCGCGAGAAGACGGTGGGACCGATCCTCCACGCGGTGTTCCAGTCGGCCCTGCGCGTCGGCAAGCGGGTGCGCGAGGAGACGGGTCTCGACGAGGGGAAGCTCTCGATCGCGAGCGTCGCGGTCGACCTGGCTCGCGACATCTTCGACACGTTCCACGACAAGACCGTCCTCGTCATCGGCGCCGGCAAGATGGCCGACCTGACGCTGCAGCATCTCCGATCGCTCGAGCCGGGCCGGATCACGATCATCAACCGCTCGCTCGAGCGTGCAGCCGCCGCGGCGGAGCGATGGGGGGGCAAGGCCGAGCCCTTCGACCGCCTGAACCTCGCATTGATCGAGGCCGACCTCGTCGTGAGCACGACCGCCGCGCCCGAGCCGATCGTCTCGCTCGATCAGTACGTGCGGATCCAGCGGGCTCGGCGTCACCGGCTCGCCTTGATCCTCGACATCGCCATCCCGCGCGACTTCGACGAACGGATCGGCGATCTCGAGCAGGTGATGCTCTACAACGTCGACGACCTCCAGGCGCAGACCCAGGCGAATCGCAAGCGGCGGGAGTCGGGGATCGGCCCGGCGACCGAGATCATCGAGCGGGAAACGGCCGCCTGCCTGGCGACGCTGCGACATCAACGGCACGCCGGCGTGGTGCTTCGGCGACTCGGCGAGTATGCCGACGCGGTCCGGACGCGTGAACTCGAGTCGCTCTACGCCCGCTGTCCGAATCTCACCGAAACCGACCGCCAGGCGATCGCGCACACGCTCCACCGCTTCCAGAATCAATTCCTCCATCATCCCCGCGCCGCGCTGAGGACGGCGGCCGCGGAGCCGGTGGAGGAGCATCCGCACCCGCTGCTCGCGGCGGTGAGGCGACTCTTTGGGCTCGACGATCTCTGACGCGAGCATCTCTCGATCGATCAGCGAGTCGCGTCGAATCGAGGCATCTTTCTTCACTTCACGGAAACGTCGGATGGCCCGGCCCAAGCCCAACCCGCGCCGGATCGAGCAGAGGGCGCGGTCGAGCCGGGTCCGCCGAGTCGTTGCGGCGGCGATCGCAGCGGCTCTGATCGCGATCGTCGCGTGGTTCGCTCTGCGAGACCGCGAGGACCTCCGGGCTCGGGCCGAGCGCGCCGAGCGCGCGGGACGACACTCCGAAGCGCTCGAGTTGCGTCGCGAGTGGATTCGCTCGGGCCGGGCACGTTCGCGGGACCGGGTCGCGCTCGCTCGGAGCGCCTTGGCGGTCGATCGTGCCCGCGAGGCCGAGTCCGCGCTCCGCGAGGCGGTGCGGCTCGACCCGGCCGAGTTCGAGGCGTGGCATCTCCTGATCGAACTGCTCAGGATCGAACGGCGAGAGCTCGACGCCGAATCGGCGGGAATCGCCGCGCTCGAGGCCGTCCCGACCGATCGACGGACGGGGATCCTCCGTGACCTGACGCTCGCAACCATTTATCGCGATACGACGATCGATGCGCGCTCGGAGACGATCGCACGACGGACGCTCGAGCGTTGGATCGCGTCCGATCCCGAGGACGACGACGCGAGGGCGGCACTGGCGCTTCGACAAGCGATCGATCCGATTCCGGGCGACCCCGATCGCGACCTTCGGATCGCCGAGCTCGAAGCGCGATTGGCGGTCGCGCCCGAGCATCGAGGACTGCGCGAGGCGTTGATCGTCTCGCTCGCGGATGCGGGCGAGATCGATCGCGGGCGGGCGCTGCTCGACGCGTGGCCTGCGGGAGACGACCCCAGGCGCGACCGCCTCCGCGCCCGATTCGATCTCGATTACGACCGCAAGCCCGAGGAGGCGGCCGAGGCGCTCGGCCGAGTCGTCGCGCGGATCCCGCACGATTGGCGGTCGCATTATCACCGCGCCCGCGCGCTTCGGGCCGTCGGCCGGATCGACGATGCGAATCGAGCGGCCGACATGGCGCGTCGGCTCCGGGAACGACTCGACCCCGCACGCCTGGCGGCGAGGCTCGTCGAGGATCTTCGCGAGCCCGTTCGGAGCCCGGCGCTTCGCGATCTCGCCGAGCTCTGCCGGGAGCTCGGACTGAGTCGATTGGCCGAGGAATGGGAGCGGCTGGCCGCGAGAAGAGGGTCGAATCCGACTTGAACGTCCGATTTCGTTCGACGTCGAGCGGTTCTCGCCCCGATTCCCATGCCTTGAGCGCCGCACCCGCGCTCTCTACAATGGCGAGGTTGTCGGGAAGCGATCGGGTCGTGGAGGCCCGGCTCCGTCGTGACTCTCGATCGACATTTCGACCCCCGAAAGGCAAGGGACCGATGAGCGTCGAGGCCTGGAGCGAACCGATGGTGAGCGCCCATCGCGACCGCTTGATCGACGTGCTTCGCGGCTATGGTCGGGTCGCCGTGGCGTTCTCCGGCGGCGTCGATAGTTCGGTCGTGGCACGCGCGGCATTCGACGCGATCGGTGATCGCGCCATCGCGGTGACGGCGGTCTCCGACAGCCTGGCCGCTGGGGAATTGGAAGAGGCGGAGGCTCTGGCACGACGGATCGGGATCGCACACCGAGTCATTCGGACCGAGGAATTCGCCGATCCGAACTATCTCCGAAACAACCCGGATCGTTGTTATTTCTGCAAGAGCGAACTGTACGGACGGCTCTCGAACCTGGCCGAGGCGTTGGGAGTCGACGTGATCGCCTCCGGGGCGAACCTCGACGATGCGGGCGACCACCGTCCCGGCATGAAGGCCGCCGCCGAGAACGGCGTGCGACATCCGCTCCTCGAGTGCGGTCTCGACAAGACGGCGGTCCGCGCCCTGGCCCGAGCTTGGGATCTGCCCGTCGCCGACAAGCCTGCCACTCCGTGTCTCTCGAGTCGCATCGCGTACGGGGAAGAGGTCACACCCGAACGCGTCCGCATGATCGACCAGGCCGAGAGTTGGCTGCGAAAGCGCGGGCTCCGGCTGATCCGAGTGCGTTATCACAAGGGCGACCTGGCGCGAATCGAAGTCCCGATCGAGGAGCTGCCCGCTCTCGCTCGCGACGAGGTCCGGAACGAACTGGTCGCGGCGATGAAGGCTGCCGGCTTCAAGTTCGTAACGCTCGACCTCGAAGGTTTCCGGTCGGGCAGCTTGAACACGCTCGTTCCCATGGAGTCGCTCCTGGTCGGCGGCAAGCCCGCGAACACGCTGTTCGGTCAACCCGCTCGAGGTCATTGATCCTCGCAAGGAATTCGGCGCGAGCGTGTCGTCACCCACCCTTTTCTCCCCCCCACCCGGTTTCCACGGGATCGATACCATGCCTCGTGCCAAGTGCCGATGCGGTCAGATGCTCGAGTTTCCCCGCGACGGGACCGATCGCTTGGTCTGCACGCAGTGCGGCGCCAAGATCCGGGTTCGGCGCTCGGCCCCGGCGACGGCCGACGACGGCTTCATCCGCTTCTCTTGCTTCTGCGGACGTCGACTGAAGGTCGCCTCCGTCGACGTCCAGGGTTCGACCGAATCGCAATGTCGGTGCCCCGATTGCGGTCGGGTGCTCAACGTGCCGCGCGAGTCGGCCGTGAGCGATCCCGAGACGCCGACCACGGAGTTGAGCCCCGCCGACATGGCGATGCTCGACGAGTGGGCGAAGAAGTTCCACGACGAACAGAAGCGCGATCCGAGTACGTTCGACCTGCCGTCGCCCACGCCGTGGCGCGCCGAGGCCGGGATGCGGGTCTGTCCGCAATGCGGCAAGCCGATTCACCTGAGCGCCGAGGAGTGCGTCGCTTGCGGCGTCGCGGTTCCTCGGCGATGAGCCGCAGGTGATCGGTCGAACGACGGTTCTCCCGGCTCGCCTCGCTCAGCGAGGCTGATCGAGGATCGCCGAGAACCGACTCGCGGCTTCGTCCCAGGCCGCGGAGTCGCGCGGTTCGAAGACAGTGACGGGGAACGATCGTGCGATGATCGCGCGTGCGTCGGAGAGTCCGCCGATCCTACCTCGGGCCATCGCCTGGAGCAGGATGTTGCCCGCCGCGGTGGCCTCGACCGGCCCGGCATGAACCGGACGTCCGGTGGCGTCGGCCGTGAACTGGCAGAGCAGGGCGTTCCGCGTGCCGCCCCCGACGACGTGAACGGTCGCAATCCGCGATCCGGTCACTTCCTCCATGCGCTCGATCGTCCAGCGATATTTCAGCGCCAGGCTCTCGAGAGCGCAGCGCACGAATGCACCTTCGCCCTGGGGGACCGGCTGGCCCGTCTTTCGGCAGAAATCGGCGATGCGTGCGGGCATGTCGCCGGGGGGAAAGAACGAGAGGTCGTCGGGATCGACGAGGCTCACGAGCGGTCGCGCGGCGGCGGACCAGCCGATCAATTCGTCATATGAGGCGTCTTTGCCGGCGCGGGCCCAGGTGCGTCGGCATTCCTGGACGAGCCAGAGTCCCATGATGTTCTTGAGGAGGCGCGTCGTGCCCTTGACCCCGCCCTCATTCGTGAAGTTGTACTTCAATGTCTCGGGACTGATGATCGGGCGGGGCACCTCGACGCCGAGCAGCGACCAGGTGCCCGAGCTGAGGTAGCACCAGTCGGGCATCGCGCCTTCCGAGGCGCATGCGCCGAGCGCGGGCACGGCGGCGACGGCGCTCGCGGTGTCGTGCGTCGCCGGGGCGAGGATCGTCAGCGGCGCGATTCCCAGTTCCTCGGCGACCGATTTCCGGAGCGGTCCGAGTTCCGTTCCCGGTTCGATCAGTTCGGGAAGGATCGAGCGCGGAAGCCCTAGACCGCGGCAGAGTTCGTCCGACCATGTACCGGATCGCGGGTCGAGGAGTTGCGTCGTGGACGCGTCGGTCCGCTCGCCTGCGCGCCGGCCGGTGAAGAGCCAGCCGAAGAGGTCGGGCATCATCAGCATCGTCTCGGCCGCGTCGAGGATCGGCCCGTTTCGCTCCGCCAGCGCCATCAGCTGATAGACCGTATTGAACGGCATGAACTGAAGGCCGGTCAGCTCGTAGATCCGCTCCTTGGGCACGCGGGAGAACGCGGCGTCCATCATCCCCTCGGTGCGGGCATCGCGATAATGCACCGGGTTGCCGACGAGCATGTCGCCCTTGCCCACCAGGCCGAAATCGACACCCCAGGTGTCGATGCCCACGCCGTCGAGGCCCGGGAAGCGATGCGCAGCTTGCTTGAGGGCGTTCTTCATCTCCTCGAAGAGCCGGACGACGTCCCAGTGGAGCGTGTCGAGCAGGCGAACCGGGCCGTTGGGGAATCGGTGGACTTCCTGGAGCGTGAGTCGCTCGCCGTCGAACTGCCCCACCAATCCGCGTCCGCTCTCGGCGCCCAGGTCGAGGGCGAGGTAATCCGTGGTCGTGGCCATGAGATCTCGTCGCTGGAGAGGATGACTTCGAGGCCGAGGATCGCGGCTCGGCACGACCCGAGTTCACGAGCGTCGCCCAATATAGGGCCTGGGGCGTGCATGGGCAACCGCGGCCTCGCGCGGAGCCTCGGAGCTTGACGAGCCGATGACTGAGGAGCAGACTGACCCGATCGTCCCTCTTCTCGCCGACCGTCTTCGATCGAGCCGCCATGCCGCGCGTCGTCGTCCTCGGTGCCAGCACCACCGACATGAACCTCCGCTTCCCGACCCTTCCGCGCCCCGGACAGACGCTGCTCGGCGGCGACTTCTTCACAGGTCCGGGGGGGAAGGGGGCGAACCAGGCGGTTGCATCGGCCCGAGCCGGAGCCGAGGTCGTCTTCTTGACGGCGTTCGGCGACGACGATTTCGGACGCGCGGTACGGGATCACGATCGCGCGGAGGGGATCGATCTGGCTCATGCCAAGGTCGTCCCCGGACAGCCGACGGGCGTCGCCCTGATCTTCGTCGCCGACGACGGTGAGAATCTGATCGGGGTGGCGATGGGAGCCAACGCGCATCTCTTGCCCGAGGACATCGACGCCCTTCCGGACGAGGTCTTCCAGAGCGGCGGGGTATTCCTAGCGAGCCTCGAGGTGCCGATCGAGACGGTCGTCCGCGCGGTGCGACGCGCTCGTCGAGCGGGGATGATCGTCGTGGTGAATCCCGCGCCCGCGGATCTCCAACTCGCGCGGCTGGGAGCGCTCGCGGAGATCGACGTCCTGACGCCCAACTGCTCCGAGGCCGAGACGCTCACGGGGCATCGGTTGGCGGAGGGCGACGACCCGTCCTCTCTGATCGCGCCTCTGCTCGAGAGCGGGGTCGGCTCGGTCGTGTTGACCTTGGGAGGCGCGGGCTGCCTCGTCGCCGACGCGGCGGGGACGACGCACCTGCCCGCCCACGCCGTGCGCGTGGTCGACACGGTCGGGGCGGGCGACGCCTTCAACGGCGCTCTCGCCGCCGCGCTCGCCGAAGGCCGTCCGCTGCGTGAAGCCGCAGCCTGGGCGACCCGAGCGGGGGCCATCGCCGTCACCAAACCCGGAGCTCAAGGCGCGCTGCCCACGCGAGCCGAGATCGACGCTCTCGGAGATCGATACCCATCGCCCCATTCGGAGGCCCCGTGATGCGCTCCTCGATGATCTTGGTGCTCTGCCTGATCGCGGCGGGGATGCTCTTCAGCGCTCGTCTTGCGCAGGCGCAAGGACGTCCGACGGTCGCGACGCGGTCGCCCGTGCTCGCGCGCAACGGCATGGCCGCCACGAGCCAACCGCTCGCAACCCAGGCCGCGATCCGAGTCCTCCGCGAGGGAGGAAATGCGATCGATGCCGCGATCGCGGCCAACGCGGTCCAAGGCGTCGTCGAGCCGATGTCCTGCGGAGTCGGAGGCGATCTCTTCGCGATCGTCTGGCACAACGAGTCCGGTCGACTCTACGGACTCAATGCTTCGGGGCGAGCCCCCAAGACCGCGACGATCGCCGCCTTTCGCGAACGCGGGCTGAGCGAGATCCCCACCAAGGGGCCGCTCTCGTGGTCTGTGCCGGGCTGCGTCGACGGTTGGGAGATGCTCCGTGCCCGCTTCGGGTCGAAGACCATGTCGGAGATCCTCGCGCCCGCGATCGAATACGCCGAGCAAGGGTTCCCGGTGAGCCCGATCATCGCGTCGAGCTGGAAGGCCTCCGAACCCGCGCTCGCCGCGATTCCCAGCTCGGCCGCCGCCTTCCTTCCCGGAGGCCGTGCTCCCGCCTTTGCCGAGGTCTTCCGCAATCCCGACCTGGCGCGAACCCTCCGAACGATCGCTGAGCGAGGTCCGGACGACTTCTATCGAGGCGGCATCGCATCCAAGATCGCAGAGTATTCGAAGTCGGTCGGCGGGCTCCTCGCGCTCGAGGATCTCCAGACCCACCGAGGCGAGTGGACCGATCCGGTGTCGATCGACTACCGAGGCTACACGATCCACGAACTTCCTCCCAACGGCCAAGGGATCGCAGCGCTCCAGATGCTCGCCCTGCTCGAGCCGTTCGACCTGAAGTCGATGCCCGTCGATTCGGCTGAGAGGCTTCACCTCATGATCGAAGCCAAGAAGCTCGCCTACGAGGACCGCGCGAAGTTCTACGCCGACCCTGCGTTCGGCAAGTTGCCGATCGCGGAGTTGATCTCCGATGCCTATGCGGAGAGACGACGAAAGCTGATCGATCCCGATCGAGCGAGCGACCGCCCGCTGCCCGGCGAACCAGCCCAGGCCGACACGATCTACCTCACGGTCGTCGACTCGAATTTCAACGCCGTGAGCCTGATCCAGAGCAACTTCGAAGGGTTCGGCTCCGACCACGTGCCGACCGGACTCGGCTTCCCGCTCCAGAACCGCGGTTGTCTGTTCGCGCTCGATCCCAAGCACGCGAATCGGCTCGAACCGGGCAAGCGCCCGTTCCACACGATCATCCCCGGCTTCGTCACCAAGGACGGGAAGCCGTGGCTCAGCTTCGGCGTGATGGGCGGAGACATGCAGGCCCAAGGACATGCACAAGTGCTGTCCAACATCATCGACCTCGGAATGGATGTCCAGCAGGCCGGCGACGCGCCTCGATTCCGTCACTTCGGGTCGTCGACTCCCACGGGAATCGCCGCGGTCGACGGCGGAACGGTCGGTCTCGAGGATGGGATCTCCGACGAGGTTCGTCGGGCGCTCACCGCGAAGGGGCATCGGATCGTCGAGTCGCGCGCGGTGCACGGCGGCTATCAGGCGATCCGAATCGATGTCGAGAACCGCGTCTTGATCGGCGGATCCGACCCGCGCAAGGACGGCTGCGCGATCGGGTGGTGAGAGCCGGCACGCGATTGCGGACGTCGTGCGGCGAACCCTTCCGCTGCGTCTCGCCTCCAACCATCGAACCGTTCCCCATTCGCACTCTCGGAGCCGAGACCATGATCGACGATCTCTCGAATCTCTACGCGTACAATCGTTGGGCCGACGAACGGATCTCGAGCAGCTGTCGAGAGCTGGAGACCGCCGACTACATGCGCGAGGTGGTTCCAGGCTGGGCGTCGCTCCATTCGACGATTCTGCACATCGCCGCGGCGACGCACGTGTGGGCCCGCCGCTTCGAGGGCGAGAGGAATGTGCCGCTGCTCACCGAGGCCGAGGTGCCGAACCTCGACGCTGCGAGCGAACTTCTCGCGGACGCCCAAGGTCGAATCGAGCGGATCATCGTTTCGACCGGCCCCGACGGCCTCGCGGCGATCCGCACCTTCTACAACGCCAAGGGCGAACCGCGGTCGATGCCCTTCTGGGCCGCCCTGCGTCATGTGGTCAACCACGCGACCTATCATCGAGGACAGGCGGCATCGAAGCTGAAGCGACTCGGCATCGAGCCGCCGGTCACCGACTTGCTGTTCTGGGCCCACGAGCGCACCGCCGAACCATCGATCGGGGGATGACGCGCTCTCCGATGATCGACCTCGATCAGAACGCGACGACGCCGATCGACCCCGAAGTCCTCGAGGCGATGCGGCCTCACTGGCTCTCCGGCGGCAACCCAGAGAGTCGCCACGGACTCGGCCGCGCTGCGCGGCGGGCTCTCGACTCGGCTCGGCAAACGATCGCGGAGATCCTCAACGCGTCGTCTTCCGAGATCCTGTTCACATCGGGAGGTTCCGAGGCGAATCGTTTGGCGCTTCTCGGACTCGCAGGCATCGAACGCGGACCGGGACACCTCCTCAGCACGCCGATCGAACACCCGGCGGTATCCGATGCGATTGCCGGACTCGTGGAATCCGGATATTCCCAGTCGCTGATCCCAGTCACTCGTTCCGGGATCATCGACGCCGAGGTCGCGGGCGGCCTCCTTCGTTTCGACACGCGTCTGGCGACGTCGATGCTGGCCAACAACGAGACGGGGGCGATCCAGCCGGTGGCCCGCTTGGCCGCGATCGCCGCGGAGCTCGGGCTGCCGACCCACACCGACGCGGTTCAGGCCGTCGGACGGATCCCGGTCGACTTCGATGCCTTGGGCGCAGCGACTCTCGCGGCCGCAGCGCACAAGTTCCACGGGCCGATCGGCGTCGGTTGTCTGATCGTGCGAAGGGGCACTCCGTTTCGGCTCCCCGGGCTGCTCGCGCGACGGGAGGCGAGAGCTGTCTCGGGAACTCCTCCCGTCGCTCTTGCCGTCGGCATGGCCGCGGCACTAGCACGCCGGCATCGAGAAGCGGGCGAGCGACTGGCTCGCATGCGCGCGCTCCGCGACCGGCTCGAGTCGAGGATCGCCTCGGCCGACGTCGGCCCGATCGAGAGAAACGGCCCGATCGACGAGGCCGAACGCCTTCCTCAGACGCTCAACCTCGCCTTTCCGGGCGTCGACGCGAACGCTCTCTTGATGCAGCTCGATCTGGGGGGCGTTGCCGCATCTCTCGGATCTGCATGTGCCAGCGGTTCGATGAAACCGTCGCCCACGTTGGTCGCCATGGGGGTGCCTCCCGAGTCGTTGCGCGCGTCGGTCCGCCTCAGCTTCGGTGCCTTCACGACCGAACACGACGTCGACGCCGCCGCGGACGTGATCATCGGAGTCGTCCGCCGCATTCGCGAGTCGGCCGACGCCGGAGATTCTTCGATTCACTGAACCCCTCCTCGCAGTTCGTCGACGACTTTCCGCAACATCGGTTCGAGCATCTTGCGGATGCGCTCGTCCAGATCGTCGGTCGGGAGCGACGGAATCGCGGGGTTCGGGGGAACATCGGCTTGACGAGAGGGATCGGAGATCGCCAGGCGGATCGCAACGGGAGCCGTCGGATCGAAGACGCGAAGCCCCATCGGCATACCTCGATCTCTCGCCGTGTGGATCCGTTCGGAATGCTCGAACGACGCGATGAGATTGGGCGTCGTCAGCATCGATGAGAATCTCGATCCGTGCGTCTTCCACCAGCCGACTCCGACTTCCGGCGGGCGACCGTGGGCGCTGCTCCAACGACCATCCTCGACGCATGGGCACTGCGAGTCCTCGAACGACTCGATCGAGCGGTTCGATCCGAAGATCACCCAATCATGATCGCCGACTCGTTTGCAGAGATCCTCGAGATCCGACTCATGATCGATCATCGCGCAGCGGACCTCCAGAGTCTCTCCAGGGACCCGCGAGAGGCGGACGGCGATGCAATCGAGCTTCGACCCTGTTCGAGCGGTCCCGGGGATCGATCCCGACTTCGCGGATGAGTCTACCACGACTTCCAGAGAGAGATGAGCGGCGTTCCGATAGATGATCACTGGTCCCTCGGCGTTCGACTCATCCGCTTTCATCCAAGCGAATTCGGATCGGTTGCCCGCTTGGAGGAGCAGGCAGAGCGCTTCGGCCGTCTTGGTGTCGAGGTGAGAGAAACACCAGAGGTCGAGCCCCATCTCGGACATGACTCGCGCCACGTCGCCGAGTCGATCGCGGGGAATCCCCTCGGTCGAACGGGTGTCCCAGAAGCCGATATCGAGGCAATCGGCCTCTCCCGCGTAGATCCCGGCGACGACCTCGGGAGCCGAGCGCCCGCGTGCCGATCGTCCCAGACCGCCGAAGAAGCCGACCTGCGCGTTCAGCCCGCCGAAGAGCGCGCGCAGTCGGGCGACCTGCTCTCGTTCGTACCCTGTCGAAGCCTCGACGGTCTCGAGCCAGAGCGCGATGGCCGAGAGCCTGATTCCCTCATTGATGTATCGCCCGCGCCCGCCCTCTTCCATCGAGAGCGCTCGACCCTCGAGACTGTCGGTGGGTACCGACGCGTGGTGCAGCGCCACCGGTTTCCATTCGTTGTTGAAGACCGGGCTTCCGGACGATCCCGGCTCGGTATCGCACGAATAGTGGAGCACGACGCCGTCGGCGCGGACGATCCAGTTGTCGCGAAGCACGACTTCCTTCGGCCTTCCCCGAGGATGTTGAATGATGTTCACGATCTCGGAGGGATTGACCTGCATCTGCTGGCGATCGAGCGGTACGGAGCCCAAGAAGTCGAGGCCTCGCACCGCACAGAAGGTGAAGTCGAGTTCCTCGTTGGTGACGAAGAGCGAGTGCGGATCGAGGTGCGCGGCGATCGAGCGACCCGCCGCGTCGTCGGGCGGATTGGTCTCATAGTTCGCCAAGGCCACCGCGACGAGCGCGGTCTCGACGTCGGGGAGCACGTGGTTGTTGGTGAGCAGAATGTCCGAAGCGACCAGAAAGCCCGTACCCGTCGCTCCGTCGTCGCGCTGGATCTTGACGACCGCGCGGCCGATTCGGTCGCCCTTCCGGAGAAAGTCGAACGGCAACATGTTGGCTTCGACATACATGACTTCAGGACGCGTCAGGGAGAGCCCCGGCTGTCCCGCGTCGTTGCGGTGCGTTTGGAGGATCGAATCGCAAGTGTTGCCCTCTTCGAGGGCGCGTCGAGCGATCGTCAATCGACGAATGGGGCAGTCCCTCTCGGAAATCGCCATGCAGTCGTCGCGGCAGACCGACGCGGCATTTTCCGTGGGTGAGACGAGAAAGGTCCCGTTGAGCATCGAGTTGCAATCCATGTTTGCCTGGAACCAGGATCCACGAGTCCGTCCACCTGTCGAATCACAGGGATTTGGATGGGAAAGGCCCTCGCCGCACATGAGCGAGTCGGACTCGGAATCCGAGGGGGAAACGGCGATGCGATCGGTCGAGGCCGACTCCGGCGGACCTTCCCCGGAGCGGACGACGGCATTGGAAGAGGCCCGCATCGGCCCGAACCATCGTCCGGCACAATCGAGACAACACGCCACGAAACTCTCTCTGGAATCGACGACCTCGTCGCTCATCAGTCGGCCCATCTCAGCGTCGGAGGATGATCGGTAGCGCTCGAGACCCACGGCGCCGCGGCAGGCGCAGGTGGAGGATCGCTCGAGCACGACACGCGCGACCGGGGCCGAGAGTCGCACGGACGATCAGCGACCAAACGGATCGCCGTCGACGCATTGCTCGACTCGACCGAGACGCAACTACCGATCGATCCCGCCGCGGTCGCGTCGGGATGCGAGGCACCCGCCACGATGCAACCGGATGCAATGCCGAAACGTCACGATCCAGGCGAGTCGTCGACCTCGATTCAGCGACGAACTCCCAGCCCTCTACTAGAGAGAATCGTGCGACCGGGGTCATTCGACCCGTCAATCTGGGAGGTTTCGGAAATTCGTGCCGATTGGTTCGAAGAAATCGGCATTTGTTCGCGAACGAACCTCGCTCGAGACGAATCGCTCGCTCGGCGACGCGAGGCGATCACTCGACCGATCGAAGCATCATCACCAAGCCCAAGGAGAAGACCGCGATACCCAGCGGGAGGAATACGGTGGGAAAGAGCGCCGCACCGAAGACCATGAGTCCGAAGCCCATCACCAGCGCCACGAGACGACCGAGGACCGCAAGCGCGCCGACGAGGATGCGAAACGGGAGGGTGACGGCCGTCCACGCGATCCGGATCGACCAACCCAAGACGCGAGCAGCCGAGATCAGCAGTCTCGGCACGGCACCGCGCGGAGATGCCGCCGTCGCGGGAATGGACGTCGTTGCCGGCGAGCGTCGACCGATGGGATCGAGCCAAACTCCGCGCATCCTTGCAGGCGGCTCGGTGCGCGTGGGACGGTGGGCGATCGGAGCCTCGCGTTTTGGCTTGACCCCGACCTCTTCGTCCCAGACGAACGACGAGGCGTTCCGGATGCGTGTCACGAATCCACTCCCTCTCCCCGCGAGGTCGTCGCGCCGAACCCGCATGGATCCCGCTCCGGATCGTTCGGAAAGTCCGAGATCGAACCGGGATTGGGGTTGCCAAGGACCCCAGTTCGACGTCAAATGCCGCCGTTTTTCGTCGTCCTCGCCGCCGGCCGAACCGGATGCTCGACGCCGTCGGGCTTCATCGACGTCACATCCAGGAATTCGACGGTTCAGCAGCATTATTCAGAGGCGGTCGAGGGTCCGGCAGGGAGGCCGAGATCAGTGCGAAAAGTCTTGTTCGCGTTGCTGATGATCGCGGCCGCCTTTGCGGGAGGAGCGGTCGTGAACGGTCCGGGAGCCGGTTGGCTCCAAGCCGTCGGCCGCTTGATCGTGCGCGGCAAGGAATTCGTCCGGGTGGTCGATCCCTCGCCCGTCGCCAGTCCGAACCCCTCGTCCGGGTCGGCGCCTCCGTCTTCCTCACCGGCGCACGAACTCGCCGCAGCGCCGGCTCGAGCGGTCCCGGCCGCGCCGCTGCCGCCCTTGGTGTTGAATCGGCCTTCCGAGGCGACGCCCCCCAACGATTCCGGGAATCCGAAGGAATTCAAGCCCGATCCGGGTCCCGGACCGGTCGGTCCGATCGTTGCGGCGCCGGGACCGGGAGCTCCGCCTGCGCCGCTGCCGACGGGCGCGATCGAGATTCCCGCCCCGATGCCCGCGCCTCCCTCTGCAGCCGTACCACCGGAACAGTCCCCGGCGCGATCCATAGCCGACGCGGCCGCGACGCCTCCCCCCCTCGGCGTCGCCGAGCCGCCCAAGGATCCCGCCCTCGCTCGGACGGAGTCCCCCGCGACTCCGCCGGCCTCGGCCTCGGTGCCGCCCCGCTCCCCGAATTCCTGGACCGAGATGCGAGCGAAGTTGAGAGAGGCCGGAGTCGCCCGTTATGAGATCGAGACCGACCTCGCGGGGCGAGTTCGCTTTCGCTGCCTGATCCCGCTGGCAGGTCGCCGCGCCGTTGCTCAGATGATCGAGGCCGAAGGCGACGACGAATTCCTCGCCGCCGACTCGGCTCTCAAGCGGATCCGTCTCTGGCGCCTCGCCGAGCCGGCTCGAAGCCCCTGAACCCCTCGCGCGTTTCCTCGACGCGACGCGATCGGCTCCGCACCGATTCTACCCCTTGTCTCGAGCGTCTCCGCCGTCGTACCATCCTGTAGAGCAATCGCACCGCATCGATGCTTGCTTGGATGGGCGCGGTCGACCGAGCTCGAGACGCGACAGTGTGAACCTCCGTCGCTTCCAGGAGATCCGAATCGATGGCCGACGTCCTTCCGGATCGCATGCTCCTGATCGTGACCGGGAGCACCTTGCGCGCGGAGGAGGTCGATCGTCCCCTGGCGTACTATCTCAAGCAGAGGATCGAGGAGCGTCTCGCGGAGTTGACGATCGATCCGATCTCGGTTCGGGTGATCGCCGACTTTCGCTGGCTCAACGACGATCCGCTGCAATCTTATCCGTCGATCTCCGTCGGCGGACCCGGCGTCAATGCGCTCGCCGGTCGATTCTACGAGCAGTTGCCTTTCGCCCTTGCCATCGACGAGCAGTATTGCATCCAGATGGACCCCGCGATCGAGGACTTGCGGGTGAGCATCTGGGGCATGGACAACCCCAAGACGCAGATCGCCGTGGGCATCTTCGTCGAGCGCTTTCTCCCGCGTTGGCTCGAAGGCTGCGCTCGGTTCTCGTTCGAGGGGGCCCGCATCGAGCCTCTCGTCGAGGATGAAGATGAAGAGGACGTCGAGGACGAAGACCTCGATCTCGACGTCTGAGCCGACCTCGACCTTCGCTCCCCTGCGGTCGAATCCTGCACGCGTCGTTCGGAGTTCCCCTCGCCGAGAAAATGCGACGCCGGTCCTCCGGCGCCCGCCTCACGCACCAACCTCTCTCCCCGCCCACCTCGCCGACACCTCTCCCGTACGCGCACCGGCGGACTCGAGCGAACCGAAACGATCCGGCCCCCGATCTTTCCCATTTTCACGGGAGAGCGGGGAGCTCGGAAACGAACTACAAGAGTAGAGGGTTCTTCGTTTCGACCTGACGCCGCGACCTCCTCGGACGCCGCATTCCGCGCCTCTCCCGAAACGAACGACCACCGCGATTCGATCGATGGAGCTAACGGCTCGACCCTTCCCGAGGGCCGTCGCCGTGCGGTTTTCGGACTCGACACGTCACTCCCGCATTTGGACCCGCGTGGTCGCTCGGTGCTCTTCCGGCCGACCGCGTCACCCCATGGAAGGGGGAGGTTGCCATCATGTCTCACCTCGACTCGATCCCGCCCGTCCGATCCGTCGACCACGCCGTCGAGGCGTCGGCCCGACACCCCCGCCGCGGCCGCATGATCCCCAGTCTCCGAACGACGGCCGCCGCCGCATTCTTTCTCTTCGTCGCGTCGCCGCTGCTCGAGACCGCGTCGATCGCCGCCGATCTCGATGCGCTGCGCGGACCCGAGATCTCGCGACGATGGACGATCGTCCGCCGTACCCAGACTCAGGATCAAGGCGACTGGCAGGTCGACTACGAACTGCGAGTCGAATCCGGAGTACCCGTCCGGCTCGATCCCGCCGATTTCGGCATTTCGATCCGGGGAGCCGTCTCGAATTCGCGCGTCGCATCGCACGCATTCCCACGCGCGGCGGCTCACGAACTCGACCACCGCACCGGCGCGAATCGTCTGTCCGACGTGATCACCGCGGGAAGTGATCTCACGCGGTGTCGGGAGCGAATCGTCGCGCGATTCTGGAGCGGGGACTCGTGCGAACCGCCCATGCCGATTGCGCCGCACCCCGCCCTCGGTCCTCCCGCGGCTCCGATGGTCGAGCCGTTCGGCGGACTGACCATTCTGCCGGGAGAGCGATTGAAGCTCCGCATCCGACTCGAACACGACCACTTCCTCCACGGGGCCTACGACCCGCTTCTCGGCCGCCGAGAGGTTCAGATCCGGCTCGCGAGCGACCGACTGGTCGACCTCGTGCCGCTCGATCGCGAGCAGTATCTCGCCCAGGGACGCGAAGTCTGGAACAACCCCCCGCCCGATCGACGCGATACGCGCCGATACGTCAGCGAACCCGACAGCCTCTACCTCGAGGCGCATGTTCCGGGAAATCAGTCATTTCGCTTCGCGGAGATCCCGGTGCGATACGGCACCAAGATGCGGCTCACCTTCTGGTACCTCACGGCGCCCGGCACCGAGGGTGACTTCCGCATGCAGGTGACTCAGTACAAGGACAGCCCGAACGGTTGGCAGATCCTGCACGCGGGAATGATCGAGCGATCGTTTTCCGTTCGCGGTCGCTGGACGAAAGTGGAACACGTCTTCAAGTCCGAGCCGCAGGCCACCTCGATCGCTTTGACCTATCGAATCGTCGGTCCGACCGATGTGGGCGAGGTCTGGATCGACGAGATCTCGCTGACTCCCGTGGGAGTCGCCTGCGACCGACCCTGAACTCCCCGGCCGGGAAGCCGCGGCCGACGTCGCGGCTTCCCGGCATTCGACCCAATCCTCGAGCCCGCGCGGCGAATATCATGGAAATCTCTGCCGGTCTTCGGCAAAGATGAATGATCGAAGCTCGAATTCCTCACTCGGTCCCCCCATTCGCCCGATCGGAAATGGAAGATGAACAAGTCCTCGAAGTCGATCACGCTCGTGCTCCTCGGGTCGACGCTCGCACTGGCAGGTTGTGGTCGTTCGCAGGCTGTTGAAGAGGACTGGACCTCGAACTCCGGGACGGACACCTCGACCGGTCTGGCGCTGGCCGAGCCGACCGCGACGTCGTCCGTCCACTCGAGCGGTCCTCGTTTCTTCTTCATCCCGAGCTTCGGCGGATCGCGGACGGGCGTGGGCCCGTCGGTCGGTCGGACGACGACGAGCACGCCGTCTCCTTCGGCGCGCGGCGGTTTCGGCAGCGTCGGTCGTTCGAGCGTGAGCGCCTGATCGGGCCTCGAGCGAACGCATCGGCCGCTCGATCTCCGTCCACCCTCGGATCTCTTCCATGCTTCGCATTCCCACTTCGAGCCGGCCCCGTTGGCAAGAGAGGGTCGAGTCGAAGGGGCTCACCTTTCACACGCTCGACGGCGAGCCCTACTGGGACGAGTCGGCCTACTACCTCTTCGAATCGCGCGAGATCGACGCGATCGAGGCCGCGACGCAACAACTCCACGAACTCTGCCTCAAGGCGGTCGAGCACGTCATCCGCGAGAGACGGCTCGCCGAATTGACGATCCCGGCGGAGTTCCATCCCTTCATCGAGCAGAGTTGGGAACGCGACGAACGCTCGATCTACGGTCGGTTCGACCTCAGCTACGACGGCGCCGGCCCGCCCAAGATGCTGGAATACAACGCCGACACGCCCACCGCCCTGCTCGAGGCCGCGGTCATTCAGTGGTTCTGGCTCGAAGATCTCCGCGCGACGATGCCCGAGCACGAACGCCATGCCGTCGATCAGTTCAACAGCATTCACGAGGCATTGATCGACGCCTGGAAACGTGTCCGCGCTCAGATGGGACCAGCCGTCTGGTTCTCGGGACTCGGCGAACCGGCCGAAGACCTCATGACGGTGACCTATCTCCGCGACACCGCGATCCAGGCGGGGCTCGTCACGGAATTCCTCGAGCCCGCTTCGATCGGCTGGGACGCGAGACGCGGCGTCTTCACCGACCTCAGAGAACGCGCGATCCCGCTTCTCTTCAAGCTCTATCCCTGGGAATGGCTGATCCAAGAGTCGTTCGGGCGATTCCTGCCGAACGCTCCCACGAGATGGCTCGAACCCCCTTGGAAGATGGTCCTGAGCAACAAGGCGATCCTGGCGATCCTCTGGGAACTCTTCCCGGATTGCCCCTACCTGCTCGAGGCTCGCTTCGAACCGTTCGGCGATTCTTATGTGATCAAGCCGATCCTGTCGCGGGAGGGTGCCAACGTCACGATCCTGCACCGCGGCGAGGTCGTCGCCGAGACCGACGGCGAATACGGCGAGGCGGCGGTCGTCTACCAAGCTCTCGCCCCGTTGCCCGAGTTCGCGGGCCGATACCCTGTGCTCGGATCCTGGATCGTCGACGGCGAATCCCGAGGTCTGGGCATCCGCGAAGACGCGTCTCCGATCACGAGCAACTTCAGCCGCTTCCTCCCGCACATCTTCCGCAAGCAGGCGCACGTCAAGCCGCCGGGCTTCGGCGTCGAAGGCAAGGCGAAGGCGACGCCGGCAGGCGGGTCGGGCGCGCTTTGGGACAAGTGGCTCGACCCTTGATCGCCGACGTCAATCGAGATTTCTGCGCCAATGAGCGAACATGTCCTCGAGCGTTTGCTCGATCGTGATGAGCGGCTCCCAACCGACCGCCGCGCGGAGTTTCGACGCATCGGCGACGAGCAGCGGCTGATCGACCGGTCGCACCCGTGAAGGGTCGACGTGGATCTCCGCGGGGCGCGACGCGAAGCGGCCGAGCATCTCGACCGCCGAGCGCAGCAACACCCCGCGCCCCGAGCCGAGGTTGTAGATCTCGCCTGCGACACCCTTCTCGATCAGCATCCGATAGCCGCGGACCACGTCGCGCACGTCGGTGAAGTCGCGCGTCACCTCGAGGTTGCCCACTTCGATCCGCTCGCGCCGTCCCGCATCGAACTCGGCGACTTGACGCGCAAGCGCGCTCAACACGTAGGTCGACGATTGTCGAGGCCCCGCGTGATTGAACGGACGAGCGATCACGACGTCGGTACCGTCGCTCAGGTGATGCTGCACAGCGAGCAAGTCGGCCGCAGCCTTGCTCGACGAGTAGGGATTGTTCGGTCGCAGGGGACACGCCTCGCTCACCCCGGCCGCGAATTCGCGGGGTGGATTGCCGTAGCAGACCCCCGAGCCGACGACCAGGATCCGCGGCTTGATTCCCGAGGCCTTCGCCGCCTCGAGCAGGTTCAGCGTCCCCCCCAGATTCACCGCCCAAGTGCCGCGCGGGTCCTTCGTGCTCGCTTGCGGATTCGACTGCGCGGCGAGGTGGTAGATCGCCTCGGGCTGCTTGCGGCGGATCAGGTCGGCCAATTCGTCCTCGTCGCCTTCCGCGAGGTCGAATCGCTCGAACCGGACATCGCGGTCGATCCCGGCGACGCCTTCAGGGCCTCGGCCGGAGCGCGAGAGCCCGACGACGAGATCTCCTTGCGCAACGAGATGTTCACACAGGTATCCGCCGACAAATCCCGAGACGCCGGTGATCAAGACACGCATGAGGAAATCGAGACCCCACGATAAGAAGAGATCATGCTGGATTCCGCGACCGGAGCCGTTGGAGCCAGTCGGCGTTCTCGCGGTACCAGGCGACCGTCGCCGCGAGCCCGTCCTCGAAGGTGACCGAGGGCGACCAGCCGAGTTCGCGCTCGGCGAACGAGCAGTCGACCGCATACCTTCGATCGTGCCCCGGGCGATCGGTGACGTATCGAATCAGATCTTCGCCCTTGCCGGTGAGCGCGAGCACGGCACGCGTCACGTCGATGTTGTACCGCTCGCTCCGACCCCCGAAGTTGTACACCGCACCCGCTCGACCTCGCCGTAGCGCCGCGTCGACACCTCGGCAGTGATCGAGCACGTAGATCCAGTCGCGCACCTGGCGACCGTCGCCGTAGACGGGCAGGGGGATGTCGGCGAAGGCGTTCGTCACGAACAGCGGGATCAGCTTCTCCGGGAACTGATACGGCCCGTAATTGTTCGAGCACCGCGTGATCACCGTATCCATGCCGTGGGTATGGTGCGCGGCGCGAACGAGGAAGTCGGCCCCCGCCTTGCTCGCCGAATACGGCGAATTCGGCGCGAGGGGCGTCTCCTCGCGAAACGGCGGATCGTCGGGTGCGAGAGTACCGTAGACCTCGTCGGTCGAAACCTGAACGAATCGAGCCGTCTTCGTTCGCCGCGCGGCGTCGAGCAGGATCTGAGTGCCGATCACATTTGTCCGCAAGAAGGGGAGGGCGTCGCCGATCGAGCGATCGACGTGACTCTCCGCGGCGAAGTTCACCACCGCGTCGAACCCGCCCTCGTCGAAGAGCGCAATCACGAGTTCGCGATCGGCGATGTCCCCCTGTACGAACCGATATCGCGGATGGAGCTCGAGATCGGAGAGATTGTCGAGATTGCCCGCGTAGGTCAGCGCGTCGAGGTTCGTCAAATGCAGGTCGGGGTCGGTCTCCAGCTCCATTCTCACGAAATTGGAGCCGATGAATCCGCAGCCGCCGGTGACGAGGATGCGCTTCATGAGCGTGGGGATCCGTCCGTGTCGAGTTGCCTTCGATTCTCGGCGATCAAACTACCCCGACCGCGCCGTTCGGGCAAGCTGAACCGCCGAATCATCCCCTCGGGCCGATGGGGCCCCCCAACCCTGCGGAGCGGTGGACCTAGGCTGCGGAGAAGTCTTCCGGTATCGTCGACGTCAATCCGGGCGTCATGGCCGGCAGGTGCTTGTCGTTCGATCGCGAGGGGGGCAGGGGATGAGCCGCAGATTCGTCGGCCTGACTTTGTTGAACCTCGCGGGAGTCGGCGTGATCATGGGCTCGCTGTACGATCTGCTGATCGCAGACGTCCCGGCGAACCACCTCAGATATCTCGGCATCTCCGACAGCTCGATCGACCCGCGCTTCGCCGCGCTCGATTTGGCGATGCTTCGATCGATCGGCGGATGCCTGATGGCCATTGGAATCACCACTTTGGTCTTGGCCAACGGCCCGATCCGCCGAGGCGAAGCCTGGGCGCTTGCGACGGTCGTCGTACTCGTGGCGCTCTCCGAAGGGAACAACGCCTATCGCATGTATCGCTTCGGTTCCCCTTGGTACGGACCGCTCGGCTTTGCGATCGCGGTCGTCGTGGGTGCGGTCCTCGTCGGTGTGAGCGAGCGGGCACGGCCGCGATCTTCTGGACCCCATTGACCCGTCGCTCCCGCAGCCCTGACCCGCCGAGCGGCTCGCGACGCACCGACGGCGAGATCGAGGAATGCAGTCTCGAGAGCGAGCGGATCTCCCTTCCCGCCCGCTCGGTCCTCGGTCCCGAGGCCGTTTGGTCGGACCTTCCCTGTTCTCGCTCCCTCATCCGGCGTCGAGTCGGTTCTCCAATGTGGCGTCAGGTCGTCGCGATCCTGGAGCGAACCTTGTCCCGCAACTGAGTTGCCGACATGTTCGCGTCGCTCTGAACCAGCACCAGGAAGTCGAACGGTCGGCTCGCTCCTGCGACGTCGGCGGAGAACGACACGCGCACCGTGGTGGCGAACTGCTTGTAGTAGGGGGCGATCGCAGGCGCGTTCGAGTGCGTGTCGAAGGTCGCCTCGACCTTCACTTGAATGTCCTTGACGTTCGTGAACCTGTTCAGAGTGACGACGTCGTAATCGAGATTCAGGTTCTCGAAGATCGTGGCGACCGACCCCTGGGCCATCCCTGGATTGAGCACGAACGCGACGGAGGCATTGAACGACTCGCGCTGAACCGTGACGGCCCCCGCCCCGAGCTTGACTCGGCCGATGCTCTGATCGACGCGAAGCAGCTGGCTTCCCAGGGATCCCGAGGCATCGATGATCCCCGCGCCGACCGGCGGGGGAGGGGGAGGAGTCATGATGAAGTGCGTTGCCCATTGATCCGAGCTGCTCGGCGTACCCAGGATCGAGCGATTTCCGAGCAGCACCCGATAGCTGTCCTTGTAGGGCGACCACTGGCTGAAGTCGCCGTTCGATACCGCCGTCTGCGCCGTGACGACCGAACCGGCGGCCGCGGGGATGTAGTACATCCGCAAGGGGACGTTCCCGGGCACTCGGTCGTCGGAGACATGGCGGACGACGTCGGCACCGTCGGAGGTGTACACGTAGAAGAAGTTCGGATAGGCTTCAGCCATCGTCTTCTGATACGCGGACATGTCGATCTGCTGACCAGGATTGACGGTCTGATTGTTGTTGACCGGATTGTTGTAGCCGGCATTCGTCACGACGACCGGCGTGGAGACCGCATCGGCGGGAGTCGGGACCACCCAGTAGGTGTCGGGGCCGTTGATCGTGAGGGTCTTGGAGGCGGCGAGGTCGGAGTAGAAGACCCGGTAGGGACCGTTGCCGGAAGGAACGGTCGCCGTGCCCGACTCGGTGACCACGCGTTGGTCTCGGCTGTAGCCCATGGTGAAGGGAGCGGTCGAGATTCCCCACTCCGCGGGATTCGTCATGTCGACCTGGAACGGCGACATCACCGCGCCGTAGTGATAGATCGTCGGAAAGTCGGCGGAGAGATTGATCGGGGTCTTGTCGACCGAGAAGGTCTTGACGCCGTCCTTCACCGATCGAGTGATGTTGATGGTCGTCGTCCCATCCACATAGGCGGATGCGCCGTTGACGTCGGCCTCGACGATCGCCTGGATGATGTCCCACATCCCGCCCACGTTGAATCCGCGAACGTAGCCGCCGCCGATGATGAACCCGGGATTGAACTTGCTCAGGAACACGTCGTTGGCCTTGACGCCGAAAGCGGCTTGAGACGACGTGATCCGCAAAGTGCTCCCGAAGAGTTCCTGCGCCCGCGCGAAGACCTCGCGGTAGCGATCATTCGTCAGGTAACTCTGATAGGATCGCCAGATGAACGTGCGCGCGACCTGGTCCTGCAACTCGGTGGCCATCGACTTGACCGAGTCGGGAACGACTCTTGGATCGTTGTTCAAGCCGGTGGTGACGTCGTGGGGCGAGCGTCCCGCGAGGTAGAGGCTCAATTGTTCGCTTTGGAAATTATCGATATGCTGACCGATCAACGCATTTCGCGACGGATCGAACGTCGACTTGTCGCTCGCGATCGACGCCGTGGCGAGGAAGACCGAGGCGGCTTCCCTACTGATCTGCGTGATGAATCCGCGCTCATCGACTTCGATTCCGAAATACTTGGAGAGCGTGTCCTTGCTGAACGCGATCTCCGTGTCGTAGGGGCTCGCGTTCTTGGCCGTGCCGGGTGTTCCGCGCCAGAGGCCGAAGACGTTGTTGAGATTGGCGAGGTCGACCTGGAACGCGCCGGGGGTGTTTCGTCCATCCAGCGGGTAGGCATCGAGACCGCTGGTTCCCGTCGTGCCTGCGTTGCGGTCGTTCTTGGCGTTCGGGTCGGGAAACTGGTTGGGTTTGAGGGCGCCGACGATCTGCCCGGGATTCGTCGGGTTCGAGAAGGTCTCGACCGATCGGATCTGGTTGATCAACCGCTGGACCTCGGAGATCTGCCCCGCGCGGGGAGGATCGAAGTCCTCCCCTTCACTCAGGAAGTTCCTGCCTGTCCCGCCCATCAGTCGGTCGTGGCCCACTCCGCCCATGAGAACGTCGTCGCCGCGGCCTCCGATCAACGTATCGTCGCCTTCGCCGCCGACGAGCGTATCGTCGCCGCGACCTCCCCAGGCGAATGAGTGCAGATCCGTGAAATTCTCGAACAGATCGTCACCGCGGAATCCGAAGTAGCGAACGACTCCGCTCGTCACCCGCGCCTGCTCGATCGAGACCGACCGACCGTTGTCTTCGACCTCGTATCGATCGCTTTCCGAGTCGAAAGAGATGCTGGCGATGTCGTCGGCATCGGTCTGACGGATGATGATCTCGCCGCGGACCACACTGACCGACAGCAGAGTCCGCTCTTCCATCAGTTCCGCAAGAGGTCGAAACCTCGCCCGCCCGCGTGTGCTCCGATCGCGGAGCCGCGAGCCTTGCTGATGTCGACTTCGTCGGCGCAACCAGCTGAGCATCTTGGAAGACATGACGAACTCTCTCCGATCGGCGGGAGTTGCACGACGGCGCCGCGACGAAGAGTCGCGGCCGCCTCCGGTTCTCGAAACCGTAGAGCGCAAATCCCGGCACGACCGATCAATCGACCAAGATCACGAGATCGACATCCGAATCATCGCAGTGACGAAAGAGACTCAGGATGTTCCGATCGATTCACCGCAGAGCGGCTTCGACGCACACTCATCGCGGATCGATTGCGGAGTCGAGCACTCCCGAGCTTTCTCGATTCCATGGGTGATATCAATTTGTACCATTCCGTCACGATCCGCGGAGGAGAAGGCTCGAATTCCCGGTCCGAGACTTGGCGACGACCGAGAGCATCGAGTCCGTTCCGTCGTCATGGGTCGGCTCGGACTCCAGTCACTCGGCGTGATCGCGTGTGATGCGACAACGAGGAGATGGAACGGATTGGATCCGCCCCATCTCCTTGTCCATGAAATCATCGAGACTCAGCGCATCGATCCCCGACGCGAAGCGACTCGGCGACCGACGAGCATCGCCAAGCCTCCCACAGCCGCCAGGGCCATCGTCGAAGGCTCCGGCACCGCGACCGCGAGGCCCGTGAACTCGCCGACCAATTCCGATGTTCCACCGACGACGCCGTCCCCGATCGTCAGGCCGCGGCCGTTGGTCCGCGGGTTCACGAGAGCGGCTCCGCGGATGACCTCGTAGCTCCGAAGCACGCGGAGCTCCCATCCAAGAGGATCGTCGTCGGGGAAGACGTACCAAAAGAGGCCGGTTCCCTTGACGAATTGGAAGGCGCCGCCGCCGAGATCCTCGATGAAGTCGCGATGATTCGAGACCGTCTGAGTGGGGGAATGGACATAGGCGCCGATCTGGACCCACTGGTTCTGGGTGCTGAAGGTCTCCCACGGGTCGCTTGCGGAGAAGCGCGACTGAAGGATGTCCAACGTCCGAACCACGTCGCCTGCCAGGAGGCCCCCGAAGATGCTGACGTGATACGTCGAATTTCCGACCTCGTAAGGCTCGACGTCCAGGATCGTGAGCTCGGGGATCCCGAAGTTCGTCCGACTCTCGAGAATCCCCGCGCCGATCGCGGCGATGCTCGAGCGGTAGGATGAGACCAATGTCGGGTCGGCCTTGAACGGGTTCGGACCGGCGAACGAGCCGCTGGTCACCACGACATCGGCTCGCGACGGCGAGGCGGAGAGACTCGTGAGCGCAATCGAGAGGACAAGTCCGGCGAGAGACGAGAACCTGAGTCGAACAGTCATGGTGTGGTCTCGAGGGGGTCGGGATCGAAACGAGAGCGAGAAGCGCGGGGTGCTTCCGACTCGAGTCGGAAGCACCCTCCGCCGCACGAGCCTTTTTCGGCAAGACTCGTGCGACGGTCCCCAGGGATCGACATCGCGGATCGACCTGTTTGGGTCGACTCCTCATCAGGAAGGATGCGATCGCCGCCGAATCGGGACACGATGCGCACAAGAAAAGTCTCCTCGGCTTCGCAATCCCCGAGCGTCGGCTTGACGGCCGCAGCCGTCGGCCGCTTCAATGAAATTCTCGGTTCGCCGCCCATGCGCGACATGCAGAAGAGGGAGACGCGTGTTGTGATCGGCTTCGACATCGCCGCGGTGAAGTCCGAGCGGGCCCTCGGAAATCACCAACCATTGTTGTCGCTCGTCGGCCGGCGCGAGCGGCGAATCCATGACTATGCGTCCCGACTATTGGGGTCGCGACTCCTCGCAAAGATCGGCGCATCCGACATCGTCCAAGAGGTTCGGATCGACATAGTCCTGAAATTTGATTCTTTTCGAGGTACATCTTCCAGCGAGTTCGATGCCTGGTTGATGAAGATCGCACGCCGACGCGTGCTCCGGGCGAGGCGAACGTTCGTGTCGGCCGAGAAGCGATGCGTCGGACTCGAGGTGCCTGTTTCGTGGGCGTCGAGCACGGTCGGGCGCGATCGTTCTCCTTCGAGCATCCTCCTCGCCTGGGAATTGAACGCAAGAGTCGAAGACGCACTGCAAGAGTTGAAGGCATCCGATCGAACCATCATCCACTGGCACAACCGCGACAAACTGAGCCTGGCCGAAATCGCCGACCGACTGGGCATCTCGATCGAAGCGACCAAGAAGCGCTGGGGAAGGGCCGTCAATCGACTCCGCGCAGTTCTCGAGAGTGGTGCGTCATGATCGACGGAGACGATGCCGACTCCACGATCGACGACGCGACCATCGACGCCCTGCTCGAGCGCGAGGCCGCGCTTGCCGAAGGCCGATCCCCGCGGAACTTGCCCGTCGGCAGCGAGTTCGACGGCTTGGCGCGAACCCTCGATCTGCTCGACGCCGTATGGCCCACCGCCGTGAATCCCCGCGCATTGGGCGCCGAAGGTTCACGTCTCGGCCCATTCACACTGTTCGAGGAACGCGGCCGCGGGGGTTGCGGCGTCGTGTATCGAGCCCTCGACAATCGGATGGGCCGAATCGTGGCGCTCAAGGTGCTCCGGGACGGACTCGAGGGCCAGGAGCGCGCGAATCTCCTCCGCGAAGCGCTCGCGGGGCGGCTCGATCATCCCAACATCATCCAGGTGCACGAAGTGGGGATCGACGCGGATCGAGCCTACATCGCCTCGGCATACTGCCCCGGGCCGTCGCTCCAGGAATGGCTCGAGAGTCGCGAATCTCCCGTCCCCCCGCGCGAGGCCGCGCGGATCGTGATGGTGCTGGCGCGGGCGGTCGCGCACGCTCACTCGCGCGGCGTCCTCCACCGCGACCTCAAGCCGGGCAACGTGCTGCTCTGGCCCGAGCCGAGCGATGGACTCGACTTCACGCTCCGTCTCTCCGACTTCGGGCTGGCCCGGCTGATCGAGGGATTTCAGAATCCCGACGACCCGCTCGGCGTGCTCCGGACCATCGCCTTCTCGGCCTTGGGCTCGCCCCCCTACATGTCGCCCGAACAAGCCGAAGGACGCCCCGGCGGTATCGGCTTCGCTTCCGACATCTACGGACTGGGCGGGATTCTCTACGCCTTGCTCACGCGGCGTCCGCCCCACATGGGCGAGTCGCGCGATGAAACCCTCGAACTGGCACGCAAAGGGGACGTCATCCCGCCGGCTCGGTTCCGCGCCCGGCTTCCGCGCGACCTCGAGACGATCGCGATGACCTGCCTGGCACGCGAGCCCGGCAGGCGTTACGGCTCGGCCGAGGCCGTGGCGGCCGACCTCGAACGGTTCTCGAACGGCGAACCGATCAAGGCGAGGCGAACACCCGTCGTGGTCCGTGCCATGCTGCAGGCGCGACGCCACCCGTGGCGCGCGGTTTCCGCGGTCCTCGCGACGATTCTCGTCATCGGCGGACTCGCGGGCGTCTGGCTCTACACCGTCCGACTCCGCGCCGCCAATGCTCTCTTCGCGCGGTCTCTCTACAACGGAAGACTGCGCGAGGCTCAGACCGCGCTCGACGAGAATCGCGTGGAGAATGCCCAGGCCATCCTGGAGCAACTCCCCCGAATCGACGGCGAGAACGAAGCGAGTTTCTCCGAGCGGCTGCTCCGGCGCAGGGCATACGACGCACTCCACACGTTTCCGGTCGAGACCAGGAACGCCGCGACCATCCACCTCGCCGGCACGAGGGTGACCCTGATCGACGACGACGGCCGGATCGAGAGCATCGACGTGGACCCGCGGAGCCGCGGATCGACCGGAATCGCATCGGCGACCCTGGGAATCTGGGGTCGCTCTGATCTCATCGATATGTTCAATCATGGATTTGCCTTCCATCTGGGAGGACAACGGCTCCTCATCTCGGAGAGCCCCGCGGGCGATATGCATCGCACCTTCGCGGTCCGACTGATCGACGGTTCCGACGCGGTCGAGTCGGCGCGGTGGCAACGAGTCGACGGGCTCGAGAAGGGCTACCCCCGGCTGCTGGTCGCGGGCGAAGTCCTCGCGATCATCGGCTACGACTGGAATCACAAGAACGCGGCCGTGCACCTCTTTCGAGTCCGTTCACCGAGCGAGCCCCATTTCTCGGAGTTTCGCGGAGTCGGAGTCGTCGCAACTCGCGACTCCGACCGATTGCTGGTCCTCGACCACGACCGCTCGCGACTCGTCGACGCCGCTACGGGCACGGTGGTGCGGACGCTTCCCGGCAAGGGTCACTTCGGACTTCATCCCGTGTACTCTGCGATGAATCGCGCCGGATCGAAGCTCGCGGGAATCGATTCCGACGGATCGCTGGTGATCCATGACCTCGAGCGGGACGACGCACCGATCATCGACCGAATTCCCGCGGAGACGGTCGGAATCCCGATGAGTCTCGAGTTCGCGAATGATTCGCTCGTGCTCCGCACCGAAACGACTCGAGTTCAAGGAAGACCCGTGATCCTGACCCGACTCCGGCATCCTCACACCGGTCGACTTCGGACGATCCCGCAGCCGAACGCCGAGCTTCGCGAACCGAATGTCGCGATTTCCCTGGACGGTCGGCGGATCGCCATCGCCGGCGGAGCGCACGAGCATTGGCTCTTGCCCACGATCGTCGACTCCGCGACCGGCGAAGTCGTCGCGAAGTTCCCTGGGAACTCGAGGGGAATTCACCAGATCGCCTTCCAAGACGACGGCGAGGCACTGCTCATCCAGCCGATCGGCTCCCGGAGGTTGACGCTCTGGTCCTTCGAGCGACGAGCGGCCGTGCCTCCGGATCGGGTCGCCCATCGCGCGGAAGGTTGGGCCCTGGCGTGGAGCCCCGACGGTCGAATCCTGGCCTCGACGGCCGACGGAGACCAGGACGAACGGGCTCTCCGATTCTGGGATGCCCGCTCGAGGAGTCTGATCCGCGGCGTCTTCGGCCACCTCTCGACCGTCGCCGCCCTGGCATACTCCCCGGATGGTCGGATGGTGGTGACCGGCACGCTTCGAACGTCGCGAAACCTGCTGCTCTGGGACGTGAAGAGCGGAGAGTTCCTTGGGATCTTGCCGGGCATGAAGGGAAAAGCGAGGGCCGTCGCCTGGAGCCCGGACGGGAGGACGATCGCCGCGGCGGGAGACGACGGCGTGGTTCGGCTCTGGGATGTCTCCTCGAAAACCCTCCGTGCCGAACTCTCAGGGCATCGAGATTTGATCTTCGGTCTCGCCTTTCGACACGACGGCGGCACCCTTGCGTCGGCATCGTCGGACACGACGATCCGGCTCTGGGATCCGTTCACCGGTCGGTCGATCGCAACGTTGCCCGCGGAAGAGCCGCTCTTGGGTCTCTCCTTCCGGCCGGACGGTCGCCAACTCGCCGCGATCGGAAATCAAGGAGGTCTGTACACATGGAACGGTCATCCCCAGGAAGGAGACCGCCCATCCACCGTCTTGAAGCTCGAGGAAGAGGAACTGAGGGCCGTTGCCTATTCTCCGGATAGCCGCGAACTCGCCATCGCAGGCAAGGGACGAACCATCCACATCTGGGACTCACAGCTTCATCAAGAAATCCTGAAGCTGAAAGGGCATCAGGAACTCATCCACGGCCTCGCATTCTCGCCGGACGGCGAAACCCTCGCTTCGATCGATCACTCCGGAGTGATCCGTTTCTGGGATTCGGAGACACGCGTCGATGATTCCTCGCCCCCGGGCATCGCCGCTCGGCGGGGCGAGCCCAACCGCGCGGAGCGTTGATCCCGCCCCTCCGAGCGCGGTCGGAGTCGATGGATCATCGATGATTCTTCACTCCATCGTATACTCATGCTAGTACCTACTTCTTCGACGTCGCGCATTGTGCGCGAGAATTCCGAAGATTATCCTGGACATCCACGACTCGGATCCGACGGAGTCGGTATCGAGCGAATCCCTCGAGACGCGTCGGGCGCGTCGCTACTCCTCTCCAAGATTCACGGGCTCGCCGACTCGGACTTCGGTGGCGCCCCCGAACCCACTTGAATTCGATCGTTCGCTCTCGTGTTCACGTTGGAAGGAGAGTCGATGACTCGGCTGGAACTCTGCTGTCGGGATTGGCGGGATCACTGCGAGGTCCTGCTCCGCGGCTTCCTTCAGGAATCGCCCGAATCCGCCGACCGCTCGGTGCGCCGCTGGGCGGCTGAGACTCTCGTTCCCGAGTGCTTCGACTGGATGAAGAGTCAGGGACTCTGGCCGAAGATCTGGACCGATCGCCCCTCCACGCTCGAAACCGCGAAGTCGCAGATCCGCGCTGCGTCTCAGAATCTCACGGAACCGAGTCCAACGTCGACGACCAAGCGCATGGAGCTCGCGCCTTGGTCGGTGCCGGCGGCGGCCGCGATGGGAAGCTTCGTGGGCATGTTGGCATGTGCGCCTCTGAGTCTCATTCTCACGGGCGATCGATTCATGGGCCTGACTCTCGGCGGTATCGGCGGCGGAGCGCTGGGTTCGTCGGTGATCGCCTGGCTGGCGTCGCGGCCCCGCATCAGGACCGCGCTCGAGGCGGCCCTCGCCGCGGGGGGAGCGATGAGTCTGATCGGAGCGCTCTGGAGCACCATCACGGGGAAGGCAAGGGTCGGCTCTTGGATCCAGTCGGCCGTGCTGATGCTCGGGTGCACGCTGCTCCTCGCACTCTCGCGTCCCAGACTGGTCGACGTTCCGAATGCTCCTATCGATCGCTCGGAGACTCGGCGACTGCTCGCGCTCCAAGCCGTCGACCTCGTGCTCGCCTGGACCTGGGCGCATCCCGATCGTCAGCCGGTCGTCGAGGCAGCCGGCGAGAGTGCCGAGATTCCGTCGGTCTTTCTCGATGCAATGACGCACTTGAAGTGTGGTCTCCAGCTCGACGACCCCAACGCGCGTGAGGTCTATACCGACGAGATGATCCATCAGTATCGACTCGCGGGCTACGAGTGGCACTTCGTCGCCAACGGCTCGGCTTTCGATGAAGCGATGCGAGCCCTGTTCGACCCATTCAGCTTCACTCCCGATCTCGGCGACCCCGTGCGGACGATCGAACCCGGGATCACCGTCGATGGTCGGTGCGTCAAACGAGGAAAACTCCAGCGTCTGAGGAAATCTTGAATCATCGACATCTGAGATGAGGCGACACGGATGACGAGGCAACTGGGAACGATCGGGATCGACTTCGGCACCTCGAATACCCACCTGGCCTACCTCAAACTCGACGGGGATCGCGTCGGAGAGCCGGTGATCCTGCGGCCGTTCAATGAACCGCTCGTCCGGAGCTGCGTCCTCTGGGACCTGCACGACGGCACCGTCGACTCGATTGGGGAGAATGCCGAGAACGCATACTTCGAATGCGAGACCGCCGAGGAACGCGCTCGATTTCGCCTCTCCGCCAACTTCAAGCCCGATATCCTCCGTTCGGAGCAAGCCCGTCGCGACGCGGTTGCGTTTCTCGCGCGCATCTATCGGGAGCTCGAGAGGCAAGGGGCGACTCATGGGATCGGCAAGGCGGAAGGGATGCCCGTCGTCATCGGCGTTCCTTCGGCCATCAGCGACGAGCAGCGCGCCGTCACCGTCCAGCTCGCTCGAGAGGCCGGCTTCGGGGACGCCGACTCCGTCGATGAACCGCTGGGGGCGCTGGCGCATCACCTCAAGAATCGCGACATCCAGCCGCACGAAGCCCGCAACGGGGTCCTTGTCATCGACTTCGGCGGCGGAACCCTGGATATCGCGCTCGTCAACGCCGTTTCCAAGGGGTTCCAGCAGCCCTGGGGCGACTCCAGGCTCGGCGGTCGCTTGATCGACGACGTCTTCCTGACCTGGCTCTTGGATCAAAATCCCGATTTGCGCGAATATCTCGATGAATTTCCGCTCGACCGCGTGCCTTGGTTCGTCGCGTGCCGGAAGGTCAAGGAGGCGTTCTCGAGAGATTGGGCGAGCAAGGCTCCGCGACCGAAGTATGTCGTCCAACCGGGGATGTCGCACCCGACGAAGCTCCTCCGATCGGTGACCGTCGAAGAGTTCGAACGCCGATGCCGCGACTACACCCCCAGCGCAATTCTCGCCGACTACTTCCGCTCGGTCGGCGGACCCACCGCCACGCTCGCCGATTTGAAGAATGTCGATCTCTTCCAATGGATCGCGAATACGATCCGTCGATCCGACCGCCCTGTCGATCCCGCCTCGTTCTCGAAGGTCCTCCTGACCGGCGGGTCGGCCTGCTGGCCCTTCATGAAGACCCTCGCCAAAGAGGCCCTCGGGATCGACGACAGCCAGGACCACCGCATCGCCACTTCCGCCGACCCGCTCAGCGCAGTCGGCGTCGGCCTGGCGATCTACCCGCTGCTTCGCGACGAGTACGCCCGCAAGCGCACCGAGATCCTGCTCGCCCGGTCCGAGCAATTCCAGAAATTCTCCAAAGCCGTCGATGCGCGACTGACCGCGTTCAGCAAACGGGTCGCCGAACGATGCGTGCAGGAGATCATGCCGTCGATCTCGTCCCGGTTCCTGTATTGGTACGACCAAGGGGGATCGTTGGCGTCGGTCGCGTCGAAGATCGACGGCGACGTCAAGGAGAAACAACGACGCCTCGAGGAACTGATCGCCGAAGAGAACGAAACTCTGATCACCGACACGAATACATTGCGAATCGACTTCATTCGTGGATGGCTGAAGGAGCACGGAATCGCCCGAGACCCGGGCGAACTCATCCTCGAAGAGGATCGCGCGCGCGATGCGGCCCGGTCGGACGGGCTGAAGGGCCCTTCGGGCAACATCGCCGGTGAAATCGCCACGCTGCTCACCGCGGCGATCACCGTCCTCGTCGTGACCGTCGTCAGCGTCGTGAAGGGCGCGATCCTCGTGAAGCTCTTCCTCGCCTTTCCCCCGCTCGCCGTACTCGCCGTCGTGATCGGCATCGCCGCGGGCGAAGCCATGAATGATATGATCAAAGATCGAATCGCTGCGCATAACTGGGGGAGCTGGCCCGGCGGCAGCGATTGGGGAGCAATGCGCTTCGCGATCTCCCGGGACAAGATCAACGCATCGCTGAGGGACACCGAGTTGAAGCTCCGGGATCAGCTCACCCGCCAACTCTACGACAACCTCACGTCTGGTGCCGATGCGTTGATGGACCAGGTCCCCGCAGCGAAGCCGTCCGAATCCCTCGCACGAATCTGGGCGGCTCCCACTCCGATCTCATCTCGTCCCGTGCTGCCGGCTCCCCCGCAGTCGGCCGGAGCGCAGGGCGCGGCCGACGCGGCGAAGGGACCGCGCTCGATCAAGACCCTTCTCTTGATTCAATTCCTCGAGATCATCGACCGCGTGGTCGAGGACCTATCGGTTCTCGAGGACTTCCGGTCTCGACCCCATCCCGAGAATCCGACGCCTTGACCGCTCGTCCCCGCTGTAAGTCGAGAAAACGCCGAGGATTTCGATGTGCGCCGGCGACTCGGCTTCCGAGTCCCGACATGATCCGGCCATCGATTCGGAACCCAGGTGCCCCCGGGGAGACGAGTGTCGGGCCGGTGTGTAGACTATGTTCATCGAGATCGACTCCCACACACGCCACGCGGGACCTGGAGCCGTCGCAATGTCATCCCGTCGCAAGAGCGCTCTGCTGCCGGCGCTCGCACTCGTCGTGACCTCGCTCGCGCCGGCCGATCCGGTTGCGCCCGATGTCGGGACCGCTTATCGGATCCCTTACCGCGTCACCGACACGAACCACTTCCTCGTGCGGGTCCGGATCAACGGCAAGGGACCATTCAATTTCCTCGTCGATACCGGGGCGCCCGCGCTCTACATTGGAACCGAGGCCGCCAAGAAGATCGGACTCGAGACGCCCGAGGGCGAATTCTGGGCGCCGATCGACACATTCGAATTCGAGGGCGGGGCGAAGCTCGCATCGATCCGCGGGAGGATCGAGGATCCCTTCCAACTGGTCGGCATGAACGCGCTCGGGCTTCCGGGAGCGACGATCGACGGCATCTTGGGGTACACGATCCTCGCGCGCTACAAGATCGAACTCGACCCGACGCGCGATCGGATGGTCTGGACCCGCCTCGACCTGGAGCCGAAGGAGCCTTGGGTCCCTCGAGGGGCCGTCGCGAAGAAGGCTCCCACCGAGATGCAGGCTCTCACCGCGATGGGCGGACTCGCGAAGTTCGCGGCGATGTTCGTCGGCAAGCAGCCCGAGGAAGAGCGGATCGCGCAGGGGTTCCTCGGTCTGGAGCTCGAAGCCCGCGGGGGATCGCTCTATGTCGTGAAGGTGCTCGAGGGCTCGCCGGCTCACGCGGCGAAGGTCGAGACGGGCGATCGCATCGTCAAGCTCGCGGGCAAGAAGGTGTTCACGAGTCGAGATGCTCACGAGTCGATTGCCAAGACGAAACGGGGCGACTCGGTCTCGGTGAACCTGTCGCGCGGCGGAATGTCGATCGACCTGAACATCATCGCCGGGGAGGGATTCTGAGATGAAGCCTATGAACATTCGCAAGCTCTTCCTGCTCGCGGTGCTGGTCGGATTCAACGTGGGTCTGGCGATGATGGTGCTCTCGGCGTCGCAGCAGCGGCGCGCTGCGGCGAACACGACGACCGCAGCGCGGCAGGATGTACCCAAGACGGCCGTGGTTCCGTTCGAGCTGCTCCCCTCGAACCACATGGTGGTGCGGGCCAAGCTCAACGGCAAGGGTCCGTACCGCTTGGTGTTCGACCTGGGCGCGCCGATCACGTTGCTCTCGAACAGCGCGGCCGAGAGTTCGGGGGCGATCGATGCGAAAGCGCCGAAGTCGATCCTCTTCTCGATGCGTGGCGAGGGAAAAGTGAAAGCGCTCGAGGTCGGCGATCTGAGTGCGAAGGATCTGCCCGTGGTCGTCTTCGATCACCCCGCGCTGAAGGCGCTCGGCAGCTTCTTCAGCGGTCCGCTCGACGGCATCATCGGCTTCACCTTCTTCGCGCGATACAAGACGACGATCGACTACAAGGCGAAGGAGATGACGTTCACGCCGGTCGACTTCGAGATTCGCGACCTGATGAAGGATCTCCCGAAGCAGCTCTCGGGCCCGCGGACCGCGCGTGAGCGGATCCTCGCACCGACGGGCCTCTGGGGGCTTCGACTGGGTGAACCGCTCGAAGACGGATCCGGCGTGCGGGTCGCGGCCGTTCTGGCCGGTTCGCCCGCGGCCGAGGGCGGACTCGAGGCGGGCGACGCGCTGCTCGGGATCGATGGTCGCTGGACGACGAGCGCGGCCGACGCTCTCGACGCATCGCGGACCTTGGAGGCGGGCAAGCCGGTCGAGGTCGAGATTCGACGCGGAAATGAGACGCTCCGGCTCTCCGTGACTCCGCGCGACGGGGTCTGATCGAGTCGGATCGATTCATCGACGATGCCACGCAATGCGGGCCGCGCCGGGGAGAGTGTCCCCCGCGCGGCCCGCTTGCGATTCGATGAACCGAGTCTCGATCTCTCAGCTCCGGAGCTTGGTGATCCGGCGATAGCTCGTCGCCGAGAAGAGCGCGGAGCCGCCGATCGAAGTCTGGGCCGCGAAGAGCACCTGGTGGTTCGCATTGATGAACGGACCGCCGGTGTCCCCCGGCTGGGTGAAGCTCGTGATCGAACCGAGGCCGAGCCCGGGGATCACGTCGCCTTCCTTCGCGACGAGGACGAGCGTACCGTTGCGGGAGGCGTAGATCGCCGAGCCTTGGCTCGTCTGCGCCACGAAGGCCGCCTCGCCTCGGTCGTTGTAGCCCATCGTGCCTGCTCCCAGGGGCGCGGTCACGAAGACGCTGCCGTCGGGGAGGGTGTCGCCCGGACCGGCGATCTGGACCAGTCCGCCGTTCGGCGAGAACTGATAGACCCCGACCTGCGTCGCGTCGGAAGTCGAGGCGTGGAAGAGCACTTGGTCGCGGTTGTTCGCGATCGGATCGGCGGCGAACGAGATCGTGCCGCCGCCCTGGAGAGCGGGGATCACCTGACCTTGGCGCGCGATCGGCGAGATCGAGTCGCCCGATCGGACGTAGAAGATCGAGGCCCCCAGGAGCCGGGTGGGATCGGCGGGATCGACGAGGGCCGGAGTGCCCGCGACGTGCCCGACGAACGCGATGCTCTTGGTCTCGGTGACGGACGGGTCGGCGGCGTAGTCGATGGTGGTGCCGTCGGAGAGCCGAGTGCCGGGCGCTGCGATCGTGGAGATCCGATTCAGACCGTTGGCGAGGAAGACTCCGGTGCCGGTCGTCGAGCCGTTGAAGCCGACGGCGCCGTCGGCCGAGGTCGCGTACGCGGTGAAGGCGACTTGATTGCGATTGTTGAAGCTCAGGCTCCCGTTGGGCCCTTGGAAAGTGGAGCCGTTCGAGAGGACGTCGAGCGGCACCGCCACCCCGCTGAGAACCCCTCGGCGCGGCTGGAGCACGTAGACGCCTCCGGCCTTGGCGGGCACGGCAGCATTGGTCAGCGTCGATGCGAAGGCGACTCGGCCGCTGTTGTTGACGATGGACGGCCCGAGCGTCGTTCCGATCTCGCCGCCGGGCACCGCTTGGCCGGTTCTCACCACCTGACGGAGCGGCGGCGACGGCTGCGGCAGCGTTCGTCTTCCTGCGCGAGGACCGAAGCGGGTGACGTAGAGCCCCTCGCCCTCGGACGCACCCGCGGCGTCCTCGATGCTCACGGCGAACGACGACTGGGCGCGGCTCGAGATCGAACCGGATTGCGTCGTCACGCCCGAGATCGCGTCGCCCTCGGCACCGTCGGGGACCTCTTGACCCTTCGTCGCCACCAATTTGAACAACCAGCCGTTCAGGGGGCCGCTCGTCGGAAAGGGCGTCGCGGTGCTGAGTTGGATACGGCCTTCCAAGGACTCGAGACCCGGCTTCCGCGCGATCTTCGCACGACGCGGAGAGGTGATCCAGCCTTCCATGACGACGATCTCCTTCGTTGGCGACGAACGACCACGCATCGCGACTCGGACGATCGGAACCACAGCCCGCGCTTCCATCGCGCGGCTGCGGCCGATCTCATCATCCCTACGATCGGCATTTTCGGACCGATTCGAGAGTCGGAGTTTGACGATTGCGCGATTCTTGACTGTGAAGGTCGACCGATCGATCGGGATCTTCCGCGATTATTCGCACCGTGGACACGGGACGTTCAATCCCGCCGTGTACAAAAGACAATCGGAAGAAATCCATGCAATCGATCCGAGGTTCTCCATGACTGCGTCCCACGCCTCGACCCGCCGCGGCTTCACCTTGATCGAGCTCCTGGTCGTGATCGCGATCATCGCGGTGCTGATCGCGCTCCTGCTCCCCGCGGTTCAGGCCGCTCGCGAGGCCGCTCGTCGGACTCAGTGCATCAACAACATGAAGCAGATCGGGCTCGCTCTGCACAACTTCGTGAGCGCCAACGGGTTCTTTCCGCCGACCTGGGCGATCTCGACGATGACCTTCACCCTCGCGGGCATCCCGCTCAACACGGCTCCCGACTTCTATCAGGCTTGTCCGAAGCAGCTCGGCGAGTTCTGCAACATCCCTCTCGTCACTCACTCGTGGCCCGCGCTCGTCCTGCCGTATCTCGAGCAGGCGAACGTCTTCAATGCCTACAACCTCTCGTGGGCGGGCGCCTCGTTCCAGAACTCGACGAGCGTCGCGCTCCAGATCAACGTCATGGTCTGCCCCTCGGCGCCGTCGTATCGGATGGATACCTACACGACGCCCTTCATCCCGGGCGCGACCTTCCAATTCGCCGCGGGCGACTACGCCGTGGCCGACGGCGTCGACGGCGGTTGGCAGGTGCGCGGCTACGCCGACTCCGACGGCACCAGCAACTCGCTCGTCGGAATCATGCGCGGCAACAACCTGCGACGAATCGCCGAGATCACCGACGGCACGAGCAACACGATCATCGTCTCGGAGGACGCGGGCCGTCCGCTCGCCTACCGCAAGGGAGCCCGGCAGATCTCGGGCCGCCGCGAGTCGGGCGCCGGTTGGGCCGACTTCGAGAGCGAATTCTATGTCGACGGCGACGGCCAATCGCCCTGCCACACGAATTGCAGCAACAACAACGAGGTCTACTCGTTCCATCCCGGCGGCGCGAATCACGTCTTCGCCGACGGCTCGGTCCGGTTCGTCAAAGAGACGACCGACTCCAAGGTCTTCTGCCGCTTGATCACCTACAATCGCGGCGAGGTCATCTCCGCCGACCAGTTCTGAACCAAGGCCGACCGGAGACCGCCCTCATGAAGCTCCTGAATCGCCTCCGATGGCTCGGCGTCGTTGCCGCTCTCGTCACCGTCGGCTGCTCCGACGAAACCGCCGGGCGGCTCTCCGTCTACCCGGTCTCCGGCAAGGTGCTGTACAAGGGCAAGCCGCTCGAGGGAGCGGAGGTCGTGCTCGTCGCGGCCGCTCCGCCCGCCGGGGCGACCGCTCCGCCCGCACCCACGGGAACGACCGGAGCCGACGGCTCCTTCAAGCTGACCACCTACGAAAAAGACGACGGCGCCCCTGCCGGCAAGTATCAAGTCAAGATCCTCACGACCCCGCCGCCTTCCGCCGACGCCGGGATCCTCGTCAAACGGGAGAAGGTCGTCGACGTGCTGAAGGGCAAGTATCTCGATCCCTCGAAGACGGGCCTCGCAGCAGTCGTCGAGGAGAAGTCGACGGAACTTCCGCCCTTCCAGCTCGATTGATCGAGCCTGTCCAAGACCCTCGAGACAATAGCGACGCGCCTCGGACGAAGATCCCTCTCGAGCAGCTCCACGAACGGGAGCGGCCGATCCTTCAGGGACCAATCCGAGGCGCGTCGTGAGTTATCTCATCTGCGAGTCGATGTCGGTCGAGAAGTTGCGGCAGGAGGTCGAACAACTCATCCGCAAGGGGTGGCGACCGCAGGGCGGCGTTGCGGTGGTCTGCTCGCATCAGACGTCGAACTGGTGGTTCTACCAGGCGATGGTCCACGCGAAGCCGGGTCTGGGTTCCGACGATTCGCCGCTGGATTGATCGTCGCTCGAGATCACTCGACGATCATCGGCGATTCGACTCGCGCGAGCCCCTCGGATGTCGGAATCGTCGCTCTTCGAGGCGCGCCGTACTGGATGGTGATGCCCGCGAGGATCGAGTCGACCTGAGCGTCCATCTTCACGCGCGAGCCGGGAACTTGGCCGATCGGCCCTTCGATCTCCGCGCGGAAGGCGTGCACCCAGCCGGCGCTGAAGACGATGTTGTCGTTCATGCGAAACGAAGCACCCAGCGACATCGTGTGCTGGACGAAGCCGGGGGCTTGGACGTTGAAGAGCGTCTGGGATTCGTTGATCGGATTCTCGTTGAAGAGGTATCCGCCGCGAATCGTGAGGCGGTCACTGAGGCGATACTGTCCACCGACCGCGATCGCGAAGATGCTCTTCCAGTTGAGGCCGCCCGAGGCGATCGAGTCGCCCCAGAGCGCGGCGTTGCGGTAGTCGAAGTAGCGGAGGTCGACGTCGATGAGGAGATTCTCGATCCCCTTATACGCGACGCCCCACGAGAGGATCGAGGGAACGTCGGCCTGGGTCCCGATGCGCCGCGGACTGAGGTTCGGCGTCGAGGAGTTGTAGGACCAACGTTCCTGCCAGACCGGACTCTTGTACGAGAATCCGAGGTTCCACGAGTCGTTCAGTTCGTAGTAGAGACCGAGTTCGAAGCCGGCGCCCCAGAAGGGTCGGGCGTTCGTCCCTGCGGGAAAGGTCTCGACCCCGAACTGATCGACGGGGCCGGGCGCGAAGAAGGCCGGGCTGAACTGAACCGTGCCGGTCGTGATCACGGGGGCGACGGCCAGCGCGAGTCGCTCGGAGAAACGGTACGACGCCATCGGCTTGATCGAGAGCAGGGCGGTGTTTGCGTAGATCGGCCCGAGCCCGAAGTAATTCGGAGGTCGACGCGGGCCGAGCACGGGCGTGGTCAGGCTGCCGGCGTAGTTGGCGTTGCCGCCGACGAGTCCGAAGATCCCGATCCCGAACGTGAGAGGCGACTCGGGGTCGAGCTTGAACGAGCCGCCGACGGCGATGTTGCTCGCGACGCCGCTGTCGCTCCGGGCCGTGCCTTGGCGATTCGTCGCCGGAAACACTCCATTGATCGATCCCGCGCGGAGCTTGCTGGTGAAGTGGAGGCTGGGGATCAGGAGTTCGGAGCCGATCAGGACTTCCTCGCGTTCGAGGAAGCTGAGGGTCGCCGGGTTCCAGTAGCTCGAACCAAAGTCGACGGCGGCGGCCGTTGAAGCGCCCGCCATCGATCGATTGATCGGACCCGCGCCCGGCGCGACGATGCCTTGGGCGAAACTCCTCGAAGTCGCGGCCGCGATGACGCCGGCCAGAATCAACCACCTGAATCTCGCGAATCCGTCCATCCCAGTCGTCCCCCGATCCTCGGCCGCGATCTTCGACGCAACGATCGACGAGCGGAGCGTCGAAAAGCCTCTCCTCTCTCCGGATCGGCACCCGTACGATCGATACCTGAGGAATTCTCCTCGTGATCGTCAGAGTTTGCCTGTTCATCGTTCGAATCGAGTCCAAGCTCCCCTCCGGCCGGCGCGCTTCCTTTTCGCACCGCTTCGGCGTCGCACGACCGAGACTCGTCGGGATCCGCCGGCCAAATCGAGCGACTCGTCGTTGTCCGGGGCGACTCGGTCGAGTAGGATTGAATGACCGAATCCATGAGTGCGTTGTCGAAGCGACATCCCCGTGAGTCGACGCGGGCGGGAGCCGAGCCGTGCGTGAGATGCTCGTGCGATTGGATCAGCGTTTCCCGGCGCTCTCCGAGTGGCTGGGCGGACGGTTGGATACCTCGATCCCGGCCTACGGGGTGAGCATCGCCTTCCACGTCGTGTTGATCGTCATGCTCGCCTTGATCGGGTTCGCCGCGCAGACCGACGAGAGCGCGACCCGCACCTTCACGAGCGAGGTCGTGGCGACCGAGTTGCCCGAATTCAGCAAGGTCGAACTCCAGGAGCTCGATCAGCCGGACCAGGTGGTGACCACCCCGTCGGCCTCGATCGCCCCCACTCTGGGCCCCGTCATCGAGAACCCGACCGGACCGATCCAGCCGACCGCCCTGGCCTCGGCGAGCAACGGTGATGGAACGCCCATCCCGCTCGCAAACTTCGAGGTCAAGCGCGCGGGCGACATCATGATGCCTTCGGCGCCCGTGCTGGGTGAGTCGGTTTCGATCAAGGGGAGCGGATCGGAACACGTCGAGTCGGTCGAGGGGGCGGTCGATCGCGTGGCGATCGAGATCATGCGTCGACTCGAGAAGGGCCGCACGCTCGTGATCTGGACGTTCGACGCTTCCGGAAGCCTCCAAGCCGAGCGCGAGCGGCTCAGCAAGCATATCGAGAAGATCTATTCTCACGTCGACCAGCTCGACCAAGGCGGTCTCGCCGAGTCGGAGGGGCTGCTCACCACCGTCGTCGCCTTCGGCCAAGAGCGCCGGGCGATGACGACGGTTCCCACCTCAAACCTCGCCGGCATCGTTGAGGCCATCCAGAACGTCCCGCTCGACAGCTCCGGGATCGAGTCGACCTTCGGGACCGTCGCCGAGGTCATTCGCAAGTGGGGCAAGTTCAAGAATGCCGACGGCGAGCTCTACCGTCCGATGGTCATCGTCGTCACCGACGAAGTGGGAGACGACGAGCCTCGGCTCGAGGAAGCGATCGGCGTGGCGCAGCAGTCGAAGGTACCCGTCTACATCCTCGGCTCGAGCGCGCTCTTCGGCCGGCTCGACGGTCGAATGAACTACATCGATCCCAAGACCGGCCAACGCTACTTCAACCTCCCCGTGCGTCAGGGGCCCGAGAGCGCCGCGCTCGAGATGATTCGGCTCCCTTTCTGGTACGAAGGGCCGCAGTACGAGTTCATCGACGCGGGTTTCGGCCCTTGGGCGTTGAGTCGCCTCGCCAGCGAGACCGGCGGGATCTTCTTCGTGACGCGGATGGACCGGACACGGATCGCGTTCGATCCCCTCGGCATGCGGGAGTATCACCCCGACTGGACCCCGCGCTCGGTTTACGAGAAAGAGGTCGAACGGTCTCCGCTCCGAAGCGCGGTCATCCAAGCCGCCCTGATCACCCAGCAGAATCTCCCCGGCCAGCCCAGTCTGCGATTCCCTTCGATCGAAGACCCGAACTTCAAGGAAGTCGTCAAAGCGAACCAGGTGATCGTGGCTCGAATCGACTACACGGTGAACGAGGCCCTCGCTCCGATCACGGCCGTCGCGAAACTCCGCGATCGCGAGACTTCCCGCCGATGGCAAGCGCACTACGACCTCACCCGCGGTCGTCTTCTGGCCATGAAGCTGCGTTGCTATGAATTCAACGCGATCTGCGCGAAGCTGCTCAAGGATCCGCCGAAGTTCAGCAACCCTCGGTCGAATGCGTGGCAACTCGTTCCCACGGAGAAGGTGAGCGACGTCGGCAAGTCCGAGGCGGTCGCGGTCGAGGCCCGCAAGCTGCTCCAACGTGTGCTCGACGATCATCCGGGAACCCCTTGGGCACTGCTCGCCCAGAGAGAGCTCAAGGATCCCTTCGGATTCAAGTGGGTCGAGACCTACGTCCCCCCGCCACCCCGGCGCGATCCGGGCGATGGGGCCCCGAAGAAGAAGGCACAGGCCAAGAATCAGATGCCGCCCCGTCCGGCGGAACCCCCCAAACTCTGAGCGGGGGCCGAGTCGCGACGGCACTCTCTCGCGACGACGCCTTCTTCCGCCCGCGAAATCGCGAACTGTCGGCTCCATGTTGCGGGGAGCCGCCTTCCTCGTGCCGACGCCGGATGATCCCCGGAACGCCGCTCTTGATTTCTCGGCCGAGTTGTTATCCTAGAAGAAATCACCTCCCGACCGGGTCGCCCAAACGAGTCGAACTCTCCCATCCGCGTCCGCCGGAACCCGAAGACGGGTAGGAGCGATTCGCCGATGCCTTCCGACGATCCCTCGATCACGGCACTCGCCTCCGTCGGCACTTCCTCGCCCGCGACCCGCGTCGAGCGCGGCGTAGTGTTTGCTCCTCCCTCAGCGGAGGTCGATCTCATCCAGCTCACCTCGGCGTCGCCCGAACCGATCGATCCCACCGAGACTGCGACCCGTGAGACCCGGCGTCCCTCTCTGGAGGAGTTGAGCGAGGCCGCCGCGAAGTCGGCCAAGCAAGACCCCGCAACGCCCGCCCAGGAGCCCGCAGCCGGGCCGCGACTGATCCCGAAGCGAAGACGTCCCAAGCGACGGTGGGATGCTCCTGCGTGGGCCGTGTCGGGCATCGTCCATCTCGGGATCTTCGGGATCCTCGCCGCCCTCACCGTCGCCTCCGAAGAGGTCGTTCGTCGCGTTGCCGACCTCGACACCGCACTCGTTTCCACGACCGACGCATCCGATGAGCAACTGATCTCGTACGCCGATCCGAGCGACCGGACCACCGACCAAGCGGTCGGTCGGATCGACGAGGCCGTCGGCGACCCAGGTCTCAGCGTCGACACGAGTTCCGGCTTCACCGAACGCATTGGTTCGGGCCCGGCTTCGGCCACGCCCTCCATCGGAGGACGGCATGCGGGAACGCCGCGAGTCGGCGAAGGAACCGCTTTGCCTTCGGGCGCCGGCCTGGTGCGCCCCATCTCGCCGATCGGCATGCTGCCGACGCGCGGCATGACGACCGACCTCAGCGGCCCTGGCGGCGGCGGCGTTGCCGGCGACACTCTCTTCCAAGCCTCCGATCACGGAGTCGCACTCGACCAGATCGCACGCGAGATCCTCCAACATCTCCGCGAACACCGAGTCACGGTGGTTTGGATGTTCGACGAATCCGAGTCGATGAAGGACGATCAGCGCGTCATCCGCGAGAAATTCTCGCGAGTCACCAAGGAGCTCGACGTCAATGTCGAGGTCGATGATCGCAAGAACCCGCCGCTGACCCACGCGATCGTCGGGTTCGGCTCGCAGGTTCACTTCGAGCTCGAAAAACCGACCGCCGACCTCGCGTTGATCTCGCGCACGATCGATCGCCTCCGGGTCGACCCGAGCGGAGAAGAGAAGACGAACGAAGCGTTGCGATACGTGATCTCTCACTACGCGCCGATCGTGAGCAAGGATCACAGGCTCCTGATCGTCCTGGTCACTGATGAATCGGGCGACGACGGCGGCTTCGTCGAGGAAACGCTCCAGACGGTCCGGAGCAAAGCCGTGCCGATCTACGTCATCGGCCGCCAGTCGCCCTTCGGCTATCCCTTCGTCCGCCATCGGTACGTCGATCCCGTCACCGGTGACGTCTACTGGCCCACCATCCGCCGTGGTCCGGAGTCGGCCGGCGTCGAGTCGCTCCAATGGGATGGACTTCACGACCGCTGGGAAGAGCAGGCGTCGGGCTTCGCCCCGTTCGAACTCGCTCGACTCACAAAGGAGTCGGGCGGGATCTTCTTTCTTCTCCCCAGCGAGGAGGAGATGCGCGCCCATCGTCAGGAGAAATCGTACGACTCCAAGGCACTTCGCGAGTACGTCCCCGCCTACGAGAGCCGCGCGACCTATGATGCACGTCGCTTGAAGTCGGACCTGAGGCGGACTCTCGGGGAGGTGGTCGAGGGCACCCGGGCGTTCGGTTACCGCCGCCACTATCCGATCGACCTCGCCGGCTTCGTCGACGCCGCACGTTCCGAGATCCCGAACGTCCGGTCTCGTCAGAAGACGCTCCATGACATCGAGCTCACACTCGAGCGGCTCCGCCGCGCCCGCGACCTCGAGCCCGAACGGCGCTGGAAGGCTCATTACGACCTGATCCTCGCTCAGGTGGTCGCCTACCAGATCATGGCCGAGGAATACATCGCGGCGCTGGAGGAGATGATCGCGAAGTTCCCGAAACCGAAGGCGGCTCCGACGCCCGAGATCCGGGTCGAATGGATCATCGACCACGACAAGACTCCCCGCGCGCCCACGAAGCTGACCGAGAAGAAGTACGCCCAGGCAAAACGCCTGCTCGAGAAAGTGATCGAAGAACACCCGCGGACACCCTGGGCCGACCTGGCGCGGCTGGAGCTCGACCGCGGTTTCAGCGTCGGCTGGAGCGAGTGGCGGAGCAACCCAAGGTACGAGGAACGCGCGAAACTCGTGCCGAAGTACTGATCAAGACTCGATTCTCCGGTCAGGCGGACAGTTCGTCGCTCGGGACCGGAAACAATTGTTGAACGTTCCTCGGAATCCGTGGGGAATCTTCTTGCTTTTCATGCTGTAAACTAGGGAGAATCTCACTCAGGGTCGCGGCTCGCCTGTTCGGTCGAGTCCTCTCACACATCGTAGATAATTCGATCGTGGATTCGGCGAGGTTCTGTTCGCTCCGCTCCATTGCGCGGAGTGGACTCGATTTCGACGGTTTCCTCAAAGCAAAGCGACCACCGGCTCGTGTCCGACATCGTTTTTCGTGGGAGATTCCCTCTCGATGCGCCGTACGCTCTTCTCGACCTTGATCCTCGGTTCCCTCGCGGCCTTCTCGGGCTGCGGCGACGACAATGAAGTCAGCGAAATCAAGCAGTCCGAAGCCGCGACCAAGGCCGATGAAGCCGGTCGCAAGGCGATCGAGGACATGATGAAGACGAAGAATCCGACCAAGCCGAGCGCCGCGAAGTCGGCTGAAGCTCCGAAGTGATCTCGAGGACCGATGATCGTCAATCGATGATCTCGGTCCGATCGTACTCTCCGGCTCCGGGTCGTCGGTCGTGCGCGACCCGGATCGCCTTTCGTCCCCTCGGCTCCGTCATCGTCGATCGATCATCTCCGTCGGAGCCCGAGCGAGGAAGTCGGGGACGTTCGTCCTCGGCTCCGCTGCGTCGTCATCCCTCAATTCTCGGAGTCCGAATGATGTCTCGCAATCGTCGCGGTTTCACACTCATCGAACTGCTGGTCGTGATCGCGATCATCGCGGTCCTGATCGCCCTGCTGCTTCCCGCCGTGCAGGCAGCCCGCGAGGCCGCTCGCCGCGCCCAATGCACCAACAACCTCAAGCAGATCGGCCTCGGTCTCCACAACTATCATTCGGCCGTCGGCACCTTCCCGATGGGCAACATGCGTGCCGCCGAGTACGCATCGGGACCGACCTACACCGACTGGGGCACCTTCAGCGCGCTCGCCCTGGTTCTGCCCTACATGGAGCAGACCCAGATCTACAATGCCTGCAACTTCTCCTGGAACGTCTGGTACGCCGACGGCAACACGATCAACCTGACGGTTTGGAACCTGCAGGTCAAGGCGTTCCTCTGCCCCTCGGACAGCAACGCCGGGCGTGACCACTTCAACAACTACCACGGCTCGTACGGCACCGGTCTCGACCCCTGGGCGACCCGCACCAACGGCTTCTTCGCCCCTCGGTACGCTTCCTACGGCATCCAGGACTTCACCGACGGCACCTCGAGCACCATCGCCTACGTCGAAGCGCTCGTCGGCGACTACAACGTCCTCAACAAGAAGTTCCGCGGCATGGCTTCGGGCGTCGACGGCGGCTGGGCCGGCAAGATCAACTTCCGTGACGCTCGCCAGAATCTCAACCTGGTCAACCAGGAAATCGACCTCTGTGCAAACGCCATCCGGACCGCCCCGGGAAGCAACTCGAACCGCGGCTACCGCTGGCAGACCGGCTCGCCCGGCCTGAGCCTCACCAACATCATCGTCACGCCGAACATGCAGCGCTTCGGCTTCTCGGCTTGCCGTCTCGACTGCTCCGCCGGTTGCGGAACCGACTTCGGCCACCTCTTCAACCCGACCAGCCTCCACCCGGGCGGCATCAACGTGCTCTTCGCCGACGGCTCGGTCCGCTTCGTCAAGGACACCGTCAACCAGAACACCTGGCTCTCGCTCGGTACCCGCGACGGTGAAGAAGTCCTCTCGGCCGACTCCTACTGAGTTCGTTCGTCGAGCGGATCGAAACGATCACGAGCCTCGTCGACCCCTTCATCCAAAGGTGGTCGGCGAGGCTCGCTCGCTTCTCCTCGGTCGTTCGCCTCAGACCCGACTCGCGACGATTCTCGCGAGTCCCACCCCAATCGCTGCGCCGAGGGTGTTGAGGATCAGGTCGTCGATGTCCGCGTAACGGCGACCCGAGAGATACTGTCCGAGCTCCAGCACCAGGCTGAACAGTGCAAGCGCGGCCACGGCCGAGCGCCCGCGAAGCCTCGGCAGTTCGGCCGTCTCGAGCATCGCCCCCATCGGAATGAACGCGAGGATGTTGCCCAGGAAGTTCACGATGAAGTCGCGCCGGCTGCCGACCGTGCAGTCGCGGATGATCGAATCAAAGGGGCGGAGATTCGTCGTCGGATGCTCGGTCGGGTAGAGACACTGGGTCATCACCGTGAGACCGATGCCCCCGACCACGAGAAGGAAGAGCGCCGTCTTTCGGCGCCATCGATTCGCCTTCGGCTCGAGGGCCTCGTCACTGCTCATTCGGTTCCTTCGCGGATTCCTTGGGAGCCGCCTTCTCGACGGCCTTGGGAGCAGCGCCCGCGGCCGACTTGCTCGACGGGTTCGGTATGGTCTTGACGTCGTTGTAGGTCGTCGGCGCCAGGTTGTATCGCGGCTCCCACGTCGAGGCACGAAGCTTGACGGTCTCGTCGAGAAAGCGACTCACCGCGCGGGTGAGTTCCGGCTCGAGCTTCAAGAGGCGGTAGCCGTGAAGCGACGAGGGATAGAGCGTCACCTGATTCGACCGATAACGCTTCACGGCCGCTTCGACGGCCTTCACCAGAGGAGCGGAGATGTTGTCGCGCTCGCCGCTGAGGATCTGGATCGGCATCTTTGCCGCCAATGCGGAGATCGCCTTCTCGGCGACCAGACCCTGAGCATTCGCGTCGATGACGGGAGAAAGCAAGAGAAGCGCAGCGATGTCGCTCTTGCCCCCGTCGGTGGTCGTCGCCGCGCCCGGGGTCGCGGCCCAGGCCACGGCCAGATTCGCACCTTCGCCGACTCCGAGAACTCCCAGTCGGCTCAGGTTCAGCTCTCCTCGATTGTGGCGGTCGAGAAGGAACAGATACGCGGCCTGGAGGTCGTAGGGCATCAGCTTCCAATCCCGCGCCGTCGTCGCTCGGCGCGGGTTCTCGCCCTGACCGCGGAGGTCGACCGCGAGCACGGCATAACCCTGCTTCTGAAGCGACTCGGCGAGACCCTTCCCCTCGAGCTCGGGAATGACCTCCTCGAAATCCTTCCGCGAGCGATCCTTCTCATGAAGGAGCAAGATCACTCCGGCCCCGGTGCCCAATCTCGATGGATAGTACGACGCCGCCAACGTAGTCGTCCCATCGGTTGCCAAGAGCTTGAAGCGGTAGTGGTAGTTCCCGTCCTCGACGGCCGACTTGGCCTGGGCATCGTCGGGAACCGCGCGAGCGATCGCATCGGGAGCGACCGCATCCGCCTTGGCCGCCGGACCACCCGGGACCAGCCGGGTTCCGCGCGCTTTCTTCTTGGCCTTCGTCGTCGACGGTTTCTTCGACGATTCCTTCTTGTCCTTGCTCGACGGCTTCGAAGCCGCGACGGGAGCCTCCTTGGGATCCTGGGCGGCCACGACCGACGCCCAGACGACGAGAACGATCGTCGACACCGCGCAAGTCGTCGAGCAGAGACCCCGGCGCAGCATTCGCCCTGTCGTCATCGGACACCCCCCGTTTCGTGGAGCACTCACCGCCTCCACTCCGCTGAATCAACTCGTTCCCCTCATCTTATCCGGGGCTCGCGAACGACCACAAGCCGCGCGAAGCCCCCTTCGGACTGCGATTCGCCTCACGGTTGATCGACCGCTCGCAATCCTTCGATCGCTCGGCCGTCGATGTAGGTCGCGAGGACGCGCGTCGCGTGGATCTCCTCGACGGGGCAGGTCAGCGGGTCGCGATCGAGCACGATCAAGTCGGCTCGCTTGCCGACCTCGATCGATCCCACCCGATCCTCCAAGAACATCAGTTTTGCGTTATTCATTGTGTAGAATCGGATCGCTTGTTCACGCGTGATCGCCTCTTCCGGATGAAGCGGTCGGTCATGCCCCGGCGAGGTCCGGCGCACGGCGGTCTCCATCCCGAGGAACGGGTTGTACGGGTTGATCGATCGGAACGAGCCGATCTTCTGCATATGATCCGATCCACCACCCACGACGACGCCGGCCTCGAAGAGACTTCGAAGCGGCTGGAACCAACGGAGCCGCTCTTCGCCGAACTGGGCATGAAGCGTCCCCGCATCGAGATGGAGCCAGGCCGGTTGGATATCGGCGACGATCCCCATCCGCGCGGCGCGTTCGATCGAGCGGGCGCTCATGAAGTTCGAGTGCGTCAGACACGGGCGAGTCGGCGCGACCGGCGCCTCGCGGTTCGCGGCCTCGTAGGCGTCGAGCAAGTGCTCGACCGCCGCGTCGCCGACGCTGTGTGCCGTGAATTGCAACCCGGCGCGGACCGTCGCGCGGACCATCGGTTCGAGACGCTCGGGCGGAATGAAGAGCACGCCCCGATAGGCCGGATCGTCGATCGAGTAGATCGCACTCACACCCCAAGGACGCGTCATATAGGCACTACCTGTGAGCATGCCTCCATCGAGGAACATCTTGATCCCGATGATCCGTACCCAGTCGTTCGCCGCACGCAGCGGATGTCGCGCAACCTTTTCGATCCGCTCGAGAACCGTCTCGAGCGGGCCCGAGTGGTCGACCGCGTGCGAGATCGCGATCCGCACGTCGAGTCGTCTTCGATCGCGCAGCTTGCGATAGAGGTCGATCGCGCCGGCGGATGCGTTGCGATCGATGATTCCAGTGATCCCCACCGCGTTGTAGTCGCGAATCAGTTCGAGGAGCCGACGTTCCTGCTCGGCGGAATCGGCCGACTTCCCAGGATCGACCGACTTCACATATCGCGTGCAATTCCTGAGGATTCCGGTCGGCTCGCCGGTCTTCGGATCCTTCTCGATCATCCCCGGACCATCGACGACGAAGTTTGCGTCGATGCCGCTGAGCCTCAGCGCTTCGGAGTTGAGCGCTGCATCGGGGCCGGTCGAGAAGAGCACGGGATTGCGCGGGGCCGCCGCGTCGAGTTCGGTGCGGGTCGGATAGCGTCGCTCGGCCAATCGAGTGATGAACACCTGGCGCACGATCACCCACTTGCCCGGCCCCAATACTCGAGCACGCTCTTTGATATATTCGAGTACATCCGGAATCGAGCGCATGGTCGGGATCGCGTGATCGAACTCGGTCAGACACGCGCCGAGAGGATGAGTATGTGAGTCGATGAGGCCGGGGAGCACGCACTTTCCCGCGAGGTCGACGACCTTGGTCGCAGGCCCTCGATGCTCCAGGACGTCGTGGTCGGAGCCGACGGCGATGATCGAACCGTCGCGGATCGCGACCGCACTCGCCGTGGTGAAGCCCCGATCGACCGTGATCACTTTGCCCGAATGAAGGATGGTGTCGGCGCTTTCGGCAGCGCGGCAGGAGCGATCCGACGTCGAGGTTGCGAGGCAGGAGAAGACCGTCAAGACAAGTATCGATGAATTTCGCATTTTCTCATCCTTTTCTTGCAAGTTCCGGTACGACGAAGGACCCAAGTCATGGAATCTCCCGCGCCGGCGGGCTCGATGCAACGGCGGGGCCTTGTGAATCCGGATCGGTCGGAGTAGGTTCGCGGTGTCGGCGGGCGGCCGCCGACAACCTCTCCCCGCGCAGGATCCATCACCATGCAACCGACGCGTCGCTCGTTCCTCGAGACCTCGGCCGGTGTCGTCGCAGCGCCCTCCGCCCTCGCCCTTGGGGCCAATGAAACGATCGACGTCGGCTTGATCGGCGTCGGCGGACGCTGCCGAGCACTCGTCAAGTCGCTGAAGTCGATCCCGAACGTTCGAATCACGGCAGTGTGCGACATCTACGACGGCAACCTCGAGACCGCTCGTTCGCTCGCCGAGCCCGGCGCGTTCGCGACGAAGGATCATCGAGCCCTCCTCGACCGCAAGGATGTCGACGCCGTGCTCATCGCCGCGCCCGATCATTGGCATGTTCCGATGACCGTCGCGGCCTGCGACGCGGGCAAGGATGTTTACGTCGAAAAGCCGCTCACGCATCGAATCGAGGAGGGCAGGGCGGTCATCGACGCCAAGAACCGAGGGCGACGCGTCGTCCAGGTCGGCACTCAACAGCGGAGCATGCCCCACTTCCAGAAGGCGGCCGAACTCGTGAAGGCGGGTCGGCTCGGCAAGATCCACAAGGTCCACCTCACCTGGAATCGCAACCAAGACCGCGTCTCGCGGCCGCCCTCGCGAATCCGCCCGGAGCAGGTCGACTGGAAGGCGTTCCTCGGCAACGCCCCCGACCAACCTTTCGACCCCTATCGACTCCTCGGAAACTGGCGATGGTTCTGGGATTTCGGAGGAGGTCTCTTCACCGACCTCATGGTCCATTACATCGACGTCGTCCACTGGTTCCTCGACCTCGATCACCCCGCACACGCGGTTGCGATCGGCGATTGGTTCACGGCGAAGGGCGTCTGGGAGACGCCCGACACCGTGCAGACCCTCCTCTCCTATCCCGACGCCGCGCTCCAGGTCTACTACGAAGGAACCTTCTCGAACGCTCGCAATGGAGCCATGCTCGAGTTCATGGGCACCGATGCAACTCTCTACCTCGATCGAGGACGATACGAGATCCACCCCGAACGCGGCCGCGGCGCGGTCGAGGAGTGGATCCTCGGGACCGGCAAGCGCGGAGCCGATTTCTACGACAAACCCGACGGCGAACGCCTCCACCTCGAGAACTGGCTCGAATGCGTCCGCTCGCGGGCCGTTCCGAATTCTCCGGTCGAGGCCGGAGTGAGCGCGGCGGCCGCCGCCCACCTCGCGAATCGAGCTCTTCGATCGGGCGGCAGCTCGAAGTGGGACTCCTGATCGATCCGACAGGCTATTCCGCTCGGTCGATCCCGAAGCGATAGATGGAGATGTGTCGATAGATCTCGCCGGGACGGAGGATCGCGCTCGGGAAGCCGGGATGATGGATCGCGTCGGGGAAGACCTGCGGCTCGAGGCAGAAACCCGCATGCCGTTCGAGCCTCCGCCCCCCCTTGCCGACGATCGAGCCGTCGAGGAAATTCCCGGTGTAGAACTGAACTCCCGGCTCGGTCGTCGACAACTCGAGCCGGCGGCCGGAGATCGGATCGACGACCGTCGCCGCGAGCCGAGGCTCGCCGGTCGTTTCGATCGGTCTGAGTACTTGATTGTGATCATATCCAGGAGGATTGCCGCCGACCTCATCGATCCGATCCCCGACGGCGCGCGGAGTACGGAAGTCGAACGGAGTGCCCGCGCTCGGAACGATCGCCCCCGTCGGGATGAGCGTCGCGTCGGCGGGTGTATATGCGTCGGATTCGAACATGACGCGATGATCGAGGATCGTCGGCGCGAGTCCGGCGGAGAGGTTGAAGTATGCGTGATTGGTGAGGTTGACGAGCGTTGGTCGGTCGGTGGTCGCTCGGTAGTCGATCGTAAGAGCGTCGAGGGCGAGCCGATAAACGACCTCGACTTCGAGCGTGCCCGGGAACCCCTCTTCGCCGTCGGGCGAGGTCCTCGAGAATCGCGCTTCGGGGACTCCGTCGACTTCGCGGGTCTCGAGGCTCCAGAGCCGCTTGTCGAAGCCGGCGACTCCGCCGTGGAGCGAGTGGGGACCGTTATTGGCGGCGAGACGGTGCTCGACGCCGTCGAGCTCGAATCGCGCGTTTGCGATTCGGTTGGCGACGCGACCCACGGTTGAACCGAGATAAGGATGATCACCAAGGTATCCCTTGAGTGAATCGAACCCGAGGACGACGTCGCCGGGTCGACCATCGCGGTCGGGAACCTCGAGCGCAACGAGCGACGCGCCCCAGGTCGTCACGCGGGCGGTGAGAGCGCCCGCGGAGAGTTCGACGAGTTCGACCGGCGTCCCATCGTCGAGCCGGCCGAGAGGTCTGCGGATCGGGATCATGGTACTGCCCTCGGGAGAGTCGTGACGAAACGCAATGGCTCGTCGATCATGCCCGAGACGGCCGAGACCGGCCGGCCCCAAGGTGCTCGATCTCCCTTCGGAAGCCGATCGATCGGTCGAGAATGTGGCGGGCTGCTGTTGAAATGTCGCGAGGGATTTCGTAGATTGAGGTAGTAGATTCGAGTCAGCGAGCCTCGTTCCCGCGTCGAAGGCGCGACCGATGGGACGATGGATCTCCTCTCGCCGAAACGTGTGCGAAGGGGATGTCGGTTCGTGTTGCGTTCCCCTCCGATCGTACGAGAGGATTTCGTTCGATGGCGATCCCAGACCGCGGCGGGTCGTCGGCGCGCGGTCCTCGAGCCCTTTCGGATCTGCTCGGCGAGTTGTTCGCAGCCCGGGGGCTGAGCCGTCTCCAAGCTCGAACCGACCTCGAATCGGCCTGGAGAACGGCGGTGGGCGAGCCCGCATCGAAATGGACTCGCATCGAGTCGCTCGATCGGGGAATCGTGTCGGTCGCCGTGGCCCACCCCGTTCTGCTCGAGGAACTTCGATCGTATCAAAGAGCCCGTATCCTCCAAGCGCTTCGGCTCGCTCTGCCCGATGCGGCGATTCACGATATCCGCTTTCGCATCGGCCCGATCGACGAGTCGGCGACGGGAGACCGATCCCCGAATCCCCAATCCGGATCGACCGAGAATCGGCCCGGTCGCAATTCCGGCGGCGGTGCATCGCCTCGTCCTCGGCGGCGCGGCCGATCCGAGTCCTGAACATCGATCTTCGTGCCCCGAGCGAGTGAATCCGACGCAACGAGGTCAGCGCTCTCTCACCCGAGATTCGATTCGCAGCCGGATTCTCTCACCCGAGCCCTACGATCCGCTTCGAGCCCAGCATCCAACACCCTCGCCCGCGATCGCGTAGATCCGTCATCGCCGCGCCTGCGGGCCTCGTAACCGAGTCTCGACCCGTATCTCCCTCGACGAGGTATTTCCAAGGAATCGGTCGGCCCGCGACGACCCACGTCGCGCTTGCCGATGGAACTCGCGCTCGATCCGATCCAACTCCTCGTCCGCCCACCAAGGCGCGCGATCGTGTGGGCTCGATCGAACCCCATTCGACCGGGTTCCGGCGACATCGCGGATCGAACGAGCGGCCTGCGTCTTCGCCGTCGCTCGTCCCGGCCGACCCCCGACTCCATAGCGACCGAGGATCTCCCTGATGGCTTTGAGCAATCGATCCGAGGCGGAAACCGGCGAAAGCGCGGCCGCGATCGACCCCGTTCTCTCCGCCGGCGACCCCGACACGGTCAACGGCCACGCCTCGGCATCCGACTACACGGGCAAGAACATCAAGGTCCTCGAAGGGATCGAGGCGATCCGCAAGCGTCCCGGCATGTACATCGGCGACACCACGTCGCGCGGGTTGCATCACCTGGTCTACGAAGTCGTCGACAACTCGATCGACGAGGCGATGGCGGGCTACTGCCGCAACGTTCGAGTCACCGTCCACGCCGACGGTTCGGCGACGATCGAGGACGACGGCCGCGGCATCCCGGTTGAGCAGCACCACCAGTTCACCGAGAAGAGCACCCTCGAAGTCGTGCTCACCAAGCCCCACGCGGGCGGCAAGTTCGACCACGATACGTACAAGGTCTCGGGCGGACTCCACGGAGTGGGCGTCACCGTCGTCAACGCGCTCTCCGAATGGCTCGAGGTCGAGATCAAGCGCGACGGCAAGATCTGGCGGCAGGAGTATCACCAGGGCGAGGCGAAGGGCCCCGTGATCTCGACCGGTCGCACCGACGCGACAGGCACGAAGATCCGCTTCTTTCCCGACGGCGAGATCTTCCCGAACATCGTCTTCGACTACGACGTGCTCGAGAAACGCCTCCGCGAACTCGCATTCCTCAACGCGGGCGTTCGAATCTTCCTGAGCGACGAGCGCTCCGACGAACCGCGGACGGGCGAGTTCTTCTCCGAGTCGGGGCTCCCCGAGTTCGTGGCGTTCCTCAACCGCGCTCAGTCGCCCATCCACCCTCCCGTGGTTCTCTCGGGTCGAGACGACGACCGCAAGGTCGAGGTCGACGTTGCACTTCAGTACAACGAATCGATCAGCGAGATGGTCGTCTCGTACTGCAACAACATCCACACGATCGAGGGCGGAACGCATCTGACGGGCTTCCGCGCTGCCTTGACGCGGACGCTCAACAACTATGCCAAGAACGCTCCCGGCTCGGGCAAGGCGAAGGATCTGACGATCACGGGCGAGGATTTCAAGGAAGGGCTCACGGCGATCGTCAGCGTGCGCGTACCCGACCCGCAGTTCGAGGGTCAGACGAAGACCAAGCTCGGCAACAGCGAGGTCGAAGGGATCGTCACCAAGGTCGTCAACGACAAGCTGGCAGAATTCCTCGAACAGAATCCGCAGGCGGCGAAGAAGGTCGTCGCCAAGGCACAACTCGCGGCCGAAGCGCGCGAAGCGGCGCGGAAGGCACGCGAACTCGTCCGCAACCGGAAGGGCGTGCTCTCCGGCGGCGGGCTCCCAGGCAAGCTGATGGATTGCACGACCCACGACCAGGACTCGAGCGAGCTCTTCCTCGTCGAGGGCGACTCGGCCGGCGGAACCGCCGAGGGCGGTCGCGACCGGCTCTATCAAGCGATCCTCCCGCTCCGCGGCAAGATCCTCAACGTCGAGCGGGCGCGGCTCGACCGCGTGCTCGGCAACGAAGAGGTCCGCAACATCATCACGGCCATCGGCAACGGCATCGGCGACGAGGAAGAGCCGGCCAAGAGGCGCTACGGCAAGATCGTGATGATGAGCGACGCCGACGTCGACGGCTCGCACATCCGCACCCTGCTCATGACCTTCTTCTATCGACAGATGCCGCGGCTCGTGGCGGAAGGGCATCTCTACGTCGCTCAACCGCCTCTTTACATGATCACTCGCCGAAAAGAGCGACGTTACGTTCAGCTCGAGTCGGAGATGCAGGCGATCCTGGTCGAGAACGGACTCGCCGATGCGGAGCTCGAGGTCGTCGGTCGCGCCGAGAGGATCTCCGCCGAGCGGCTCCGGACCCTCTTCGAGTTGACGGGGCACATCGAGAACGGCCTGCGAGCCTTCGGACGCCGAAACCTCCCACTCGGCGACTTTCTCGCAAAGGCGCATCCCGAGACTCGGTTGCTCCCGCTCTATCTCCTGACCCGCGACGGCGTCGAGCGCCCGGTCTACTCGGCCGAGGAACTCGCGGCGATCGAGGCCGAGAACGGCGAACCGTCGACCGAATCGAACCCCTCGGGCCGCCTCTCTCTCATCGAACTCCACGAAGTCCTCACCCTGAACCGGCACCTCACACGGCTTCGCGAAGAATTCGACCTGACCGTCGAGACGCTCCTGCCCGTGCGCGTCACGGGCGACGAACCCCCTCCGCGCTTCGTGCTCCATCGCGAGGGCGACGAACATCCGCTGCTCGACCTCCGAGAACTCGTCGGCACCGTCCGACGACTCGGCGAGAAGGGGATGAAGATCACCCGCTTCAAGGGTCTCGGCGAGATGGACGCCGAGCAACTCTGGGAAACGACCATGGACCCCACGCGACGCACGTTGCTCAAGGTCCAACTCGAGGACGTCGCCGCTGCCAACGACCTGTTCACCACGCTCATGGGTGACGACGTCGAACCGCGCCGCGAGTTCATCGAGAAGCACGCGCTCGAAGTGAAGAACCTGGATGTCTGATCGGGCCGGCATGTGACGAGCCCGCGCGAGCCGGTCGCCCCGCAACCTCGGGGAGACCTTTCGCTCCGCCCTTCGTCCATGCCCAGCGCCCCCCAATCCCCAAGCGAGACGACGGCGTGGACCATAGCAGGGGTCGAGGCTACGGCAAAGGGCAAGGGCACGACCACGAGAACCGCCCGCCCGCCGGGCAGGGAACGGGACGCGTCCCTCGTCCCGATCGTGATCGCGACTTCGAACGCGAACGCGAACTCGAGCGGGAACGCGAGAGAGAGCGCGAACAAGCCTACTTCGAACCCGCCCTCGGCATCGCCCCGCGCATCGCTCGCGAATTCAGCGACGCCGTCCGCTCGCGCGGCCATGCCTACTTCGCCAAGAATCGCGTGGCCGTGACCGCCTCCTCCTCGACGGAGGTCGTCGCCAAGGTCCGAGGCACCGAGAAGTACCGAGTCCGGATTCGTCTCCGCAACGGCGGCCGACTCCTCGCCTCGTGCTCCTGCCCTTACTTCTCACCCTACGGCGACCCCTGCAAACACCTCTGGGCGACCGTTCTGATGGTCGACGCCCGCAACCTCCTTCCCGGAACCGCGAACCGACCGATCAAGCTGGTCACCGACGCCACGCAGGGTCGGAAGGCGCAAGGCAACGTTCCGGGCGACGTCGGACCTCACGGCGACGGGCCGCCGCCTTATCCGCGACCCATCCCGAACACCGGCGACGGCGGCCCGATCTACCCTCCCGACATGGTCATCGGCCACGCCTCGACCCTCAACGGACACAACCACCCGCACGCCGGTCTGCCCGGCCACCCGCCCCGCGGCAACACGCGGAACCGTCAGGAAAACGGACCCAAGTCGAACCGAGGCAAGAAGGAACCGCGAGGACGCGGTCACGGCGCGCCGGGGGTCCCTCCCGGTCGTTACCCCAGCACTCCCGGATACGGCTACGGCCCGCCTCCCGGTCCAGGACTTCCGGGGTCTCCGCCCTATCGCCCCTATCCGCCCCAAGGAGGGCCCGGAGCCCCGCCGCCGCCTCCGGGTCCCGGTCGGCCGCGACCGGTGCGCGACGCCGACATCCATCGCGAACGACTCAAGCATCGCCGCGACCTCAAGGCCGAGAAACAAGCCGCGCGTCAGATCAAGCGCCTGCTCGCCTACATCCTCGACGTTCCCTCGACGCTCAACCACAACACCGTGGTCGTCGACCTCGCGCGTCGACTCCGTCGACCCAACGGCGAGTGGAGCCCGCTCAAGCCTTGGTGGCACAGCCCGACCTTCCCGCAGAATCGCTACGACCCGGAAGACGCACGACTCCTCACGCTGCTCGCGGAATCGGTCGCCGCTCCGACGGGCACCGGGTCGCAAGGGCAGGGCGGCGACAAACAGAACAGTGGTTCGAATGAGAATGCCGGCATGCGCCGGTTCATTCTCCAGTCGGAGAAGCAAGCCTCCATCGTCGAGAATCTGGCACGCACCGGCCGGCTCCGGATGCGCCGGGCCGACGGCGAAGACGATCCGCCGCCCGTCCGCTGGGACGATCGGCCCCCCTGGCGCTTCGGCATCGACGTCCGAACCGACGCCTCGGGAAAGCGCTGGTCCTGGCGCGGGATCCTGCGACGCGACGATCAGAAGATGGACCTCACCGAACCCCTCGTCCTCTTCCCCGGGCTCATGCTCCAGAGCAACGGCCGCGCCGCGCGGTTCGACGACTCCGGCATCTACCTCTGGATGATGCGGATCCGTCACGAAAAGGAAATGGTCTTCACAGACGCGGCCGACCAGGACGAAAAGCTCGAGAAAGTCCTCGCCGACGCCAAGGTTCCCCCGTCCGACCTGATCGAGACGCTCCAGCTCGACGAATACCACGGTTCGCCCCGGCCCTGCGTCATCCTCAGGACCCCGCGCCAGAACTGGAACGACCGCCTCGTCGCCGAGGTCGTCTTCGACTACGGCGGCGTCCCCGTCTCGATCATCAAGCCGCCGAGCAAGCTCGCCGTGAAGACCGAACTCGGCCGCGTCGCCTTCCGCGACATGGAAGCCGAGGGCGAGGCGATCATGCAGCTCTTCAACCTCGGCTTCAAGGAATGCAAGGACCATCTCGCCGAACCGGGCAGCCTCGAACTCCCCGTCAAGCGCATGGGCGCGGTCACCAAGGAGCTCGTCTCGGCGGGCTGGAAGGTCGAGGCCGAAGGGTCGCTCATCCACCCCGCCGGCGACTTCAAGCTCTCCCTCACCACCGGGATCGACTGGTTCGAACTGGGCGGCGACGTCGCCTTCGGCGACCAAACCGTGCCCCTCCCCGAGATCCTCGCCGCCGCCAAGCGCGGCGAGACGATGATCGAGCTCAACGACGGCTCGATGGGCATGCTCCCCGAGGAATGGCTCAAGAAATACGGTCTCCTCGCCGACATGGGCACCACCGAGAGCGGCGCCATCCGCTTCGGCAAGGCCCAGGCCGGGCTGCTCGACGCCATGCTCGCCGCTCAGCCCGAGATCAAGGTCGACGTCGCCTTCGGCAAGGTCCGCCAAGCCCTCCCGCGCTTCGAGGGCCTCCAACCTCGCGAAGCTCCGCCCGGATTCCGAGGCGAACTCCGGCCCTACCAACAAGAGGGTCTCGGCTGGCTCGAATATCTCCAGAAATTCGAGTTCGGCGGAATCCTCGCCGACGACATGGGCCTCGGCAAGACCGTCCAAGTCCTCGCCTTCCTCCAGAGCCGCCGGGCCCGCCGCCTCTCCAAGGGGCCCTCGCTCATCGTCGTCCCCCGTTCCCTCGTCTTCAACTGGAAGGCCGAGGCCGAGAAGTTCACCCCGAGACTCCGCGTCCTCGACTACACCGGACCCGGTCGACACGCGCTCCGCGAGGAATTCGAGCACCATGACCTGATCATCACGACCTACGGCGTGATGCGCACCGATATCATGGAATTGAGCAATTACACGTTCGACTACGTGATTCTCGACGAAGCGCAAGCGATCAAGAACGCCGACAGCCAGGCCGCCAAGGCAGCCCGCGTACTCAAGGGTCGACATCGCCTCGCCATGTCGGGCACTCCGATCGAGAATCATATCGGCGAGCTCTGGTCGATCTTCGAATTCCTCAACCCGGGGATGCTCGGCACCGCATCGGTCTTCAAGCGCCACGCCTCCGGCGGCGGCGCGAGCGACGACTCCGCCCGCTCGCTCCTCGCCAAGGCGCTGCGACCGTTCATCCTTCGCAGGACCAAGCAACAGGTCGTCAAAGACCTCCCCGACAAGACCGAGCAGACTCTCGTCTGCGAGATGGAGCCGGCCCAGCGCAAGCTCTACGAAGATCTCAAGGCGCACTACCGCAACGCGCTGCTCCGCAAGGACGCCGCCGATCTCAATCGCTCGAAGATCGAAGTCCTCGAGGCGCTGCTGCGTCTGCGGCAAGCCGCGTGCCATCCCGGACTCATCGACCCCGCGCGGATGCCCGAGTCGAGCGCCAAGCTCGATATGCTCCTCCCCCAACTCGCCGAGGTCGTCGAAGAAGGGCACAAGGTCCTCATCTTCTCGCAGTTCACGAGCTTCCTCTCGATCGTTCGCGAGAAGATCGAAGCCGAAGGATATGCGTACGAGTATCTCGACGGCCGCACCAGGAACCGCGCCGAACGCGTCGAACGGTTCCAGAACGACCCGTCGATCCCGATCTTCCTCATCAGCCTCAAGGCCGGCGGACTCGGTCTCAACCTCACCGCCGCCGGATACGTCTACCTCCTCGACCCCTGGTGGAACCCCGCCGTCGAGGCCCAGGCGATCGACCGTTCCCACCGAATCGGTCAAACCCAACATGTGTTTGCGTATCGTCTCATCTGTTCCGACACCGTCGAGCAGAAGATCCTCGACCTCCAGAGCAAGAAACGCGACCTTGCCGACGCCATCCTCAATGCCGACAATCGCATGCTCTCGAACCTGACGCGCGACGACCTCGAGTTCCTCCTCTCGTGAGCCGAGACGCGTCGCCCCCCCTCACCGATTCCATGAGGATTCGATGATCGACGCACATCTTCACCTCGTCTCCGCGGGACTCCCGGGCGGCAAACCCAAGCCGCCTTGGTGGGACGCTCTCCTCAACGACCCCGCAGCCATGGCGCAGAGCATCTCCGAAGAGATGGAACGCTCGGGGATCGACACGGTTCTCGCGATGGGAAGCCTCTCCGCTCCCGCCGACGACCCCCTCGGCATCAACGGCTCGCTCCGGATCGCCGCTCTCACCAAAGGGGTCAAGATCATCGGCGCGGCCGACCCGCGGAAGTCGGGGCCCGAACACTTCGCCGCGGTCGATCGCGTGCTCACCCGCGAACGCGGCCGAGTCGTCGCCCTCAAGGCCTACCTCGGCTACCTCCACTTCCACGCCTCGGATCCACGCTACCGACCCTACTACGAACTCGCCGAGAAACACGACATCCCCGTCGTCCTCCATACCGGCGATACCTGGTCGACCACGGCCAAACTCGAATATGCTCACCCCTTGAAGATCGACGAAGTCGCGGTCGATCATCCCCGCGTCAGGTTCGTCATCGCGCACTTCGGCAACCCCTGGATCCTCGACGCCGCCGCGGTCATTTACAAGAATGACAATGTCTGGACCGACCTGTCGGGACTCGTCGTCGGCGATCGCAAGACCCTCGTCGAACTCGCCCGCGCCGCGCGCGATCCGCGATCCGAGCTCGCCGGGATCTTCGAGCCGATTCGTCGCGGACTCCTCTACACCGAGAAGCCCGACCGCTGGATCTTTGGTACCGACTGGCCGCTCGTGCCGATCGCCGAATATCGAGAACTCGTCGAGGCGGTCGTTCCCGAGGAGCACCACGCGGCGGTTTTCACCGAGAACCCGCGCAAACTCTTCCGCCTCGAAGCTTGATGAATCGACGCATCATTTCTTCTTCGAGCCCGCCTCCCAGCGCTCCCTCGCGGCGCGCTGGAGGGGGTTCGTGCCGTCGGGCATCCGGTCGTGGTCGACCTCCCAGAAGAAGACCCCGCGCAAATTCTTCCCCATTGCCCAGTCGGTCTTGAGCCCGACCGATTCGGCGTCGTCGTAGCCGATCACCCGATCGCCCTCGGGAGCGATCGCCCAAGGATTCTTCGTCTCGTCGTCCCAGCGCCGGACCCATCGATCTTTCTCGATCGCGCGCGAGACGCTTGCATACCCCCCGCGAGGCAGCTTCGGCTTCTCGCCCTTGCGCACCTCGGCATAGGGTGAGTCGGCGGCAAAGCCGCGACCATACAGCGGAATCCCCAGCGCCAGGAAGTCGGCAGGGAATCCGCGCTCCGCGATCAAGTGCTCGATCACCCCGCTCGAGGACCTCGGCCCACCGGCACGCTTCGTCGATCCGTGCAATGGCGAGTGATGCTCAGCGAACTTCGACCACTCGCCCGACATGTCGTAGGTCATGACGTTGATCCAGTCGAACGTCTCGACCATGAAGTCCTTGCGCAACCATGCGAGCGTCGGTGGATTAGCGGATACGGCCATCGTCAGCTCCATCGGTCGGCCGATACGCTTCGACCTTTCCGTCAGACCATCCCGAAGGCGCCTCGAGAGCCGTTCGAAGCCCTCGACTTCCTTCGCGTTGTCGGGATATTCCCAGTCGAGGTCGATCCCGTCATAGTCGCCCGAGTCGACGAGCGCCAGCACGCTCTGGACGTATCGATCTTCCGCGGCGCGGTCCGATGTCAGCTCGGCAAACTGCCGGTCCCAGCCCCATCCACCGAGCGAGATCAAGACACGCACACCCGAAGCATGCGCCTCGCGGACGAGTTTCGCGTCGGGCACGGCGCGATTTGGCCGGATCCTTCCATCTCCGTCGGCCGTCACGAATGCGTGACAGAGATGCGTGTACAGACGATGATCGACCGACTTGGGACGGCCCATGAGGTAACCGACGAAGACGCGCGGTTTCGGGTCCGACGCTGAAACCGTCGCGGCGGTCAGAGCCGCCAAGACCAGTGCATTGAACCATCGATATCCACCGATAGAACTCATCGCCGAACTCCTTCCGTTCGTCGGCCGACCGATCACCCGGCGGTCATCGTAGCCGCCGAGAGCGTCGGGCTCAATCGGTCGTGATCGTTCGACATGTTCTAGACTCGTCCCAGACATCGTCAGCTCACGACCCGAAACGATCCGATGCGACGCGAACGGCACTGCGCGCGACTCCCCTCCGAGGTCGAACACACATGAAGCCGACCCATCGAGCTCTCCTTGCGAAGTGTCTCCTCATCGCGAGTGCGACCGGCTGCGGTCTGGACAGTCTGGAAGCACTCGAGGCCGACGACGAGCAGCCGCTCTCCGCCGATCTCGACGCACGCTCCGAGCTCTACCGCGACGAGGAACAGGATATCGTGCGAATCGTCGGCAGGGTGCTCGGTCGCCGTTTGGATGAGATCTCTCCCGCGCAGACCTTTGCCCAGCTGGGCGCATCCGACCTCGAAGTCGTGGAGATCGTCACGCGCGCCGAGGCCCGCTTCGAGATCGCGCTCTCCGACCAAGAGATCGAAGAGACGGCCGGCACCGAGGGTTCGACGAAACCGATCTCGCGCTCGCTCACGATCGGTCGACTCGTGAGCCTGGTCCGCCGCGCACGGACGATCAAGAACTTGCACTGAGACTGCCGCTCGGGTTGCCTGGGCTTGCTTCGTTGGGGTACGGTCGTCATAAACGAGGTTCCGAGCCGATCGCCGCCTCGTTCGAAACCCCCACGAGACCTTCGCAACATGACCACGCCCGAGTCCGACCTCCGCGCCTGGCTGATCCAGACCCTCGAGGATCGACGATTCTCCCGCGGCGAACGCCAGGCGTTCACGAAGTCGCTCGACGACGAAGCCGAGCGAGCCGAGGCGCGACGGATCGCCTTCGAGATCGCGCGCGAACAGATCGAACGATCGCCCGATGTTGCGATCATCGACTGGCTCGACGACGTGGTCAAGGCCACGCGCGAGAACGCCGGCTCACCCGGAGCACGCTCAGCCCGCGCGGATGCCCATTTCAGCCCGGGAGAAGAATGTCTTCGTGCGATCATACGACTGGTTGAACAATCCCGCGCGCAACTCGATATCTGCGTGTTCACCATCACCGACGATCGCCTGTCGACGACATTGATCGAGGCACACCGTCGCCGACTTCCGATCCGGATCATCACCGACAACGAGAAAGCCGAAGACCTGGGCTCGGACATCGCTCGTCTCGAGGAGGCCGGAATCCCGGTTCGGGTCGACCGCAGCCCCTACCACATGCATCACAAGTTCGCGATCGCCGACGGCAAGACTCTGCTCACCGGCAGCTACAACTGGACGCGAGGAGCCGCGCGCGACAATCAGGAGAATCTGATCGTCACCGATGAGCCCCGTCTGATCGCGCCGTTCGCTCGAATGTTCGACCGACTCTGGAACGAACTCTCCTGATCGATCTCCGCCCGCTTGTTCCGCTTGCGGCGGCCGTTTATCTTGTGCGCGACGCACCCGCTCGGCGACACCCGCCGTGAACCGCGGTGTTTCATGGGGTGAGTGCGCTACGATCCACAGCGTCTCGCATACGGTCCGGGGTCGGCCGTTGATTCGGCCCCGCATCCATCCACTTGGGATGGTTGGAGTCCTGTTCAATGAAGAACCGTCGCGCCTTCCTTTCGTCCCTGACCGTCGCCTTCGTCGCCCTCGGCATCGTCGCCGGCTCGGCTCTCGCCGACGAACTCCTCGGCGTTCTCAAGAGCGTCGACGTCGAGAACAGCAAGATCACCGTGATCCCCAAGGGTTCCGAGAAGGAAGTCGTCGTCACCATCACCGACAAGACCGAACAGGTCACCAAGAAGGGTGCCACCCCGGTCAAGCTCAAGGGTCTCGTCAAGGCGCTCGAGAAGGCGACCGACGCGGGCAAGAAGGTCCAGATCAAGGTCGAGCACGAGAACGCCGTCGCCACGAAGATCCAACTCGGCGGCGCTCCCAAGAAGAAGAGCGACAACTGATTCGTCGCGAATCTCCCGCTGAGCGCCCCAGATGGCAAAGGCCGCGCCGATCTTTGATCGGCGCGGCCTTTTTTGCTTACACGAGAATCGTCTCGATCACTCGACCGACTCCGCACCTCTGCAGATCGACGGGCACGGTCCGATCAGTCCGCTCTCGACGGCGGGCTCCCGAGCGAGGGCTCGCTCTTCGCTTCCCGCCGACCGAGTTGCAGGGTCATGATGATCGTCGCTGAGATCGACATCGAGACGCAGAGGAACAGGATCCCCGGGACGAAGCTCTTGTTCGAGAGTTCATAGACCTTGCCCAACGCAAAGGGTCCGACGAACCCACCGAGATTGCCGACCGAGTTGATCAGCCCGATGCTCCCCGCCGCCGCGGCTTCCGTGAGGAAGAGACTCGGCAGAGCCCAGAATGCCGGCAAGTAGGCCTTCAAGCCCATCGTGGCGATCGTGAACAGCAACATCATGACCGCGAGATGCGGCTTCCCGAGCACCGTGAGCATCAACGCGGTCGCGCCCAAGTAGATCGGAATCGCGGCGTGGAGGCGACGCTCCTTGGTCCTGTCCGAGCTCCAACCGATGAACAACTGCCCGAACAACGATCCCGCCGCCGGAATCATGAGAATGTATCGCAGGTCGGCCGCCTTGATCTGATACCACTCGCGCAGGATCGTCGGCAGGAAGATCTCGATGCCGTAGTTCCCGGTCACGATGAAGAAATAGGCGCCCGCGAGCACCAGTACCTTCGGATGCTTGAGCGCTTGTCCCCAGCTCATATGGCCCGAGGCGGCTTTCTTCTCGAGTCGTTCCCGTTCGAGTTCGCTCTCGAGGGCTTCCGATTCCTCGGGAGTCAACCAGCGCGCGTTTCGAGGCCGGTCGGTCAGGAAGATCAGGACGAGGATTCCGAGGATGACCGCGGGAACTCCCCAAACGATGTACATCCATTGCCAACCGGTGAATCCCGCGACCTGCCCGATCTCGGAGATCTCCCCCCCCATCATGCTCACGCCGAGTTCGACGATCGGAATCGAGACGAAGGGGCTCAACGCTTGCGCCACCGGAGTGCCGATGAGGAACCAGGCGAGGGCTTTGGTCCGGTCGCGACTCGGGAACCAGTGAGTCAGGTAGACGATCACCCCTGGAAAGAAGCCCGCCTCCGCCAATCCCAGGACGAACCGGGCAATGTAGAATTGGATGGGCGTCGACACCATCGACGTCAAGGCGGCGACGATCCCCCAAGAGACCATGATCCGACTGATCCACTTCCTCGCGCTCCACTTCTCGACGAGGAGTGTTCCCGGGATTTCGAGGAGGAAATAGCCGATGAAGAAGATACCTCCGCCGAATCCCTGGACGTCCTTGCCGAAGTTCGACAAGCCCTTTTCCATGTATGGAAACGCGATCGAAACATTGGTTCGGTCGATATAGGCGATGACGTAGCAGAGGAACAGCAGGGGAAGCAACCTTCGATAGGCCTTCCGACGCGCGCGGTCGAGCGCGGACGCTTCAGTCTGGATCATGGGAATCGTGCCGCGGTGTAGGGAGAGTCCGAAGCCGCGATGGGCGTCGGTCGGAGGTTGGGGCGAAGTGCGACGTTACCACCACCGCCGGCCGATCGCAAACCTCCAGTCTCGACCCCACGCCATTTCCTCATCACGACCGAATCGCCGGTCCCTCGCATTCTTTCGACCACGAGACCGCTCATGATCGAGACCAACGACGAAGGCTTCTTGATCAGTGCGGAGAACATGCTCGCCTATACGTGCATCCTCGCGATGTCGGAGAAGTCGGGCGTCGTTCCCCCGATTGTGCTCCTCCGAGGACCGTCGGGGGTGGGCAAGTCCGCTCTTCTCGAACTCCTCGTACGCGAGCGACTGCGGCGTCACACCGGCGACTCCGCTGCGCTCGTCACCGGCGACGCCTTCTCTACCGAATGCTCCGAAGCCGACGATCGACCTGGGGGCTGGTCCGAACTCCGCGAACGGTATCGGCGACTCGACCTCCTCGCACTCGACGACCTGCAGGGCCTCAAGCGCAACCCTCTAGCCGTCAACGAATTGCTCCATACACTCGACGCGCTCGAATCTCGGGGCGCCTCGATCGCCGTGACCCTCAGGAACACTCCCGGATTCTGGCGCGGTTGGCCTCGCGCTCTCGTGAGCCGATTCTTGGCCGGTCTCTCGGTGATGGTCGAAGTCCCCTCGCTCGAGACCCGTCGGCGTTTTCTCCTCGAGTCGCTCCGTCGCAGATCCCTCCTCCTCAGCGCCGAGGCGGTCGAGTACTTGGCGGAATCGGCCGACCGCATTCCCACGCTCAACGGCTGGCTCAACTATCTCGAACGAGCCGTACCCGTACGCTCGATCGCACTCTCGCGGGCTCGAGTCGAGTTGCTCATCACTCGCGAGGAGCTCGGGACCGGAGTCACGATCCCCGAGATCGCCAAAGCCGTCGCACGCGCCTTCTCCGTCAGCCTCCGAGACTTGCGTGGACCTTCCCGCCGCCCGATCTTCGTCGAACCACGCCACTACGCGATCCATCTCGCCAGAAGATACACAGGCGCAGGCTACGCTCGCATCGGCCAATACTTCGGCCGCCGTGATGCCAAGACGATTCGCCATGCCTGCGCCGCGGCCGCCGCTCGACTCGATGCCGACCCTGCCGCCGCTGCTCTTCTCGATGCCCTCTCCCGCCCTTGGAAGGATGCCGACTCGCTCGAATTGACTGCCTGAATGGCGGTCTGCCGATTCGGCAGAATGCCCGAGCCCGCGCTACTGCCGTTTCGGCAGGATCCGGAATTCATCGCCTTGCCATGTTCGATGGATGTAAGTCGATCATCAGTATCGACTTGCGATTTTCTCTGCCGTTTCGGCATGCGCCTTGCTTCTGAGTTCGATCGTTTCGCGAGGCATGGCCTCGAAAACCCCATGCGTCGCCACGCGGAGTTCCGACTCGCCGTCGTTCCAACCGTAAGCGCTTCCTCACGAGTCGGTCGCGTGCGTGATGTGTGTTTCCGATACGGTCTTCTTCAGAACGAGGAGAATTCCACCATGTCCGTCCGACGTACTTTCGCCGCCGATTCCTGCGCAGGTGTTCCGTCGAGCCAGCCGCGCTTCGATCTCTTCCTCGACCGCATGTTCGGGGACGGAAACGGCTTCGCCTCATTGGCGACGGGCCTCTCGAACCCTCCGATGGCGATCTGGGAAGACGACGAGAGCGTCTATCTCGAAGTCGACCTGCCCGGTGTCCTCGAATCCGACATCGACGTCACCTTCCATAAGGGACTGCTCTCGATCAAGGCCGAGCGCAAGGCCCCTGAAGGTCGCCGATATCTCTATGAATCGCGTCGTCCCGAGAAGATGGAACGCGTCGTTCGCCTTTCCGACGCGGTCTCCGGCGAACGCATCGAAGCCAAGCTCCAAGACGGGGTCCTTCGGTTGACCCTCGACAAGGCGCTCGAGGTGCGGCCGAAGAAGATCGCGGTCACCCGCGATTCGGCTCCGAATCCCTGATTCTCAGCGTGTGGCCCTCGCGCCCCCATCGCCGCGGTTGCGATGGGGGCGTCTTCGTCATGTCACGCGTGCGGCGAAATGGTCCGCGGCGACTTGTCGGAGAGCGCGGAGAGGAATCCATCGAGGTCGTCGGGCGAGACGATCAAGACGAACTTCTCATGCGTCGGAATCACCGCGCACCGATCCTGACGCGTCACGAACAACAGCAAACTCCCGGTCTTCCAACCTCGAAACCACCCCACCAAGTATCCGGGGAGCCCGACTCCGTTGATCCGCAGGATGTTGCGGTACGTGGTGTCGGTTCGCAGGTCGGCCGTTCGAATCGAGTCGAGGTCGATCTTCGACCAGGCGATCTTTCTGCCGTAGGCGAACGACTCGACCGCAAGACCGCTCTCGTCGACGACGATTCGCGTTCGCCCCATCGACCGCATCAGCATCGACAGGAAGAGCGCGACGCCGAGGAGCAGGAGCAGCGGAAGCAGAAGCAGGATTCCGAGGTACCCGGGCGCCGGCGGTGAAGCAGCGAGCGGGATCGACTTCTCGGGATGCGGGTCGGCTCGGATCAGCGACAGGAACTCCTGCGGATCGGCCGGGCTGACGATCAAGACATAGTCGTTTCTCGTCGGAATGGCGACCGCCTTTGCGGCGTCCGTCACGAAGAGCAAGCCCGACTCGCCTGACCGAAGTCGAAACCATCCCGAGCGATACGTCGGCAACGCCGTGCCGTTGGTGCGACGAACGGCTCCCCATGGTTCGTCGCGTCCGACCGACAAGAGTCTCGCGTCGCCCGTGATCAAATCCGACCAGGGAATGGCTCGACCATAGAGATCGCCGCGAATGCGGAGGACCTCTCGATCGATCGATACGCTGATCCACCGATCGGCGAACATCATCGCAATCAGGAATCCGGTCAGCCCGACCAGGAGCACCAGGATCCCCGCGAGAATTCGGCGCGGCCAGGGCGAATCCATCCCGATCGGATAGATTCGTCGATCATGATCTTCCAGTTCCCAACCCAATTCAGTCGCCATGGAGAGTCTCCGAGTCGATCGTGGTGGAAACGACCCCCACGGGGGACGTATCAGCCCTCGATCCGGGACCAAACCCGAATACGCAGTACACGGCCGCCAGGAGCAAGGCGAATCCCAGCAAGTGGTTCCACCCAAGACGTTCGCGAAGGTACAGCACCGAGAAGACGCTGAAGACGACCAGCGTGATCACCTCTTGAATCATCTTGAGCTGGATTCCCGAGAATCGATTGCTCCCCAAGCGATTCGCCGGAACCTGAAAACAATACTCGAAAAAAGCGATTCCCCAGCTCACGAGGATCACGACCCAGAGCGCTCGATCCTTGTAGCGGAGGTGTCCGTACCAGGCGAAGGTCATGAAGATGTTCGAGATCAAGAGCAGCACGACGGTGAGCATCGATCGATTCCATGTCGCGGAGATCTGAGACGGGCCCCGGGGAAAAAGCCGGCCCTTGGAGGCGTGGCGAGAAAAGAAGAGGGACCGCTCGCCGAGGTGGATGATACCTCGAGCGAGCGGTCCCGGTCATGGATCAGCGGTTCGGCGTCGATTCGAGATCGATCGAACGATCGATCAATAGGCGTCGGAGCTGATGACTTCGTTGCCGCGGGTGCTCGAGAGAGCGCGGTAGGTGCCGACGTTGACAGTGTCCTTGATGAAGCGGACCGAGCCGTCGCACATGCCGACGTTCACACCGCCGGGGTGACGGCTGCGGGCCGCCATCATGACGAGGTTCGTCGGACCGGCGATGCAGGGCGGATTGTTCGCGCCCGGGTACTGGCAGTATCCGGCGCTCTGCATCCAGTCGGGCTTGGTCGTGTTCGGGGTCAGGAAGCCCGAGAAGGTACCGCCGTAGGCCCACCACGAGAAGCCGCGGAGGTCGTAGCTCGCGACGCGCTGACCGACGATGATCTCGGAGGTCATCATCGTGTTGCTCAGGCCGTCGGTGATCTGAGCGAAGCCGATCGCGCCGTTGGTCGCACCGATGCCGCCGGCCGTCGAGATGTCGGGGAACGGAGCGCCGACATCGCCGAACGGAGCGCCGAGGAAGTCGTAGCGCACGCCGGCATCCATCAAGTAGGGTTGGAAGGCCGTTCCGATCCGGCTGCCTTGCTGCATGGTGATGTTGCCGAAGTTGACCACGTAGCTCTGCGAGGTGACCTGACGACCGAGTGCCGCAATGCCGGCAAAGTTGGTCGCCGAGCCGTCGCTCGGGCAATAGTAGGCGTTCACTCGCGTCGAGCTCACGGTGATGTTCGCGGCTCCGGCGTACCGGAAGAGGCCGTCGACATATCCGGGCAGACCCGAGTTGTTGCCGTAGCTGTTCCACGAGTTGAAGAGCGCTTGCTGCTCCACATACGGCAGCACGGGCACGAGCCACGAACCCCAGCAGCAACCGCGCATACCCTGGGGAAGCACGCCGTTGGAGGAGTTGTAATTGTGCATCGCCAACCCGATCTGCTTCAGGTTGTTCGTGCACTGGGCACGGCGGGCCGCCTCGCGAGCAGCCTGAACGGCGGGGAGAAGCAGGGCGATCAAGACCGCGATGATGGCGATCACGACCAGCAGTTCGATCAGCGTGAAACCGCGACGAGAACGAGTCATTCCAACACTCCCTGAGATGATCGAAAGAAAGGGATGAGGATCTCTGGAGAGGAGTCGAAGGCGAGTCGGTTTGCGAGGGAGCGACGTCGGAGGAAAGTGGATTCATTGACGTCGATTTGCTTCCACGAAACCAGGGTTCAACGGGGGGCCGTTTCGGGGGACGGCCGCTGACCGAGATGAAGACCGCTTCCTCTCGGTCCGACCGACCTCAACGAGGAGCGTTCGATCGGAGCTCGGGGGGAAGCGTGAAATCCTTGGGGAGAAGAAACGGTTCCTTGCCGGTGACCGACCAGAAGAGACGCGCAGGACCTTGGGGATAGATCTCTCCATCGATCCATGTATGATAGACTTTTCCCCAAAGGGTCCGAACCGCGGCGAGAGTCTCGGCCTCTTCCTTGCCGGTTTGCGTCAAGCTCCGGATCAAGCCCGAGTCGACTTCATGCAGGTGATCGTGCCAATGAGTCTTCTCGGATTCGGGCATCGATCGATAGATCTTGTCGCTCACGAGGTACTCGACGCCGATGAGCTTGGCGTTTGGACCGGTGCCGTCGTAGAGCAGGCACTGGTTGACGTCGTCGTTGAGCGGCTTGCAGAAGTGATATGCCGTGCGTGCCGTCTTGGGATCATCTTTCAAGAGATGAACGCCCGAGAATGCCAGAGGGCAGTGGAGCACCTCGGCGATGGGAGCGCGAACGCCTGCTGCCGTCTGCTTTGCATCGTGTTGCGGAACTGCTTCGGCGTGATCGTTTCGGTCGCGAATCGAGGTCGCGAGCGAGATCACTCCCGAGAGCAAGAGTGCGATGGGCGTCGACTTCGCGGCAATGCGCATCGGAGAACGGCCTCTCGGACGGACGAAAGCAAAGGCAGGAAGCGATCGATCCCGCACACCGGCAACGGCGCGTGGACAGGAACACCGCGGATTGATCGCGGGAGAGGGGAGACTCACATCGATCGAATGGTGGACGGTGGACTCTCGATCGCCGATCGGGTCGAGGCGTCGTGAACTCGAAGGAAGATCCCGAAGGGACCTCGGACGGCGGGAGTGCCGCTTCCGAACTCACGGTTTCAGAATGTCCGCGCCGCGATCGAGTTGCAAGAGAAAAATGGCGGAGCGACCACTGAATCTCCCCATTCTTAGGATGAACCCGACTCGAGCGCGCAAATCATCTCCCGGAATCGGATCCGAAAGCCGCTCTCGGATCCGTGAGATCATCCGCGCACACCATGCGGCTCACTCCGACTCGTCGGAATCCGAGAGGTCCGCACGATCCTCGCCGGCCTCGAGGTCGGTCGCATCCCCCGCGGCCTCGAGATCGTCGAGAGCGGTGGTCGAGCCGTTGACCTCGGGGTTGGACGAGGTCATTTCGTCCGTCAGGAGCTCTTCATCGCCGTTCGTCTGGAGCTCGGTCTCGGGGAGCTTCGCCAACGAGCGGACCTCGTCGCCTTCCTCCACGCGAATCAGTCGAACGCCTTGCGTATTCCGCCCGATCGGGCGCGTGTCCGAGATCTTCGTTCGAATCAAGATGCCGCCCGAGGTCGTCAGCATCACTTCGTCGGCTTCTTCGACTTTGGCGATGGCGACGACGGATCCGTTCCTGTCGCTCGTCTTGATGTCGATCAATCCCTTGCCGCCGCGACCTTGAGATCGATACTCGCTCAAGAGAGTGCGCTTGCCGTATCCATGTGCGCAGACCGTGAGCAATCCGGCCGGATCGTCGGGACCGTTGGCCACGACCATCCCGACGACTTCATCGTCATCTTCGAGGTTGATCCCGCGCACGCCGTAGGCCGGTCGACCCATGACGCGGACGTCGGACTCGTCGAATCGGATCGCCATACCGTTTCGCGTCGAGAGAATCACATGATCGCCGGTCTTGGTTCGAGCGACGCCGATCAATTGATCTCCCTCGTCGAGCCCAAGCGCGATGATCCCGCGACCGAGCGGCCGCTTGAAGGCCGAGAGCTCGGTCTTCTTGACGGTGCCCTTACGCGTGACCATGAACAGGCATTCGTCTTCTTTGAATTCACGAACGGGGATCAGACCCGTGATCTTCTCTCCGTCCGAGAGTTGCAGCAAGTTGACGACCGCGCGGCCGCCCGCGGTTCGCGCCTGTTCGGGGATGTCGTAGACCTTGATCCAGTAGACCTTGCCGTGATCGGTGAAGAAGAGGATGTAATCGTGCGTCAAGGCAACGAACATGTGTTCAAGAAAGTCGCCGTCGCGCGTGTTGCCTGCGCTGATCCCTCGACCTCCGCGGTTCTGCGCGCGGTAGGTATTGGGAGGCAGGCGCTTGATGTAGCCGTCGTGCGTGACGGTGACGACCATGTATTCCTCGCGGATCAGGGCTTCCTTGTCGTAGTCGCCCAGGTCCTCGGGATCGATGACGCTTCGCCTGGGATCGGCATACTTCTGCGCGAGTTCCCGCATATCGGCGCGGATCAGGTCGAGGATCAGTCGTTCGTCGCCCAGGATCCGCTCGTAGTGCGCGATGTCCTTCTTCAGTTCGAGATATTCCTTGGTGAGCTTATCCGCCTCGAGCCCGGTGAGTTGCTGGAGCCGCATCGCCAGGATCGCGTCGGCCTGCATCCGAGTGAGGCCGGCCGACTCTTTGGCCTCGGGATCGTCGAGGGCGCGGCGAAGGATCTCGGCGGAGACCTCCATCCCCATGAGGCGGGCACGCGCCTCGGGGGGATTCGCCGAGGTACGGATCACTCGAATGATCTCGTCGATATACGCCAGCGCGATCAACAGGCCTTCGACGATATGCGCGCGCTGACGAGCCTGTCGCAACTGATACTGCGTGCGCCGACGGATCACCACGACCCGGTGTTCGACGAAGAGGCGGAGAAAATCCTTGAGCGGCAGCGTCTTGGGTCGTCCGTCGACGAGCGCCAACATGATCACGCTGAACGTGTCTTGGAGCGGTGAGAATTGATAGAGTTGATTGAGGACCACCTTCGGGTCCTCGCCCTTCTTGACCTTCACCACGATCCGCACGGGCTGCTTGCGGTCCGACTCGTCGACGACGTCGGTCACGCCCGTCACACGCTCGCCGTTGACCAACTCCGCCAGCTTCTTGAGCAGCGGTTCCTTGGTGAGCTGGTACGGGATCTCGGTGAAGATGATCTGCGAGCGACCGTCTTTCTGTTCCTCGATCGTGTACTTGGCACGCACGACGATCCGCCCGCGGCCCGTACGATAGGCCTCGCGGATCCCGTAGCGTCCGCAGATCGTCGCCCCGGTCGGAAAGTCGGGTGCGGGGATGATCTCCATCAGTTCGTCGAGCTCGATCTCCGGTGAGTCGATCAGCGCGACCACCGCGTTGCAGACCTCGCCCAGATTGTGCGGCGGAATACTCGTCGCCATACCGACGGCGATTCCGCCCGAACCGTTCACGAGGAGGTTCGGGAACTTCGCCGGGAGGACTCGCGGCTCGGAGTGTTTCTCGTCGTAGCTCGGCTGAAAGTCGACGGTATCGAGCTCGATGTCCTCGAGCATCTCGGCCGCGATCGGGCTGAGCTTCGCCTCCGTGTACCGCATCGCCGCGGGAGGAAGGCCGTGGATCGACCCGAAGTTCCCCTGGCCGGTCAACAGCAGGTGCCGCATGTTCCACCACTGAGCCATCCGAGCCAGGGTGGGGTAGATCGAATTGTCGCCGTGCGGGTGATACCGCTTCATCGTCTCGCCGACGATCCCCGCGCACTTCGACGTCGACCCGCCGGGGCTGAGTCCGAGGTCGCGCATCGCCGCCAGGATGCGACGCTGCGACGGCTTCAGACCGTCGCGGACGTCGGGAAGCGCCCGGCTGATGATGACCGACATCGCGTAGGTGAGGTAGCTCTCCTTGAGCTCATCCTCGATCTTCAAGAGCGGGGTCGGCAAGTGCTCGGACGTCGGCGGAACTTCATTGCTCACGGTCGATCCCTCTTCCATCACGGACCGGTCGTCCGACGCGACGTCGAGCACGACGAGACCTTCGGAGACTGCTCTCCGAGTCTATCGGAATTGCCTGTCGGTCGCAACTCCTCGGCGATCCCTCTTCATGCCCTAAGTCCTTACGGAGCCGACTCGATCGAGCAGCGATCCGTCCGCCGAGCCCTCAGCGGGCACCCCGACCGGCCTTCGCGTCGTATTCGGCGTCGACCTGCGCCTTGCGATCGGGATACTCGATGATGACCAGCGAATGCGTCGCTGCGTCGTAGCCGTACGACTGCCAAATCGGCAGTCGCGGCAATGCGATGTTGTTGGCGCGAATGATGCCGTCCATGAACTCCTGATACGTCTTGGGATACTCGCCGCGCTCCGCTTGGTAGAGGTCGACGGCGTGCTTGATCTGAAGGATCGACGCCTGCCCGATGATCGACACGTAGGCGTTTCCCGAGAGCGTGATCGGGTCGCGGGAGACGATCTTGCGAGGTTCGACCGCTTTCGCCGCACCCGATGCCGTCTCTTTTTGGGCATCGACGACTTCGGTGGTTCGCTTCCCGAGAATCTCGCGATCCTTGGGAAGCGGTTTCGCGGTCTTGCTCTTCTTGACGGTCTTCGAGGGCGGAGCCGCCTCGTCGCATCCCGACGACGGGAGGAACGAGACGACGGCGGCGAGCAGCGCGATCGAACGAGTAAGCCTACACCTGCGCATCATCTTTGTAGCCTCGCGGTGGGTTCGACGCGACGATTTCACCAGGTCCAGTCGCGGAGCTCCGCAATCCGGTCTCTCCGCGTGAGGTCGAAGTGCAGGGGGGTGACCGTGACGTAACCTTCGCACAGGCTCGTCACATCGGTCTCCTCGCCGGAGATATGGAACGGAGGATTGTAGGTCATCCAGTAGTAGGTGCGTCCGCGAGGATCGCGCCGCTTTTCAAAGCCTTCTCCATGACGGCCGATGTCCATCGGGACCACCCGGATCCCCTTCGGCTCGCCGCGGAGGTGCGCCGGGATGTTCACATTGAAGAGCGAGCCGGGTTCGGGTCGATTCGCAACGATCCGCTCGACGACCTGTCGGGCATGTCGCGCGGCACGGGGATAGTCGAAATGCTCGGCCAGTTCGAGCGAAACGGCAAGGCTGGTGATCTTGAAGAACGCGCCTTCGATGGCGGCCGCGACGGTGCCGGAGTAGAGAACGTTGATCCCCGCATTGCTGCCGGCGTTGATCCCCGAAACGATCAAATCGGGCGGGCGATCGAGGAGTTCGATGATCGCGAGCTTGACGCAGTCGGCGGGTGAGCCCTCGACCATGAATCCCAGGTCGCGCCCCTCTTCGTCGTCGACCGGCTTGACGACGAGCGGACTGAGCAGCGTGATCGAGTGTCCCACGCCGCTCTGCTCGAGATGGGGAGCGACGACGATCACTTCGCCGACCTTTTCGAGCTCTTTGCGGAGCGCCCGCAGTCCGGGCGCGAAGACGCCGTCGTCGTTGGTGAGGAGGATGCGCACGTTCATCTCACGGCGTTGGAAATCGAGCTGATTGGATGCAGCGGCGATCCTAAGGCGAGGGAGGAACCGCGTCAATCCTCAGGGACCTCACGGTAGGTGCCGGGCGACCGTTGGAGCGACTCAACCAAGGCCCCGAGAAACCCGATTCGAGTTGGCGGAACGACCGAGATCCGAGGAACGAGCGCCCGCAGTCGAGCCGCTCGGCGGAGCGATTCGATCGACGACCGGCAGGGGAAAACCTGTTGATAAGACGTCGGTCGACTGTCGACGATCGTGTCCGAATCGGTGATCGCAAACGAGCTCTGCAATCCTTCTCGGGGTTCGGCCCACGTTCATCGTCGATCCCTCGACGATCCGGTCGACACCTTATCCCCCGACTCCCGCGGTCGATTGTGAGCGGGTAAGTCAGTTGTTATCCTGGGTTTGACTCCGAGGTCTGCGGGATATCGACGAACTCGACGTCGGTCTCCGAAGAAGTAGACGTTTTGTTTCGTCTCTTCTGATGACATACGCGGAGTCTACGCTCGGTACGTCGATGAGCGTCGGAAGTCATAAAGCGACGTAAGGTCCTTGCTTACGCGAATCCAGAAGTCAACGCGGAGACCGAGATGAAGGCGCTATGTGATCGCAAGGGCCTCTTGGCCGCGTTCGGAATGGTCGGGGGGGTGGCTCCGGCTCGGAGTCCCAAGCAGATCCTCCAAAACCTGAAGTTCACCGTCGATCCCGAAGCGGGGGCGACGCTGCTGGCCACCGACCTCGAAGTCGGGATTCGCTATCAGGTCGCGGGCGTCCACACCGAGCGTGCCGGCTCGGTGATCCTTCCATCCGCCAAGTTCGGATCGATCCTCGCCACGACTCCGGACAAGGACATCCAACTCGAGCTCGACGGCGACCAGCTCCTCGTCAAGGGCCTGCGCTTCTCGTATCGCTTGCCGAGCGAGGACCCCAATCTCTTTCCGGACGTCCCCGACTTCGCGGCCGATCAGTATCACGTGGTCGCCGCCGCCGACCTCAAGCGATCGATTCGTCGCACGATGTTCGCAACCGATGTCGAGAGCACGCGTTACGCCCTCGGCGGAGTTCTCGTCGAACTCACGGGCGACTCGATGGCGATGGTCGGCACCGACGGGCGACGTCTGGCTCGAATGACGACTGCGGTCGAGACCGAGAACGACGCCGAGCTGCCCGCCGGCATGCCGGTCGTCCCCGTCAAAGCCCTCAAGCTCATCGAACGCAATCTCGTCGACGACGATCCGCCCGTGCATCTCGCCATTCAAGGCACGACCGCAGTTCTGATTCGAACGCACAACGCCGTGATCTACTCTCGGCTGGTCGAGGGACGTTTCCCGCGTTACCAGGACGTCTTCCCGACGAAAGTCGACGTCAAGATCCCGATGGAAGTTGGTCCGCTTCGGCAGGCCGTCGAACAAGCGTCGATCGTCACCAGCGACGAGAGCCGCGGCGTGGACTTCTCCTTCGGCGAAGGCGTGCTCACGCTAAACAGCCAAGCGGCCGACGTCGGCCAGTCGACCATCGAGATGCCGATTCCCTACGACGGCAAGGCGGTCGAGATCACATTCGACCCGCGCTACCTGATCGACGCTCTCAAGAACCTCCAGGACGATGCGACGATCACCGCCGAGTTGATCGATCACAAGCACGCCGCGGTCTTTCGCACCGACGACGGTTACTCCTACGTCGTCATGCCGCTGACCCGCGATCGCTGAACGAGCGTCGGAACCGGCTCGCCGAGAGAGTACCGCTTCAGGGTTTCAGGTCCTCTGGCGAGCTCGAGCGCAGCCGCCGGCTCGTCTCTCTCGCGAGTTGGACTTGCCGGCGTCGGCGGTTTGTATTCCAATTGGCTGGGAAGAGCATCTCAGGCGACCGACACACCCGCGGAAGATCGTACACTCCCACGGTGTCTCTGGGTCGGAGGCTTTTCCCGTGCAGGATCGCATCGCATATCCGGGCATCACCTTCGACGACGTCCTCCTCGAGCCCGCCTATTCCGAACTCCTGCCGAACCAAGTGGATGTTCGCACCCATCTGACGGCGAAGATCCATCTCAACCTGCCGATTCTCTCGGCTCCGATGGATACCGTAACCGAATCGGAGCTGGCGATCGCTCTCGCGCAAGAGGGCGGTCTGGGCGTGATCCACAAGAACATGTCGATCGAAGAGCAGACCCGCGAGGTCGACATCGTCAAGCGATCCGAGAACGGGATCATCGTCGACCCGATCACGCTGCCGCCCGATGCAACCGTGGGTGCGGCTCGTGAGATCATGTCGGGTCACAATATCTCGGGCGTACCGATCACGGTCGACGGTCGACTCAAGGGTATTTTGACCCGGCGCGACCTTCGCTTTCTCGAGACCAACGATCTCCGCATCGAAGACGTCATGACCAAGGAAAACCTGGTCACGGCGCCTCCCGACACGAGCCTGGAAGAAGCCGATCGAATTCTCAACAAGAATAAAGTCGAGAAACTCCTGCTCGTTGACGATGAATACCGATTGAAGGGCTTGATCACGATCAAGGACATCGACAAGCTGCACCGATATCCCAATGCGTGCAAGGATGCACGCGGCAGATTGCGGGTCGGCGCGGCGGTCGGCGTTCATGATTATGATCGGATCCGTTCACTCATCGATGCCGACGTCGACGTGATCATCGTGGACTCAGCGCACGGCCATTCGCGCAACGTCGTGGAGACGGTGAGGCGGATCAAGCGCGACTTCACGATCGAGGTGATCGCGGGCAACGTCGCGACGGCCGAGGGAACGCGCGACCTGATCGACGCCGGAGCAAGCGCGGTCAAGGTTGGGATCGGACCTGGTTCGATCTGTACGACGCGCGTCGTCTCCGGCGTGGGAGTGCCTCAGATCACGGCGGTCTACAATGCGGCAAAGGCGGCCGAAGGCCGTGTGCCGATCATCGCCGACGGCGGAATCCGCTATTCGGGCGACATCACGAAGGCGATCGCCGCCGGGGCGCACTGCGTGATGATCGGCGGGCTGTTCGCGGGACTGGCCGAGAGTCCAGGCGATACGATCATCTACCGAGGTCGGAGCTTCAAGACGTATCGGGGCATGGGGTCGTTGGCCGCGATGGCCAAAGGGTCGCATGAACGATATCGACAATCGTCGGAGGTCAAGTCGAGCGGAACGCAAAAGCTCGTCCCCGAGGGTGTCGAAGGGCGGGTTCCGTACAAGGGGCCGCTTGCCGATTACGTCTTCCAGCTCGTCGGAGGCTTGCGGGCCGGCATGGGTTACTGCGGGACTCGCACCATCGACGACCTCCGCACCAAGGCCCGTTTCATCGAAGTCACGGGCGCCTCGGTGCAGGAGAGCCATCCTCACGACATCGTGATCACCCAGGAAGCTCCGAATTACTCCAGCTTCTCCTCCGAATCGGAGACGATTCGAGGAGGGGTCTGACTCGAGCCTCGCGGTCGAGGGTCGAGCGTGATCTTCGGGAAAGTCGGCCGAGCCGACGTCCCATTCGTCGTTGAAATCCCCCCGTTTTTCTCTCGCGGTCTTGGTCGTGGTTTGGAACGGAATCCAACCACCTTCCGCGGCTTGCTGAGCGTGATGAGCAAGGAGGCGTGACTTGCGTCGCTCGAAAACGGCCCTTACCGCGGCTCTCGTCGTCGGAGCGATCGGCGGCGGCGCCTGGATCGGCTCCCAGATGCCGAGCGCATCGGCCCAGCAGTTGTTCCAAGCGCCCGCAGCCCCGCCCCGCGGGGAGTCTCCGGACGCGGCCGAGACCAACTTCGATCCGATGGCGGCGGCTCGCAACCCGCGAACCTCGCTTCGCAACGGGATCGACTTCGTCAAATACAAAGACTACACCCGCGCTCTCCGCTTCCTCCGCGAAGCCGAGAAGCGGCAGGACGAACTCGATCCGGCCGAACGCAAGGCTCTCGCATTGAGCATCGCTCACGCCACGAAGATGGTGGAACAGGGCTCGGTCAAACCGTCGCCCGCAGCGCTTGCGAACAGCCACTTGCGCGACGATGCCACCGTTCAGGCTGGTGCGATGGCCTTGGCGGACGATCAGCCCTCGCGATCCGATTCGGTGCAGCTCACCTCCGCGAACCAGGCTCCTTTCCAGTTGGATGACGCTGCCAAGGCAACGGAAGCCCGAGCCGCCTCGAATGTCCCCGCCTCCCGCGAGATCGAATTGCCGGGAGAGGCGACCACGTCGGTGACGCGTCCGCGCGAAGTGCCCACGACCACGAGCGATCCGCTCGAACCGGCTCCGGCACCGCTCCCCGAACCGGATGCCCCGAGCGCTCCTCGTGCATTGCCGATGCCGTCGAACGCAGACCAGCCCAAACCGGTCGCCCCGCGCGTCGACGATGCACGGCCCGTGATCGCGCTCGAACCTGCTCCGAACGACCTTCCGCCGACGGCTCCGAACATCGCTGCTCCGGCTCCTCCTGCATCATCTCCCATCGAGCCCTTGCCGGAACCGAACCGGATTCCTCCCGCCTTCATCGAACCGACGGCGCCCGAGGTGCCCCCTGCGATTCCGGCCGGCGAATCGAACGAGAAGCCGAGGGAGCTGATCGACGTTTCGGCCCCCGCTCCCGCCCCGGCTCCGCTGCCGGTCGCTCCGACCCCGGAGCCGTCCGCTGCCGCACCCGAGCAAGCTCCTCGGTTGGCGAATGAGATGCCGGTGCCGGTCGAGCCCACGGTCGCTCCTCCGATGTCCGCCGATCAACCGACCGCGCCGCAACCGAGCCCGGCCCCCGAACCCGTGCCCGCAACGCCTCCGGAGATCGCGCCTCTGCCGACCGCGGCGCCCGTCTCTCCGCTGGAGGCTGTCCCGGTGCCGGTGAGCCCTCCTCCTCCTCCCGCGCTCGAAGCGGAAGCGATTCAGGCGAACCAAACGCCGCCGATTCCGTCGATCCCGGAAGCGCCCGCGAACGAACTGCCGATGCCCGTCGAAAACTCGCCTGCGGCGGCTTCCGCGGCGTCGCTTCCCGCAGCGAGCCCCGGTCAGAATGAAGTTCCGATTCCTCCGGAACTGCAGGCGGAGGTCGCCCGTATCGCCGCTCGACGCCAGGCCGGCGTTCGTACTCCCGGCACCCGCGCCGGCGGTTCATCCGCCGACGACACGATCGGCAGCATCGTGATCGATGAACCGACCGAGTACGAGCTGCCTCGTCCTCCCAGTTCCACTGAGGCTCGTCCCCTGAGGCGGATTCCCGTCCCCGAAGAGTTCGTGCCGCTCGCCAAGCGGGAGTGGGAACCGTACAAGAAGTATTGGGCGGCTCCGGCCACCTGCCACATGCCGCTCTACTTCCAGGATGCCGGCCTCGAGCGCTACGGGAATTCCGTGGAGACCTACTTCGGAGCGGGTGGTCGATTCCTGACCTACCCGGTCGACGACCCGAAGCAGTCCAAGCAGCGGAATCAGATCCTTCAGCCGTTCTTCTCCGCGGGGCTCTTCGCCTTCCAGGTGATCGCCTTGCCGTACAACATCGCGGTCGATCCGCCTTGGGAAGCGGAATACGACCTCGGCTACTATCGTCCGGGCGACAGAATGCCGCGCGGAACGTACTACCTGCCGCTCACGGGCGTCGGTCCGCCGCTCCATGGTCGTCGCTACTGAGTCGACCTCGTACCCCGGTCGCATCGATGCACAGGAAACGACGACCCCCGGTCTCTCACGCTCGAGCGTGCGGGACCGGGGGTTGGTTCGTTGGGAGTCGGACGTTGGCGGATCAGACCTTCTTCAGCTCGGCGAGCGCCTTGTCGGTCCGCGTGAAGAGGTCGTCGACCTGCTCGGTCGATTCGAAACCGATGATGAACGCGTCGACCGTCCGCAGGCCGAGAACGAAGGCCAGCGAAGCATCCTTGCGTTCCGGCGTGGTGATCCGACCCTCGCCGAGGATCTTCATGCCGATGACGCCCTTGCCCGCAGAGTGCATCTCCTCGAGCCGCGAGGCGACCTCAGCCGGGTTCTTGTCGTCCATGATCAAGCCCTCGGGGTTGATCCGGGCGAGGTCGACCTCCACGAACGGGTGCTTCGCCGAGATGCCCAGCGGATCCATGCCGTGGCAGCTCGTGCCGTGGGCGCGAATGAGACCTTGCTCCTTCGCCTTGGCGAGATATTCCATCGAGCCGGCGTTGGCGGCGGGCCAGTCGGCCTTCGTCATGCAGTGGAGGAGGACGATGTCGATCATCTCGACGCCGAGCTCGAGGCAATACCGTTCGAGGTGGCTGCGGGCGTCGGCGAACTTCGTGGCGTGAGTCTTCGTCTGGATCACGTACTTGTCGCGCGGGACACCGCGCAGCGCTTCGCGGAGGTAGACGTGCGAGCCGTACTGGTCGGCGACGTCGAAGAGGCAGACACCGCGATCGAGTGCGTGGCGTACGACCTTGGTGAATCCCTTGATGCCGAGCTTGGTCTGATTGCTCGCCTGTCCGACGCCGACGCTTCCGGTACCCATGCCGATCAACGAGACCTGGATTCCCGTCTTGCCGAGGACGACCTTGTCGGTCGCGGCGTTGGGCAGGGGAGCCTTGGGAAAGGCGCCGGCGGCGTTGGCCGACGAGCCGGCGATGGTTGCGGCGGCGGCCGATGCGGCGAGGAAATCTCGACGGTTCAGCGGAGTCATCCGAGGTTCTCCTGAGATGGGGAGAGGAAGGGAGTCCTTCCTAGTATCGTGCGGTTCGCGTTAAGATGGAAGAGGTTTCGTGAATGTCGACGTACTTCGAGGAGTCCGAATCCGCGCATGTTCACAGGACTCGTCGAAGCTCTTGGTCTGGTCGTGGAACACCGCGCCGAGGACGGCGGCACCCGGCTCACAGTGGAATGGCCGGGCCTTGTCGATCCGTTCGTGACCGGCGAGAGCATCGCGGTGAACGGATGCTGCCTCACTGCGGTCGCGATCGAGGGCGATCGCTTCGTCGCACAGCTCGGCCCGGAAACACTCGAGCGCACCAACCTGGGAACCCGTGTTGCCGGGGATCGCGTCAATCTCGAGCGATCGCTCCGCGCCGGCGACCGTCTCGGCGGACATTTCGTTCAGGGACACATCGACACACGTGCGACTCTCGTCGAGCGCCGACGCGAGGGCGACTGGGAGTTCCTCGCCTTCCGGCTCGATCGGCGCTGGACGCGCTTGATGGTCGAGAAAGGGTCGATCGCCGTCGACGGTGTGAGTCTCACTCTCGTCGGCGTCTCGGCCGACGGCTTCTCCGTGATGCTGATTCCGCACACGCTCGCCGTCACCACGCTCGGAGTCGTTGGAATAGGTGAAACCGTGAACATCGAAGTCGACATTCTGGCGAAGCATGTCGAGAAACTCCTCGGTCGCACCGAAGGCTGACGCACCCTATTCTCCGCCCGGCTCGCGCCGGGGCGACGAGCGCGATCGGAAGCACTCATGGCCCGCCAGACTCAGAACTATCTCCGCGAATTGTTCAGTCGCAAGGGAATCGCTCCGAGGCATCGCTTCGGGCAGAACTTCTTGATCGATCTCAATCTGCATGAGGTCATCGTCAAGGCGGCCGAGGTGGGACCGGGAGACGTCATCCTCGAAGTCGGACCCGGAGCCGGTGCGCTCACGACTCTGATGGCCGAACGCGGCGCTGCGGTCGTGGCGGTCGATATCGATCCGATGATGGTTCAGCTCACGACCGAAGCGACGCTCGGGATGCCGAACGTCCGCGTGATCCACGCCGATGCCCTCGAGTCGAAGAATCGTCTCGATCCCTTCGTGCTCGACCAGATCCGCGCGGGCCTCGCCGTCGAAGGCGAACACCGCTTCAAGCTCACGGCGAACCTGCCCTACAACGTCGCCACGCCGATCATCACGAATCTTCTCGTGCATCCCGATCCGGTTCTCCGCCCCGAGCGCCTGGTCGTCACGATCCAGCTCGAACTCGCCGAACGCATGACGGCCGCGCCGCAGAGCGAGAACTACAGCTCGCTCTCGGTTCTCATCCAGGCATTGACCGACGTCGAGGTCGTTCGAGTCTTGCCGCCCTCGGTCTTCTGGCCCCGCCCGAAGGTCGACTCGGCGGTGATCAAGATCACCCCGAATGCCGAGAAAAAAGCGGCGATCGGCGACCTCCCCTGGTTCCATTCGGTGGTGCGTCGCGTGTTCCTCCATCGGCGAAAACACCTTCGCGGCGTGCTCCATACGATGAGCGAGGGCAAGCTCTCCAAGGTGGAGACCGACGCTCTGCTCGGCGATCTCGGTCTCGACGGGTCGCTCCGCGCCGAGACGATGAACGTCGAGGAATGGATCTCTCTGGCCGATGCCCTCCGCCCGATTCTCGACCCGGTCGCCGATACCGACGGCGCCTGAAGGACCGATCGATGACTCCTCGTCCATTGACGCGAGCCGATGTTCAGGAGATCGATCGTCGCGCGGCCGAGGAATACGGCGTCTCTACGCTGATGCTCATGGAGAACGCGGGCGCGGCCGTGGCGCGTCGGTTGCTCGAATGCCGGAAGCTGGCGGACTCGACGAGCGTTCTCATTCTCTGCGGTCCGGGCAACAACGGTGCCGACGGTGCGGTGGTCGCCCGACATCTCGACGCCGCCGGAGTCCGAGTATCCGTCGCCTGGGTCGGCGCGAACGCCGGCAACCGCGGCGATTCGCGAATCCAGCGTGCGATTCTCGATCGTTCCAACGTCGAGCAACTCGCAATCCTCGACGACCTCGGCGATCTCTTCGATCGACCGATCGACTGGATCGTCGACGGCCTCTTCGGAACGGGTCTGACGCGGCCCATCGCCGGAATCCATGAGCGCGTGATCGACGCGGCGAACGACTCGGGACGCCCGATCCTTGCGATCGACATCCCCTCGGGTCTCGATGCCGACGAGGGAACGATCCTCGGTACCGCGATCTCGGCCGAAGAGACGGTCACATTCGTGGCACCCAAACGCGGATTCGCTGCCGAGACCGCGAGAGGGCATCTCGGCCGAGTGACGATCGCTTCGATCGGCGCTCCAGGAAGACTCCTTCGCGAGTTCGAGAGCCGCCCGCACTAGGCTCGGACCGCAGGATCGTCTACGATCGTCGCGATACGGTCCCGCCGATCCTCGGAGTCGGAGACTCGTCCATGAATCTGGGAATCAAGAAGTCGATCGCGATTCTGTTCGTAGCTCTGTTCATTCATTCATCCACGTCGATGACGGCTCGAGCACAGGCCCCGCCCGAGACCCCGCGCGGATTCGTCGGCCGATGGAATGCGGAAGGCTCGAGATTTGCGGTGGGAGCCGGCGGCGCGAAGTCGGTCGACGCCGGGATCCGGATGCTCGAGTCGGGCGGAAACGCCGCCGATGCCGCCGCTGCCTCACTCCTGGCACTCACGGTGACCGACTCGGCCTCGGTCTGCTTCGGTGGTGAAGTGCCGATCCTCTACTACGATGCCGCGACCAAGACGGTCGAGGTGATCGCGGGGCAGGGGGCCGCTCCGAGACTGGCGACGCTCGAACGGTTTCGCGATCGGCCCGACGGCATCCCGGCGAAGGGCGTCGAGTCCGCGACCGTCCCTGCGCTCCTCGACGCGGTGCTCGTGCTTCTCGAGCGTCGCGGTACCATGACGTTCGCGCAGGTCGTCGAGCCGACGCGAGCGCTGCTGGCCGAGGGAAAGCGGACCTGGCACGCCGATCTCGCTCGCACGATCGACCGCCTCATCCTCGCCGAATCCGCCGGACCGCCGGGTCGATCTCCCGGACTCCGGCGCGTCGCCGATTGCTTCTATCGAGGACCGATCGCTCAGGAGATCGACGCATGGATGCGTGAGAACAACGGCCTTCTCCGATCGATCGACCTCGCGTCGCACGTCACGCGCATCGAGGAGCCGGTTTCGGTCGCCTATCGGGACTGGACGATCCAGAAGTGCGGCGCTTGGACCCAAGGCCCAATGCTGCTGCAGACCATGGCGATGCTCGAAGCGACCCCCATGCGATCGCTCCCTCGCGAATCGGCCGACTCGGTGCATCGAATCGTCGAAACGATGAAGCTCGCTCTCGCCGATCGCGACAGCTTCCTCGCCGACCCGATCTTCGAGTCGGTACCTCTGAAAGAAATGCTCGCTCCAAAATATCTCGAAGTGCGAGAACGTTTGATCGATCCGGCTCGTGCTTCGACGGTCCGCTTGCCTGGGGATCCTCGTCGCGTCTCTGCACGACTCGCCCCCGCCGACGATCCGGTCGAGGTCGGCAGGCCGCCTGAACCGAGCAATGATACGACGACCTGCGTCACGGTCGACCCGCAGGGGAACGTCGTCGCGGCGACTCCGAGCGGCTGGTCGGGGGTCGTCGCAGGTTCGACGGGCGTTTGGATGGGATCACGTCTTCAAAGCTTCAACCTTTGGCCGAAGCACCCGAATCGGCTCGAGCCGGGCAAGCGCCCGCGCATCACGCTGACGCCGACGATCGTCCTCGATGAGCAGAGGCGGCCCGTCGTGGCGGTGAGCATTGCCGGCGGCGACAATCAGGATCAACTCGCGGTCCAGCTGCTCGTCGACCTGCTCGATCGAGGGGCGGACCCCGCGACGGCGGTCCGCGCTCCTCGATTTCTCTCCGATCACCTGATCGGCTCGTTCCGGCAAACCGAGCCTGCTCTCGGCAAGCTCCGGATCGACCCCGGCTTCGGCGAGGAGACGCTAGCGACCCTGAAGGCGCGGGGACATGTCCTCGAAGTCAAGGCGGGCCCGCTCGCCTCGGCACCGGTGGTCTTGAAGATCATCCGAGGCGAGGAAGGGCCAGCGCGGTTCCAGGTTGCGGGAGATCCGGCGACCGGCCGACACGTCGACGCGCGTTGAGTCGCGTCCGCGCGTCGATCAGAGTCCGCCGCCGCATCCCATCGGGCCGCATCCCGGCTTGCCGCAGAGGCTCGCCCCGCTCATCTCCAACCCGCGGCTCGCGCCCTCGCCCTGGCCGTTGCGAGCTGCGGCGGGTGCGCTGAAGCCCTTGCGAACCTCATGCCCGCCGCAATCCGGGCAAGCGACGACTTCGTCGGCTCGCCGAACCAAGGCCTCGAAACCGGTCCGACACGACTCGCAGACATACTCGAACAGCGGCATTTCCCACCTCGACGATTCAATACGCCACGACTCGATCTCGCCACGACTTTCGACCTGCCCGAGTCGTCTCGATGCTATCCCGAATCCGTGCAGATCGGCAAGCGCAATCAGGCCTCCGGTGATTCTCGGATCGGGCTCAGAATCCTGTCCTAGGCTGATGCCGTGGTACGGGGTGGAACATGGGCCCGTTCGCGAAAGCCGACCGATCGTGCACGACACGCGGATTCGACATCGTCTGCTTTGGTGTCTGTGGCTTGCGAGCCTTGCCGTGTGCCAGGTCGGACTCTGGATCCGTGACTGCACGCCCGGACAGCGAGGCGCGACGCTCACCCGCTGGCCCGATTCGTCCGGAATCTCTCCGCCGATCACACTGCCCGCCGCACTCTTCTTCGTGATGAGCGGCTGTCCGTGCACCGAGGCCTCGATCCGCGAGTTCGACCGACTCCTCGAGGGGATCGATGCTCTCCATCGCCCCGAGGTCACGATCATCGTCTGCGGCGAGCCCGATCCGAGCTTCGAGGAGCGACTCAACCGGATCTTTCCCTTCGCTCGAATTCGGCGCGACCTCGACGGTCGAGAAGCACGCCGGTTCGGCGCCACGACGTCCGGACAACTCATGATCTTCGACCAAGGATCGCGGGTGCGTTTCTCGGGTGGAATCACCGTCGCGCGCGGGCATGAAGGACTCTCCAAGGGATCCGTTACGGTGCGCGAGATCCTGTCGCGGCCGCGCTCATCCGACGAGCCGAACCGCATCGTTGAATTCCCGGTGTTCGGCTGTCCGCTGCCTTGTGAGACGGCGGACGCGCACTCGCTGGCGAAGGACGACGCGGCACCTGGAGACGAATGATCATGGATTCCTCGCCGAACGATGATCTTCGTCGATCCAAGGAACGAGCGCGCCGGCTCTTCGACCGGCAACTGCGAGCGATTGCCGTCCGAACCGACCGATTTCTCTCGGTGGGACTCGTCTGCCAGTGGATCGCGATCGTCGTGATCGCCGCGGGCTTCTCTCCTTGGAACGCGAATTGGCTGGGAAGCTCCACGACCATCGTCTTCCTGTCCTCACTCGTGATCGCTTTCCCCGTCTACCTGGGAATCCGTCGCTCGGGCGACGCGGGCACTCGGATCGCAATCGCAATCGCGCAGATGTCGATCTCGAGTATCTTGATCCATCTCAGCGGCGGTAGAATTGAAACGCATTTCCACGTGTTTGGTTCGCTTGCGCTCCTGTCGGCATATCGCGACATTCGCGTGCTGCTCGTCGCCACGGCGATCACGACATTCGACCACGTGGTACGCGGCGGTCTCTGGCCGCTCTCGATCTACGGCACCGCCACTGCGAGCGAATGGCGCTGGATCGAGCATGCATTCTGGGTCGTCTTCGAGGATCTGTTCCTGATCTGGTTCTGCATCTCGGCACGCCGCGAGATCTTGGCGGTCGCGGCGCGGCAGGCTCAACTCGAACGAATTCGACGAAGGGTTCAGGCCACGGTCCTGCAGCGAACTCATGAACTCACGAAATCCAACGCGCGGATCACTGCTCTGCTCGACGCCGCCACGGAACTCGCGATCATCGCGACCGATCCCCAGGGGATGATCACGGACTTCAACACCGGCGCCGAGAGAATGCTCGGGAGCAAGGCTTCGGAGATCGTCGGCCGAGCCGATCCCACGGTATTCTTCGTCGATCAAGAGATCGTCGAATATGCAGGCGAATCGAGCTCCGATCGAACAGTCCCGCGCCCGAGCTTCTCTCTCCTCGTCGACCCGATCCTAGACTCGGGTTTCGTCGAGCGTGAATGGACTTGGATGGCCGCCTCGGGCGCGCGATTGACGGTCGACGTCACCCTCACGGCGATTCGAGATCCCAACGGCGTTCCGGTCGGCTACCTCCTTCTCGGTCGCGACGTGACCAGCTTCCACGAGGCCGAAGAGGAGCGCCGACGCTTCGTCGCTCTGGTGGAGAACTCGTCCGACTTCATCGCGATGACGAGCCTCGGCGGCAAGGTCCTCTATCTCAACCGCGCCGCGCGAGGGCTCTCCTCGAGCGAGCAGCGACGGAACTCCAGCCCTACCCAACTTCGGGATCTTCTCGAACCCGCGGCCTGGCCGATGATCCGCGACCGGGCGCTGCCGCATGCGATCGCCAACGGTCGATGGGAGGGAGAAACACGGATCCGCGTCGACGCGGCGCAGACGCAACGATCGGGTCGCGATCTCGGGACCTCCGCCGACGCCGTCGACGTTTCGCTCAACTTCTTCGCCATCCCCTCCGCCAAGTCGTCGACCCCCGCCTGCTTCGCCTTCGTGGCGCGCGATCTCACGGAACGGAAACGCGTCGAGCGCGAGTTGATCCACGCCAAACAGAACGCCGAAGCCGCCAACAGGGCGAAATCCGAATTCCTCGCAAATGTCAGTCACGAGATCCGAACTCCCATGAACGGCATCATGGGGATGACCGAACTGACGCTCGATACCGAACTCGATGATCAGCAGCGCGAATTCCTCGAGATGGTCCGTTCGTCGTCGCAGCAACTCCTCGTCATCATCAACGACATCCTCGACTTCTCCAAGATCGAGGCCGGCGCGCTCGCGCTCGATTCGATCGACTTCTCGCTCCATTCCTGCATCGGCGAGACCCTCAAGACCCTTGGTCTGCGGGCACACCAGCAAGGCCTCGAGCTCACCCACTCGATCGCACGCGACGTGCCCGACTATCTCGTCGGCGATCCGCTGAGATTGCGTCAGATCATCATCAACCTCGTTGGGAATGCGATCAAGTTCACCAAGCAGGGCGAGGTCGTCGTCGAGGTCGAACTCGCGTCGATCGATGAACTCCACGCCGTGCTCCACTTCTCCGTTGCCGATACCGGAATCGGCATCGCCGAGGAGCATCGGTCGATGATCTGGCGCCCGTTCCAACAAGCCGACGGTTCGACCACCCGACACTACGGCGGAACCGGGCTCGGGCTCTCGATCTGTTCTCGGCTCGTCGAGCTCATGAACGGACGGATCTGGCTCGAGAGCGAACTCAGCGTCGGCAGCACGTTCCATTTCACTGCGAAGTTCGAACTCCATGAGCTCCATGCTCGGACCAAACCGGGATCGTTCGGATTCGATCCCGCCGGTTTTCGAATCCTCGTGATCGACGACAACGCCACGAATCGACGCATTCTCCAGGAGATTCTCGGCCAGTGGCGATTCCAGGTCGATTCCGCCGCTTCCGGTGAGGAGGCGATCGAGATCCTCGGTCGAGATCCCGGAGTCGACCTGATCCTCCTCGATATGATGATGCCGGCGATGGATGGTCTCGGCTTCCTCGAGGTGCTGCGGGCCGACCCGAGATTCGAGGCAATCCGCGTCGTCATGCTCTCCTCGGCAGGCATCCGCGATGCCGGGCGATGCACGGAACTCGAAGTCGCCGCCTACCTAGTCAAGCCGGTCGGTCAACCCGAGCTGCAAGAGACGATCCGAAGCGTGCTCGGCTCGGAACCGGCTCGATTTCCTGGAACGGCGGTGCTCCCGATCGCGTCGAGCCGTCGCCTCGAAGCCGCTCCGACGAGCGATCTCGCAGCATGCGCCGAAGGGGGCCTCGAGATCCTCTTGGCGGAAGACAACCATATCAATCAAGTTCTCGCATGTAGACTGCTCGAAAAAGCGGGGTATCGCGTATCCGTCGTGGGCGATGGGCGTGGTGCGCTCGAACTCCTCGCGGGGGACCCGGGCCGATTCGACGTCGTGCTCATGGATATCCAGATGCCGGAGATCGGGGGAATCGAGGCCGTTTCTCGGATCCGCCGCAATCCCGACCTCGCGCACCTTCCCGTGATTGCGATGACTGCCCACGCCATGGAGGGTGACCGAGAGAGTTGCCTCGAGCAAGGATTCGACGGTTATGTGTCCAAGCCGCTCCGAACGGCGGTCTTCTTCGATGAGATCGAACGCGTTCTCCTCGAAACCGCCGAGCGTCGCGCGGCGATCGACCTTGGTCGATCGGGCCCGGTGCGATATGATCCGTCGCACCAGACGGAGCCAAGGACATGCCGGATCGCCTCGGGATCGGCCGATGGATCGCCCTCTTCGGCCTCGCCGCGCTGACCCTGTTGATCGGACTGGGCGGACCCTCCGCGCCCCGGCTCTCCTACCACGAAGCACTCGTCGCCCAAGGCGCGCGCGAGATGTGGGCTCGCGGGGATCTCATCACCCCGACCATCGCCGGGCTCCCTTGGATCGAGAAGCCGCCGTTGGCCCACTGGCTCACGCTCGCCGGTTCGCGGCTCGCAGGCCGCGTCGATGAATGGACGACGCGACTGCCGTCGGCACTTGCGGCCGTCGTCGTCGTCGTCGCCGTCGCCCTGCTCGCCGCTCGACACCATGGCGGACACGTCGGTCTGATTGCCGGGCTCGTGCAGGCGACGACCTATTGGACCGTCCAGCGCGGGAGGCTCGGCGACGCCGATATCCAACTCACCGCGATCATCACCGCCGCGCTCGTCGTCTTCGACGCTCTCCGATCGCTCGGAAGCGAGCGCTCGTATCGTACGCGTGCTTTGGTTGTCCTCTTCTTCACGCTTCTCGGAATGTCCGCCTGGGCGAAGGGAATCGTCTTCGGTTCGGTGATCATCGGGGTGGTCGTCTGCTCGACCTTGCTCGCCGAGCGAGATTGGGCGACGGCGCGCCGGCTCCTCTCTCCGTCGGGATGGGCCTGGACCGCGCTCTTGACGCTCGCCTGGCCCGCCGCGGTGATCGCGACCCACCCGCAAGCGCTCGGGCTCTGGACGCTCCACATCTCCGACAGGCTCGCCGAGCGTTCGGCGAACTTCGCCGGCGGTCCCTGGTGGAGCTATCTCGCGGCGATGCTCGGGCTCGTCCTCCCCTGGACCCCTTTCGCCTGGGTCTCGATCCTTCGCGCGTTCCGCTCCGGTCCACGCAGGGCCGATTCGTTCGATCGATTCCTCGCGATTTGGGCCTTTGCTCCGCTGGTGCTTCTGAGCTTCGCAACCGTCAAGAACGCCCATTACGCGATTCACGCCTTGCCGCCCTTCTCGATCTGGGCCGCTCGCTCGGTCGCTCGGCTCTTGGAACGGCTCGAAGCCGCGAAATGGAGCCCCCGAGCGCTTCGGATCGCGGGAGTGGGCTCCTTCGCGATTCTTGGAACGATCTATGCCGTGATGAATTGTTTGATCATTCCCAGGTACGAGAGTCGCGGATCGGAAGTCCGATTCCTCGAGCGGATCGGTCCGGGGTTGCCTGCCGCCTCGACGCTCGTGCTGCTGCACGACGACTGGGATCGACTCCCCTATCGAACGCCGTTCGGTCCCGTACCGCACGACCTAGCGCTCCGGCTCTTCGCGCTCGACCGCCCGGATGTCGAGGTGCGAACGGTGTTCACGCCCGCATCGCTGGAATCGTCTGTCGGCGACCTCTCCACCTTCACGGTTCTCGCCCGCTCGCGCGACCTCCCCGCGCTCGACGCGCTCGGAACCACGACTCTCGTCTTCCCCGGCCCGACCGATCGCTGGGATCGCACCTTCGATCTCTACCGAGTCTCCCGCTCGACGAGGCCGGCGCTTCGGGAGCTCCGCGAGGATCGCGAGATTTCCTTGCCGTGCGACCGGGACGGGGTCGAAGCGGGGAGGACTTGGTAGGGTCGAAGAATCTCGAATCAGTCGTGCTCCGGCCCTGCGGCTTGAATGAAGACATCGATGCGTTGCCCTGGATAGATGCGCGGCGGCGCCGAGACCACTTCATAGATCAAGAACATCACGCGAGTGTCGATACGCTCGGTCGAACTGCCCACGGTCGAGCTCTTCGGGACGACCCGAGGCTCCAACCTCAGACTCCGGAGTTCCAGGCGTTCGCGAACCGGCCCTCTCAGGAAGCCCTCCGCCTGCGATGATAGGGCGACTCTGCCCGCGTCTTCCTCGTCGACCTGCACTCGCACCTGCATCCTTCCGATCGGGGCGAGCGTCACGAGCGGATGTTCATGATTGGCGACATCGAAGTGTTCTCCTCGTCGGACGTCGACCTTCACGACGACGGCTTCGCAAGGAGCCTGGATCCGATATCTCTTCCGCTCGGCCTTGGCGAGTTCGAGCTCCGCGGCGGCGACTCGCACCTCGCGCTCGGCGATCAGGAGATCCTTGTCCCACGTACCGGCCTTCATCTTGGCGAGTTCGGCGTCGATTCGAGCGAGTCGCGCCTCGGCATCCTTCAGGTCGGCGTGCGCCTTGTCGAAATCGCTGGCGGTGATCGTCTGCTTGGCCTTGAGCGCCTCGGTGCGCCCATATTCTCGACGTCGATGGAGGACGGAGACGAGGGCGGATTCCCGGTCGGCCTCGATGATCGGGAAGTCCTGAGGGCGAGTTCCGGCCCGCAGGCGATCATACTTTGCCTGCTGAAGCGCGAGCTCGGCCTAGGCTCGAAGCAGACGACTCTCGATCAAGTCCGACTCGAACTCGACGAGAATGTCGCCTTGCTGAACATGTTTGCCTGCGACGGCATCGACGCGGCTGATGATGCCCGCGATCTCCGCCCCGAGTTCGACGAGTTCGCCCGCCGGCTGCAACTCGCCCAGACCCGCGACGAAGTCTCCCTTGAACGAGGAGACGGCCGGAGGTTTGGGAGCGGCGGAGAGTCGCTCCTCGGGTTGGAGGATCATGGTCGTCGCCGTTCCAAAGCCGAATGCGGCGGCGGCGAGAAGGGGAATTCCCGATCGGATCGACGTTTTCCACATGACGATCATTCCTCGTGTTCGGAGAACCCCGAGACGGACTTGGTCTCGACCTTCGTGACCCGTCCGTCTTCCATGGACACGATGCGGTCGGCAAACCCGTAGACGCGCGGGTCGTGCGTGACGATGACCGCAGCGCGATCGGGATGAACCGCCAGATCTCGCAGCAGCGACATCACCGTCCGGCCCGAGTCCTTGTCGAGAGCGGCCGTCGGCTCATCGCAGAGGAGGAGCCTCGGCCGGTGGATCAGACCCCGAGCGATGGCGACGCGCTGTTGTTGACCGCCGGACAACTGAGAGGGAAGCTTCTCGAGGTGCTCTCCCAACCCGAGGCGCTGAAGCAAACGATCCGCTTCGGGGAGCGCTTCCTCCCACGACCTGCCGGCGACGATCAGAGGAACGGCCGCATTCTCTCGGGCAGAGAGACCGGCCATCAGGTTGTATTGCTGGAAGATGAAGCCGACCGACCCGAGTCGGTACGTCACCAGATCGCCCGCGGGCATGCGATTGATGTCGCGACCAAAGACCTCGATCGATCCGGTCGCTCCCGAGAGCAGACCGGCGAACAACGAGATCAATGTCGTCTTGCCGCACCCGCTTGGTCCCACGAGCATCGTGAGTTCTCCGGGATTGGCTTCGAAGTCGACACCCTTCAAGACCTTGATCGGACCTGCTGCGGTGTCGAAGAGCTTTTCGACATTTCTGCAAACGACCCCCGACATGGTCACCCCCGAAAGACGATGGCCGGGTCCACGTTCAAGACGCGCCGAACGCCTGCGTAGCAGCCGATGAACGTCACGACGAGGATGAAGGTGCCCGTACCTCCGAAGATCCATGGATCCATGAACATTCCACGAAGCCCGCCCGTGAGCGCCGGACTCGAGACGGCGAAGAAGAGACTCGCCAGACCGATACCCAGGCAGTACCCGATCGTCGCCACGAAGGCCGCTTGCTGGGCGATCATCAACATGATTCGCTCGTTCTTCAGCCCGATCGCCTTCAGCGTGGCGAACTGTTTGAGATTCTCCAAGCTGAACATGTAAAAGGTCTGTCCAACGATCGCCACGCCGATCACCACGCCGAGCAGGATCGTGATCCCGAAATTCTCGGCGACGCCGGAGTACTTCAGGATCCAGCCGATCGTGGCATCCGCGAACTCGGAGCGAGTCCGAGCCGTCAACGAGGTCCTCCGTTCGATCTCGCGGCAGACATCGTTCGGGAGAAGATTCCCCCGAGTCCTCACCAGTACATATGTCACGGGGTTCAGAGTCTCCCGCGCCATGCGCACTGCGAGGCTCCTGCGGGCGTAGATTCGCGGCATTCCGCTCCATGAGGGTCCGAGATGACAGATCCCTACGATGACCCCTCGGCATTCGCCGACCTCGACGCGAATCCCCGTCCGCAACTCCTGATCGGGGAAGATCGCCTTGAAGCCGGACGCATCGACGATGATCGCGTCGGGTCGGAGCAAGTCGGTCACCGATCCCATCAACATCCGCCGCGGAGCAGCCACCATCGAGGAATCATCGATGCCGATCACCTGCACCACCTTGATGCGGCCCTTCTCCGTCTTCAGGCGGGATGTCGACTGATAGTAGGGAACAGCCCACTCGACTCCCGGAACGCTTCGCACCCGACTGACCGTCAGTTCCGACATCGAGTCCGACTCGTCGAACGTCTCCACCGTGGGCTTCATCACCCAGATCTCCGCCTGGTCCACCTCGGACAAGTCTCGCGCCGAGGACAGAAGCAGAGAATGAAAGATCGCCGACTGCTGGCTGATCAACAGCGTCGCGAAACTGATCCCCAACACCAAGGCCAGATACTTCGCCTGGTCGTGGAGCAGCATTTTGAAAGCAATCCGAAACATGATATCGTCCCAGGAGACCCTCCTCGCATCGATCCTCGTTGGATCGACGAGCAGCGATGACGTACGAAATGTTACACTGCTGTATCATTCGAGTCAAATGGATTCCACCAAGATCGAGATCATCGAGGCCGCGGTCCGTGAACTCGGCACGAATCCACGCGCAAATATGTCGGAGATCGCTAGAGCGGCGGGCGTTCAGCGCGTGACCGTGCACCGATACTTCGGGTCGAGGGAAGCCCTGATCCGAAGCATCGCCGAATGGGCCCTGTCGCAGGTCGATGAAGCGGTCCGCGCCGTCGCCGAGCGTGCCGCTTCGCCGATCGAGAGACTCACCGACGTCATCAAGCGACTCGTCCCGGTCGCCGATCGAGTCCGATTCCTCTACACCAATCCCGAGATGTGGCGCGAGCCCGAGCTGAGGTCGAGGTTGGAGGTGATCGAGAAGCAGCTGCGATCGTGGGTCGATGAAGCGAAGAAGCTGGGCGAGATCTCTTCGGAGTTCCCGTCGGCTTGGGTCGTGGCCGCAATCGACGGCTTGCTCTACGCAGCACTCGAAGCCAATCGTGCGGGCGATATCGCCACCAACGATATGGCGAATCTCGTGGTCGCCACCTTGCTGCGAGGTGTCGCCGATTCGACTCGAGGATCTCGCTAACCCGCACTCCGGACGCTGCGTACCCACCTCTCCGAGGTGGGTACCCAACCGGTCGCCCGCGCGAGTATCAGCGCGGCTTCCGAGAAGATCGACCGATGCCCGCGACGAGGACGAGGAGGCCGCCGGCGAAGAGCGCTGCGGTCGAGGGCTCGGGAACGGCCGTGGCGCTGAAGGAGAGGTCGTCGAGAACGACCGAGAGACTCGTCCCGTTGTTCGAGAATCGAGCCCTCACGAATGGGGTCGTGCTCAGCAATCCGAGGAACTGGTCGACCGAGGTGTTGTCGTTGGTCGTCACCGAGAAGCCGCCCAGCGACTGGTCGTCGACGTCGAAAACCGTGAGGGTCGACATCGTATAGCCGCCGAAAGCCTGGTCATTGCCGAAGAAGGCTCCGACCTGGAACTGGGGAGCGGCGAAGTGGATGTCGAGGAAGGTCGTGAAGGTACCGCCGAACGAGCTGACCGTGGCGATGACGTTGCGGGGCGAAGTGGTGGTCCGGCCGATCCGAGTCCAGTCGAAGATCGGAACCGGGGCATCGCCGACCGTCGAGAACTCGACGCCCAGGCCTTGATAGGCGATGTTGGCGGCCGAACCTTCGGCCGGGTCGTCGAAGTCGATCGTGTCGACCGGGCCGATGAACTCGCTCGGCGCGTTCAGCTGGACGAGGCTCGCGCGGACGGGGACCGCGGCAAAGCAGAGACCGACCACGAAGACCAAGTGAGCCGACGTCGCTTTGAAACGCATTGAAGAAATCACCGGGTAGAGACGAGTCGATCAAAAGACGCAAGAAGGAGTCTATGCGAAGTCGAGTGCTCGATTCAACGACAATCCGTCGATCGGATCCGCGAATCCCGCACTGAAGGGGCAAGCGCATCCTCGGAGATGCAATTCAGGTCCATCGGACATGGTCGATCGTTCCCCGGCTGGCGAGGCTGTGGATGGTCGGATAGAGTAGGGGGGATGGTTCGAGAGTCGGTTTCGTTCGACTTCGAGGGGGGGAGTGATCGATGACCACGCCGAACGAGATGAGCCGTCGGGATTTCATGGTGACGACGGCCGTGACCACCGCCGCGGCGAGCGTGGCGCCGGCGTCGGCGCAGGCTCTCGATGAGCGGGGCGACGGACTGATCCATCGCAACGAGCGGCCCGGCATGCCCTATCGCAAGCTCGGCCGCACGAACTTCCTCTGCAGTCGGCTCGTCTTCGGCGGCGGCGCGGCGCTCGTGGGCGGGCGCGCCGTGCGACTCCTCGACGCGGCTTTCGAGGCCGGCGTCAACTTCTACGACCTCGGATCGAACGCCTTCTACAAAGGGAGCGAGCGCGCATTCGCCCCGTTCTACAAGGCCCACCGAGGCGAGATCTGGGTCACCTCCAAGGCCCCTCTGCGCCCCGCCGACGGCCACGAGCCGGGCAAGCCGCTGACCGTCGCCCAGGGCAAGTTCCTCGCCGACTACTGGACCAAGCTGCTCGACGCCAGTCTCGTCGACCTCGGCGCCGATCATGTCGACGCCTACTACATCATGCAGGTCAACGATCCCGCCGTCGCGCGTTGCGAAGAACTCCACGAGGCCTTCCTCAACGCCAAGAAGGCGGGCAAGGTCGACCACTGGGGCATCAGCACCCACAACCACGCCCAGCAAGTCCTCGAAGCGATGATCGAGACCAATTGGTATGATCTTGCGATGATCGCAGTCACGCCCGCGGGCTGGTACGACTACCAGACCTTCAGCGTCCAAGCCGGCACGCCCCCGATGGTCGAGCTCGCGCCCACGCTCCGCCGCGCTCGCGAAGCCGGGATCGGTCTGGTCGGTATGAAGGCGGCGCGCTTTCTCTCGCAAGGCGGCGGCGGCAAGAAGACCGCCTTCGACATGCACTACGACGAGAAGCTCATGCAGTCGGGGCTCTCCCCTTGGCAAAGAGCATATGCGTATGTGTTGGGCCACGGAGTCGACGTCGTGAACTCCGACATGCAGAACCTCACCCACTTCAAGGACAACGTCGCCGCCGTTCAGCGCTCGTCCGAACTGTTCGTGACGGCCTGAGCTCGGCAAGGCTCGTCCTTGCGTCGCTCTCTCACTCACCAGTATCGAGTCGTTCAGCGCTCGGGCATGTCGGGACCGGCCCACCAGAGGCGCACCGTGCAGTCGTGGCTCGCGGAGCCGAGCACGCGGCCGTCGGGCGAGAAGGCGACCGCGTTCACCCCCGCGGCGTGCCCCAACAGCGAGAGGTGCGAGCGGCCCGTGTTCACGTCCAGGAGCGAGACGACCCCGTCCTGCCCCGCCGCGGCGAGCACGCGGCCGTCGGGGCTGAACGCAAGCCCGACGATCTCCTCGCCGTGCCGGCCGGGAAGGGCCGATCGGATCGAGCCGTCGACGGGATCCCGGAGCGTGATCGAACCGCCGATATCGCCCACGGCGAGCGTCCGCCCGTCGGGAGAGAATGCGACGCACGACACATCGATCGACGCCTGCACGCGCGAGCGCTCGCGCAGGGTCGCAAGGTCCCAGAGCACCACCGCCGCGTCGTCGCCGAGCCCCGCGTCGTCGCCGACCGCGGCGAGCGTGCGACCGTCGGGCGAGAATGCGACGCCGCGCACATCCAGCTCGTGTCCCGAGAGGACGCCCGACGGCCGCCAATTCTTCGTATTCACGAGCCGGATCGAGCGGTCGCGACCCGCATAGGCGAGCGTCCCGCCGTCCGCCGAGAACTCGATCGCCCGGATCCTGCCGACCCCGCCGGCGAACTCGCGAACGAGCCGCCCGGCCTCCTCGTCCCAGATCATCACCCGACCCGAGAAGTCGCCCGAGGCGATGATCCGTCCGGAGGGGTCGACCGCCAGGCACGACGGCCAGTCTTCATGGCCCACGAGCGAACCGAGTTCGCGGCCGGTCTCCATGTCGAATCGGCGGATCAAGTGATCACCTCCGAAACTGATCAGCCGCCTCCCTCCGGCGACGAACGCGACGTCCCAAACCTCGTCTCCATGTCGGAGAGGGATGGTCGACGCCTCGACCGGTTCCGCATGCTGGATGACGACCTCGCCGGTCGCCAGACTCAGGGCGATCTCCCCCGGCCGGTTCGGCAGGAAGGCGAGGTTGTCGACGCGCGCCGAGAAGCCCTCGAATCGGGCGATCTCTCGGCCTCCCTCGGTCTCTCGGAGCACGACGACTCGGTCATGCGCCGCAACCAGACGTGTGGAGTCGGGGGAGAAGGCGAGAGCGTTCGGAGGATCGCTCACTCCTCGGGGGAGCGGGATCGAGGCGATGACCGCCAGTGTGCCCGCGTCTCTCAGTTGGATCTCGCCGGCGAGTGAACACGCGGCGATCGGTCCGCCGGCGGTCGGCGCGACCGCGATCGGTTTCGCGACCGCGCCCGACTCGGTCGTCGCGATCAGCCTCCCCGTCGCGACGTCGAAGAGCCGGATCCGGCAATCTCGAATGGTTGGACCGGGATATTCGATGGAGACGACGCGGGCCCCGTCGCCGGTGAAGAGCGAGCCCCAACTCCAACGAACCTCGGCCGCCGTGATCGTTCGGCCGTCGACCGCGAGCTCGACGCGATCGAGGCTTCGTCCCTCGCGTTTTGTCCCGTACGTGAGCGTGTCGCCATGTCGATTGAAGTCGATCGGTGCGTGCAGAAGCGGCGAGGTCTCGTCGGACGCGAGGATCCGGCCGGCGACGAGGTCGACGAGGATCAGCCGAGCTTTATCCGAACGCGGCGGCGTGGTCATGAGGGCGGCTAGCCGGCCGTCGCGGGTCAGGGTGCCGAGGATACCCGCTCCGGGCTCGAAGCCGGGCGGTCGCTCGAACCGAATGAGAGGTCGCGCCGCGCCGAGGTGCGGCGGGGCGGGCCGCTTCGGGAGATCGAAGTGCCAGACCCCGCCTCCGTGCGAGGCCGAACCGTCCGCGAGCAGGAGATCCCCGCCGGCGCATACGGAGAAACTCGGCGAGGGGAAGAGGTCGTCCAGGACCGTTCGCTCCCGGCGCGCCTGTCGCTCGAGATAGTAGAAGGCGAAGTCGCGGCGGTCGGGCTCGGTCGAGCCGGGCGACGGGTTCAGCTCGCGGAGCAGGCGCTGGGCCTGCGCGTAGCGGCCGAGGCGCAACTCGCCCTCGGCCGCGCTGAGCGATGCGACGTATCGGAGCCCGCGCTCCCCTTCGAGAGCCCGAAGCGCCGCCCTATTCGCCTTGCGAAGAACCATCGCCGACCCGACGCCGCCCATCGCCGCGAGCACCGCCAACACCATCAAGGCCGAACCCGCCGGATTTCGCGCCGCCCAACGCGCCGCGCGGCGAACCGCGCCGAGCGGTCGAGCCCGCGTCGGCCGGCGTTCGAGGAAGCGCTCCAGGTCGTCGGCCAAGTCCGAAGCGCTCGCGTAACGCCGGTCGGGTCGCTTCTCGAGGCATTTCAGCGCGATCGCGTCGAGGTCGGCCGGAACGCCCGGCACCTCGCGTCGCGGCGAGAGCGGCGGTTGCGCGACCACCGCGCGCACCAGTTCCCAAACCGTCTCGCCCGAATGAGGCGGCCGCCCCGTGAGCAGTTCGCAGAGGATCGCGCCGATCGCATACACGTCGGTCGGCGGGCCGATCGCATCGCGGCGCTGTTCGATCTGCTCCGGAGCCATGTACGGCGGCGAGCCCCAGGGGCGGATCGCCGTCGATTCCACGATCGGAACGTCGAAGAGCCGGGCGAGCCCGAAGTCGGTGATCCGCGGGACCGCTTCGTTCTCGACGCCCGGCGCCGCCGGCTCGAGGATCACGTTCGCCGGCTTCAGATCGCAGTGGAGTAATCCTCGAACGTGCATATGCTCGATCGCCCGAGCCAACGTCAGCGCCAACCGCGCGGCGCTCCTTGGATCGAACGGGGTGGTGGACGCGTCGAGCCGATTTCGGAGCGTGGGCCCCTCGCAATACGCCGACGCGATGTAGCAGAACGGGCCCGCCTCGCCCGCCTCGAAGACCGGCACGAGATTCGGGTGATCGAGCCGAGCGGCGGCGCGAGCCTCCTTGAGAAAACGCCGGCGGGTGTCGGGCGCGGGCATCGCGTCGGCCCGCGGGATCTTCAAGGCCACCCGCCGGCCCATCTCCGGATCATATGCCAGGAAGACGATCCCGAAACCTCCCCGACCCAGTTCCCGCTCCAGCCGAAATCGACCGACCTTGCCGAGCGCTCCGCCGCCCGCGCTCGACGCGTCGGGAGCAACCGGCTCGCTCGGAAACGCGATCGGACGCAGCGAGCGATCGAGCAGCTCGACGATCGCCCGATGCCGTTCAAAGTCCTCGATCGAATGAATCCGAGCGTCTGCACTCTCTGATGAGTCGTCGTGCGGTCCGATCGCCGCATCCTCCGCCGATGGTTCGCTCACGACGACCCTCCGCGTTCCCGAGCGTTGGAAGAGCTGCCCGCCGGATCAGACGAGATCATGCCCCAGCAGATCGGCAAGGCGGCGGCACGCGCGAACATGGATCATCCGCGCGGCGTCGGACGAGCGACCGCCCAGCCTCCGGCCGATCTCGGCGAAGTCGAGCTGTTCCCAATGCCGCCCGATCACGACCGCCCGCTCGACCTCCGGCAACAGCGCGACGGCGTCGGCCAGCTTTCGAGCGAGTTCGCGGGCCTGCACCTGGGCGACCGGCGACGGGCCCGCCGCCTCGAGTCGATTGCGGAGCGATTCGCCGCCCTCGCCGCCGCATGAGCGAGGGGTCTCCTCGAGCGGCACCTCGCGGCGCGCGTCGGCCCGCTCGGTGCCGAAGAAGTGGCGATGGACCTCGGCGAGGTTCAACACCATGATCCGATAGAGCCAAGCCCGCAACTCGTCCGACCCGCCCCGCGGCATCTGCTCCGCCTTCCGCGCCGCATCGACGAACGCCTCCTGGACGAGGTCGCTCGCTCCGAGCTTCAACCGCAGAGCCGGCGGGATCAGCCGCCGCGCCCGTTCCTGGAGATAATCCCGACAGCCTTCGAGCCGGGTCGAAAGCGCCGATCGATCCAGCGTCGTCATCTCGACCCGGGCCAATCTCTTTGGGGGGACAAGGGGGAAACTTCGAATCCACCCGCTCGACGAGGATCCCGTCGGGAAGATCCCAACTCAAATCCTAGACGAACCCACACCCACCAATCAAGCCGCACACATCCCGATCATCCATCGTCCCCTTGGTTCGCTCGAGAAATCCAAGAAAAGCGTCCCGAGGCGCGTTCGGTTTTGCAAAGCAACGCCATGAACGAGACGGGAGTCGCTCAGACCAGACCTCATACGATCCAGCCGACGCGTGATCGCCCCCCTCGAGAAGAGTTGAACTCATGAACCTTCGACATCTGACCGGCCTCGTCGTCCTACTCTTCCTCTTGACGGGTTGCCGAGAGGGATGGGCGAGGATCGTCGAGACGTGGGAGACCCCCGGCATCGCGGCCGGCTCGAGCACCGCAAGTCTTCCGTCCCCCTGGACGACGTTCAGAGGCGGGAATGCGAGGATTGTCCGTCCCGACACGACGGCCGACTTCAACCAGATCGGCCCGCTCGCCGGGCCCGCCGGCGGGAGTCAGTTCCTCTCGCTCAGCGGGGTGAACACCGGGGTCTCGCTGGTCACCAACGAGAACATACGAGCCGATACCACCTACACCCTCGGTGCGGCGATCGGCAACGGTCGGCTTTCCGGAGACTCTCGCTTCTGGAGCCTTCAGCTTTGGGCCGGCTCCGTATGCGGTTCCTTCATCGGGCAACGCTTCGGCACCCAGCTCGAAGCCGTCAACCCCGCAGGGGGAATGGGCCTACAACTCCTACTCCTTCCGCGTTCCGACCTCATCCGAACTGGTCGGCAAACGTCTGGTCGTCTTCCTCAACAACTTTGGCAACGGTACCTCATCCTACGACAACGTCACGCTCACCGCCGTCCCCGAACCCTCCACGCTCGCCTCGCTCGCCGTCGGCGGGGTCGCTCTCGTCTTGGCGCGCGTCCGGCGGATTCGGTCGGCTCGGACCGCTTGATCGAAATCCCCCCTCCGATACCGACGGAGCGGAGCCGATGCTTCGCCCGCCGGTGCCGCCAAGCGTTCGAAGCGAACAAGAGTCGCCCGGTGGCGGACGACTCTTCGCGATGAGCGTGGGGATCATCCGAGGCGGCATCCTCTCCGACTCGCGGCCGTCGCACGGAGGACGGACCAGGGAGGTGTCGCCGATCTCGCGGGCGATCGATACCGACCAAACGGTCGCCGCGCTCGCGATCGGCGGAATCGGTCGGCTTGAGCCGATCGATCTTCGGAACGCGATGCGATGAAGCGCGGCCGACCGGGTTTCGGGCGGCGATCGCCGAGGAGCGTGCGGGAGACCCCTCGCGCGGTCACTTCGGGAGCTTCGAGCCCTCGAGGACGAAGGTCATCGCCTTGACGGCCGCGTCGCGGCCTCGGGCCGAGGTGACGCCGACGACGAACGAGCCGACACGACAGGCGGCGTCGAACGAGCCGCCGCCGACGTCGGCGAGAATGACCCGCGAACCCGCGATCTCCACCGGCTCGGCCGACTTCCCGAACTCCCCGAGATAGGCCGCGTACTTCGACAAGACGAGAGCGGCCTGCTCCGGAGTCTCGCTACGAGCGAGAAAGGCGGTGAACTCGCCCGCGTCGCTACGGTATGAGGCCAGGAAGGCGTTCGCGAGGAAGTCGAGCCCGAGCGCGTCGACCATGATGTATTGAATCGTGTCGTTGCGTCGATCCTTTGCCGGGAGCATCTCGAGCCCCCAGATCTCGGCCGCCTCGCCCTTCAGGCGATTCGCCAAGGTCTCGGCCAAGGACGTCGCCGCGCGTTGCACGTCGGCGTCGGGACCGGAAGTGAGGATCGTCGCGTAGTAGCGGCCCTTGCGGAAGAAGAGGTCGGCGTCGGTCCGATGGCCGCCGTCGCCGATCGACACCGTTCGACTCCCCGCCGCGCGCTCGACCGAGGAGATGCCGAATGCTCCCAGCGGTGTCGACATGTCGTAGATATAGATATCGATGAACTTACCCGGATCGCTCGCCTGCGTCAGGGTCGCGCAGGCCATCCCCGCGACGTCGTAGGCGTGGAAGATCTCCGAGCGGCCGTTGATCTTCTCATAGAGATTCAAGTCGGAATAGCGCTCGATATGACCCTTGCGAGTGAAGCCCTGGGGCGTGAGGCCCTCGAGCGCTTTGGCGATCGTCTCGGTCTTCTTCCGGATCTCGGGGGTGATCCGAGACGGGTCGTATTGCGGCGGGGCGGCCTCTTCTTGGGCGAGGGCGATCCCCGGGAACACGAGCGACAGCACCACGAGCAATCGCCGCATCGGATCTTCCTCCAGGTCGAGCGCGACTCGAATTCGAGCCGCCAACGATTGTCGTCGGCATCGTCGGCCGATTCAACCATTCCGTCACGGAGCTCGCTCGGCCGGCGGCACCCGCGGTCTCGGGCGCGCGTCGAACGCGGGAATCGTTCCCAATCGACCGAAAATGCCGCCCTTGTCCTCGACCGGTTTCGTGTTCTATAATTCGCAGAGGCGGTTCGGCCCTCGCGGGCGCCCGCCTCTTCCTTGTTCAACGCCGGCCCTCGAGGGGCGCTGCGACGGTTCGCCAAGGCGATCCTGCCAGGCTCGATGGGACGGTCGAAAACTCGTGCAACGGCGCCCGTTCATCGTTTCCAGGAGACTTTGAACGTGAGTACCGTTGCGCAGATGCCGACCACCAAGGATTATCGAGTCGCCGACATCGCCCTGGCCGACTGGGGCCGCCGCGAGATCGCGATCGCCGAGACCGAGATGCCCGGCCTCATGGCCATTCGCGAGGAGTATGCCTCGCGTCAGCCCCTCAAGGGCGCACGCATCACCGGCTCGCTCCACATGACCATCCAGACGGCCGTGCTCATCGAGACGCTCCAGGCGCTCGGGGCCGAGGTTCGCTGGGCGTCGTGCAACATCTTCTCGACCCAGGACCACGCCGCGGCCGCCATCGCCGCGTCCGGTACCCCCGTCTTCGCTTACAAGGGCGAGTCGCTTGAGGAATATTGGGAGTTCACCCACAACATCTTCGAGTGGGCCGACGGCGGCTACTCGAACATGATCCTCGACGACGGCGGCGACGCCACCTTGCTCCTCCACCTCGGCGCCCGCGCCGCGGTCGACATCTCGGTGCTCGACAAGCCCACGAGCGAAGAGGAGCGCGTGCTCTTCGCCGCCATCAAGAAGCGGCTCGCCGTCGACCCGACGTGGTACGCCGTTCGCCTCGCCGCCGTGAAGGGCGTCACCGAGGAGACGACCACCGGCGTCCATCGCCTCTACCAGATGCACAAGCGCGGCGAGCTGAAGTTCCCCGCGATCAACGTCAACGACTCGGTCACCAAGTCGAAGTTCGACAACCTCTACGGCTGCCGCGAGTCGCTGGTCGACGGCATCAAGCGTGCCACCGACGTCATGATCGCCGGCAAGATCGCGGTCGTCTGCGGCTACGGCGACGTCGGCAAGGGCTCGGCCCAAGCCCTCCGCGCCCTCTCCGCCCAGGTCTGGGTCACCGAGATCGACCCGATCTGCGCCCTTCAGGCCGCGATGGAAGGCTACCGCGTCGTCACCATGGAGTACGCCGCCGACAAGGCCGACATCTTCGTGACCGCGACCGGCAACTACAAGGTCATCACGCATGACCATATGAAGAAGATGAAGGATCAGGCGATCGTCTGCAACATCGGCCACTTCGACAACGAGATCGACGTCGCCGCGCTCGAGAACTACGGCTGGGAAGAGATCAAGCCGCAGGTCGACCACATCATCTTCCCGGACGGCAAGCGGATCATCCTGCTCGCCAAGGGCCGCCTCGTCAACCTCGGCTGCGGCACCGGCCACCCGTCGTACGTCATGAGCTCCTCGTTCGCCAACCAGACGCTCGCTCAGATCGAGCTCTGGCAGAACAACGAGAACTACCCGATCGGCGTCTACGTCTTGCCCAAGAAGCTCGACGAGCACGTCGCCCGGCTCCAGCTCAAGAAGCTCAACGTCCAGCTCACCGAGCTGACCGCCGAGCAGGCCGCCTACATCCACGTCGCGAAGGACGGCCCGTACAAGACCGATCAGTACCGCTATTGATCACTTGTTGATCGATCGACCCCGCGCGGTAAAGGACTCCCCTCTACCGCGCGGATCTCACTTCCCGGCACTTGATCGATCTCTCCCACCCGCGTCATCGCAGATTTGATCCGGTCCTGCAGGACGAGCTCGGAGTCGTAGTCCATAGATCGACTCGCTCGTCATTCCACTAACATCGAAGCCGATGCCATTGCTTTGTTGCCGCTGCACAAAACATCGATTCGAGATGTATGCATATCCTCGTCGGAAGTTCCGGCGAATATCTGCACGCTCTGAGAGAATCTGGAGATCCGATCAAGGACGGTCCCGAAAGATCTGATCTCAGCCCTTCGAATCGTCCGATTCGGGCGAACTGATTCCACTTGGGATCGATCAAGCGCGATGCGACCTCGCACTCGCTCGCAAACCCGAGCGGCGCCGCTGCGTTCCTCGCTCGAGGGTGGTGCAGAGAATTCCGGTCGCGAGGAGGACCGCCGTGCCCGGCTCGGGGACCGCCGACGGAGGCGACTCGGGTCCGGGCTCCAGGCCCGCGACGAACACGCCCCCGGGTAGGTCGCCGAACGGAAGGAACGAGTGAAGCTCGACGCCCGCGCGGACGTCGAACGCATTCACGCGACCGCCGATGCTGCCGCCGGTGATGATGTCGCCGTAGCCGTCTCGGTTGAGGTCGAGCACGCCGACCCTCAGGCCGTCCGGCACCGCGGGGTGAGCGAAGAACGACAGCATCTCCAAACCCGTGCGGCCGTCGATCGCCTTGACGTGGCCGTTGGCCCCGGAGCCGACGACGATGTCGCCGAAGCCGTCGTTGTTCAAGTCGCCTCCGGCGACGTAGATGCCGAGGGGAGTCGACACGCCGTAGGCCAGGAACGAGCTCATCAGCGACTGGTCACGCCCGTTGATGACCTTCACGTGCGCGTTGCCCCCTTCGCCCGCGCCGGTGAGGATGTCGTCATACCCGTCGCCATTGAGGTCGACCGACGCCACGCGCACGCCGCCGGTGAATCCGTCATACGCCAAGAATGAAGCGATCTCGGCCCCGGTCCGGCCGTCGAAGACCTTCACGTGACTGCTCGCACCGGCGGAACCGACGTAGATGTCGTCGAATCCATCGTTGTTCACGTCCCCGCCCGCGACGAAGACCCCGGCGGCAAAGCCTCCGAACGGTAGGAACGATCGCACCTCGGCACCCGTGAGTCCGTCGAACACCTTCACATGACCGACCGTGTCCGTCCCGGTCACGATGTCGTCATATCCGTCGCCGTTGATGTCCGCGGCCCCCACGCGCACGCCGCCGAGAAAGCCGGCGTACGGCTGGAACGAGCGCAGCTCGGCGCCGGTCTCATCGTCGAAGACCTTCACGAGACCGCCGAAATCGCCGCCGGCCACGATACCCGCGGCCGCACTGCTCGCGCCGGCCAAGACGACGCATGTCGAGATCACGATCGATCGCATCGGGGCAACCTCCCTCGAGTCGTTGTGGACCTTCACAGGGCAAGCCCGCCGCTCCCGCGGGTCGGTCGGTTGAATCGTCCCCCGACCTTTGCAGACCGCAGCCGAGCGGTGCAGTATCCGAGACCCACGTCGCGAATACAAGGACGAGCGAACGCAGAGACATGAAAAAACGCAAGAAAACACAAGGAGATTCCATGCGTTGCTCTCGACCGAGCCCGCTCGCGTCGACCGCGAACCTCCCGATGATCACCACCCGAGAGACGTCTCAGCGCCTCCTCGACGCTTGACTCGGCCAGGGACTCCTCATATAGTTTCCTAGGAAACCATCAGGGAGCCTCGACCGTGAATCGAACGAGCGGCTTGGAAGAGCATGCGGGCTATTGGCTGAGATACGTCTCCAACCACGTCTCGCACGCCTTCGCGATGAAAGTCGCCGAACGAGGAGTCACGGTCGCCGAATGGGTGCTCATGCGAAAAATGTACGAGACAACGAATGCCAATCCCAGTCGGCTCGCCGAGAGCGTGGGTCTGACGCGGGGTGCGGTCTCCAAGTTGATCGATCGACTCTGCCGAAAGCAGCTCGCCGCGCGTTCGACATCGAGCGACGACCGCCGCTTCCAGACCATCGAACTCACCGAGGCCGGTCGACGACTCGTCCCCGTCCTGGCCGCGCTCGCCGACGAGAACGACCGCGAGTTCTTCGGCCATCTCCAGCCTGAAGAAAGAAGCGGACTCGTGACCCTGCTGCGGGCTATCGTTCGCCGGCACGGATGGAAAGACCTTCCGGTCGATTGACCTCGACCCATCAACCGCAAGGAAAGAGATCATGAACGCGGAACAGACGCGGGAGATTCGCGAGTGTGCCCAAGGCGCGCTCAGCGGTGAGCTGAACTTTCCGGAGATCGTCGGCAGGCTCGCCCGAATCGGCGTGGAACGGTACCACGCGGACTACACCCGAGGTGAAACGACCTACTACATGGGCGACGGCGACTCGCTGGTCGTCGCCGCGTCCCATCCCCCTCACCCCACGGCCCTCGAGTTCTCGGCACCCGGCGTCGAAGCCGCAGTGCGCCGAAGTCAGCGCGACGAGCACACTTATCGAGACTTCGTCGAAGCGACGATGGCCGCCGGCTGCGTGGGCTACTTCGTCCAGCTCACCGGTCGCCGAGTCATCTACTTCGGGCGCAACGGGGACATGCAGATCGAATCGTTTCCGCCCGCCTCAGTCTGACGAGTCGCTCTCGAGAACGCCACGACACAGCCTCGATGAGCGCAATGCCGCGTGAACGGACGATCGGAGCAAACGGCCGGAGAACTCGGCAGATCCAGCCGGGTTCCCGAACCCATCGGAAAACGCCGTGGCCTTCACTTGGCCGGCGGAGCGGACGTTTCGCGACGCAAACCGGCGTCGAGCATTCGAGCGGCCCCAGTCGGCGGGCCGAGGCATCAGCAGATGCGAGTGGTTCGTAAGTCGTTTTCGGTCAGGACGTTACGGCTTCGGAAGCATCTGCTGGAACTGTCCGGAGCGGAGAGGGGGGGATTCGAACCCCCGGAACCCCTTGCGGAGTTCAACGGTTTAGCAAACCGTCGCTATCGACCACTCAGCCACCTCTCCGGGGTGCGACGAACCGGCACGGGTGCCGATTCGGACGCGATCGATCGAACAAGGATATCGCGCGGGTGGGGGCGAGTCAATTGCGCTCGCGGGTCGAAGCGACGGGGAAACAGGGAAATTGGGGCGACTTGCTCGATTGGGGAGGAGCGATCGGTGGACGGTGCCTTGTTTGTAGTGGTCGGGTGGACTCTGCGGGGTGGTGCGGCGGCTCGAATCATCGATATCCGAGAATTCGTGGGGATCGACGGATCGAGATTGAAGGACGGGCCTTGCGTCGACGATCTACGAGGTACGCATCGGATGAGGCTTGCGAAGATGCGACATTGATCGTCCGGGTCTCGAGCGCCCGCGACGACTCGGTCGAGACGGCCGCGCGAAGCCTGGACTTTCCCACGAGAACGGGGTGAGCAGGAGGCTCATACCATGTTCGTTGCTCGTCTGATCGTGACCTGTGTTCTGGCTCAGTCTCCGCTTCCCGAAGCACCGGTCCCCGGCTTCGGCGGCATTTCTCCGATGCCCCCCGCCCCGATGATGCCGGCACCCGCCTTCGAAGCTCCCGTCGGCTTCCCGGCGGCGCCGAGCGTGGCGGAGGGAGCGAATCTCGGCCGGATGCTCGACACCGGCACGCGCGGGCTCTTTGAGAGCGATCGTGCGTTTCCGGGGTTCGTCGGTCCGTTGACCGACATCATCCAGGCCAAGGATCCGCGATCGCTCACGGAAGCTCGGCTCCACGTCTTCTCGAACTGGGGTCGCGCGGGGACGCCGGTCCTGGGTACGGGGACCTATCAGGTCTACGCGCTCCAGCTCCGTCTCGCGCTCACCGAGCGCCTCCAGCTCTTCGCCGACAAGGACGGCATCGTCCGGTTCTCTCCCCAAGGCGGGCGATCGGCGACCGGCCTGGCGAACATCGCGGCAGGTGCCAAGTACGTGTTCATTCGCGACGTCGAGAATCAGTTCCTCTTCTCGGGCGTCATCCAGTACGAAGCTCCCACTGGATATGCGAATATCTACCAAAACCAAGGATCCGGCCTGCTGGCCGTCTACGGCATCGCGGCCAAGGAGTTCGGCGAGAACTGGCACATCGTGACCCAGTTCGGCCAGAACATCGCGATGCAGAACCAGCAGAACGGCTACTTCTACACCCATGCTCATATCGACCGTCGATTCGGCCGACTGACCCCGCTCTTCGAAGTCAACTGGTACTACTACAACCAGTCGGCCAAGTTCCTGCCGCCGATCGGTCTCGAAGGCGGCGGGTTGGTCAACCTGGGAACGTCGGGCATGACCGGGCGGAGCATCGTCACCGGGACGATCGGCACCAAGTTCGACCTCACCGAGAATCTCGAGTTGGGCCTCGGCTACCAGTTCGCGATGCAGCGGGCGCGCTCGCTGTACGGCGACTCGCTCATCGCTCAGGTGATCCTGCGCTACTGAGCCGGCCGGTCGAATCGAGCATGGATCGAAACCGCGGCCGGGCGTGATCCACGCGACCGGCCGCTCGGCTTTCGAAGCCGTCAACGGTTTGGATCGATCGCCGAGGGGGCCGAGTTCCGGGTGGTCACCATGACGCGCACGGGTTCGACGGGATCGTTCTCGAGCTCGTCGCAGAACCGCTTGATGCGTCGGAGGCGGACGTTCTCGGGGCGCGCGTCGACGAGACGCTGCACCGCCTTCGATGCCTCGGGTTCGAGTACGAGCACGGAGGTCGTCCCGACGACGACGGCCGCGAGCATCGCTGCAACGCGAACGGGGCGACCGCGAAACCGGCTCATCGGCGACCGTGGCCCCGATATCGGGTGGGCCGTCCGCGTCGAGGCTTCGATCGATCCTTCGTCGATGATCGGCGCCGCGTCGACCGAAGCGCCGAACCGCCACTCGAGCACCAGAAAGAGTGCGAGCGGCGCAGCGACACCTCGGCGCTCGAGGCGGGATCGAAGCAGAGCGCGGCCTTGGCGAAGACGTCCCTTGAATGTCCCGAGCGGAAGCCCCAACCCTCGAGCCGCGTCTTCGTGGGTCCGGCCCTCGAGGTAGCAGGCGACGATCGCGTCGCGATGATTCCTGGGCAGTCGGGACACCTCGTCTCGGAGGAGCGCGACCAGTTCGCGACGCTCGGGCTCGCCCGGGCGATCGTTGTTCCAGGAGGGATCGGCGAGCGTCGATTCCGCCACCGTCCCGGTCTGCGAACGCCGCCGCAGGAATCGGCTTCGAGCCCGCGTCGACACGCGATAGGCCACTTCGTAGAGCCAAGGGCCCAGCGAGTCGCGCTCACGGATGGCGGCGCCGTTTCTCACCAGAACGGCGAAGGTTGCCTGAAAGGCATCCTCGACCTCATGCGGATCGAACAGGATCGATCGACAGATCCGCGAGACCGCCGGTGCGTGACGTCTGAGAATCTGCTCGAACGCGGCCTGATCCTGTTCGGTCAGGAATCGATTCAGGAGTTGCGCGTCGGTCATCAGAGCGTCCTCGGAACCGCCCTTCGGATCATCGGTCGATTGCATCCGAACATACGCGATCTCTCGCCGGCTCACAATCCTCGAGCAGTCGGAGTCGATCGCCCCGGCCTTCTCGCTGCGGACGGGAGAACCCGGCACGGTCGTGACGGTCGGTTGCAATCGGTCGACTGGGAGTTTTGGGAATTCTGAGCGGCCTCAGAAAAGAAAGGAGGGAAGGGCAAGAGCTTCGGATATTCCGGATAGGGGGCTTTGCGCCCTTTGGGTGTCCGCGTTCGTTGGGTGGTGTGAAGAGAGGTGGGTCGTTCATGACGAGTCCGAAGCGGGTTGAAGCGAATCGCAACAATGCGAAGAAGAGCACCGGGCCGAGGACCGAGGAAGGGAAGCGGAGATCTTCCGCAAATGCGCGCAAGC
>JANRKW010000054.1:0-20286 GCA_033763215.1 Isosphaeraceae bacterium | reverse complement strand
CCACGTTTCCTACGACTCGTTCGGCAACATCCTCGGCGAGAGCAACCCTTCCGCCGGCGATCGCTTCAAATTCACCGCCCGCGAGTTCGATCAACTTACACTGTTATACCACTCATATGCTGGGTTTTATGATCCCGCAGTCGGCGGATCCGTCGGACTTTCTCGAGAATCGCCCGCCTCTGGGCACAGAGTGATCGATCCTGAGAGAGTTATTGCTGTCCACCTCAACGCAGTGGGCATCCTGCAGACGAGGCAGGGTGATAGATCGCCGCGCTTGAAGAACATCTTCAGCCCGCCCCTATTTCCTGATGGGCCGTCATCTCCACATCCAGACAGTTACCCAGATAAGATCTTTGAGCCCGCCAAGCCGATCAAGGGTGCAACTTGGCCCCGAGGGGATGAACTGAGGGATCCAACAGTATTCCCCTACATTCATGGGCAAAGAGTTCGCCTGCAACGGCTTTCCGAAGAGGACTACAAAGAGCGAGGCTTCGTCATTTGGAAGAATCTCAGTAAAGGTCATGAAAATCGGTATGTCCTCACGTATACGCAGATCGGCAGCGATTTCCGGATCAACTTCAATACGGCCCCCAAGCCAAAGCAGACGGGCAATTGGAAAGCTGCCGGTACATTTCATACTCATCCAAGCACAGGAGCAGGAAATCCCGCGGACAGTCCATTGGATCCCAAGAACTCAAACAGGACGTGGGGAACCAAACAACCTCCCGTTCCCTGGCTGATCGGCGATCCCCTTGGGACTGTCTGGTTGATTGGGCCGGACTATCGAGGTGGCTCTCCCAATGAGACATCTCGCTAGAACCATCAACTGGCCAGAATCGAGTTAACTATTACAGAGCGTTGCAGTTGCACGCGATCGATACATTTCGTAAAATCACATTATGACTCTCTCAGGATGCATCGGCACAGTCCGCATGCTTCACGGATACCGAATTTCCCAGAGCACGGCGTCAGCGAACAACCTTCCCGAGGAGATCGTCATGCGGCATCAGATCTTGCTTTATCTATTTCTGTTCTTCGGATCACCGCTCCAGGACGAAGATGCCTTCTTCCCAAAGAAGGCATTCTATCCCCGTAATGAGTTTCTGGACGATCTCAACATTGAAATCTATTCAGGTCACTTCGCGTCCTTCAAGGAACCTTCGCTCTGGGAGTTGTCCAAGAAGGACAAGCAGCGCGTTGTCTACCGGATTGTCTGGTACACGATGCTGAGGGATCTTGATCCACTCTGTATTCGCATCGAGAAAAAAAGTGAGCAATACACGTTGAGGCTTTCACAACATCAAAGGGGGAACAAATCGCGATATGGGGGTGCACTCGTGCTGGAGCAATCGCGGAAGCTCACCTCGCGCGAGTGGGCCAAGGTCGCGAGCCTGATCGATAAGTCGGGTTTCTGGACCGCTCCCGCTGAGATTCAAGAGACCCGCGGATACGCCGATGGTGATTGCATACTCATCGAGGGTGTAAAGGACGGCAAGCATCACGTGATCGAACGCATGGCCGTGCTTGCTAAACCGAGTTATCAGGAACTCGCCCGCACACTTCTCGAAATGAGCGGATCCAAGACCCTGGCGCAATGGGATCAAATCCGAGAGCGAGACCGAAAGGACCCTGAATTCGACAAGGATACCGAGACGGCGGACCTCGGGGATCAATGAGCAACACTGCAATAGGATTCCTCCAGCTCGATAGGCGGCGTCATCACGTAAGAGGCAATGCAGAAGTTGCCTCGACTCTCCCTGCTCGCGTGGAGTCCAAGGCAAGAATCAACGACCGCATCACGTCGATCGCCCGAACCATCGGCGGGACCGGGACCGAGGTCGACTCGTCCTTCAGCCACGACAACGCCGACCGCCTCACAACGCTCGTCCACAAGGTCTCCGGCGGCGCCACGCTCGCGACATATGCTCACGGCTACGACTCGGGCAACCGTCTGACCAGCGATTGGCAAACCGCCGGCACCCACACCTACAACGCGACCTACACATACGACGCGGCCGACCAGTTGACGGGCGTGTCCGGGACGAATCCCGAGACCTACACCTACGACTCGGGCGGCAACCGGACGATGTCCGGCTACGCAACCGGCGGCTACAACGCCCTGACGTCGTCGCCCGGCTACACATACACATACGACTCGGAAGGGAATCTCACCGAGAAGTCGCGGACCTCGGGCGGCACCGAGGTGACCAGCTACGCCTACGACTTCCGGAACCGGATGACGGGCGTGACCATCCGCGCCTCGTCGGGCGGCGCGATCGTGCATCAAGCGACGTACACCTACGATTCCCGCGACCGACGGATCGGCGTCGAGCTCGATGGAACTCGGACCTGGATAGTGTATGATGGCGTGAACACCTACGCCGACTTCGACGGCTCGGGAACGCTCGCGACGCGCTACCTCCACGGCCCCACGATCGACGCCCTCTTGGCCCGAACCTCCTCCGCCGGCGACACCGCGTGGTACCTCACCGACCGTCTCGGCTCGGTCCGCGACCTCGCGAACACCTCGGGCACCGTGATCGACCACGTTTCCTACGACGCGTTCGGGAACATCCTCAGCGAGAGCAACCCTTCCGCCGGCGATCGCTTCAAATACACCGCCCGCGAGTTCGACCCCACCACCGGCCTCCAATCCAACCGAGCCCGCTACTTCCACTCCCCCACCGGCCGCTGGACCCAGCCCGACCCCATCGGCTTCGCGGGAGGGGATGCAAACTTGTATCGGTATGTCGGCAATGATGTGGTCAACTCAATCGATCCGTTCGGACTCTCTGACGAGCCAAAGGAGATCCAACCGGACGAAGAACCAACATTTGGGAAAAACATGCCGCAGTTGGAGCATGAATACTATCTCCGAATGAAAGACATGGTAAAAAGCGCGATGCAAGAGGCGAAGCAGCAGACAAAGAACGCGAGAATCTTGGCTTCGATGGAGAAACTTCGGCAGATGGCTGATTCTGCGATGATTTCGCATATGTCCCTTGCAAATATAACCAAATGCGCATCTGCAGAGTCAGAGAAGAGGACGGTCTATTTCAGCGCGGCCAATTATTCTCAGGAGAGAGAGGATCAGGTGGACACACTGGTACACGAGATCGTGCATCTCTATCCGGTTCATCACCTTCCGAGGCAGCCGAACGGAGAACCAAATCCCATGGATCCTGTCTTCAAGCTCACGGAAGCGATGATGGAATATATACGTGAGACTAACGCGTACAAGAAATGGCTTGAGAGCTTCAAGGACAAGTCATAAGCTAACCTAGTGTCGCGCTCCATCGAGTGGGTGAATCGAACCGCATCTCAGAGAGTCAGGGATCCATGATGCGATGGCGATGTGGCGGTAATCCGGTAAAGCCCCCGCCGACCGACCAAAAGCGGACCGGCTGGTCCATCCAAGCAGGGATGGTTCACATCTTTTGCCATACGGTAGTCTTGTCGACCACGATGGAGATGTATAGTCGCTCGAAATTCGAAGCGGGGATCACCATTGTTGCCGTCATGAGCTATGTCGAGCTCGGGGATCACTATGATAGAGACTTGCATCTCCTCCATGTCGTGAATTGTGCGATCTACGCCATTCTCATGACGCTGTTCCTTCGATTCCTTACGAACCTTCTGGTCCGCAGATCGGCCCACCCCCCCACGCCCCAATTTGAGTCTTGGAATCTCTTGGTCTGGTCACCCTTCCTCATCGTCACTGTGCGAGCGATCGCCCCGTCCCCTGGTCTTCTCAGCCTTGGTGACACGGAGATGGTCATCGATCAAGCAAGCCTTGCGACTGTTGGGATTCTATTGATTCATCATCTGTTCGCGATGTTGCGACCCGCGGCATCCGGAGTTGTGCGAAGCGTGCGAGGTCGATGCCTGATCGTGCTGTTCGTATTGCTGACTCTGCTCCAGACCGCGTTGCACTTCGCTTGCACTGGAGAGGCAATCTGGACTCACTATTGAATCTCCCTCGCAATACGCGACTCCGCAGGACGGAAAGAATCAAGAATGTTCAAAGAGAAGAGGGATCAAGAGGAGGATCAAGGACAGGCACCATGGGCCCATGCCTACGACTTCCGGAACCGGATGACGGGCGTGACCATCCGCGCCTCGTCGGGCGGCGCGATCGTGCATCAAGCGATCGACACTCGCGACTTGGACCGCAGCCTCGCGATGAGCGGCTGCTCAGACGTATTCGATTCGGAACGCCCCCCACGGAAGACGGGGGAGGTTGGGCCGGGGGTGGACGGTGCTCGAGCATTCAGGGGGCCTTCCCCTTCTCGTCGATTTCTCGACATTTCGAAAAAGTCGATGATCCAAGTCGCACCTCGAGGCACTCTTCGTGATCGGAAGGCGGCGGAATCGTGTCGCCGCCGATCCCGTGATCATCGAAGGTACCGGCCATGCTTCGCATCATCGCCCTCTCCGCGCTCGCTTTGATCCTCGTCGCCGGAAACATCCATGCCGGCACGGTCGACCCGACCGGCGACTTCCTCGGAACGTACGCCGGCCCCCAAAACGGCGACATGGACATCACCGAGGTCGACGCCACGTTCGACGGTTCGACTTTCGTCCTCACCAGCAAGTTCGCCGGCTCGATCGGGACCACCGTCGGCGGGCGCTACATCTGGGGCGTCAACCGAGGAGCCGGCACGGCGGGCTTCGGCGTCTCGCTCGGTCGAACGGGCGTCCTCTTCGACGCCGTGATCGCCATCAACAACACCGGCACCGGCACCGCCGCCGGCGCAGCACTCCCCGCCGCGAACATCGTCATCTCGGGCAACATGCTCACCGTGCGCGTTCCCGCTTCGATGCTCACGAGCACCGGATTCGCCGCCTCGGCCTACACGTTCAACCTCTGGCCCCGCTCGCCCGGCAGCGGCACGACCTTCATCCCCGACTTCGCCCCCGACAACTCGAACATCGCCGCACGCGCCGTGCCCGAGCCCGCATCGATCGCCTCGGCGGTCCTCGGCGCCTCCGCCGGCCTCGCGTTCCTCGTTCGTCGCCGCACCCGCGCCTGAGGTCCTCGTTCCTTCATTTCTTCATCCGACCTCGCCGCGCGACGGCTTCCGGTCGATCGGTCGAGAATCCCTCGACCGATCGATCCGGCAGGTCTTTCCGACTCGCCTCGCCTCACCTTCGTCGAGAGGCTGGGTGCCCCGCCGTGCCGCGTCAAGCGACGCGAAGACGCGGGCGGACGAAGGCGACCAGACCGATCAGCCCCAAGGTCGCCGTCGCGAGGCTCGACGGCTCGGGGACCGCGTTGAGCTCGGCGGCGATCGAGAAGCCGACGCTCTGTGCCGAGAGCCGATTCAGATTCGTGGCGAATGTGAATGTCGAGAAGCTGCCCATCAGTTGAAGCGCGAATCCATCGTGCGCTCCGTTGCTGGGCGATGAGTTGATGGTGACCACGTTGCCGGCGTGAATTCCGACCGAGCCGACGGGGCTCTGGTCGAGGATCTGGAGCACGAGGCCGTCGGCGAAGTCGAACGTCTCGCCGGGATCGGTGAAGTCGAAGAGCAGGATCGGATTCACGACCGACCCGCCGCTGAACGCGACGGTCGCAAACCCGACGGTCCCCGCGTTCCAATCGATCGCATTGCGATTCGCCCCGGCGAGCGCGCCGATCCCGGGAACATCGTTGGTCCCCGCCTGATTCGGCCAGTTCGCGGGGAAGGTGAAGCCGCCGTTGACCGATCCGTTGGTGGAGATCAGCGACACGCCCAAGCCGCCCAACGTTCCCGACGCAACGCCGTCGGGCACGAAGTCGGCCGCCCAGCTCACACCCACGAGCGTCGCCCCCGCCTGAGTCGCCGAGCCGATCAGAACCCCAGCCGCAAGCATCCACGAACGCACGCTCATCACTGCACCTCATCGACATCCCACGGACCCCTCGACCACCCACCGCGGCCGAATCCGCCCGCATCCTAACAGTCGCGCAACCGAATGCTCCAGCGGATTGCGACGCTTCCGAGGGCGGAGGGCGAAGTTCGACGCAAACGCACTGGAGACGCTCGTCACTCGATTGCACGGAACGCCGTCAACCAGCCGCTTCCTTCGCCTGAACTTCGGAGAAGCGGGATGCCTCTCGGTAGCAGTCCGGCACAGTCGAGGCTCCTGGATCATCGACTGCTCACAAGGAACCCCTCGACTCGCAACCGGGGAGGCTGATGTGGGAACCTGTGCCCCGGTTGAGCGGCTGCGACCGGAAGGCTATTCTGACTCATACGCCATAGAAGATGAGTCCGACGAGCATGAATTCAGATGGGTACCCACGACGAGGTCAGGAAGCTGAGAGATGGGGATTTCCACCGTCTCGGCGATGATCTCCTTCGAAGGGTCGAACCTCGCTGTCGACGTCTCCGTACCCACGGACTCAACGAGCGGGGCGAGAGCATCAAGGGGCAGCCCGATTCCTACGTCGGCAACACGGCGAAGTCCTGCGTCGTTGCGGTTTGTTACACAGTGCAACGGTCCTCCTGGTGGAACAAGGTCGTCGAAGACGTTCGCAAGGTAATCGCTGTCTGTCCCTCGGTCGAAGAGGTGTTCGTCGTCATCCCGCACGACGCCGACCGCGATGGGCCGGATGGGCCGAAGGTGAGGCGCCCCGACTGGCTCTCCGACGCAAAGGCAGCAGCCGGCGCGGCCACGCTGAAGGTGTACGATGGGCGGGAGATCAGCACACTGCTCGACACGGAGCATCAAGATCTCCGCTACGAGCATCTCGGTATCCCGTACTCACGACTGACCGTCCCGAGCATCCAGGCGAGCTGCCGGTCCGCGTCGCAGCGAATCATCGACTTGATCGTGTCGAGCGGCCGGTACGACCCGGATCGATACATACCGAGAGATGCCGACCGGGAGTTGTCCCGAATCTGGCAGGCCGCCCGCCGTCACCTCGAGGACCCGGGGCAAGAAACCGGGCGAGTGCGGTTGATCGCCCTCGTGAGCGATTCAGGTGTCGGTAAGTCGAGTCTCGTCTGCGAGTTCGCCCGCAGGTTCGGGACGATGCTCCCGGTTCTCCTCCTCCAGGCCAGGGATTTGCTGCTGAACGCCGAGGACGGTCTCGTCGCCTCGGTGCTCCAATCGATTCAGGGCGCTCTCGACCCATCGGTTCGGGCTACGGAGGAGGCCGCCCTCTGCAAGCACCTGGCAGGCAATGCACCGCTCACGGTCATCTTGGATGGTCTGGACGAGGCGCACGCCCCGGAGTCCGTGCGCAAGGCGGTCTCGCACTGGTTGAGATCCCGTCTGGGTGAGTCGAGCATCCTGATCGTCACCTCACGGCGGGAGTTCTGGCGAACATGTGCGGACCCTTCATGGCAACGATGGATGCCGAAGCCGGCATCCGATGATCGCTCATCCAAAAACGCCGAACCTGGACCGACCGATCGAGGCGACCCGATCTCCGGCATCCGCCTCCCCGATCGGTTCTTGCCGGATGAACTCGAGAGTGCATGGCTCCGGGCGAGGGAGGAACGGCAGGACTTGTACTCCTTGCCTGCCCAGGTTCAGGATGAACTCAGACACCCGTTCACGCTGCGAGTGTTCCTCGAGCTCCGAAGGCAGAACGTCACGATTCCGTCGATCCCCACGAGGGCGGCTCTCCTCGAGTGTTGGCTGAATCGGCGGCTCGACGCCGAATCCTTGCCGACGGAGCGGATCACCCGCGACCATTTTCAGCGGGCTCTGCGCACCCTGGCGAGCCGAGCCGCCGATACAAACGCCGGTTCCCTCTGCGTGGATGATCTGTCGGGACTGCCCCGCTTCGACCCGGCCCACCCGCCGGGACCGGTCCTCCAACGACTGATCGAGGCGAACCTCCTGGAGACCGTTCCGGGACGGTCGGACCATATCCGCTTCGCCGTTGAGGCGGTGCAGGATTTCTATCGGGCCGATGCCGACATCGAGGAGATCCGGCACTCCCCATCACGGATGGCCGAGGAGTATTCTCGACTCTCATTCACGACGGCCTACACGAGGTTGGAACGTGTCGGGCATCGACTCGCCGACGAGAGCGTCAGAGACGAATTCGCCCGACGCCTGGCGGAATGGGATGTCAGGCTGGCGGCGGTCGTCGTTCGCCCCGCCATCGACAGCTACTCGCCTGATACGAGAAGGTATGTCGCCGAGCAGCTTGGTCTTCAGATCCTCGCGCGTCATCGGGTCCGGGCGGCGATGGCCATCACTCTACTCGGCGAACTGCGTTGCGTGGAAGCCCTCGAGGTGTTGGAAGAGTACCTTCTCTCGTCGGCCGAAGTCCATCCCTTCTTGAAGTCGGAAGGCGCATCGGCATTTACGCGGCTCGGCCATGCCCCCGCGGCCCCGTTCGTGTACCGCTGGGGGCGGTTCGGCGTGTCGTCGGGCGTCTACACCTACTACTACAAAGAACTCTTGGGGACGATCCGCGGCTCGCGACCGGAGTTTCGCCGCGCCTTGGCGGATGAAGCGATCCGGCAGATTTCGAGTCTCAGCGGCTCGCCGGAGCACGCCAAGGCCGCGGGTGTCCTTGCATACCTCGGCGATCCGCGACTCGTCGATTTTCTGGAGGATCGATTCTCTCAGAACGGCCTGCTTCAACATTACGAATCCCATGCCCTGATCGCCGTGGGCACCGACCGTGCAGGCGACCTGTTCGCTCGGTCCGTCCTGGCGGTCGGGGAGCGACTCTCGGGCATTCCGGATGACTATGTGAACAGTGCTGCTCGCCACAGAATCATCGATATGGTCCTGTACCCGTCGTACGATATCCGCTATTTGATCAAAGCGGCGTTCGAGCCCCATCTCCAGCGGCTCATCGAGTCCGACAATTGGGAAGTCTCTTGGATCGCCGGCGACCTCGCCAAGCGCGGCCTCGTGGCACGCTTGCTCTACGCTGACGCGATTGCGTCCGAGCGGAGAGATGTCCACCAGCCGGAGCGGGACGAGCTGCGAGCCTGCATCGAAACCGACCTCTGGTTGGAGTGGTGGAGGCGAGCCACCGATCTTCCATTGAAGCGGCGACTCTTGGGCATGCTCCCGCTCCACCCAAGCGGCGAGGTCGAAGCAATCCTCCTCGAATGCCTCGACCTCCCGGAGCTCTGCGCCTCGGCGGCGAGAGAACTCGGCAACTACGGCATCGTCAGCTCGGCGCGCCACCTTCGCAGAGTGTTGACCGAAGCTGCGACTCCTGACAAGCACTGGGCGAAGGCCGCGGCGGCGCGCTCTCTTGGGGACTTGCGCGACGGCCATGCGGTGAAGTACCTCGAGGCAACAGCGGGCCAACTCGACGATGATTGGGCTGTCAGTCAGGCGGTGTGGAGCCTGGGACTGATCGGGGGCACGGAGGCCGAAGCTGCCTTGGAGCGACTCCTTCGCCTCGAAAAGGGAGATGAGTTCGAGGACCGGGTCATGGAAGCCATGCTCCACTGCGGAACGAAGTCGGCGGTTGCGACGGTCATCGATCGAGCGAGATCGAAGAATGACGCCGCTCGTTGGCTGTTCACTCGCCTCGACCGAATGTCCCTCGCTCGTGGCTGGAGGCGGGGAGAGTTCTACACACATATCTACTGCGACGAGTTGGTCGACTATCTTGCCTCCGAATTCCCGACGGATACCCCCGGATGGGATCCAGACGTAAGGGATGCCTTCCGTGTGATCGACGGCCCCGCCGTCAGACGCCTCTTGCGGGAATGGGCTCGGCGGTTCGGCACGGATCGATCTCCGCACAACGCCGGGAACGGGACCGGCAAAATCTCGAACATCTACTTCGAAGCACTGCGGGATCGGGGCGACGAGTCGGCCCTCGACGACACTCTCGACGAGAGGGAGCACGACGGGGACGTATTCTACGTTGAGATGACCGCACGCCATCTCCTCAACTTTGAGAGGGCCGAAGTAAGGCGACGCTTGCACGATCGACTCGAAGCTTCCCGCGACGCAACAAAGTCCGTTCGACTCCTCGCCCTCCTCGGCAGATTCGGGGAGCAGCCCGATATCGCGCTAGCCTCACGCTTCTTGGATGATCCCGATGATCTGGTGGCGAACGTAGCGTGCGAGACCATGCTCCGACTCAGCGACCCGCTGCTCGTCCCCGACCGCTGGCGAGAGTTGTGACCTTCAAACGACCCCCGTCGCCTCCTCGCATGCCGGGATTCCATCGGTCTCCGCCGATGAACTCGAGAGACCGGCGGCGGACTCGGGAGAAACGGGGTGACGGGCGGGGGTATGGACAGGGTCGGGGTGGGCGGATTGAATGTGGGGGGGAGGGAGTGGCGGAGGGACCAGGGAGGGGTGTGTGATCGGAATCGTTCATCGCGCGAAACAGGCGGCGAAGGTCCTCCTGAACCTGCGGCGCCGGCCGAGGCCGACGACGTTCGAGGAGCAGGTCTTCTCGCGCGTCGTTCGCGAGGGCGACGCGTGCTTCGACATCGGGGCCAACGTCGGTTGGATCGCTCTCTTCCTCGCCAGGACGACCGGCTGCGCGGGGACGGTCGTCGCGTTCGAGCCGGTCTGGCCGACTTACGTCAAGATGTGCAGGCATATCCAGGCGTGCGTCAACGTCAAGGGGACGATCCTGACCATGCCCTTCGGACTCGCGGAGACCGAGAAGTCCGCGCGGATCCACGTTCCCAACGGACGATACGAATATGCCTCTCTATCTCGCGCCGATGAGTTGACGAATGTCTTCGACGACTTGAAGTTCACGACTCACGAATGTCGATTCTTCTCGCTCGACAAGTTTCTCGAATCGACCGATGGGATTGCGGCGGACTTCTGGAAGATCGACACCGAAGGCGCGGAGCTGTTCGTCCTGCAGGGGGCCGCTCGGCATTTCGCGGCGGGTGCTCGCCCGTTGATCCTTGCCGAGGTCTACGCCCCCTGGCAGCGTCGGTGCGGGTACGGCCCTTGGGAGTTCTTCGCGCCTCTCCTCGGGCTGGGGTATCGGTTCCTGTTCCTCTGTCCCGGGGGCCTGGTCGACCACGCGCCGCGCGAGTCGACTCCGTTTCCGCCGGAGTTCGAAGACGGCTCGAACGTGCTCGCATATGTTCCCGGACGACACGACGATCGGATCCAAGACCTCGCCGACCTCCGACTCGGAACCGGCCGAGCCCTCCGCACGACGCATGGCCCCTTCCCCAATCGCATCGACTCCCCCTAGCCCGCCCCGCATCCTCCCAGCTCCGACTCGGAAGACCCCGCAAGGCCCATTGCCGACTCCGTCGGTGTCGGACGGCGAGTGATCGCGCTGCTCGCGCGGTTCTTCGGTGGCCGCAGATCCGGGATCGAATCTCGAATGTCTCCTCAAATCAACACAGCTTCGCATTTGACTTGTCGACTCATAGGTCGGAGCGGTAGTCTCTCGGCACTCGCGGTCGCCGTCCCTCGGCGACGCAACACTCCGCCCTGCCGGAGCACTCGTGATGAAGCGAGTCCTGATCGCCTGCTGCGTCGTTCTCCTCGCCGCCGAGGAAGCGAGCGCGGGGATGATCTTCGCCGCGTCCGTCCACAGCTTTTCCGGGTCGTCGACCGGAGACGACCCGACGCTCAGCCTGGGCGCTCCCGACTTGCGGATCATTCAGATGGTCGACGGCGGAGGCACTCTCGTTCTCGACTTCGGCATGATGCTGAGCGCGGGAACGTTGTCGATCTTCACCTATGATGATCTATTCCCCGCCTCGGCGCGAGTCGAGGTCAGCGCCGACGCCGACATCTTCACCGTCGTCGCACCGATCCTCTGGGACACGAACGGCCCCATCGGCCCCCCCTTCCCTCACGTGGACGTCGCCGTCGGAATGCCGTTCCGCTACGTGCGCTTCTACTCCTTGGAGAGCGACCCCGGCTTCGATATCGACGCGGTGGGTTTCTCGGCCCTCCCCGAACCCTCAACCTTCTCGACATGCGACCTCGGTGCGATCGCGACGACCGCCGTCGGTCTCCGTCGCCGCAGGCGTGCCGCCGCGCGCTGAAGCTCGCTCGACCATGAGCCTCCAACCCGACGATCGAGAATCCTCGGCGGATCCAAGCAATCGAACCCTCCGGTCGGCCGGTCTCGGGGGATCGCCCGGCCGGTCGGCTCGTTCGACCTGGACCGAGCGCGATGCGGCGTCGCCGAGGGTTTCAGTCGCCGCGGGCGAACGGGTCGGCGGGCATCGATAGGTCCAGGATCAGGGTCTCGAGGTCGCCGCGTGAGCGGATCGAGTCGAGGGCGTCCTCGTTGCGGAGTGCGTCGACGTTGCGGTAACCCATCGCGACCGCCTTGCACAGCCCGGCCATCGCCGCGTCCGCCTCGGCTCGCGCGTCGGCGGCGGAGTCGGCGAGACCCGAGAGAACGGCGTGGGCGCAAGCGGTCTCGAACCAGTCCTCGCCGTCTCTTGCGGGAACGGCTTGCCAGATCGTCAGTGCTCGGCGAGCGTCGGCCGCGGCCCCGGCCGCGTCGCCGAGGTCGCGACGGGCCAGTCCGCGACGATGGTGGCCGTATGCCAGTCGGTTGCGATAGGCCATGGCGCCGGGGAACTCGGTCACCAACTTCTCGAGGAGCGCGACGGCCGAGTCGCACGCCTCGCGGGCCTCTTCGGGCCGTCCCAGACGGCGGAGGACGGTCGAGAGCCGATACCGAGACCGCGCCTCGAGCGATCGGTAATCGGGAACATCGGGGAACGCCGCGGTCAGCCCGCGCCAGATCTGCAGGGCCTCGCGAAAGGCGGCTTCGGCTTCCTTCGCCCGCCCGGTCGTGCTCGAGAGGAGTCCGATGCTGTCGAGGCTCCCGGCCAGCTCGCTCCGGAAGCGGGTGACGTCGGGGTGTCGGCGAGCCAGGCGCTCCCGGATCATCCGAGCCTCCTGGAAGGCCGTCAGCGCCTCGGACGGTCTGCCCATCGCGCTCAGGAGCGTACCGACGGCGTTGCGAGTCGAGGCCAGATCGCGCTGGAACGTCAGGATCTCGGGATGATCGCGCGCCAGTCGCTCCCGAATCGCGCGAGCCGAGTGGTACGAGTCGAGCGCCTCGGCCGACTTGCCGGTCGCACTCAACATATCGCCGATCGAATTCCGGGTGTGCGCCAGGTCGGCTTGGAACTGCGTGACCTCGGGATTGTCGCGGGCCAGTCGCTCCTGGATTGCGCGTGCCGAATCGAAAGACCTCAGCGCATCCGCGGGTCGACCCGCTTCACTCAGGAGGAAGCCGACGTTGGCGTGGGTGGACGCCAGCTCGCGTTGGATGTCCGCGGCGTCGGGGTTGTCGTGCGCCAGTCGATCCTGGATCGCCCGGGCCGATTCGTACGACTTCAATGCCTCGACCGACTTTCCCGTTCGACTCATCAACAGGCCGATATTCTTGTGACTGACGGCCAAATCGCTCCGGAACTTGGTGACGCCCGGGTTGTCGCGAACCAGCCGCTCCCGAATCGCTCTCGCCGACTCGTACGACGCGAGCGCCTCGGACGGCTTGCCCGTCCCGACGAGCAGGAGCCCGATGTTGTTCTGGACGGCCGCGAGCTCGCGCTGGAACTGGAAGACGGCGGGGTTGTCTTGAACCAGGCGTTCCAGGGTGGAGCGAGCGGCCTCGTAGGCGGCCCGCGCTTCCGACGTCTTCCCCATCTCGACGAGCAGCGCGCCGATGTTGATGTGGCTTCCCGCGAGATCGCTCAGAACCCGCGCTTGGTCGGGATAGTCGCGGGCCCACTGCTCTCGAATCGCTCGAGCCGCTTCGTACTCCGCAAGAGCCTCGCTCGGCTTCCCCGTCTCGGCCAGGAGCAGGCCGACGGCGTTGTGGCCGGCCGCGAGTTCCAGCTCTCGGCCGTAGTCCCCCGGCGCGGCCGCGGCAAGCTCCGCGCGGAGGTCTCGGGCCTGACGCACCACGTCCAACGCCTGCGCATCGCGTCCGAGCAAGTGGAGGAGCCAACCCGCGCGGGAGAGGGCGTGGGCGGAGATCATCCGCGTCTCGTCGGAGACGCGCCGATCGTCCCCGATCGTTCCGAGCGCATCGCGAGCCTGTTCGTAAGCCGAGAGGGCCTCTGCGGTCTTGCCCTGCGCTTCCAGGCGATCCCCCACGGCCACGAGGCTCCGGGCGACGTCTTCCGCAAGTTCCGGGTCGGCGCCGGGCTCGGCCGCCAGCGCCTGTCGAGCGGCGAGCACCGCGCGATGCGCCTCGAGCGCCGCCTCATCGCCGCCCACGCGGCCCGTCAGATCGGCCAGCTCGAAGTTCGAAGCCGCCAGCGCCCGCCTCGAGGCGGGGTCCGTCTCCTTGCCGAGCAGCGAGCCGAGCTCGCCGTAGAAGTCGCTCGCCGCCTTCAGCAATCGCGTGCGGAGGTCCTGGAATTGGTCCTGCTTCAGCAGGAAGTCCTCGGCGACGCCGGTGTGGAACGTCTTGATCGCCGCCTTGGCCAGTGCGAATCGCTGCGCGACGCGCTCGTTGGCCGCGGCGAGTTCGGCCCCGGCGCGAATCTCGCGGTCGTAGGCGAGGGTGAGCTCGCGGTTCTTCGCTCGGAGCTCCCGGTTGGCGTTCGCCTGCACGGCGATCGTCGCCGCGATCCCGCCGACGATCGCGACCAGAGCCGCCGCCGACAGCGCCGCAACCGCCGGCCGTCTCCTGCACCAGAGTCGGGCGCGTTCGACCGAACCGACCCGGCGCGCAGCGATCGGACGCGAATCGAGCCACGCGCGAAGGTCGTCGGCCAGAGCCTGGGCCGAGGCGTACCGCCGTCGCGGATCCTTCTCCAGGCATTTCAGGCAGATCGTCTCCAGATCGCGCGGCACGCCCACATTCACCCGCGTCGGGGACGCCGGCGGACGCGACCTCAGCGCTTCGAGCGTATCGGCCAGGCTGTCGCCGCCGAAGGGCGCATCGCCCGTCAACACCGCATACAACACGGCGCCGAGGCCGTAGACGTCGGTCGCGATGGTGATGCCGCCGCGGCGCCCGGTCGCCTGTTCGGGAGCCATGTAGGCCGGGGTCCCCATGATCGCCCCGCTCGCCGTCATCTCCACGTCGGCCTCGAGCCGCTTCGCCAACCCGAAGTCGGTGATGTGGGGATGCCCCGCGGTATCGATCAGGATGTTGGCCGGCTTCAGATCGCGGTGGAGGATGCCTCGCGTGTGAGCATGGTGGACCGCCTCGGCCGCTTCCGCCAGCAGTCCCGCGGCCGCCCTCGGGTCGGAGCGGTATCGCTCCAACATCGAAGCCAGGCTCCCGCCGACGATCAACTTCATCGCCAGGTAATGCCGCCCGAGATGCTCGCCCACTTCGTAAGCCGACACGATGCCCGGATGGTCGAGCATCGCCACCGCTTCCGCCTCATTCTGGAACCTGCGCAGCTCGTCGTCCCCGGCGAGGAGCCCGGCCTTGATCATCTTCAAGGCCACCGTGCGATTGAGGCTGACCTGGCGCGCCTCGTAGACGACCCCCATGCCTCCGCGGCCCAGCTCGCGCCGAATCTCGTAGTCGCCGAAATAGTGAACCGTCTCGCCGGGGGCGAGGAGCGACGCGGCCGCGGGAACGGCGGCGAACCGCGTCGGCCCGCTCGGCACGTCCGACCAGTCGCCCGTGGGGCCCGACGGATTCGGAACCGATCGAGCGGCGACGACTCGGGTTTCACACCGGTCGTCGTCGGACGAAAACGCACTCCCGCCGGCCTCGGAGGCGGGTCCCGCGAGAACCGAGGAATCGCCGCTCCGCGCGCCCGGCGTTCGACAGTGGGGACAGAGACCCACAGGCGCGTCCGACCGTCGCTGGGCGCCGCAGATCGGACAGGGTTTCGCGTCGGCCATCAACGGCTCCTCGGCCGGTATCCAGGCGATGCAGCATCTCACTCCGCCATCCTACGACCGATTCCGACGATCTTCGAGAGCCTGCTCCGCCCGCCCCCCCGCTCCCCCGCATCCCGGGAACCGTCGAAATGAACCAATCCTGCACCAAGCCCAGCCCCCCCCGATTCCCCACCGGAAGGGACCGCCCGCAGCCATCGCAGCCCTCCGCGAACCGAAACGCATCGACGCAAGCTCGGCCTTCGTGCATGCAACGGAGTCGATGGAAAGGTGAGGTCTCTGAGGTGTATCAGCTCTCGACGGTCGAGAAGTCCTGGGGTTGAAGCAGGCGGAACTGCTTCGCCTCTTGTTGGAGCAGACCCGTGACCGCGACCGCTCGCCCGTCTCGATGCGCGTCGCATGCTCTCCGGTAGTCGTCGGGTTCGAGGTCGAATTGGACCCGGGTCGTCTCGCCGTTCAGACGCACTCGGAGCGTGACCTTCCCCTTGAATCCGACCACGTGGGACGAGTCGGCTTTCAGGTTGATGACGCGACCTTCGATCCGCTCTCTCGTGGCCGAGAATCGATCGAGGAGACGTCTGCCGGACTCCCGAATGATCTCGATCGATGCTGTCGAGAAATCCACGACATTCTTGACCGCCTTGGGCACTCGGGGACGACTGGACGACCATGTCATGCTGATGCGTAGGTCCGACTGATCACTCTCGGGCCGCATCGAGGCGATTGCCTCGCAGAGGTTCGCGCTCACGCCGAAGCCGACCCCGTCGAGGATCCGAGAGTATTCACCCTCGTCAATCGCAGCGCGAATATATCCCAATGCGTTCATCAGACCGACCGTCGATCGACGCGCAAACGGCTCGCCGGGGAGCAACGATTCATCGTCCTCCTCGAAGAGCTCACTCTGTCGAGTGATCAAGGGAGGGACGGGTGCGAGGATCTTGGCGACGAAGCTGCCTCGTTCCGTCTGCCCCAGCCGGCATGCCTGAAGGAACTCGACGGCCTCCTTGTATGTTTGGCGAGGAAAGAAGGACGCGGGTTGTCGAGCGCTGCAGGCCGCCGCCAGCAGCAGTCCGCGCGCTCCCTCGATCAAACCGATCCCCTCACTGAGGGGCAGAGTTCCCAAGGCCAGGTCCGCCCCGGAGACTTGGAGCCGAAGGACGTCGGCGGGAGGTGAGGAGAGATCGGCGAGCACCTGCCAAGCCGACCGCTCCTCGACCGCGGACAGGATCTGGACGACATCCCCCATGCGCTCGACGTAGTCAGCCAATTCTCGGCGACCAGGGACGACGGCCTCGGCGTCGGGCAGATCCGGATGATGATAAATGCTCGCTTTCGCGGTCGACGATTCCTCATCGCGCTTCCAGTGACGGCTCGACAAGTATTGCTGGACATCTTCCGTGAGCAGACAAGCCAATTGGTCCTTGGGGAGTCGCAACAGTTCGCTCATAGCCCCTCCTTCCGAGAGACCTTCGCCATCAGATCTCGAAGCTCCGACACCGAGAAAAGCCGAGAACGGGGAACGCGAACCGAAACGGACGACCTGTTGCCGGTCTCGGGTTGATGCACGAGAGACGTCCAATAGGCACATCTCCTGATGATCATCTCGTCCTCACTCTGTGTCAGCCAAGCTTCTTCGTCGACGGGGAGGAGCAAGACGACGAGGATCCGCGGGACGAGCGACTCCGCGCGGAGGTCGTCGTAGTTCTTGATCGACAACGGGAAGTCGAGATGATCGTCCTGAAAGGTCGGTTGCCTCGCCGTGGCCTTGAGCTGGACGTCGATTCTCGGAGAACGCAGGATCGACTTTTCATGGACGACGCCTCTCGCGGCGAGTTGGACGTCAATGCTGTCGTCGTCGACATTGATCAACTGACAAGCATAACCAGCTCTAGCGGCGACCGCGTGTACGTAGGCGATGCTGAGTTGTTGTTTCCGCTCATTATCCGTCATCCCCGACATGGCGGCACCCGTGAATTCGCCCCTTGCGACGCCCCTCTCGGTCGGTCAATCCTACGCGATTCAGGGGTCGAAGAAAATGCCGCCGCTCGCCGATCCCTGGGTCCCGCAAGGACAGATCAGCAAGGACAGGAGGAGTACGCTCGGCCTCTGAAGACGCGCCGGAACATGCAGGCGCGAACATGTCGGCAGACCATTCTTTCGACGACTCGCCCCCCCCCTTCAGCTCCGCCCTCTCAGGGCCGTGAGGAGGCGGTCGGTGGCGGTGGACCAGCGGAAGCGGGCGGCGCGGGTTTGGCCGAGGTGGGTGCGGCGGCGGCGTTCGGTGGGGTTGTCGAGGACGGCGCGGAGGGTCGTGGCGATCGAAGGTTCGCTCTCGGGCTCGAAGTACCAGCCGGCCTCGGCGCCGATCTCGGGCAAGGCGGTGTTGTTCGCCAGGACGATCGGCGTGCCTTGGGCCATCGCCTCCACCGTCGGGATGCCGAACGACTCGCAGAGCGACGGGAAGACGAGCGCCTCGGCTTCGGCGTAGATCGCGCGGAGGTCGGTGCCTTGGCGGTAGCCGGGAAGCGTGACGATCGCTTTCTTGGGCAAGTTCGCGATCGCCTCGCGAATCGGGCGGATGTATTCTTCGTCGCCCTCGCCCAGCAGGACGAGCGCCAGCTCGCCTCGGCGGACTTCCTCCAGCTCGGCGACGGCGCGGACGAGTCGCGGCAAGTTCTTGCGTGGTTGGAAGTTGGCGACGGAGAGCAGATACGGCATGCCCGGCGGGAGGCCGATCGTCGCGCGGGCGTTGGCGCGGTCGAGGGCGGGCGCGGGGTCGAAGAAGAGGTCCTCGGCGGCGTTGGGGACGAGTTCGACCTTGTCGCGACACTGCGGAAAGGCTTCGGCGAACCGCTCGGTGTTGAATCGCGAGACCGAGAGGATCAGGTCGGCGCGTTCGTACGTTCGGGCGAGGTTCTGCCGCCGTCGTTCGCTGCCGTAGCGGAGATCCTGGAGGATGTCGTGACAGGTCACGGCGCGGCGGGCGCCTCGGGTCGGGATCATGTAGTCGGACGGCGAGTAGACCCAGTCGACCGCTCCCGACCACCACTCGACCGCCGGGGCGTCGCAGACTCTCCAGAATCGCAAGGCGTTGCGCGTGCTCACGGGAAGCTCGGCGCGGCGGACGTCGCCCAGGGCGTTCCAGCGCATCAGGCCTTCGGACGAGTTCATCCGGCCGCTGATCACGCGGAGGTCGACCTCGCGGCGAGCGGCCAAGCCGTCGAGCTGCGCGAGGGCGTGGCGCGTGACGCCGGTGGGCGTCTTGCAGCCGTCGAAGTCGTAGACCCAGGCCAGGCGGACCGAACCCGCCTCGACCGGCCGGTGCGTTCGGCTCGGCCTCTCGCCCGAGAGCCGCGTCAAGCCTGTCATGTTTGCATCCTTGCCGACACGGCCGAACCCGCCCGGGCACTCCTCCGCCGCTCTCGATCGCGAACTACCGCACGATCCAGCGCAGGACGACGAGGAGGCAGACCATCACTCCCATGACGATCCACCAAGGAGGTCGCGTTGCGGGGGTTTCTTCCGACAACCATTCGCCGCAATGCGGGCAACGCGGCGTCTCTTCGACGATCGTTCCCAGACAATGCGGGCACGGCAGCAGCACCGCCGCCTCGTCGTCGTGGAGTTCGTCGGACTCCTCGAGATCGAATTCGTCGTCCCTGTCGCGCATCCGGGGGACTCCTCGGGAACGTTTTCAGGCTATTCGATCGGTCCCACCCGTGTCAACAACGGAAACGGCCCCCGCGCTCACGCAACCGGCGACCTGCGAGCCGCACCGATCTCGGGTTACGGCTTCGCGTCCGAGGAGTCCCCGGCGGCGGAATCGTTGATCATCGATCACCCTCCCCCGCAACGCCTTGCGACCGTCGGTCGGCTCATCGCGTCGACTCCGCCCCGCGAGCTCCGATTCTTCCCCATGCTCGCCCGAGCGAGCTCGCCCCGAAGCTCCCGGAAAAGCAAGGACAGAAAAGCAAGGACAGGCAATGTCGAGCCCGGAGTGATGGAACCGCGACGCGCCTCTTCGATCTGAGTCATATCGGCGTCAACCTCCGAACGAGCGCAGTGCCGTTCGAGTGTTCGGCTCCCGCCCGTCCCTGATTTCTGTCCTTGATTTACTCGATCCCCCTCCCTTCGGTCGCCGTGACCTCTTCTCCAGTCTGATTCAAGGATGGTCGAAATGAAAACCGTGTCGTATGCGAAAGACGTTTCAAGCCTGATTCAGAGAGGCGGTGGATCATGGGTGTCATCTACGGGATGTATATCGCGCTCACGGTGGCTGGAGCCGTCGTCATCGGTTTCTTCGTAGGGCGAGGCGTCGGCGCGTGGTGATCTCCGCCTCGGTCTTCCATTCCGGCGGTCCTCGAGGGCTCGAACCTCACCGCCCGCACTACTTTGCCTTGTATAATTCGCACAAGAGCCGATACGCCGCGACAGGCCGTCATTGCCTGGTCATGATAGACCGAAGGACAGCGTGGTCGTCGCGGTGAATCTCTCGGACAAGAGCCCGAACAGTCGCCCGGTTCACTCCGAATC
>JANRKW010000053.1:0-110856 GCA_033763215.1 Isosphaeraceae bacterium | reverse complement strand
CGGCTTGGTCTTCGCCGCGATCGTTCGCTTCCGTCGTCGCACCGCGAGCGTCTGATCGCTTCCCAATACGACCGGACGAGATCGTTCGACACTCGAGACGCCCCGGTGGATTCCTCCGCCGGGGCGTCGTCCTTTTTTCCGGGGTCGCGGCAGCCTGCGATCGCATCGTGCGTTCGATCAACATCGATGTTGACCGGACGCAACTTCGTTGACCGGAGTCAACGTCGGCGTGCGACCCGCGCGAGTTTCTCGAGATCGGGCGACACTGAGCGGGGCTCCACCAGTAGGAGGCGCGACGCGGTTGCTCGATCCCCCTCATTCATCCTTGCCTCGATCCATCGTTGGATCGAGCCGGGCAGCCTCGTCGACGGTGAGCGGACCGGGTCGAAGCCGCCGCGCGCGGAGGCCCGGACAACCAAGGGAGGTTGCAGCATGAGGATCCGAAGCGGACGGTTCTGGGTCGGGGCGTTGGTCGCAGTTTTCTCGACGACCGCAGCGCACGCGGGGATCGTGAGTCAGAGTTCGCGAGGGTATGCGTTCCTGGGGACGAACGGCCCGGCGGGCGCAGCGAATCTGGTGAATCCGGCCAATGTCTATGGGGTCTTCAACGAGACCACCGCGACGCCGGTCCCGGTCGGCCAGGTGCTCGGTCTCCCCGGCGCGATCATGGCGGGAATGGGGAACCATCTCGACCTCGATCTCGGTCTCGCCGCGGGGACATTGCCCAACTTCGGCGGAGCGGGGCGCGTCTTCAGTCTCAGCGATGCTCCCGGCGGCGCGAACCTCGTCGGCGGCGGCAACGCCCCAGGCACTCAGACCTCGGCGAGCCTCACTGCTCGAGCCGGCTTCGTGAACCACAACGCCCTCGGGCCCAACGCCATCAACTCGAGCTTCGTGGTGCTGCCCACGCTGCCGCGATTCACCCAACAGGCCGGAGCCGTGGGGTCTGGCGTCTTCCTCTTCCTGTTCCAGGTCGACTACACGCTCGACGCACTCGGCGTCGCGGCGATCATGCAGCCCGCATCGCTCGCGCTTCGCGTCAAGAACAGCAACGCTCCCGGCTTCGTGCGCGTCGACGCCGGATACACATACAATCGGGTCGTCGGCCAGCCGGGAGCCGAGGTCATCGGCGCGTCGCTCGGCGGACAGACGCTGACCTCGGGCGTGGTCGCGCTCAATCCCAACGCCAACGTGATCTTGAATCGGACGAACACCCCAGGGCTCGGCGGCGTGACTCCGATCGGCGCGGCGGCGGGCGGGGCGAAGCTTCGCGTGACCGGTTTCATCCGGATCGCGGGCGACCCGGTCGACGTCGAGTTCGACGATTTCAACACCCTCGCGATGGTTCCCGAACCGTCGACCTTCGGTCTCGCCGCGTTCGGCGGGCTCACGATCCTCGTGGGACTCCGTCGTCGCCGCTCGGCTTGATCGAGTCGTCGCACGTTTCCTCGGCCGACTCGCCCCGCGCATCGGTCTCGGGCCGACGCGGGGCGTTCTCGACGCAGTGGGGACAAGCGCGTTCGGGGACGAACCTTGAGTCGGCGCGGTCTTCGGGCGTGAGCGCGTGGCCGCAAGCACGACAGATCGTCGCCGTCGCGCTCGGCACCAAGCCGGGGCCGACGGCGACGCGTTCGTCGAAGACATAGCACTCGCCTTCCCAGCGATTCGACTCGGCCGGTATCGTCTCGAGATAGCGGAGGATCCCGCCCTCGAGCTGGTACACCTCGACGAATCCCTTCTCGAGGAGCCAGGCCGAGAATTTCTCGCAGCGGATCCCGCCGGTGCAGTAGGTCGCGATCTTGCGATGCCGTTCGGGGTCGAGCTCGGAACGGACGAAGCCCGGGAGTTCCTTGAACGTGCGCGTGCCCGGATCGAGTGCGCGGGGGAAGCGACCGAGGTGGATCTCGTAGCGGTTTCGCGCATCGACGACGACGACCTCGGGGTCATCCAAGAGCGCATTCCAGCGCGCGCCGTCGACGCGGATGCCTGTCCGCGCTACTGGGTCGACCGGCTCTCCGAGCGAGATCGTCTCTCGTTTGAGGCGGACCTTGAGACGCTGGAACGGCGGGCGATCGCAGCGGCTCAGCTTCGCGTCGAATTCGGAGTGGATGATCCGATCGCGCAGGAATGCGACGCAGGCGTCGATCGCTCGAGCCGAACCGGCGAGGGTGCCGTTGATGCCCTCGGGACTGAGGAGGAGCGTACCGCCGATTTCGAGAGATTCGAGGAACGAGCGGATCTCGGACCGGCGCGCGGCGAAGTCGGGGAAGTCGAAGAAGTGGTAGAGCGCGACGACGACGTTCGACATCGGAGTCTCGGCTCGGCGGTGGGAACGGGCGGCCCGGGGTCGGAAAACGGAACGACCCGGGGGGATGCCCGGGTCGTCGTCTCTCGATCGTCGAGGAGCGAGGCGGAGGAAGCCGGTTGCGTCACTCGGCATCCGACTCGGCGGCGGGCGTCGGCTCGGCGGCGGGCGCCTCGGCCTTGGGAGCGGGAGCCGCGGTCAGCACCGGCTTGACGGCGCGGGGCTTGACCTTCTCGTCCGCGCCGAGGAGCGCGATGACGGCAAGCGGAGCGGCGTCGCCCTGGCGGACCTTGGCGAGCTTGTAGATCCGGGTGTAGCCGCCCGGGCGACCGGCGAACGTCGGACCGATGTCGTGGATCAACTTGAAGCTGATCGACTTCTGAGTGAGCACGGCGTTGATCCGGCGGAAGTTGTTCAGGTTCCAGCCGTCCTTCGCGAGCGTGATCAGCTTCTCGACGAACGGCTGGAGTTCCTTGGCCTTCGCGAGCGTGGTCTGGATCCGACCGTGCTCGATGAGCGCGGTGGCCAGGTTGCGAAGCATCATCCGGCGGTGAGACGGGGACCGCTTGAACTTGCGGCCGGCTTTCAGGTGACGCATGGTTCCCTCGGAAAGGGGCCGACGGCGAGCGGCCCGATGGTCGCGAATCGTATCGATGAATCGGAGGAAGCGGAACCGATCGGCTCGCGAGTCGGGTGGGCCGCCGCGAACCAGCGGAGGATCGCGGCGGCTCGATGCGAATCGAGGCGGAACCGATCAGGGTCGCGAGGTCGCGACGACGAGGGGTTGGGTCATTTGACCTTCATGCCCAGGTCGAGGCCGAACTCCTGGAGCTTGGACTTCACTTCTTTGAGCGTGGTCTCGCCGAAGTTGCGGACGGTGAGGAGCTGTTCCTCGTTGCGGCTCACGAGGTCGCGGACCGAGGTGATCCCCTCGCTCTCGAGGCAGTTGGTGGCGCGGACCGAGAGCTCGAGTTCGGCGAGGCTCATGTTGAGCTTGCGCTCGAGCTCGGTGTCGACCGGCGCGTCGCGGTAGCCGTCGGATCCCGAGCCGTCGGCCGGGAGACCCGGACCCGGCTCGTAGTACTGAACGAACGGATTGAGGTGCTTGCGAAGGATCTTGGCCGCCTCGACGAGCGCCATCTCGGGCTTGTCGGTGCCGGTCGTCCAGATCTTCATGACGAGCTTGTCGTAGTTCGTCCGCTGTCCGACGCGGGTATTCTCGACGAAGTATTCGACGCGGCGCACGGGGGAGAACATCGCGTCGATCGGGATCGCTCCGACCTCGAGGTCGTCGGTGTGACCTTCGGCGGCGGTCCGATAGCCGCGACCATTCTCGACGGTCATCTCGAGGACGAACGGGACGTCGTCGGTGAGCGTGCAGAGGATGTGGTCGGGGTTGAAGATCTGGATCGATTCGTCGTGGAGGATGTCGGCGGCGGTGACGACGCCGCGGCGGTCGCGATCGATCCGGATCCGCTTCGGCGAATCGGTGTAGTTCTTGACGATCAGGAGCTTGAGGTTGAGGACGAGGTCGGTGATGTCCTCGACCATGCCCGGGATCGACGAGAACTCATGCTGAACCGACTGGATCTTGATCTTGGTGACCGCGCTGCCTTCCAGACTGGAGAGCAGGATGCGGCGGAGGCTGTTGCCGACGGTGTGTCCGAATCCGCGTTCGAAGGGCTCGACGTGGAATTCGCCGAACGTGTCGGTCAGCTTCTCTCGGACGCAAGTGACCCGGCTGGGGAGTTCGAGGCCACGCCAACGAATGCGCATCGCGCGAGGTCTCCGGCGAGTGGAACGGCAGTGGAGGAGGCCCGGGTGCGACGATCCGGGACGTTTGCGATCGAAGAGGCCGGGGAGAACGAAGGCGCCCGGCGCGGTCGGTTCGAGAGCCGTGTCGAGCGATCGCGTCGGCGGCGAGGGCCGAGCCCCCGGGTCGACGCGATCGCGGCGGACGGGATCAGCGGCTCAAGAGTTCGACGATGAGCTGCGGCGTGACCGGGAGGTTGATGTCCTGGACGCTCGGGAGTCGGGCGACGCGGCCCTCGGGCGGCTCGGTGCTGGTGCGGTCGAGCCAATCGGGGATCGGGTCGGTCCGGGTGAGCGCCTCGGCCGAGAGCTTGCGGGAGTGTTCGCGATCCTTGATCGCGACGACGTCGCCGGGGCGGACGAGGTAGCTCGGGATGTCGAGCTTGCGACCGTTCACGGTGACGTGGCCGTGGGTGATGATCTGGCGGGCCATCGGCCGGCTGCTGGCGAAGTGGAGCCGGGTGACGACGTTGTCGAGACGCCGCTCGAGGATCGACATCAAGGCGTCGCCGGTGTTGCCCGGGGCGCGGCCGGCCATGTCGAAGTATTTGCGGAACTGGCGTTCGAAGATCCCGTAGTACCGCTTGACCATCTGCTTCTCGCGGAGGCGGACCGAGTACTCGCTCGCCTTGCTGCGGCGGAACTGGTGCATGCCCGGGACGCCCTCGCGGCGGTCCACGGCGCACTTCGGGGAATCGCACCGAGTTCCCTTCAGGAACAGCTTCTTTTGCTCGCGGCGACAGAGCCGGCAGACCGGACCAATGTGACGTCCCATGGGGGCTCGCTCATCCTCTCGGAGATCACGCCGGAGTGACGTGACTCCGGAACTTCTCGACGTATGTACGGGTATGTGTGTATGCGGGCTGGTGGAGATCCGAGACGATCAGACTCGGCGCTTCTTGGGAGGGCGGCAGCCGTTGTGGGGCAGCGGCGTGACGTCCTCGATCGCCTTGATCGAGAGTCCGGAGGCTTGGAGGGCGGTGATCGCACTCTCGCGGCCCGAGCCGGGGCCCTTGACCTTGACCTCGACTTCCTTGACGCCGAACTTCGTCGCGGTCGCCGCGGCGGTCTCGGCGGCGCGTTGCGCGGCGAAGGGCGTGCTCTTGCGGCTTCCCTTGAAGCCCACGGTGCCCGACGAAGCCCAGCACAACGCATCGCCGTTGGGGTCGGTGATCGTGACGGTGGTGTTGTTGAACGTCGCCTTGATGTGGACGACCGCCCGGCTGACGTTGCGTCGTGTCTTGCGCTTCTTGGCCTTGGCCACGGGTCCGATGCCTCCGTTGAACGGCTCGATCGAGTCGAAATGCGATCAGTGTGCGAAAACGAGAGCGGAGCGAATGAGGAGCGACGGCTCGCGACGGCGCCGGGGGTCGATCGACGAAGCGGCGGGCGGTCGGCGTTCGCGAGGCGAAGCGGCCGACCGCCGGCGATCGATCACTTGTCCTTGACGCCCTTCTTGCCGGCGACGGTCTTGCGGGGGCCCTTGCGGGTCCGGGCGTTGGTCCGGGTGCGCTGACCGCGAACGGGCAGGCCCTTGCGGTGCCGCAGGCCGCGGTAGCAGCCGATGTCGCGGAGCCGGCCGATGAACTGCTGGAGCTGGCGGCGGAGTTGGCCTTCCACCACGTATTCGTTGTCGAGCAGGGCGGCGAGCTTCGCGAGTTCGTCCTCGGTCAGGTCGCGGGCGCGCTTGTCGGGATCGATCCCCGTCCGCTCGCAGAGTTGCTGGGCCAGGAACGGCCCGATGCCGTAGATGTAGCGCAGCGAGATGATCACGCGCTTATCGTTCGGGATGTCGACACCGAGGATACGAGGCATCCGTCCAAATCTCCCTGGGCAGTCGGTCGTGTGCGGTCGGTGGTTCGGTCGGGGAAGGTCGGGTTCGAGGAACGACGCCGGCGACGCGGGCGTCTCGATCGGATTCGCGGCGACCGGCCTCCCCGGAGGCGGGACGCCGCGACGGGCGGCGGCCCCGAGCGATCGCGACGACGACGTCGGTCGTCGGGACGGTCGATCAGCCCTGCCGCTGCTTGTGCCGCGGGTTGGTGCAGATGACGAACACCTTGCCGTGACGACGGACGATCTTGCAATGCTCGCAGATGCGTTTGACGCTGGATCGGATCTTCATCGGAGTTCGACTCGCTTTCGATTGCTCGCTTCGGTCTGTGTCGGGTGAGCCGGGTCGCGGCGACGACTCGGGGAGCCCGACGACGGGAATGAGGCCGACCGAGCCGTCGCGCCGAGGCGGGACGGCCGACAGGCCGCTCGATCTCGCTGAACCACCGCAAAGCCCGATCCGGGGGCCGAATTGGGCCATTCTAGAAGGCGACTCGACGAAACACAAGACCTTTCACGCACCGATTTCTCGAATCCCGGCTCGAGGCGGGGTCGATCGGTGCGGGCGATCGTGCGGAGCGCGGAGGTCGGGGGGACGGGTGGGCGGGTCTCAATCCTCCAGGCTCGTGAGGATCAGGGGGCCGTCGACGGTGATCGCGACGGTGTGTTCGAAGTGAGCCGCGAGACGGCGGTCCTTGGTGACGACGGTCCAGTGGTCGTTGATCACCTCGACGTTCTTGGTGCCGAGGGTCACCATCGGTTCGATCGCGAGGACCAGACCAGGCTCGATCGCGAAATCCTTCTTGCGGAGGTCGGCGTTGACGAAGTTGGGCACTTGCGGCTCTTCGTGCATGTTGCGGCCGATGCCGTGGCCCACGAACTGCTCGACGACCGACATCTTCTGGCTCCGCACGTAGCGCTCCATCAAGGAGGCGACCTCGGACCAGGTCTTGGCGCGGGCGAGAGCGCGGATCGCGAGGTCGAGCGTCTCGCGGGTGACGTCGAGGAGGCGTTGGGCGTCGGGTCCGACGGGACCGACCGGGAGGGTGACGGCGGCGTCGCCGCACCAGCCGTTGACGCGGCAGCCGGTGTCGATCGAGATGATGTCGCCTTCGCGGAGGGGTCGCCGGTTGGGGATGCCGTGGACGACCGCCTCGTTCAGGCTCGAGCAGATGCAGGCCGGGAAGGCGGGCTTGCCGCGCTTGGCGTTGGGATAGTCGAGGAAGAGGGGGACGGCGTCGTGTTCCTTGAAGATCGCCGCGACCGCTTCCTCGAGCTCGGCGGTCGTCACACCCGGAACCGTGAGCGATCGGACGCGGTCGAGCGCCTTCGCCACGACGCGCCCGGCCTCGCGCATCAAGCCGATCTCGCGCGGCGACTTGAGTTGCGGGGCGGGGCGAACGCCTTCGCGACCGGTTTGGTGGGACGATCCGGAGTTCATCGCTTGCTCACCAGTCCCGAGTAGTTCCGCATGATCAGATGGCTGTCGATCTTCTGGACGAGGTCGAGGCAGACGCTGATGACGATCAAGAGGCCGGTGCCGCCGAAGAATGCGGCGACGGCGTAATCGATCAAGAGCGCGTCGGACACGAGGGTCGGGATCACGGCGACGAGGCTGAGGAACGCCGCACCGACGTAGGTGATCCGGAGCATGACCTTCTCGAGGTAGTCGGCGGTGCGGCGTCCGGGGCGGTAGCCCGGGATGAAGCTGCCGTAATCCTTGAGGTTCTCGGCCATGTCCTTGGGATTGAAGGTGATCGCGGTCCAGAAGAAGCAGAAGAAGTAGATCAGGATCACGTAGAAGAGCGTGTAGACGTAGCCGTGCGACTTGAACGCCTCGGAGCCGGCCTGGAAGAATTCGGCGAGTCCGTACTTGACCCAGCCCCAGGCGGAGAGAGCGGCCTGAGCCTCGCCGGTCTCGGGTCGCCAGGCTTCGGTGACGTTGCTGAGCGAACTCAGGATGAAGTAGGGGAACATCAGGATGCTCGACGCGAAGATGATCGGCATGACGCCCGCCTGATTCACCTTGAGCGGGAGATACTGCTTGGTGCCCCCGAAGACGCGGCGGCCGCGCACGTGCTTGGCCGATTGCGTCGGAATCCTGCGCTGGGATTCGGTGATGGCGATGACGCCGACGACCACGGCGACGAAGAGCACGGCGAGCAGGGCGAGCGTGAGGATGCCGTGCTTGCCGGTGGGCGGGGTGAGTTCGAGGCTCGACTCCGAGATCAGCTTGAGGAGGCTCTCGGGCATGCGGGCGAGGATGCCGGCCATGATGAGGAGGCTGATGCCGTTGCCGATGCCGTACTCGTCGATCTGTTCGCCGATCCACATCAGGAAGATCGTTCCCGCGGTCATGATCATGACCGAGACGAATCCGTTCCAGAATCCGACTTGAGAGGGGTGGACGATCGGCAGTTTGGTCATCATGTATTGCACCCACATCGCCGATTGGACGATGCAGAGCACGACCGCGGCGTAGCGGGTGTATTCGTTGATCTTCTTGCGCCCGCTCTCACCTTCCTTGCTCAGGGCTTCGAGCGAGGGGACGACGGAGCTGAGGAGCTGGAAGATGATCGAGGCCGAGATGTAGGGCATGATCCCGAGGCCGAAGATCGTGCTCATGCCGATCTGGGTGCCTCCGAACATCGCGACGGTTCCGAAGAGCTTGCCCGCCGCGGACTGGCTGAGCTGGTTCTGCCACTCGGCCAGGCGCGACTGATCCACGATCGGCAGCGGGATGTAGAATCCGATCCGGTAGATGGCCAGGAACATGGCCGTCATGAGGATCTTGCGCTGGAGTTCGGGGATCTTGAAGAAGATCGTGTACAACTTGTCCACGGCGGCGGCTCCTGGGAAATCGAACGCGGACGGCGGACGAGGGATCGGGAGGAACGGGTCGAGCGGAGGCTCGACCCGGGAACTGGACGGCGATCGCGGGTGCGATCGCTCAGACCACGACCGCCTTGCCGCCGGCGGCCTCGAGCTTGGCGACGGCCGAGGCGCTGAACTTGGCCGCGTGGACGACGAGGGCGTGGGAGACCTCGCCGTCGCCGAGGATCTTGACGCCGTCGTCGTGACGTCCCTTGACGATGCCCGCCGCGCGGAGGGCGGTCTCGTCGATCGTCGAACCGGCTTCGAAGGCGGCGAGCGCTTCGAGGTTGACGATGGCGTATTGCTTGCGGAAGCGGCCGTTGTTGAAGCCGCGCTTGGGAACGCGGCGGGCGAGGGTGATCTGGCCGCCCTCGGAGAGCGCGGCGATCTTGGCGCCTTGGCGGGACGAGTGGCCCTTGTGGCCCTTGGTCGCGGTCTTGCCGTGACCCGAGCCGACGCCGCGTCCGATACGCTTGCGCTTCTTGAACTTGTGAATGCCTTGATCGACGTCGTGCAACTGCATCAGAGGGTCACTCCTCGGAGTCGAGCGACCTCGTCCTTGGTCCGGAGCTGTTTCAAGGCGTGGATCGCGGCCTTGACGAGGTTGAGTTTGTTGGTGGAGCCGAAGCTCTTGGTGAGGATATCGGTCACGCCGGCGGCCTGCACCACCGCGCGAACCGCACCTCCGGCGATGACGCCGGTACCGGGGCTGGCGGGGAGCATGATCACGCGGGCGGCGCCGAAGCGGCCGATGACGGCGTGGGGGATGGTTCCGCGCTTGAGGGTGACGCGGTTCATCTGCTTGTGGGCGTCCTTGACGCCCTTCTCGACGGCGGGGGGGACTTCGTTCGCGCGGCCGTAGCCCCAAGCGACCTGTCCCCGACCGTTGCCGACCACCACGAGCGCGTTGAAGCTGAAGCGACGGCCGCCCTTGACCACCGCGGCGCAGCGGCGGATCGAGACGACGCTCTCCTGCCATTCGTTGCGGTCGCCGCGATCGCCGCGGTCGCGATCTCGATCACGATTGTCGTTCGACACGTTGACTTTCCTATGTTCGCTGGCTGACCCGACGGCGGACCGATTCGACGCCGACGCGGGAGGATTCGAAAACGGCTCTGGAGGCGTTGGCGGGGAACTCGCGGGAGCGGTCAGAACTGGAGACCGGCTTCGCGGGCCGCGTCGGCGAGGGCGGCCACCCGGCCGTGATACTTGTAGCTTCGGCGGTCGAAGCAAATCTTGTCAATACCGGCTTGCTTGGCACGCTCGGCGACGACGCGGCCCACGACGGTCGCGGCGGCCTTGTTGCCGCCGTATGGGGTCTGGGCGCGGATCTCGGGGTCGAGCGAGCTGGCCTGGGCGAGGGTCCGACCGGTGAGGTCGTTGATCACCTGGGCGTAGATGTGCTTCGAAGACCGGAAGACGGCGAGCCGCGGGCGCTCGGGGGTGCCGGTGAGCCGCTTCCGCACGTGCAGTTGGCGGCGGGTCCGGCGGGCGGCGATGAGATCTCTCTGGCTCACGGGATCGATCCTCGGTCTTGGGGGTTCGGGGGCGGCCGATGCCGACCGGGCGCCCAGCCCCGACGCGTCGGTTCAGGGAATCGGAAACGGAGACGGCTCGGATCACGCCGCGCGGGCGGGGATGCGAGCGGGGGCGACGGTTCGTTCGAGCGGAGCGCCGGCCTCCGATCGGGCGATCGCGCCCGGGATCACTTCGATCCGAACGCCTTGCCCGCCTTGCGGCGAACGACTTCGCCCTCGTAGCGGATGCCCTTGCCCTTGTAGGGCTCGGGCGGGCGGACCTTGCGGATCACGGCGGCGAACTGGCCGACGGCCTGCTTGTCGGCGCCCGAGATCGTGATGTGGGTCGCGTCGGGCACGACCACCGAGACGCCCGGAGGCGCTTCGAGCACGACCTGGTTGGCGTAGCCGACCTGAAGCGCGATGGTGTTCGCCTTCTTGAGCTGAGCCTGGTAGCCGACGCCGACGATCTCGAGCTTGCGGACGTAGCCGTTGGTGACGCCCTCGACCATGTTGGCGATCAGGCTCCGAGTCAGGCCGTGAAGTGCGCGATTCTCACGCTCGTCGTCGGGACGGGTGACGAGGATCTGCTTCTTGGCGGCGTCGTGCGTGACCGTCATGCTGGGGCGATAGGTGAACGAGAGCTTGCCCTTGGGCCCTTCGACGCGGATCGTCGAGTCCTCGAGGGCGATCTTCACCTGATCCGGCACGTTCACCGGCTTGCGACCGATACGAGACATGTTTCCGTCATCCTCTCGCGATGCCGCGGAGTGAAAGAGATCGGAAGGGGCCGCCGACTCGTCGGCCCCGGGGATGGAATGAGCGAGTCGGATCAATGGATCAGGGCGAGGACCTCGCCGCCGACCTTCTCGACGCGGGCGCGGCGGTCGCTGAGGATGCCCTTCGGGGTGCTGAGGATCCGGATCCCCAGGCCGCTGAGCACGGGCTTGAGCGTCTTGTAGCCGGTGTAGGTCCGGCGGCCCGGCTTGCTGACGCGCTCGATCTTGGTGATCAGGCGCTCGCCGTTCGGGCCGTACTTCATGTGGAGCCGGAGGGTCCGGGCGGGAACGGTCTCGAGTTCCTCGAAGTCCCAGATGTAGCCTTCGTCCTTCAGCACCTGCGCGATCCCCTTGAGCACCTTCGAGGTCGGCAGGTCGACGATCGGTCGCTCGATCCGGACGGCGTTCCGAATCCGGGTGAGCATGTCGGCGATCGGGTCGGTCATCATGGCGGATGGTCTCGCGCTCGCCGCGGGTAACGCGCCCGCGTCTCGAACCGATCGAGGACGGGGGCAGGTCGGCGCGACGGTGTTCGTTCTCGAGGCGATGGGGCGGGGCGAGCGAAGGCTCGGCCGGCCGGCGGACGTATGCGATCAAACGGCGAGGCGGGCGATCGACGGAGCGGGTCGACGTCGCCGACCCGACGATCGGGCGGCGACGGGCCGCGTCACCAGCTCGCCTTCTTGACGCCCGGGATCAGGCCGCGGCTGGCCAGATTCCGGAAGCAGATCCGGCAGATGCCGAACTTGCGGTAGACTGCGCGAGGACGTCCGCAGAGTTTGCAGCGGTTGCGGTGCTGCACGTCGAACTTGCGGGGCGTCTCCGACTTGATCTTCTGGGCTTTGGTCGACATGGCTCACCGGTGGAAGGACGAGCGAGATCGGCTCGGTCGCTCGGGGATCGGTATCCAATGGAACGGTCGCCGAGGTCGCGACCGGGGCTGGCCGCCCGCGGTCGCCCATCGGCTCGATGCGCTCAACCCTTGCCCTTGCCCTTGCCCTTGCCCTTCTTGCCCTTCGGGTCTTCGACCGGAGCGGCTTGGGGGGTCGGGTTGAGCGCGGCCTTCTCGGCGGCGATCCGGGCGTCCTCGGCGGCGGCCATCGCGGTCATCGCCGCGGTGGAGAGCCGCGACTTCTCCTTGGGAGCCCGGTAGGGCAGGCCGAGGGCGCGGAGGAGTTCGCGGGCCTGGTCGTCGCTGTCGGTCGACGTGACGATCGTGATGTCCATGCCCTGCGTGTGTTGGATCCGGTCGGCGTCGATCTCGGGGAAGACGACCTGCTCGGCGAGGCCGAGGGTGTAGTTGCCGTGGCCGTCGAAGCTGTTCGGATTCACGCCGCGGAAGTCGCGGATACGAGGCAGGGCGATGGTGATCAGCCGGTCGAGGAACTCGTACATCCGCTTGCCGCGCAGGGTGACCTTGCAGCCGATGTCGTTGCCCTCGCGGAGGCGGAAGCCGGCGACCGAGGTCTTCGCCTTGGTGATCTGCGGCTTCTGGCCGGTGATCTTGGTCATGGCGTCGACGGCCGCCTCGAGCACCGCCTTGTCCTGGGTGGCGCGGCCGACGCCCATGTTGATGACGACCTTCTCGAGGCGAGGGATCGACATCTTGTTGGTGACGCCGAACTTGACCTTGAGGGCGTCGGCGACGGTCGTGTTGTACTGTTCGAGCAAACGGGCCATGGGACTCTCGATCCTTGCGCCGGGCGTCGATGGGCGTGGCGGGCACGCGGCGACCGGGTTTCGGGTCTGGGGACGTCGATCGATCGGTGCGCGGGGTCGTCCGTTGGGGGACGACCGATCTCCGCCGGCGCCGCCCGGTGGGGAGTGATCCGCGTCGGTCGCGGTTCGCGGTGTGGTCGGTTCGCGGACGGAACGGGGTTCGATCCGCGCGGATGGGGTCGGACCGGGTCGATCAGACCGACTTGACGCGGTTCGGCTTGGGCGGACCGATCGGACCGAGCGACTCGCCCGAGACCTTGCAGTACCGTTCCTTCTGGCCGTTCTCGAGGATCCGGACCCCGACGCGGACGCCGCGGCGGAGGCTCGGGTTGTAGAGCATGACGTTGGAGGCGTCGATCGGCATCTCCTTGGAGAGCCGGCCGCCCTGCTGGTTCTTGCCGGTGGCCCGCAGGTGCTTGTAGACGCGGTTGACGCCCTCGACGACGATCTTGTTCTTCGCGGGCAGGACGCGGAGCACCTTGCGGGGCTCGGGCCCCTTGTCGTCGCCGGTGATCACGACGACTTGGTCGTCTTTGCGAATCATCATGACGGACTGAACCTCGGCGCGGATCGACCTCGCCGCGGGCGGCTCGACGTCGAGGTCGAGCGGGAGGCGGCGGAGGCACGGCGGTGATTGGGGGAACGGCCCGGGCGGGTCAGACGACTTCCGAGGCCAGGCTGATGATCTTCATGAACTGGCGGTCGCGCAGTTCTCGGGCGATCGCGCCGAAGATGCGGGTGCCGCGGGGATTCTTGTCGTTGTCGATGAGGACGCAGGCGTTGCGGTCGAACTTGACGTACGACCCGTCGGTGCGTCGGGTGGAGCAGCGCACTCGGACGACGACGGCCTTGACCACGTCGCCCGCCTTGACGTCGCCGCCCGGGGAGGCCTTCTTGACGCTGGCCACGATGATGTCGCCGAGGCCCGCCACGCGCCGCTTGTAGTGCGAGGCGGAGCCACCGAGGACCTTGAAGCACATGACTTCCTTGGCCCCGGTGTTGTCGGCCACGTCGAGCCGCGTTTGCATCTGGATCATGGGAAATCGCTACCTTCGCGTCGGGCGACGCGGCAACAAGTCATCGAGGAGTCGGCTGGAACGGAGGAGCGGAAGCGATCAGGCCTTGGGAGCCGCCTCGCCCTCGCCCGCGAGCGCCTGTTGGACGCCGGCGCGGACGACGCGGACGATCCGCCACCGCTTGAGCTTCGACATCGGGCGCGTCTCCATGATCTCGACGATGTCGCCCACGTGGGTGACGTTCTCCTCGTCGTGAGCGTGGCAGACGGTGCGCCGCTTGAGGAACTTGCCGTATTTCGGGTGCGGGACGAGACGTTCGATCTCGACCCGACGGGTCTTGGTCATCTTGTCGGAGGTCACGACGCCGATCTCGGTCTTCCGCGGGACGCGGGTTTCGGCCGAGGCGGAGTCTTGGGTGGTTGGGCTCATCTGCGATCACCGGTGCTCGGGTGGGTCACTCAGCCTTGGGCCGAGGACGAGGCCAGGAGGGTCTTCTCGCGTTCGATCTCACGGAGGCGAAGGATCGTCTTGATCCGAGCGATCTCGCGCTTGGCCTTGATGATCTCGCTGGGGGCTTCGAGTCGTTCCGTCTCCGACTGGAGGCGGAGGCGGAACAGGTTCTGCTCCGTTTCGCGGAGCAGGAGCTCGAGCTGTTCGTCGCTCTGTTCGCGGAGCGCTGCGGGCTTGCTCATGATCGCTTCCGGTTTCGGCCGTCGCGGATCTCGGGGGATCGTTCCTCGGCGAGGAGGAGGGGGATCGTCGAGGGGTCGCCCGCCGTCGAGTGAGCGAGGGCGGGCGGCCGCGGCGGGTTTGGGGGAATCAGATGGTCGGTCTGCGGGCCACGAACCGGCAGGCGACGGGGAGTTTGTACGCGAGGCGGGCGAAGGTGGCGCGGGCGAGTTCTTCGGAGACTCCGCCGAGCTCGAAGAGCACGGTGCCGGGCTTGACGACCGCGGCCCAGAACTCGACTTCACCCTTGCCCTTGCCCATTCGGGTCTCGGCGGGGATCGAGGTCACGGACTTGTGCGGGAAGATCCGGATGTAGAGCTTGCCGCCGCCCTTGACCGACTGCGCCGCGACGATGCGTCCGGCCTCGATGGTCTGGGCGCTGATCTTGCCCGCCTCGAGCGACTGGATGCCGTAATCGCCGAACGCGACGTAATTGCCGCGGGTGGCGTTACCTCTTACGCGGCCTTTTTGGCTTTTTCGGTACTTGACTCGCTTGGGCATCAGGGGCATCGGACGAGCTCTCCATCTTCAAGTAGTCGCCTTGGTTGACCCAGACCTTGACGCCGATGTGACCTTGAGCGGTCTTGGCCTCGGCGAAACCGTAGTCGATCTTGGCGCGGAGGGTGCTGAGGGGGATCGAACCGAGGGCGCCGCCTTCGGATCGCGACATCTCGGCGCCGCCGAGTCGTCCGGCGAGGAGGATCTTGACCCCCTTGGCTCCGCCGTCCATCGTCTGCTCGAGGGCCCGCTTGATGGTTCGACGGAAGCTCGAGCGCTTCTGGAGTTGTTCGGCGATGTCCTCGCTGATCAACTGGGCGTCGATCTCGGGGCGGGTGACCTCTTGGATCTTGATCTCGATCCGGCGACCGGTGAGGTTCTGCAGTTCTTCCTGGAGCTTCTCGACCTCGGCTCCCTTGCGGCCGATGATCACGCCCGGACGCGCCGTGAAGAGGTGGACGGTGACGGCGTCGCGGGTGCGTTCGATCTCGATCTTGGGGATGCCGGAGAAGCCGTACTTCTTCTTGACGAACTTGCGGATCTTGAAATCTTCGACGAGGAGGTCGGCGAATTCCTGTTTGGTGGCGTACCACCGGCTCCGCCAGTCCTCCATGATCCCGACGCGGAACCCGGTCGGTCGAACCTTCTGACCCATGCGAATGTCCTCGAGGTTAGTCCTGGTTCCCGTCGTCCTCGGCCGCGTCGGCGCCGGTGCCGGCGTCTTCGTAGAACTTGGCGAGCGACTCGTAGTCGGTGAGGCCGATGATGATGTGCGACGAGCGGCGGCGGATCATGTAGGCCATGCCGCGGGCGCGGGGCATGAGCCGCTTGAAGAACGGGCCGCCTTCGCCGCGGGCGTCGGAGATGACGAGGTCGCCGGAGTTCCTCAGTCCGCGGTCTTCGGCGTTGGCCATGGCGCTCTTGAGGACCTTTTCGATCATCCGGGCGCCGCGGTGGGGCATGTAGCGAAGGATGTCGACCGCGTCGTCGGCGTATTTGCCGCGAATCAGGTCGAGGATCGGCAGGAGCTTGCGCACGGAGATCCGGGCGAAGCGGTGACTGGCGCGATATTGGACGATGGTCGGGGCCATGGGGCGTGGGTCCGTGGTTCGTTCGGTCATGCGGGCCGGAGTCGAGGAGCGAGTCGGTCGAGCGATCGGGGCGACTCGACGTCGCGCCGGGACGCGTGGATCACTTCTTGCCCTTCTGAGCCTTGCCGCCGTGACCGCGGAAGAGCCGAGTCGGAGCGAACTCGCCGAGCTTGTGGCCGACCATGTCCTCGGTCACGTAGAGCTTGACGAACGTCTTGCCGTTGTGGATCGCAAAGTTCTTGCCGATGAATTCGGGCACGATCGTGCAGGAGCGCGACCAGGTCTTGATCGCCTCGCGATTGCCGGTGGCTTCGGCCTTGAGCACCTTGTCGAGCAGGCGCTCGACGACGTACGGGCCTTTCTTGAGCGAGCGTCCCATGAGTTCCTCGTCCCCACCCCGCGGCGGCGCCGCGGAGCGGCTGGTCTAGTGAGCGAATGCCGATATCGTCGCGAGTTCCGGCCGAACCGAGCATCGCGCGGGGGGCGATGCTCGGCGCGGGGCGGAATCTCTTGGGATCAGAGCTTGAGCTGGCCGTAGCGAACGCTGCGGCGACGGCGGAGGATCGCCGAGTTCGACGGCTTGCGGCGGCGACGGGTCTTGCCGCCCTTCGCCAGCACGCCGGTCGGCGAGCATGGGTTGCGGCCGCCGGAGGTCCGGCCTTCACCGCCGCCCATCGGGTGATCGACGGGGTTCATCGCGGTGCCGCGGACGTGCGGACGACGACCCTTCCAGCGGGAGCGACCCGCCTTACCGAGACGAATGTTCATGTGATCCGAGTTGCCGACCATGCCGATCGTCGCGCGGCATTCGGCCGGGATCCGGCGGACTTCGCCCGAGGGGAGCGTGATCTGGGCCCAGGTTCCCTCGCGGGCGTTCATCACCGCGCCCACGCCCGCCGAGCGGCAGAGCTTGGCGCCGCCGCCGGGCTGCATCTCGATGTTGTGGACGTTGACGCCGGTCGGGATCTTGGCGAGCGGCAGGCAGTTGCCGACCTTGGGCTCGGCGGTCGGCCCGCTCATGACGGTCATCCCCGCCTTGAGTCCCTCGGGGGCGATCATGTATCGCTTGACCCCGTCGGGGTAGACGATGAGCGCGATCCGCGCCGAGCGGTTCGGGTCGTACTCGATGTGGGTGACCTGCGCGGGGATCCCGTCGTGATCGTTGCACTTGAAGTCGATCAAGCGGTACATCCGCTTGTGGCCGCCGCCGCGGTGCCGGGCGGTGATGAAGCCCTGGTTGTTGCGACCGCCCTTCTTCTTCAGGGGTTCGGTCAGCGACTTCTCGGGCTTCTTGTTCTTGTCGGTGAGTTCCGAGAAGTCGCTGACCGACGCGTTGCGTCGCCCGGGACTGGTCGGCTTGTAGTGACGAATGCCCATCGAACCGGTTCCTCGAATGATCGTATCGCGGCGGGGAACGACTCGGGATCGGGCCCGGCGGGGTGGACGCCGCCGGGCCGCTCGATCAATAGAAGTCGATCCGATAATCCGGGTGGAGCTTGACGATCGCCTTCTTCCAGTTCCGCATCCGGCCGACCGTGAGGCGGTAGCGACGATTCTTGCCGCGGCGGTTCTGGGTCCGGACGTCGGCGACCTTGACGTCGAAGAGCACTTCGACGGCGTTCTTGATCTCGGTCTTGGTCGCCATCGTGTTCACCTCGAAGGTGTACGCGTTGTGGCGTTCCGAGAGGTGGGTCGCCTTTTCGGTGATCAAGGGCCGGAGCACGATCTGGTACGGCTCGAGCCGGGGGCCGCCGCGTTCGTATTGCGGCGGGCGACGCAGGGTGACCATATCAGGCGGTCTCCGTCGTTGCGGCGGCGGCCGGCTTCGGAGCGCGGCGGTCGACCTTGGACTTGACCCGGTCCTTGAGCGTCGCCAATGCGTCGCGCGTCAGGACCAGATAGCGTTGCTTGAGGACGTCGTACGTGTTGAAGTCGGCGACGGGCGCGACCTCGACTCCCTCGATGTTCCGGGCGCTCCGGTACAGCACCGGGTCGTGGCTCGGCAGGCCGAACAGGATCGTGCGGCCCTCGAGCGTTCGCCGCAGCGCGTCGGACTTCGACTCGCCCGCGGTCGGGACGTCGCTCTCGGTCAGGTCGGGGCGCGGGATCGAGCGGAACGCCTGCACGATCGGCTTGGTCTTGGGGACCTCGCCGAGAGCCAGACCGTCGATCACGATCGCCTGCTTGTCCTCGAACTTCGAGAGGATCGCCATCCGGATCGCCGCCCGCACCGCCTTCTTCGGCATGGTGTAGCGGTAGTCGCGGTTGCGGCGGGCGAAGGCGACGCCGCCGCCCTTGCGCTTGTTCGTCCGCTTCGAGCCGGCGCGGGCGTTGCCCGTGCCCTTCTGGCGGAACAGCTTCTTGCCCGAGCCCGCGACGTCGGCCCGACCTCGAGTGTTCACCGTGCCGACCCGCTTGGCCGCGCGGTGCATCAGCACGACGTCGTGGAGCAGTTGCTTGTTGATCGTCCCGCCGAAGTCGGCCGGGTCGATCGTCTCCTCGCCGATCTTCTCGCCGGCGGGGTTGTAGACGGGGATGGTCAGCATCGATGGAATCCGTTTCGCGAAGGGCAGGGGCCGGTTCGTTCGGCGGCGCGGGCGTCGAGGCGACCCCCGCGGTCACGGCCGAGGACGATCATTTCTTCTTGTTCGTCTGGCGAATCGTGATGTAGCCGCCGTTGGGGCCGGGCACCGCCCCGCGGATCAGGAGCAGGTTGTTCGTGGGGTCGACCCGCACGACCTTGAGGTTCCGCACGGTGATCCGAGCGTTGCCGTAGTGACCCGGCTTCCGGATCCCCTTGCGGGTGTGCGACGGGTCGGCGCTCGGACCCGACGAGCCCGGATGGCGGTGCATCCGCTTCACGCCGTGCGAGGCCCGCAGACCCTTGAAGCCGTGACGCTTGATGACGCCCGAGAAACCGCGACCCTTGCTCACCCCGATGACGTCGACCGCCTTGATCTCGTTGAAGACCTCGACGGTCAGGATGTCGCCCGCCTTCTGTTCGGCCGGGGCTTCCTGACGGATCTCGCGGATGAAGCGCTTGGGCTCGGCGTTCGCCAGCTTCGCGTGGCCGCGCTCGGCCTGATTCGCACTCTTGCGCTTCTTGTCGTCGAAGCCGAGCTGGAGCGCGTGGTAACCGTCGCGTTCTTCGGTGCGAACCTGCAGCACCGTGCAGGGTCCACATTCGAGGACCGTGATCGGGACGGCGGTGCCGTCCGGCTCGTAGATCTGAGTCATGCCGATCTTTCGGCCGAGCAATCCGACTTGCATGGCGGTCGTGGCTCCAAGGCGTTTCGTCGTTTTTGGTGGACGCCGCGGTCCGATCGACCGCATCCCGACGGCCCGGCCGAGCCGAGCGGGGTCGCGAGCGAGATCGGGCGGAGGCGATGCGGGCAGCGGGCGAGTCGACGACCTCGCCATGCCCTCGGGAGCAAGACCAATGCGAACAGCCCACGGACCGAGACGGCCGGGGCGGGGGCGACGGGTATCCCTCGGGAGATCCTCTCGGATCTCGGTTCAGGACCTTGGCCGCCGGGACTCGGGAGGAGACGCCGCAGGGGGCGAGACCGACCCGAGCCTTCGAGGAGCCGAGGCGACCGGCTCCAGGAGCGGGTCGCCGTTCATCGCGGGGACGAAGAGCGGAGGATGCACCGGTCGACGATCAGCCGCCCGCGGGCGATGCCTTGATCTTGATGTCGACGCCGGCAGGGAGACTGAGTTTGTTCAGCGCGTCGATCGTCTTGTTCGTCGGCTCGACGATGTCGATCAGACGCTTGTGCGTCCGGATCTCGAACTGCTCACGCGACTTCTTGTCGATATGCGGGCTGCGGAGCACCGTGTATCGCTCGATGCGGGTGGGCAGGGGGATCGGTCCGTGGACGATCGCTTCGGTTCGCTTGGCCGTGTCCACGATATCCTTGGCCGATTGGTCGAGGATGGTGTGGTCGTAGGCCTCCATCCGGATCCGGATCCGTTCGTTGCTGATACCCGACACGAGAGGAGTCCTTCGAAAACAGGCGGCGAAAGGCCGGAGCTCCGGCGAGCACGTTCACGGGGAAAGTGAGAAGATACCGAGAGACTCGTCGCGAGTCAACCGAGAACTTCGCAAAAAATCGACCGGCGGGACGTCGGACGCTGCGTCTCGCGAAGGTGACGGTGGTCCCGCGTCTCTGCGGCCGGGTCTCTCATCATAGGGTCGATGCGCCGGGGAGTCCAATCCAAGGAGGGCGAGCATGTCGTCTTGCGGCATCGCGGACGTCGGCGGCGATCGGCGTCGGCGGGGCTCGGACGACCGATCGCTTCCTTGGCTTCGCGCGGCGATCCTGCTAGTCTGACGCGTCTCGATCACGTCGGTCGAGGCGATCCTTCGGTTTCCGGAGTCGAGCACTCATGTTGCGCATCGTTTCGTTCGGCGTCGTTCTGTCGTTCGCGGTGGTCCTGGTCGGTTGCGGTGAGAATCCGGCGGAGAACGTCGCGCCTGCCGTGACTTCCGCTCCGAAGAGCGTCGATCCCCTCGACAACAAGGTGGGCGGGAATCCCGTCGCGGCCGAGCCCGAGGCGGCTCCCGCTCCGGCCGCCGCTGCGACCCCCGCTCCTACGCCGGCCGCCGCAGCGGCTCCCGCCCCGGCGCCCGCCGCGGCGACCGGACTGGCGATCTCGGGTGCGAGCGGTTCGAAGATCGAGTTCATCGGCTCCAAGAAGGTCGGCGGAGCTCACACCGGCGGCTTCAAGGCCTGGACCGGCGCGATCGAGCCCTCGGCCGACGGCAAAGGGGTCGCCAAGATCTCGGTCGACATCGACATGACCTCGATCTGGTCCGACGACGAGAAGCTCACCGCGCACCTCAAGAATCAGGACTTCTTCGAGGTCGACAAGTTCCCCAAGGCTTCGTTCGTCACGACGGAGATCAAGACGGGTGGCGAGAAGGGTGCGACGCACACTCTGGTCGGCAACCTGACGCTCCACGGGGTCACCAAGTCGATCCAGATCCCCGCGACCGTGAAGCTCGATGGCGGCGTCGCGGCCCTGACGAGCGAGTTCTCGCTGAAGCGTTCGGAGTTCGGGATGACCTTCACGGGCCCCGGCGGGGTGATCCGCGACGAGGTCGTGATCAAGCTCGACGTCAAGTCGGCCGCGAAGGCGGGCTGAGCGCGATGCGACTCCGTGCCGAGGGCGGCGGCGACGAGCTTCGCCGCCCTCGGCGAGCCGCGATGAGGCGGAAGCGAAACACGCGACGTCGCGCGGGTTGTGATCGGACGCGACGAGGGCTATCTTCGAACTGTTCGGAGTCTGTGAGCTTGCGAACCTGAGCGACCGAATCGACCCCTTGGGCGGGCTGACATGCGGATTCGGACCGAGGGCGGAACCACGAGCCCGACATTGCTCGCCCGAGCGGGGGACTGGACCGACCTCCCCGCCTGGTGCGAGTTCTTTCGTCGATACGATCCGCTGCTCCGTCGCTGGTGCCGACCGTTCTTCGCCGACGATTCGGACCTCTGCGAGGTGACGCAGAGGATCTGGCTCGAGCTGGCCGATCGCATGGTCGGTTTCCGATACGACACCCGACGTTCGTTTCGAGGCTGGCTCCGCGACCTCTGCCGTTGCCGCTCGATCGACTACCTCCGTCATCGCGAGCGTGAGAGACGCCGGCGCGTCGAGTTCGACGAGTCGATTCCCGCGGGTTGGTGGGAGGATCCCCTCGACGACCTCGACCCCGAGTCGGCGTTCGACGACGTCGTCCCGCTCCTTGCCGAGGCCGAGTCGGCCCGGATCGGCGTACGGAATCGGGTCTCCGAGCGGACGTGGGACGTCTATTGGCGGATCGCGATCGAGGGCGAGTCGATTCGCGAGACGGCGTCGGCCTATTCCATGACCTACGCCGCGGCGTTCGCGGCCTATTCACGGGTCGACCGCATGCTCCGAGAAGAGGGGCGTCGCCGCCTCGCTCGTGCGGCCGAGGGTTGATCGCGTCGGGCGGCGATCCGGGGAGCGACGCGATGAGTTGTCCCTCCGAAACCGTGCTCCGACTCCTGGGTACCGACGTCCTGGGAGACCGCACCTTTGCGGAGATCGAGGAACACGTCGAGGGCTGCGAGCGGTGTCGAGGCCGCTTGGAGATCCTGGCGTCGGGGATCGTCGAAGGGCCGGGCGACGACTGGCCGGACGCTTCGGATCTTCCCCTGATCCCGGGCTTCCAGATCGACCGCGAACTGGGCCGCGGCAGCGCCGGCGTGGTCTACCTGGCGCACGAGCCCGCGCTCGACCGCCTGGTGGCGCTGAAGGTCGCGCCGGGGGGCTCGGTCGGCGGAGTGAAGGGGCGGGCGCGTTGGATCGCCGAGGCTCGCGCCGCGGCGCGAGTTCGGCATCCCAACATCGTCCGACTCTACCGCGTCGAAGAGACCTCCGAGTGGCTCGCGCTGGTCTTCGAGTACATCCCCGGCGGAACGCTTCGCGATCGGCTGGACGGACCCGTCGATCCCGCGACCGCCGCGCGGATCGTCGAGGCGATCGCATCGGCGGCGGCCGGCATCCATGAACGTGGATTGCTGCATCTCGACATCAAGTCGTCGAACGTCCTGCTCGACGGCGACCCCGATGCGCCCCTCGATCGCCTGGTGCCGAAACTCTCCGACTTCGGGATCGCGCGAGTGGAGTCCGCACCCTCCGACACCGAGGTCGGCTCTGCGAGATTGCGAGGCACGCCGGCATCGATGGCACCCGAGCAGGCGATCCACGGGCCGACGGCCGTCGGCCCGGCGGCCGACGTCTTCTCGATCGGCGTGCTCCTCTACGAACTCCTGACCGGCGAGCCGCCATTTCGGGCCGAGTCGGTGATCGCCACCCTCGACCGAATTCGCCACGACGCACCCGTTCCGCCGCGCCGCCTCGTCTCGTCGATTCCCAAGGAACTCGAGCGGATCTGCCTGACCTGTCTCGAGAAGGACCCGCGATCTCGCTACCCCGACGCGGGCCGACTGGTCCTCGACCTCCGCGCATGGGCCGAGGGCGGGCCGATCTCGGCCGCGAAGACGCATCGTCCTCCACCTCGACGCCGGCAGAGCCTGATCGGGGCCGCTCTGCTGCTGATCGTCCTGCTCGCCTCGTCGGCGTCGATCCGGCCGCCCCGCTTCGATCCCGACTTCAGCGACCCCCGCGCCTGGATCCGGCGCATGCTCGAGGATCCGAAAACCCTTCAAGGCGAGCCGCTCCGCGCGTTTCTCCGCGAGACGCTCGATCGCGGCAACGCCTTCCGCGCCGACTCGACGATCCCTGCGACCCGGATCGCCTCGCTGGGGATCCTCGAACGCTCGCTCGCGACCAAGTTCCGCCAACTCCCGGGCTACGCCGAACAGGCCAGGACGCTCCAAGCCGAGTCGGTCCGGATGCTCGACCATGCGCACGCCGCCGCGCCCGACGATCAAGAGATCCGCTTCGAGCTCGCGATCTCGCTGCTCGACTCGTTCAACGGCGACCGCTGGATCGACGAGTCGATCGCCTGCTTCGCCCGCGCCAGCGCCGTGGCCGGGGCGATTGCGATCGCCGAGCGTCGGATGCAGATCTATGTTCAGGCGAGCGACTTCCTGCGCCTGCGTGCCGGCATCTTTCGATATCGAGGATCGCCCGCTCGGGCACACTCGATCCTTCAGTCCGACCTGGCGAACTTCGAGCGGATGAGCGCTGAGGATCTCGAGCGTCCCGCGATCGAGTTCCGACGACGGCTGACGCAGGGGATGATCCTCGGGCGACGGCCCGACGCGGCCGACCTCCGCGAACTCGCGGCGCTTCCGGATGACCGATTCCTCTCTCCGGCGGAGAGGGAGGAACTCATCGAGATCCAACTCTATGAATACGCGAGGTCGGTGGTCTTCGACCCGATCGACACGGGGGAGGGGGCCTCGCTCCTGGTACGACTCCGGGAAGATTGCCGATCGGCCGGCGTCGACCCGGTGATCATCCCGCGCGCACTCCTCGGCCGGCTCACGAACGCGATCACCGCCCTGGCGGCGACCTGTCGAGCGCAGCGAGAGGTTGAGTTGGCGGAGCGGTTGGAACGCCGATTCCTGGAACTCGCCGAGGGCACGCTGCGGGAATACCCCGAGGACGCGGAATCCTGGATGATCCTGAGCGAGGCCCACGTGCAATCGGCGAAGAACCACTGGAACGAGAGCCGCGACGACGCGGCGACCGCCGCCTTGATGAAGGCCCGAGACGCCGCCCGCCGCGCCTCGAGCCTCGCCCCACACTCAAACCCCGCGCGAGCCATGGTCGAAGACCGCGAGCAACGCATCGCTCGCGCCTTGGGGGGGTGACCCGCTCACGCGACTACCGATGGATCGGTTGCGACGACGATCAATCGATGCCCGCGATTCGGTCGGGCCCGCTGCGATGGGGAATGGATCGATCGGCGTTCGTCGCGCGACTCATGAATCGATCGCCTTGCGGAACACGACCTTGTCGTCGCCGGCGGCGTAGAAGTCTCGGATCCGCGCCTCCTCCGTGTAGCCGAGTGCGCGGTAGAAGGCCCGCGTTCGCTCGTATGTCCCTAGGCCTGAGCTCTCGATGAGAAGTAGGCGTGCTCCACGAGCCGAAAGTGCCTCTTCGACTCGGCGAACCATCTCCTTACCCCGACCCTGCCGCTGTCGCTCGGGGTGAACAGCCAGCATGAAGAGATTCCACGTTCCTTCCGCCAATCGCTCCGGCGCGTAGTACGCCACGCCGACGACCGTCCCATTCTCGTCGTCGGTGAGCCAGACGTGATCCGGACCCAGCTCGCCCGAAAGCGAGCTCGAGAGTACGCCCGCGACTTCATCCGTGCCGTCGTGCGGAAACAGCTCGCAGGAGACCGCAAGCGTCAAGATCGCCTCCACGTCCTCTCGAGTCGTCGGTCGGATCATCGCAAGCCTCCCGGGAGGAGTTTGGGGTCACGCATCGAAGACACTCGACCCATGCGTCGGGTTCGCGCATTCCGCGACCGGTCTCCTTTCGAGCCGACGCATGGCGAACATCTTCGCGGGCTGGGGACCGACTCGGGCGGGACGAGACGGAGACTCAGGTCTTCTTCGATGAGTTGTCTTCCCATGTCTCGATGAGAAACGAGGCAAGAGCGCCTGACGGGTTCACCGCGAGCTTTGCATGTCGCGGGCCGGGCTTCGCGGGTTTCGTTCCTTCCCGAGACGCTCGCGACTGTTCGGGGCCTCGAGGCGAGACTCCGGCTCTCTTCTCAGCCGATTCCTGGTCGGGATGATGTCGGGAGCGAGAAGTCTCGGTCAATGATCATCATGCATCCCATGCGATCTCTCGACGGGTCGCCGAGGCTCGCGCCGCGTCGCAGGAGAGATTCGGACCGAGCCACGAGCGGTTTGGGGCCTTGCGGCGGGTCGTCGAATCGCTTGCCGATCGTCGATCGTCCGAGTCGACTCACTAGGAACTGGGTCCTTTCCTTTTTCGATTCGCGCGTCAGAATGAGCGAGTATGTTCGACCGGACTCGCGAAGATTCTTCAGGAGACATGCTCATGCAGTCGCGTCGGATTGCATCGATGGTCGTTTCGGCGGCGGTGTTGGTTCTCGTGGTGTTGCCCGCGACGGCTCAGGAGCCGAAGAAGAAGGGCGGCGGGCGGGGTGAGCCGCTGAACAAGAAGTTCGAGGATCCCAACCTCGACGTTGAGGGTTTCGTCAAGCGTTTCGAGTCCGAGTCGCGCGAGGTCGCCGCCAAGCGCGACGAGATCGTCGCGCTCTGCAAGATCACCCCGGGGATGACCGTCGCCGACATCGGCGCGGGGACGGGGCTCTACACCTTTCCGTTCGCCGAGAAGGTCGGCGAGAACGGCAAGGTCTACGCCGTCGACATCTCCGACGCGTTCCTCAAGCATATCCGTTCGCAGGCCGAGCGCCGGGGGATCGCCAAGGTCGTCAAGCCGGTGAAGGGGGGACACGAGACCACGAACCTCCCCAAGGGCGAGGTCGACGTCGTCTTCATCTGCGATACGTATCATCACTTCGAGAAGTATGAGGCGATGCTCGCGTCGATTCATGCTTCGATGAAGAGCGGCGGACGCGTCGTCGTGATCGACTTCGACAAGCATCCCGGAGCGAGCGACTTCATCAAGGGGCACGCCCGCGCCGAGAAGGAGGTCTACTTCAAGGAATTCGAGAAGGCGGGCTTCCGAAAGCTCGAGCTCGGCAAGGCTCCCGAGCTGAAGGAGAACTTCATCGCGATCTTCGGGAAGCCCTGATCGGTCGACTCACGGCGCGTCGATCTGCCTCGGGGCGTCGGATCGCAGCAGCGATTGCGTCGCATGTTCATCGATCATGGCTGCGAGCGTCTTGGGCCAAGCGTATTCCTCGAGCTTGGCCTCGGCCCGTCTTCGAGCGACGACGCGGACGTACCCGATGGTTCGGCCCGCGTCGGCCTCGATCGCTCGAATCTCGTCGGATCCGTCGGGGAAGAGGAAGCGATGCCAGTCGAGCCAGCGGCGATTGCCGTCGGGCATCGTGTCGGCCGTCTCGATCGCGACGATCCCCGTCCGCTCCCAGAGCGAGCGCCACCAGTCGGCTGTATGGAGGCCCCAGAGATCTTGGGTCCACCATGTCTTCAAATGTTCGGGAACGCCTTCGGGGCCGATCTCGCGGACGAGGCCGGCTTGAGCGAAGCCGAGAAGTCCGCCCGGCGGCACGAACGACGCGAGGTAGTTGAGGTAGAGTGCATCGGTACCAAAGTACATGAATGAGTCGTGGCAGAGGACCGCGTCGAAGAACTCGGGGGCGAACGGCAGGTTGCGGGCGTCGGCATGGATCGGAAAGACCCGGTCGGCCACGCGCGCTTCGCGGATCCTCGCCAGATTCGACCGGGCGGAGACCCAGAGGTCGGTCGCCCAGACCTGCACACCGAACTCCCGCGCCAGGAAGATCGACGACGTGGCGCGGCCGCAGCCGAGGTCGAGGACCCGCATCCCCGGCGCGAGCCGAGTCGCCCGGCTCAGCCACTCGGCGATGACCAGCGGGTTCGAGCCGAACCCGTTGGCGCGGAGCCATTCCGGGTTGTAAGCCTGGGAACGCGGATATGCCGCGTCGTCTGGGGCGGAATCGGGTAGGTTCATCTGCGGAGAGTTCCCGTGGGGGATCGGCCGAGGGTTTCAGGCACGACACGGAGCGAGCAATCGAGGTTCGCGCGGCGGACGGGGATCCGTCGCGCGGACCTCGAACTCGGTTCGAGCCGAACTCTTCCGCCTCGACGTCTCATCGGGGGCCGGGGGGTAGGGCCTCGATCAGGAATCGATCCATCATCCGCCGCAGATGAATCGTGGTGTTTGCGCCTTCATTGATTGCGTGCGACCGATTGGGATAGGCCATCATCGCGAACGGCTTGTCGTGGCGGATCAGTTCGTCGACGAGCGCCTCGGCACCTTGGTAGTGGCAGTTGTCGTCGCCCGTGCCGTGAACCAGGAGGAGCTTGCCTTGGAGGCGATGGGCGAAGTTGATCGGCGAGCCCTCGAAGTAGCCGTCGGGGTTGTCGCCCGGGAGATCCATGTATCGTTCTTGATAAATCGTGTCGTAGAGTCGTTGGTTGGGGACCGAGGCGATGGCGATCCCGGCCTTGTAGAGATCGGGGTATTTGAAGAGCGCGTTGAGCGTCATGGAGCCGCCGCCGCTCCAACCCCAGATGCCCACGCGGTCGGGGTCGAGCGGGATCGGCCCGCGAAGCACGGCGCGAACTGCGGCGGCTTGGTCGGCGGGGGCGAGGATCCCGACGCGGCGATGGACGCTCTTCCTCCAGGCACGCCCGCGCGGAGACGGCGTGCCGCGGTTGTCGAAACTCATCACGACATATCCCCGCGCAGCGAGCATTCGGTGCCAGAGATCGTTCGATCCGCCCCAGGAGTCGACGACGTTCACGCTCGCGGGTTCGCCGTAGACGTGAACCAAGAGCGGATACCGCTTCGTGGGGTCGATTCGAGCCGGCATCGTGCGCCGCGCGTCGAGTTCGACGCCGGGAGCGATCTCGACGCGGAAGAACTCGGTCTTCGTTTCGGGTAGGGCGGCGAGCCGTGCGGCGAGCGCGGAGTTGTCGACGAGCTCGCGGATCTTCTCGCCGGAGGCGAGGCGTACGAGGTCGTAGCGCGGAGGGGTATCGAACGCCGAGAATCGCCGGACCGACCACTTGCCGTCGGACGAGATCGTATGGTCATATGTGCCTTTCGGTTCGGTAGGGTCGACGCGCGTTCCCGCCGAGTTCGAGGCGTTCAGCGGGGCGTGGCGGAGGTGCTTCCGGATCGCGTCGTCGGGCGAGGCGATGAACCAGACGCGGTCGGCCGTCTCGTCGACCGCGGCGATCGCGATCACGTCGAAGCCGTCGGCCGTGATCGGGCGCGACGTACCGTCGTCGATCCGAACGCGGTGGATGCGTCGCCAACCTCCACGCTCGGAGAGCCAGAGGAGTTGGGTGTGGCCGGCGATCCAATGGAGTTGGTCCTGGACCTCGATCCACGCGGGATCTTCGTCGACGAACGCCGCGCGTGCGGTGATCTCGGTGGTCGATCCCGCGGGGGCGTTGGTGGTGGGCTCGCTGATGAAGAGCGTGTTCCGTTTCTGCCGACGGTCGAGCCGCTGCATCGCGAGCCGCGGCCCCTCCTTCGATGGGATCCACTCGAGCGATGCCGTGTAGTTCTCGCGCGGGTCTCCGGGCAGGCCGACCCAGCGGACGACTTTGGTCGCGACCTCGACGACGCCGACTCGACACGCAGAATTCGTCTCGCCGACCTTGGGATAACGGATCTTCACGACTTTGGGGTAGAGATCCGAAGTGTTGTTCACCAAAGCGACTTCGCGGACCCCCGACGTGTCGATCTGCCAGAAAGCGATCGCCTTGGAGTCGGGGCTCCAGCGGAACCCGTCGCGCAGGAACAGCTCTTCTTCATAGACCCAATCGAAGGAGCCGTTGATGCGATCGGCGTCGCCGGCCACGACCGTCGTGGCCGTGCCGGCGGTGAGATCCTCGACGATCAGGTCGTGACCCGAGACGTAGGCGACGCTCCGCCCGTCGGGCGCGAACTTGGCGTGGCCGAGCGACTGAGGCGGCAGATGGGCGCCGAGCTTGCGGAGCACGCGAGCCGAGCGATCGAGAACCCAGTAATCGCCGCGCGAGTTCACTCGCCAGACGCGACGAGAATTGGTGTAGATCAGGAGTTTGGAGCGGTCGGCGGAGAAGGCGTGATCCTCGACCGCGAGTGGTCCCGAAGCACCCGGAGGGACGAAGTGTGCGGCGGGGATGAGGATCGAGCGCTTGCCGGTCTCGGCGTCGACGAGTACGAGGTCGCGCCCGCGCGCGGGCGGCTCGGCTTCGGCGAACTCGGTCCAGCCGCTCGACCCCGCGAGCGGGCGCCCGCCGAAGCCGCGAGGTTGGAACTCGCCCGAGGCGAAGATTCGCTCCAAGGTCAGCGGCTTGGGATCTTGCGCGGAGGCACGGTCGATCGCGACCGGACCCGTTGCGGCGAGCATGATTGCAAATGCGAACCGATTCATCGACTTCATCGACGTGCATCCTCCGAGTCTTGAGATTTCGGCATCATTCGATGACGACGACCGGTTCGCCCAATACGTCGGGCCGCGGGCGAATGCCGAGGCCGGGGTCGGTCGAGGCGGACATTCGACCCTCCGCTCGTCTGGGCGCGCCTTCGGCCGTGCTGACGGTCACATAGCTGTTGAAGTCGGTCGATGTGAATCGGAAAGGCTCGGGAGTGCTGTGAGCGAGGTGGGCGATCGCCGCGGTGGTGATGTCGCCGCCCCAACTGTCCTCGAGAGTCATCGCCAGACCGAGCGACACGCAGAGGTCGCGCGCTTGGCGGGCCTTGGTCAATCCGCCGAACTTGCTGATCTTGATGTTGACGACGTCCATAGCGCGATCGGCGTGGCCGCGGAGCAGGACGTCGACCGAGTCGATGTTCTCGTCGAGCACGAAGGGATGGTCGCAATGCCTCCGAATCGTGAGGTTCTCTTCATAGGTACGACATGGTTGCTCGATGTAGACGTCGATGTCGCGGACGGCCTTGACGACGCGGAGGGCGTCGTGCATCAGCCAGCCGGTATTGGCGTCGGCGACGAGGCGGTCGCCCGACTCGAGTTGGTCGGCCACGGCCTCGATCCGTTCGATGTCGACGTCGGCCGCGCCTCCGACCTTGAGCTGGAACCGGCGATAGCCCTCCGCGCGATAGCCGGCGACCTTCGCCGCCATCGCCTCGGGATCTTCCTGCGAGATCGCGCGATACAGCACGACGTCGTCTCCGTGGCGACCGCCGAGCAAGGTGCAGACGGGCATCCCGGCCGCCTTGCCGAGCAGATCCCAACAGGCGATGTCGATGCCGGACTTGACGTAGGCGTGGCCCTGGAGCGCGGCGTCCATGCGGGCGTTGAGCTTGCCGAGTTCGAGAGCATCGAACCCGATGAGATGCGGGCCGAGCTCGCGGAGCCCTGCGCGAACGCCTTCGGCGTAGGCGGGCAGGTAGAACGGGCCGAGCGGGCAGACCTCGCCGTAGCCGATGAGGCCGGCGTCGGTCTCGACGGCGACGATCGTGCTGTCGAACACCGAGACCGACTTACCGCCCGACCACTTGTAGCTCCCCTCGCACAAAGGGAGGTCGACGCGGTAGGCGAGGATGCGGCGGATCTTCATCGGGGCGTCTCGAGGAGGCGACGGGACGGAATCGGATGATTATCGAAGCCCGACCCGTTCGCCGCAAGCGCCCGACGCGAATCAGTCGGGAACACTCATGTTCACCGCACGCTCGAAGAAGTCGCGAATCGGTGGAATCGAGACATCGACGGAATAGCGTTCTTCCATCACTTGTCGCGCCGCCGCGCCCAAGGGGGCGAATGCGGCGGGGTCGGCGAGGACCTCGAGCGCGCGCTCGGCGAGGCGGTCGGCGTCGAAGAGCGGTTCGAGCAAGCCCGACACGCCCGGCTCGACGACTTCGCGCACCGCGTCGATGTCGGACCCGAGCACGACCAGGCCGGTCGAGAGCGCATTGAAGAGCGACCACGAGACGACGAACGGCACCGTGAGATACAGATGAAGATCACTGCGCCTGAGCACGTCGGCAAGTTCTTCGGGAGCGATCTGGCCGAGGAAGACGAAGTGGTCGAGGTCGGGCTGTTCGGTCTCGATCGTCCATTCGCGAAAGGTCTTGCCCGGACCGGTGTGGTACGAGTCCCAGCCGTAGTAGGTGTGGTCGCCGCCCGCGACGACGAAGAGGACGTCCTTCCGTTCTCGGAGGATCCGTTTCGCGACCTTGACGAAGATGTCGAAGCCGCGCATCGACTCGAGGCCGCGGGCCACGAAGGTGACGACCTTGGTATCGGGCGGAACCGAGCGGCCCGCGATGGAACCGGTGCGGGGACCGGGGCGATAGAGGTCGACGTCGACGCCGTCGAAATGGACCTCGATCCGCGACCGCCAGCGCTCGGGGAACGAGTCGCGCTGGCGACGCGTTGCCGAGTAGCCGCCGACCGACTGCGCCAGGCTCGCGAGCGTCGGCGCGTTGATCACGCGGGGAAAGAATGGCGCGGGTTCGGCGGGGGGGAGGTCGATCCGGTACGTGAGGTCGGCTCGGCTCCGCGCGAAGTAGTACTCGCAGTAAGTGAGGATCTTTGCATTGGTTGCTTCGGGGACGAAGAGCGTCGGCGCGCCTCGGCCGCCGTTGGCGACGACGAGGTCGGGCCGTAGGTGCCCGACCTGGCGGATCGCGTCGTACACCGCGCGACACTGTTCGACGAAGCGGCCGTAGCTCCGGGGCCAGGGGACGCCTCCCTCGTCGTTGCCGTCGGTCGAAGGCGGCACGAAGTAGCGATGGATCTCGAGGCTTCGGAGCATCTCGGCCGTGGGCAGCGGGCACGACGAGAAGTTCTGGATCAGGTAGGAGCAGTGCCAACCGTAGCGCTGATGGAGCTCGAGGCCGAGCCGGCCGAATTGAGCGGGGAACGCGTCGTGGAGAAAGAGGATGTTCATTTGCGTGCCTTTCTCCTCGTGCTCGATTCAGGAACCTCGGTCGACGAGTTCGAGCAAGCGATCGCAGAGGCGGGGCAGGGCGGCGTCGCGGCCGAAGCGGGCGATGGTCGCGCCGGCGCCTGCGCGTGCGACATCTCGGAGGAGTTCCTCGTCGTTCCAGATCGCGACCGCTCGGTCGGCGAGGGCCTCGGGCGGAGCGAGGAATGCGGTCGCGTCGTTCTCGAAGAATTCGCGGTGAGGCGCGTGGTCGGTCGCGAGCACCGGGGCGCCGGTTGCCGAGGCCTCGAGCGTCGAGCGCGAGGGCGGAAAGACGCGGCCGGGGGCGATGTGGAGGTCGCTCAGTGCGAGGACGCGCGCGACCATCCCCGGCGAGGCCGAACCGATGCGCCAGAGGCGGTCGGGATCGCGCGGGGGGTGTGAGAGCAGGCGGCTCGCGGCGTAGTCGAGGCCGTGGTGTTCGACGTCGAGCGCGTGGACGACCTCCGGGTCGCCGACTGCGATGGCGATCACGTTGGGGTCGAGTCGCTGGAGCCGGTCGACGATCTCGAGGAACCTGTCGAAACCGCGGAGTCGGTCGGGGGAGCGAGCGACGAAGGTGACGACGCGCGCCTCGCGCGGGATCGATCGGCCCGCGACGGTGCGCTCGGCCCGCGCAGCCGGATCGGGCCGAAAGAGACGCGTGTCGATGCCTTCATGAAGAACGAGGAAGTCGTCGCGGTAGGGCTCGGGGAAGAGCGATCGCTGCCATTGAGACGCGGTCCATGGGTGAACGCCGTTCTCGAACTCGATCAACTCCGACGCATTGGCTGCGCGCCGCCATTGATGAAAGGCGTCGGGAGTGGAGGGGTCGAGCTCGGCGTCGTCGGCGAGGTCGTGCCGATGTGCGTGAAAGTAGTAGTCGAAATACTGGAGGATGGGGATCTTTGGATAAGTGTGCGGAAGGAAGAGGGTCGAGCCGAGACCGTCGGAGCGCCCGAGGATGATGTCGACGGGGCGTATCCTCCGCGCCTCGGCGACTTCCCATGCGGCGTGGGCATGGCAGAGCCCGCGCTCGAGGATCCGCGTCCAGGCGACCGCCCCGGACTTGGCGATGCCGCCGACTTGGTAGGCGATGACCTCGAGTCCGCGCCCCGTCGATACCGGCCGACGGTGCGGGGGTTCGGCCGAGTGGCAGAGGAAGGTCGCGCGGTAGCCTCGGCATCGGACCAGCCAGTCGGCGAGTCCGCCGAGCCGACCGGGAAACCGAGGTTCCACGAAGAGGAGGTGAAGGGGGTCGTGGGTCATCCGTGCCGCCCCGCATCGAGAACCGAGAGGGAGGGACGAGCGGGGAACGCTTGGGTTCGCCCGCTCGCGATCGACTCGGACCGTCAGGCTGCTCGAGCCGTCGTCACCATGCGAAGTGGGAGAACGCCTTGTTGGCGTCGGCCATGCGGTGGACGTTCTCGCGACGGCTGATGGCTGCGCCTTCGCGGTTGTAGGCGGCGATCAGTTCGTCGGCGAGCTTGACGTGCATCGGCCGGCCCTTCTTCTCGCGGGCCGCCATCAGCAGCCAGCGGATCGAGAGGGTTTGCTGGCGGGTCTTGTTGACCTGCATCGGGACCTGGTAGGTCGCACCGCCGACGCGCTTCGAGCGGACTTCGATGACCGGCTTGACGTTCTCGACCGCGCGGTTGAAGACCTCGAGCGGCGACTCGTTGGGCAGCCGGCGTTCGACCAATTCCATGGCGTCGTAGAAGACCGTGAGCGCGACGCTCTTCTTACCGTCGTACATCAAGCAGTTGACGAACTTGGAGACGAGCTTCGAGCCGAAGCGGGCGTCGGGGCGAAGCTGCTCCTTGCTGGCGGTGAACTTGCGGGCCATTCGGTTCGGTCCTGAGGAAAAGCCGGTTCGAGTCGATCACGGCCGCCGAGGGGCGGAACGAGCACGGCGAGCGTTGAGCGGATGAGAAAGAGACGACGAACGACGAGGAGCGGGGGGCCGGCGGCCCGGCGAGCGAACGCGGGCCGCCGCTGCCGCGGGATCACTTCTTCTTCGCGCCCTTCGCGGGAGTCGCGCTCTTGGCGGGAGCGCCGTACTTCGAGCGGGCCTGCTTGCGGTCCGACACGCCGAGGCAGTCGAGCACGCCGCGGACGATGTGATAGCGCACGCCCGGCAGGTCGCGCACGCGGCCGCCGCGGACGAGCACGATCGAGTGTTCCTGGAGGTTGTGGCCTTCGCCGCCGATGTAGGCCGTGATCTCCTTGCCGTTCGAGAGGCGGACGCGAGCCACCTTTCGGAGAGCGGAGTTCGGCTTCTTCGGCGTCATCGTCTTGACTTGCAGGCAGACCCCGCGCTTGAACGCGCAGCCTTCGAGCACCGGCGACTTCGTCTTGTAGACCACCGGCCGGCGAGGCTTCCGGACGAGCTGATTGATCGTGGGCATGAGATAATCGTTCCGTTCGTCTCGGACCGGGCCCGGGGGCAAGACGCTGCCCGCGGTGAGCGGCTCCGAGACTCTGACTCTGAGACCGACGCGTTCGTGCCGGAGACGATCGAGATCGAATCCGTTTCCGGAGGCGAAGAGCGGGTCGACACTCGACTCGCCTCGCGCGGATGGTCCCGCGAAAGCTCGCGGCCGCACGCGGCGGCCGGGGCGGAATCGCAATCGACCGGTCCCGGTTCCAGGGAGGTCGCGCGATACGGGACCGAAGTTATCACTTTAACCATCGGCTCGGGCCTGTCAAGCACCCCGCTCTCGAATCCCGCGCGATCGTCGCGGCTCAGCCGATGATCACTCGAGCGGGCCGGCCCGGTTCGGCTTCCTCGACCCGCATCGGACGGTCGACGAATGCCGAGAGGGTCTCGAGATTCGTCCGCAGGTGCTCCGTCGCCGCGCTGATCGTGAAGATGCTCCGCCCCGACGCAAACGCCGCCGGGAGGATGAGCTGGTCGGCCGAGTGCGGGTCGAGCGCGGCGTCGGCGACGTCGAGATGGGCGAGGAGTTCGTCGACGGCATCGTCGGCCACGCGTTCCGATCGCCGACCTCGTTCGCCGAGTCCGACAAATGTCGCACGGGTCGATTCCGTGCGGGCGGTCAGCGAGATCGCCGCTCCGCTCGAACCTGAGTCCCAGGATTCGACGGAGATCGAGCAGGAGAGTCCTCGTTCGGCGAGGCGGGCGACGGCCCGATCCCGCATCCGCTCGGCGATCGACTCGGGGAGTCGGCCGACGCCGGCAATCCCCGTGATCTCGATCGATCCGGGGCGACGGTCGGAGACGACCGCGCGAGGCTCGTCGGCCGGTTCGATCCACGCTTCGATCCCGCCGCAGCCGACCGGATAGAAGCCCGCCTTCGGCATCGTCACGACCGTCGGCAGCCCGAAATCGGCGAGATGTGCGGTCCAGGTCTCGGCGAGGAAGGGGAACGAGGGCGCCTTGGTGTTGAACGTCCCGCCGGTGAGGCTGAGCCGCGTGGGGCCGGACGAGCGCAAGGCGATCGCAAGGTGGAGCGTCTGGAGGACGAGGGCAGTCGAGCCGGCGGTGCCGATGTCGATGGCGACATCGCGGGCGACGACCTGACCGGGCCGGAAGAGGATCTCACGCGAGCCGACCGTCGCTCCTTCGACGTCGGCTCGGCAGAGACGCGCAGCGGCCTCGACGGCGGCGAGGTGTTGGGGTCGCAGTCCCGGCCGCTCGCGACCCGCGCGGATCGCGGCGAGCCGGAAGGGCCGCCCGGTGAGCATGCTCGCGGTCAAGCTGGAGCGGAGGATCTGTCCGCCGCCTTCGCCGCGAGAGCCGTCGAGCACGATCGTTCCGTCCGCCGACTTCGACACCACGACACTCCGCGTCTCGATCCAGATCGGTGCAGGGCTCCGTCGAGCGCCGAGGGATCCGGCACGACGATGGGGGCCGCCGAAGAGGGTGTGGGCGGTGTGGCCCAATCGGCGCTTGGCGACGAGACCGCCCGGGTTCAAGGACGCGTCGAAGCTCGACATGGTTCGGGGTGCTCCGTCCTGAAGATTGGGCGACCCGAGGCGCGAGCGCCCCGGATTCCGAGAGAGTCGCCGAGCGTCGCGCCGGTCAGGGCATCGATCGCGTCGGCAACGACGACGCCGGCACGTCCCGCGCCGGGGTCACGGTGTTCAGGTTCAAGCCGCCGTAGGGGTTCGCCCAGATCAATAGCACCTTCCTGCGGACGCGATCCGATTTCTGCTCGGTCTCGGTGAAGAGGAAGCCGCCGAGGTCGCGCGATCCTTCGCGGGAGTCGGTCGCGCCGACGACCACGGCTTGACCCGGCATCACCCGGAGCGTCACGGCCAGGTCGCGGAAATGCTCGACCTTGCGACCGGTTCGCACCACGAATTCCGAAGGCGAGAGCTCGCCGTTGGTGGGCGCGGCGGCGAACTCGCGCGTCACGGGGCCGTGGTGGATCTCCGGCGTGATCTTGAGGTTCACGCCGCCGTTGCCGTCCTGATTCGCGTTGATTCGAAGGACGCCCCGAGCCTCGTCGTAGTCCTTGCCCATGCTCCGCCCTTCGCGAGTCAGGAGCAGGGTCACCGGCTCGGTGGAGTGGGCGAGGTCGATCTCGCTCGGGTCGCCGTCGGGGAGGTCGAAGAGCACGGGGTCGACGCGCGTCGCCCGCGGCTCGTTCTCGCTCATGATCGACTCGGTCTGCACGGGAAGGCTCCCGGCCACGAGCCCGATGCGCATGCCGTTGGCGTGGAGGAGGTTGCGGACCTCGAGCGGGATCGTCTGCTCGTCGGCGACCGACCAGAGAGGGTCGCCGATCGCGGCGTCGCCCGGGTCGCGCACGATGATCGCGGTCTTCAAGCCGTTGCGCTTGGGGACGATGACGCGTCCGCCGTTGCCGTCGGACACCGACCCGGTGCCGCCGATCAACCCCTCGGTCTCACGACGGATATCCGACTTTCCCCGCGGGAGGCATCCCGACGTCCCGACCAAGAGGGCGACGACCACGCCCGTGCGGCGAATCTGCGACATCATGCGCGTCATGAGCGGAATCCTTTCCGCAAACCGTCGAGATCTCGAGGCTGAATCGATCGACTCCGTCGACCCGGGAGCCTAGGAAAGATCCGAACTCATGTCAACCTCACCTCGAAACGGGCGTCTCGAGGCGGTTCGGCAACAACACGCGACCGGCTGCTTGATCGCACACAACGAAGCGTTATCGTAACGATCACGTTTCCGGATGCCTCGTTCGTTTCCGTCGGGAGAGTGGTTCGTATGCGTTTCGCCATTCGTGCCTTGGGACTCGTCTTCGGATTGTTGATGGCTGTTTCGGCCTCGGCGGGTGTCGTGGTAGAGACGACCAGCAACATTGGAGCGGGTTTTCGCATCGGAGGGTCGATTCGACAGGTCGAGCTGATGACCTGGACTCAGTCGACCACCTACACCGACGTCGCCATCTCGGCTCTGGTGGGCAGCCTCTCGGGATCGAATGAGTTGTTCGAGGCCTACCTCACCACCGCCGTTGGTCCGGGCGCGACGGCTGCGGACGTCGTCGCCTCAACGGTGAAGACCGCCCCCGCCAAGGCTTCCGTCTTCGACTTCACCTCCGTGAGCCTGTTCACGGGGCTGAGCCTCGCTCCTGGAACCTACTACCTCGTTCTCTACAACTCCGACACGAATCCCGCGAGCCTCATTCGTTGGGCCCGGGGCAACTCGACGACCCTCGGCGCAGGCGTCTCGGGATTGGGCGGAGCGTTTGCGAACAACGGGACCGGCCTGGTCGTCCCCGCGACGCCGTACCAGTCGACCTTCGTGATCAGCACGTTGAACGACTTCGCATTCTCGGTGACGGGAACCGCGGTTCCCGAGCCGAGCACCTTCGCTTCGGCCCTGCTCGCCCTGATCGGCGTTGGTGCGGCTCGACGCCTTCGTCGCCGCGTCTGAGCGGCCTGTCGCGTTGAATCGCTCTCCAATCGCCCCGAGCCGCGTGCCTTCCTCGGATCGCATGAGACTCGGGGCTCTTTCACGCGCGGAGAGATCGTCGGCTTCGAAAACGAACTCGCCCCGGCGGATGCCGAGGCGACGCGATGGAGCGGAGCTCAGATCGAGAGCGGGACGGCAGCTCAGCGCTTGCCCTTCTCGGCCTTGAGGCTGGCCTTGCCGATTTCGGCGGCCTTGCCGGCTTCCTCGAGCTTCTCCTTGAAGACTTCGGGCTTGCTCACGTCGGCCGATTCGCCGCCGCAACCGAAGAGTCCGACCGGGACGACCAAGGCGAGCAGTGCAACCTGGATGCGACGAATCATCTGGAAGATCCCCTGAAAGCGAAGGATCCCCGGCCGCGAGGTGCGGCCGAGGATCGCGTCGAGAGTCGGAGTGGGACGATCAATAAGCGTCGGCCGAGATGACTTCGCCGCCGTTCTTGGTGACGAGAGCACGGAGGATGTTGCCGGCCATGGTTTCCTTGGCGAAGCGGACCGAGCCGTCCATCATCAAGACGTTGGCACCGCCGGGGTGGAACGCGAAGATCTCGTTGTTCGGACCGCAGTCGTGGGCGTTCCAGGGGCATGTGCCGGGGGCGGCGGCGACGCCGAGGGCGTAACCCGCACCGCGGTTGTTGTTGATGAGCTTCGAGACGCCCGAGGCGCTATCGGGCTCGGCCCAGCGCCAGTGGCAGCGAGCTTCGCCGGTCTCGGGGTCGAGGTAACCGCCGGTCGAGGCGGCGAGGTTCTGGCCGACCGTCTCCCACATCTTCTCGCTGCGGCCGGTGTCTTCATACACGGCCATGCTGTTCGAGGTGCCGTCGGTGATCGAGGCGAGACGCGAGCCGTTCTCGTAGACGTCGATCTTGCCCTTGGTGGGGTCGAGGTGGACGCGCTTCGTGCTGGAGACGTAGGTCTGGCCGCCGCTGCCGCTGAACTGCGAGTAGAGGCTGTTGGGGTACTGGTTCGAGGTCAGCGAGGCGAGGCTGAGCAGACGAGCGCCCGGGGCGGCTCCGAACGAGGGGTTGTCGGAGGGACGGCCGAGGGTGTCGAGCTCGGTGTAGGGGCAGATGGCGTAGTCGGCGCAACCGTAACCCTTGGTGTCGCGACCGGCGGTGGCGCGGTCTCCGGCAAGCGGGTTGGTCGGGCAGAGGAGGCTGTTGATCACGCCGCCGGCCGCCGTGAAGTTGGCGGGCAGGTTGTGACGAAGCTCGAGATTGTAGGCGTTGAAGATGTTCGTCTGCTCCATGTAGGGCAGCACGAGGGTGAAGGCGCTCTGGTAGTCCTGCGACTTGTAGGTCCGGCCGTCGGTCCAGGTGACGGGGTGTTCGCCCGAGCGGGGGAACGCGCCGTAGGTGCTCTCGAAATTGTGGATCGCCAGGCCGAGCTGCTTGAGGTTGTTGGTGCACTGAGCGCGGCGGGCGGCCTCACGAGCGGCCTGGACGGCGGGGAGCAGCAGCGCGATCAAGACCGCGATGATCGCGATCACGACCAGCAGCTCGATCAGGGTGAAACCGCGACGGATCCGAGGAGATGCAGTCATCGTGCGAAGGACCTTTCCATTGGTGGGGGACGCGAGACCAGTTCGCCGGGCGAGATCCCTCTCCGGGATGCGCAGATCGACGAACATCGGAACATGAAAAACTAGACGATTGCTTAGGTGAACATGAACCGAGGATGACAAGAATCGTCCGGATCCATCCGTCGGCGTTCACATCTCGATTCTACCGATATCGTCAAGTCTTGCGATCACTCGAATCCAAGGATCTCGGTTTCAGTGATGCCTGACGGGAATCGGCGGGATGACTGCGGGGAGGATCGTGGCTCGAGGCGACGATCGGGCGGCGAGGGATCGACCGGCCACCCCTCGCCGCCTCGCCGCGTCGCCGCGATGAGGTTGGAGGGATGTTGAATCGACTCGCGTCGGGATGGAGCGATCACGGTTCCAGGGGACGATGCTCGAGGCGGGTGCGGTTCGGGGAGGAGAAACGGAATTCGCTCATCGAGGCATCGTCTCGCAAGGTGGATCGAAGGCACGATGACCGCGGGGCGATCGAATCGTGGCCGGGCAGCCGGATGACGTGGCGAACGGATCGACCACGGGTCGGCGTGCGAACCTTCGCACGCCTCTGCCTCTCGGGCATGCCCTCATGCGACGTGGAAAGTTTAGGGTGATCGCTTCACAAATAAAAATGAAAGTTCCATGAATCCGAGATACTCGATTGCTTCATCGAGGTCGGTCGGGGCGGATCGCCCGCCCCCGCCGCTTCATTCGTCCTGCAACTCCCCAGATGGAAACGTGTTGCGAAGAGGTCGATCAGTCGTCGAGGTCGGACGGTTCATCGACGTATGCGGCTTCGACAGGGCGAGGCGCGGGCGAGTCGCCCCGCGGCGCGACCCCGCGCTGGCCGACGAGCCGCACATTTGGAGAACCAAAAGTCCGCTCGAGCATTGCCAAGAAATGTTCATCATGCCGGATCCGCATCCCCGACCCCGCGCGATAAACGGCGCGCCGGATCTTCTCGACCCCTTGGATCTCGAAGTACAGGTCGAGGTTGCCCGGGTAGTTTCGAGCGGCGGAGTGCAGGCGATCGATATCCACGGGCTGAGTGACGCCCTTGGTGAGCGTCACGAGCACGCCCTTCGACAGCTCCGCCGCACCTTGCTCGAGCGTGATCAGCTTTGTGACGACGAGCTCCGCCGGATCGCGGCGGCGGTCGAGCGTACCGCGCACGAAGCAGATCAGGTCGTTCCTGAGGATCGCCTCGTTCTTGGCGTAGTCCTCGGGCCAGAGCATCGCGGGGACCGACCCGGAGAGGTCCTCGAAGTTGAACTTCGCCATCCGGGTGAGGCCCGAGCGACTCTTTTGCACGCTCTTGAGCTGGATGCCGACGACCATGCCGCCGAGCACCACCTCCGATTTCTCGCCGACGGTGGCAAGGTCGCCGACGCGGTGGCTCGCGAGGGCGGAGAGCAGGTTGTCGTACTTGGCGAGGGGGTGGCTGGTCATGTAGAAGCCGAGGACCTTCTTCTCCTCGGCGAGCTTCTCATTGTCGGGCAACTCGGGGACGTCGGGGAGGACGACGCTCGGAGCCGAGGTTCCTTCACCGTCGGCCGACTCGGTATCGGGATCGAAGACCGAGAACATGTCGCGCTGGCCGCGACTCCGCGACTCGCGGGCCGACTGACCGTCCTTGACCGCGCGCGGGAGCACGGCGAGCCACTGCGCCCTGCGTCCGCCGAGGCTGTCGAACGCGCCCGCCTTGATCAACGCCTCGACGCAACTCGCGGTGACGGTGCCCGGGGCGACGCGCTCGAAGAGGTCGGTCAGCCCCGTCAACCGCCCCTTGGAGCGGCGGGCCTCGACGATCGCGTCGACCGCCTTGGTGCCGACCCCCTTGATCGCCGTGAGCCCGAAGTGGATCTTGCCTTCCTCGGCGACGCGGAAGGTCGCCTCGCCCTCGTTGATGTCGGGCGGGATCACCTCGATCCCCATGCGTCGACAATCGTCGATATGCTCAACGAAGAACTTCTCGCGCTCGGCTCCATCCATCTCCGACGAGAGCACGGCGGCCATGTATTCGGTCGGGAAGTGCGTCTTGAGGTAGGCGGTCTGGTAGAGCACCTTGGCGTAGGCGGTCGAGTGCGACTTGTTGAAGCCGTAGCCGCCGAAGAACTCGATCAGGTCGAAGATCTTGACGGCCTTCGCCTCGTCGAGCCCGCGCTCGATCGCCCCTTCCACGAATTGCTTGCGCCCCTGCGCAATGATATCGGTCTTCTTCTTGGAGATCGCCTTGATCGTGGCGTATGCTCGCGAGAGCTCGATTCCGCCCAGACGGTTGAGGATCCGCATGACCTGTTCCTGGTAGACCATGACTCCGTAGGTCTCTTCCAGGACTTCCTTCATAACGGGATGTTCGTATGTGGGGATCTCTCGGCCATGTTTGCGGTTGACGTAGGCGTCGACCATGCCGCCGTTGAGCGGGCCGGGGCGATAGAGCGCCAGGATGGCGATCAGGTCGGCGAAGCGGTCGGGCTTCATCTTCACGAGCAGGTCGCGGATGCCGGCGCCTTCGAGCTGGAAGAGCCCTTTGCCCTCGCCGCGCTGGAGCAGGGCGTAGGTCGCCGGGTCGTCGAGCGGCAGGGCATTGAGATCGGCGGGCGCGTCGGGACGACGCTCGCGGATCAATCGGTGCGCCGCGGCCAGGCTCGTGAGGTTCCGCAGGCCGAGGAAGTCCATCTTCAGGAGGCCCGCCTTCTCGACGTCCCCCATGTTCCACTGCGTGCTGACGACCTCCTTCTCCTTGTCCTTGTTCGGCAGCTTCTGGAGCGGGACGAGGTCCTGGAGCGGGCGATCGGCGATGACGACGCCCGCCGCGTGCGTGCTCACGTTTCGCGCCAGGCCCTCGAGCCGCCCCGCGAAGTCGAGCAACTGGTCGACCTCGGGATCCTCGGCGCGGAGCTTGCGGAGCTGAGGCTCCTGCTCGATCGCCTCCTCGAGCGTGATGTGCAAGGTCTGCGGGATCAGCTTCGACACCTGGTCGACCCGCGCCAGCGGGATGTTCATCACCCGGCCGACATCGCGCAGCGCCGCGCGCGCCGCCATGGTGCCGAAGGTGCCGATCTGCGCGACGTTGTCGGCTCCGTACTTGTTCCGCACATACTCGATGACCTCGTACCGCCGCTCCTGGCAGAGGTCGATATCGATATCGGGCGCTTCCGATCGGTTGGGATCGAGGAATCGCTCGAACAGGAGATCATATTCGAGAGGATCGACGTGGCTCAGGTAGAGCAGGTAGCTCACGAGCGCGCCGCAGGCCGAGCCTCTCGCCGAGCTGGGGATCCCCTTCTCGCGGGCGAAGCGCACGAAGTCCCAGACGATCAGGAAGTACGACGCGAAGCCCATGCGCTCGATGATGCCGAGTTCGTGGTCGAGCCGCTCGGCCGCCGCCTTGGGCGGGTTCCCGCCGAACCGCTCGGCCATCCCCTCGAGGCAGAGCCGTCGCAGATACGCCTCGGGCGTCTCGGTGCCGGGCGGCTGGAACGACGGAAAGCAGCGCTTGCCGAGTTCCAGGCTCTCGTAGCCGTCCTCGACGAGTTCGGCGATCCGGCTCGACATCGCCAGGGCCTCGTCCTTGCCCGGCATCGCGCGATACATCTCCTCCGGCGAGCGGAGATGGAACTCGTTGGTCTCGAACCGCATCCGATTCGGGTCGGTGAGCAGCTTGCCGGTGTTGATGCAGAGTAGGACGTCGTGCGCGGGGGCGTCGGACTGGTCGAGATAGTGCGCGTCGCTCGTCGCCACCAACGGCATCCCCAGCCGCCGCGCGACGTCGATCGCCCCGTGCATGCAGTCGCGCTGGATCTGGATCCCGTTGTCCTGGATCTCGATATAGAAATTCTCGGGCCCGAAGATCTTTTGATACCAGGCGGCGAGCTTGTCGGCCTGTTGCGGCTTGCCGTGGAGGATCATGTCGGAGAACTCCGACGAAGCGCACCCCGAGAGACAGATCAACCCCTCGGAATGCCGCTCGAGGATCTCCTTGTCGATCCGCGGCTTGTAGTAGAACCCTTCGAGGAACGACTTCGACGACAGCCGCATCAGGTTCCGCACCCCTTCGCCCGTGCGGGCCAGCAGGGTGAGGTGGAACGCATACTCCTGGCCGTTGCCGCCGCCCGTCGTCTTCTCGGTGCGCTTGTGAGGAGCGACGTACGCCTCGAGCCCCAGGATCGGCTTGATCCCGGCCGACTTCGCCTCGCGCAGGAACTCGACCGCGCCGTAGAGATTGCCGTGGTCGGTGATCGCCAGGGCGGGCATCCCCAATTCCTTCGCCCGCTTCGTCAGAGCCGAGAGCTTGCTCGCGCCGTCCAAGAGGCTGTAGTGGCTATGGCAATGCAAGTGCACAAACGGTTGCGCGGACATGTGTTCAGCCTCTTGCCGGCAAGGCGATCCTGGAAGCGCGAAGGGGCCCGGACGTCTCGCAAGATAACCGACTCCGCCCCCCGCCGACCAGTCCGCCCTCCGTCTTGCCTCATTCGCGCTCGGCGAAGGCGACGACGACGCCTCACTCGGGCGGCCCGGGGCGGCCGGGTCGACCTCCGGGGAAGCCGGGCGGGGGGCCCGAGGGGCCGAATCGTGGGCCGCGCGGCATGCCGCCGAAGCGCGGGTCGTCCTCGATCGTCAGGTCGACGGTGTTCGAGATCGGCACGTATGCGTTCGGCCCCCGGGCGTTGTCGCGTTTGCCGAGGTAACAGTGAAACGGCCCCTTCACTCCCGGCGCGATCACCACCCGCACCTCGACGCTGCCCGAGACCTCGCGCGGTCGGAAGACGGTGTGCGACGTGTTCCAACCGTTTGCCTCGACGACGAGCTGGACGTTCTCCCGAGGCCATTCTCCCGCGAGTCGAAACTCGGCCGTCACCGCCACGATCCGAGGCGCGAACTCGGGGGCCGGCGTCTGAAGTCCCCGCGCTCCGCCCAGTGCGACCAACATCCCGGGCTCGACGTCCCCCGGAGGCGGCAGCGATGGAGCGTTGGGAGCTTTCGGAGCGGCGGGACGCACGGGGGCCGCGGGAGCCGAGCGCGGCGGCATCGGTGCCGGGCTCGAACCAGGTCCGAACGGCTGCACCGCCGCGGGAGGATACCCGCTCGCCGCGGGGTTCGCGGCAGGGACGTTGGGCGGAAACTGCGGGACACCCTCACCGAACGGAGGGCGGGGGATTCGCGGGGCGGGCACGCCTTCGCGTTCGCGATTCACCACGATCGGCGGCGGAAGTTCGGGTTCCGCCCCGCGCCTGAGGCCCGCGGTCGCGAAGATCAAGAGCAAGCCCACGACCGCCAAGCCCGCGATCCCCGCGCATCCGAATCCGACCGATCGCATCGGGCGGCGCGTAAATGAAACGCCGAAGACCATCGCACCCAGCATCAGGAAGAGCACGCCGCCGCCTTGCTGGGCCTGGGGCGGAAGCCGGTGGAGCCCCTTGATCTGAAGGCCGATCAAGGGCAAGACGAACGCTCCCACGCCCGCAATCATCAGCCAGATGCCGATGTTGCGAAACTGCGCCTGGTTCTCGGCGTCGACCGGATTCGGTTTCGAACGAGCGATCGGCGACGTCCCGACGGCGTCGTCCGAGACCGGCGCGAAGCGCTTCATTCGCGGAGATCCGGCCGACGCGGAGCCGCCGGCGGATGCGGGCGAGCTCGATCGCGAGAGCGGAGCGTCGTCGTCGTCCATTCCGTAGACGTCGGACGGAGTCATGCCCGCGGCGGGAATGCGGAACTCATGCCCGCACGCCTTGCAGCGCCCGCGCTTGCCGGCGAGGGTGTCCGGGACTTCGTAAGCCTTGCCGCAACCCTCGCATGCGAATGCGATCGCCATCGCCGCGCTCCTGATTCGGGATCACCGAAGGTCGGCGGGCACCGAAGCGGGCGCGAGCGGCCGACGGAGGCGGATTCTCCCCGCGCGGAGCGGCCGAGTCAATCATTCATGCCGGCACGAATTCGGACGAAGCGATGGAGCGAGAATGCTGCCGAACCGCGCCCGTTGAGGGCGACCTTCGAGCCCGCCGCCGATCCTTCGGAACGCGGGCCAGGTCGTGAGGGCGCGGTCGGCTCGTGGAGAAGGGACGAGACCTCGAACGAGTGAACGCGACGACTCAAACGGTGACGAGTTCCGCGGCCGACTCATCGGCCGTCACTTCCTCATCGGGGCCGCCGTTCCCCTCGAGCCCTTGAACCAAGGCCCCGAGTTGCAAGGCGAGCATCTTGTCGGCGCGTCCGACCTGGCGAACCAAGGCGAGAAACGCCTCGGCTCCGATCATGACGGCCTTCGGCTTGCTGTGAATGGTGAGGACGTACCTCATCGAGGTGTCTTCCAAAGACTCCAGCACCTTGGGAAGGTCGCGATGGAGCTCACGGCTGCCGATGAAACGAACGCGAGACTGAGGCATCTCCATCCTCGTGGGCCATGTTCGGCCGTAACGGTGAACCGGGCGGCCAGACCCGCCGCCGCGATCGAAGTGATGTGCGCTCACCATATTATGGGACGCCGGCCGGAGCGTCAATTGCATGCCGGCGAAGGGTGCGCGAAGGTCCGATGAAATTCGGGGCCCGCGCCGCCCGATCGATGCGCGACGACCCCGAGAATCCTCGCGACCGTCCCTCTTGGATCCTCGGGAAGGCGCGCTCGATGCGCGATCCACGGGATCCCACCGCCCGGTGATGCGGGCGACGGGACTCCGAGGACCGCGATGAACGGCGTCCATCTCGGCTCGTGCTTCGGGCTCTCCGAGTCGCGCGAACGGATCCACGACTGGCGATCGCCCGCCGCCGTCAGGTCCGAGGAGCCACGATCGCGGTCATCCGCTTGCCTTCCATCGAGGGCGGCTTCTCGACCTTGCCCACGTCGTCGAGGGCTTGGAGCACTTCGAGCATCACCTTCCGCCCCTCGTCGATGTGCGCCAACTCGCGGCCGCGGAAGAGCACGTTGACCAGGACCTTGTCCTTCTGCTCGATGAACTCACGCGCCCGCTTGACCTTGACCTCGATGTCGTGGTCGCCGGTCTTGGGCCGGACGCGGATCTCCTTGACCTGCGTCTGATGCTGCTTCTGCTTCGACGCCTTCTTCTTCTGGGAGTACTTGAACTTCCCGAAGTCCATGATCTTGCAGACCGGCGGGCGCTCGTTGGGCGCCACCTCCACCAGGTCCTGCCCCGCCTCGCGGGCGGCCTCGAGCGCCTTTCCCGTGGGCATCACGCCGAGCATCGCTCCATCGGCGGTGATCACGCGGACCGGAGAGATCCGGATCTGCTCATTCACCCGCAGGCTCTTCTCAGCCGGGGCATTCCGTTCGAAGCGATCGTTGGGTCCGATAGCGTCCTCCTCGGGGACGTGGGGTCAAGAGGCCTCGATGCTCGGAAACGCCGGAAAAAGAAGCCGAAGCGCCGCACGCATCGACCCGAGAATCCGAACGAACGCGTCGGCGCGCACCCACCGCGGCGCCGACCTCGTCGAGAGAGGCTATCTCCTGTTTAACACCATCTTCACGAGATGTCAAGCGCCCGAAAATCGTCGCGAGCCGTTCACCAAGCACTCGAGAATCGCTCACGCTTGCATCCGCCGGGCGATCCAGATGCCCACGAGCGCCAGGCCCGCGATCGAGATCAAGGCGACCGGCGCCCAACCGAGCACACCGAAGATCCCTCGGGCGGGTTCTGGCTCGACGCGCCGCTCGGTCGCCTCCGATTCGACGACGGCGAGTTTCGCCTTCAACTCCGCCTCCATCTCCGCGAGCGACTTCGCAGGCGCCGGCTTGGGGGTCTTGGGGAGGTCCCGAATCGCCTTCCGCATGGCTTCCGAGCGGATCGCGCCCGGCTTGTACCCGACCGAGAGATCCGCGACCCGGAGCCCCTGATTCACCCGAACGCTCTCCGGGAAGACCTTATAGAGATGAAGGTTGATCGTCTCGCCGCTCTCGGAATACGCCTCGATCCTTCCCGAGATCGGAACCCAGACCCCATTTCCGGCCGGATCCTTGAACTCCGCGAGTTCGATCATTGCTCGCCTGATCACTCGATCGCGCAGGGAATGCTCCTTGCGAATCACCTGGCCGCCTCGCTTCATGTCGACCCAGTAGCTCTCGCTGGGACGGCGTTCCGCGACCTCGGGGGGCGGGTTGCGGGTTCGGATCGTGAATCGCTCGCATTCGTGTCCATCGATGATGTCGGGCTCTTGCTCAACCGCGAGGTAGTTCAGGGCTCGAAGCTCGGCAACGAGAATCGGCGCGAGGTGAAGCTGTCCGAAGGTGGGAGACAGGAGCATCGCGCTCCAGCTCGCCTTCTCGACGCGCTTCCGATGATCCTCATCGCGATAGACATACGTTTGATTCACGAGTCGATCGCCGTCGCGAAGCACCGTGTGTCGCGTGGTTTGACCCGTCTTCGCGGTTGTGTCGAACACGTCGGACCAGTCGGCCTTTCCCAAGATCGTCGCATAGAGCCCGACATACTTCTCGGCGAGCCCACCCTCGCCGAATCCGGCCTCTCCGCCGGGTTCCTCGCCTGGAAAGCTGAAGGTGCCTTCATATTCGAGCATGAGGTCGCGCGCGGTCGTCGCGGCTTCGATGCGGTCGGCGACGACCTTGGGATCGACTTCGCCGGACACGAGGCAGAGCATCAAGGCGATTTGCAGAGCCATGGGAATCCCTCGTTTCAGTCGACTTGATCGCCCTCGGCACGCGTTCCCAAGGCCCGCCAGACCTTGCGGTCGATCGAATTCGCGACGAAGCGCACCCCGCCATCGGCGGTGAGGACGTTGACTCCCCCCGGATGGTTGCTGCGCGCGGTGCTCATGCCCCAAGCCGTCGGATACTGAGGGATCAGGCCGTCGGGAATCACCCCGTTCGGCTCCTGGGCGTGGTTGTAGGAGGTGTGGATCCGACTGGCGACATACCAGGAGAAGCCGCCGTCGACGATCCTGGGAAGTCCCGTAGAGCTCGCGAGCCGGCAGCACTCCAGCGTATGGTCGGAGTGCGTGATCACCGAATTGGGGCATTTGACATACGGATAGGTCAACACATAATAGTCGCGACTCAGAACGGGCATCTCGGTCGAGTCGGATCCGCGGAGGCGTTCGGAATACGCGGCGGTGTGCGACGTGCCGTCGCGGAAATCGGCTTGGGTCAAGGTTGCCGGGAAGGTCAAGAAGCCGTTGGCGCTCTCGGGGCTCCGCTCCTCGGCCCACGGTGACGGGCCGACGCCGTAGTTGCCTCGGTAGTTGTTGCCCGGGGCGGTCCCCAAGGGTTGCCCGTCGGCCGGGCAAAGGAACACTCCGAGCCGAGTACGCATCGCCGTGAGGTTCCCGGGATTGCCGAGTGGGCGATACTCGCTGAAGTACTGAAGTGTGAAATTCACCGAATCGAAGAGTGCTTTCTGCTCGAGATAGGGGAGCAGCCTGACGAGAGAGGAACAGACGATGAAGTCACCGCTCATCGACGGAGGCCACTTCGTCTTGGTGAGATCCTGCAACTCCATCGGGAACGCTTGCCAATCGGCGTAGTAGCCGTGGACCGCGAGGCCGAGTTGCCTGAGGTTCGAGGCGCAAGCCACCCGGTGCGCTGCGGCCCGCGCCTGCATCACGGCCGGCATCAGGAGCGCCATGAGCAGTCCGATGATCAACGTGACGACGAGCAACTCGATCAGCGTCAAGCCGCTCCGACGACGGTTCGCGGCGAGCTTGGTCGCGAGCATCGGCTGAGACTCCGCGCGATGGGGGTGGGGAGGGACGACGCCCGGGCGAGCGCCGACGATCGAGGACCGAACGATCGCCCGGCTTCGACTTGCGCGAGAACGTCGAGATGTTTGCACCTGCCGTGCCGTCGCAACGATTCGCGACGACGCAAATGTCGATCGGCCGCCCGCGCGGGGAGCGCGGAGGATCGCGGCCGGACAGGTGAAGAGTCGCTTCATCGTGGATCTCGATTCTCGAGCCACTGGAAGAGGGGGGACCGACTACGGAATTCAGAGTCCTCGATGTGCGCGACGGCGTCAAGCAGAAAGTGAAGAACCGTGGAAGTGAATCGCGGAGGCGCGCGGCGGGATCGCCGTCCTCGACCCCGAGAGCGCGGGGTCGAGGCGCGGATGCGAAGAGAGGGGGGGCGCCCGGCCGATCACTTCTTGCCGAGGATCCGGGCGAGGCGGCCCGAGACGCGCTGGGAGAAGCGATCGGTGGAGAGCTTGATCTCGTAGCTCTTCTTCACGACCGACTGGAAGGCGGTGTGCTTCGCCTTGCGCTGGAACGCGGGGACATAGTTGGACTTGTCGCCGAAGCCGAGGATCCGGTAGTCCTCGGCGTCGAGATTGCCGAGGAAGGCGGCGTTGAGGATGAGGGGGTGGTAGCGGTTGTACTCGACGTCCTCGGCCTGGAGCGGGATCTTCGAGTCGTGGTAGTTGAGGAAGATCGCGCGGCGGGGATAGAGGTTGGGCATGTTCTGGCGGTGGATGCCCGAGGTGTCGAAGAGGACGGCGGATCCGGCGGGGGCGAGGAACTCGACGATCCGTGAGGGGTCGACGTCGCGATCGACCTCGGCGGTCCGGTAGACGCGCGGGGCGATCTTGCCGTGCGACCCTTTGACGTAGGTGAACGCGCCGCTCTTGACGTCGGAGAGGTAGAAGGCGAGCTTGACCTCGCGGGGGATCCAGTCGGTGATCTTGGTCTGGTCGTACCAAGCGTCGCCGTGCCAGCCGTGGAAGTCCTTCATGGTGGGCAGGGAGAGCCAGCCCTTGGCCTCGCAGAGCTGGAAGCCTTCGCCGATGTAGTCGCGGAGGACCGACTTGACGAGCGGGTGGAGTGCGACGTCGACGAAGCCTTGGCCGAGAGTGAGGACATCCTGGACCATGTGGCGGAACGGCTCGGTCTTCTCGTATCCGTCGAAGTCGTTCCAGCGCATCCGCTCGAGCCGGGCGGCGAAGCACTTCTGCATCTCGGCGAGGGTCTCGGGCGGCACGAGATCCTGGAGCAGCACGGCACCGTCGCGTTCGAGAGCTTCGAGCACGGTCGCGTGGGTCTGGGGGGCGGTGAGGGTCGCGGTCGCCATGGCGTTCTCCTTCATGATCACTTGGTATAATAGTCGAGGATCAGCGGCAGGCAGTGTTCGGTCGAGTGTTCGCGAACGGCGATCTCACGGGCGTTGCGGGCGAGTTCGCGGCGATGCTCGGGGTCGTCGAGGAGTCGTCGAACGGCGGCGGCGAGGGCGTCGGGATCACCCGGCGGAGCGAGGTAGCCGGTGACGCCGTCGACGACGAACTCGGGGATCCCGCCGATCCGGCTCGCGACGATCGGGACGCCGCACGCGAGCGCCTCGATGTTCGCCAGGCCGGCGGCCTCGACCCATGTCGAGGGCGAGACGACGCAATCGGCGCCTTGGACGAACCGAGAGACGTCGGCCTGATGCCCGAGGAAGCGCACGCGGTCGGCGAGTCCGGCCGCTCGGGCCTGCTCGCGGAGATTGGCTTCCTCGTGGCCGCCGCCCACCACCCAGAGTACACACTCGGCGGGGAGCTTCGAAAGGGCCTCGACGGCGACGTGCGCTCCCTTTTCGCGGCGGAGGAAGGCGACGATCGCCAGCACGAAGCGGTCGGAGTCGCCGAGTTCGGCGCGGACGGCGGTTCGGATCTCGGCGTCGGGTTTGAAACGGTCGATGTTCACGAAGTGCCGCCAACGGACGAGCTGCGCGGGGTCGGCCTGGGCGCGGTTGACCGAGTCGAGGTAGTCGCTCACGCTCATGATCCGGCGATATCGCCGGCCCAGCAGAGCCTTGACGCGCGACTTGAGCGAGCGGGCCGACTCGGGCGTGGCGTGGAGCCGCGAGATGTGGTCGGTCAGGTCATGTCGCACCCTCGGCATCCGGAGCGAGAGCGCCCAGAGATATGGGTTGCCGAGGTGCGCGTAGAAATTCCAGTTGATGATGTCGATCCGCTCGCGCCTGATGAGTTCGGCGAGGCGGCGGAAGGTCGTCCAATCGAAGCGGCCGAGGTCGAGGATCTCGGCGCGGATGCCGGCCTCGGCGTAGAGCCGCGAGCCGACGGCGTCGAGCGGACCGAGGTAGACGGGGAGGAAGAGCCCTCCCCGTTCATTGAAGGCCTTCGCGAGCGCGTAGGCCTGCTCTTCCATCGATCCGAATTTCCGGGACGGGTCGAGCTGCTGGGCGAAGAGGACGCGCTGGAGCTGGCGGTGGGGGTCGTTGGGGCTCATCGAGCCTCTGCCTCGGGCGGCAAGGCGTGAAGGGGAGTGGGATCCCGGGAGCGTTCAGACTCCGGGGCTGACGGCGAGTTCCGGGGGAGGGGCCGAGAACTCCTTCTCGGCCTCGGCGATGACCGCGCGGAGCCGCGAGTCATCGGGTTCGCCGAGGTGTTCGAGATAGATCGCCTCGTATTCGGCGACCATTCTCCGCACCTCGAAGTCGCGGACGACCTTCCGTCGCGCTCCGGCGCCGAACCGCTTCCGCAGTTCGGGGTCGCGATGGAGCCGGAGCATCGCGTCGGCGATGGCGTCGGCGTCGTTGGCGGGGACCAGGAGCCCGGTGACCTCGTGCTCGACCACCTCGGGATTGCCGCCGACCGCCGTCGCGATCACCGGCACGCCGCAGGCCATCGCCTCGAGAATCGCGACCGAGATCCCCTCGGTCGTCGAGGGCAGGACCATCACGCTCGACTCGGCGAGAAGCGCGGGGACGTCGGCGACGTTCCCCAAGAAGATCACGTGGTCGGCCACGCCGAGGTCGACCGCCATTTGCTTCAACATGTTCACGCGTTCGGGCTGTCCGTCGCCCGCGAGCTTCAGGACGAACGTCGGATCCTGACGGATGATCTTCGCGGTCGCTTGGATCAGGCTCTCGGTGTTCTTGTCGGGCCGCAAGCAGGCGACCGAGACGAGCGGACCGGGCCGGCCCAGCCGCTCGGGATCGAAGTGGAAGCGCGTGGTGTCGATGCCGTTCCACACGGTCTTGAGCCGCGACTTCGGGATTCCCTCGAGGATTCCCTCGCGGAGGCTGTCCTTCGAGACGCCGCAGACCGAGTCGACCATTCGGCTCACGACGCTGGCGATCTTGACCTGCCGAGCCGAGACCCAGGGGAGCTTGCCGTGATGCCGGGTGTGGACCACGACCGGCACGCCCGACATCCGCGCGGCGACCGCGCCGTAGAACATGGGGCCGTTGTCGTGGGTATGGATGACGTCGACCTTCCAGCGGCGGAGCAACTGAGCCAGCTTGAAGAAGTAGTGCGGCTGGAAGCCTTGCGGTTTCGAGAGCGTGTCGACCGGCCAACCGAGCCCCTCGATGATCTTCGCCACGCGTCCGAGCGAGTCGATCGCCACGAAACGGAGGTCGAACTTGTCGCGGTCGGCCCACTTGGCGAACTCGACCTGGAGCCGCTCGCATCCGCCCATGTCGAGGGCGTAGGTCAGGTGGACGACGTTGAATTTTCGATCGTGGGTCGCCAAGGTCGGGATCTCACAAGAGTAGGGGACCAGTCAGTGGATCAAGGGGGGCCGCGGGCGATTTCGAGTTCGCGACCGAAGGCGGGATTCGTTCCGGGCCCACTTCGAGCCCGAGGCCTACGAAGCGAACGAGACAAGACGATATTCGATCGACCACCGCGCGGACAACTGAGTCAAGCACAAGAGCGGTGGTTCAGGGAGACCTCTCGCGAACCACGACGCAACCGCATCCGGACATCGCCGCCGAATCGACTCATGATCCTAAGCGGGTGTCGTCGCCGATGCCAGAGTTCGGATTCGGGTTCGACGCGAAAGTTTGAAAAAAGAAACGGCCCGATGAATCGTCGCCCGGGTGGTCGACCCCGCCGGGCCGCTTGTCGATTCGCGCGGCCGTGTCTATCCTCGGGAGTCGAGGTTCGTGTTCCCTTTCCGCGATCAGGAGCGATCCATGCCGTTGGTGACCGTCGAAGGCGCGTCGAGCTATGAAGTGGAAGCGGGCAAGAAGTTGGTGCTCGGCCTCGAGGATGCCGGGATCGACATCCTGCACCGCTGCGGCGGCAACGCTCGCTGCACGACCTGCCGCGTCCAGGTGATCGCGGGCGACGCGGGCCCGATCGAAGAACTCGAGCGCGAACGTCTGGGCCGCGACGGAGCGTTTGGTCCCGACATCCGCCTCTCTTGTCAGGTCCGGGTCACCGGCGACCTCACGATCGCCGTCCTCGCCCGCGCTGCGGAGTCGGGCCTGACGCCGGGCCCGCGCCCGATGGACTGACCCGTCGAGTGACGGAATCCCGGTTCGAAACACGCAACGACCTCGACTCGCGCACGGCACGAGTCGAGGTCGTTGCGATTCTCGGAGAGCGATCCGCCGAGAGCCCAGCTCAGCGAGCGGCCTCGGAGCACTTCTTGCAACGGAACGCCCGCTTCTTCAGCGCGCCGCCGCAACGCTTGCAGCGGGTGTACTTGGCCTGACGAACGCTCTTCTTGCGGGGTCGAAACGGCACGGGACACCTCGAACATCGAAATGCGAACAACGGACCGGAAGCCGCCTCCCGGTCACGGAACATCCCTCGACCCCCTCGGATCGACGGACCGATTCCGAGATCCTACCACACATCCCCCCCGCCGACCAGCCCACCCGCGAGGAGAATCGGGTTCAGGGCTTGGGGGAAGCGGCGGGGCGTGTCGGCAGCTTCGAGCGCATCGACTCGAGGGCTCGGACGGTGTCGGTGAATTTGGCGTATTGGTCGATGGTGGCTCGGCGGAGGTTGGCGGCGGTTTCCGCGGCCCCTTGGGCGTCGAGCTCGTCGGCCTTGGCGGCGACTTCCGCGATCGCCGAGGCTCGGCCTGCGATCGCTTTTTCGAGGGTTTCGGCGTTGCGCTTCGCGAGCAGGGTCCAGCCGCGCTCGGCGGGACCGCGCTGGGCGAGCTTGGTCTCCATTTCGCGCCAGCGTCGGGCGGCGTCGAGCTCGTCGCCGCGGCCGACCGCCGCCTTCACCTCTTCGCTGACGCCGAGGTAGTACTCCTCGGCGTCGTTGTTCGCCTTGCGCATCAGCTCGGCGCGGTCGGATGCGCTCTTGAGCGCGACCTTGTCGCGCCAGGCCTCGGTCTGATCCTTCCAGGGATGATTCGGGAAGCGGGAGTCGAGCGGGTCGAGATACTCCTCGACGGCGAGCGTCCAATCGGTCCGCTCGTTCGAGGCCATCATCTTGTCGGCCTGGCTGAAGAGATACTCGGCGCTCGGGGGCCAGACGACGTAGGCGATCGAGCCGCCGACGGCCGCGAGCGCGACGAGCAGCCCGGCGAGCCCGAGCCGGTTGCGCCAGGCCTCGCCCGCGTCGGTCGCTCCTTCGCGTCCGCGCTTGCCGCGTTGGGCCGAGCGGACGGAGGTCGAGGATCGCGACGAGCCCGTGGGGGCCATGTGGTCGCGGGTGGGGTTGAGGGCGGGGCTTCCCTCCTCGGGCCAGACCATCGGCAAGGGCGCGCCGCTGAGAGCGGCGTCGAGCATCTCCTGGAGCTTCATGGCGACGAGCGCGGCGTCGTGCGGCCGGTCCGACGGCTTCTTCGCCATCAGCTTCACGACCAGATCGTCGAGCGCGACGGGGATCACCGACGTCTTCGCGCTGGGGCGAGGACGTGCCGCGGTCGCATGCTGGAGCATGATCGCGTTCATCGTCTCGCCCTTGAAGGGAGTCTCGCCGGTCAGCATCTCGTAGAAGACGATGCCGAGCGCGTAGAGGTCGGCCTTGTGCGACAGATCCGCGCTTCCTGCGACCTGTTCCGGCGACATATAAGCGAGCGTGCCGAGCGTGCGGCCGGGCATCGTCAGGGCCGTGCCCTCGACATCCTTCGCGATGCCGAAGTCGGTCAGCTTGAGCTTCCCCTGCGGCGTGACCATGAGGTTCGACGGCTTGAGGTCGCGATGGATCACGCTCTGCTCATGAGCATATTGTAGCGCGGAGCAGAGTTGGATGCCGTGCTTGGCGACCTCGTCCCAGGTGAGCGTGCCCTTTTCCTGGAGGATGGCGTCGAGGGTCGCCCCCTCGATGTACTCCATCGCGTAGTAATAGACGCCTTGATGGCGGCCTCGGGCTCGATATCGGACGATGTTCGGATGTTTGAACTTCTCGAGGAGGTCGATCTCGCGGATGAATCGGTCGAAGGTCTTCGAGTTCCGCGCCATCGCCTCCTTGGAGATGATCTTGATGGCGACGAATTCGCCGGTCTTGAGGCTGCGCCCCTTGTAGACGATGCCCATCGCGCCCGATCCGAGCTCGGACACGATCTCGAACGATCCCAGGGTCTGACCGATCATGAGCGTCCCCCGCGTCGAAGGCGGGGACTCCGGCGTGTCGCGAGCAAGGGGCGTCGAGGGCGGGGCCGAGGAGGACTGCCGCGACGACGGCCCGAGCCGCCCTTTCGGCGCTCACTCGGCCGACGCCGCGATCCGCCTCGGCGCGAGCGACGCGGGTCTCGGTCGGAGGATACGAAACGAAGTCGGAACGCCCGCGCTCGTCCGTCGAGAACGACGGAAGAGCACGGGCGAGCGCTCGGCGGGGGCGAATTCGTCTCCCGGATCCCTCGACCGACCGATCAACGCGGCATCCAGCACGACTGGCCGCCCGCGGCGGGCAGATAGCTGTTCTGGACGTAGTCCATGACCATTCGCTCGGCGTTGAATCGCCATCCGAGCGACCGAAGGGCCGACTTCTGGCGAGCGATCCATCCCCGGGGGAGACCCGAGGCGTCGCGATCGTAGAAGAGCGGAATCACCTCGCCGGCCAGGGTCTCGAGCAGAGCCTCGTGATCGCGCTTGTCTTGGATCTCGGTCGACGTGTGGCTCTGGCCTCGGCCGATCGCGAATCCGTTCGTCCCATCATACGCCTCGGCCCACCAGCCGTCGAGAATCGAGAAATTGAGACCGCCGTTGAGCAGCACCTTCTCGCCCGACGTGCCCGACGCCTCCTGAGGTCGACGCGGATTGTTCAACCAGACGTCGACGCCCTGCACCAAGTGCCGCGCGACGTTCATGTCGTAATTCTCGACGAACACGATCTTGTGCTCGAACTCGGGACGCTTCGCGAGCTGGACGATGCGCTGGATCAGTTCCTTGCCGAAGCGATCCTCGGGATGCGCCTTGCCGGCGAAGACGATCTGCACGGGGCGATCGGCCGCGTTGAGCAACTGCTCCAGTCGGACCGCGTCGTCGATCACCAGCGACGCCCGCTTGTACGTCGCGAATCGACGCGCGAAGCCGATCGTCAACGCGTTGAGGTCGAGCACCTGGCCGAGCCTCTGGATCCGATCTTCCGACTCGCCTCGACGCTTCGCCTGCGCGGTGACTCGCTCGCGAACGAACTCGATCAAGCGAGCCTTGAGGATCTGCTGGGTCTCCCAGAACTCGGCGTCCTCGATGTTGAGCACGCCCTGCCAGGTCGCCGGGTCGCGCATCCGCTTCGTCCAGTCGACGCCGAGATGCCGCGAGTAGAGTTGGTGCATCTGAGGCGCGACCCACGTCTCGACGTGCACGCCGTTGGTGATGTGACCGATCGGTACATCTTCCTCGGGCCGGTTCGGATAGAGCGGTTGCCACATCTGACGAGACACGGCGCCGTGGAGCGCGCTCACGCCGTTGGCGTGCCGCGACAGCTTCAGGGCGATCACCGTCATGCAGAACTTCTCGCCGTGGTCGCCCGGATAGACCCGGCCCAGTCCCATGAAGTCGTCGTAGGAGAGCGAGAGCTGCTCGCGCAGCTTGCCGAGATGCGTCTCCACGAGCTGTGCGTCGAACCGGTCGTGTCCCGCGGCGACGGGCGTGTGAGTCGTGAAGACCGTCATCATCGCCACGTCGCGTGCCGCGCGGCCGAAGGGCAGGCCGTCCTCTTCCATGCGCATCCGAATCAACTCGAGACCGGCGAACGCGCTGTGGCCCTCGTTCAGATGCAGGACCGACGGATGGATCCCCAGCGCGCTGAGCGCCTTCACGCCGCCGACGCCCAGCAGGAGTTCCTGCCGGATCCGCGTCGTCGCGTCGCCTCCATAGAGGCGGGAGGTCAGAGCACGGTCGTAGTCGTTGTTCTCGGGGACGTTCGAATCGAGCAGATAGAGCGTCGTTCGCCCGACCTCCACCTTCCAGATCTGGGCGTGGAGCACGCCCGCGTGCGAGTCGATCGAGATCCGGATCGGCTTGCCCGAAGCGTCGTCGACCCGCTCGATCGGCAGCAGATTCGTGTCGTTGTCCATGTACTGCTCTTCCTGCCAGCCGTCGCCGTTGAGCGTCTGGCGGAAGTAGCCTTGATTGTAGAGCAGGCCCATGGCGACCAGCGGGATCCCCAGGTCGCTCGCGCTCTTGAGATGATCGCCGGCGAGCACGCCGAGACCGCCCGAATAGATCGGCAGGCTCTCGTGGAGCCCGAACTCGGCGGAGAAGTAGGCCACCGGCCGGCTTCGCAAGGCCGACGCGTAGACCGACCCCCACGAGTCGTTGTTCTTGAGGTAGTCCCCCAGCCGCCGGAAGGCGTAGTCGACCCGCGAATGCAGCGCCCACTCGTTCGCCAGATTCTCGAGCTCCGGGGCCGGCAACTGCGCCAAGAACGCCGAGGGATTGTGGTCCGCCGCATTCCAGAGCGTGGGATTCAGCTCGCGGAAGAGCGCGACGACATTCGGCTGCCAGGTCCACCAGAGGTTGCGTGCCAGTTCGCGCAGCTTGTCGACGACCTTCGCCTGACCTGCCATGGAATTCCCCTCGATCCTCGGACGGTGATCGTTCCCGAGACGGCTTTCCCGACTCGGCACATTCCCGATACCGCCACCATAGTATGACAAAGCCCGTCGGTCGCGAAAGCCGGCACGAAATCGCCGCCCACGACCCGGACGGGCCCGGACCGCTCGATTCCATGCGATCGCCGTGCCGTGTCGTCTCGGGTCGTTCGCTCGATCAACTTCCCGGCATCGCCCCGCCGGGCGTCGCCCAGGGGGGAGGACGCATCGGCTCCTCGACGACCAGATGTTCGAGCTCGGTCAGGACCTCGGAAATGCCCGGTCGAGGACGACTCTCCGCGGGCAAGCGCAGCAAGTCGAACGCATCGCTCGACTTCTGCTTCTCGGGGATCCCCGGGACGAGCACCCGGCCGAACGCGCGACGCAACGAATCCACCCCCACCCCCGAATTCGCCGCGATCCGCTCCGCCTGCTCGAGACGTCGGAGATGGCGAATCTGACGAGTCCGCGTCGCCTCCGCCAGATAGACCGCGCGGAGGTAGCGCATCTCCGAAGTCGCGAATTGTTGCTGCTCCAGCGCGGTCATGGGCGCGGCCGCTTCCATCCAGTCTCGTTCGAATCGAGGGAGATGCAATCCCGCCCAGACGGCGGCGAAGGCCAGGATCCCCGCCAGACCGGCGCGCGACAGCCTCGAGCCGGCCTCTCCCGACCCTCTCCAGACCGCCGCGCGAGCCAGCACTCCCGCCGCGCAGATCACCACGCCCACCTGCGGAACCGCGTGATACCACCGCACGGGTCGGAGACTCTCGTACGGCAGATTCCCGCGAAACCAGTACGTCATCAGGTAACAGCCGATCACCATCGTCGCCCCGGCCGCTTCGAGACCGTTCGGACCGCGGCCCCGCGTCGCCCACCACCAGATTCCCAACACGCCGGCCGTCAGCGCCACCGCCTGAAACTCCGTCAGTTCGGCGTCGACCCCGAGATTCCCCAAGAGCGACTCCTCGGCGATCGCCCGAAACGTATGGAGCACGCCCTGGATCGGCCGAGGCCACAACTCGCCGTGCCGCTCCCAGATGATCGCCGTTCGCTCCATCTCCCCGCGGACCAGGACCAGTTCGACCGCGACCTCGACGACCGAGAGAGCGCAGAGCCCGGCGGCCATGAGAAGGAGTCGCCGCGGCCTCTGTGGATTGGTCGCTGCGTCTCCCTCTCGAACAAGGAGATACATTGCGGCAGCCGGTCCCGCGAGATGGCCGCCCGTCCAGATCGTCGGGGCCGTCGCGGCCGTCGCCAACAAGACGACCCCCCTCAGCACGCCCGGCCGACGTCGCCAACTCTGAGCGGCCAGCAATGTTGCCGTGATCGCCGTTCCCGCCCAGAGCGCCTGGCCAGCGGAGTACCATCGAACCGAGGGCGGCAATGCGGAGCCGAAGACGAGGAGTACCGCCGCGACGAACGTCACCCAACTCCGGCCTGTCTCCCGGCGGACCAGCAATGCGACCAGGCCCGCCGCCGCCGCGAGCGCGAAGAACGACGCCGCCCGGAATGCGTCGACCAAACCCGAGAGCGAACCCGCCGCCGAAGTCCACAGCCATGTCCAAAGTCGAAAGAGCGGCACGATATGCGTGTTGTGCGGCTCCATCAGATGAGAGAGGAGACGGTCGCGATCGAGCGCCTCGCTGATGTAGATGAAGTCGTCGCCGAAGAGGGAGTAGGTCTCCCAATCATCCCAAACGAACCAGGCTGCGAGCACGACGAGCGCTGCCCAGGCCATCACTCCGCCGCCGATCCCGACTCCGCGACTCCACCACGACCGCCACGATCCGAGACCCGTCCCGGTTCCGCGCATGATCGCCCCCGCGTGCGGTGCATCCGCTCACTTCTCGTGTCGCAATCGACAATAAGTGATGCGACGAGCGGTCGTCAATCGCCACGGAATTCGCTCGGAGGCGGTCGACTCGCCTTCGCCCGCCCCCCGAACATCGATCATGTTCACTGAACACTTGACGACCGATGCGGTCACGGGCATGATGGTCATCCGACTCGAGCATCGAGACGTCGACACTCCGAGGAGTCGAGCATGCCGCGCCCCGCCGTTTTCTTTCCGATCGCGTTCCACCTCATCCTTCTCGCCGCGAATCCGGCGTCGCATGCCGCCGACGCCCCCGCGCCGGTCTCCGAGCGAGCCCGCCGTCTCACCGCGGATGCACTCGTCTTCGACGGCCACAACGACCTCCCTTGGCACCTCCGTGAACAGGGCGACGTCGCCTTCGGCAAGCTCGATCTCGCTCGCAGTCTGACGGGCGGCCACACCGACATCCCGCGACTGAAGTCGGGCGGGCTCAAGGCCCAATTCTGGTCGGTCTACATCCCCAGCGAACACCCCGCCCCCGCGCGGACGGTCGTCCAACAGATCGACATCGTCCACCGGATGATCGAACGCTACCCCGAGACCTTCGCGCTCGCCGTCACCGCCGACGATGTCGAGAAGGCCGTCGCCGCCGGCAAGATCGCCTCGTTGATCGGCATCGAGGGCGGAGTCGCGATCGAGAACGACCTCGCCCAACTCCGAGCCTTCGCCCGCCTCGGCGTCCGCTACATGACCCTGACGCACAACTCGACCCTCGACTGGGCCGACGCCGCGATCGACAAGCCGACGCACGGCGGGCTCAGCCCGTTCGGCGAGCGCGTCGTCCGAGAGATGAACCGCCTCGGCATGCTCGTCGATATCTCGCACGTCTCTCCCGACACCATGCGCGACGCTCTGCGAATCTCGAGAGCCCCCGTCATCGCGAGCCACTCCAACGCCTTCGCGATCTGCCCGCATCCCCGAAACGTCCCCGACGACGTGCTCCGCGAACTCGCCAAGAACGGAGGGGTCGTCGGCATCAACTTCTATTCGGGCTTCGTCACCCCACGCGCCGCCGAGCACACCCGCGCGATCCGCGAGGAGCTCAAGAAGAAGCACCCCGATCCCGCCGACTTCGACAAGGCGTTCGATGCCTGGCTCGACGAACATCCCGTTCCGCGCGCCACGGTCGTCGAGGTCGTCGATCACATCGATCACATCGTCAAGACGGCCGGGATCGACCACGTCGGTCTCGGATCCGACTTCGACGGGATCACCAGCACGCCCGAGGGGCTCGACGACGTAGCCACCTTCCCGCGGCTCACCGACGAGCTCCTACGCCGCGGTTACTCCGAAGGCGACATCCGCAAGATCCTCGGCCTCAACTTCCTCCGCGCTCTGCGCAAGGCGGGCGAGGTTGCCGATGAGCTTCGGCGGACCACGCCGCCCGAGGTCGATCAACCGAAGCCGAGGACCGATCGTCGCTGAACGATCAGAGCGTCTTCAAGTATTCGATCACTGCGGTTCGCTCGTCTTCGCTCAGGCGGTCGCCGAAGGTGTGGCCGCCGTTTCCCAGCCCGAAGCGGCTCGTGTCGTAGAGGAACCGCGACCGGAACGGGGTCGTGGTCTCCGGCAGCGGAGCCGAGATCTCCTCCGACTTCCAGCCCAGCTGCTTCGAATCGTAGTGCTCGAGGTCGGTCGACGGCGGCCGCAGGAACTTTCTGGGTCGCTCCTTGGAGTTCAAGAGCGCCCGGACCGTGGGTACGCTGCCGTTGTGGAGATAAGGAGCCGTCGCCCAGACGCCGTCGAGAGGCGGAGCCTGGTATCCGATCATCTCGAGGTCCGACGGCAACTCCTCGCCCAGCCACGTCGTGTTGTAATGCGCGACGAGCTCCTTCGACAGGCCGCGTGCCCGTTCGGGGTCGGTGCCGATGACGTCGAGCGGAATGATCTCGTTGGGATAGGTGGGATTCGCGCCGTAGGTTCCGTGACACTTCGAGCAATTCTTCTCGAACACGACCCGACCGCGGTCGGCGAGGGGCTCGTCGATCGGAAACGGGTAGCGGGGAGGCTTCAGGCTGCGGAGATAGGCTTGGATGTCTTCGAACGTCGGTTCGAGCTCCTTCAACTCCGTGAGCGACTTCTCGCCGAGCAGGAACTGCATCAACGACCGAGCCGATCGCGCGTCGGTCCGCCCGTCGTAGTACATCGTCGACTTCTTCGCCAGATTCCACCAAGGCGGAGTGTCGAGTTCGGGGAGAGTCGCCTTGAGGGCGAGCGGAAACCGCCGCATCGAGAGATCCGAGTTTCTGAGGCTGAGGAGAACGGCCGAGAACATCCCGGCGTTCACCGTGCCCCGTGCGGAGTTCACCGTGAAGTACGAGAACGGGGCGGGGCGACCCTCCGCGCGATTCAGGTCGTCGAACATCGCCTTCATGTCGAGGGTCGAGTTTCCGAGACCGACGTAGCTCGTCCCGCCGATCGAGCCGCCGTGGCACGAGAGGCAGTCGACCTGGATCCCGGTCTTCGTTCCGTCCTTCTTCACTCCCTTCCTCAGCCCCATCGGCAGACCGTCGTTGGGGAAGGGGGCGGGATGCAGACCATAACGAAGGCGAAACGCCGCGTCATGATCCTCGGGGAAACGGTCCTCGGATTTCCAGGATCGGCTCGCCTCGCGATATGCGGAGTCCGACCACGCGGGCTCGAGGAAACCCCGACCAGTGATCGCCGCTCGTCCACGCTCCACCGAGGCGGGGTCGTCGCGGTCGGCCGCGTTCACCGGCAGGCCCGCGATCAAGCCGCACGCCGCAATCACCCCGACCAGTCTGCAAGGAACCGGAATCACGGCAAGGTCTCCCGTTATCGACCGATCACCCCCTCATTGTATTCCACGAGCCCCGTCCGGACAGCCGCCTAGTCGCGGCACTGACCGCTTTGCGCACGGACGTTCATCGACTAGACTCGGTGAAGATTCGGCATCCGCCCGGCGCTCGTCCCGCGCGGTGCCGTTCGGAGGATTCCGATCGACCCCCGACGCCCCGGGGGGGTCGAACCGAGGCTCGGATGCTCATGCAACGATGGGATGAAGCCGATACCCTCTCCGCTCCGGTCCGATCGTGGTTCGATCGTCGGTTCCCCGACGGGCCGACGCCCGCTCAACGCGCCGCGTGGCCCATCATCGCCCGGGGCGAGAATCTCCTCCTGATCTCGCCGACCGGTACCGGGAAGACACTCGCCGCGTTCCTGGCGATCATCGACGAGCTCATGTCGTCGCCCGGTCCCGAGCCGGCTGCCGGTCCTCGATGTCTCTACATATCACCACTCAAGAGTCTCGGTCGCGACGTCGCTCGCAATCTCGCCGAGCCGCTCGAGGCGATCGCGGCCGATCTCGGCCTCTCCGAGCCCCCGATCCGCGTCGGCGTCCGCACCGGCGACACCTCCGCGCACGCCCGCGCCGCGCTGAGGAAGTCGCCGCCGCACCTGCTCGTGACCACGCCCGAGAGCCTCTCGTTGATGATGTCGCAGGCATCGTGGCGCGACCACTGGAAATCGGTCGAGCATGTGATCATCGACGAGGTTCATTCGCTCGTGCCCAACAAGCGCGGGGCCGACCTCGCGGTGAGTCTCGAGCGGCTGACGGAGCTCTCGGGTCGCGACCCGATCCGGATCGGCCTGTCGGCGACCTGCCGGCCCGCGCAGGCCGCCGCGCAATACCTGGTCGGACCATCACGTGAGTGCGCGATCGTCGAAGCTCCCGCGCCCCCCGGGGCCGAGACGCTCGAGATCGATGTCGAGACGCTTCTCGATCCCGACGCCTCCGCCTATCGGCCGTTCACCTACCGCAGGCTGCTCCGTCGCCTCGGCGATGCGATCGACGTGGGCCGGACCACGCTCGTCTTCGCGAATACGCGAGCGTTCACCGAAAAGCTGACGCATGACCTTCGCCTCACTCGTCCCGACCTCGCGCCCGCCGTCGCCGCGCATCACGGCTCGCTCGAGGCCGAGCGCCGGCACGAGGTCGAGCATGGTCTCCAGACCGGATCGCTCCGAGGCGTCGTGACGAGCACGAGTCTCGAACTCGGCGTCGATATCGGACGCGCCGACCTTGCGATCCTCGTCGGCTTGCCCGGTTCGACCGCACGCTGTCTGCAACGCGTCGGTCGCGCGGGGCACGACCCCGGCTCGCGCACCCGCGGACTCATCCTCGCGTCGACGCATGCCGAGGTCTTCGGTGCGGCGGTGCTCGCGAGCCAGGCGAGAAACGGTCGCATCGAGCCGATCCGACCGATCGAGAATCCCCTCGACGTGCTCTGCCAGCAACTCATCGCGTTCGCATGTCTCGGCGAGTGGTCATGCGATCGCGTCTATGAGATCATCACGAGATCGGCTGCGATGGCCGCTCTGCCCCGTCGCGATTTCGACGAATGCCTCGCCTTCCTCGCGGGCGAACTCGCCGCGCCTCCCGGCGCCTTCGAGCCCGAGGCCGGCTCGACACCTCGCTGGACGTCGCCCAGGATCTGGAAGTCGCGGGGACTGTTCGGGATCCGAAACCGCAGGGTCATGCGATGGTTCTGGGGCAACGTGGGCACGATCGCCTCGGAGGAGTCGACCGCGGTCCAGGTCGACGGCCGCGCGCTGGGTCGGCTCGAGTCGGATTATGCCGACTCGCTGCAGCCCGGCGACCGCTTCGTCCTCGATGGACGCGCGCTCATCTGCAAACGTCATGAAGCGGGATCGATCATCGCCGTGGGAACCGGCGGCGAACCCGCCTTGCCGATCTGGCGGAGCGATCGCGCGGGCTTGACGATCGAGCTCGCCCGCGAGCTCGCCGAGTTCCGCGCCGAGGCCGCCGATCGACTCGCCGATGGTCCGGCTGCCTTGCGTTCGTGGCTCGCGACCGTCTACCGACTCGACACTCGCTGTTCCGCGATCATCGAGGGAGTTCTCGAAGCCCAGGAGGCTCGGAGCGAAGTTCCCGACCTCGATACGGTGCTCATCGAGGAGTCGCCCGACCCGGAAACGGGTGCTCAGATGCTCGCGTTTCATGCACCTTTGGGGCGATCGGCGTGCGAGGCCGTCGCCCGAGCGGTCGCGGTACGGCTCGGCCGCCGAGCGGGGCGCGACCTCGAACTCGAGGTCGCCGACCTCGGCTGGACGATTCGGCTCCCCGTGCCGGTCGAACTCGACGACGACGATCTCGCGACGCTCCTCGACCCCGAGGGTTTCGATCGCGACCTGATGGAGGGTCTCGAGCGTGGCGAGTTCCTCGCCGTGCGGTTTCGATACGTCGCGGCGACGGGCCTGATGGTGCTTCGCCGACCGGAAGGCGGGAGAGTCAAGGTCGGCGGATTGCTCTGGGTCAGCAAGCGATTGTATCCACTTGTGAAGGCATGCTGTCCTCAGCATCCCCTCTTGAGGGAAACTCGCCGCGAAGTCCTCGAGAATCTGCTCGATGTTCGCTCGGCGCGGACCTGGATCGGCGCACGCCCCACGATCCGGTTTCGTCGCCTCGATTCGGCTTCGCCGTTCACCGCGGCCTGGCTCCAGGGCGGCTCGGCCGACGCGATCGGTTTCGAGCCGCCGACCGCGGCTCTCGAGCGTCTGCATCGACGTCTGACCACCGTCGGCTCCTCCGACGATGGAAGCATGGAGGTGAACAAATGAGTGAAACGGCATCTTCCGAGACGCGAGGCGAGTGGATCTTCACACCTGAAGGCGCTGCGGTTCATCGAGCAACGGCAACCGCGGTGATCGCCGATCTCCATCTCGGCTATGAATGGACTCGGGGCGGTCGGGGCGACCAGATTCCGGCGCACTCGCTCGCGGAAGTCTCCGCCCGGATCGACCGGATGCTGAAGCGCATCGAGATCCGCAGGCTCGTGATCGCGGGCGATCTCGTCGAGTCGCCCAGGCTCTGCCGGTCGACGGCCGTCGATCTCGCGCGATTGTTCGGCAGGCTGGAACGACTGGGAATCGAGGTCGTCGCACTGCCGGGCAATCACGATCCCCGCCCCGCTCGCGGAGCCTCGACCACGCTCGAGGTCGGCGGATGGACCATTGCCCATGGACATGAACACGTGGAAGCATCGAAGACCGTCACCGGTCATGATCATCCCAAGCTCGAGTTCGCGGGAGCCTCGGCGCGGTGTTTTCTCGTCGGTTGCGACGCGATCATCCTCCCGGCCTTCAGCGACAACGCCGCGGGGCTGAATGTCGCGGGCCCGAGCGTGCCGCCGCGGTGGCGCGGGCGCGGCTTGCGCTGCCTGGTCGGAGTGGGCGACGAAGTCCTCGATTTCGGACCGATCGACGACCTGGCGACGAGGATCGAGTCACTCGGGCGAACGGCCTGATGGGGCGCCGGGCTTGGACGCCGGTCGGCGCGGCGAGCCCCAGATCATCTCGCGACCGCGTCGGGCGACCTGCCGGATCAGACGGCCGGCCTTCGATCGTTCGCCCTCCTCGCTGAAGCGACGAATCGTCGCGGCGCGTTCGACGGCCGGCCACACTGAGCCGATCGTGGGCAGGAGAGCGAGCAGGCGGTCGACCGGAAGGAAGTCGTCGCAGTCGAGGGCCACGACCGCGTCGACCCACTCGGGGAGGCTCGATCGAAGAGCCTTCGCTCGAATCTCGTCGGCGTTGGACACTACGACGACGACGGGTGGTCGCTTGAACGATCGATGATTCGAGTACCATTCGTTCCAAGCGGTGAGGAACGCGATGTCGCATCGACGTCCCTCGGCGCGGTCGTCGACGGCGAGAATGAGAAGATCGGCCTCCGATGCGTCCTCGACCGCCTTGCCGCGGCGCGATCGTTCTCGGCGACTCTCAGGACCGTCGGCTGCCAGGTATTCGCAAGCCGACCAGTCGGCACGAGCGATACGATCCGACATCTCGGCGGCGATGCCTGCCTCCTCGAACTTCTCGGCGAGCAGGCGCCTCGAGTCGTCGTCGTCGGCGAGCGTCGCCTCGATCCAGCGTTCGGGGCGAGCGAACTGAGAGCCGGCGACGACCACCGCGGGAGGGTCGACACCGATCTCCTCGGCCGTGTCGACGATCCCGTGCTCGCGCATCAGGCGGCGGTAATTCTCGGCTCCGACGACCAAACGCCCGCTGAGGAGTTCGATCAAGTGCAGTCCGAGGCGATAGATGAACGCGCGATAGAACCAGCGCATGCCGTTTTGTTGCATGTCGCGCCAGGCCGGCTTCACGACGAGCTCTTGCCCCGCCATCCGGGGGAGCCCGGTGGCGGGGTTGATGAATGGTAGGACATATCCGTACCACTCGCCGGCCTTGCGGATGTAGCCCGCGGCTTGGACGGCGGCCTTGACGTGCCCGGGCGTCACGAGGTCGGCCCCCGGGATCTCCCGAGTCAGGCGGGATACGTCGCCGAGAGCGAGTTCGAGCGCGGTCAGCGCCTCGAGCAGGGGGACGTGATCGAGCGGGTTCTCGGCGTCGGGCTTGTAGACCTTCCCGAGTTCGAGCGCCAGTCGCTTCGCAGTGTCGACATATCGGTCGAATTCGATCAAAGAGCTCGCTTCGAGAGCGTCGACCGACTCGGCCTCCTGGCGCACGACGCGCCAGGCGACTTCATCGAGGGGGGAGAAGGTCTCCGGGGCGTGCTCGTCGAGATAGGGGAGGACCTGTCCCCCGCGCTTGGTCCATCGTGAGGCGAGAATCGAGAAGGCGACGCCCGTGACCATCCAGACCAGGCCGGCGATCGTGGGACCCCACCATCCAAACCTTCGGAGCCAGAGGAGTCCGAATCCGACGTAGACCAGAAACGGGCCGGCGAACAGCAGGGCGAGAACGATCGATCGCCAATTCGCGAGCAGTCTCATGCGCCGGTACCTCTTGAACCGATTCGCATCGGAATCTCAGGATCGGAGTTCGGCGCCGAACCGCGAGGCGCAGGCGTCGACGATCGCCTTGACGAGCACGTCGACCTCGTCGCCGGTGAGGGTTCGGTCGGGCCGGCGGAATCGCAGACCGAAGTGGATGCTGTGGCGGTCGGGCGGGATCGAACCGCCGGCGAAGACGTCGAGATAGACGACCGACTCGAGGGTCGAGCCCGCGGCGCCGGCAGTGCAGGCGACGAGGTCGGCCCAGGCTACGGTCTTGGGCACGACGAGAGAGAGGTCGCGGCCGACGACGGGAAACGTCGGCATCGTGCGATGTTGCGGCACCAAAACGGCCTTGTCGCGGAGCAGGTCGAGCGAGAGCTCGGCCGCGGCGCAGTGGGTCCGGAGTTCGTGCGCCTCGAGCTTCTCGGGCGAGACCTCCCCGACGACTCCGAGCCGCTCGCCCTCGAGAAGGACCTCGGCCGCGCGACCGGGCGCGAAGGCGTCGACGCGCGTCGGCCGGAATTCGACCGCGCGGTCGATGTGGAGCCGCTCGAAGAGAGCCTCGAGAGTCCCTTTGATCTCGAGGTAGCCTCCGCCCTTGACGAGGCCGAGGCGGGTCGGCTCGTCGGGCAGTTCGGCGTCGGGGCGGGGCAGGTAGACGTTGGCGATCTCGAAGAGGTCGACGTCGCCGTTGCCGTGAGCCTGGTTGTAGCCGCGGACGTGGAGCAGGCTGGGCACCAGGCTGCGCCTCAGGGCATTCTCACGCTTGCGGCTCGAGTGCTCCACGCGGATCGGCTGGACGGAAGCGTCGTCGGCGAGGGGCGCGGCCAGGTCGTCGCCGACCAGGCTGTAGGTGATCGCCTCGTCGTAGCCGAGCCCGGTCAGGAGGTTGCGGGTCTCGGTCTCGATCCGTTCACGAGGGGATCGGACGGTCGAGGTCAGCGGAACGGCTCGGTCTTCCGGGATATGTTCATATCCGTGGATGCGGGCCACTTCCTCGATCAGGTCGATCTCGCGCTCGAGGTCGCTTCGGAAGCTGGGAATCCGGAACGTGGGAGCCTCGGCCTCGGCGTCGACCGGCTCGAGTCCGAGGGCGCGGAGGATTCGGATGATCTCGCCGCGGTCGATCGCGATGCCGAGGATACGCGAGACCTGCTCGATCCGCAGCGTCACCGGCGGCCGAGCAGGGGCGGGGACGCCGATGTCGACGACGCCTTCGCGGAGCGTTCCGCCCGCGGTCGCCAGGATCAGCTCGGCGCAGCGGCGGCTCGCCCAGTCGGTGATCTCGGGGTCGAGCGGGCGCTCGAAACGGTAGCTCGACGGGCTGAAGAGCGCCAGGGCTCGCGAGGTCTTGCGGACCGACATCGCGTCGAACCGCGCGGCTTCGATCAAGACATTCGTCGATCCCGGGCCGATCTCGGTCTCGGCGCCGCCCATGACGCCGGCCAAGCCGACGGGGCGCTCGGCGTCGGAAATGGTGAGCATCTCCGGATTCAAGTCATACGTCTTGTTGTTGATCGCGAGCAGCTTCTCGCCCGCGCGGGCACGTCGAACCACGAGACGCCGGCCCGAGAGCCGGTCGAGGTCGTAGGCGTGGAGCGGCTGTCCACACTCGAACATGACGTAATTCGTCACATCGACGACGTTGCTGATCGGACGGATGCCGAGCGTCTCGAGCCGTTTCCGCATCCACCAAGGGCTCGGCCCGACCTTCACCCCTTCGACGACCCGCGCTGTGAAGCGGGAGCAGAGGTCGGTCGCCTCGATCGCGACCGACGCTCGGTCGTGGACCGAGGGGCCCGTCTCGGCGGGGCGAGGGTCGGGGATCCGGAGCGTTCGTTCGAAGAGCACGCTGATCTCGCGTGCCACGCCGAGGTGGCCGAGGCAGTCGGGGCGGTTGCTGGTGACCTCGAGGTCGATCGCGAGGTCGCCGCCGACCTCCTCGGTCGACTCGTGGTTCAAGCCCGAGAGCGCGAGCCTCTCGGAGAGGAGCTCGACCGGCATATCGAGCCGGAGGTAGTCGGTGAGCCAGTTCCAACTGACGATCATCGAGGTCGATATCCTGGCTGGGCCTCACCCTCGGGCGGGGGCCGCGAAGAGGGGTGGAGCGGTCCGGGGAGACGATTATCAGCCGCTCGTCGCCGAGCGTCCGCGGGCGCCGAGTCGCGACCAGACGGCGTAGACCGGAAGGCCGCTGAGGGCGATCAAGAAGCCGATGCCCGACACCTCGGGCGAGAGGTAGATGAAGTCGAGGATCAGCAGCGCGGCGAGCGCGATGTAGAGTGCGGGGGTGACCGGGTAGCCGAGGGTCTTGTACGGCCGCTCGGCGTCGGGAAGTCGGCGCCTGAGCACGAACACTGCGGCCACCATCAACGTGTAGAAGAGGAGGTCGACCGGGATGATGTAGTCGAGGAGCTGGCCGTAGAGGTTGCCGAACGCGACCGCCTGGGTGGCCGGGTCGGTCTTGACGGTGACCGGCAGAGCGAGCAGGCAGGCCCAGACGCACTGCATGATGATCGCCGCGGCGGGCACGTGATTCCGATTCGTCTTGCCGGCGGCGGAGAAGAAGAGCCCGTCGCCCGCCATCGCGTAGTAAACCCGTGCACATGCGAGCACGAGCCCGTTGACGCACCCGAAGGTCGACACCAGGATGCAGCCGGCCATGATCCAGGTGCCCGCCTCGCCGAGGACTGCGGTCATCGTCGCGGTTCCCACGCGGTCCTGGTCGGCCGTACGGATCGCGTCGAGCGGCAGGGTGACGAGGTAGGCGACGTTGGCGAGCATGTAGAGCCCGACGACCGTCGTGCAGCCGACCACGAGCGCGAGCGGCAGGGTCCGCCCGGGGTCTCGGATCTCGCCCCCCGTGAACGTCACCGTGTTCCAAGCCGTCTGCGAGAAGAGCGGACCGATCAGAGCCTTGCCGAGCACCAGCGCGAACGCGATGCCGCCCAAGAACCCGGGTAGGCCGGGTTGGGCCTGGTCGACGGTCCATCCGTTGGCGGCCGGGTTCCACCAGTCCGACGTCCACCACGCAGCCGCGGCGCTGCGACCGAAGGCGATGCCGACCACGATCAGGCCGATCAACGCGGCGGTCTTGGCGAACGTGAACACATTTTGAATCCGGCTCCCCGTTCGCAAGCCCCGCGTGTTGACCACGCTCAGGAACACGATCAAGGCGACGGCCACCGCCTGCTGCGATGTGAACGTCAGCGCATACGATGATCCCAGTCGGATCGGCTCGATCAGGTGATTCGACGCCGAGATCGACGGTAGGAAGACGCCGAGGAATTTCGCGAAGGCCACCGCGACGGCGGCGATCGTACCCGTGCCGACCACGAGAAAGGTCGACCAGCCGAAGAGGAATCCGACCGACGGCCCGAACGCCGTGCGGAGGAAGACGTATTGCCCGCCCGCCTTCGGCATCATCGCCGCGACCTCGGCGCTGCAGATCGCGCCGGTGACGGTGAGCAGGCCCGCGAGCCCCCAGGCCGCGAGCAGCCATCCCGGCGATCCGACCAGTCGCGCGACGTCGGCCGAGACGATGAAGATCCCCGACCCGATCATCGAGCCCATCACGATCATCGTCGCGTCGAACGGACCCAGCCCGCGTTCCAGCGGTGAGGCGGCTTCCTTGTCGGACGGAGTCATTCGGCGGTCTCCGAGGGTGTGGGGTCGGTGATCGAGGCGGGCCGAACGAAGTGCTGCGAGATCAGTTCTGCTCGACGAACGCCTTCGCGTCCTCGATCGCACCCTCGATCGAGCTCCGTCGCCAATCGGTGAGGGCGGTGTCGAGAGCCTGGCAGAGATGATTCACGAGGAGCTGGGCCGACTCCTTCGCCGATCCGCCTTCGCCGCGGATCTCGGGGAAGTCCTTGTGATTGGTCTGCACCTGCGGCGTGAAGGTGCCGGGAACTTGATTCACGATCACGCGGCTCGGATCGCCGGCCATGGTGTGTGCCTCTCGAGGGGTGGGCGACGCTCCGCTGGAAACCGGCCCGGTCGGGCCGCGGCGGAATGCTCTTCCATTCTAAACCGGCGCCGCGCGATTGGTGAATCGACTGCGGGCGCCGAGCGCTCAGAATTGTCCCAGGAAGCGAGCGTCGTTCTGATAGAGGAAGCGAATGTCGTCGATGCCGTGCCGGCGCATGCAGAGGCGTTCGATCCCGAGCCCGAAGGCGAAACCGGTCACTTCGTCGGGGTCGTAGCCGACGGCGCGGAACACGTTGGGATCGACCATCCCCGCTCCGCCCATCTCCACCCAACGATCGCCGCCGTGCCAGAGCATGTCGACCTCGACGCTCGGCTCGGTGAACGGGAAGAACGAAGGCCGGAACCGGATCTTCACGTCCTTGCCGAGATAGCTCCGCGCAAAGAGGCGGAGCACGGTCTTGAGGTCGGCCATGGTGACCCCGCGATCGACCATCAAGCCCTCGATCTGATGGAACATGAACGAGTGGGTCGCGTCGACCGTGTCGGGACGATAGACCCGGCCGATCGCGATGACGCGGACCGGCGGCGGCTGATTCTCCATGACGCGGATCTGCACCGTGCTCGTCTGGCTTCGGAGCATCGTGCGACTCGACAGATAGAAGTTGTCGAGCGGGTCGCGCGCGGGATGGACGGGCGGGATGTTGAGCGCGTCGAAGTTGTGGTGGATATCCTCGACCTCGGGACCGCGGGCGACGGCGAAGCCGAAGCGGCCGAAGATGTCGATCAACTCGTCGGCGGTCTGGGTGAGCGGGTGCTTGTGCCCGAGCTTGGGGCGGACGCCGGGGAGGGTCACGTCGATCCCGGCGACGTCGGACTCGGGGCGCGAGACGCGGGCCTCGGCCGCGGCGAAGGCGGCCTCGAGCGCGACCTTGGCGGCGTTGAACCGCTTGCCGTATTCCTTCTTGCCCGCGGGGTCGAGCGACTTGAGCCGCTCCTGAGCCGCCTTGAGCCGGCCTTGCTTGAGGCCGAGGAATTCGATGCGTGCCTGCTCGACCCGTTCGCCGTCGCCGGCGGAAGCGAACGCCGCGAGACCGGCCGCCTCGAGGGTTTCGAGATCGGCGATGGCGGCCGCCGTGGGGTCCGAGGTGCTCATGGGGCGGGTGGATCCAGGGTGGTCGTCGGAGCGCGAGGACGAGTCCGCGAGCCGGACGCATCCAGGACGGAGAGGGTTCGCGGCGCCTTCGTGCGGGCGGCGTCGGTCAACCCCGGGGCTCGGTCGCTCGGCCGGGGTTCGACGCCGCGGCGATCAGGCGGTCTTGGCGGCCGGACGACGCGCGGCGAGTTGGGCGTCGAAGGCGTCGAGCGCCTGACGGACCTTGGCGATGATCGCGTCGAAGGTCTCGGGATCGTGGATCGCGATCTCGGAGAGGCTCTTGCGATCGAGGCCGATGCCGGCGAGCTTGAGGCCGTGGATCAGGCGGCTGTAGCGGAGCCCGCGCATCTCGGCGGCCGCGCCGACGCGGACGATGAAGAGGCGACGGAAGTTGCGCTTCTTGGCGCGACGGTCGCGGAAGGCGAACATCCCCGCGCGGAGCAGGGTCTCCTTCGCCGACTTCAGGAGCCGACGACGACCACCGACGAAGCCCTCGACCTTCTTGAACAGCCGCTTCTTCGCTTTATTGCGGGCATGGCCCTTTTTGGCACGCATGACGGAATCTCAGTTCGATTGGAGGACGTGGAGGAAGGGGGTCCGGTGGAAATCGAACGCCCCGCGCTCGAGGCTTGCTCGGGAGCGGGGCTCGCGACGGCGTCGTGACGGACGGTTCACTCGGCGTCGGGGATGGGCGGCGCGGATTCTTCGCCCTGGGCGAGCGAGCGGAGCTTGGCCGCCTCGACCGCCAGCGAGTTCGTGCCGATGCGCTCGCGGATCGCCTTCCGCAACCGCTTCGCCTCCGCCGAGTTCGTCAGGATCGACTTCTTCCGCAGGCGGCGAATCTGCTTGCCGCTCTTGTGGCTGTTCAGGTGCGACGAGCCGCAGCGCTTGTGGCTGACCTTGCCGTTCGCCGACACCTTGAACCGCTTCTTCAATCCCTTGTGGGTCTTCATCTTGGGCATGGCGCACACCGATCTTTCGCGGGCGGGAACCTGACGGCGAAGAACCAACGGCCCACGTCCCGCCGCTCGGAGGCTTCGGGGCCTGACAGGAGTCGAGTCGAATAGTCTATCACGATTCGTCGAGCACGCCAAGACCGATTCCCTCGAGATTCGCGATCCCGAGGGAACCGCCGGCTCCATTGCTGCCGGGCGTCGAGAGATCAGGGGGTCTGCGGGATCTCGAGAACCTTGGAGAGGAAGGCCCAGCGATCGGCCGCTTCCTCGATCGACTTCGAGGTCGGCTTGCCTGCGCCGTGGCCCGCCTTGGTCTCGATTCGGATCAACACCGGCGCCGAGCCCGAGTGCGCCGCCTGAAGCGCCGCGGCGAACTTGAAGCTGTGTGCGGGGACGACCCGGTCGTCGTGATCGGCGGTCGTGACCATCGTTGCGGGATAGGCCGTACCCGGCTTCAGGTTGTGGAGCGGAGAGTAGGCGCGGAGGGCCTTGAACTGCTCGGGGTCGTCGGATGAGCCGTAGTCGTCGATCCAGGCCCAGCCGATCGTGAACCGATGGAACCGAAGCATGTCCATCACGCCCACCGCCGGGAGTGCCGCACCGAAGAGGTCGGGCCGCTGGGTCATGCAGGCTCCGACGAGCAGGCCGCCGTTCGACCCGCCGGCGATCGCCAATCGCGGCGTCGAGGTGTACTTCTCCGCGATCAACCACTCGGCCGAGGCGATGAAGTCGTCGAACACGTTCTGCTTCCGCAGCTTGGTCCCGGCCTGGTGCCACTCCTCGCCGTATTCGCCGCCGCCGCGGAGGTTCGGCACCGCGAAGACCCCGCCCATCTCCATCCAAACGAGATTCGCGGGCGAGAATGCCGGCGTCAACGAGATGTTGAATCCGCCGTAGCCGTAGAGCAGGGTGGGGTTCGCGCCGTCGAGCTTCAGCCCCTTCTTCGAAGAGATGATCATCGGAAGCTTCGTGCCGTCCTTGCTCGTGACGAAGACTTGCTTGGATTCGTAGGCGTCGGGGTCGAACGCGACCTTGGGCCGGCGGAAGACCGTCGACTTCCCGGTCGCGACCTCGTGGCGGTAGATCGTCGTCGGCGAGACGTACGACGTGAACGCATAGAAGGTCTCGGCGTCGCCCCGCTTGCCGCCGAAGCCCGACGCGGTCCCCAACCCCGGGAGCTCGACCTCGCGCTCGAAGCGGCCGTCGAGCCCGAACACCTTGACCTGCGAGCGTGCGTCGCGGAGGTAGTTCGCGAGGAATCGCCCGCCGACCGTCGAGACTCCCTGCAAGGTCTCCGCCGCCTGCGGGATCACCTCGCGCCAGGCCGACTTCTCGGGTCGGCGGACGTCGATCGCCACCACCCGCCCACGCGGGGCCGACTCGTTCGTCTTGAACCAGAAGACGGGACCGTCGTTGTCGATGAACGAGTATTCGTTCTCGAATCCGCCGATCAGTTCGACCGGCTTCGCGTCGGCCGCCTCGAGGTCGAGATAGAGGATGCGGAACTTGTCGTCGGTGCCTTTCTGGACGGTGATCACGAGGTAGCGGCCGTCGTCGGTGACTTCGCCGTGGAAGCTCCACTCCTTGTGGTCGGGGGCCTCGATGATCAGCCGATCCTCGGATTGCGGCCGGCCGACGACGTGGTGGTAGAGCTTCTGGAAGTAGTTCGGGGCCTCGAGCTTGGCCGACGCGGGCGGCTCGGGGAAGCGGCCGTAGTAGAATCCCTTGCCGTCCTTGGTCCAGGAGACGCCGGAGAACTTGATCCAGTCGAGCCGATCGTCGAGGTCGCGCCCGGTCGCGACGTCGCGAACGCGCCAGACTTGCCAGTCGGAGCCGGCCGACGCCGTGCCGTAGGCGACGAGCGAGCCGTTGGGGCTGACCTCGAGGCCCGAGAGTGCGACGGTCCCGTCGGTCGAGAGCGTGTTCGGGTCGATCAGGACCCGCGGTTCGGCGGCGAGGTCGTCGGTCCAGTAGACGACGCTCTGATTCTGAAGCCCCGAGTTCTTCGAGAAGAACCAGCGCGAGCCTTCGCGGAACGGCACGCCGAACTTCTCATAGTTCCAGAGCTCGGAGAGCCGGGCCTTGAGCTTCGCCCGCGCGGGGATCGACTCGAGGAATGCGAACGTGACCTTGTTCTCGGCGTCGACCCACGCCTTGGTCTCGGGTGCGTCGGGATTCTCGAGGGCACGATGGGGATCGGGCACGGACACGCCGTGATAGACGTCGACCGTGTCGCCGACGGGCGCCTTGGGATACTCGAGCTTCACGGCCGGCACCTCCTTGTCCTTCTCCCTCACGGCGTCGACCCCGGGCGCAAACCCCGCCAGGCCGAGCGCCAAGGTCCCGAACACCATCATCACCGCGATCCGATCACGTCGCGCCGGCATGTCGAGGGCTCCTGAGTCGATACGAGCGGAACGAACCCACCGAGTCTATCGCCCCGCATCTCCCGGCTCAACACGCCGCCCGGAAGGGGGGGAGACGTTCGCGAAAAGGCATTCCAGTCCATCGTCGGGAAGACCGACCAGAAACTCATCCGGAAATTCGTCTTTCAGCATGCGGCGTACAATCATCTGAGCTAAAGGAAGGAGATTCCATACTTCGTGATTATTGACAAGGCTCTCTTCCCAGATGTCCTTACCGGACTCCCCGAAAATGGAATGGGCGATCTTGTTCCTGAGTGGTCTGAGGAACTTCTCCATGACCATGGATATCTTTCTCCCCCTGGTCTCCGTTGGAAAGAAGTTCCCGATCACAGCGGCGTCCCAATTGGCCCTTACACGATAGAGGGAGTTCAGCCAATCTATGAATTGAGGCTCCGAGGAAGGGACCAGCCACGCGCGGTAAGATGGCGGGACATTGCCGTTCTTCCTTGCCTCCTGAACTCGGTTCTTCCGATCCACCGTCAGAGCTTCTAGAATTCTGTAGAGACAGAGGAATGAGTATGCTGGCGAGTTACTGCACAGTGCTTCGCGATAGAGGCTTGCATAGGCACGAAACCTATCGCCAACTACGTTTGGGAGTGAAACGAGTTCATGCTCCGGATAAGGAGCAATGAAGTCCATTTGTCTGCTGCCTGTGGCGTGCTCAAGCACGTCTATCCGGTAAATGTCGATCGGTGTATTATGCTCAATTGACAAAACGCTGAGAAAGGGTGCCAACTTCTGGAACGCAACCGTTCTGGCATCAGAAAAACTCTGAGCTATAAATGTCTCGGTGTGTATCTTTGCGATAAATCCCCGGCTGTTGCGGGTAACGACGGCGTGGAGGGGAGGAGATGCGGAACCAACAATCTGTGCTTGGATCTTTATTGTATTGGCGAATTGGAGCTTGATGTACGATTCGCCCTCGAGTTCATGAGCCTCGAATAGAACTCGACTGGAATCATCCAGAGGATACCCCGGGCGGTGCAGTACGAGAGTCGCTCGATATTCTCCCGGGTTGCCGAGCGGGCTGCCAGGGCTTCGCCCGTCACTGAATTCGAAAGTTTTTGTAAGGGTTGCATGAAGACCAGGAAGTGAGACAGCCGAAACATCGAGATGCACCTCAGCATGAGAGGCGTTTGGATTTATCTGGTCGTTTCCTTCCGTCGACGGAATGATTGAGCAGAGTCCAGACCGTGAATCCGCTCCAGACAACATCCCACAGCAATTCTTGGATTTCTTGCCGCTTCCGCAACGGCAGGGTGCATTTCTCCCGAACCTCTTCATGTGCATCTCTCATCTCGATGGGCGAAGCTCCTTCCGAATCTATCCAGTTCAGTGTAGCTGGGCCGCTCCAGGGGTTGAAGCCTACTCGCATTCGCGTTCACGGGGAGACAGCCGGGAGGTTATTCGAGTCAGGGGATCCCTTGGCGGGTTGCCGGGGTGGGGTGCATCGGGTTCGGACTTCGCAATCCGTGCCGTTCGGAGCCTGAATCAGCGGTAAGGACAATCGGTCCGAAAATGGATCGTAAGTCCGCCGGTCAAGATCGCGGGCGGGGTGCCGTGTGAATGGGGATCGTAATGATGGGGGAGGCGGTGGGATGCCTCTCGATTCGTGAGCCCCCATTCCATTCATCGGACCTCGAGGATTCGCATCATGTCGCGCTCGATCAAGTTCCCGGCGCTTTTGCTTCTGATCGCTCCGTGTCTCTCCGAGACGGCGGTTGCGGTCGTCGTGCGGTCGTTCGAATTCAACGTCCCGGGTGTGCTCCCGTCGAGCGAGCCCGACATCTCCTTCTTCAACAACGGCGGCGCTCCCGAGACGACCCTCTACAGCGTCTCCGGCGGGTTGCTCAAGCAGCGCACCTTCGGCCTCACCGGCAATTTCAGCTATCTCTATCCCAACTTCCTCGAGAACGGCGACTTCGACCCCTCGCAGTCGCTCGTCATGGAAACCCGGCTCCGCGTTCATCGGATCGCCGGGACCTCGCCCGGGCAGGCCTATTTTCAGGTCTTCGACAGCCTCTTCCAGTTCGGTCTCTACTTCGCCGAGAACGCGCTTCTCGTGCCGACGAGCACCGGCTTCTTCTCCTACGGGCTCGACCTGACCGTGATGCGGACCTATCGGCTCGAGTCGCCGGGGAACAGCTCGACCGCGCGGATCTATGTCGACGGCAGGCTCGTCGGCACGGTGACCGCGCCCAACGCGCGGATCAACCATTTCGGGTTCGGCGACGGTCTGACGCCCGGCGGCGGGGCCGACGTCGACTGGGACTACATCCGGATCAACACGGCGACCGCGGTGCCCGAGCCGTCGACCTTCGCCGCCGCGGGGCTCGGCCTGGTCGCGGCCGTCGCGACCGCGCGTCGAAGGCGTCGCGCGGTCTGAAGTCGTTTCGTGAACGACTGCCGGCGATCGCCCTTCCCCCCCTCGACGCTCGCGAGAGCGATCAGGAGGGGGGCGATCGGCCGAGCGGATGATCAATACTGGAAGCGTTCGCCTTCGCCTTCCTCGGGAGGAGCGTCGACGACGGGCGCGGTGTGGCTGATCGTGCGGGCTCGGTTCTCGGCGTCGAGCCGCGCCACGACTTCCGCGAGCGGCAACGAGCCTTGATCGCCCGCGACGCGGTCGCGGAACGACACCGTGGCCGACTCGGCCTCCTTGGCTCCGACGACGAGCATCACCGGGACCTTCTCGAGCTGGGCGTCGCGGATCTTGGCGCCGATCTTCTCGGGACGGACGTCGACCGCCGCGCGGAGGCCGACGGCGTGGAGCTCCTTGCGGACCGTCTCGGCGTAGTCGAGGAACTTCTCCGAGATCGGCAAGACGCGAACCTGCTCGGGCGCGAGCCAGAGCGGGAAGGCGCCGGCGAAGTGCTCGATGAGGATCCCCATGAACCGCTCCATGCTGCCGAACGGCGCGCGATGGATCATCACGGGTCGATGCGTGAGGTTGTCGGCCCCGGTGTAGGTCAGGCCGAAGCGTTCGGGGAGGACGTAGTCGAGCTGAACGGTCCCGAGCTGCCAGTGGCGTCCGATGCAGTCGCGGACGATGAAGTCGGCCTTCGGTCCGTAGAAGGCGGCCTCGCCCTCGGCCTCTTCATACGGCAGGGCCATCTCGTCGAGCACCGCGCGGATGTCGCCCTCGGCGCGTTTCCAGGTCTCGCCCTCGGCGCCTTGGTACTTCGGGTCGTTGGGGTCGCTCTTGGAGAGGCGGAGCTTGTAGTCGGTCAGTCCCAGGCTCTCGAGCACGAACCGGGTCAGCTCCATGGTGGCGCGGAACTCGCCGCGCACCTGCTCGACGGTGCAGAACAGGTGGGCGTCGTCCTGGGTGAACCCGCGCACCCGGGTCAGGCCCGAGAGTTCGCCCGACTGCTCGTAGCGGTAGACCGTGCCGAACTCGGCGAGCCGCACCGGCAGGTCGCGGTAGCTCCGCGGATGTGCGTGATAGATCTGGATATGATGCGGGCAATTCATCGGCTTGAGGAGATACTCCTCGCTCACGCCGAACTCCTGGACGTAGCCGACGCGGCCGGCCGAGTCGTGCGACCAATAGTTCGGGGTGTTCGGCAGGCCCTCCTCGGGGATGCCGGCCTGCCGGAGGAGCGCCTTCTGGGCGGGGTCGTCGAGCGTACCCTTCTCGAGGCCGTCGACGAGCGCCATGGCCGCGTCGCTGAGCATGCGCAGCGGCGGGAATTGCGAGTCCTTGTAGTACGGGTAGTGGCCGCTGGTCTGGTAGAGTTCGATCTTGCCGATATGGGGCGTGTAGACGGGTTGATATCCGCGTTCGAGCAACTGTTCCTTGAGGAAGTTCTCGAGGATGCCGCGGACGATCGCCCCCTTCGGCATCCAGAGGATCAAGCCCGAGCCGACGAGCGGCGAGATGGTGAAGAGGCCGAGTTCCTTGCCGAGACGTCTGTGGTCGCGCTTCTTGGCTTCCTCGATGCGGGCGAGGTGGGCGTCGAGTTCCTTCTTGTCGAAGAACGCGGTGCCGTAGACGCGCTGGAGCATCTTGCGGTCGGTCTGCCCTTTCCAGTAGGCGCCGGCGATCGAGAGCAGCTTGAAGGCGCCGACCTTCCCGGCGTGGGGGATGTGGGGGCCTCGGCAGAGGTCGACGAACTCGCCCTGGCGGTAGAAGCTGAGGATGCCGAACTTGCCGATCTCGCCGTCGATGTGCTCGACCTTGTAGGTCTGGCCGAGGTCGCCGACGAAGGTCCGCGCCTCATCGGTGGGCAGGGTGAATCGCTCGAACGGTTCGGCGAGCCCCAGGAGGCGCTTCATCTCCTCTTCGATCGCGGGGAAATCCTCTTCGGAGAGAGGGCGCTCGGGCATGTCGACGTCGTAGTAGAAGCCGGTCGAGGTGGTGGGTCCGAAGGCGAGCTTGACGCCGGGATGGAGGCGCATGATGGCTCGGGCCATGATGTGCGCGGTGGAATGGCGCAGGACGTCGAGGGCCTCGCGATCGCGCGGAGTCAGGAGCCGGAGCTCGACGGTCGCGCCCTCGGGCGCCTCGAGCGGTCGGTCGAGATCGACCACCGCGCCGTCGGCCACCGCGGCGATCGCCGCGTCGGCCAACCGCTTGCCGATCGCCTCGGCCACCTCGCGCGGCTTGACGCCCATCGGATACGACGCGATCTTCCCATCGGGCAACTTGATCTCGATCATCTTCTCCCCAAATCCGGCGCGATCCGCGCCGGCCTCTCGAACGGGCCGCGGAGCCGGGTCCGCCCATGCCGATCCGACACACGACGCCGGTGCACGGGGCGATCGACCGCTCCACCGTCCCCTACGGTACGAAATCGCCGCCGCGCGGCCAAGTCGAGCCTCTAGGCGGCCTTGCCCGTCCCCGGTCGCGGCACGTTGCCCGGCAGCTCCTTGAAGCTCTCGACGCTCGAGCGGATCTTGGGCAGGAGCGGATCGAATCGGTCGGATTCGATCGTGTACTTGATCTCATAATCGAACCGTTCGCCGCGGAAGCGCCTCTCGAGCACGGTCATCGAGAACGGACCGCGGCGAGTGCGCACGATCGTCTCGAGCGCCTTGCCGTTCCCTTGGGGAACGACCTCGCACGCGATCACCTCGCAGTTCGGCTCGGCCGCTCGGAGTTGATCGGGGAAGTCGCGGGCGAGCCGCTCGAGGTCGCGCGGGCGATGCTCCTTCGCGACCACGAGCACATTGTCGGCCCAGATGCCTTTCGCCAGGGTATTGGCATACAAGAGCGCGACTTCGCTGGGGGCGAGCACGGGCGACCAGCCGTCGGGCAGGTCGAGCGTGAACTTGAACTCGCGCTGGATCCAACGATTGCCGACGAGTCGATCGGCGCCCGTGTTGGGCGGGGTGAGCCGCGCCGAGGCGGCGAGCTTCTCGAAGAGCGGGCGCGCGGCGTCGAAGCTCTCGGCCTCGGCATTGAGGATGAACGCATAGAGCTGTCGGTTCGCGATCACGCGAATCGTCAGTTCGCGCCAGAGGCCGCCGCCGGAAGGGCGGAACTCGCGAAGCGTCTCGAGCCGGGGGCGCTTCGGGTCGTCGACCACGCGGTTCGAGACGAGCGTGCCCCCGCGCGGGCCGGCTCGGCGGGCGTTGCCGTCGATCCGGGTGCGGAACTCGTCGAGCGACTCGGGGGCGAGCCCGAGCTCGCACGCCGCGACGCCTGGGCGGTCGGCGTCGCCGTTCGGCACGAGCGCGACGAAGACCCGATCGTCGCGTTCGCTCTCGGCGAGCGTCCAGGAGTCGGGCAGGTCGATCTCGAGGCCGTACTTCTCCGACCGAAACGGATGGGTGTCCGCGGGAGCGGCGGCGGGCTTCGGCGGGTCGTCGCCCCGCGCCGGCGAGTCGACCGCGGCGGCGGCGAACGCCAGCGCCGCGAACATCCCGAAACCGATCGATCCCAGGTGAGGCATCGATTGCTCCTGTGAAAGCAAGGTCATACGTCGCGGATGAAGTCGGCCGCGTACGACCGCACCTGCTTGCCGTTGAGGATGTGAAAGCGCCTGAGCCGCTCGATCATCGATGCCCCGAATCGTCCGAGCGGTAGATGGAGGAGCTTGCGGCCGTGGCGTCGCGCGATCTGCTTGAAGCGGAGCGAAGGCGGCCGCGCCGAGACGACGGCGACGTGGCGCTCGCGGCTGTGGAGACAGGCCGCGGAGAGCAGCCGCTCGTCGAGCCCGCGCGACTGGCGGAGCCGAGGGTCGATCCAGACCTCGGGGATCGGACGCGGCGGGTAGAGGAACATCGCGCCGCCGTATTCGGCCTGAGCGATCCCGGGGCCGACGAGGTTCGCCATCGGGTCGGTCGCATAGAAGGCGAGCGTCGACTCCTCGGCGTGCTCGGCGTACCAGGTCGCGCGGTGGGTGTAGACGTCGGGGTCGGCCGGGCTCTCGAAGAGGAAGACGACGACCTCGATCGCGCCTCGACTCGGCGGGATGATCTTGACGTAGAGGTCGCCCGTGTGCCAATTCCGGAGCGTCTCGCGGATGTCGATGCCGTCCATCACGCTCGCCGAGAACTTCTCGGTCCGCGCCAGGTCCGAGCCGAGCATGGCGGTCGCCTGGTCGCGCACGTGCCGATGGAAGCTCTCGATCTTGTCGTCCTCGGGCGGCCACGAACAGATCCCGTGGGGATTCCAGCGCTGTTTCCAGAGCTTGCGTTCGCGCTCGGGCGGCTTGGGTCGGAGCTCGAAGGTTCGCCAGCGGATCCGGGCGCCGGGGAGCCGCGTGACCATCGGCGAAGGGCCCGCGCCGGGCACATCGGCGCGGTCGATGCTCATGCGAAGCGCGGGGGGTGATTCGGAGTCGTCGAGCTCGTCGTCCTCGGGCTCGGGATCGGCGTGCGGGTAACTCCGCGCCGTCTCCGCAACCGCGAGCGCGAACTCGTCGCCCGCGGTCTGGCGCGCGGCGATCGCCAGGGTATAGAGATCGGGCGTGAGCCGATGATCGATGAGTGAGAGATTCCTCACATATCGAAAATAGACCGACAACAACTGCGGAGTGATCCGCGCGGCGATCTTGGGCCGGTCGAGGACCAGCCGTTCGCGCGCGGCGAGGATCATCTCCTTGACGCCGTCGACCGAGAGATTGTCGTCGGCGGTCAGCTCGATCCGCCCGCGCTCGTAGAGGCCGGTGATGAACGGCAGCTCTCCGAGCAGGAAGATCAACGACCGCGAATCGACGGCGTGCGTGGTCGCGGGGGCGTAGACGAGGTCGGGCTCGGGCGGCTCGACGCGGTCGAGATACGCCGCGCGGATCCAGGGCCAGTCCTGGAGCGACACGACCGCGAGGATCGAGCGATACCGCGTCTCGAGGTCGCGAAGCCGCGCGGCCATCCAGGCGATTCGGTCGGAGTGGAGCCCCGGGGCAGGGGGGGCGAGCGTCGGCAACACGGCCGCCGCGAAACCCGCCGCGCTCACCTTCTTGAGTGCGTAGGCATCGGGGAAGACCGCCGTGTTCGCCTCGAACCGCCGCGTCTCGAGGTCGATGAACTCGCGAGCGACGCGTTCGCCGATCGCCCAACGGATCGCCGCGATCACGCCTTGGCAAGGGTCGATCGGAACATAACTGAATCCGTCGGGCTCGTCGTCGTCTTCCTCGGAATCCTCGCCGATCGCGGGGCCGACGTCGGGCCGAACGACGACCGAGATCCGCGGCAACTGCTCGACCGCCGCCTCGACTTCATCTTGGAATGAAGGGGGCAGGGGGACGGCGACGCAGTCGTGATCGCCCTCGAGGAGCGCCTCGCGGACGCGAATCGCGAAGTCGCCCGAGCCGTGGACGATCGGCAGGAACCGGATCCGCGGCCCGAGCCTGAGGAAGTCGTCGGCGGTCGGTCGTCTCGGCGGCGGTTCCGGGTTCATCGGCGCCGGCCTCCTCGGTCGATCTCGTCGTCGTCGTCGTCCTCGTCGAGTTCGTCCTCATCGCCGTCGATGAGGTCGGGGTGGAGCGGGTCGTTGGGGTCGAAGAAGAGGTCGCCGAGGCCGAGCGGGGCGACCTCGCCGCCGAAGTACTTCGCCTTGCGCCTGGCGAGCGCGTCGAGGTCGGCCGCTTCCTCTCCCAGGACGCAGAGCAGCGACTCGCGCCATGCGGCGTCGCGCGACAGCGGATGCTCGGGGTCCTGCGCCATGCGCTTGATCGCGAATCGAAGGATGTTGATCCCGTCGCGCGGGGAGAAGTCGAGCTTGAGCTCGTGGGCCTTCTGGAGGAACTCGACGGTGATCGCGAGCAGGTCGGCCGAGGCGAAGGGGAGGTGGTAGCGAAGGATCGCGAGTTCGTCCTCGCGTTCGGGGAAGCCGAGGGTCAGCGTCGGTTGCAGACGTGAGAGGATGTAGTCGGGAACCTCGTAGGTCGACTCGTCCTCGTTCATGGTCACGCAGGCGCGGAAATCGGGATGCGCGGGGATGTTGATCCCGGCGACGACGCTCTCGACGTAGCGGCGATGATCGAGCAGCGGGGCGAGGCTCGCCCACGACTTCTCGTTCATCCGGTTCCCCTCGTCGAGCACGCAGACTCCGCCGGTCACCATCGCCGAGACCAAGGGCGACGCATGGTAGGCGATCTTGCCCGACTCGGCGAGCACGGGCGTGACGAGCAGGTCCTCGGGCCGCGTGTCGGCGGTGCACTGGTTGATGTAGAGATGCTGCTTCCGGATCCGCGCGGCGGCCATGGCGAGCGTGGTCTTGCCGATCCCGGGCGGGCCGACGAGCCGGGGCGAGAGCGGCCGGTCGGTCGGGTCGACCACGAGCCAACATGCGAGCAATTGTTCGAGGATCTCGGTCTGGCCGATCCACGACTGCTCGCTGCGATCGGGCTGGGCCAGATGCAGGACGACTCCGCCGATCTCGACGCTCTTGGGCAACCGATCCATGTCGTGGGTCGGGCCGCGCCCGCCCCTCCTCCGGCTTCGGGGAACCACCCCGCGCGACGTCCGCGAGGCATCACGACATGATAGTCGATCCGCCCCCGATTCGCGACCCTCGTGCTCCGTCGAGCCCCTTGCTCAGCGTGGTCCGAATCGAAAGGCCGGAGCGGGCGCAGGCGCGGGAACGCCGGGCCGCGGGGCTTGGGGAGCCGTCGGGGCGACGGGAGCCTGCGGGGCGACCGGTGCGCGCGGCGCAGCCGGCGGGGTGAGCGGTTCGCGGGTCGCGACTTCGTCGATCACGATCCGCTCCGATTCGTACGTCGCCTCCACGGCGAGGTCGCTCCCCGGATCTCCCGGCTCGGCGTCGGGCGCGGGGGGGAGCACGATCCGGTAATCGAACCGCGAAGGCGTCTCCACGAAACGCGGGCCGCCCAGGTCGAGCGTGAACGACGAGCGGCCGCCCCGCATGGTCCATCCGCGCACCGTCGGCTTCGGCGGCAGAGGCTCGAGCCGAGCGCGGAGCTCCTCGAGGTAGGCGTCGGTGAGACGCGGCTTCAACCCTTCCGAGGCCGCCGCCCGCGCCGCGGCGAAGTCGCCCGCGCGGACCTGGTCGATCCAAGCCGCGGTCTTCACGGCCCCGTCGGTCACGAGCTGAACCGTGAGCCTCGAGTTTCGGCGCATCTCGTTGATCCACATGATCCCCATCGCGAGCACGAGGCTGACGATGAAGATCCCCAGCACGAGCGACGTCGCGTTCGGTCCGCGATCGGTCGACGGCCGGGCGGGATCTGGGGGCGTGCTCATGCGGGCGGACCTCACTTCAAGGGGTTCAAGACCAAGCCGGTGAGCAGCTTGGGATAGAAGTACGTGCTCTTCGGCGGCATCTTCTCATGGTTGGATGCGATGTTCTCGACGAGATCCATCGTCGCGGGGGGGACGAGGCAGGCGAGGTCGACGCCCGGGTCGCGCGTGGCGGCGACGACTTCGTCGAGCCGGTGGACATACCTGCAGGAGGGCGCGCCCAGGTCGCCCAGCAGGTCGCGGAAGACGAGTTCATGGAGCACGCTCACGCCGAGCGATCGCCACTCGGGCCCATGCTCGGGGCAGAGCGCGTCCATGCGTTCGTCGGTGAGCAGTCGCGCGGTGATCCGGCGGTTGTCGGCGGTGGTTGCGAATCCGAGGATGTCTTGATCTTCGTTGATCTCGATCGATTCCCAGGCCGAACGCGTGCCCTCGTCGCCCTCGCCGACGAACTCGACCGCGAACTGCCCCGCCAGCCGCGCGGCGAGGACCTCGGCGGTGAGGCCGGGAAAGCCCGAGACGAGTCGGTGCGTCGGCTGGATGATCAGCCCCGGGTCGCTCATGCCCACGAGCGCGGCGAGGCAGAAATTCGCGGGGTCGTCGGGATCGAGTCCGCCGAGGGCCGCCGCGCGCTCGTCGCGATACGCCAGCGCGGTCTCGTAGCGATGGTGCCCGTCGGCGATGAAGACCGGCGCGGGGCCGATCAGCTTCTGCACGGTCGAGTGCGTCGCCGAATGCTCGACGGGCCAGAGCCGGTGGATCACGCCGAGGTGGTCGACCGCTTCCATCGGCGTCCGGTCGACGATCCCCGCCTCGAGCGCGTTTTGCACCTCGGAGGTCGGGTCGGGGTAGAGCCCGAAGATCGGCGAGAGGTTGAAGTCGGTCGCGCGGTAGAGTGCGAGCCGGTCGGCCTTGGGGCCGGGGAGGGTCTGTTCGTGCGGGTGGATCCGTCCCGATCCGAACGGTTCGACTCGAAGCCGAGCGAAGAAGGCGCGACGGGTGCATTCGCGGCCGTCGATCGAGAAGATCTGGTGGTAGACGTAGAGCGCGGGGTGCGACTCGGGCCGAAGGATGCCGGAGCGGAGCCACTCCTTGAGAAACCGCGCGGCGCGACTGTGGCGATCGCGACCGGGGGCGTCGTCGGGTTCGTCGCGATTGAGTTCGAGGCGGACGACATTGTAGGGGCTCGCGTCGTAGAGCCGATCCTGGAGCGAGGCATCGATCACGTCGTAGGGCGGAGCGACGACGTCGGAGAGCGCGCCGACCTGGGCCATGTCGTAGCGGAGACCGCGAAACGGGCGAATATCGGGCATCGGGGCGTCATTCCGGTCGGTGAATGAGAGAAGGCGGCGCCCGAACCGGAGTTCGCGCGTCGCCCTCGAGTGTCGTCGATCGATGCGGGCGAGACAAGCGCGGACGAGGCGGAAGTGCAGCCGCTTCGAGATCGCTCGACTCGAATTCAGCTCGTCGTTGCACCTCGAGAAGCGCGACGAGCCTCGGCGACGAACCGGGCGACGCGCTCGGGATCCTTCTCTCCCGGCGCCGATTCGACGCCCCCGGCGACGTCGACCATCCAGGGCCGCACGCGCGCGACCGCCTCGGCGACGTTCTCGGGAGTGAGCCCGCCCGCGAGGATCAATCGCTCGACGAGAGGAAGGCGATCGAGGAGGTCGACGGCGATCCGGACTCCGGTCCCGCCCGCGAGGCCGGGAACGTGGGCGTCGACCAGCACGGCGTGAAGCGACGCTCCCAAGGTCCGGGCGCGATCGAGGTCGGCCGCGAGAGCGTCGATGTCGGCGATCGAGCCGATGCGAAACGCCTTGATCACGCGGAGGTCGGCCAGCTCGGCCCAGCTCTCGACCGGTTCCGAACCGTGGAGCTGGACGAAGTCGAACCCGACCGACTCCGCGAGTCGACGGATCTCGAGAGGATCGCGATCGACGAAGAGGCCGACGGTCTCGGCGCGACCTCGCAAGGCGCGGACGATCTCGGCGGCGACGGCAGGGTCGACACGTCGCGCCGAGGTCGGGTGAAAATTCAGGCCGAGCCAATCGGCGCCCGCTTCGGCGCAGGAAAGGGCGTTCGCCGTCGATCGGACGCCGCAAACCTTGACCCGGACGATCATGAACACGCCTCCCGAGGAACGACCGCGCCGTCGACCAGGCGGACGGCGGGTCGTGAAGATCCGGCTCGGGAACGCGAACGGCTCAGACGCCGAGCTTCGCGAGTGCGTCCTTGAACTTCGCCGGCGGGGTGACCCCGACCAGACGGTCGACTTCCTTGCCCCCGTGGAAGATGAGGACGGTCGGGATCGCCGCGATCCGAAGATCGCCCGGCGTATCCTGATTCTCGTCCGTGTTCATCTTGCCGACCTTGACCTTGCCGGTGTATTCGGCGGCGAGCTTCTCGATCGTGGGAGCAAGCGTGCGGCAGGGGCCGCACCAGGGAGCCCAGAAGTCGACGAGGACCGGTTCGGTCGCTTCGAGAACTTCCGTCTTCCAATTGCCGTCGGTAAACTCCACCATGTTGCCGGCCATGAGAGATGCCTCGCTGACGATCGAATCCGCGCGGACGGGCCGGTCGACCGGACCTGCCCGAGATGCCTGCTCGGATCATTCACATGGGAGATATTATCCCTTGGATCAAAACGGAGTCAACCGGACCCCCGCCGCGCTCGCGAGCTTGCTCGCCCGGCTCGACCCGAGGCGTTACGGTTGGGAAGTCTGGTTCCTCAGCGCCGTGCCGATCTCGATCGCGCTGAGTCTGGCCGATGCGCGGCCCGTCTTTCGCTTCATCGCGGCCGCTTTTGCGATCATCCCGCTCGCCGGCCTCATGGGCAGGTCGACCGAGGAGATCGCCGACCGGCTCGGACCGGGAATCGGCGGCTTGCTCAACGCCACCTTCGGAAACGCGGCCGAGCTGATCCTCGCTCTGCTCGCGCTTCGTCGCGGACTCGACGAGGTCGTCAAGGCCTCGGTCGCGGGAAGTATCCTCGGCAACCTGCTGCTCGTCTTCGGCGCGAGCGTGCTCGCGGGCGGCGTGAAGTACCCGATGCAGCGCTTCAACCGCACGGCGGCGGGCGTCGGCTCGACGCTCATGGTGCTCGCGACGATCGGCCTGGTCGTCCCGGCGATCTTCCACCATCTCGTCGGCCCAGGCGCGATCGGTCTCGAGCACAAGCTCAGCGTCTCGGTCTCGGTCGTCTTGATGGCGACCTACATCCTCAGCCTCGTCTTCTCGCTCGTCACTCACAAGGACATCTACCGGGGCGAGGGCGAACACCACCACGCCGGCGAGCCGAGTTGGACGATCCGTCAAGCATCGATCGTGCTGCTCGTCGCGACGATCTTCGTCGCCTGGATGAGCGAGATCCTCGTCGGTGCGGTCGAGAGCACGGCCGAGACGCTCGGCATGAACTCGGTGTTCATGGGCGTGGTCGTCGTCGCCATCATCGGCAACGCCGCCGAACACTCGACCGCGATCCTCATGGCGATGAAGAATCGGATGGATCTCGCGGTCGGGATCTCGCTCGGCTCCGCGCTCCAGATCGCGCTCTTCGTGGCGCCGACGCTGGTGTTCGCGAGCTACCTCCGCGAGGAACCGATGGATCTGCTCTTCTCGACGCTCGAGGTCGTCGCGGTGATCCTCGGCGTCTTGATCGCGCGGATGGTCGCCGAAGACGGCGAGTCGCACTGGCTCGAGGGTGTGATGCTCCTCATGGTCTACGTGATCCTGGCGCTCGCGTTCTTCTACTTCCCCGGCCAGGTCGGTCACGGCGAAGCCGAGGCCGCGAAGGCGGTCGTCGTCGGCCCGACGTGAACGACCAGGAGGATGAAGGTCGAGGTGCGCGTGGAAACGACGGGGCCGGCGGAATCGAGTGATCCCCGCCGGCCCCGAGCCGTTCGAGATGAGCAGAGAGCTTCGTGAGCCGGAGACCGGATCGAGCCCGACGGGCCGCCCCAACCCGCGCGGGGATCGCGCCGATCAGCGGTGCGATCCCATCTCGTCCTCGCCGAGGTAGAGCACGCGACCGCACGTCTTGCACCAGGTCAGTCCGTGGCGGTTGATCAGGTCGTTGAGCGCCTGCGCGGTCACGGTGACGAAGCACCCCGTGCACGCCTGACCCTCGACCGCGGCCAGCGCGTCGGCCCCGCGCTGTTTGACGGTGCGGCGGTAGCGCTCGCGCTCGTCCTCGGGGATGATGTCCTCGGCTTCGACGATCGCCGCCTCGAGCTTGGCGAGCTGCGCCTTCTGACCTTCGGACTGCGACGCGACGTCGCTCTCGAGCTTCTGCACCTCGGCCGCGAACGTCTCGAGTTCGCGCTCGAGCTTCGCGAGTTCGGCGGTCATCGTCTCGATCGCCGTCATCCCCTCGAGTTGCTCGTCCTCGAGCTTGGTGATCGCGTTCTTCTCGTTCGCGATCTGATTCTGGATCGCCTTGTATTCTTCGTTCTTCTTGACGGTGTTGAGCCGAACCTTGTGGTCGTCGATCTTCGACTGAAGCGCCTGGACCTGGTGCTCCTTGGTCTTCGCCTTCACCTTCGCGTCCTGCAGAGCCTTCCGAGCGGCTTCCACCGCCGCGCGCCGGGCCGCGAGAGTCGCCGTGCGTGCGGCGATCGTCTTGGGGCCCGAGGCGAGCCGGTCTCTCAACGCCTTGGCCCGGGAATGCAGCTCGTGCAACTCTCGGAGGTTCGTCGCGGTGGCGGACATCGGGGCGAGGACTCCTGTCGAGGGATCCGCAATGCGGATTCGACGAACCAGGCGGTCGCCCTCGGGCGAACCGGGCCCGACGAAGCCGGGGCGGGCGGAACGAATCGAAACTTGGGGCGTGGGAAGCGAAGCGATGGCCGAGGATGGGTCGAACGCGGGCCGATTCTAATCGATCGTTGCCCCGTCGGGGCAAAAAAAAACGCCGGTCGCCCCCAAGGGAGCGACCGGCGTTGCCGGCTGCGATCAGCCCGTACTCTCGAGGAAGCCTTCCAACTGTCGGCTCCTCACCGGATGCTGGAGCTTGCGGACGGCCTTGGCCTCGATCTGGCGGACGCGTTCCCGCGTCACCTTGAAGATCCGGCCCACCTCCTCGAGGGTGTAGGTGTAGCCGTCGCCGAGACCGTAGCGAAGCTTGATGATCTCGCGCTCGCGGTAGGTCAAGGTCTTGAGGACCGAGTCGATCTTCTCCTTGAGCATCTCCTGGGTCGCGGCGTTGATCGGGCTCTCGGCCGCTTCGTCTTCGATGAAGTCGCCGAAGTAGCTGTCTTCGCTCTCCCCGACCGGTCTGTCGAGCGAGATCGGGTGCCGGCTGATCTTCATCACCCGGCGCGTCTCCTCGATCGAGATGTTGGCGGCCTTCGCCGTCTCCTCGATGGTCGGTTCGCGGCCCTTCTCCTGGAGCAGTTTCTTGGAGACGTTGCGGAGCTTCGACATCGTCTCGATCATGTGCACCGGGATCCGGATCGTCCGGGCTTGGTCGGCGATCGCCCGCGTGATCGCCTGCCGGATCCACCAGGTCGCGTAGGTGCTGAACTTGTAGCCGCGGCGGTATTCGTACTTGTCGACCGCACGCATCAGGCCCGTGTTCCCCTCCTGGATCAGGTCGAGGAACGAGAGACCGCGATTCCGATACTTCTTGGCGATCGACACGACCAGCCGAAGGTTGCCGCCCGAGAGCTCGCGCTTCGCCTGCTCGTATTCCTTGAACCGGCTGTTCATCAGCTCGACGCGACGAGCCAGGCTCGTCGGCGACTCGAGCGTCATGAGCATCAGGTCCTTGAGCTCCTTCTCGAGATTCGACCGGTCTTCCTTGCAGCCGCGGCCCTGCTTCTCGTCGTCGAGCTGCTGGACGATCTCGGTCATGCGGGCGGAGACCTGCTCGAGCCGCTTCATCAAGGGCTGGACCTTTTGGGTCCGGATCGACATCTCCTCGACGAGCGTCACCGACTTGTGCCGCCGATTCTTCAGCTCGAGACGCAGCCGGCGCCGAGTGCTCCGGTCGTCGCGGGCCCGAACGTAGGCGCGGAAGTCGGCGAGGTTCGACTCCATCAAGTACTTGACGGTCTTCAAGTTGTGCGGCATCCGGGCGAGGATCTGCTCCTTCTCGAGGTTCTCGGTGACCGAGACCTTGATCGTGCGGTCGAAGGGCAGCTCGCCGTCATTCACCTTTCCCAGCACATCGACCACGATCCGCAGCGCGAAATCGCATTCGAGCACCTTGCGACGGAATCGCTTGCGCGTGATCTCGATCTTCTTCGCCAGACCGATCTCCTGGTCGCGCGTCAGGAGCGGGATCTCGCCCATCTGCGTCAGATACATGCGCACCGGGTCGTCGATCCGCCGCGAGATCTCGTCGAGATCCTCGGGAGTCAGTTCGCCGTCGTCTTCCTCGGCGGGCTCGTCGACCACCTCGTCGGTCTCGTCGTCGAGGTCCCCCGAGGCGAGCAGCCGGGCCTCCGCCTCGTCTTCGTTGATCAGCTCGATTCCCATCTCGTCGAGCGACTCGAGCAGCGCATGGATCTTGTCCGGGCTGCTCGCCTCGTCGGGAAGGTAATCGTTGACCTGATCGAAGGTCAGGAAACCACGTCGCTTACCCACATCGAGGAGCGTCTTGAGGCCCTCGTCCAACTTGTCCATCCGGCAAACCTCCCAAGAACGCGGGTCAGGACGCGGTTTTCGCCTTGGAGCCCGGTCGATTCGTCGTCAATCTCAGATATTCTTCCAGGAGCAGGCGGCGATCTTCGGGGGAAGCCGCGGGGTCTTGCTGCGTCTCGCGAAGGGCCGACTCGAGCTCGCGGAGCCGAGCCTTCCGTTCGCGTTCCGCGTGCGCGGCGAGCGCGCCTTCGAGGCGGACCTCCCAGGCGGCGGCTTGAACCCGCGTCGAACGCGCCGACGGATCGAGCGGCAAGAGCAAGCCGGCCGCGAAGGCGCGGACGGCGGCGTCGCCGAGGCGATTCGAGACGTGTTCGAATGTCGGGATGCGGCCTTCACCATGGAGGTCGTAGCACGTCGACAGGATCGCGCGAAGCGGCGCGTCGGCGAGAGCCGGCACGGCGACCCGCGTGATCAGGCGACCGACGAGGCTGGGTTCGTTCAAGAGGATGCGGACGAGTTCGAGATCGATCGGGTCGAGTCCCGTAGTGACTATCGGAGCCGCCGGCCGCGCGGCGACATCTCCCGACGCCTCCGAACCTTCCGAAGACCGCGGAATCCCGCGCGAAGACCGCGCCCGGATCGATTCCAGACTCCGGGCCAGCGTCGACGCCGGGATCCCCGTCCGTTGTTCCAGCCGGTCGAGCGCCTTCGCCACCTTCAAATCGAGACCGACCCGGTGCGAACGCGGAATCTTCCCCAGGATCGAGAGGATCCACTCGCCCGCACGACGCGACCCCTCGGCCGATTCGAGGTCGAACAAGACTCCCGCCCGGTCGATCGCGAACTCGAGTGCGTCCGAAGATTCCTCGACCAGGCCGCGGAACGCCTCGGCGCCGTGCTCGAGCAGGAAGTCGCACGGGTCGAGACCCGCCGGGAGCGTCAAGACGCGGAGGTCGATCTCGTGACTCAAGAAGAATTCGAGCGACCGGTCGGCCGCCGATTGGCCCGCCGCGTCGCCGTCGAAGACGAGCACGACCTTGTCGGACAACCGCCGCAGCGACGTCACGTGATCGTCGCGAAGCGCGGTGCCGAGCGTGCCGACCACGTTCGTGAGCCCAACCTGGTGCGCCGCGATCACGTCGGTGTATCCCTCGACCACCGCCACCCAGCCGGCGTCGCGTGCCGCGGTCCGGGCGAGGTCGGCTCCGTAGAGATTTCGCCGCTTTTGGAACAGAATCGTCTCGGGCGTATTCAAATACTTGGCGACGCCGCGACCCGCTTCGGCCGCCTTCTTTTCCAATTCGGGCAGGATCCGACCGCCGAAGCCGACCGTCCGGCCCCGCAAGTCGTGAATCGGAAAGATCAAACGTCCCCGGAATCGCTCATGGGGCAGGCCGCCCTCGCTCGATCGCACGATCAAGCCCGCTTGCTCCAGCAACGTCAGCCCGAACCCCTCGCGCTTCGCCAGATTGACGAGCCAATCGCGGGTCATCGGCGAGAATCCGAGCCGGAATCGCTCGATCTCGGCCGCCGAGAGCCGTCGCTTCGCCAGGTAGAGCCGAGCTTCCTCCGACCGAGCGAGCGCGTCGGCGAAGGCCTGTTCGGCCCACGCGTTCACCGCGAACAACTCGGTCTTGGAAGGTCCCGACACGGCGGGACCGGCGGCGGGATCGTCGAGGACGACCCCGGCCTTCTCGGCGAGCATGCGCAAGGCCTCGGGGAAGGTAACGCGTTCGTAATCTTTCACGAAATCGAAGACGTCGCCGCCCGCCCCGCACACCCAGCACTTGAACGACTGGCGGTCGGGGTTGATCTCCATCGACGGATTGTGGTCGTCGTGGAACGGGCAGAGCGCTTTGTACTTCGAGCCCGACCGATTCACGGTCAGGTACTCGCCGATCAGCGCGACGATGTCGATTCGATGTTTGATCTCGGCGAGGGCGTGTTCGGAGCGGCGGGACAACGGGGTTCCTCCGTCGGAGAGAGTCGGCCCCGATCCTCCACGCGGAACGGATCCGTGCGAACCCGGTCGCCCGAGCCCCCGAACCGATCCGTCGCTTGCGCTTCGGCTGTTGCGGTCACCAGCAAAATATACCCCCGGGCGTTTTTTCGTCAAGTTTCGGAGGCGGTTTCCGAATCGCACGTCGATCGCCCCAACTCGTTGCGAAGTCTTTCTTTGGAAAACTTCACCGGACCACCCGGGCTCCTCGCCCGATTCCTCGGACCACTCCGCGCGACGCTCACCCCTTGACACCGCGCCCGTCGCTGATCCCCACCCGAAATGCTCACAATACCGTCATGGTCGACCCGACGCATCGATTCCGCGTCCCCCGACGGCGTCCCGCAAACCAAGTGTCCTGTCAAGTCCCCCCCCTCGGCGTCGGCGGGCGGCTCGAGCAACGGTTCGAAACCCGACTCCGCCGCCGACGACGGCTCGTCGAACGCGAGACGCTTTTGGACTCGGAGCGCATCGCGTAGATTGTCGACCGTCCCGCCGATCGACGCTCCCGCGCGATCGCCGAGGACCACTCCTCCCTTGTGCCGAAACGCGAGATCTGCCCGGACCTCGAGCGAAAGGCGTGCATCGATGGATGACCGGACCCGCCCCGATCCCCCCGCGGAAGCGTTCGATCTCTTCATCAGCTACGCCCACAAGGACGACCGCGACGAGCACGCCGGCAAGGTCGAGGCGCTCGTCGAAGCAATCAAGGCCGACTACGAGCGCGTCTGCGGCACCAAGCTCCGGGTCTTCTTCGATACCAACGAGATCCGGTCGATGGACGACTGGGAGCTCCGGATCCTCCGGGGGCTTCGGGAGTCGAAGATGATGGTCGCGGTGCTCTCGCCGTCCTATTTCTCCAGCGATTACTGCCGCAAGGAGTGGGAGCATTACGTCGAGACCGAGCTCGCGCAGGCCCTGCCGGGCGAAGGCATCGCGCCGATCTACATCGTCGCGCATCCGAGCTTCGACGGCGACATCGCCGCGCTCGACGATCGGCTCCGCCATTGGGTCAAGGACCTCAAACGCAGGCAGTACATCGACTGGAAGGAGTTCTGGCCCGAGGGGGCCCGGGCGCTCGAGAAGGCCGACGTCCGCCGACGCCTCGAGGCTCTCCCCGGCCAGATCTCCGAGCGCCTCAGGCGAGCCTCGGTGCGCGATGGCTCGCCCCATACCGTGCCCTTGCCGAGCGTCCGCTTCGTCGGACGTCGCGACGAGATGCACGCACTCCGCGAGGCGCTCGTGCGGGGACAGATCGGCGCCATCACGGCCGTGCACGGCATTCCCGGCATCGGCAAGAGCATGCTCGCGTTCGCCTATGCCTGGGGATACGGGTTCGAGTACCCAGGCGGCCGCTACATGATCAACGCGGCCAACCTGGGCGACTTGGCCGGCGGCGTCATCGCGCTGGCGGAGCCGATGGGCGTCCCGCTCAGCGATGCCGAACGCCTGCAGCCCGAACTCGCGCTGGCCAAGGTCAAGGCGGCTTTCGAGTCGCGCCGGGCCGCCCTGATCGTCGTCGACAACCTCGACGATCCCGCGTTGCTCTCCGCCTCCGCGCGCGAGCGGGCCCTGCCCAAGGGCGACCACATCCACGTCCTGGTCACCACCCGCGCCGAGCCCGCCGGCCTGCCGCTCATCCATTGCCTCACGCTCGACGCGCTCCAGACCGAAGACGCGCTGGCGCTCCTGCATGCGTTTCGCCCCTTGGCCGACAGCCCGCAAGACGACGAATGGAAGGCCGCGCTCGCGATCGTGGGCCGCCTGGGCGGGCATGCGCTGGCGGTCGAGGTGGTCGGCGTGTTCCTCCAAGAGAATCCCGACTGCTCGTATCGAGCCTTCGCCGAGAGTCTCGAACGCGACGGCATCTCGCTCGTCGACGAGACCGCAGCCCTGGAAGCCGAAGGCAGGCTCGCCTGGCACACCGAGACCTCCATCGCGCGGCTCCTGGAACCGACTCTCGCCGCGCTCGCGCCCGACGAACTCCGCCTGGTCGAGTACGCCGCGCTCCTGCCTCCCGACAACCTGCCGTTCCCCTGGCTGCGGGAACTGATGAACGCCGATTTCCCGCCGCCGACGCGTTCGGGCCCGATCGACCCGGCGGAGAAGCGACTCCAACGCCTCGACCGCCTCCGGCTGGTCGTGCCCCAGACCCGCGATGGCGCCCGGGCGCGGGGCGGTTCGGGGGTTCCGGCGGGAGACGCCCGCCTGGGCCGCATGCACCGGCTCGTGCAGGAGATCGTCCTCGAGCGGATGAGCGAGATCGACCGGCTCTTCCGCGATGCGGCGGTTCACGCCGCAGCGCTCGAGCGCGGGCGTCGGATCCAGGCCGAATGGGGCCGGCCCGGTCTCGCCTGGGAGCTCGCCCCCCTGCGCGACCTCGCCGCGCGCTGGATCGATTCCGGCGAACGCGAGGCGGCGCTCTTGGCCGACCGCATCGCCAAACCCCTCGAGCACTCCGGTCGCATGTTCGAGTCGCGCGATCTCTGGCTGCGCTCCGCCGAGCTCTTCCGGCGTCGGCTCGACGCCCACCCCGAGAACGCCGACGACGCCCGCGACCTCTCGATCAGCTACAACAAGCTCGGCGACCTGGCGATCTCCTCGGGCGACCCGGCCGCCGCGCGGCGGTACTACGAGGACGGCCTGGCGATCCGGAAGCGTCTTTCCGCCGCTGCTCCCGAGAACGCCGACTACGCCCGCGACCTGGCCGGTTCGCATCTCAGGCTGGGTGGGGCTCTGGCGGAGCTCGGGCAACCCGGCGAGGGTCGGGAGCACCTGCGTCTCTGCCTCGAGGTGCTCCGAGGGATGAAGGCCCGAGGGATGCATCTCGACCCGGAGGCCGAGCAGGTGCTGGAAGCACTCGAGAGCATGCCTTGATGCAGAGATGAGGGGAGACGAGTCGCTCGAGCGGGGCGGGGGCTCCGCTTCGCCGCCGCGGGCCGCGTCACCCCGGCGCGAGCCGTGGTTCGTAGAACTGGAGGCCGTTGTCGGCCGGGTCGCGCAGGTGGAACTCCTTCGTTCCCCAAGGCGTCTCTCGGGGCGTTCCCCAAGGGCCGCCTCCGCCTTGCGTCCGGTCGAAGACCGCGGCCGCGGCGAACTCCTCGAACAGGGCGTCGACGTCCTCGACGAGGAACCGATAGACCGGTCGGTCGAGTCCCTCGCTCCACTGGCCCGCATCGGCCCATTGCAGGTGGAGCTCCACCCCCTCTCGCTCGACGACCGCGTAGACCGGCTCGACCGGTCGATCGCGAAACGTCTCGGAGAACCCGAGTCGACCATAGAACCGAATCGACTCCGCAACGTCGCGCGCCGCCAAGACCGGACGAAGCCCCTTGATGCGTCCCGACATCTCGATCCTCCACTTCGATGGACCGCCGCCACGACAATCTCCTCGCGTCCGCATGTCGAGATGATCGCATGAGCCGACCCGCGCCGCGAGACTCTTCGACGTGTCCTAGACTCGGTCGAGCGACGAAGCCGGCACGAGCGGGAGCAAGGGGGGATCCATGCGACGAAACCCGGGTCGAAGCCCGCGACGCCGGCGCGCGACGGTCGAACGACTCGAGTCGCGCGACCTCCTCGCCGTCTTCCTCGTCACTTCCGTCGCCGACTCCGGGCCGGGGACCTTGCGCGCTGCGATCGAGACCGCGAATGCTCGACCGGGACGCGACCGGGTGATCTTCCGCATCGCTGCCGAGGCACCCTCGATCGCGCTCGACGCGCCCTTGCCGATCATCGTCGACTCGCTCGCGATCGACGCCTCGACGCAGCCGGGAGCCCGCGACCGACCCCTCGTCGAACTCAACGGGGCAGGGGCCGGTCCCGCGGCTTCCGGGCTCGTCATCCGCGCGCCGCGGTCGGTGGTGAGCGGGCTCGTCGTCAACCGTTTCGCACGAGCCGGAATCTCGGTCGAGACCGCCGCCGCGAGTCGGTCGGTGATCCAAGGGAACTTCATCGGAACCGACATCACCGGCGAACTCGCCCTTCCCAACGGTCTCCAAGGGATCTACGCGGGCCCGACTCCGAACGACCCGTCCGCACCTGGGCCGCACGACCTGCTCATCGGCGGCCCGAAGCCCCGCGACCGCAACGTCGTCTCCGGAAATCTCCAGGACGGCATCCGGCTGCTCGGGCCCGGAACCGGTCGCTCGCGGATCGTCGGCAACTTCATCGGCACCAACGCCTCGGGGACGCGCGCGCTCGGCAACGGAGCCTCGGGGATCGACGTGGTGAACTCCGCGCGGAACACCATCGGCGGACGAACCGAAGCCGAAGGCAATCTCTGCTCGGGCAACGGCTTCATCGCGATCGGCTCGGGGATCCAGATCGTCGGCTCGGGATCGGTCGGGAACCTCGTGGTCGGCAATCGTTGCGGCACCGACCGTTCGGGGACGTTCGCCATCCCCAACGCGATCGTCGGCATCGGCGTCGGCGGGGCCTTCAGCGGCGAAGACGGTTACGCATCCTTCAACACGATCGGCGGGTCCCTCCCAGGTTCGGGCAACCTCACCTCGGGCAACGTCCAGAGCGGGATCTTCCTCTCCGGCGCAGGGGCCCGCGGCAACGTCGTCCAGGGCAACCGCTCCGGAACCGACGCCTCGGGCACGCGTCGCCTTCCCAACGGTCGCGACGGCATCCAGATCGCCCGAGCGGCGGACAACCTCATCGGCGGACGCCGGCCGGGCGAGGGCAACCTGCTCTCGGGCAACAACGACTCGGGCCTCTCGCTCCTGGAACAGGACACGCACGGCAACCGCGTCGAGGGCAACACCATCGGCGCCGACGTCTCGGGGACCCGTCCGCTCGGGAACGGAGCCAACGGCATCTCGGCGAGCCCTTCTCTCGACGTCCCGAGCGGAATCCCCTATGCCAACACGATCGGCGGCTCACGCCCGGGCGCGGGCAATCTGATCTCCGCGAATGGATTTGCCGGCGTGCTCATCATTGGACCCACAAATGCGTCCAACATCGTCCAGGGCAACATCCTCGGCGCCGATCGAACCGGGAGCCGGCCGCTGGGGAACGTCGTCGGCATCCACCTCGAGTCGCCCGGCAACCTGATCGCCGACAACCTCCTCTCCGGCAATTCCCGGACGGGCATCGAACTCGCCGGGCCCGACGCCCTGGGCAACACGATCACGCGCAACCGCATCGGAACCGAGATCGGCGGACGCTCGAGCCTGGGGAATCAACGCGTTGGGATCGCCCTCCTGCCCGAACGCGGAGCCTCGGGCGAAGTCGGCATCCCGGCCGCGAACACGATCGGAGGAACCGAGGCCTCCGCCGGGAACCTGATCGCGGGGCAGGCCGAAGTCGGCATCGTGGTCTTCGGCGACGCAACGCCCCGCAACCGGGTCATCGGCAACACGATCGGAGTCGACGCCTCGGGCACCGCCTACCTGCCCAACGCCGGCGCCAACTTCAACCTGGAATTCCTCGCGAGCATCGACACCACGCCGAACGTCTACACGCCCCGCGAGCGCCGGGCTCGACCGATCCGAATCACTCATCGACTCGGGAATCCAAGCCGCGGCTCGATCACTGCCGAGGGCCGAGTGCGTTGAGGTTGATCACGGCTCGTCGGCCGTCGCCCGCCATGACGCCGAGCGGGATCCCTCGGACGAGGTCGAACCGTTCGATCGCGCGGTCGAACTCCTCGAGCGAGCGGACGTCGCGCCGGCCGACGTTCGTGATCAAGAGCCCCGGTCGGAAGCCCGAGAGATCGGCGGGGCCCCCCGCGCGGACCGCCGTGATGATCAGGCCGCCGCCGTCGAGCCCCGGCAACTCGCGGAGGTCGAGCCCCAGGCGCTCGTAGTTCTTCGAGGCGAAGCTCGGCATCTCCGCGATCTTCGCCGTCACCCGCTTCTTCTCCCCTCCGCGCTCGAACTCGATCGGCACTTCCTGCCCGATCGGCAGCGTGAAGGTGCGGTTGCGCAAGGTCGAGAAGTCGGCGATCGGCTTGCCGTCGAACCCGACGATCTTGTCGCCCGGAACCAGGCCCGCGGCCGCGGCCGGGCTCCCGGGACGAACCGCCGCGATCGGCACGCCCGACGGCGGATCGTCGACCTTCGAGAAATCGGGGAGAATGCCGATATATCCGCGAATCACGCGCTTGTTCTTGATCAATTGATCCGTGACCCGACGCGCCAGCGACGACGAGATCGCGAAGCCGATCCCTTGTCCGCCGTAGCCCCCTTGAGGAGCGAAGATCGCCGTGTTGATCCCGATCACCCGCCCGCGCATGTCGACGAGCGGACCGCCCGAGTTCCCTGGATTGATCGGGGCATCGGTCTGAATGAATTCCTCATAGACGTCGCCCGGCAGGAGGTTGTTTCGAGCCGTGGCCGAGACGATCCCCGCCGTCACGGTGCGATCGAGCTGGAACGGCGAGCCGATCGCGATCACCCAGTCGCCCACGTCCACCTGGTCGGAATCGCCCCACTCGGCCTGGACCGCGAGCGGACCCGGGATCTGGAGCACCGCCAGGTCGGTCTTCTCGTCCGATCCGACCAGCTTCGCCTCGACCACCTTCGACTGGCCGACGCGGACCTCGATCTTGTCGGCATCGCGGATCACATGGTGATTCGTCACCACGTAGCCGCGTTCCTTGTCGATCACCACGCCCGAGCCGATCCCGTCGCCCCCGCCCGACTGCGTCGAGTTCACCGTCTTGCGGACGTTGACCACCGCGGGAGCCACGGCGCGGGTCGCCAAGCGGAAGAGCGCCGAGGAGCGATCCTGCACGTCGCCGTCGCCCAGCTTCTCGAGAGCTTCGAGCGCCGCGCGGGATCGACCCGCCTCCCAGGCATATCCCGCCCGGCCGACGAGCACCGGGATTCCGTAGACCAGCGCGGAGAGCATCAAGAGAAAGAGCAGGACCTTGATGAACCCCATGCGGACCGGCGGCGTGGTCGGCCGGGGCGGCGGCTCGGCGAATTCCTCCTCGCTCGCGACCGCCTCCGCCTCCGCGACCGCGTCGGGCCGCGCGGGGCTGTCGTCCGGTCGCTCCGAGCCGTCCATCGGCGGGATCGTCGTTCCGTTCGAGGGATCGTCGGTCGGAGGCATGGCGAGAGGGGCTCCCTGGGATGACGCTCGATGTTGCCGGCCGATTCCGCGAACCGCGTTCGCGACCGTCCGCATCCTCCTAGAGTATTCCGTGCACCCCCTCGAATCAACCGACGCGACCTCGCGAGCGATCGTTCAAGGGCACTCGCGAGGCCGTAGGCTGCCGATTCAGCGTCGTCGAGCCGTGCGCGCCGCCTTCGGGTTGTTCCAGGCCGCGATCGCGTTGCGGATGATCGTCGCGAGTTGATTCGCGGGAGGCGTCTGTCGACTGCTCGAGCCGGTCGTCGAGAGCCGCTGGTTCAGGGTGTAGGCGAAGGTCGTACCGTCGGCGAGCCGCGTCAGCAGTGTCGACGTTCCGGGCAGCGCGCCGTTCTTGGACCAGTTTCCCGGCTCCGAGCCGTTCGGGGTCGTCGGGAAGACCTCCCAGCCGAGGCCCCACCAAGCTCCGCCCGAGTTCGGCACCGCGACGCCGTTGCCTTGGCCGACCATTTGGCTGATCGTGTCGCGGCTGAGCGGACCGTCGCTCCGCAGGCCGCTGTAGACCTCGCCGAGCCGGTGGAAGAGCCGCGTGAGCGCCGAGGGAGTCGCCGCCAGGCCGCCCTCGCCGAAGTGACTCTCGACGTAGTAGAACCCGCCGTACGCCTGCGAGACGACTCGATTGGGGTGAGTCGCGGCGTTCGGGAAGATGTTCGGACCCGTCGCGTTGGTGTAGTAGGTCACCTCCGTGGGGAAGCGACGGGCCCGCAAGGTCCGCGCGATGCCGACCATCGGCGTCGCCGTCGCAGGCGCCTCTTGCGGCTTCGAGATCCCGATCGGCGAGAGAATGTACTGATCGAGAAATGAACCATAGTCCATGTCGTATGCGGTCTTGCTCACGCGCTCGGCGATTGCTCCGAGCACGAGGTACCCCGTGTCGTTGTAGAGATAGGTCCCCGGGGAGTCGAGCTCGAGGTCGTTGGTCGAGAAGCTGTAGCTGTAGTACGCGACCTGCTGATCGGCGGTCGCCGGCCCCGAATAGGGCGCGGGCCCTGCAAAGGCGATCGAGGCGTAGCTCCCCTGGACGTAGATCACCTGGCCGTCGGGCGTCTTCGGGAAGGTCGCACTTTGGATCGGAACATTCAGAGGAAGTCCGCTGCTCATGTTCAAGAGCGACTGGATGGTGACGTCGTACAGCTCGGGCGACGGCGAATACGTCACCCCGGCGCCGGTGACCGGGTCGAAGCCCGACTGCGCGACCGGGTTGCCCTGAGCATCGAAGTATCCCAAGACCTGGAACGCACGATCGGCGAGGGCCAGGTTCCCGAGCTCCACCTGCTTCATGATCGCCGTCGCGGTGAAGACCTTCGACACGCTCGCCAGTCGGAAGAGCGAGTTCTCATCGGTCTTCGGGATTCGGCCTCCGCGAAAGGCGTACTGTCGGTTGGTGAACCAGTATTGATATCCGACGTCGTCTCGAGTCGAATCCCCTTGGCTCGCGTCGCCTCGGTGGATCGAGATCGAGATCTGCGGCAGATCCTGAGCCCTCATGAAGTTCCGCAGACTCGTCCGGAACGACGCCGAGAATGGGCCGGTGCCGCTGCTCAGCAGCCGCCGCCCCTCGAGTTGCTCGACCGCGGCGACGGTGAATCGGAAGTTGCGCCTCGGGACCGACCGTTCGATCATGGGACCCCCTCGACGTCGTTCGGGCCGTGAGAGCGTCGATCGACGGCACCGCCGATCGATGCTGGGGTCGAGATCACGACACATCCACGATAGATGCCCGCCCGACCTCGAACAAGCACCAGGCTTCAGGATCCCGAGAGTCCACTCCCGTCACCCATGAACGAGAACGAGATGCGTCGAGATCGACGATGCGGGAGAGAGTGCGTCGAGTCGCCTCCCCGGTCGATCTCGCGGGGAGTTCGCGACGAGTGGACGGGGCGACCGTCGATGGATCGAGCGCCCGCGACGAAACGAATCGGCATCGGCTTGGTCGACTCGCCTCGCGCTCCGCTCGACTTCCCCGGGATCAGTCGCTTTACATCTCCCCCCGCGCCCGTGCACAGTGAGTGGGTCCGGGGTCGATTCCCGAGCTTCGGTCGCCGCGGCTCTCGTACCGGCCGCGGGAATCGAGTCGAAGCCAGTCGAGGCGATGGGGAGGGAGATGATCGTGGATTTCGAGATCGTCGAGGAACCGTGCGGCTTCGAACTCGTCGGCCGCTCCGCGCCCGTCGTCGGCGACGCCTTCGCATCCGTCGGCATGCGACTCATGGAGGAAGTCTTCGCGAACATCGCGGTCGCCGGAGCCGAGAGCACCGGCATCATCCACTGGGTCTATCTGCCCGAAGGGCAGATGTTCGTCGGCCTCGAACTCGTCCCCGGCTCGAACTTCCCTTCCGACCTCGAACCGCTCGCATTCGAGATCCCGCGCTCCTTGCGGCACCTCCACGTCGGCCCGTACCACGACCTCCCCGCCAAGTGGAAGGCGCTCGAGGCCGAACTCGAGGCGCTCGGAGAGAGCTCGACCACCCCCTCGCTCGAGGTCTACGGCCACCACTCCGAAGACCCCGCACGTCAAGAAACGATGATCATCATCGCTCTCGAACCGAGCCGCGGCGACTGATCGGAACGCTCGATCACACCCGAGTCCGCCGCGCGGGGAGAAACCGCGCGGCGAGAAGGCCGACGCCGAGCAATGCCCCGATCGCAGTCGAAGGCTCCGGCACGGCCGAGAGCTCGAAGTCGTCGAAGGACTGGTTCGAGAAGTCGTAGAGCCCGACCCGGCCGCTCGCAAACGCACTCGTGACGAGCGTCGTCGCGGGTGTCGTCGATCCGTTGACATATGCCGAATAGGTATCGCCGACGACTTCGACGCGAATCCGCGGCGAACTCCCCGAGGCAAACAATCCGGACACGACGTTCAACGACGCGCCGTAGCTCGCGCCGGTCGCGACGATATGCCAGTACAGCCCCGTTCCGCCCGTCGTCCCCGCGCCGGTGACGAGCAACACCCCCGAGATCCCGACGCTCGTCCCCGGCGCTTCGACGCTCCGCAACCAGATTCCGCCGTCCGCCACACCCACCACGTCGACCTCGACCGAGAAGTCGGCGAGCTGAAACGGCAGAGTCGAGTGCGCATTCGGGAAATTTCCTGGACTGCCCGCACCATAAACCCCGCCCGATGCGTTCCAGTTTCCGACCTGATTGCCCCAGAGAGGCGAAGCCCCCGCGTTGAAGTCGTCCGAGAAGATGACTCCCCCCGCAGCCCCCTGAGCTCCGAGACCCACCGAGACCAGAATCGCAGCGAATACCGGCATCGAGCCGATCCGGCGAGACAAATGCGAGCACTTCGATGAAGAAGTCACGGCCGGGCTCCACGGATGAGGAATTCACGAGAATCGGATCGATCTCCCCCATTCTCTTATGCATTACCCAAACAGAGCCGTTTCCGCAATCCTTCGCCCCGCATGCGTTGATCCTCGGCAACATCGACAAGCCCAGCGACTGCCCGGGCCGCAACTCGCTCTCGGGATTCAAAGACTCAACCTGCCTCGGATCGAGTCGGGAATCGCATCACCTTCGACCAGCGTGCATTCGATCATGCTCGCGGCATCGCGAGCCGGTTTCGTGAAGCTCGAGGTCGTGACCACCGCACAGCGGCTGCAGCCCGAGTAGCACGCCATGCCGAAGTGAGCATCTCTCGCGGAACCATATGTAGGCATAACAGCGTGGGAGTGCGTGGTTCAAGGTCGATGCGGCGCACAGTTCCAAGTGACTTTGCAAGGATAGACCCGGCAAGGACACTCAATGCATGCGAACTTGTTGACGGGACATCGGTGCTGCGTGTGATGGGTCAGCGGTTGCCCGGCGACGACGGGGCGGTCTTTGCCGGAGTCTTCACAGGGATCAGACCCTCGGTGGAGAAGGGTGGGGTGGGGTTTGGATTCGGAGGTGGGACGGTGATGGCGAGGTCGATGGGAAGGCAGGCGCGTCCGTCGCACACTTGGCCGCCGACGCGGGCGACGACGCGGCCGGGCGCGATGGGTTCGATCCGGGCCGCGAAGGTTGCCGTCCCTTCGAATCCCCAGGTGAACCAGCGGAGGTCGGGCTTGGAGAGGTCGAGCGGCGGGGATTGGAACCAAGGCCCGACGACCTTGCCGCCGGACGTCACGTCGATCCGCACGCCCTCCTCGACCCCGAGCGACTGCCGGCCCGCGAGCTTTTCCTCGGCGCGGAGCTCGTTGTCCATCGCGTAGGTGTGCCACCCCGGCTCGTGAATCGCCTCCACGATCAGGAAGTCGCCCAGGACTCGGGCGCGGAACTTCACGATCGACTTGCCCCGCTCGCGAATCGCCGCCGACTCGGACCAGCCTCCGGGATTCTCGGAGACCGCAGTCTTTGCCCAGAATCCAGAGCTGAGCACGAGAAAGATCAGAGTGATCGCTCGAATGTTCATTTTCGGAAACTCTGCCTCTCGGTCTTCAACTTCGATTCGAACGTCTTCCCGTTGCGGATCACGCTCAGCGTCGCCTTGCCCCCCGCACGACAATGGAGCTTGATGAACAGCTCGGGCGTGTGCGCCAGGGCGTCCTCGCGGGCTCCGTCGACTCCCACGATCAGGTCGCCTTTTCGCAGTTCGGGCGCGGCCAGATCGCGGAACGACTCGACCTGCACGACCCTCCCCGCGAAGCTGAGCGCCGGCAGACCGAGCTCGCGCTTCTCGGCGTCGGACAGCGGCTGGGTCTCGAAGTGGACGAGCGGGTCGGTCGTCCATCGACGGTAGTTCAGGTCGGTATACCACCAGCGCGGCGGCAGGGCGATCGTGACGTCGCGTGCCTGTCCCGCTCTCTGAATGGCGATTCGGAGCTTCGTCGCGGTTCGCGGCAGCTTGCCGTAGCGATACTGCAGGTCGCCGAACGTGCGGATCCGCGTGCCTTCGAGGTGGGTGATCGTGTCGCCGGCGGTCAAGCCGGCATCGGCCGCCGGCCCGCGTGCCTCGCCCACGACGAGCCCCTTCGGCACGTCGAGCTCGATCCCGATCGTCTTGATGTCGGGCGAGGGGAAGAGATCGGCCGGCGGGTCGAGCGTGCCCGCCGCCTCGCGGTTCTGGAGCTGGAAGTCGGCGATCAGATGGCATTCCACGCACTGCCCGCGCTGAATCGTCCGCTCGTAGAGCAGGGGGATCTCCCTCGCGAACAGCGGTTTGGGACGCTCCGCCTTCGGGAGCGACGCGCGGTCGCGATGCAGCTCCAGCCCCTCGGCGAGCGCGAGTTCGAGGCTGCGGAGATTGAGATACGTGTCGGGCGACGCAGAGTCGCGACCGCCGTATCTCATGTAGATCTGTTCGTCGGCATTCATGATGAAATAGTAGAGAGCGTTGTGCCGATCGTAGTCGAAGAGACCCAGGTCGGCCGTTTCCATGCTGGTGATCCGGGCGCAGACATACTGCTTCAGCAGCTTGCCGCGCGGCGAGGCGGGCGATGACAGCACAACCTGTGCGTCGAAGGCGCGACCGCTGACTCAAGGCGCGCAGCGGAACTCGAGAAAGATCGGCTTGCCCGTCTGCTTCGCCTCGCGCAGGGCTTCGGCGTAGTCGTTGTGGAAGAAGATCGAGTCCTCCCCGCGAACCGACGCACAGATCATCCCCAGGCCCAAGGCCCAGACCGCCGCCCGTCCTCCGATCGAACCCATCGCTCCCGCCTCCCTTCACCATGCGCCGATCGATTCCACATCGGTTCAGAGAAGCACTCCCTGATGATGGCGCTCGATCGCAATTCTATGAGAGCGATCGTATCGATTTTCGCCGCTTAGAGCAATCGGCGGACGGAGAATTCCGAGGGCGATCGTAAGCCGATCAGCCGCGGCGATGAAGATGGAATCTCGCGAATCCGAGATCGATGGCTCTTGGAGATCCGACGCATGACGAACTTCTTCGAGGTCCTGGCAACCTACCTCCGCGAGCTGGCCGAGACCGACCCGCCCGCCTTCGACGCTCGCCGCAAGGAGTTGAGCGGGATCGTCGACTCGGCGAGCGACTACCGGACCGGCTCGCAAGTCCTCTCGGCGATTCTCGAGGTGATGCGCGACCAGGCCGAGGGCGACGGCGAACTCACGCGCCTCGCGGAGCTCCGCGACGAACGGATGCGAGCGCTGCTCGACCTTCCCGAGGACTCGCCCGAAGGGCCGATCGCCGCCTTGAATGCCTTGCTTCAGAATCAGACCCTCTTCGCCCCGAAGCCCACGCCCGACGAGATCGCCGAGGATGCCCTCGCGCTCGACCAACCCACCCCGCCCGCGAAGCAAACTCCCGCGGCGAATCGAGGCGACGCATGAACACGACGACGATCCCTCAGGCCTCGATCTTCATGATCTCTTCGCATCGCAAGACGCCGATCTCCGAGTCCAAACTCGAGGCCTGGCGCAAAACGAACCCAAGCACGAGAAAGCTCGAGACGATCCACGACTCGATCGTCGCCCGCGAGCGCATCGACCTCGCCGGCGGCCGCGCGCTCGACGATCTGCTCCTCGCCGTCGCCGCTGCGGAGGCCGCGGCACCCTCCGTCGACCGCAGCGGCGCGACTTGCGTCGTCGTGGTCGAACTCGGGGCCGAGGCCAACTCATTGATCGAAGCGATCAGCGGTCGCCCGGTCGCCGAACTCCCCGGCGGCATCGTCGCCGACGGACTCCGGCTCTTCGATCTCCCCGGCCCGACCGATCGATGGCTGCTCGTGTACGAAAACGAACATGCCGCCGATGCCTTGAGCTTCGCGCGTGCGGCGCTCCGCGACTTCGCGTTCGCCTGCCATAAGGTCGCCGACCAGTTCGCACTCTATCGCAGCGGCCGCCGGGCTCAGGCGCTCGAGGCCGAACGGACGCTGCGCGATCGGGTCGAGGCGTTCGCGTTCCCCCGGGAGTCGGTGAATCCGCGCGATCGCTGCGACGCCGCGAGCCGCGCGGCGCTCGAGATCGCGGAGGCCTATCGCAAGGCGTTGCTCGGCCAGGGCGATGCGGCTCGGGTCGAGGCGATGCTCGTCGCGAATCTCCGCAATCTCGAACTGATCGCTTCGCGAATGGGCGTCGCGCCGGGTTCGCCCGGAGCCGCGTTGCTCGCGCGCCGCATCGAGGAAGAGCGCCTGGGGCTCGACCAGGTCCGCGCCGATCTCGGCTTGATCGGGCCGACCGTCGTCGCCGCCGAGTCGATCGCCAGGCTCTGCCACGGCGAGGTCCAGGCGAGCCTCACGCTCGTCGAGGCCCGCGAAAACGAGATCCGCGTGGATCAAGGCCGTCGCGCCGACCGCAACAACCGCCGCTTGGTCCTGGTCGGCCTCTGGATCGGTCTGACGCAGATCGCGGTCGGCTGGAACTCGTGCCTGCCCGAAAGAGAGCGGTACTCGTTGCCCACGTTCCTGACTTGGGTCATCATCATCCCCGCGCTCGCCGTCGGCATCACTCTGATCCGCCGTCTGCTGCGCCGCGAGGGCAACGCATCGAAGCCCTCACGAAATCGAACCCCCGCCCTCCGTTGATCCGAGGAACGATCGATGTATCCCAACGTGCATGCGCCTTATATCGCTGAAATCAAAGCCGCCGGCGATTGGGCCGGGTTGATCCGTTACGGCGTGGCGCATTCTCGAGAGCCGGAACTCGCCTATCGGCCCGCGATGGCGGCGGCAATCGAGATCTTGGAGGCCACTCGGAGCGTCGGCGGGATTCGATGGATCTGGAGCCGGCTGTTCGGTCGCGAGCGCGTTCGCGCGGACCTCCGGAAGTGGCTTCGCCGCCGGCTCGAGTCGCCGATCGTGCCGGTCGACCTCCCCGACCTCGCCCCGCTCGATCTCGACCCGACGCAATGGACATCGATCCTGTCCGCAAGCGCGCTTCCGCTCGTGGCGCTTTGCGAATCCGCCGCCGGGTCACCGAACAAGCTTCCGAGGCTGATGCTCGAGGTCGGCCTGGCGGCGGCGAATGAGTCGTATACCGCCGCCGCCGGTCTCGGCGACCTCTCCCTGGGAGCCCTCGCCGCGTTCTCCGCAGGCCGCGCTTTCTTGTCGCTTGGCCGAGCCGAGGAGTCCGAGGCGGCGTGCGCCGAGGCGCTGGGGATCTATCGTGATCTCGCGGAGTCGCGTCCCGAGGTCTACCGGCCCGACGTGGCGAGGACACTCAACAACCTGGGGGGCGTGCTCCAGAGCCTGAACCGTCTCGAGGAGTCCGAGTCGGCGTACGCCGAGGCGTTGGGGATCCGTCGCGAACTCGCGAAGTCGCGTCCCGAGGTCTACCTGCCCGACGTGGCGAGGACGCTCAGCAACCTGGGGGTCGTGCTCGAGAATCTGAACCGTCTCGAGGAGTCCGAGGCGGCGTACGCCGAGGCGCTGGGGATTCTTCGTGCTCTCGCGGAGTCGCGTCCCGAGGTCTATCGGCCCGACGTGGCGGCGACCCTCATCAACGTCGGGACCCTGCTCGCCCGCCGGAACGATCTCGAGGAGTCCCGCGCCGCCTTTGCCGAGGCCCTGGCGATCAATCGCGATCTCTCGAATTCGCGTCCCGAGGTCTACCGGCCCGATGTGGCGACGACCCTCATCGGCCTGGGGAACGTGCTCCGGGGGCTGAACCGTCTCGAGGAATCCGAGGCCGCGCTCGCCGAGGCGTTGGTGATCCGTCGCGGGCTCGCGGAGTCGCATTCCGTGGTCTACCGGCCCGACTTGGCGATCACTCTGAGTCAACTGGGGGTCGTGCTCCGGAGCCTGAACCGTCTCGAGGATTCCGAGTCGGCTTACTCCGAGGCGCTGGGGATCTACCGCGATCTTGCGAAGTCGCGTCCCGAGGTCTTCGAGCGGTTCTTGCCGGCGTTGCTCGATGACCTGGCGGAGGTGTATGCATTGCTCGGGCGCGACGACGAATCCCGCGCGGCTTCGGCCGAGGCTCGCGCCTTCGAGTCTCGCACCGCGAGCGATTCCGCTCGGCCCGAGTCGTGATCGCCGGCATCGGCCGAGCGGGAAGCGGTGGAGAGTGTTGGAGTGTGACCCTTTGGATCCGAGGAACGATCGATGAATCCCGACGTGCATGCGCCGTATATCGCCGAACTGAAGTCCGCCGGCGATTGGGCCGGGT
>JANRKW010000052.1:0-1509 GCA_033763215.1 Isosphaeraceae bacterium | reverse complement strand
TGGAGTTGACCCGGTTTCGTGGACGATGCTCCCCTTTCAGGGAGAGAGGAGTCCACGGTGCCCAAGAGCCACACGCCGTACCCGCCGGAGTTCCGGCAGCGGATGATCGAGCTCGTTCGTTCGGGGCGTAGCCCGGACGAGCTTGCCGAGAAGTTCGAGCCGACGGCCCAGTCGATCCGAAACTGGGTCGCGCAGGCCGACCGCGATCTCGGTCGTCGACAGGACGGCCTGACGACCGAGGAGCGCGAAGAGCTGAAGCGTCTCCGCCGCGAGGTGAAGAGCCTGCGCGAGGAGCGCGAGATCCTGAAAAAAGCCGCGGCCTGGTTCGCTCGGGAGACCGGCTCGATCCCGCCCAAGGATTCGAGTTCGTGAGAGCGCACCGGGCCGCCCATCGCGTCACCACGCTCTGTCGCACGCTGGGGGTCTCCGTCAGCGGGTACTACGCGTGGCTCGGTCGGCCGGTGTCGGCGCGTGCGCAGGCCGACGCCGCACTCGGCGACCAGATCCGTGCGATCCATGACCGGTCGCGCGGGACGTACGGCGCACCGCGCGTGCACGCCGAGCTCGCGGCGCTCGACGTCCGTGTCGGGCGCAAGCGTATCGCTCGGCTGATGCGTGCGATGTCCTTGATGGGCGCGTGTCGCCGCAAGTGGGTCGGTACGACGAAGCGCGACCGCGACGCCCGTCCCGCGCCCGATCTCGTCGAGCGGAGATTTACCGCCGAAAGCCGCGACCAGCTCTGGATCGCCGACATCACGTACATCCCGACGTGGGCCGGATTCCTCTACCTCGCCGTCGTGGTCGACGCGTGGAGCCGTCGCGTCGTCGGCTGGGCGATGGCAACACACCTGCGCACGGAGCTCGTCCTCGACGCGCTCGACATGGCGCTGGCGCGTCGTAGACCGCGCGACGTGATCCATCACTCGGACCAGGGCTGCCAATATACGTCTCTGGCGTTCGGGATGCGCTGCCGCGAGGCAGGCGTCCGACCGTCGATGGGCTCGGTCGGCGACGCGTACGATAACGCAATGTGCGAGAGCTTCTTCGCGACGCTCGAATGCGAGCTGCTCGATCGCCGCCGCTTCAAGAATCAGATCGAGGCACGCATGGCGGTCTTCGACTTCATCGAAGGCTGGTACAACCCGCATCGTCGGCACTCGTCCCTCGATTATCTGTCACCGATGAACTACGAGCTCCGCGCCGGAGCCGACGTCAAAGCCGAAAGCGATCAACCCTCCACGGAACCGGGGTAACTCCACGGCACACGTTGAGGCCGCGCTGCAGTTGACGGAGTTCCTCATCGACCATGCCCGTGTCGCCTTGAACGCGACCGGCGGTGATCCTGCCCTCGCAGACGCCTCCCGCGTTTTCCGAGCGGCGGCTCCTTGGGCAGGAGGAACGATTGACCGGGCAACTCTGCACGCTGCCACGAGGCTTGAGCGAGCAAAGCTCGAGGCGGCGATCGGCCTACTGATCGAATACGGGTGGTTGAACCATCGCGCCGCGGTA
>JANRKW010000051.1:0-114508 GCA_033763215.1 Isosphaeraceae bacterium | reverse complement strand
GACAGCTCGGCTGGCACTCGGTCTCGCGCTGGTGACACAGCGACCACCACGTCCGGCCGACCTCGTGCGCCTCGAACGACTCGCCGACGATCTGCAGCGCGAGTTCGGCCGCAGCGAGCTGGAGGCCCTGCAGCGCTGCTGCCTCGTGCTGCTGAACGGCAACGAGTTCCTGTTCCTCGACTGACCTCCCGCATCGCGAGCCCCTCGACCATGCCCCGGCCATTCCAAGGTTCGTTCTGCGGTCGCACGCGCCGCGAGTTCTTGTGGCAGGCGGGCTCGGGTTTCGCCGGGCTGGCACTCGCCGACCTGATGGCGCGCGACGGAGTGCCGCGTGGTGGCGACGATCCGGTGGCCGGGCCGCTGGCGCCGAAGCCGCCGCACCACCCGGCGAAGGCCAAGGCGTGCATCTTCCTGTTCATGTACGGCGGGCCCAGCCAGGTCGACACCTTCGACCACAAGCCGAAGCTCTACGGACTCGACGGCAAGACGATCGAGGTCAAGACCTTCGGACGCGGCGGCAAGCGCAACCAGGGCCGCGTCGTCGGCCCCAAGTGGAACTTCAAGCCCTACGGACAGTGCGGCAAGATGGTCAGCGACCTCTTCCCCCACCTCGCGAAGCAGGTCGACAAGATCGCCTTCATCCACTCGATGACCGCCGACTCTCCGATCCACGGATCGGCGATGCTTCAGATGAATACGGGCAAGATCCTCTCGGGCAGCCCGTGCCTCGGCTCCTGGGTCAACTACGGTCTCGGCAGCGAGAACGCCAACCTCCCCGGCTTCGTGGTCATGCTCGACCCGACCGGCGGACCGATCTCGGGGGCCAAGAACTGGTCGAGCGGCTACATGCCGGCGTCGCTCCAGGGCACCATCCTCCGTTCGGCGGGCGTGCCCGTGCTCGACCTCCAGCGCCCGGGCGACACCACCCGCGACGCCCAGCGTCGGATGCTCGACACCCTCGCCGACTACAACGGCGAGCATCTCCGCCCCCGCGCCGACAACTCGAATCTCGCTGCGCGAATCGCCTCCTACGAGATGGCCTTCTCGATGCAGAGCCATGCACCCGAGGCGGTCGACATCGAGAGCGAACCCGCCGAGACGCGGGCGCTCTACGGCATCGACCGCGAAGAGACGCGGGACTTCGGTCGTCGCTGCCTCCTCGCCCGCCGACTCGTCGAGCGCGGAGTTCGCTTCATCCAGCTCTACTCCGGCGGCGCCCACAACGACAGCAACTGGGACGCCCACGGCGACCTCGTCAAGAACCACACCTATCACGCCGGACGCACCGACCAGCCGATCGCCGCGCTCCTCCAAGACCTCGAGCGCACCGGACTCCTCGAGACCACGCTCGTCGTCTGGGGTGGCGAATTCGGCCGCCAGCCGACCGCCGAGTACGCCGAAGGCACCGGCCGCGATCACAACGCCTACGGCTTCACGATGTGGATGGCGGGCGGCGGCATCAAGGGCGGGATCAGCGTCGGCGAGACCGATGAACTCGGCGGCTCGGCCGTCGCCGACCGGTTCCACGTCAAGCATCTCCACGCCACGATCCTCCACCAACTCGGGCTCGACCCCGAAAAGCTCACCTACTTCTTCAACGGTCTCGACCAGAAGCTGGTCGGAGTCGAGGGAGCGGAGCCGATTCGCAAGATCATGTCCTGATGCGTCGACCGATCGGCGCCCGGTCGGGGTCGGCCGGTTCCGGCCCCATCTCTCCGACATCCTCGAGGCCGCCATGCGCCTTCTCTCCGCGCTGCTGCTCGGTACGCTCCTCGTCGCCCCCGCGTTCGCGGCCGATCCGCCGCGCCGGCTCGTCCTGGGGGCCGATCGCGGCAAGGTCGCGATCGTCGACGCCGCGACGCGCGCCGTGGTCTGGGAATATCCCAACACGGCCGAGGTCCACGACATCGCCCGACTGCCCGGCGGCAACATCCTCTTCCAGACCAGCCGGACCAAGGTCGTCGAGGTCTCGCCCGAGAAGAAGGTCGTCTGGTCGTACGAGTCGAAGCCGAAGCCGGGGTACACCGGGCGCGTCGAGGTCCACGCGTTTCGGCGCCTCCCCGACGGTCGGACGATGATCGCCGAGAGCGGCAATCGCCGGATCATCGAGGTCGACTCCGCAGGGGCGATCGTCGCCGAGATCCCCCTCACCGTCGACAATCCCGATCCCCACCGCGACACGCGCATGGTCCGCAAGCTCGAGAACGGCCGCTACCTCGTCTGTCACGAGGCCGACGGCACCGTCCGTGAGTACGACGCCCGAGGCGCGGTCGTCTGGAGCTACCGCCTCGATCTCGCCGGCCGCCCTCGCTCGCCCGGTCACGGCGTCGAAGGTCACGGCACCGAAGTCTTCGGCGCGATTCGTCTCAGCGGCGGCAACACCTTGATCGCCTGCGGCAACGGCAACCGCGTCATCGAGGTCGACCCCGCGGGCAAGGTCGTCTGGAGCATCGAACACGACGAACTTCCCGGCATCCGCCTCGCCTGGGTCACCTCGCTCCAGATCCTCCCCAACGGCAACCTCGTCTTCGGGAATTGCCACGCCGGCCCTGAGAATCCCCAACTCATCGAAGTCACCCGCGACGCCGCCAAACGCGTCGTCTGGACCTTCAACGACTTTCGGACCTTCGGCAACTCCCTCGCCGTCTCCGAAGTGCTCGAGGATCGCTGACCACGCTCACGTTCGCGGAACCCCCGGGGGAGGGCGGTGCCCGAGTTTCCCTTTCCCGGGATCTCGGCGGTCGGTTATGATGAAGGGTGTCGGATTCGAAGAGGGTCCGACGCCCCGCCTCCACGCCGTCGAGTTCGTCCCACCCGAGGGGAGCACCCTCCCATGCGAACCGCGATCCTGCTCGGACTCTTCACCGCCGGAACGACCGCCCTCGCCGCCGACCCCGCTCGCGACGGCGCCGCGGTCTACAAGGCTGATTGCGCCCGCTGCCACGGCGCACGCGGCGAAGGGAGCAAGGAGTTCCCGAAGCCGCTGATCGGTGGTCGCTCGATCGGTCAACTCGCTCGACTCATCGCCAAGACGATGCCCGAGGACGATCCGGGAACCCTCAGCGAGGCCGACGCACGCTCCGTCGCCGAATACATCCACGGCGCCTTCTACTCGGAACTCGCTCGCGAACGCAACCGCCCGGCCCGTATCGAGTTGGCGCGCCTCACCGTCGGCCAGTACCGCAACGCGGTCGCCGACATCCTCGGATCCTTCCAGGGAATCGGCTCCTGGGACTCGTCCAAGCCCGGCCTCCAGGCCCAGTACTACAAGAACCGCCGCTACCGCAACTCCGACCGCGTGCTCGAGCGAGTCGACCCCGTCGTCCGTTTCGATTGGGGCACCGACGCCCCCGTGCCCGAGAAGATCGAGCCGCACGAATTCTCGATCCGCTGGGACGGCTCCGTCCTCGCTCCCGAGACCGGCGAGTACGAGTTCATCGTCAAGACCGAACACGCAGCGCGGCTGTACATCAACGACCCCGAGAAGCCCCTGATCGACGCCTGGGTCAAGTCGGGCAACGACACCGAGTACAAAGCGACGATCCACCTGCTCGGCGGACGGCCCTACAACCTCAAGCTCGAATTCTCGAAGGCGAAGCAAGGGGTCGACGACTCGAAGGACAAGAAGGAGAAGCCGAAGTCGCTTCCCGCCTCGATTCGACTCGAGTGGCGCGTGCCCGGTCGCCCGGTCGAGATCATTCCCGCTCGGAACCTCTCGACCGTCCGCTCGCCCAAGGTGTTCGTCGTCGCGACGGCGTTCCCAGCCGACGACAAGAGCGTCGGCTACGTCAAGGCGACCACGATCTCGAAGGCTTGGGATCAAGCCACCACCGAAGCCGCACTCGAGACCGCGGCCCACGTCGTCGCGCGGCTCGACGCATTCTCCGGCTCGAAGCCCGATGCCCAGGATCGCGGCGAGAAGCTCCGGTCGTTCACCACCCGCTTCGTCGAGCGAGCTTTCCGACGCCCGCTCACCGACGAGGAACGCAAGCTCTTCGTCGACACCCAGTTCGCGACCGCCAAGACTCCGGAAATCGCGGTTCGCCGCGCGGTGCTCTTCGCGCTCAAGTCGCCGAGGTTCCTCTATCTCGACCCATCGGGGCGGACGCCTCACGACGTCGCCGCCCGCCTCGCCGCCGTACTCTGGGACAGCATTCCCGACAAGCCGCTCCTCGACGCCGCCGCGCAAGGCAAGCTCGCAACCGAGGAGCAGATCCGCGCCCAGGCGGAGAGGATGCTGACCGACGTGCGCGCCCGCACCAAGGTCCGCGCTCTGCTGCTCGACTGGCTCCGCGTCGAACAGCCGCCCGACCTGAGCAAGGATCCCAAGCACTTCGCCGAATTCGCCCCCGAGGTCGCCGCCGACCTCCGAACCTCGCTCGAGCTCTTCCTCGACGACGTGGTTTGGGGTGAAGGATCCGACTATCGCCGGTTCCTGACCGACGACTCGATCTACCTCAACGGTCGACTCGCCAAGTTCTACGGCGTCGACCTCCCGCCCGACGCCGACTTCCGCAGGGTGAAGCTCGAGCCCGAGGCTCGCGCGGGCGTGATCTCCCACCCGTATCTGCTCGCCGCATTCGCCTACACCGCGACCTCGAGCCCGATCCACCGGGGAGTCTTCCTGTCGCGGAGCGTGCTCGGTCGCTCGCTTCAGCAGCCGCCCGAAGCCGTCGCACCGCTCGCACCCGACCTTCACCCCGACCTCACTACCCGCAAACGCGTCGAGTTGCAGACGTCTCCGGCGATGTGCACCACCTGTCACGGCATGATCAACCCGCTCGGATTCGGGCTGGAACACTTCGATGCCGTGGGCCGATATCGCAAGGAGGAGAAGGGCAAGGCGATCGACGCCAAGGCGGGGTTCGAGAACCTCGCGGGCGAATCGATCCCGTTCGACGGCGCCCGCTCGCTGGCGAACGTCCTGCTCGCGAGCGGAGAGCCGGCACGAGCGTTCGTCGACCAGTGTTTCCACTCGCTCGTTCGTCAGCCGATTCGCGCCTACGGATCGGCCCGCGCCGATCTCGAGCGGAAGTTCACGAGCCGCTCGATGAACATTCGCGAACTCCTGGTCGAGGTTGCGGTCGTCGCGGCGTCGACCTCATCGAATCGGGCCGCCCTGGCCGACGTCCGTTGATCGGACCGAACCACGCACACTCGCCGTTCACTGAACCCTGGATCGAACCGAGGAGAGCCTCGCAATGACTCGTCCGACCAACCGCCGCGATTTCTTCCGCGACCTCGGCCTGGGCGCCGCGGCTCTGCCGTTCGTGCTCAACCTGCCGAGCCTTGGATTCGCGAATCAGGCCGCGCGGAAGAAACGGCTCGTCATCATGTTCAGCCCCAACGGCGTGATCCCCTCGGCCTTCTGGCCCAATGAGGAAGGCTCGAAGTTCACCCTCGGCGAGAGCGTCGCCCCGCTCGAGCCGTTCAAGGATCGGACACTCTTCCTCCACGGGGTCTGCGACAAGGTCCGCGGCGACGGCGACAACCACATGCGCGGCATCGGCTGCCTGCTCACCGGCGCCGAGCTCTATCCCGGCAACATCCAAGGCGGATCGCACACGCCCGCGGGCTGGGCGAGCGGGATCTCGATCGATCAAGAGATCAAGAACCACTACCAGAAGAACGCCGCGACCAAGACGCGCTTCGGGTCGCTTGAGTTCGGCGTGATGGTGCCCGAGCGGGCCGACACCTGGACGCGCATGGTCTATTCGGGCCCGAACAAGCCGATCGCCCCGATCGACGACCCGTATCAGATGTTCGCGAAGCTCTACGGCCGCACGAAAGACCGCGAAACCCTCGGCAGCATTCTCGACGACCTCCAGGACGACTTCCGCAAGGTCGAGTCGAAGGTCAGCGCCGAGGATCGCCGCCTGCTCGAGGAACACGCGACCTTCGTCCGAGAGATGGAGCTCGAACTCCGCGAGAGCACGCTCGCCGAGGTCGGCCACGCGATGCCCGAGCCCGAGCCGGGCGTCCGCAAGGACAACGACAATATCCCCAAGATCAGCAAGATGCAGATCGACCTCATGGTCAACAGCTTCGCCAACGACTTCTCGCGGATCGCGACGCTCCAGTACACCAACTCGGTCGGCCAGGCCAAGATGCGCTGGCTCGGAGTCGACGAGGGGCACCACGAGCTCTCGCACAACCCCGACAGCGACGCGAAGTCGGTCGAGAAGTTGACCAAGATCAACAAGTGGTACGCCGAGCAGATGGCCTACCTCGCCCAGCGGCTCCGCGAGACCCCTGAACCGGGCGGCACCGGTTCGCTGCTCGACAACACCGCGATCATCTGGACCAACGAGCTCGGGAAGGGCAACTCGCACACGCTCGACAACATCCCGTTCGTCGTCGTCGGCAACGGGCTCGACTTCAAGATGGGCCGTTCGCTCAAGTACAAGCGCGTGCCCCACAACCGCCTCCTGCTCTCGATCGCGCACGGCATGGGCCACGAGCTGAAGCGGTTCGGCAACCCCGATTTCTGCGGCGACGGCCCGCTCTCCGACCTCTCCTGATCCTTTCGAATCGGGCGCGAGGCGGTTCCTCGCAATCGCCTCGCGCCTGACTCCTGCCGACATCATCATTCATCGAACCCGAGCGGAGTCCGCGAATGTCTCGTCCCTCGTCGACTCCCGAGGGTTGGTCGACCGTGTCGCCCTACCTGATCGTTCCCGGGGCCCGCGCGGTGATCGCATTCCTCGAGCGCGTGCTCGACGCGCGCCCGGGGCGATGCATCGAGCGTGAGCCGGGCGTGATCACTCACGCCGAGGTCTCCGTAGGCGAATCGGTGATCATGCTCGCTGACGCCGTGCCCGAATGGCCGTCGAGCCCTACGCATGTTCATGTCTACGTCGCCGACGTCGACGCCGTCTACCGCCGCGCGCTCGAAGCGGGCGCGGAGTCGGTGCAGGAACCGAAGCAGAGCGGCGACGAAGACAAGCGCGGCGGCTTTCGCGACGCGAGCGGCGTGACCTGGTGGATCGCCACACGGGTCGACTGAGCCCGCTGCGTCCTGTCGCGGTCGCCTCCCGCCTGCTATAACGATCGAAGGGGAGTCGATCGTCGATCCGCGACGAGGGGCCATCGTATGAACACGCTTCGGATCTCCGCGTGCGCCTTGGCGCTCTCGGTCGCTCATGTCTCGAGCTTCTCTCCGTGTGCAGCGGATGATCGGGCCGACTTCGACCGCGGCGTCGCACCGATCCTGAATCGCCGGTGTCTCGAATGTCACGACGCGGCGAACAAGTCGGGAGGGCTCGACCTGACTTCCGCGGCGGGCCTCATCGCGGGAGGGGAGGGCGGCCCCGTCGTCGAGCCCGGTGAGCCCGGTGAGAGCCGCTTGATCGAACGGATCGTCGCCGGCGAGATGCCCCCCAAACGCGGAGGCAAGCCGGTCGTCCTCGACCCGACCGAGATCGACGCCCTCCGCGCCTGGATCGCCTCGGGGGCTCGGTGGCCCGCCGGCAGGATCCTCGACCCGTTCGAGTCGACCACCGCCGGCCGCGCGGGGCGGGATTGGTGGTCGCTCCAGCCGGTCGTCGATCACCCCGCGCCCGCGGCTCGGTCCGGCTCCTCGCCCGCCAATTGGATCGACGCTTTCATCGATCAGCGCCTGTCTGAAGCGAAGATGCTCCCCGCGCCCGAGGCGGACCGGCGCGCGTTGATCCGCCGAGTGTATCATGACGTCATCGGTTTGCTCCCATCATATGACGAAGTCGAGGCCTTTGCGAACGACGAACGCGTCGATGCCTACGAGCGGCTCGTCGATCGCCTGCTCGCGTCGCCGCGATTCGGTGAACGATGGGCTCGGCGATGGCTCGACGTCGTTCGGTTCGCCGAGACGTCGGGATATGAGCGCGACCAGGTCAAGCCGAACGTCTGGAGATATCGCGATTGGGTGATCTCCGCGCTCAATCGCGACCTCCCGCTCGATCGGTTCGTCATCGAGCAGCTCGCGGGCGACGAACTCCCCGATCGCGACGAATCGACCTTGATCGCCACCGGCTTCATCCGCCTGGGGACCTGGAACGATGAACCGAACGACCCGGGTGAATATGTCTACGAACGCTTGGAGGACATGGTCCACGCGACGACGACCGCCTTCCTCGGCCTCACCGTCAAGTGCGCGCGGTGCCACGACCACAAGTTCGACCCGATCCGCCAGAGCGACTATTATCGGATCGCGTCGGCATTCTGGGCCGGACCGATCGAGCCGGGCCCGCGTGAGCATCTCGGCGGCCCCGCGCCCGAGGCCACGCCCGGAATCTTCGCCTGGACCGACCGCGGCCGAGTCGTCCCCCCGTTCCGACTCCTGAAGAAGGGCGACCCTCGGCGGCCGGGCGAGGTCGTCGAGCCCGGGCCGCTCTCCTGCCTGCCGTCGATCGATCGAGCGTTCGACCCGCCCCCCGCCGACTCGGCGACCACCCGCAGGCGACTCCAACTCGCGCACTGGATCGTCGACTCGAAGAACCCTCTCACGTCTCGTGTTTGGGTCAACCGGATCTGGTCGCACTACTTCGGCGAGGGGCTCGTTCGCTCGCCCGACAACTTCGGCTTCAACGGCGACCGGCCCACGCATCCCGAGCTCCTCGACCGCCTCGCCTCCGAGCTCGGGCGCTCGGGCGGACGTTCGAAGCCGATCCATCGCGCCATCCTCCTGTCCGCAACCTATCGACAATCGACGATCCATCCCGATCGATCGAACTATGAGCGCATCGACGCGGGAAACCTCCGCCTCTGGCACGCCCCGCGCAAACGGCTCGATTCCGAGGCGCTTCGGGATGCGCTTCTCGCGGCGTCGGGGCGGCTGCGGCTCGGTCGAATCGGCGGTCCGAGTTTCGCTCCCGAGATCTCCGCCGAGGCGCTCGAGGGGCTCTCGATGAAGTCGGGAGCGTGGCGGCCGTCGCCCCCCGATGAACAGCTCCGCCGCGCGATCTACGCCTTCACCAAGCGAGGGCTCGCACTCCCGATGGCGACGACCTTCGACCAGCCCGACTCGACCTTGCCCTGCGGACGACGAGACGTCACGATCGTCGCCCCCCAGGCACTCACACTCTTCAACAATGCCTTCGTTCATGAACAAAGCCGCATGATCGGAACATCGGCGGCGAATGCCGCGACGTCGGACGCCGAAGCCGTCCGACTCGTCTGGCGCAGGGTCCTCGCCCGCGACCCGACCGACGGCGAACTCCGCATCTGCGAAGAGCGTCTCGCCGAGATCGCGGGATCCCGGCAGGCCGACCGCGCCGCCAAGGCGACGTCGCTTGCTCATATCCTTCTCAACACGAACGAATTCATCTCGATCGACTGACTCGAGAGGAGGGGCCGTGGATCACGCTCGACCCAATCGCGCCCGGCGATTTCCGTGCGACCTCACCCGGCGCGAACTCGTCTGGGAAATGGGTGCGGGGTTCGCCGGCACCGCGCTCGCCGCCATGCTCGACGGCGACGGTTTCTTCAGCCGCCGGGCAATCGCCGACTCTCCCTCCGTCCCCACCGATCTCTCCAACGCACCCCTCGCGGTTCGCCCCACTCACTTCGCCGCCAAGGCCAAGAGCGTCATCTTCCTGATGATGAACGGCGGCCCCAGCCAGGTCGACACGTTCGACCACAAGCCCGCGCTCGAGAAGTATGCCGGGAAGCCCCTGCCGCCCGGCAAGAAATACATCAACTCCGGCGGACGCAAGGTCGGGTATTTGACTCCCTCGTTCCGGCCGTTTCGCCCGGGCGGCAAGAGCGGCTTGATGATCTCCGACTTCTTTCCCAGGATTCGTGAGCACGCCGACAAACTGGCCGTCATCCGCTCATGTCATACCGACAGTCATGCTCACGGTTCTGCGCTCGTTCAGATGAACACGGGTAAGACGTTCATCGGGCGTCCCTCGCTCGGCAGTTGGGCGGTCTACGGCCTGGGGACCGAGAATCTCGACCTGCCGGGCTACGTCGTCATCCTCGACAAGCGCGGAGGTCCGATCTCGGGGCAGCCGAACTGGTCGAGCGGCTTCATGTCGGCGGCCTACTCGGGCACGCTCTTTCGACCCTCGGGCGACCCGATCCTCGACCTCCAAGGGCCGGCGGCGATCGACCGCAAGACCCTGCGCGCCAGGCTCGATCTCCTCGGCGAGTTGAATCACCGCCACCTCGAAGCGCGTCCCGGAGGCGACGACCTCGCCGCTCGGATCGCGTCCTACGAACTCGCCTACCGGATGCAGGCCGCCGCTCCCGAAGCCGTCGACGTCGGCTCCGAGTCGCCGCGCACCCGGGAAGAATACGGCGTCGGCCGCGCTCCCACCGATGAGTTCGGGCGCAATTGCTTGATCGCGCGTCGACTCGTCGAGCGCGGAGTTCGCTTCGTTCAACTCTACTCCGGCGGCGGTCATCTCGAAGAGACTTGGGATGCTCATGAGAGCATCGAGAAGAACCATGGACGCCACGCGGCCGAGATCGATCAACCGATCTCCGCGCTCTTGACCGACCTCGAGCGCCGGGGGCTCCTCGAGTCGACCCTCGTGATCTGGGCGGGCGAGTTCGGCCGAATGCCGTTCAGCGAAGGGAAGGGCGAGCCGGGCCGGAATCACAATCCCTACGGCTTCTCGATCTGGCTCGCGGGAGCCGGCGTCAAGGGCGGAATCGCCCACGGCGCGACCGACGAATTCGGCTTCGAGGCGGTCGAGGATCGCGTCCATCTCCACGATCTCCACGCCACCATCCTCCACCTGATCGGCATCGATCACGAGCGCCTGACCTACTTCCACCAAGGTCGAGACGAACGTCTCACCGACGTCCACGGCAAGGTCGTTCGCGCCGTCCTCGCTTGATTCGACATAGGAGAGCCCATGAATCGGTGGATCCTTGCGATCTCGTTCGCAGCCATGGCCTCCCTGCAGGCGACCGCTGTCGAGCGCCCGAACATCGTCTTCATCATCGCCGACGACCTCGGCTTCGGCGACCTGAGCTGCCAAGGGCAGAAACGGTTCCGGACCCCGAACATCGACCGGATCGCCAAGGAGGGAATGCGGTTCACGACGCACTACTCGGGCTCGCCGGTGTGTGCTCCGTCGCGTTGCGTGTTGATGACGGGCAAGCATGCGGGACATGCAACGATCCGAGAGAATCGTCAATGGAAGCCGCCGGGCGAAGGGCAGTGGCCCGTCGGTCCCGGGGAACTCTCGCTTCCGCTCGCATTGAAGAAGCTCGGATATGCGACGGGCGGGTTCGGCAAGTGGGGGCTGGGCGCTCCAGGGTCCACGGGCGAGCCGCTCCGCCAGGGATTCGATCGCTTCTTCGGTTACAACTGCCAAGCGGTCGCTCATAATTTCTATCCGACACATCTCTGGGATGACGACAAGCGGATCGAACTCGGCAATCCCGCGTTCTCCGCGCAACAGATCCTCCCCACCGACGCCGACCCGCTCGACCCGCGGTCGTACGACCGATATCGCGGCAAGGTCTATGCTCCCGACCGGATCAACGCCGAGGCGCGCGCGTTCGTGAGGGCGAATGCGTCGCGCCCGTTCTTCCTCTATGTGCCGACCACCGTGCCGCACCTGGCTCTCCAGGTTCCCGAGGACTCGCTCGCCGAGTTTCGCGGGAAGTTCGGCGACGAACCGTATCGCGGCGATCGACGCTATCTCCCGGTCCACGAGCCGAGAGCGACATATGCGGCGATGATCAAACGGCTCGACGACGAGGTCGGTCGTCTTCTCGACCTGCTCGACGAATTGAAGATCGCGGATCGAACGATCGTGGTCTTCACCTCGGACAACGGCCCGCTCTACGACCGCCTTGGCGGGACCGACGCCGATTTCTTCGAGAGCGCCGGGGTGTTCAGCGGCCGGAAGGGGTCGGCCTACGAAGGGGGGATCCGAGTGCCGTGTCTCGTGCGCTATCCGGGGAAGGTCGCGGCGGGATCGACCTCCGACCGCGTGACCGGGTTCGAGGATTGGCTCCCCACGCTCCTCGAACTCATCGGCGCCGGCTCGGAGATCCCGTCGGGGATCGACGGCATCTCGTTCGGGCCGACGCTCCTGGGCGAGAAGCAGCCCGAGCGGCCGTTCCTGTATCGCGAAACGCCCGGCTACGGTGGATATCAGGCCGTGCGCGTCGGCAAGTGGAAGGCGCTTCGGAAGGGCCTGAATCCCGGTCCGAAGCAGAAACTCGCGCCTGGGGCGACGGAACTCTTCGACCTGGAGAACGACCCGGCGGAGAGCCGCGACCGCGCGGGTGAAGAGCCCGAGGTCGTCGCGCGGCTCGAACGCCTGATGCGCGAGCAGCATGTTCCGTCGACGCTCTTTCCCATGCGGGCGCTCGACTCGGAGCGCTGAGTTCGCGGGCAACGATCGGGCGTCGCGGCTTTCCTTCGCCGGGGCGGGGGGGTATCCTGACGCAATCGCTTCGCCCCGCCTCCGAGGCTCCTTCTCGCCATTTCCCGAGGTCGTGATGGATCAGAGATCAAGTGGTTCGCGTCGTTCGTTTCTACAGTCGGTCGCGGCCGCGCCCGCGGTGGGAGCGCTCGCCGCGGGTGCGATCGCCGACGTCGTCGAGTTGAAGCGCACCGTCGAGCCGATCCGCCCCAAGGGGCCGAACGACCGGATTCGGATCGCAACGATCGGCATGGGGATCATCGGCTTCATCGACACCGACACCGCGCTCGAGGTTCCGGGAGTCGAACTCGTCGCGGCCGCCGACCTGTACAAGGGCCGACGTGAACGCGTGAACGAAGTCTATGGAGATCGGGTCAAGACATATGTCGACTATCGCGAGATCCTGGCTCGGCCCGACGTCGACGCGATTCTCGTCTGCGTGCCCGACCATTGGCACGCGCGGATGTCGATCGACGCACTCGCGGCGGGCAAGGCGGTCTATTGCGAGAAGCCGATGATCCACGAAGTCGGCGAGGGGCCGAGCGTGATCGAGGCCGAGCGCAAGTCGGGCAAGGCGTTCCAGGTCGGCAGCCAGTACGCGGCGTCGATCCTCTACGACAAGGTTCGCGACCTGATCCGATCCGGGGCGATCGGCCAACTCAACTCGGTCGAGGCCCGCTACAACCGCAACTCGGCGATCGGCGCCTGGCAGTACTCGCTGCCGCTCGACGCCTCGGCCGAGACGGTCGACTGGGATCGCTTCCTCGGCAAGGCACCCAAGCGCGAGTTCGACCCGATCCGGTTCTTCCGGTGGCGGAACTACTGGGATTACGGCACGGCCGTCGCCGGCGATCTCTTCGTGCATCTCTTGACAGCGATCCATCACGCGACCGACTCCATCGGCCCGACGAGGATCGCGGCGATGGGAGGCCGGCGACATTGGAACGACGGCCGCGATGCTTATGATGTGATCATGGCCTTGCTCGATTATCCCCAGACCGAGAAGCATCCATCGTTCACGCTCCAGCTCCAGTCGAACTTCGAGGACGGCGGCTGGCCGGGTACGCTCTTCCGTTTCGTGGGCAACGACGGCACGATCTCGCTCTCCTTCACCGAGCTCACGCTCGACCGCACCGGCATCGTCGAAGCGACGCCCGCGCAAGTCCTCGAGGGATACAACTCGGTGCGGACTTTCTCGAAGGCGCAACAGGCGGCCTTCAAGGAGAAGTTCCTCGCGGAGCATCCGCCCAAACCCGCCGCCCCGGCCCGCCCGGTCGAGAGATTCGCCGTGCCCAAGGGGTACAACGAGCGGCTCGATCACTTCACCTACTTCTTCCGCGCGGTGCGCGAGGGAACGCCGGTGTACGAGAACGCGACCTTCGGCTTCCGGGCCGCCGCTCCCGCGCTCTTGTGCAATTCCGGCTACCGCGAAGGCAAGGTCTTCGGGTGGGATCCGGTGAACATGAAGACGATCGATTGAATGACAACGTCCCGAACCGACCGCCAGAGAGGAATCCATCCGATGCGACCGACCGCCGCGCTCTTTTCGATCGTCGCCTGCCTCGCGGGGGCGACCGCGATCGAAGCCGACGACGCCAAGCCCGAAAAGGGCAAGTGGATCAGCCTGTTCAACGGCAAGGATCTCACGGGCTGGACGCCCAAGATCACCGGATACGCGTTCGGTGATAACTATGCGAATACGTTCCGCGTGGAGAATGGAGCGATCCGCGTCGGATATGAAGGCTACGACGCCTTCGCCGGAAAGTTCGGGCATCTCTTCCACGAGCGCCCGTTCTCGAAGTATCGGCTGCGGATCGAGTATCGATTCGTGGGCGATCAGTGCAAGGAAGGTCCTGGCTGGGCCAAGCGCAACAGCGGCGTGATGATCCACTGCCAGGATCCCAAGACGATGCGGAAGGACCAGGAGTTCCCGGTATCGATCGAAGTGCAGTTCCTCGGCGGCGACGGCAAGACTCCGAGGCCGACGGGCAACCTCTGCACGCCCGGAACCAATGTGGTCATGGACGGCGGGCTGGTCACCCGTCACTGCACGAACTCGAAGTCCAAGACGATCCACGGAGAGGAGTGGGTCACCGCCGAGGTCGAGGTCCATGGCGCGGGCAAGGTCGTCCATCGGATCGACGGCGACGTGGTTCTCGAGTATGAACAGCCGCAGCTCGATCCCAAGGATTCCGACGCCAAGGCGTTGATCGAGGGCGGCAAGCTCGCGATCGATCGCGGATACATCTCGTTGCAATCCGAGAGCCATCCGATCGAGTTCCGCAAGGTCGAGATCATGGAACTCGACTGATCGGCACGAAGTCGAAGCAGTTCCGCGGCCGCCCGGCGTCTCTCGGCTCGAACGAGTCGGAGACGCGCCGGGCGGCTCGGCGTTTCAGGGCTCGATCTGGATCTTGGGTGCGGCGGGTTTGGCCGCGGGTTGGGGACTGGTCTCGGCCTTCGGCGCCGTGGGCCGAGGGCTCGCGGGGAGAAGCGGGGGGGCGATCGAGAGCGGAAGGACGGTCTTGCGGCGACCGCCGGTGAGCTCCACCGTCACCGGTTCCGCTTTCGTCAGGTCGATCGACTTGGCGATTCGCGTCTCGCCGGGGAGCCCTTCGTGCGTGATGACCTCGAGTGTGGCCTTGGTGACGGGCTTGGCGGGGTCGGTGAAGATCGTCTCGAAGCGGATGGTGTACTTGCCGCTGAAGCCTCGTGGGCAGACGTAGACCTCTTCGGGATGGTTGCCGTAGCCGTTCTTGACGAGCGCGCCGCCGAACACGGTGCGCGGATTCTGGAAGTTCGCGGTGGCGCCGAGGGGCTCGTCGATGATCAGGTCGATGTCGGCCTCGCCGGTCCAGGTGAGCCGGATGAAGAGGTCGCGCGACTCCGACTCGGCGAGCTTGGCGATCAGCGCGCTCGCTTCTCCGCCGCGGTCCTCGCCGCGGAGCGTCTCGGCGAGCGCCTCGGCCTGTCGCCGGGCATCGGCACGGATCTGCTCATCCGCGCCGGGCCACCCGAGCGAGAGGAGTCTGTCGTAGTTCGCCTCGAATCGCTTGGGATCCTTCAGGCGCGAGGCGAGCTGGAGCGACATCAGCGGCGGCTGCGGGCGATGGGGCACGATCTCGGCGGCGAGGTCGAGCAGCTCGCCGACGTCGGTCTGATTGCCCGCGGGGCCGACTCGATCGAGGATCCCTCGGAGGAGCAGGAGGTCGGCGACGCTCACCAGGTGATTCGGGTTCCGGCTCAGCTTGGCCTGATAGGCGGCGTAGCCGAGGAGAGTCTTGATCTCCGCCGGCGAACCTTTCCGGAGTTCGACCGTCACCGCCAGCATCTGATACATCCAAGGCTCTGCGCTCTTGGTCTGGTTGATGAGATACGAGCGGAGTGCGGCCTCGAGGTGGTCGTATTTCTTCTCCGAGCGCAGGAGGTAGACGAGGTCCCAGAGTTCGTCGGGCTTGTCGCCGTGCTTCTTGAAGTAGTCGTCCCAGTACTTGGTGGGATTGGCGTCGGATCCGGCCCCGGTCGATTTCGTCTTCGCGGCCTTTTTGGCGGCCTCGGACCGCGGAGCCGACTTCACGAGCGGCTCATCGTCGACGGAGGACGAGGATTTCTTCTTCTGGGCGACGAGACGGAGCTTCGAAACGCCGACGGGACCGCTCGACGTTCGCGTCGAGCGGTCCCGGGAGGAGAGATGCGATCGGGTAGACCGGGGGGGACGGCTAGAGTCGATCAGCGACTTTTTTTTTCAGCAGGGGCGTTGAGCAGGAGAGCGGGGTCGACGGGCGGGACGGAGCCGAAGCCGCCCATACCGCCGCCCATGCCGCCCATACCACCCATGCCGCCGCCGCCCATGCCGCCCATGCCGCCCATGCCGCCGCCGCCCATGCCGCCCATGCCGCCCATACCGCCGCCCATGCCGCCGCCGCCGAAGAGCGAGATCGGAATGACGGAGAGGTCGGCGACCTGGTAGATGCGGATCTCGGTCGGCTGGTCGTCAGCGGTGGCCGAGGTGATGGTGAGCAGACCGTCCTTCACGGTGTAGGTCAGGTCGAGCTGACGAAGGATCAGGCGAAGCGCGGTCTTGAGCGAGATCCCCTCGAGGTCGATCGTGACCGGCGAGGAGAGGGTGCGCTCGGCTTCTTGGAGACCGATCGGGTCGACGTAGATCGGAATGCCGGAGGGCAGACCGGGCTTGTCGGAGGTGTGGGTCTTGATGAACTTCAGAACGTCCTCGAGGGGCGTCTCCTGGGGATAGGCCAGGCTGATGTTGTCGTTGAGCGCCGCGGTGATGGCGCGGGTGCGGTCGTTCTGGTTGAGGAGCTTCTCGGCGTCGCCGTAACGGTCCTGACGACGCTCGGTGAGTTCCTTGAAGTCGCTGGGATATTCGATCACGCGGGTATCCGGGAACGGGACCGCGGCGCGGTCGACGTCCTGGAGGCTCAGCATGAAGCGGTATTCCTTCAGCTCTTCATAGGCCCACGACTGGGCGAAGAAGCGGATCGTCTGCGAGGTGAAGAGCCCGGCGACGGGAGCGGTCTCGTAGGGGAAGATCGCTCGAGCGGCGCGGGCGCGATCGCGAGCCTCGGTGAACGGCGCGGTGGTCGCGTCGATGTCGCCGGTTCCGAGGTTCGAGAAGACGATGAACTTGCCCTGGTCCATGAGCGAGTCGAACTCGGCCATGAGGGTGCCGACGGTGTGCTGGTCGCTCAGGCGATCCTCGAGGAGGCGGATCCGGGCCGACTCGGCGGCCGCGACGCGGTAGCGCTCGGCCCGCTCGAGGGTCAGCCGCTCTTCATGACGCTCGGTGGCGCCGATCTGTGAGCGGACCTGGTTCTCGAGGCGAGTCTTCTGGGTGGGATCGACCTGATCGGCCGACTGGATCGCGGCGAGGGCGCTGCGGAGAACGACGAGCGCGGCCTCGGGGTTGCCGCCGTTGTCGAGGTCACGGGCCCGCTGGAGCCGCGAGCCGATGTCGGTCGCGAATTCCTGGCGGCGGATGTTCTCGATCTGCGACTGACGCTCGAGGTTCGCCTGCGACGGGGCGGGGGCGGGGGCGGTCGCGGGGGCGTCGCCGTCGAGAGCCGGGGCGGGCGGCGGCGGGGTCGGGTCCTGACGCTTCACGAGGATCGCCGAAGGACGGCCGACCTTTGCGAGAGCGGCCTTCGCCTCGAGGTTGTTCGGGTCGAGTGCGAGCGCCTTGTCGAGGAAGGTGCGAGCTTGCTGCGACTGACCCTGTGCCAGGGCCTGACGTCCGAGATTGGTGAGTTGGGCCGACAGAGACGTCGGCTCCTCGGCCCGGGCGGCGACCCCGGACAGCAGGAGGCTGCCCAGAGCCAACGGCCCCACGCCTTTCAGAATCCGCGCGGTTCGAGACATGATTCGCAATCTCCAACGGAGGAGGGGTTCAACGGGCTTCAGGGAACCGGCTCGGGCAAGGGAGATCCGTCTCACTTTACGAAAGCAGTCACGCCGGGGCAAGCTAGGGCGATCTGGAGAAATTGGCGAGTGTTCGGGATTGCGCGGCCGATCGGGGGACGTGGCTCCGCCTCGGATCATCGCCATTATGCCACACGGAAACACGAGCGTCGGCAAAGCCTCCCCCTCTCGCGGCGCGAGCCTGCTTCTCCCCGGCGTATCCGTTGCGGGCCGTCGTTTTGACAGGGGGGTCGGGATGATCTACTTCCTCTGCGGGGGCACCGCCCACGCGATTCACCGGAACCTCGATCTCTGCAGAGGTTCGGCTCGCGGATTCCGCTTCACGAATCTTCGCTCGACGACGAGATCGCGATCGCGAGGCGTCGGATCGGCGGCACCCGATGGGGAAGGTGGTGGATCATGTCCGACGAAAGATTGACGAACCCCGACGAGCCGGAATTCGATCGCGGGGTCCAACCCGAGGATCTCTGCCACATCGACCGGCGTTCGGGCTATGACCGACGCAATCAACAGGTCGCCCGCCCCGAACATCTCGAGCAGCGCAAGAACCCGGATCGACGCAAGAAACTCAAGGGGGTCGACCCCACCACCAGCGACATCTCATACACCAAGGAGGAGGTCGAATTCGCCACGCTCGTCGCTCGGCGGCGCCAATTCTCGGGCCAGGCGTGGCTCACCTACCGCGAGGTCTTCGAGATCCTCTACCATGATCTCGGCTATCGCAAAGTCGGATTCGACTCGGCGGAAACTCTTCCCTCGCCTCACTTTTCGACGACGGCCGTCGACGACGAGGATGCTTTCGGGGAGGAGTGATCGGGCGGCTCGGAGGCGGCGGAGTTCGAAATGACGACGCGGGAGAGGGGGCCTCGGCTCCCTCGCCCGCGTCGATCGATCTCCGGCCGACCTCGCTGCGATCGCGATCAGCGGCTGACGATGGCGTCGCCGCCCTGCAGCAGCGAAGCCCAAGCCCCGACCGCTTCGCGGGTGAGGCGAATGGCGGAGGCGAGACGCTCGATCCGGACCCCTTCCGATTCCGGCGCGGTCGAAGCGCTCGACGCGACCGGCGACTCGGACTCGGACGGGTTCGCACGAGCCACTTCGAGTTCGACCGCCTCGGCGGCCGGCCCGGCCGAGACGGTGACCTGGGTCGCGAGGGCGGCGGGTGCGGTCTCGGGAATCGAGTCGTCCAGACCGTCGGCGAAGGCGTTCAACTCGTCGACCAACCCCTGTCGGTCGGAATCGGCCACCTCGATGCGGAAGTCGGGGCTCGTCGACTGGGCGATGAGCGACGAGACGACGTCGGTCGCGGCGTCCTCGACGAGGATCGGCTCGAACGTCTGGTTCGGGGTCGCGGGGGCGTTGGTTTTCGACTCGAGTCGGGCGAGGTCGCGGCTGAAGTCGCGACTCATCTCGTCGACGATGCGGGCGAACGCACGCTCTTTCGCGGATTCGGCCGCTCGAGCGTTGGTGATCGACCAGTCTTCCATGCGGGACGCGATCCAGGTCCGTCCGGATTCCACGAAGGAGGCGACGTCGTTGCGGCTGGGCATCTCGAGGCCCATGCTCGCCACGAACGACACCAACAGAAAACGAATTGCCATGGGTGTCTCTCCGCGTCTTCTCGATATTGGGTGAGCCGGGGCGACCTCGAAGGGTCGGCGTCGCGAAGGACGGTCCCGGAGGATTCGGAAGGTTGCGTAGGCGTTTCTCGTCTGTTGAACATTATCGACGAGGCTGTCGGCGGGCTTGAGGTCGAATGAGTCGATTTGGAAAAACAAGAGAAATGAATTCATTGGGCGATTGACGTGAGATGGGTTGCCCTAGTCGATCGGGTTTCGTTTTCCGATTGCCCGAACCTGTCGATTTCGTAAGATGTTGGGTCGAGGGGAAGTCGTTCCGAACGGGTGGAGATCGGTGGATCGGTTGCCGATGTCGACCCGCTTGGACGATCGGGGCAAGGGAGTGGCCGAGATGTCGAGACGGGTGTTGGTGACGGGGGCGGGGGGGTTCATCGGCAGCCATCTCGTCGAGCGGCTGGTGTCCGACGGACACCGGGTCCGCGGCTTGGTGCGGTACAACGGTCGCGACGACCGCGGCCAGCTCGACCGGATCCCCGCGGAGATCGCCCGCGAGGTCGAGGTGGTTCGGGGCGACTTGAAGGACCCCGAGGCGATCCGCAAGGCGGTCGACGGATGCGAATGGGTCATGCATCTCGGCGCCTTGATCGCAATTCCCTATTCGTATCAGAATCCACTGGACGTCGTGCAGACCAACGTGGTCGGCACGGCGCACGTTCTCGACGCCTGTCGCTCGAATTCCGCGCTCGAGCGCGTGGTCTTGACGTCGACCTCCGAGGTCTACGGCACGGCGCGGTTCGTGCCGATCGACGAGACGCACCCGCTCTGCGGCCAGTCGCCGTACGCGGCGACCAAGATCGGCTCGGACGCCCTGGGCGAGAGCTACCACCGCGCGTTCGGCCTGCCGGTCGCGATCCTTCGCCCGTTCAACACATTCGGCCCGCGGCAGTCGGCTCGGGCGATCATCCCCACGATCATCAGCCAGGCGCTCGCGGGCGATACGCTGCGGCTGGGAAGCCTCTCGCCGCGCCGCGACCTGACGTACGTCAAGGACACGGCCGCGGGTTTCGCGGCGATCGCGGCGTGCGACGCGGCGATCGGTCAAGTCGTGAATATCGGCCGAGGTGATGATCTCACGATCGGCGACCTCGTCGAACTCATCGGCAAGATCCTCGGCCGGTCTTTACGCGTCGAGTCCGACCCCGCGCGGATTCGGCCCGAGGCGAGCGAGGTCGGCCGGCTGCTCGCGGGCACGGCCAAGGCGACCGCCCTCTGGGGTTGGACGCCGTCCTATACGTTGGAGCAGGGGCTCGCCGAGACGATCGAGTGGGTCCGCGCCAACCGCTCGCTCTTCCGCGTCGGCGAATACACCACCTGAGCGACCCTCGACGCATTCCGAATCGTCGACCGCCGGGCCTCACCAAGGAAAGACGCACCCAAATGAGTATCGATTGGACGCATTTCGAGACCTTGATCGACGCCCATGACCGCTTCGTGGTCACGACCCATGTCCGGCCCGACGGCGACGCTCTCGGGTCCGAGGTCGGCATGGTCGGCCTGCTCCGCCAGCGCGGCAAGGACGTCGTCGTCGTCAATGCGTCGCGCACGCCGCCGCGGTACGACTTTCTCGACCCCGAGGATCGGCTCTTCCGCCATTGGGGGACGCAGGTCGCCGCGGCCGATCTCGCCGACCGTGAGGCGCTCGTCATCCTCGACCTCTCGGCCTGGAGCCAACTCGGAGAATTCGCCGAGTGGGTCCGCGGATTCGCGGGCAAGCGGATCGTCGTCGACCACCACGTCAGCCAGGACGACCTCGGCGCCGAGTTCTTCAAGGACACTTCGGCCGAGGCGACCGGCACGCTCGTCTATCGAGCCGTGAAGGCTCTGGGAGCCTCGACCACGCGCGAGATGGCGACCGGTCTGCTCACGGCGATCGCCATGGACACCGGCTGGTTCCGGCACCCCAACACCAAGCCGAGCACGCTCGCGACGATCGGCGAACTCGTCGAGGCGGGCGCGGAGATCGATACGATCCATCGATTGCTCTTCGAGCGAAACTCGCTCGGTCGGCTCAAGATGATGGGCGAGACGCTCGCTTCGCTCTCGACCGACCTCGACGGGCGAATCGCCTACGCCTCGGTGACCCGCGAGGACTTCGCCCGCACCGGCGCAATCCCGGCCGATACCGAGGACCTGGTCGACTTCACGGTGAGCCTCCGCGGGGTCGACGTCGGGATCCTCTTCATCGAACAGCCGCGCGGGGGGATCAAGCTCAGCATCCGCTCGCGAAACGGCATGGACTGCGCGAAGGTGGCCGCGAAGTTCCAGGGGGGAGGTCACCGAGCGGCGGCGGGGGCGACGGTGAGCGACCCGCTTCCCGAAGCGATTGCGTCGATCCTCGCCGCGGTGCGCGAGGAACTCGGGGTTGCTCCGGCCTGACCGCCTTCGCGTCGACCTGGGAGGAAACCGAGCGGACCTGGCCGGAATCCTCCCACGCGCGACCCTCTGGATTCCGTACCGGGATCGAAGTAACCTGCCGAGAGATCTCCCGCCGTCGCACTCCTGCCCCTGATCGCAGTCGGTCCGCCCCGAACATCGACGTCCACCCGCCCGAGTCGCGAGTCGCGAGGGCTCGCCCCGACGCTGGTCGCCGCCGCTCCGGGGAATTCGCCGCCCCGCCCCTCGAGGATCCACCATTGATGAACCGACGCAGCTTCTACCAGCTCGGCTCCGTCCTTCTCGGCAGCGCGATGGGAATGGTCCTCGCGATTCCGGGAGTCGCGTATTTCCTCGATCCGCTCAACCGAAAGGTGAAGGCGGGCGAGTTGCGCCGGCTCACGACGTTGAGCCAGCTCAAGGTGGGCGTTCCGCAGGCGTTCGCCGTGATCGACGAGCGTCAGGACGCCTGGGTGAAGTATCCCAAGGAGCCGGTGGGCTCGGTCTGGCTGGTGCGCCAAGCCGACGGCCAGGTCACGGCGTTCTCGGCCGAGTGTCCGCATCTCGGGTGCGCGGTGGGTCTCTCGGCCGACCGCAAGAGCTTCCTCTGCCCGTGCCACACGAGCGCATTCGATTTCGACGGCACGCGCAAGAATCAGGTGCCGCCCCGCGGCATGGACACGCTGAAGGTCGAGCTGACGAAGGATGCCGACCCGGCCGTGCTCGTCGAATTCCAGAGATTCCAGACGCAGACCGAGGAGAAGAAGCCCCTTGTTTAAGTCACTCGCGAGCTGGCTCGACGATCGCACGGGCTACAAGGCGTTGATGCACGAGGCGCTCGAGGAGCCGATTCCCGGCGGAGCGCGCTGGCGCTACGTCTTCGGCTCGGCCCTGACGTCGGCCTTCATGATCCAGTTCTTCACCGGCATCCTGCTCATGTTCTCCTACAGCCCGTCGTCGACGACGGCCTGGGGCAGCGTCTACTATATCAACGAAGTCATGGACTTCGGTTGGTTCATCCGCGGGATCCACCACTTCGGCTCGCAGGCGATGGTCGTGCTGCTGGGGATGCACCTGATCCAGGTGCTCATCGCGGGTGCCTACCGCGCCCCGCGCGAGATGAACTGGTGGTTCGGGATGCTCCTGATGTTCGTCACCCTCGGATTCAGCCTCACGGGTTACCTCCTGCCCTGGGACCAGAAGGGATACTGGGCGACGAAGGTCGCCACGAACATCGCCGGCGGTGCGCCCGTGCTCGGGCCCTACATCCAGAAGATCGTCGTGGGCGGGCCCGACTACGGCAACCAGACGCTCACGCGGTTCTACGGTCTCCATGTCGGCGTGCTGCCGACCTTGCTCGTCATGTGCCTCGCGGCCCACATCGCCCTCTTCCGCAAGCACGGCGTGACCCCGCCGCCCAAGGCGGTCGGCGAGGACAAGTTCTGGCCCAAGCAAGTCTTCTACGACATCGTCGCGAGCCTCGCCGTCCTGGGGATCCTCGTGCTCTTGGTCGTCCGCGAAGGCGGGGCGAACCTCGACGCTCCCGCCGACCCCTCGAGCGACGACTACCCCGCGCGGCCCGAGTGGTACTTCCTCTCGCTCTTCCAGATGCTCAAGATGCCCTATTTCGCGGGCGAGCGCGAGGTCCTGGGCACGATCGTGATCCCCACCGCGATCATGATCGTGATGTTCGCCCTGCCGCTCCTCGACAAGATCTTCCCCAAGAAGTTCGCTCACTTCTTCGCCTGTTCGTTCGTCTTCGCGATCGTAGGGGCGGCGGGCTACCTCACGTTCGAGGCGTTCCGCGCCGATGAGAACGACTCGGCCTTCAAGGAGTCCCGGATCCGAGCCGACGCCGCTCGAAATCGGGCGCTCGTCCTCGCCAAGGCCGAGGGGATTCCGCCCGAGGGTGCGGCCTACGTCTTGGGACGCGACCCGCTCTACCACGGCGGCCGGACCTTCGACAAGAAATGCCTGAGTTGCCACTACTTCGGAGGAAAGGGACTCGAGGGCAACCCCCAGTCGGCCCCCGACCTCGAAGGTTACGGCACCAAGGCCTGGGTCCGCGGCCTTCTCGAGAACCCGAGCTCCGACAAGTACTTCGGCAAGGTCCCCCAGTGCGACGGCATGGCGCGTTGGAAGAAGAGCTCGAAGCTCTCGCCCAAGCAGCTCGACGACGTCGCCGACTTCGTGGCCTCGTTCGCCTCGATCCCCGAGGACATGACGACCGAGGAATGGGCGGGCTCGCCGAAGGTCAACGAGCATCCGGGCCTCGAACCCTTCGTCGAGGAATGCGGCAAGTGCCACAAGGTCCGCGACCTCACCGACGGCGGCGAGGAAGCCCCCGAACTCTTCGCCTGGGGCTCGACGCGCTGGATGACCCGGATGATCCGCAACCCGAACGCGAGCGGGCTCTATGGTTATCTCGGCGAGAAGCAGAAGATGCCGGCGTTTGCCGAGCAGTCGACCGCGAACGACATCAGCGCGGTCATCCGCTACATCCAGGGCGACTACTACAAACCGGGCGAAACGGCCGATCTCGTGTCGACCCCCGCTGCCGGCGCCCCCGTCGAAGTCGCGAAGTGACGTTCGCTACCGCTTTCGATCCCCTGCACGATGAGCCGAGGCGCGTCGAACGGATCCCTCCGACCCTCGACGCGTCCCGCTCGTCCCCACCTCGAGAACCCGCAGTCGCTCGGCGTCCCTCTTCTCTCGCTCGTCCGTAGAATGAGAGGCGGGGGGAACGCCGGACGACTCGCTCACGCCGCGAGGGAGAAATCTCATGCTCTCGATCCAGGGTTCACGCGTCGATTCGGACTGCGGCGGACACTCGCGCCGGCATTTCCTCCGCATGGGTGGTCTCGCGCTCGGCGGGCTCTCCCTCCCCGAGATCCTCCGCGCCCAGGACGCGACGAACTCACCCAAGACCGGGCTCGGCCACAAGGCCGTCATCATGGTCTACCTCTCGGGCGGGCCGTCGCACCAGGATATGTACGACCTGAAGCCGAACGCCCCGGCCGAGATTCGCGGCACGTTCAAACCGATCGCGACGAACGTCCCCGGCATCGAGATCTGCGAGCACTTGCCCCGCCTGGCGCGGATGATGGACAAGTTCGCGATCATCCGGTCGCTCCACGGCAGCCCCGACCAACACAACTCCGATATGTGTTTGAGCGGTTTCGCGGCCAACCCTCTGGGCAAACAGTCGGGCCGCCCGGCGCTCGGGGCGGTGCTCTCGAAGCTGCAAGGTCCGGTGACGCCCGAGGTTCCGCCGTTCGTCGGGCTCACGATCAAGACCCGGCACCAGCCCTACTCGAACCCGGGCTCGCCCGAGTTCCTCGGTGTCGCCCACGCGCCGTTCCAGCCCGACGGGGCGGAGCTCGCCGAGATGAAGGTCAACGGCGTCACGCTCGACCGCCTTCGCGACCGGCGGGCGCTGCTCGCGGGCTTCGATGAGTTTCGCCGTCGAGCCGAGGTCGGGTCCGAGTCGGCCGGACTCGACGGATTCACCCGCGCGGCGTTCGACCTCCTGACGTCGAGCAAGGTCGCCCAGGCGCTCGACCTCGAGCGCGAGGATCCTCGGATCCGCGACCGCTACGGCCGAGGATCGGCCGACCCGGCATTCGGAGAAGACGCCGGTCCGCACTGGATGGATCAGTTCCTGATGGCGCGTCGGCTCGTCGAGGCCGGGGTCCGCTGCGTCACCTTGTCGTTCGGAAGCTGGGACCGCCACGGCGGAAACTTCGAGCGCCTGCCGGTGCAGCTGGATCGATTCGACCAAGCGATCACCGCGCTCGTGTCCGACCTGCACGCCCGCGGCCTGGAGAACGACGTCAGCGTCGTCGCCTGGGGCGAGTTCGGCCGGACGCCGCGCATCAACAAGGACGGCGGTCGCGATCACTGGCCGCGGGCGTCGTGTGCGCTGCTCGCCGGAGGCGGAATGCGGACGGGGCAGGTCATCGGCTCGACCAACAAATGGGCCGAGGAACCGCACGAACGGCCGGTCCACTATCAAGACGTCTTCGCGACGCTCTACCATCGTCTGGGGATCGACGTCGAGAACGCCGCCCTCACCGATCGGAACAACCGTCCGATCTACCTGCTCGATCGCCGCGAGCCGATCCGCGAGCTGATCTGAGTTCTCGTCGGCTTCCCTCGAATTCGACCCGGCCGGACCGCCCCGCGACCCAGCGAGGCGAGCCGGCCGGGTCGTTCCATGCGCCCAGAGCAGACGCATCGCGGTCGAATCGGGCCGCGTGGAAGACGGCTTCCCATTTTCTTGTCCAGTGAAAAACTTCAGAAAATCTCAGAGGAAGCTCGGTTTTTTCTTGAGTTGGCCGGATCCGACCAGTAGACTCGGCCTCGACCTCGGAGAATCCGGTCGCGGCAACGCGGTCGAAACCGAGCGAAGCGCCTGCTCAGTCTCGCTTCCCGGCAACACACCAGGACCCGCAACGACGATTCGGTCGGCACCTCGAACCTCCACGGTTCGCGTCGACCGATGTTCGGGTTCGCGCAGCGGCACCTCGGACGATGCGAGGCGCCGCCCCCGAGCTCCGGCTCGGGCGAAGACACGCGGAACATTCCGAGAGGTCGCCGCTGGAGCGCGGCGGTACGCTCGAGAATGGTCAACGAACGGATTTCGCTGACGACATCGCAACGCAAGGAGGGACCCCATGCCTGTCACGAAGGATCGCCCGCTCATCGGGATCAATGCCGATTTCCGCGTCGTCGTGAAGGGCCGTCCGGCCCAGTGCGTTCTGCACAACGGCTACTTCGACACGCTCCTGACCGCCGGCGCCCTGCCGGTGATCTTGCCGCCGCTCCACAAGGAGCAGGATCTCGCCCCGATCTTCGACCGCCTCGACGGCATCGTCCTCACCGGCGGCGACGACCTCGACCCCCGCAAGATGAACCTCGCCCCGCACCCCTCGATCACCCAGATGAACGAGCGGCGCGAGGCGGCCGACCGCCTGCTCTGCAAGCTCGCACAGCAGCGTCGGATCCCCACGCTCGGCGTCGGCGTCGGGATGCAGGAGCTCAACGTCGTCAACGGCGGCGGGCTCTTCATCCACCTTCCCGAAGACATGCCGCGCGGGATTCCGCACCGCGATCCCCAGGGCGGAGTTCACCGCCACACCGTGATCATGGAGCCGGGCACCCGGCTCGAAGAGATCTACGGCCCTGGCGAGATCCGCGTGAACAGCTACCACCACCAAGGGATCCGCAAGCTGGCGCCGATCTTCCGAGTCGCCGCGCTCGCGCCCGATGGTCTGATCGAAGCGTTCGAGGGCAAGGATCCCTCTTGGTGGGTCGTCGGCGTGCAGTGGCACCCCGAAGCCGAGGGGACGATCTCGCTCGACACGCAACTCATCGAAGCGTTCGTCTCGGCCGCCGCAGGCGCGAAGACGAGCCTCGTGCTCGCCAAGGCGAGCTGAACCCGAACCCATTCGACCGAGGGAACTCCGGAGCCGACTCCGCGAGTTCCCGGTCGATGGTCGGTCCGGGCCGCAAGAAGCATCACTCCTTGGGTTTGCGGATCGCGGCGGCCGCCGAGGCGGCCTCGGTCCAATTCGCGATCGCTCCCTGGAGCTGAACCCGTACGGCGGGTGCGAGCTTCTTGTCGGCGTGGGGGGTGATGCCGTCGAGTTCGAGCGCGATCTTCGCTTCGGAGATCGCGTCGTCGTACATTCCCAGCTCGGCCGAGGCAAACGCGAGCTGTGCTCGGATCTCGGCGCTGGTGGGGTAGAGCCGCGCTTGATTGCGCGCCGCGCGGGCGATCTGCTCGCGGAGAAAGAGGATCTCCATCGGGATCGCGCCGGGAAGTCGCTGGAGAACCTGGCGGGCCATGGTCGCTTGGAATCGGCGAACCGGGAGTGCGTCGGGATTGCGCAACGGCGGCTGAACGGCCTTGTCGAGCGTCTGGAAGATGTTGCGCCAATGTCCGGACTTCTGCCCGCCCTCGGGCGAGGTCCAGTAGCGAAACTCGAGCGTGGCGAGGCTGATCCAGGGGGCCGAGGCGAACCGATCGAGCGTGCACGCGTCGAGATACTCGGCGCGGGCCTTTTCGTAAGCGGGCAGGGGGGCGCCGGCGTAGGCGTCGCCCCGTGCGATCGCCGCCTCCGAACGCCAGTGCGGGGAAACGCTGCCGTAGAAGGTGCCGGCGAGCGCGGCCCAGACGATCGCGGCGAGCACACCGAGACCAATTCCCGGGACTTCGCGGATCCGCCCTGATCCGCTGGTCTCGCGCAGCGTGAGTCCGATCGCCAGGGGGATCCAGACGCCGAGCGCAACGGCCGGGACGCTGATCCCGCCCGCGGCGAGCAGGTTCACGCAGATCGCGATGAGCGCCGCACCGAAGAGCGAAGCGGGGATCGCTCGACGATTCCAGAGCGGGTGGATGGTCGCCAGCCCGATGCCCCACGCCGCGCCCAGGACGATCCAACGCATCAGCAAGTCGCCCTTGAACGGGTCGAGCCGGCCGAGAACCGCCACCAGGACCCAGCCCGCCGCGCCTCCCGCGACGATCCATCGCCCCGCGGCGGGGTCGTCGGGGCGGTCCCCGGCCTCATCCGCGACCTCCGGCTCGCCTCGCGCGACGACGCCGAGCCCCGAGGTCAACCACGCGAGCGCGGCGATCATCGCCGCCAGGCCCGAGCAGGCCCAGATCTCGAGCACGAAGTCGTGCGGATCCTGGATCTCCTCGCTCGAGGTCGGGAGCTTGTGTCGGAGGTAAGGTCCGCCGAAATTCGCCGGTCCGACGCCCTCCCAGAACGCCCGCGCCTCGGGCCGCGCGCTGGGGGCCTGGGTCAGCAGTTCGCCGCCGATCGGGGTCGCGAGCCTGGGTTCATAGGGAACGTCGCGGTTGTTGATCAGATTCCATGTTCCCTGCCAATACTCGAGTCGATAAGCAAGTGATTTCGTGGACTCGGTGAGCACTTCTCGATCGAGCCGACCCGTCGCGAGCCCCGCCGCGACCAACCCCGCGACCACGACCGCGCCGCCGCCGGCGACGAGCAGCAGCGAGCGCCGCGAGACCCGCGCCCACGCTCGAACGATCACCCAGGCCGAACCGACGAGCAGGCCGAGATACGCGCTGCGGCTCTTGGTCGCGAGCAGACAGGCGACCAGCGCGAGCAAGACCGGTGCCGCAAGGAGATATGCCGTGCCGCGCGACGACCGACCCCGCAACGCCGGCCGGAGATTCTCGACGATCAACCCGATGAGGACCACGAGCGGACCGACGAGAAAGCCGGCGAGCGAGTTCGCCAGTGCAAAGGTCGAGAACGGCTCGTTCGAGTCGAGCAGCCGCGCCTGGAAGCTCGCGGCGGAGGGAGTCCCCGGCTCGATCCCCATCCGCCGCAGGATCCGATCGGGCTCGGCTCGGAATTGAGCCTGAAGGCCCGGGATCTCGACCGCGACCTGATAGAGCCCGTAGACCGCGACCGCGATCGCCGCCGCCGCCCAGACCGACCCGAGCGCGGACGTCTCCGAACGCGTCCGCGGCAGGTTTCGGATCAACAGGTAGACGACTCCCAGCCCGACCCATTCCCAGGCCATCGTGATCGCCGGGCGAATCTCCCAGGCCGATCGAACGCTCAGCGCGACGAGCCCGACCAAGGCCGCGGCGCAGAGATCGGCGGGCGAGATCCGGAACCGGAATCGCTCCTGGAGCAACCCCGCCGCGATCGCCGCGCCCAGGACGATCAGGACCGCGAAGACCCACCAGAGTCCCGTGCCCGTCGGTGCATCCTCGCTCGGGTAGAACACGCGCGACGTGATCAAGCAAGCGAGCGCGGCGAGGGCGAATCGCCGGACGAGTTCGCCGATCCGTTCGAGGGTCGGGCCCTCGGGCTCCTCCCAACGTGCGGCGACGGGGTCAGACCCCTTCGTCCGCCGCGGCCTCGACTCGGTCTTCGGGCGGCCCGGGTTCGGGTGGCGCTTCGACATCGCGAAGTTCCGTCGGATTCGAGGTTGGTGGAGGAGAAGCGGGAGACGAACTCGGAGCAGGACGAGCTCCAGGCCCCGGCGCAACCTCGAAGATCGCGATGATCCCCACGAGACAGAGCGTCTGGGAGAGGACCACCAGCGACCCCGCGAGGTCGAGCCTCGGCAGGATCAGCGTCCCGAGTCCGCCCGCGAGCGTCACGAGATAGATCGTTCGGACCGCCTGCACGGGCGTCAAGCCGCGGTCGACCAACCGGTGCGAGAAGTGCCGGCGATCGGCCTGGAACGGACTCCGCCCCTCACGGATCCGGATGATCACCACCGACGTCGTGTCGTAGAGCGGCACCGCCATGACCAGCAAGGGAGCCAATACCGCATACGGCGAGAACCCGAGTTCCGGACGCGTGAACGTCCCGATCACCGTGAGCGTGCCCACCATGAAGCCGAGGAAGTTGCTGCCGCCGTCGCCCATGAAGATCCGCGCGGGGGCTCGGTTGTGGACGAGGAAGCCGCCGAGAGCTCCGGCGAGCACGAAGAAGACGATCGGCACGAACAACCCGCCCACCTCGAGCTGAGCGACCGCGAAGAGGACCGCCGCGATCAGGCCGACGCCCGCCGCCAGACCGTCCATGTTGTCGAGGAAGTTGAACGAGTTCGTGAGGCCCACGATCCAGAGCACGGTGATCACCGATCCGAACAGCGGCGCGTCGAAGGGCGGAAAGAGCGTGATCCGGACTCCCGAGGCCACGAGTGCGATCGAGAGCGCGGTCTGAACGCCGATGCGGAGCTTCCAACCCAGGCCGACGCGGTCGTCGGCCAGACCCATCAGCATGATGAGGGTCGCGAGCCCCAGCACGAAGCCGAGCAGCGGCCCCTTCTCGAAGAGTCCCGCGAGATGGATCGCGAGTTCGGGCGGGAGCCGGTCGGGCACCACCGCGGCGACCGCCGCGCCGGCGCCCAGGACGATCAAGGTCGTCATCCAGATCGCAACGCCGCCGCCCAGCGGAGTCGGGGCTTTGTGCGCCTTGCGTCCGCCCGGCTTGTCGACGAAGCCGAGCCGAGGCGCGACGAACCGCATCAAGCGGGTGAGTCGCTCCGAGACCACGAACGCGATCGCGGCCGATCCCAGGATCGCGATCGCGAGGTTCAAGGTTCGACTCCCGCCGTCGGCGGCCGGCTCGAAACGGCCGCCTCACGCGCAGCCTTCGCTGCCGCCGCCTCGCGCGAGAGTTTGCGGTGGAGCGAGAGCCCGTGGATCAGGATCACCAGCATCAGGAGAGCGACGGCCGAGGTCACGCCGATGAAGGTCGCCCATTCGACCGGGCGATCGGGGGGCCACCCCGGCCGGTCGCCGCCCCGGAGCGTCGTCCCGATCAGGAACGGACCGCCCATCGACGCGACCGTCATCAAGCCGAGCAGTGCATATGCGAGTTTCGAGGGTCGCTGAGCCATGATTCCGTCGGGTTGAAGGGGCGAGTGACGAGTCGATTCGCGACGAACCGATCGGGCCGAAGCCTCACTTGCGGCGGCCGCTCTTTCGCGACGCCTTGCGTTCCTCGAGCTTGGCCGCCTCGGCCGCGAGCGCCTCGTCGAGGAGTGCGACCACCGCCGCCCCCGCGCCTTCGGCGGAGATCGAGCCCGCCTCGGGCCGGTTCCGCCACTTGATCTCGAGCGTGCCCGCGCCGAGCCCGCGCTCCGAGATCACGACCCGGAGCGGGAAGCCGACGAGATCGGCGTCCTTGAACTTGAAGCCCGGGCGCTGCTCGCGATCGTCGAGAACGGCGTCGTGCCCGGCGGCCTGGAGCGCCGCGTAGATCTCGTGTGCCTTCGCCATCACGGCGTCGTTGTTGACCTGGAGCGGAACGACCGCCGCCCGGTACGGCGCGATCGCCAAGGGCCAGAGGATGCCGTCGGAGTCGTGACACGCTTCAACCGCCGAGGCCACGATCCGATTCACGCCGATGCCGTAGCACCCCATGATCGTCGGAACCTCCGAGCCCTTTTCGTCGAGGAAGTTCGCGCCCATCGCCAGCGAGTACTTCGTGCCGAGCTTGAAGACGTGGCCGATCTCGATGCCGTGCGAGACCTGCATCGGCTTACCGGAGAGGGGGCAGGGGTCGCCCTCGAGGGCGTTGCGGAGGTCGAGCACGCGGTCGAGCGGGAAGTCGCGTCCCGGAACGACCCCCTTGAAGTGCTGATCGACCTCGCCCGCGCCGACGACGACCGAGGGCATCGCCGCGACCGAGCGATCGATCGCGAGCGGGATCTTCAAGCCGATCGGGCCGAGATAGCCGATCGGGGCGCCGGTGGCCTTCAGGATCTGGTCGGCGTCGGCCGGAACGATCGCCGAGGCGCCGAAGGCTCGGCGGACCTTGGCCTCGTTCGCCTCGTGGTCGCCGCGGATCAAGACCGCGACCGGGTTGCCGTCGGCCATGTAGACGAGCAACTTGGCCGAGGCCGACTCGGGGACCTTCAGGAAGCCGCAGACCTCGGCGATCGTTCGCTTGCCGGGGGTCGCCACCTTTTCGTAGGCGGGCGCGGCGGGGTCGGCCGGAGCGGGCCAGGCGATCGCGCCGATCTCGGCCTTCTCCTGGTTCGCGGCGTAGCCCGACTCGTGGCAATGGATGATGATGTCTTCGCCCGTGTTCGACGGCACCATGAACTCGTGCGAACTGTCGCCGCCGATCGGACCCGACTCGGCCTCGACCACGACGTAGGGGATGCCGCAGCGATCGAAGATTCGGCAATAGGCCTCGTACATCGCGTCGTAGCTCTGCTCGAGCTGGGCGACGTCGGCGTCGAAGCTGTAGGCGTCCTTCATCAGGAACTCGCGGGTCCGGAGGATCCCGAACCGCGGGCGGGGCTCGTCGCGGAACTTGGTCTGGATCTGATAGACCGTGATTGGAAGCTGCTTATAGGAGCGGAGCATCGCCCGCGCGACCTCGGTGACGACCTCTTCATGCGTCGGCCCGAGCGCCATGTGCGTGCCGTTGGCGGTCTTGAGCTGCATGAGCAGCTCGCCGAACGTCTCGTACCGGCCCGACTCGCGCCAGAGTTCGACCGGCTGGAGCGCGGGCATCAGCATCTCTTGAGCGCCCGCGGCGTCCATCTCCTCGCGGACGATGGCGACGACCTTGTTCAGCACCCGGAAGCCGAGCGGCAAGTAGGTGTAGGCCCCTGCGCCGAGCTGTCGGACCATCCCCGCGCGAACGAGGAGTTGGTGGCTCGGGGCGACGGCGTCCGCGGGGTTCTCCTTCTGCGTCGGGATCAGGGCACGAGACCAGAGCACGGCGAACTCCTCGCGGACGATGGGACGTGTGATCGAAGCGGCCGTGATCGAGCGACGAGCGCTCGTCGCTCGAAACGACCGGGCGTATCACTCTATCACACGCCCCCCACATGCGTAGAGGGCGGTCAGGCCGGGATCGCGATCACTTCGCGACCCTCGGATATTCGCGCTCGCCGTCGCCGATCCGGAAGTGGACCGACTTCACGGCGCCCTTGTCGTCGAGCCGGAACGTGAACCGGCCGTCGGTCTTGGGGAGGTCGAAAACGGTCTCCGAGATCGGCTCCATCTCGAGCTTGAACTTGCGGAAGGGGAACTTCACCGTCAGGTTCCGCCCCGCGCGGCCGATCTGGACCACCTTGCCGTCGTTCGCGTCGGAGAGGGCGTAGTCTCCGACCAAGCGATCGAGCGCGGCGTCGGAGAGCGCGACCGTTTCCGCCCGTCGCGCCTGTTCGGCCGTCGGCGCCGAGCGCTCGGGGAGCGGGCGGACCCAGATGTTCCGGAAACGCACCGGGTGACCGTGGTCCTGGAGCGAGATCGGGGCCTTCTCTCCCAAATCCTCATGCGGGCTCCAGCGCAGCCAGCTCGTCTGGCCGAGGAGCTCTTCGTTGTTCTGGACGAGCACCCCGTTGTGGAACACGGTCATGCGTGCGGGCTCGATCAGGGTGCCGTCGGTCTCGAAGCGGGGGCGACGGAAGGCGACGTCGTAGCTCTGCCACTCGCCCGGCGGGCGCGACGCATTCGCCAGCGGCGGATACTGGCCGTAGAGCGCGCCGGCTTGTCCGTCGGTGTAGGTCTCGGCGTTGTGCGAGTCGAGGATCTGGAGCTCGTACACGCCCATGAAGAAGAGTCCCGAGTTGCCTCGATCCTGCCCGACGCCGTTGGGCGGCATCGGCGAGGCCCACTCGATATGGAGCTGGACGTCGCCGAACCCTTGCTTGGTACGGATCGCACCGCGGCCGGGAGTCACCTCGAAGACGCCGTCGGCGACCTTCCAGCGCGCCGGGCCTCCTCCTTCGACGGGGGTCCAGGCGTCGAGATCGTCGCCGTCGAAGAGCACGACCGCGTCGGCCGGAGCCGGAACGACCCGCGTGGGTTCGACGGGGGTCACGACCGGCGGCTTGGGCCGGGATACGTCGTGCTGCCTCCAGGCCCGCATCCGGTCGGCGACGCTCTTGCCCGGCTCGGCCGCCGGCGTCAACGCCGACGCGACGGCGACGCACGCGAGCCCGAGAATCACGCATGCGGATAGGATCGATCGGGACGACATCGTCGACTCCTCGGGAGAGTGAGGAAGAAGGAGACCGGCCCGCGCGAGACTCCGCTCTCGAGCGGGCGACGTCCTCGAATGTACCGATTGCTCCGCGCGACGGAAGGGGGTCGCGCCCCGCGCTCCGGGGATCACCTCGAATGCGCCCATCCGAGCGATCCGCGCATCCGGCTCCAACGGGCGAATCGGCGTCATCCCAAGGACCGTCGGATCGATCGTCTTCGGAAGTCGACTCGGGTTCTCGGCTCGTTTTCCAACCATTTCGCGGAGGAAATCGGACGACTCAATATCCCTGAAGCGTACCCGAACCGCGCCCCGGGAAGAGCGACTCGCCTCGACCCCTGACGCGACGTGTCCGCGCCGTTATCGTGGAACCTGGACCTTGACTCGAAGAGAGGTTCGGGGGGACCGGCTCGTTTCCTTCCGGCAGTCCGGGCGGGAGACTTGGACCCTCGACCGCAGGGAGGTGTGAGGTGTCGACAGTGGAAGCTCGGAATCGGGGCCGCAACGCTCGCCGCTCGCGCCTTCGCGTGACGCGTCCGATGTTGGAAGGTCTGGAGAAGCGCGAGGTCCTCTCGTACTCGGCGCTGGGGTACTCGCTGCCCGACTTGACCGTCACGGGCCAGACCGGCGCGGTGGCGGCCTGGGGACAACCGCTCGAGGTGACCGTCGATGTTCACAACATCGGCGCGAGCTCGATCATCGAACCGCTCAACCTCGAGCCGAACGCGACCAGCACGGCCGACGCACCCGCGACGACCGTGACCGTGCTCGCCGTCCCCCGCGGGCGTTCGCCCCGCAACGCGATCGCCCTCGGGCAGATCGCGATCCCCTCGGTCATCCAGAACAGCGACGTGCGCGTCACCCAAGTCCTCAACATGCCGGCTCGGCCCGCGGGCTACCCCGGCAGCGGCGGACGAATCGACATCTACTACGTCGTCAACGGCGATCGCGCGTTCCTCGAGAACGACTTCGTCAACAACAGCAGCCGCGGATCGCTCCCCGTCCTGATCCAGGCCGCTCTCCCCGATATCCAGACGATCGCGCTCGACGTTCCCCCGGTCATGAACCCCGGCGACGCGATCCAGCCCAATATCCGCCTCGGCAACTTCGGCACCGCCAACACCAACCTCCAGGGTCCGCTCCTGGTTCAGTTGGTCGCTTCGCTCGACCGCAACTTCGGACCGGGCGACCAGATCCTCGGCAGCTACACGATCGACTCGATCAACCCCGTGTCGCTCCAGCCGTCGACCCGCCTGATCCTCAACGACTCGAACCTCGACCCGGGCGACAACATCACGACGCTGCAAGGGCTCCCCGTGACGCTGCCCGCGTCGCCCCAGCAGTACTTCCTCGGCGTGATCGTCGACCCGAACAACACGATCAAGGAGCTCCGCGAAGTCGGCCGAGGGGCGAGCTTCCGCCTCCAGCAGGTCCGCGTCGTCGGTCCCAACCGCTCGGGTCTGCCCCCCGCGGGCGTGATCACGCCGTTCAACCCGGGCGTCATTCCGCTCTTCCCCTACCCGGGCGTGACCAGCACCGGCCAGGGGACGACCGTCACCATCAACAGCGCCGCCCCCGGAGCGCTCAACGCGAGCAACTCGATCAGCAGTTCGACGACCGACGTCGGCGGCCTCCAGGTTCGCGCCCTGAATCGGGCTCGCCGCCGCGGACGGATCGCCCTCGTCGAGCAGCCGATCGTCGGCGAGCCCACCCCCGGCCCCGCCTTCGCGACCAACCAGATCGGCTCCAGCGAACAGGACGGCGGCTTCCTCTTCCCGCAGAAGAAGGTCCCCACGACCACCACGATCTGACCTCGAGCCGGTTCCCAGCCGGTTCCACCCGAGAACGCCCCGCCCCTCTCGCGCGATCCCGTCGCGCGAGAGAGCCGCGGGGCGGCTCGCGTTCGAACTCGGTGCGTCGCGTCGAATCCGGCTCACTTGACCCCGGTGCGACGGTCTCCCTACAATCCCTGTTCGTTCCCTCACTCTCGGTTTGCCGTGACACGCGGACGCGCGGGGCGAGGCGCTCTCCTCTCGGCGATCACTCCGGTTATGAATTGAAGACTCGATGTCGCGACGCTTCGTGAATCAATTGGCCAACGGCGACGCCGTCGACGAGATCTTCCTCGTGGCGGACAAGCAGTTGCGAGCCAACCGGCAAGGGAATCTCTACCTCCATCTCGAACTCCGCGACAAGTCGGGCGCCATCGGCGCGCGGCTCTGGAACGCCTCCGAAGGGCTCGCCCGCACCTTCGAACCGGGCGACTATCTCCACGTCCGCGGCAAGGTCCAGGTCTTCCAAGGCGCGCTCCAGGTCATCCTGTCGCACATCGAACCGAGCGACCCGCGCGAGATCTCGCCCGAGGATTTCCTGCCGCAGACCTCGCAGAACGTCGCCAAGCTCACCGCGCGGCTCCGTTCGATCCTCCTCGAGATCGGCAACCCCCACCTCCGCGCGCTCGTCGAGTGCTTCCTGATCGACGACGAGTTCCTCCGCAAGTTCACGACCGCCCCCGCCGGGATCCGGAACCATCACGCCTATCAGTCGGGTCTGCTCGAGCACGTCGTCACCCTCCTGACGATCGCCGATCGGATCTCCGACCTCTACCCCGACGTCGATCGCGACCTCCTCCTCGCCGGCATCTTCCTCCACGATATCGGCAAGATCGAGGAACTCAGCTATGATCGCGCTTTCGCATACACCGATGAAGGACAGCTCATCGGCCACCTCGTGATCGGCGTCGAGATGCTCCGCGACAAGGTCGAGCGCACCAGCGACCTGACGGGCGAGCCGTTTCCCGCCGAGCTCCTGCTCCGGCTCAAGCATATGATCATCAGCCACCACGGGACCCACGAGTTCGGCAGCCCCAAGGTGCCGATGACTCCCGAGGCGATCGCTCTGCATCATCTCGACAACCTCGACGCCAAGATCCACCTCTTCACCCGCGAGATCCGCGACGACCCGTGCAAGGAAACCGCCTGGACTCCGTTCCACCAGAATCTGGGCCGACGGATCTTCAAGGGCGGCGTGAACGCCGAGCCGGTGAGTTCCGAGGAGTGACCGGCGGCTCGGCTCGGTCGCGGCGGCTCGGCGGACTCCCGGCCGCTTCGCGGCCCAAATCGAGGGATGCTCATGGCCACCGATGATCTCGCCTCGCAGGTCCTCGCTCTGGTCTCCTCATCGAGCTATCTGCCGCTCACGCTCAAGCGAATCGCCAAGCAACTGAAGGTCGGCGACGACGCCTACGCCGACCTCCGCGCGGCGATCAAGGCGATGATCCGCGACGGCACGCTCGAGCTCCGAGGCGACAAGACGCTCGTACGCCCTCAGACCAAGGGCACGATCGTCGGCACGTTCCGTCGTTCCAGCAAGGGATTCGGATTCGTCCGCCCGAGCGGGGGCACGGGATCGAAGTCGGATCAGATCTTCATCCCGCCCGACGCGAGCAAGGACGCGTCGACCGGGGACGAAGTCGCCGTCAAGATCGTCAAGAAGTCGCGAGGACAGGGCTACAACGCCGAGGGGCGGATCGTCCAGGTCCTCGCGCGGGCTTCGGGCCTCTTCGTCGGCACCTACTTCGAACGCGCCGGCGCCGGGATGGTCAAGATCGACGGCACCGCCTTCAACGACCCGATCTACGTCGGCGACCCGGGCGCCAAGGGCGCCCGCACCGGCGACAAGGTCGCGCTCGAGATGGTCCGCTACCCCACCCCGTTCCGCGAGGGCGAGGGCGTCATCACCGAAGTGCTCGGCCCGCGGGGCCGGCCCGGAGTCGACACCCTCTCCGTCATCCGCGCGCTCAACATCCCCGACGCCTTCGACGACGACGTCCTCATCGATGCCCGCGAGCAAGCCAAGCTCTTCGACGAGAACGTCGTCGAGGACCGGCTCGACCTCCGAGACCGACTCACCGTCACCATCGACCCCGCCACCGCTCGCGACTTCGACGACGCCATCACGCTCACCCGCGACGATCGCGGCTTCTGGCATCTCGGCGTCCACATCGCCGACGTCACGCACTTCGTTCGCGAAGGCTCCGCGCTCGACAAGTCCGCACGCACCCGCGGCACCAGCGTCTACCTCCCCGACCGCGTCATCCCCATGCTCCCCGAGATCCTCTCGAACAGCCTCGCCAGCCTCCAGGCCGGGCAGACTCGATACACCGTCTCCGCATTCATCGAATTCGACCCCGACGGTCGACGCACCGATCGCGACTTCGCCCGAACCGCCATCCGAGTCGATCATCGATTCGCCTATGAACAGGTGATGTGGTGCATCGATCACCCCGACGAGCCGATGGAGGGCGTCGGCCCCGAACTCCGCACAATGCTCGTCGAGATGCTCGAACTCGCCATGATCCTCCGCAAGCGACGCTTCGAGCGCGGAGCGCTCGAGCTCGAGATGCCCGAGGTCGAGGTCGACCTCGGAGAGCAGGGCGAGGTCGTCGGCGCCCATCTCGCGTCGCACGACCGAAGCCACCAGGTCATCGAGGAATTCATGCTCGCGGCCAACGAGGCGGTCGCCTCGTTCCTCACCGCGAAGCAGACCCCATTCCTGCGCCGGGCCCACCCCGACCCCGAACTCCACAAGCTCCAGCAGTTCTCCGAATTCGCCCGCGGGCTCGGCTTCGAGATCGAGAACCCCGACAGCCGCTTCCAGCTCCAGAAGGTCCTCGACGAGGCCCGCGACCGACCCGAGGCCTACGCCGTCCACTTCGGCCTGCTCCGCAGCCTCAAACAAGCGACCTACACGCCCGACGAGATCGGCCACTACGCCCTCGCCAGCGACGACTACTGCCACTTCACCTCGCCGATCCGCCGCTATCCCGACCTCCACGTCCACCGCCGGCTCCTCGCCGTGCTCGCGGGCAAGCGGCCCAAGGGCAACATCGACGAACTCGCCGTCCTCGCCGACCACTGCACCAAGACCGAACGCCGCGCCGAGACCGCCGAACGCGAGATCATCAAGATCAAGCTGCTCACATTCCTTCAGAGCAAGATCGGCGAGATCTTTCATGCGGTGATCATCGCGGTCGAGGATTTCGGCTTCTTCGCCCGGATCATCGAGCTCCCCATCGAAGGGCTCGTCCACGTCGGCGCTCTCGAGGCCGACTACTACTACCTCGAGTCGGAGACGCATACGCTGATCGGTAGGCGCTCGGGCCGAACCTACAGGCTGGGCGACGAACTCCTCGTTCGCGTCGTTCGTGTCGATATCGATCGCCGTGAACTCGAACTCGCGATCCCGCGCGACGAGTCGGAGACCGCCGCCGAGCCGGGGCTTCCCCCCTCGCGGACTCGGCCCAAGACGCCGCCGAGGCCGCCCAAGAAGGTCGGTCCGACCAAGGCCTCGAGCAAGAAGGGCCCCAAGCGCAAGGAAGAGCGAAAGCAGAAGAAGAAAAAGAAGAAGTAGACCTTCGCTCGCTCAGACGAAGGGCCGGATCCCCAGCCGCAGCCCGACCGCCGCCGGCGGGATCGCGCTCGAGCCGGCGAGCGACGTCAAAGGCCGCCAAGGACCCACGAGCGTCTTGAACCGATCGACGTCGGCACGAGCCAAGAAGTCGATCGCTTGTTTCAGATGCCGAGGCGCATAGTTGTGCACGCCTCGAATCGTGAGGCAGCCTCGGACGACCCGCTCGGGCGCGACCTCGACCGGTCTCGACGGGAAGACGCTGCCGACCAGGACGATCGACCCGCCCACCCGCGCCGCGGCGAGCGCGGCTTCGAACGACTCGGGGGCGCCGGTGAGTTCGATCGCCGCGTCGATCCCCCGACCCGAGGTCGTTCGGGCGATCGTCTCGGTCAAGGTCTCGGGAGACGCGACCGCGTCGGCCCCGAAGCGTGCCGCCGTCTCCGCCCGCGCCGCATCGCGATCACACGCGATCACCGTCCGCGCGCCCGAAGCACGTGCACAAGCCACCGCCGTGATCCCGAGCATCCCCGCGCCGAGGATCAACACGTCGCGACCCTCGACCGGTCCCGCCGCCTCGAACGCCGCCGCCACCGTCGCCGTCGCGCAGTTGGCCGGGCAGGCCACCTCGTCGGGCAGATGCTCGGGCACGCGGAAGATCGCCGTCCCCGGCACGAGCTGGACCCGATCGGCCAGGCCGCCGGTCAATTCCAGTCCTGGGCGAATCCGTTCATGTCCATATTTCGTCTGATATTCGCATTTCTGAGGCAACCCGCGCTCGCAGAAGACGCACGCGCCGCAGGCGGCGACGATCGCCCAGGTGATCCGGTCGCCTTCCCTCAGTTCATCGCCGGCGGCGTCGGTCCGCGCGGCTCCTTCGCCGAATGCCTCGACCACGCCCAGGATCTCATGCCCCAGGATCGTGGGGACCGCGACCGTGCGCCGGCCCTCGACGCTGTGGAGGTCGCTGCCGCAGAGCGTGCACGCGGCGACCCGCGCCAAGAGGCCGCCCGCGGGGGCCTCGCATCGACGAAACTCGCGGAGCACGAGCGGCTCGCCCGGCCCATGGAACACGATCGCTCGCGTGGAACTCATGCTTCACCCGTCGCTTCCACGATCGGGGCCGCGGCTCGTCGCCTGGCGAACGCCGCCGCGCAGGTCAGGAAACAGCCCGCCGCGATCACCCCGGTGATCCAGCAGACGACCTGGAAGAACGCGAGGAACCCGCCCCGAGACGCCAGGAACCCCTTGCCCAGCAGGATCGCAACATAACCGAGATACCCGACCGCGTCGGTCAGATAGAGCAGGAACCCGAGATTCCCCGGCTCGCGCGTCATCGCGATCAACCGCTCGAAGACGGTCGTATGGACCGCCGCGTAGGGAAAATAGAGACCGAGTCCGACCAAGACCATGAACGTGAATGCGTCGATGCGACCGAACGAGAGTCCCAGGAGCGTGCCGCACATCAGGAGCGCGCCGAAACCGCAGACGCCCAGCGAGACGAAGAACGCCTTGCGATTGTCGACGATCAGGATGCTCAGGCCGCTCGTGAGCAGCACCCCCGCCGCGACGAAGATCTCGGAGTACGTGAACGTCTCGGGGACGACCTCGACGCCGAGTCCCTTCCAGATCTCGGGCGCGAAGTCGGCCCGGATGCTCCGCACGATCGTCACCGCGAGGTAGGCGATGGTGATCGGGATCAAGCCGAACGCATATTTCTTCAGGAACGCCGCGCGCGTCGGCCCGTCCATCGGCAGCCGCTCGGCCCTGCGCTCGATGTCGTGGTCGTCGGGCGGCGGGATCCTCGTGAGCATCCAGACGAAGAGCAGCAACGCCGGCAGGAAGAGAGCGCCGGCCGCCGCGGGCATCCAACGTTCCGAGACCCCCAGGCCGAGCAACCACGTTCCCACCGACTTCGTCTGCCCGTCGGCGATGATGAAGCTCGCACAGAGCCCGGCCGCCAGGGCCTCGGTGTGCTTGCGGCCCTCGAGGTACGCCAGAACCAACCCGAAGACCATCCCCAATGGGACGCCGTTCAAGAACAGAGCGAACACGTGCAGCGGCGCCGGCAGGAACCCGAAGAGCAGGAGCGCGACCTCGGCGCTGCCGATCAAGATCAAGATCCCCAGCGCCCGGCCCTTCGAGGTCATCTCGGCGATCACCTTGATCCCGATGAACTTCGAGAGCGTGTAGCCGAGCACCTGAGCCACGACGAGCACCGTCTTCTCCGGCAGCCCGAAGACCGTCCCCGAGGCGAAACCCGCAGACGTGAACGGTTTCCGGAAGGCATACATGCAGAAGTAGGCGCCGAACGCCGCCGTCACCGACCAGAGCGCCATGCCGAGCTTCGTCGATTTGACATTTTCAGAAGTCGGTTGAACTTCAAGCCGGTTCATGAGAAAGTCTCTGTGTCGTCCGGTCGTTCGAGGCGCGTGGGAAAGAGCGGCATTCTACCCGCTCGCGATGAAGATAGTGTGAGGGGAATTCCGATGAATCCCGAACATTCCGAAGTGGTCGCCACGATCCTCCGGCTCTTCGCCGAGCGCGGCGAATCCGACTACGGCGGCGAAGAGGTCACCCAGCTCGAGCACGCGTTGCAGGCGGCTCACTTCGCCAAGAAGTCGGGCCAGCCCTCGTCCCTGGTCGTGGCCTCGCTGCTCCACGACATCGGCCACCTCCTGCACGATCTGCCGAGCGACTCGCCCGAGCACGGCATCGACGACCGCCACGAGGAACTCGGCCGCAAGTGGCTGGCGCACTACTTCGGTCCCGACGTCGTCGAGCCGGTTCGGCTCCACGTCGAGGCCAAGCGCTACCTTTGCGCCGTCGAGCCGACCTACCTCGCCAAACTCTCCGGTCCTTCGCTCACGAGCCTGCAACTCCAGGGCGGACCGATGTCGGAAGCGGAGGTCGCCGAATTCCGCTCGAGTCCCTTCTTCGAGCAGGCCGTCCTCCTCAGGCGCTACGACGAGGCGGCCAAGGTTCGCGGCATGGACGTCGCCCCGATCGACGCCTACGTCGACGACCTCGACGCCGCTCTGATCCCCGCCGATTCCTGAGGTCGACCGATGAGCGAATCGAAGGATGTCGGAATCATCGGCGCGGGGATCGTCGGGCTCGCGCATGCCTGGGCCGCCGCCAAGCGCGGACACCGCGTCACGGTCTTCGAACGCGGCAACGTCGCGGCAGGCGCCTCGGTGCGCAACTTCGGCATGGTCTGGCCGATCGGTCAGCCCAGCGGCGAATTCCACGAACTCGCCCTCCGCTCGCGACGGCTCTGGGACGAGCTCGCCCGAGATTCCGGCATCGGTCTCGACCCCTGCGGCTCGATCCACCTCGCGCACCACGACGACGAGTTCCAGGTCCTCCGCGAATTCGCCGAACGCGGGCCCGACCTGGGCTACCCCTGCGAACTCCTCGACGCCGCCGCGGTCCTCGAACGCACCCCCGCCGCCAACCCCGACGGGCTCCGCGGCGGACTCCACAGCCCGACCGAGGCCTGCGTCGACCCCCGCGCCGTGATTCGCGACCTCCCCGCCTGGTTGACCGAGACCTACGGCGTCCGCTTCTTCTTCAACACCGCCGTCACCGAGATCGAGGACGGCTCGGTCCGCGCCGGCAACGGCCGCTCGTGGGACTTCCACCTGGCGATCGTCTGCTCCGGGGCCGACCTCGAGACCCTCTTCCCCGAAGTCTTCATCGACTCCGGGCTGAGGCGGTGCAAGCTCCAGATGCTCAAGACTCCGCCTCAACCCGGCGGCTGGAGAACCCGCACCCACCTCGCGAGCGGACTGACCCTCCGGCACTACGCGAACTTCAACGTCTGCCCCACCCTGGCCGACGTCTCGGCCCGGATCGCCCACGACTCTCCCGAGCTCGACCGCCACGGCATCCACGTCATGATCTCGCAGAACGCCCGCGGCGAGGCGATCCTGGGCGACTCCCACGAATACGACGAAGCGATCGAGCCGTTCGACAAGACCGAGATCGACGACTTGATCCTCCGCGAACTCCGCAAGGTCTTCCACCTCCCCGACTGGTCGATCAGCGAGCATTGGCACGGCATCTACGCCAAGCATCCCACGCGCGTGCTGTTCGAGGCTCATCCACTGCCGAATGTTCATGTCTGCACGGGAACGGGTGGAGCCGGGATGACGATGTCGTTCGGCCTCGCCGACCGCAACTGGGAGCGCTGGGAATGAGTCGATCGAGTCGTGGACTCCAGGCCGTGTTCTTCGACTGGGCGGGAACGACCGTGGATCACGGCAGCCGCGCGCCCGTGGTCGCCTTCGTCGAGATCTTCCGCCGGAGCGGCGTCGAGATCACGCTCGCCGAGGCACGCGAGCCGATGGGCCGCGCCAAGCGCGACCACATCGCGACGATCCTGGCGATGCCGCGCGTGGCCTCGGCCTGGCGCGATCGGTTCCATGCGGACGCGACCGAAGCCGACATCGATCGCTTGTATGTCGACTTCCTGCCGCTCCAGAAGGAAGTGATCGCGCGGCATTGCGACGTGATCGAAGGAGTCCCCGCGGTCGTCGCCGAACTCCGCCGCCGAGGGCTCCAGATCGGCTCGAGCACGGGCTACACCCGCGAGCTGATGGACGTCGTCGTGCCGATCGCCGCGAGCCTCGGCTACTCGCCCGACGTCGACCTCGGCGCCGACGACGTGGCCGAGGGGCGGCCCGCTCCTTGGCTCAACTTCCGGATCGCCGAGCGGCTCGGCGTCTACCCGCTCTCCGAGGTGGTCGTCGTCGACGACACGCCCGTCGGGATCCGCGCGGGGCTGAACGCCGGCGCGTGGACCGTCGCGGTGACCCGGACGGGCAACGCGCTGGGGCTCTCCGCCGAGGAGGCGGCCGCGCTCGCGCCCGACGACCGCGCGCAACGCCTCGCCACGGCCGAAGCCGCCTTCCGCGAGGTCGGCGCGCACTTCGTCCTCGAGTCGGCCGCCGACCTCATCCCCGTGATCGACGAGATCGAGCGTCGGCTTGCGGCAGGCGAGCGCCCCTGATCTCCCTCCCCCAGGTCGGTCGGATCGATCCCGTCGAGTCCTCGACGGGATCGGGCTCCGGTCCGAAGTCGCTCAGTTTGCCTCCCCGGCCAGTCTTGCGAGTCGCCGACGCGAGGGGCGAAGCGCCTCGTCGGTCGACTTGGGGATCTCCAGCACGCGCGAAGACGTCGCGCCCAGCGTCTCGATCACGACCCACTGCGCACAGTGGCCGCACGTCCCCAGCATTCGATGGGGCGAGTCGATATCGGGCTGGTGGAGGTCGAGTTCGCCGCCGCAACAGGGGCAGAACCGCTCCATCTCGGGACGAATGATCCGCTCGACGACCTCCATAGTGGTCGACGCGGACAGCGAACGCTTGGGTGCAAGCATGGCCGGCCTCCTCCATCGAGACCTGGGACGGGTGGGGGGGGGGTGTCCCACAACTTCGTGGGAACATTCGCGAAAGCAACGATGCGCGTGATCTCTCACGTCATCGCGATTCCGGATATCCGGATGCTTCGGCTTCGGACGATTGTCTGATTCAACGATTCGCGAGTAAAGAGGAAATTCCGCCATTTTTTTCTTCTCGATTCGGTCCTCGGCACGCCCGCATCGACACTGAGCTTCACAGATCGGGCGCGAGTCGGCAGAATTCGCCCCGCGCGATGCGGACCCGCACGATCGCTCGGCGGAGCCGGGTTGGGGAGGGCGGGCGAGTTCGAGACGGAGATCGAAGCGATGGGGTACTTCTCGAGGAAGCGGCGGGTCGTGATCGTCGGGTTCGCGGCCCTCGGGATCATCGGCGTTTCGGGCATTTCCGAGGCACAGACGGTGAAGCGCGAGCAGAAGGCCGTCGGCCCTCGCGGAAAGTCCGTCGAGCGCTCGGTGACGGTGGAGCGCGGCCCCGGCACGGCGCGTCGGGAGATCGAGATCACGCGCCCAGGCGGCACATTCCGTCGAGAGGCCGAGGTCGTCGGACCTCGGGCGGCGGCGGGAATGCGTCCCGGACCAGGATATGCGCCCGCACCTGTGCCCGCGCCTCGGGGTCGCTCGTACGGCTACGGGCCGGGACCTGCGGTCATTCGCCGCGACGTGATCATCGAGCGCGATCGCGGGTCGAACGGACTCTTGCCGTTCGTGGCGGGCGGGGCGCTCGGACTCGCGGTCGGCAGCGCGCTCAATCCGCCTGCTCCCCAACCGGTCTACGTCGTACCCGAGCCGGTGATCGCCGCGCCCCCGGTCGTAGTGGTCAACCCGCCGCAACGATACGTTCCGGTGGCGCCGGCACAACCGCCGACCGTGGTGATCGACCCGGTGAACACCGGTCTGACGCAGCTCCAGAGCAACTCCTGGAGCGTGCGCCGCGACGGCGCGATCGCGCTGGGAAGGATGGGCGACTCCCGCGCGGTGCCGGCTCTGATCGATCGCTTGAAGAATGATCACGACAAGAACGTACGGCAGGCGTCGGCCTGGGCACTCGGAGAGATCCGCGACCCGCGCGCGGTCGAACCGCTCGAGCGTGCCGCGGCCCTCGACCGCCGCGAAGAGGTGCGGACCGTCGCGGCGAAGGCATATCACAAGGTGCTCGAACCGCCTCCGGCTCCTCCTTCGGAGACCTCGGCGACTGCGTCGGCCGCCCCGACGACGCGGCGACCCTCCTCGATTCCGAGTTCCCCGACGCGCGGGAGCGAGATCGATGATGCCCCGCTGGGTCTCGACGATCCGCCGCCGCCGCCGGTCCCTTCGGCGGCTCGTCCGCCGCTGAGCGTCCCCCGCTGAGGGTCGATCGACGTGGATTCCTCGCATGACCATCGACTTCCCCCGCGATTCGGCACGGCGACGGCGACATTCGTCGTCGTGTCGAGCATGGTCGGCGTCGGAATCCTGACGACCTCGGGCCGAATGGTCGCGACGCTGGGCAGCAATCAATTGATGCTCATCGTCTGGATCTTGGGGGGACTGATCGCCTTCTGCGGCGCCTTGTCGCTCGCGGAACCGGCGTCGGCCTGGTCGCTGCCGGGGGGCGACTACGCGATCCTGCGCCTCGCCTACGGCCCGACGATCGCCTTCCTCGGCGGCTGGACGACGCTCGTCGTCGGCTTCGCTGCGCCGATCGCAGCCTCGAGCGCGGCGGCCGCTCTGTATCTGCCTTGGCCGTTTCCCATGCCGCCGGGGTGGGAATCGCTCGCGCATCGGATCCCGGCCTCGCTGATGATCGTGGGCTTCACGGTGCTCCACGCTCTCGGGGATCGCTCGGCGGTCAAGGCGCAGGGTGTGCTCACGGCGGTCGAGATCGCTCTGGTCGCGATCTTCATCGTGTTCGGCCTCGTTTCAGGACATGAACATAGCGACAGGCTCTTCGATCTGCCCGCGCTCGGGGCGATCTCGGGCGGGTCGTTCGCCTACGCGCTCGTGTTCGTCGCCTACGCCTACACCGGGTGGAACGGCTCGGCGTTCATCGCGAGCGAGGTCATCGATCCGCCGCGAACACTGCCGCGCTCGATCGTGCTGGGGACGTCGATCGTGATCGCGCTCTACGTCGGGCTGAACGTCGTGTACGCTCTTGCCTTGCCCGCGTCCGAGATCGTCGAGCTGGCTCGCGTGAAGGGCGACGACGCGGTCGTGCCGATCGCCGAGCTCGCGGCCAAGCGGCTGGGAGGCGAACGATTCGGACAGGCGACGGGCTTGCTCGTGTCGTCGATCCTGATCGCGAGCGTGAGCGTTTATCTGCTCACAGGATCGCGGATCATGTATGCGATGGCGTGCATCGGTCAGTTCCCGCGGTTCGCGTCGCGCCTCGCTCGGCGCTCGCGTACGCCCGCTCCGGCTCTCGCGGCTCTGGCGGCGGCTTCGCTGCTGTTGCTCTGGACGGGGTCGTTCGATCAGGTCGTGATCTACGCAGGGGTCGGCCTGACGATCGCTTCGATGGCGGTGGTCGGCGCGGTGTTCGTGCTCCGCCGGCGGCATCCCGATCATCCGCGGCCGTTCCGCGTTCCGGGGTATCCGGTCGTTCCCGCGATCTTCCTGGCCGGCTCCGCCGCGCTCTTGATCGGCGTGACGATCGAGGACCCGCTCGCGACGCTCTCGGCCTGCGGGTGCATCGTCCTCGGCGTCCCGATCGACTGGTGGACCAGGGCCGAGCGTCGAAACCGAGAATCGGCTTGATCGGCAAGGTCGGCACGCGTCGCGACGAGGCGCGGGTTGGCGTCCGGCGCGGCGACGGCTACACTTGAACGGTGAGTCAATCCGCCTCAGACGGTATCGCCGACGCCCGAGATTCCCTCGCGATGAACGCCACTCCCGAGCCCGCACCGGTCGGTTCCGACGCACCCGCGACTTCCCCGAGCCGCGCAGGAGTCGAATTGCCGCCGGTGGAACCGCCTTCGGCCGGTTTCATCGTGCAGCTCTTCGTGATCCCCGCGGTGATCGTCGCGGTCGTCATCGTCGTTTGGCTCCTCTTCGGCAAACTCGCCGGCGGCGAGCGCGACGCGATGTGGTACGTTCAGACTCTCAAGTCGACCGAGGCGAACTACCGCTCGGCCTACGAACTCGGCAGCCTGATTCGCAACGATCCCAAGATCGCGGCCGACGGCAAGCTCCTCGGCGAACTCACCGACCTCCTCGCCTCGGATCTCACCAAGGAGACCGACGAGAAGCTGCTCGTTTATCTGACGGCCGCGCTCGGCGTGTTCACGACCCTTGACGCGACCGACGCCGCGGGCAAGCCGGTCGACGTACTCTCGGTGCTCCGCTCGGCGCTGACGTCCTCGAAGTCGGACGATGTGCGAAAGTCGGCGGCGCTCAGCCTCGCCTCCCACGCGGCACGCCTGGAAGGCAAGCTCGACGACGCGGCGACGATCGCGGCCCTGGTCGAGACCAAGAAGTCCGAATCGGCCGATGTCCGCAAGATCGCCGTCTTCGCGCTCGGTTTCTTCGGCGGAGAGCCCGCGGTCCTCGGCCTGCGCGACCGGCTCAACGATCCCGACCGCGACGTTCGCTACAACGCGGCGGCGGCTCTCGCGCGGCGGGGCGACCTCGCGGCCAAGGGCTTCCTCGAGGAGATGCTCTCGCCGACCGATCTCGAGACGGCGCTCGCGAGCGTTCCCGAGTCGGAGCGTCGGAGCCAGATCGAAGCGATCCAAGACACGGCGCTCGAGTCGATTCGCAAGGGCGTCGTCGCCGGCAAGGTCGAGCTCGCCCAGGCCCTCCGGCCCAAGCTCGATGCGCTGACCCGCTCGGGCCTGGTCTCGGTCCGGACCCAGGCGCAGGAGATCTTGAAGACGCTGCCGGCCGATTCGGCCAAGTGACTCGCGCACCGATTTCCCGAAACGAACCCATTTCGCTCGATCGCGGGGCTTCGGTACTCGATCGACGCCGCGGTCGAGCTTTGTAGGTTTCGACTCTCGAACGGCTCCAATCGCCCGCGCGGCGATTTCCCGAAACGAACCCATTTTCGTCGCAAGCCGTTCCGAGCCAACGATTAGGGCTGCTGTCACCGTCCTCGATGCGGGGGAGCGGCATGCAGCTTGCGGTGATGTGCTCCACCTGAGCGATCTCGGGGAGCGGGCGAGTCGAATCCGGTGGTATCGACTCTGCGAGCGCTGGGCTTGAGAGGAAGTTGGTTTTCCCGCCAAATTCCTATTTTGCCCATGTTATACTGTAGGGGACGCAACGACCGAACCTTGGGCACCTCCGGGCGTCTCTGGTTCGGTCGCGGGGGAGCACGGGTTCCTCCGGGGCGAGTTCCTCCCCAAGCGAGCGCATGGAGGCCGGCTCGCTCGGTGCGTCGGAACGTCGGATCCACACCTACACGTTGCCCACCCGTTGAAGGATGCCGCACCGTTCGCGAGGAGTCTTTGAGATGTCGATCCGGTTGGTGATGGCCCGCGCCCTGGCCTTCGGCGCGGCGCTCGGCGTTTGGGGGGCGGCCGCCCCCGCGCTCGCGACCTACGGCGGCGGCGCCTGCAATCGGTGCGCGCCGGCCCCCGTGGTCGCAACCGTCTATCAGACCGTGACGCTGGCGCCTCAGTGCGACACCGTCACCCGCACGGTCCTCGAGACCGTGTACGAGCAGCAGGCCTACACCGTGATGGAGACGCGGTACCGCATGGCGACGCGCTCGGAGAACTACACGGTTCTCCGCCCGGTCACCGAGACCACGCAGGTCGAGAGGCGCTACACGGTCATGCGGCCCGTGAACGAGACGGTCGTTCACGAGCGGAAGTACACCGTCATGCGTCCGGTCTTCCAGACCGAGAAGCGCGAGCGGAAGTACACCGTGATGCGTCCGGTCTACCAGACCGCGATGCAGCAGCGGAAGTACACCGTGCAGCGACCGGTGATCGAGACCCAAAAGATGGAACGGCGCTACACCGTCCAGCGTCCGGTCTATCAGACCACGATGCAGCAGCGGAAGTACACCGTGATGCGTCCGGTCGTTCAGACCGAGAAGCGGGAACGGAAGTACACCGTGATGCGTCCTGTCTATCAGACCTCGACCCGCGAGCGGCGCTACACCGTGATGCGTCCGGTGGTCGAGACTCAGATGATCGAGGAGCCGTACACCGTTCTCCGTCCGGTCGTGACCACGCGCGAAGTCGTCGAGGAGTGTGGTTCGTGGCAGCGCGAGTTCGTGACCGTTCCCGGTCCGATCGTCGAGCGGCGCGTCCGCGTTCCGGTCGAGGAGTGCGGCTGCGAACCCGAACCGCGCCGGGGGTTGCTGAGCTGCTTCAAGCATCCCAAGAAGGTCTGGACGACCGTCGCCGTGCAACAGCCTTCGCGGACGGTCTCGCGACGCGTGTTCGTGTCGCGGCCCGTCGTACGCAACATCTCCGAGACCCGCTACGTCCGCGAGACGATGGTCCGTCGCGTGCCGGTCCGCACTTGCCGAATGGTCGCCGAGGAGCGCGTCGAACAGGTTCCCGTCACGGTCTGCACGACCGTCGCCGAGGAACGCGTCGAGCCCTACGAGGTCCGCACCTGCACCATGGTCGCCGAGGAAAAGGTCGAGAGCTGCCCGGTCACGACCTGCACCATGGTCAGCGAGGAACGCGTCGAGCCCTATGAAGTGCGCACGTGCCGCATGGTCACCGAGGAGCGCGTCGAGAGCTGCCCGGTCACGACCTGCACCATGGTCGCCGAAGAGCGGGTCGAGCCCTACGAGGTCCGCACCTGCACGATGGTCGCCGAGGAAAAGGTCGAGCAGATCCCGGTGACGACCTGCCGCATGGTCGCCGAGACGGCGGTCCGCCAGGTCCCCGTCTGCATCCCCGAGCAGGTTCCGGTCACGCTCACGCGGACCGTCGCCCGCGTCGTCCCGCGAACCGTCGCGGTGCAGCAGGGTTGCAGCGTGCCGGTGGTCGTGCCTTCGTGCTGCCTCTGATGCCCGAGAACGAAGACGAGCCGCGGATCTCTCCTCGAGGGTTCCGCGGCTCGTTCTTCAACGTCGAGGCGGTTGCGGGTCAGATCTCGACGACGCGATGATCGATCGAGTGGCGACGACCGAGGGGCGACTTCAGGTCGTAGATGCCCAACCCGAGATTGCCCGCCAGGCCGATGTGTTGCGGTTGACGCATGTCGAAACCTTCACGCTCGGAGTCGAGCCCGAGCTTGCCGACCGAGCCGACCGGCGGGAGCCCCATTTCCTTGCGCTTGGCGTCGATGATCCCCCACTCGATCCGGTCGAGCGCGACGGGGTCGGTGGCGCAGAAGAGCGAGTTCCGCTCCCAAGACCAGTGCTTGTTGTTCGCATAACCGAACGGCCCGCCCTGATAGACCGCGCGGATGCCGTCCATGATCTGGAGCACGCACTTCTTGCGGATGATCGGGTGGTCGACCACTTGCGGGATGAACTGATTGCAGACGTTGGTGTCGGGTGAGCTGTGCGAGCGGGCGACGTTGTTCACCAGGCCGTGGCTCATGTTCTTGAGGCAGCCCGTCACGCCCGCCGAGCCGTGGTCCTTCACGACCGGCAGCAGGATCAGCTTGTTCACGCGCCGAGTGACGACCAATCCGAGGTGCGAGCGGTAGTTGCGGTCGTCCTTGGGGTCGTGCCCGCGATGGACGAGATTCATCTCCATGAACTCGTCGGGATCATAGCCCGCGACGGGATCGTTGCCGGGGAACGAGGTGAGGAGCTGGCTGCCGTCGTCGACCGACGTCTCACCGCCCCAGAGCACCCCGTCGGGAACGATCTTGTGATAACCGGCCGACATGAACTCGGACTTGTATCGATCGAACACGATCATGTCGCGCTTCTTCAGGCCGGCGGCCTCGAGCGCGGCGATGACCTCGAGCACGAGTTCGAAGGAGGTGTGGACGTTGGGAAAGCCGTTGGGGACGACCTTGATCCCGACCACGTCGCCCGGCTCGACGAACGTCTTCCAGGCGTCGACCGCTTCGTCCGAACCGGTCAACTCCTTCATGGCTCGGGCGAGCGACGCCTTGATCGCTTCGCGATTCTTCACGCCGTCCTTGATCATCGCCTTGTTGCGGACCTCGACGACCCGTCCGGGGTAGGGCCCGGGAAGGCCGAGCGAACCGTCGCCGAGCACCGGCTTGCCGGTCTTCTTGGCGGCGGCCTTGGGTTCGTCCTTCATCGCGGCCGAGACCTGGGTTCCCACCAAGAGCGGCAGCGTCGACGCCGCGGCGCTCGTCAGGAATTCGCGGCGGGCGATCGTTCCGCAAGGATAGCGCTTGATCATGTTCGAGACCTCTCCCTGAGATTGGGGTGGGCGTTCCCGAGCTCGCTTCGGACTGTTTCGGATTGTAGCTCTCGGTTCGCTCGTTCACGAGGGGGCTCGAGCGATTATCGACACGGCACCGGCTTCGAAACGAGAAGAGCTCGGGCGATTCCCGAGCTCTCTTCCACTGATCTCGAAAGCAGGAGCTCCCCGAACCGACGCTCAGACCTCGACCAAGTCGCGTTCCGACGCCTTGGAGCGGAGCTTTTCGAGAGCGCGATCCTGGATCTGCCGGACTCGTTCCTTGGAAACGGACAGGACCTTGCCGACTTGGCTCAGCGAGAGTCGATCGCCGCCGCCGAGACCGAAACGCAGTGCGAGCACTTCCTGCTCGCGAGGACGGAGTCCGTCCATGAGCTTCGTGACCGTTTCGTCGAGGTCGACGTCGGCGATCGCGTCGCCGTCGGGGTCGCTCATCGTGTGCTGGAGGCTGAAGTTGGTCTCGACGTCGAGCGACGCGTCGAGCGAGAGGGTCGGACGAGTCGCGGTGTGAATCCGCTGGATCATCTCGGACGAGCCTTCCTCGCCGGAGCCGCCCGCGGAACGCTTGCCGCCGCGTTCGATCTCGTCCTGATTCTGTGCGAGCTGTCGGAGATGGCGCGGGCTGAGCCGAACGGGGTAGGCTCCAGCGGCGACGGCACGCTGCATCGCCTGGCGGATCCACCACGTGGCGTAGGTCGCCAGTTTCGTCTCGTGGCCCAGGTCGAAGCGATCGATCGCTTCGAGGAGGCCGCAGAAGCCCTCCTGCATGAGGTCGCTGTAGGCGATGCCGCGGTCGCGGAATCGCTTGGCGACGTGTGCGACGAGCCGCATGTTGGCCATGGCGAGCCGGCCTCGAAGATCGCTGTAGCGTCGTGCGAGAGCGCCGAGGCCGGCTTCGTATTCGCCGCTCGATGCGCTCAGGGTGGCGACGTAATGCGCCAGAGCGGGGCCTTCCTCGTGCGACTCGGGAGAGGTCGTGTCGATCCGTTCGAGCGCCTCGGTGAGCTTGGCCTTGCATTCGGCCAGGTCGCGGAGCAGTTCCCGTTCCTTGGGGGCGCCGAGAAGGGCGGTGGTCTCGCTGTCGAGCGGCGTCAGGCCGTCCGCGTCCGAGTCGAGTCGATGATTCCGCATGTTCGGCATCCTTCTCGGGAAGAAACAATCAATGGAGAACGATTGGGATGTCTATCCGACGTCGACGGACACCGAGTTGGTCGCACGCGTCGCCGCCAGATGACGTCCGAATTCGTGAAGATGACTCATGCGATCCCCGAACGAGGTGTACGGAAGGATCGACCTCAGTTCGGGACCGAGTGCTCGGCCGCCCAGGACCACGGCGACGCCGCGGGAGCGGGCCGCTTCGTGGAATCGCAGATATTCGCGTTGGAACTCGGCGACGGACTTGCAGAGGTGGCAAACCGTCAGGAAGACCATCGCGGGGTTGTACGACTCGACCGCTTCGGTGAGCGAGTCGAAGGGGAGGTTGGGGCCGAGGTTGCGGACCTCGCACCCGGCTTCTCGGAGTGTGAGTTCACCGAGGAGCAGAGCGATCGTCGCATTGTCGCCGGGAGCACCCGCGCCGAGGACCATCGGGGCGTTGGGGGTCCGAGTCGCCTTGCGGATCAGTTCGCCGATCGTGCGGGCGACGATCTGCGAAGCCTGATGCTCCTCGTAGATGTTCCAGGTGCCGATCATCCAATTGTGGCCGATCCGTGCCATGACCCTGTGGATCAGCTCGTCGGCGAGGACGGCGGCATTTCGGACGCGGGCGTGGACGTCGACGATCAGCTGACCTGCGTCGACGTCTTTTCCCGCTTTGAGCAGATCGAAGAGTCGGTCGCGAGTCTCGTCGTCGATGTCCATCGAGTCGTCGGGAAGCACCGACGCTGCGAGTTCGTCGAGGCGATCGGTCGGGAGGTTCTCGCTCTTCGCGAATCTCCGAGCCTCTTCGAGCGAGATCAGGCGATGCTTGCCGGAGGTCCGAATGGCGACGATGCGATCCTTGTCGACGAGACGCTTCACGGTGCTCACGCCGAGCCCGAGGGCGTCGGCGACTTGCTGCGTCTTGAGGTAGATCTCAGCCATCGGAGTCATTCGCCCGTTGAACGATTTCACAATCGCATAGTAGGCGAAATCGTTCAGCGAGGAAAGCGAAAATCGTCCACTCTGAACGATTTTCTCGGGGTCGATCCGCTGTTTCCGTTCTTAAATGTTTTAAGGAGATCGATTTGCGGCGAATCGACTCTGCGGCCGGGACGGTCGATTTCGGACGATTCAGGTGATCGTTTGGACGATTGGGTCGATTCTTGCTTCGGGTGGCCGTCCAAATCGTTCAAGCGAGAACGATGCGCAGGTGCGCGCGGCGGCCGCGATGCACTCCACGAAGCGCGTGGAAATGCGCTCGAGGTGGGATGGGGAACCTCGACGTCGTCACCTGGGGCGGTGTTCGTACTTCTCGCCCTCGCCGGTGAACAGCCAGCTCGAGCGGGCGCCCGTCTTTTCCATGAAGAGCAGGATGGTGTGGGCCGGGATCGTCTGGCCCTGCTCGTACTTCATCAACTTGTAGAAGGAGATCCCCAACTCGCTCGCGAGCATGGGGCCGCCGTGGAGCCCGTAGAGCTCGAGTCGGATCTCACGCACGCGATGTCCGAGTTCGATGTTCATGGGACGTGTCGACTGGTCGATGAGGAAGCGACACGAGAGCGCGGAACGAGGCGACCGATTCGAGGCGATGAGAAACGCGTGCGGGACAGCCCGCCACCCTTCATTCTTTCACCCGATCCTACCCTTGGTCAGTCTCGGGGGAATGAAAAAGTCGGCGGCGTCACGAATCCACTGTCGACGAAAAACAACATTTCGTCAATCAATCGATGCGCGCGAGAGTCGGCATCGCAGTCACGACGCGACGCAAGGCACGGATCAGGCAGGAGTTGCACTCATTCAACCGAAGGAGCCCGAGCCCGGCGATCGCGCGTCGGCTTCAGCCGATCGAAAAAAAAACCGATGAGATTGACGCTGTCGTCGAGCCTTTACGGTCCTTGGGCGTGAGGCGGGGTCGGAAACGATCCCCGTGGAACGATCGAGAACGACCCCAGATTGACGACGAGGCGCGCCGTGTTCCCCACGCAATTCACGATCAGTGCCATTGCCGAGCGGATCCGAGCGGCCTATCTCCGTCGTCATGCAGGTTGGCGCGACTGCGGTGTTTCTCCGAGCGTGTGGTCGACCGCGGCCTCGGGGCTCTGCCTCCTGAACGGCCGTGAGCCGATGTATCCGATCGATCCGGAGCTGTTCGTCGCGGCTCAGCCGTCGGCGGGGCTCTGGCCCGATCCTTGGACGGAACTGGCGTCGCCCAAGTCGTTTGGACGATACCGTCGATCGATTCGAAACCTCGTGAGACAATTGCGACGCGAACTCCGCGTCGAGCTTCGCAGAGCCGAGCGTCGGCTCATCCGCGGCGAGAGCATCGACCTGTTGCTCGATGATCGCGCACCCGCGCTCTCGCCCATGGGCTGCTATGTGCTGGCACATCAGGCCGGACGGGACGATCTGATCGATCGATTCCGGCGTGATGCCTCGAAACAACATCTTGCCTGTCCGCTCTATCGGCAGGCGTGTCTGACTCTGCTTCCCGACGGTCTCTACCCGGAACCCGATTTCGTGGTGGAGCAGGACGACGTCGACGTCGACGAAAGCGAGACGGGCCCCGATGACGGGCTCGATGATCGGATCCCTCGGTTCAGCTTGAACTGATCGCTCCGACCCTGCTCGCGAAGTGCAACCCCCAGGATGCGCGAAGCCCCGAGCCGGTGCGCGCGCGTCGCACGCTTTCGCCCCATCTCCGAAGAATCGACTCGAGTCGCCGCACCCGCCAGGGTGCCGGTTTCGGCTCGGCGTACCTCTCGATCAATTCGTTTATCCTTATATCTCAACTCCGTACCGAGGAGCGATCCCCATGCGCCGACGCGCTTTCCGTCCCTCGTTCCAGAGCCTCGACTCCCGAATCACGCCGTCGGATCTGCTCGGCTCGCTGCCCGAGCAGGTCGAACCGATGCGTCCCGAGGACTTCGCCGATTGGCTCGTGCCCGACGGCGTGCCTGCCGAACTCGGCCCCCAGACTCTCACGGCTCCCGACGGAAGCGTTGCCGTGACGCAACTCCTCGACCCCGCGGCGGTGACGGCATGACGCGGTAGACGCCGCGTCGCGATTCCCGGCATCCGGGTCGAGAGCGCCCGACCGCCGCTCGACCCGCCGACCCGTTCGCCTGCTCGACCCGACGAGGTCGCGCGGGCTTTTCGGCGTTGATCCTGGACGGCTTCGGAAAACGTCCTTTGCAGTCGCTCACCGTGCCGCTAGACTTGAAGCTCACCGCTTGGCCTTCATTGAGTCCACGGTATCTCTCTCCCCTCGATTTCAGAGAGCTGTCCGACTCTCTCCCAAGCGGCATTGGGAGCTTCGCTCATGGCCCTGACCGCGGACGGTCCGCGCAGAATCACTGACGACCTCATCGCCCGGGCCGCCGGGGGCGACGAGAGTGCGTGGTCGGAGATCTTCGAGTCCTCCTATCCCAAGATCCGCCGATCGATCCGGCGGCGGATGAGTCCGCACATGCGTCGTCGACTCGACTCGACCGACATCGCGAACTCCGTGATGAAGGACGTCATCGCCAAGTTCGGCAAACTCGAGTTCGAGTCCAAGCGAGCCCTCGAGGCGTTCCTGATCCGCGCCGCCGAGCAGAAGTTGATCGACGAGCACCGCCGCCAGACCGGCCTCAAGCGCGACATCCAGCGCGAGCGTCCGGGCGATGCCGCCCTGGTCCTCGCGGATCGCGAACCGACCCCGAGTCAGACGGTCAGCGCACAAGAAGAGCTGAATTCGATCCTCGAGGTAGCGCGATCGCCGATCGAGCGGGAAGTCGTGCTCTCGAAGATCGATGGTGATTCGACCGAAGCGATCGCCGATCGAACCGGACTCTCTCCCCGCGGCATACAACGACTCCTCCAGAGAATTCGCAAGTCGTTGGCGCTATGAGGGGACGCTCGATGTCGAATCCCTACGAATCCTCGTGTTTCCAGTCGTGGGACACCGACTGCGCCGAAGTCTTGATCGAATTCCAGCGTCGCCTCGAAGCCGCCTCCGGCGTCGACATCGCCGAGTTTGCGGCGGGCCTGGGTGATCGCGCGACTCCCGCTGTGCTCTGCGTCCTCTCCAAGATCGATCTGACGCATCGCTTCGACCTCGGATTGGAGGTCGCCGCTCGGGAGTATCTCGATCGATTTCCCGCTCTGGCGGCCGATCCCGAGCGGGCGCTCAGTCTGATCTTCGAAGAGTATTGCCTCCAAGAGGAGGCCGGTCGCGAGCCCGAGACGTCGGAGTTCTGCCGGCGATACGCATCCTGGGGCGATTCGCTCCACGATCAAATCGTCCTGCACAGAGGGTTGAGCCGCTTTCAGCGGGCGGAAGCGGACGCGACGGAATTCCCCGCTCCCGGGCAGCGGTTCGCCAAGTTCGAGCTCGACTCGATCCTCGGCCGCGGCGGGGCCGCGACGGTCTTCCTCGCCCGGGATCGTTCGCTCGGGGGTCGCCAGTTCGTCCTCAAGGTCTCGCGCAATCGGGGCTCGGAGCCCTCGATCCTGGGAAAGCTGAACCATCGACATATCGTCCCGGTTCATTCGGTGGACGTCGAGCCCGAGACGGGACTCCGCGGGCTCTGCATGCCCTACCTCCCCGGCCCGACGCTCGACCTCCTCGTGCAGCGGATCGCCGGATCCAAGCCCCCTCGGACGGCCGGCGAACTCAAGTCGATGATCCTGGCCGGAAACGAGAGCCCCGACCTCGCCTCGCCGATCTGGAACGACTTCCCGAGCAAGGGCGGGTACGCCTACGGCGTCGCCTGGATCATCTGGAAGCTCGCGGGAGCCTTGGTCCATGCTCATTCCCACGGAATCCTGCACCGCGACGTCAAGCCCGCGAACATCCTCCTCAGCTATGAGCAAGGTCCTCTGCTTCTCGACTTCAATCTCGCTCATGCGTCGGCGACGGTGGAAGAGGCCGAGGCTGCGGCACGCGGCGGGACCCTTCCTTATATGGCTCCCGAACAGCTCCGGGCATTTCTCGGGACGACGGAGTGGGCCGACGTCGGACCCGAGGCCGACATCTACGCTCTCGGCCTGATCCTGCGCGAACTGCTCACGGGCGTGCCGCGCGACTCCCGTTCGGGTGCGCGACTCTCGCCTTCGCGTGCGATCCATTCCGCGCTGGATGAGCGTTCGCTCGAGCGCGAACCGCTCCACCTGCAACACGCGGGTGTGCCGCCGGTCCTCTCGGCGATCGTCGACCGATGCCTCGCATTCGATCCGGCCGATCGTTACCGATCCGCGGCCGACCTCGTCGACGACATCGGCAACTTCCTGCTCCACAGGCCGACGCGGCACGTCAAGAATCCCTCGCTCAGGGCGAGCCTGGGCGATTGGTTGACGCGGGGCGACCGCGGCCGTCGCTTGCTGCTCGTCGCCGCCATCTCGGGACCGTTGATCCTCTGGGCGGGAACCGGTCTGGAGAAGTTCGGTCGGGCCCGCCAGGCGAACAGACTCTTCCTCGAGGGTCGATACCTGGCCGCGTCCCCCCTCATCCAAGAACTCTTCGAGTCCGACCCCTCCGACCCCACGAACATCGTTCGTTGGGCGATCTGCCTCCAGCATTCCGAACGGGAGTCCGAGGCGTCCCGGCTGCTCCGAGAACGGGCCGGCGACTCCGAAACCAGGGACCGGCTCGCCGAAGAGTCCCGGCGCTCCCCCGAGAGTGCCGCACTCACGGCGTCGCTGGCCCGTTGGCTGCTCGACGAAGGCCGATCCGCCGAGGCGCTTCCTCTCTACGAAGAGCTCCGCGAGCGCGGCGGACCGCGCTGGCAGCTCGAGGCCTCCGCGGGCGTTGCGAGGATCCATGCCGAGAACGGTCGAGCGCGGAAGCTCTTCGAGGTCTTCCAGAGTGCATTGGAAGCCACGGTCCGCGACTTCCGAAACCCCAAGATCAACGTCATCCCGGATGTGGAGGAGTTCGCGCGTCTCGTGGGCGTGGTCGACACCTTCCTCTCGGCTCGACTCGACAAGGGAGACGAAGCGACGATCCGCATCGGTGCGACGTGTCTACTCAGAGGCTCGCAGACGCTCATCAGCGAATTCAAGGACCGAAAGGCAACCGAGTCGCTGGCCTACGCGATCGACGGGCTCGCTCGGACGCATCTCCTGCGAGCCGCTCAGAGGCGCGGCGAACGACTCGATCGGAGTGAGTTCGACCGAGCCGAGTCTTCGCTCAGAGCGATCGATGAGAGTGTGTCGAAGGGGCACAAAGGGCTCTCCGACCTCCGCAAGCGTCTGGAACATGCCGTCGACGAACTCGCGGGGCGCTGAGCCCGAGAATCGCCGGCGAGCTCTCGCCCGCTTCAGGATCCGCCTCCTCGCGGATGGAACTTCGCGTGGATCGATCGCAGCTTCGAGAGTTCCACACGCGTATAGATCTGAGTCGTGGCGATCGATGCGTGTCCGAGCATTTCTTGAACGACGCGGAGATCTGCGCCGCCGGCGAGCAGGTGAGTCGCGAAACTATGCCTGAGCGTGTGCGGGCTGATCTCCGCGCCGAGGCCCGCGATCGCGGCGTACTTCTTGACGATCGCCCAGACGCCCGCGCGCGTGAGCGGTCGACCTCGCGCCGAGAGGAAAACCGCGTCGTGGTCCGGCTTGCCCGCGAGGACGATCGCCCGAGAGTTGGTCACCCATTCCTGGAGCGCCGAGACGGCTGAGCGGCCCAGCGGAACGACTCGTTGCTTGTCCCCTTTGCCGATGCACCGGGCGAGTCCTCTCTCGAGGTCGAGATCGAACTTCCGGAGCCCGGCCACCTCGGAAGCACGGCAGCCCGTGGCGTAGAGAGTCTCCAACACCGCGCGGTCGCGTCGTCCCGATGCCGTGGGAAGATCCGCCGCCTGGAGAAGACTCTCGACCGCGCGCGGGCCGAGGACCTTCGGCAGTCGATCCCAGACGGCGGGCGAGGTCAGGAGTTTCGCGACGTTCTCCTCGACTCTTCCGTCGTAGACCAAGAATCGAAAGTATGTCGATAGGGCGGCGATGTGCCGGCCGACGCTGCTCGGCGAGAGCCCGCTCGATCGCAGGTCGGCGACGTAGGCGGACAGAGTCTCCAGCGTGATCTCCGCGACCGGACCGGGGGCGTGCGTCCGTCGCCATTTCGCGAACCGCGCGACGTCGGATCGATAGGCCGCGAGTGTGTTCGGGGAGAGGCCGCACTCGGACATCAGGTAGTGAAGGAACGGGCCGATGGGATCGCCGTGGCGAGACGGTTTCACCGAGTGGGAACCTCCGGCTCCTGAAACTTCGCGGACTGCCGGCAATCGGCCGGATCAGCGGAAGGCGTTGCCTGGACGGGCTCCGGACCTCACGCTGGGGTCGAGACCGATGATTCGGCTCTTCGGCTTCGAGCGATCCACCAGGACCGGGCTACCCTCGGGAGTCTCGTCGGAACCGACGTTTCCCGCCTCATCCGCGACCTCGACCTTGAGGTGGAATCGCGGCGGGGTGTTGCCCGGCAGCGTCCAGATGAATTGTCCGCTGTTGTCGACGGGAGGACCAATCGGGGCCCAAGCCGAACCGGGTGCATCGGGACGGACGGAGATCGTCACGGAACCCGCGGCGAGATGGAGGTCGCTCGCGTTCCAAAGAATGGCGACCTTTCCGAGATTGGGTCCGACGCCGACCTGTACGGGATCGAGACGAACGACGGGCGGAGTCGTGTCGACCTCGACGATGAGCTGCGGCGGCTCCCCGGCAACGGGCGGCTGGTCGCCTTGATTCGCCGCGGACAGCGCGACGAGCTTGACGCCGAAAGTTCCCTCGGAACCCAGGTCGACGGCGATCGGAGACGCACGATCAGGGTCGTCGCCCCGCCTCGACCAGCTTCGTCCGCCGTCCTGGGTGACCCAGAGTTCCACCGCGGCGGGCCCTCCCGGCGCAGCATCGTCGACGGCGTACTGAAGCGCGAACTTCGGTGAGGGAACGAGCAAGCGTCGAGCGGCGGGATTGGCGTCGCGACGGGCGGCGGAGCCGGACTCGGAAGCCGCGCCGCGCGGACGTCCGCTGAACGGATCGAAGCCGTTTCCTGAAGCTGCGGGAGCCGGGAAGTCGGAGGCAACGGCTGCAGGGGCAGCGGGAGCGGCGGGTCGGCTGGGGAATTGGGGCAGTCCGTCGGATTCCCCCGACGCGAACGAACTGGACGGCGAGGGACGACCGTCACTGCGTTCGATGTCGCCCGGCGTCGGACTCGACGGCGTACCGTCCGGGAGGTCGATGACGACGTCCTTGCTGTTCTTGGCACGATCCAGTACGGAGGCCCGCACTCGGATCTCCTCGGCGGTTCCCGCATCCCAGCTCTCTTGCCCGAGCAGCATGGGACGACGAATCGGGATCCGTCGCCAGTCGCGAGCTCCAACCGCCTGATACTCCAAGATCAGCGAGTCGAGGTCGATCGCCTCGTCGCGAATCTCCCAGCGCACCGAGGCGATCCGACCGCGTCGACCGCTCGGTTCGAGCGAGATCGCGGGCGGCATCGTATCGACGATCACCTTCATCCGAGGCCTGATCTCCTCGGATTTCGGCGGATAGAACCGCCCTTGGTCGTCGACGGTCTGGACCGCGAACCAGTATTCGCCGTCGCGCGGGGCGAGAAATGCGAGCGCGGGCTTGTCGGGAGTGGTTCGGCTGATCGGCTTCCAATTCCGCCCGAGGTCTTCCGAGACGACGAGAAGGACCTCGCGGATCCGATCACGCTCGGCCGGGTCGATATTGAAGGGAATGCGGAACTTGCGGCTGTTGTGGTAGATCGGCGAGAGGGGGTTTCTGGGGGGATCGGCCGCAGGGGCGGGTGACGGGAGGATCGAGGACGCAAGCAGACCGAGGGCGACGACCGAGGCGATGCCTCGGCCCCTTCTCTCCAGTTGCTCGCGATCGGGTCTCGAGCTCACCGCGACCTCCATCGCGACGGACGTACCACCCCGGCGTATCGGGGTCTCTTGCGAGGTTATCGTCCGGCGGTCGGGGTCCGCTTGAGCCGATTCGTGCGACGGTAGCGATCTGATCGATTTCGACGGTCGAACCGGATGCGAGGAGGGATCGAGCGGGCTCGCGGCTCAGGTGCGTGACGGATCGGCCGAAGGGAGTCCTCCGAATTTGCGACGCCGCCCGGCATAGGCCACGCAGGAGGCCAGCAGGTCGTCGGCCCGGAAGTCGGGCCAGAGCACGTCGGTCACCCACATCTCGGCATACGAGATCTGCCAGAGGAGGTAGTTGCTCACGCGCATCTCGCCCGCCGTACGGATGAGAAGGTCGGGTTCGGGCATGTCGCGAGTGTACAGATAGGAGGCGAATCGGTCTTCGTCGATCTCATCCGGGTTGAGTCGTCCGGCCAAGACGTCCTCCGCGAGCTTCCTCGCGGCGTCGGCGATCTCGGTTCGGCCGCCGTAGTTGACCGCGAGACAGAGCGTCATGCCCGTATTCCGCGACGTCTCCGCGACCGTCCGATCGAATTCGGCGAGAACCTCCTCGGGAAGCCCGTCGCGGCGACCGATCATCGACAGTCGGACGTTCTGCTCCATCAGCTCGGCGCGTTCGACGATGAGGAAGTGGCGAAGGAGCCGGAAGAGGAAGAGCAGTTCGCGCTGGGGACGCTTCCAGTTCTCGACCGAGAGGCAGTAGAGCGTCAGCTGATCGAGGCCGAGCCGGCATCCTTCCTCGACGACCGACCGTACGCTCTTGATCCCGCGGCGGTGGCCGATGGCGCGCGGCAGCCCGCGCATCTCGGCCCAGCGTCCATTGCCGTCCATGATGATCGCGACATGGCGGGGAAGCTGTTCCGGACGGAGGCCGACCTGGCCGATTCGGGCCAACCCCTCGGGACCGATCGCTTCGGCGGCTGTGCGCCGCGGGAGGGTCATGGTGCTCACGACGCGGGCCGCTCGATGGTTTGGAGACGCTCCGGGCCGACCGAGACGATCGAGACCGGAACTCGGATCTGCTTCGAGAGGAAATCGACGTAGTCGCGCGCGGATGCCGGAAGTGCTTCCCATCGACTGATCCTGGTGATGTCTTCGGCCCATCCCGGGAGAGTGGCGTAGACGGGCCGGCAGCGTTCGAGGTCGGCGAGATGTGCGGGAAAATCGACGACTTCCCGCCCGTTCTCGTCTTCATAGGATACGCAGACGCGCACCTCCTCGAGCCCCGAGAGGACGTCGAGCAGCATGACGGCGACGTCGGTCGTCCCGCTCACGCGGGCCGAGTGGCGGACGGCCACGGCGTCGAACCAGCCGCAGCGCCGAGGTCTTCCGGTCACGGTGCCGTACTCGCGACCGACCCTGCGAATCCGTTCACCGATCGCGTTGTCCTGCTCGGTGGGAAAGGGGCCGCCGCCGACGCGAGTCGTGTACGCCTTGACGATGCCCAACCAGCGATCGATGTGTCGCGTCGGAACGGCCGAACCGGCGGCGATTCCCGCGGCGCTCGAATTCGAGGAGGTCACGTACGGGTAGGTCCCGTGATCCACGTCGAGGAGGCTGCCCTGGGCCCCTTCGAACAGCAGGCGCTTTCCTTGGTCGAGAGCCTGATGGAGCCGAGCGGTCGCGTCGACGACGTACGGCCGCATTCGCTCGGCGAGACCGAGGTACTCGTCGGCGATCGCCGCGGCGTCGAACGGCTCGAAATCGGGCAGCATCGCCCCCAAGAGCCGGTTCTTGTAGGCGACGATCCGAGAGAGATGCTCCCGAAACCGATCGGGGTGGTACAAGTCGCCCATCCGGATGCCGTGGACCCGGCCGACCTTATCGCGATAACAGGGGCCGATCCCACGTCTCGTCGTTCCGAGGTGGTCGGCGGCCGAGGTCGACTCTTCGGTCAGCCGCTCTTCGGCGAGGTGATAGGGGAGGATGACGTGGGCTCGGTCGCTCACCATGAGACGGCCCGCGACGTCCACCCCTTGAGAGACCAGCGTCTCGACCTCTTTCAGGAACGCCGGAGGATGAACGACGACGCCGTTCCCGATGACGCACTGAATGCCCGCCCGCAAGATCCCGGTGGGGATCAGGGAGAGCTTATAGGTCACGCCCTCGGCGACCACCGTATGACCGGCGTTGGCCCCTCCTTGGTAACGAATGACGACGTCGTGGGCGTCGCAGAGCCAGTCGACGATCTTGCCCTTGGCCTCATCACCCCACTGCAAGCCCACCACGCAAGTCGAACCCACGGCGCGTCCTTTCGAACCCCCGGCCCTTCACTTTGGAATGCAAAGAACAAAATTACTCGCTTCGATCGGCATCGTCAACGGGTGGCCGATCGTGGAGGCGGGTCGACGGACGCTTGCGAGGCTGGCGGCGACCGGCCCGATGCTCTAGACTGCCTCGAATCCGCCGTCGAGGTCTCGCCGAGAACTCGAATCGAGCGGAGGGCGGATCGCAAGCCGAGGAGGGGCGGATGGATCGGCGAAGGTTCTTGGAGTCGTCGACGGCGTCGCTCGCGGCGATGTTGGGAGTTGCGGGGGGGCTGCCGCTGGGTTCGGTTCGCGGTGCCGCTCCGATCGGCCTGGAGACGAAGTCCGACCTGGTGATCATCGGCGGCGGACTCGGCGGATGCGCCGCGGCGCTGGCGGCGTTGCGACGCGATCGCACGGTGGTGATGACCGAGATCACCGACTGGATCGGCGGACAACTGACCCAGCAAGCCGTCCCGCCCGATGAACATCCTTGGATCGAGCGATTCGGTGCAAATGCTTCGTACATGGCTCTGCGACGGGCCATTCGCGACTACTACCACGACCACTATCCGCTCACGCCCGAAGCGAGGGCTCAGCCTCGCCTCAACCCGGGCAACGGCAGCGTCTCGAAACTCTGTCACGAGCCCCGCGTCGCCCTGGCCGCGTTGACGCAGATGCTCGCGCCTTATGCCTCGGCGGGGCGGCTCACGTTGCTGCTCGAGCATCGGCCGATCCGTGCCGAGGTCGACGGGGATCGCGTTCGCTCGGTCACGGTTCGCGACGATCGATCGGGCCTCGAACGAGTGCTCGCGGCTCCCTACTTCATCGACGCGACCGAACTCGGCGACCTGCTGCCGATCACGAAGACCGAATTCGTGACCGGCTTCGAGGCGAAGTCGGTCACGGGGGATCGCAAGGCGCCGGAAAAGGCCCAGCCCGAAAATCAACAGTCGTTCACGTGCTGCTTCGCCATGGACTACGTCCCCGGCGCCGACCACACGATCGACAAGCCCGCGGAATACGCATTCTGGCGCGACTACGTTCCCCAATTGACCCCGGCCTGGCCCGGCAAGCTCTTCGGCCCGTCCACGGCGCCCATCACACTCGAAGCCAGGGAACTCGTCGTCGACCCGACGGGTCCGGGCCGCGGATTCTGGGTCTATCGTCGGATCGCCGACCATCGCAACTACCGCAACGGATTCATGGCGGGCGGAATGACGCTCGTGAACTGGCCGCAGAACGACTACTGGCTCGGCAACCTCGTCGGCGTCTCCGACGACGAGGCCGCCAAGCACGTTGCGCGAGCCAAGCAACTCAGCCTCTCGCTGCTCTACTGGCTCCAGACCGAGTATCCTCGCCCCGACGGCGGGCAGGGATGGAAAGGCCTCCGGCTCCGACCCGACGTCGTCGGCACCGAGGACGGCTTGGCGAAGTATCCGTACATTCGCGAATCTCGAAGGATCGAGGCCGAGTTCACGGTGCTCGAGAAGCACGTCGGCACCGACGCTCGGCGCGAGGCTCTCGGGAAGCAGGACGTCTCGGCCGAGGTCTTTGCCGACTCGGTCGGCGTCGGCTCCTACCGAATCGATCTCCATCCGAGCACGGGCGGCGACAACTACATCGACGTCTCGTCTCTGCCGTTCCAGATCCCGTTGGGCTCGCTGATCCCCAAACGAGTCGAGAACCTCCTGGCCGGCTGCAAGAACCTCGGCGTGAGCCACATCACCAACGGATGCTATCGTCTGCATCCCGTCGAGTGGGGGATCGGCGAGGCGGCGGGCGGTCTCGTCGCGTTCTGCTTGGGCCGCAAGCAGACGCCGCGCGGGGTCCGCAATACGCCGCATCAGTTGGCCGAGTTCCAGAAGTTCCTCACCTCGCAAGGCGTCGAGATCGAATGGCCGAAGCTCTCGCCGCGCTGAGCGCGAATCGCGTCCCGCCCCGATCGCACACGAAGCCGAGTCTCCCAATCGATCGATGGAGTCCTCGATGATCACCGCTACATGCGCTTATCTGTTGATTGCGATGCACACCGCCGGGAGCACGCCCGCCATGCCCGACGACGCACGTGCCCGAGCCTTCATCGAACGACACGAGTCGACGATTCGGCCCTTGGAGCGGATCTCGTCGCTGGCGTGGTGGAATGCCAACGTCAGCGGTCGCGACGAAGACTTCGCCCAGAAGGAATCGGCGCAGAACAAGCTCGATGCGGCGCTCTCGAATGCCGAGGCGTTCGCCGAACTGAAGCTGCTCGAGGAGTCGAAGATCTCCGATCCGTTGGTGCGTCGTCAGATCCACATCCTCTATCTCCAATATCTCGAGAAACAAGTCGATCCCGAACTGCTGCGCAAGATCTCGGCCAAGGCGAACGCCGTCGAGAAGGCGTTCAACGTCTATCGCGCCCGGGTCGGCGGCAAGGAACTCTCCGACTCCGAGGTCCGCAAGATCCTCGAGACGTCGAAGGACTCGGCCGAGCGAAAGCTCGCCTGGGAGGCGAGCAAGGGGGTCGGCGCGGTCGTCGAGGCCGACCTGATCGAACTCGCCAAGCTTCGCAATCGAGCGGCGACCACGCTCGGGTTCAAGAACTATCACGCGATGATGCTCGCGCTCAACGAGCAGGACCAGGCGGAGGTGATCGCGCTCTTCGACCGATTGGACGAGCTGACCCGCGAGCCGTTCACCGCCGCGAAGGCCGAGATCGACGCGCGCCTCGCAGAGTCGTACGGCATCGCCGTCGGCGAACTCCGGCCGTGGCACTACCACGACCCGTTCTTCCAGGAGACCCCGAGGGTCTTCCCGGCCGACCTCGATGCGCCTTACCGCAAGGCCGACCTCATCGAGCTGAACAAGCGATTCTACGCGGGAATCGGGCTGCCGATCGACGACGTCATCGCGCGGAGCGACCTCTACGAGAAGCCCGGAAAGTCGCCCCACGCCTTCTGCACCGACATCGATCGCGAGGGCGACGTCCGCGTTCTCGTCAACATCGTGCCCAACAGCTACTGGGCCGGAACGACGCTCCACGAACTCGGCCACGCCGTCTACAGCTCGAAGAACATCCCTCGCTCGCTGCCGTACATCCTCCGAGGCGAGGCGCACATCCTCACCACCGAGGGAATCGCCATGCTCTTCGAGAAGTTCGGCAAGGACGCCGACTGGCTGAAGGCGATGGGGGTCGCTCTCGACGACCCCGAGGCATTCGACGCCGCGGGTTCGAAGTCGATCAAGAATCACCTGCTGATCTTCTCGCGCTGGTGTCAGGTGATGCTTCGATTCGAGAAGGCGATGTACGAGAACCCCGACCAGGACCTGAGTACGCTCTGGTGGTCGCTCGTCGAGAAGTACCAGGGGTTGAAGGCTCCCGAGGGCCGCAAAGCGCCCGATTACGGGGCGAAGATCCACGTCGTCTCCAGTCCGGCATATTATCACAATTACATGATGGGGCAATTGTTCGCGTCGCAGGTCCATCACGCGATCTGCAGGGAGGCGCTCGGCGGAGTCGACCCCGCGCGGGCGGTCTACGTCGGCAAGCCCGAAGTCGGGGCCTTCCTCCGCGCCAAGGTCTTCGAGCCGGGCCGCACGATGCCCTGGAACGAATTGACGCGTTTCGCCACCGGCTCTCCGCTCGACGCCAAGGCGTTCGCGGCCGACTTCCAGTCGCGCTGAGGCTCCTATCCACACTCTCGAGAACTCTCCCTTTTTGAGATGGAGCCCTGAGCGATGCGTCGTCTCGCGAACCGACTCTCTCGGCCGGCCGTCTGGTTGTTCCTCGCGCTCGCGTCGATCGATTCGGCGCGGGCCGACGACCGGTTGAACGTCGTCTTCATCGTCGCCGACGACCTCAATACCCAGCTCGGCTGCTACGGAGCGCCCGAGGTCGAGACACCCCACATCGATCGGCTCGCGGCGCGCGGCGTCCGATTCGATCGGGCGTACTGTCAATATCCGCTCTGCAATCCGAGTCGGGCGTCGTTCATGACCGGGATGCGACCCGACCACACGCGCGTGCACGACAATGCGACGCACTTCCGCAAGGCGCTTCCCAACGCGATCACGATGCCTCAATTCTTCATGTCGCAGGGGTATCGCGTCGCGCGGGTGGGCAAGCTGTATCATTACGGCGTGCCCGGACAGATCGGTACGAGCGGGCTCGACGACGCGCCGTCGTGGCACGAGGTCGTCAATCCGATCGGTCGCGACAAGACCGATGAGGCGAGGGTCTTCTCGATCAACCCCAAGGCCGGGTTGGGCGGCACGGTGAGCTGGCTCGCCGCAGATGGAACCGACGAAGAGCAGACCGACGGCAAGGGGGCCGCCGCCGCGATCGAACTGCTCGAGAAGTCGAAGGCCGGGCCGTTCTTCCTCGCCGTCGGCTTCTATCGGCCGCACACGCCGTATGTCGCGCCGAAGCCCTGGTTCGACCGGCTCCCGCTCGAGCAAGTGTCGCTCGCTCAGGTCTGCCCGACGGGTCGCGAAGGGATTCCCGCCGCGGCCTTCAATGCTCGCGAACCACATAACGGCATGTCGGTCGCGACCCAACGCGAGGCGAAGCGGGCCTACCTGGCCTCGATCGCATTCATGGATGCTCAAGTCGGCAAAGTCTTGGATGCGATCGAACGACTGGGACTCGCCGACAAGACGATCGTCGTGATGACGGGCGACCACGGCTACCATCTCGGTGAGCATGGTCTCTGGCAGAAACAGAGCCTGTTCGAGGAATCGACTCGGGTGCCGTTCATCATCGCCGCGCCGGGAAAGGCGGGCCGGGGTCGCTCGACCCGGGCGATCGTCGAGATGATCGATTTCTATCCGACGCTCGCGAAGCTCTGCGGCTTCGAACCTCCCGCCGAGCTCGACGGTCGTAGTTTGGTCCCCTTCCTCGACGATCCTGCAACTCCCGACGATCACGCCGCGCTCACGCAAGTGGCGCGTCGCGGTCGGGGCGAATCCGCGTTCATGGGATACAGCCTTCGGACCGATCGGTATCGCTACACCGAGTGGGACGGCGGGGCGAAGGGTGCTCAACTCTACGACATGGAGCGCGATCCTCTCCAATTCCGCAACCTGGCCGATGATCCAGGCTCCGCCGAAACGCGTTCGCGTCTGCATGAGTTGCTGATGAAGAGGAAGGGCTCGTGAATCGCCGAGTCCCCGTCCCCTCGAGACGAGTCGCGGGTGCTCGCCCCGAGCGTTCGTCTCTCCCGTCATTGAAGAGGCGAATCGATCGATGATGGATGATGTCTCGAAGCGTCGCACGGATGCGCTCGGCGGCGGTCGTTCGTCGATCCTCGCCGCGTCGGTGCTCTGGAGCCTCAGCGGCGTGTTGACGAAGTCGATCGACCTCGACAGCGGGTCGATCGCGTTCTATCGGAGTCTGTTCGCAGGGTTGTTCCTGCTGTTCTTCATCCCGGCCGAGCGGCGCCGATTTCGCGCGGTGATGCTGCCGATGGCGGCGATCTTCGGAGCGATGATCGGCGCCTACCTCGCGTCGGTGAAGACGACGACGGCCGCGAATGCGATCTTCCTCCAGTGCTCCTCGACCTTCTGGGTCGTCCCGCTGGGGTATCTCCTGCTCCGCGAGCGGCCCGACTCTCGGTCGCTCCTGGGCGTCGCTCTCTCGATGGTCGGCGTTGTCGCAATCGTGGGATTCGGGCACGGCGGCACGCGTTCCGAGTGGATCGGCATCGCTCTGGGACTGGCGAGCGGCGTGGGGTATGCGCTCGTCGTGATCGGCATGCGATCGCTCCGAGAACTCGATCCGATCTGGCTGAGCGCCGTGAACAACTTGGGCGGCGCGATCTTCCTGGGAATCTGGTTGACCTTCGTGGGGCAGGGGATTGCTCGTCCCAGCCTGGCCGAGGTCGGAGTGTTGACGATCTTCGGCGTCGTCCAGATGGCGATTCCGTACGCGCTCTTCGCGCGCGGGCTCAAGCATGTCGACGCGACCGAGGCGGGCCTGATCAGTCTGCTCGAACCGATCCTCAACATGATCTGGGTGGCGACGTTCATCGGCGAGCGACCGCGGCCCTTGACGATCGTGGGCGGCGGTTTCTTGCTCCTGGGTGTCGTCTGCCGATTCCTCCCGCGTCGATCTCGCGCTTGAATCGGCGCAGGCAATGGGTTAGCGTCGAAGGATCGATGCGATGCGCGAACGACATCACGCGCGTCGTCGCCCCACCCGCGATTTTCAACCCGCCGCGCAGCGCGTGTCGGTTCTTGGACTTCCCGCCCATTCGACGAGAGGTGAATCCCGATGCGCACCTTTCCCCACGGACTCGCCGCGCTGGTCTGGCTCGGATCGGCGACGATCGCCCTCGCGGCCGATGCCCCGTCCAAGATCGACTACAACCGGCAGGTCCGGCCGATCCTCTCCGACAAGTGCTTCGCCTGCCACGGTCCCGATTCGGCCGAGAGGAAGGCGGGTCTGCGGCTCGACCTCCGCGAGGCCGCGATTGCGGAACTGGAGTCGGGCGAGCGCGCGATCGTGCCCGGAAAGGTCGACGAGAGCGCCATCCTCGATCGGATCGCTCATGAAGATCCCTCGATGCGAATGCCTCCCGCGAAGCTCGGGAAGCCGCTCACCGACACCGAGAAACTGACGCTGCGGTCGTGGATCGAGCAGGGGGCCGAGTATCGGTCGCACTGGGCGTTCACGGCCCCGGTTCGTCCGCCGATCCCAGGGGCCAAGGCGAATGCGACCACGAATCCGATCGACGCATTCCTGCAGGAAAAGATGATTGAACGAGGGCTCGAGCCCGCGGCGGAAGCCTCGCGCGAGGCTCTGATTCGCCGTCTGACTCTCGACCTCACCGGCCTGCCTCCGACTCCGGCGGAGATCGACGCGTTTCTCTCCGACCGTTCGCCGAACGCCTACGAGCGTCTCGTCGACCGCTTGCTCGAGAGCCCGCACTACGGCGAGCGGATGGCGCTCGATTGGCTCGACGCCGCTCGATTCGCCGATACTCACGGGTATCACATCGACAGCGGACGCGACATGACGCGTTGGCGAGAGTGGGTGATCAACGCATTCAACCGCAATGTCCCGTTCGACCGCTTCACGATCGAGCAGATCGCGGGAGATCTCCTGCCCAACCCGACTCTCGACCAACTCGTCGCGAGCGGATTCAACCGCAACCATATGATCAACTTCGAGGGTGGAGCGGTCGCGGAGGAGTATCTCAACGCGTACATCGTCGATCGCGTCAACACGACGTCGACCGTCTTCCTCGGCTTGACCGTGGCGTGCACGCAATGTCACGACCACAAGTATGATCCCTTGACTCAGAAAGAGTTCTATCAGTTCTACGCATTCTTCAATAATCTCCCCGAGAAGGGGCTCGACGGCTCGCGCGGAAATGCCGAACCGATGATCAAGGCGCCCTCCGCCGAGCAAACCGAGCGGCTCGCGTCCGTCGATGCACGGATCGCGGGGCTGCGCAGGCAGCTCGACGACCGCTCGACGATCTCGGATGAGAGCCTCATGGAGTGGGAGCGGTCGCTCGCGTCGAACATCGTCGCCTGGTCGCCCTTCGTTCCCAAGACGGCCCGCGGCAAGAAGCGTACCAAGCTCGCCGTTGCGGACGACGGCGTGATCGTGGCCGACGGCGCCAATCCCGCGACCGAAGTCTACGTCCTCGAGGGCCAAGTCGATACCGCGGGACTCTCGGGGCTTCGCGTCGAGTTCCTGCCCGACAGCCGCCAAGCCGGGAACGGCCCCGGGCGGTCGGTGAACGGCAACGTCGTTCTCACGGATGTGCGAGTGTCGATCGATGGAGAGCCGGTGAAGCCGACTCGAGCGTCGGCCGACTTCGCGCAGGAAGGGTTCCCCATCGAGAAGGCGATCGATGCCGACCCCGCGAGCGGATGGGCGATCCACCCGCGCGTCGGCGAGGCGCGAATCGCGGCGTTCGCCTTCGAGAAACCCGTCGCTCCCAAGAAGTCGCGGAAGCTGAGCGTCGAACTCGCGTTCGAGTCGCAATTCGCGTCGCATCAACCCGGAAGATTCCGGGTCTCCCTCACGCGTGCATCCGACCCGCTCGGGCGCAATTCGCTGCCCGCGGAGGTCGCCGCCGCGATCGCGATCGATCGAGACAAGCGCGATGCGAGCATGAGAGAGACGATCGCCAAGTACTACCGCGCCAACATCGATCCGGCCGGCAAGGCGCTCTCGGCCGAACTCGCCGCGCTCGCTTCCGAGCGCGAGGCGGTCGAGCGGTCGATCCCCACCGCGATGGTCATGAAGGAACTCGCATCCCCGCGCGATACCTTCATGCTGACCCGCGGGCAGTACGACAAGAAGTCCGACAAGGTCACCGCCGACGTCTGGGCCGTGCTCCCGCCGTTGCCCGAGGGCGCTCCGAGGAATCGATTGACGCTTGCTCGCTGGCTCGTCGATCCGAAGCATCCGTTGACGGCTCGCGTCACCGTGAACCGGCTTTGGCAGTCGTTCTTCGGCACCGGCATCGTCCGCACGACCGAGGACTTCGGTTCGCAAGGCGAGCCCCCCAGCCATCCCGAGCTGCTCGACTGGCTCGCCTCCGAATTCGTCGCTCCCGAGCGGGGTGCGGCGTGGGACGTCAAGCGGTTCGTCAAGCTCTTGGTGATGTCCGAGGCATATCGTCGATCTTCCGTCGTGACTCCCGACGGGTTGGCGAAGGATCCCGAGAATCGACTCCTGGCGCGGGGCGCCCGCTACCGGCTGCCCGCCGAGTTCATTCGCGATCAGGCCCTGGCGGTCAGCGGACTCCTCGACCCCAGAATCGGCGGCAAGAGCGTGTCGCCCTATCAGCCCGCGGGTCTTTGGGAAGAGTTGATGTCGCGGTCCGACGGGGCGAACTGGACGGCCCAGGTCTACCAGCAGAGCAGCGGGCGCGACCTCTATCGACGGACCATGTACACATTCTGGAAGCGGACCTGCCCGCCGCCGACGCTGCTCACGTTCGACGCGCCCGACCGCGAGACCTGCACGGTTCGCAGGGCACGGACGAATACTCCGCTCCAGGCGTTGATCCTGTTGAACGATCCGACATACGTCGAGGCGTCGAGGCACTTGGCCGAGCGACTGGTTCGCGAGGGCGGGAAGACCGATGCCGAACGCGCGGCGTTCGGATTTCGGCTCGTGACCGGTCGAGTTCCGACGGCGGAGGAGTCGGCGATCTTGATCGACGTCTTGTCGCGTGAGCGCGCGTCGTTCCACAAGGATCCCGAACGCGCGGCGAAACTGCTCCGGGTCGGCGAGTCGGCCCACGACACGACGCTCGATCCCCGCGAGCTCGCCGCATGGTCGGCGTTCTCGGGTGTTCTGCTCAATCTCGACGAGACCGTGACCAAGGGGTGAGGCCTTCGACTCGCCGCGATCACCGCGGCGGTCGGTAACCGAATGGGGGAGAGCGTCATGGATCTCTTTCGCGAACAGGCGATGCTCGCAACGCGCCGGCAGTTCTTCGGCCGCACGGCCGCGGGGATCGGAACCACGGCGCTCGCCTCGCTCCTGAATCCGCGGCTGTTCGCGGCCGATGCGGTCTCGGGTCGAGGGGGGTCGCTCACCGCGCTCCATCATGCGCCAAAAGCCAAGCATGTGATCTATCTGTTCATGTCGGGAGGTCCTTCCCACATCGATCTCTTCGATCACAAGCCGGCGTTGGCGAAGCACCACGGCGAAGAGTTGCCCGGCTCGGTCCGTATGGGCCAGCGGATCACGGGAATGACGTCGGGGCAGAAGTCGTTCCCGTGCGTCTCGCCGATGTTCAAGTTCTATCGCCACGGCGCTTCGGGGACCTGGGTCTCCGAACTGCTGCCGCACACCGCGAAGATCGTCGACAAGATCGCCGTGATCAAGTCGATGAATACCGAAGCGATCAACCACGACCCGGCGACGACCTACCTCCAGACCGGTTCACAGCAGCCGGGTCGCCCGAGCTTCGGCGCGTGGCTCTCTTACGGACTTGGATCCGAGAATGAGAATCTGCCGGCGTTCGTCGTGATGATCTCGCAAGGAAGCGGCAACAAGACCGATCAACCGATCTTCTCGCGGCTCTGGGGCAGCGGATTCATTCCGTCGCGGCACCAAGGGGTCCGCTTCCGCTCGGGCGACGACCCGGTGCTCTACCTCTCGAATCCTCCCGGAATCGAACCCGAGGATCGCCGTGCGCAGCTCGACGGCGTCGGGAGGCTCAACCAGATCGCCGCCAAGGCGTTCGGCGACCCCGAGATCAATACGCGCATCGCTCAATATGAGATGGCCTATCGAATGCAGACGTCGGTTCCCGAGCTGACCGATCTCTCCAAGGAGCCGAAACACGTTCTCGACGCGTACGGCATCGACGACTCGGGCGTCGACGGCGGATTCGCCCGCAACTGTCTGCTCGCTCGCAGGATGGTCGAGCGCGGGGTGAGATTCGTTCAACTCATGCACAGAGGCTGGGACCAGCACTCGAATCTTCCGACGCAGATCCGCGGCCAGTGCAAGGATGTCGATCAGCCGTCGGCCGCTCTCGTTCGCGACCTCGAGCGACTGGGCTTGCTCGACGAGACCCTCGTCGTCTGGGGCGGCGAGTTCGGCCGCACCGTCTACAGCCAGGGAGCCCTCACCGCGACGAACTACGGCCGAGATCACCACGGCCGCTGCTTCTCGATGTGGGTCGCAGGCGGCGGCATCAAGGGCGGACTCACCTATGGAGAAACCGACGATTATTGCTACAACGTCGTCGAGAACCCGGTTCACATCCACGACCTCAACGCGACGCTCCTGCGTTCGCTCGGCATCGACCACACGCGCCTGACCTTCCGCTTCCAAGGTCGCGACTTCCGTCTGACCGACGTTCACGGCGAGGTGGTCAAGCCGTTGCTCGCATGAACGTGACTGCATCGATCACCGGATCACCGAGGGCGATGGTGCGATGACTCGTCTCGAAACGAGGCGCCGAATGTCGAGGATCGCGGGATTCATCGCGATCCCCGGCGTGGTGCTCCTCGTTCTCGGTGCACTCGCATGGCTCCTGCTCCCGCGTGATCCTCTCGAGTTGGGAACCGCGGCCTATTCCCGAGGGGACTGGTCGGCCGCCGAATTGTACGCCCGCCAGGCGATTCTCGACGACCTCGACGATCCCGAGGGGCTTCGACTCCTCGCCCGGACCAATGCGAGGCTCGGACGAGACGCGGCCGCCGGCGATCTCTTTCGCAGGCTTGGTCCGGGGCTCGCACAGCCTGAAGATCTCACGCTGATGGGATCGATCCTGCTGCGAAGGGGCGAACGCGGACAGGGTATGATCCTCCTCGAGCGAGCGAGGGATGCCGAGCCCGGGCGTGCCGAGACCCTGCGGCCGCTCGCCGAGGTCTACATCGACACCGATTTTCCCGCGGCGGCGGTCGAGGTTGCCGAGCAACTCGTCTCGATCTCGCCTTCGATCGATGCTCATCGACTCCTGGGACGATCGAGCCGAGCCGTCGGCGATCACCGTCGTGCTGCGCGCGCGTTCGAGCGAGCTCTCGCACTTGCGGCAGGCGATGCGTCGCGCGAAACGAAAGCGATTCAACGTGATCTCGCGCGATCACTCCTGCATCTCGGCGAATCCACGGGCGCGTCCCGGGTTCTGGAGCCGGTGACGGGAGACGAGGCTGCATGGCTCGCGTCGCGCGCGGCGCTCCAGTCGGGCGATGTCGCAGCTCATCGACGATTCTCGCGCGCGGCGGAGGCGTATCGATCGCAACGACCGCTCGAACCCGAGCCTGCTCCTTTCGTCGGATCGGCGTCGTGTCTGCCCTGTCATGAGGCGGTCGCGCGAGCCCACGCCTCGAGTCGCCACTTCCATACATTTCGACGCGAAGGCGAACTCTCGGACGCGGTCGCGATCACCTCGGATCCGATTCGCGACCCCCGAGATCCTCGAATCCATCACAGGATCGAAGCACGCGAGGGTCGCATTCGTGCGTCGGTCGACTCGGGAGCGGCTACGATCCACGCCCTCGCAGTCTACGCCCTCGGCTCCGGCCATCGCGGACGTTCCCTGATCGTGCGAGACTCGGAGAATCGCTCTCGTGAATATCGACTCACTCATTATGCACGTGGGGTGGGTTGGGACCTGACGATGCACCATCCCGCGCAACCGGCGACGCTCGCCGACGCACTGGGACAGCCTCTGCTCGCCGACAATGTGCGGGCTTGCGTCGGTTGCCACGTCACCGACTCCTTTGCGTCGACCGATGTCGATTCGCCGCTCGTTCGCGAGAGCGGTGTGGGCTGCGAGCGATGCCATGGTCCCGGCGGCAATCATCTCCGTGCGGTCGCCAAGGGGCTCGAGGATCTCGCGATCGTCCGTCCGAACCTCGCCGACACGGCCGATCGAGTGGGTCTCTGTGCTCAGTGTCACAAGGCTCCCCGCGGGGTCGACCTGTTGGGGGACGACGCCGCTCGGTTCGCCTGGCCCAAACTGGGGTCGAGCCGGTGCTTCACCGAGAGCGGCGGCGCGATGGACTGCGTCACCTGTCACTCGCCGCACCGAGATGCCGTCGTCGACAAAGCACGATATGAGCGAATCTGCCTCGATTGTCACTCCGGCCGTCCGCTCGCGTCGACGGGGAAGCGCCCAGCCGTTTGCACCGTCGATCCCGAGACGAAGTGCTTGGAGTGCCACATGCCGCGTGTGCAGGATGCGATTCCCCACACTTCGTTCACGGATCATCTGATTCGGATTCGGCGACCCGATCCACTCGAACTCGAGCCTCGAGGCGGGACTCGCCGGCCGGTCGGATCCATCGACTGATCGACGCGCCTCGATTGGGCGATGAGCGAGCTCGAGTCACCAGAGGGTGTACCCGCCGTCGAGGACGAGTGTCGCACCCGTCATGTAGGAGGAGGCATCGCTCGCGAGATAGACGGCGAGCGGGGCGATCTCGCGCGGGTCTCCGAGCCTCCCCATCGGCACCATCGACTCGAAGCTCGCTCGGAGTTCGGGTTTCGCCTCGAACCAGCGGCGATTGGGATCGGTGAGGAATCCGCCGGGGGCGACGGCGTTGACCGTGACGCCGTGGGGCGCCCAATCGGCCGCGACGGCCCTGGTGAAGGAGATGAGCGCGGCCTTGGCGGTCTCGTAGGATCGACCGCCGATTCCGCGATTCGCGATCAACCCTGAAATCGATGAGATATTGATGATCCGACCCCAGCCGCGATCGATCATCGGTCGACCGAGGATCTTGGTCCACAGAAACGCTCCCGTCACATTCAGGTCGAGGATCCTCCGCCACTCCTCGAGCGAGAGCGATTGCGTGGGGACGTCGATCCGCCGACCGCCGACGTTGTTGACGAGGATATCGATGGGTCCCAGGTCGGAAGCGACGCGGTGCGCGGCGGCTTCGCTCTCGGTCGGCGAGCCGACGTCGGCGACCTGGGATCGAATTCTCCGCCCGGTCGACTCGAGCTCGGCGACGGCGTGCTCGAGCGCTTCCGGATCTCGCCCGACGAGGACGAGGTCGGATCCGGCCTCCGCGAGGCCGCGGGCGATCTCCAGGCCGAGCCCCCGGCTACCCCCGGTGACGCAAGCCGTTCTTCCGTCGAGACGGAACTTCTCCAAGATCGGCATGCGGACCCTCGCAATCCTCGAAGGGGGCTGTGTCGGGCAGGCGAGCGTAGAGACGGAAGCGTGCCGATCTTCCGAGGTCGTCGACCGCGCCCGCATGACGAAGACAGTAGGCGACGCGCTGGGCAAAGGACAGAGGGCGGCGGATTCGCTCGGCCAATTCGCGGGTCGTGAAGATCTCGCCGGCGGTTGGAGGGTCGGAGAAGAGCGTCCAGAGATCGGCGGAACGACGGATCAACACGGAGCGGTGGATCTCCAGGATATCTCGGTCGAGGATGTGTTCATGTGTGCGTTTGCGGGTTCGCCGCTTCGTGAGCGCACGGATCTCCTGAAGATCGAGTCCGACGAGCTCGATCTCCAGGTGAGGGTGGGGGAAGATCCGGGCGAGGCCGGTCCATTCCTCGAAGACGTCGAGCCAATCACCGCGTTTCGGCGACCATCGGCTCGAGACGTCGGGTGAGTCGAGCTGCGCCCGTCGGATCAGCCTGCGGTTGAAGCAGATCGGCTTGACGACGCGAATTCGGTGGTTGGGCAGGAGTCGTTCCAGCTTGCCGCGAAGAGCGGAGAGGGCCGCGGACTGGACCTCGATGAGTCGACCGCCGCGATCGACGGCGTCGATGCGAAATCCCTCGACGGTGATCTCGGTCCGCTCGACCTCGCCGTCGCACGCGCGAAGCTTGAGGGTGCGGTGGAGGCTCGATTCCATCGGTCACATCCTTGTTGCGCCGGAGTCGTTGCCCGAAGGTCGCGAGAGGCTCCGCCTCAGTCGCGCGGGGGTGCCGGTTCGACGCCGAGGTCGCGAATCGTCACCAGGGCCCGGAAGTCGAGTCCTTGTGCCGCAAACGCATCCGAGGCTCCCTCGAGTCGGTCGAGCACGACGATCACGCGGTCGACCGTGCATCCGGCTGCCTGGACGGCGGCCACCGCCTGGAGCGAGGAGCCGCCGGTCGTGGCGACGTCGTCGACGATCACGACGCGGCTTCCGGGTTCGAGCGGACCCTCGACGAGCTTGCCGGTGCCGTGCCCCTTGGCCTCCTTGCGGACGAGGAACCCGAGGAGGTCGGGTCGCGCTCCGCGCCCGGCTTCGGCGAGCACGGCTCCGACGATCGGGTCGGCTCCCATCGTGAGCCCGCCCACGGCGACGACCGCGGGGAGGTCGGCCATCGCCTCGAGGATTCCCGACCCGATGACGGCCGCTCCCTGGGCCGAGAGGGTCACCTTGCGGCCGTCGACGTAGTAGTGCGAGGTGCGTCCGCTCGCGAGCGTGAAGTTGCCCAGCCGGAGCGAGTCCCGGCGCAGGAGGTGGATCAGCTTCTCGCGGTCGAACGACGTGGACATGAAAGTGCGGCTCCGGGACGGCAGGAAGGATGAAGGCGAGGACGAGCGAAGCGTATCAGAGTTCGCCCGATCGACCAAGGTCGAGCGGAGGGCCGACGACCGGCTCGACCGGGCGACTTCTCGGCGAATCAGGGGGCTTCGGGAAGGAGCGTGAGGCCGAGGTCGATTCCCTGGCCTCCCCGCGTCTGCCTGCAGCTCACGGCGATGGTGTTCACCCCTTCGCGGAAGAGCGCGACTTGTTCCGGCGCGAGGCCGATGTCGACGTAGCCGGTGACGTACCCGCGGCGCTGGAGGAGCGGCTTGCCGTTGACGAAGATCGCGACGTCTTCGTCATGGATGAGCCGAAGGCCGAGTTGGTCGTTCTTCCCCAGTTTGGGGAGGTTGATTCGCGTGCGCAGAAGGATGAGGGGCGACTTCCACTCGGTGGCGAGCGCGATGCCGGGGGTGCCTTCGGTTCCAAAGCCGCCGTAGCCTTTCTTCCACGCCGAGTCGTCGAATTCGGGCGTCGTCCAGTCGGCGGGAGGAGCGGCCGCGTCGGCGAGGTAGGACCAAACGGTCGGCTTGGATGCCGAGGCGACCCCCGTGATCAGGGGGCGAATCCGGTCGGCCCGGCGGTCGCGGGCGACGGGCGCGGAGACGTCGACACCGAGGTCGACGGGCGGGACCTCCTTGGTGTGGATATGGATCACCGGGTCGAAGGGGTACATTCCCGACTCGGCGCCGTAGACCGAGAGTCCGCCGCGGTGCGGGGCGTTCTCGGGGACTTCGAGGCGCACGCGAAGCGGCTCGCCCGACTTCAGTTTCGCGAGAAGTTCGGCGGAGGGTTGGATCATCGCTTCGACGAGGTCGCCGTGGCTGCCGTGTTCGACCCGGGCAAGGTGGGAGAGGACACCTCGTGCATCCGCGCGATCATCCTCGAGTTCGTCGATGGGGAGAGTCTGGTCGCCGAGGGTGATCCGGAGCGAGGTCGGCGCCTTGCGGGCGTCGGTCTGCGGCTGGTCCTGCGGGTTTCGCCTGGAGTTCCAGTCGACCTGACCGACCCCGGCGCGGGGGGCGAGTTCGGCTCGGAGGAAGAACGACTCGATGCCGGCGTCGAGCAAGGCGGCCGGAATCTGGATCCGATACTCGAACCACCCCGCGCCTTGTCCCCAGACCTTGCCCGGGCGCACCGCGGAGGGGCCGGACCAACGGGCGGAAGCGAAGTCGTCGGGTCGGAACCGGAGATAGGAATCGTGCTCGTCGTCGGGCGAGCGTTCCGCGCGAACGGCGTTCTCCTTGACGACGATGTTCACGAAATTGGCGGCGAAACGACGGTTCTCGGGATCGCGGAGGGTGAGGCAGAGTGCTCCGACGAAGGGATGAGCGGGCAGGCGGATCTCGATCGGTTGCTGTTCGACGACGCCGTAGCGGGTCCACTTCGCCGGGATGCTCTTGGGCGTGACGATCATCGCGACGTCGCCGTTGTCGTCGACGCCGTCGACCCAGTAGCGGAGCTTCGGCTCAAAGGTCCGATTCGAGAAGTGGCTGATGAACACGGGGACGCGAATCACCTCGCCCGGACGACCGACGATCGCCGGCGGGGCGTCGTAGCCGACGAAGTCGTCGCCGTTCAGTTCGTTGGGGCGCATGTCGGGAAGGAAGTGCTCATAGCCGAACTGCTTGAGGCTTCGGTCGTAGTCGGCGAAGCCGTTGTGCTCCCACTCGATGTCGGTGAGCTCGGTATAGACGTATCCCTGGATCTTGGGATGTCGCCGGAGTTGCGTGGTCAGGTCGCGGAATCCCCAGGAGACGTCGCGATCGCCGCCGCCGGCCGAGACCGAGCCGTATTCGGAGTTGATCAGCGGCGCCGTGGATTGGAGTTCTCCGGGGCAGTAGTTGAAGTTCGATCCCGGTTTGGTGCGATCGACCACGTCGGCGATATGTTTGCGGGCATCCGCATGATCATCGATGTAGAAGTGCCAACTGTTGATGTCGGTTCCGGCGACGTGGTCGTAGTTGCAGGGCGAGTTGTCCTCGACGAGCCGGGTCGGGTCGAGGGCGCGAATCTCGGAGACCATTCGCTTGACCCATTGCTGCGTGTCGACGTCCTTCTTGTATTCTTCGGGCGAGCCGAGGCCCCAGGTCTCGTTGAAGGCGATCCAGGCGATGATCGACGGGTGGTTCTTGTCGCGCGCGACGATCTCGCGCATGCCGGCCTCCCAGGCCTTGCGGGCTCTCGGCGATTGCCGCCAGGTGTTGGGCATGTCGGCGAGGATGAGAACTCCCATCTTGTCGGCCCAATAGAGTCGGCGCGGTTCGTCGGGCTTGATGTGGATGCGGAGCCCGTTCAACCCCATCACCTTTGAGAGGAGCAAGTCGCGCTTCAGGAAGTCGTCGTCGGGCGCCGTGTAGATCCCCTTGGGGTTGAACGACTGATCGAGCGCCGTGCGGAGGTAGATCGGCTTGCCGTTGAGGAGGATGCGCTCGTAGGGCTCGTCGCCGAACTTGCCTCGGGCGATCGTGCGGAGGCCGAAATAGGTATCGACCGAGTCGACTTTGCCGTCGGGCGACATCAGTTCGAGGGTGAGGTCGCTGAGGTGGGGGTCGTCGGGGGTCCAGAGTCGTGGCGTCTTGGGCTTGCCGCGAAGGTCGATCCGGGTCTTCGCACCGGCTTCGGCGCGGACCTTCGATTCGACGCGAAAGTCGGCATCCTTGGATGTCGCGACGAGTCGATATTCGCCCGCGATAGGTGCGACGATCTCGACCGCCGCGGCGACCGATTCGAGGTCGGTCACGAGCGAGAAGTCGCGAATCTGAGCGGCGGGCCGGGCCTCGAGCCAGACGGTCTGCCAGATTCCGGATGTCGGGGTATACCACCCGACTTGCTTGCCGGTCGGGAGTTCCGGGTCGGTCGGGTCGAAGACGCGGACGACGAGCGAGGCGGGCTTCCTCGATGCGACGTGTTCGGTGATGTCGATCGAAAAGGGCGAGTAGCCGCCTTCATGCTCGCCGACCACCTTGCCGTCGATCCAGACCTCGGCCCGCCAGTCGACCGCGCCGAAATGAAGGACGACGCGTTGATCGGAGGGGAAGTCGGCGGGAATCTCGAGAGTTCGCTGGTACCAGCCGACCTTGGCCGCGGGCGGAGCGCCCAGGCCGGAGAGTTCGCTCTCCCAGGGGAACGGAACGACGATCGATCGGTCGAAGCCGGCGGGCGCGGCGGACTGCCAGTTCTCGGAGAGCCCTCGATCCTGGGGATCGAACCGGAACTTCCAGGTTCCGTTGAGGTTGAGCCAGTGCTTGCGGACCGCGTCGGGCCGTGGGTGTTCGGGACGGGGGATCTCGGCGGCTCCCGTCCGAAGAGACGCGGAACAGACCAGCAGGAAGGCGAGGATTCTTCGCATGGGATCGCTTCTCCGAACGCGTCGGCTCGATCTTGGGCCGCTCGTCCCTTCGAGGGTAGGATCGCGAACCCGCCCTGTCGAGGGTGCGGCGGGGATCACGGTCGATCCCGAGTCGTCGTCGGTTCGGCGGGAAACGGAAACGGACCGTCGCCCCTCGATGTGAGGAGCGGCGGTCCGTGTGAAACGTTCGTGAGCGTCCGAGCCCCGGGATCAGGGCTTGAGGGTCATGGCGGCGTCGATGTTGATGACCTGGGCGATCTCTTGGTTGTTGACGCCGAGGGTCATGTCGAAGACCTGCTTGATCGTCGAGGAGACGAGCTTGCCGCCGTCGAGCTTGAACTTGGAGTCGCCCGTCTGCTTGTTGACCTTGACGGTGAGGGGCGATCCGGGGCCGGCGGCGATCTTGGTGTCGATCTTGCCGTCGATCTCGGCCTTGGCTCCCTCGAGCGAGGAGAGCGTGTAGGCGGTGTCGAGGGTCATCTGGATCGGACCGGCGGGGAGTTCGAGGCTCCCGTTCCAAGTCGCGCCCTTGGCGGTGGCCTTCTCGGAGAGCTTCGGCAGGACCTGAGCCATCATCTTCTGAACGCCCTTGGAAGAGAGCAGGCTTCCGCTGTCGGCGAGCGCCTCGAAGGGCGAGCCCTTGACGGCGGCGGCGACCTTCTCGGGCACGGTGACGCTGGTCACTTCGCCCGCGGGCGTGAGCACGAGGATGTACTTCTCGCCGATGACGTTGTCGTAGATCTTGGCGATCTGCTGGGTGGCGGGATCCTCAGCCTTCTTCTTCGAGTCGTAGACGACGGGGCCGTTCGGGGTCGTCAGCTCGACGCGGGCGTGCTGGATCGTCTGTCCCACGGTCGCCTTGCCGTCGGCCGCGACCTCCTGGACTTCCCAGGCCAGCTCGACGTCGAGCGTCGTGACGTTCTTGATATCCTGTCCGTTGACCGTGACCTTGATGTCGTTCTTCTGGATGAACTGATACGTGAGCTTGTCGCCCTTGGTCAGCTTCCAGGCGACGGGGCCTTGGGCGGCGGCGGTGCCGGCGGAGGCGAGTGCGAGCACGAGCGCGGCGATGGAGAGGCGGGATCCGAGAGCGGGCGACAACATGGGGTCGGGCCTTTCGTAGTGTGCGGCGGGGTAGGGTTGGAGGTCGTTCGCTCGTCGCCGGGAAATCTTGGCGAGATTGTTCGAACCTGGGGAACGATCGTGCATCGAACGGCTTCGCCGCAGGATCCTTCACGCCAAACAGACTAGCCGCCGGCGGAAGCCCCTGCAACGGGTCGATCCGCGCGAGTCTCGAGATCGCTCTGGACTCGGCTTTCGTCCGCCGCGAGGTGCACGGATTCGATCTGTTCAATGGCGAATCAGCGCCAAGATGATCTCGAGAGTGATCAGGAGCACGACCGTGATCTCGAGGACTTCCATGCGCGAACCGCCCGATTGCTGGACGAGAAGGTCGTAGACGTCGCCGACGGTCTCGAGCTTGCGACGGATCGACTGTTCCCATTCGCGGAGGTGGAACCGAGTCTGTGCGAGGTCGAAGACGCGTGCGAGGTATTGATCTCCGATGAGCTTGAGATTGCTGTCGGCGCGTTCGAAGAGGCTGGTCGCCTCGATCTCGAGCTCACGGACCTGGCGGACCGCCGTCGAGTGGGTTCGCCAGAGGCCCTTGAAGTTGCGTCGCCGTTCGTCGGGCCGAATCAGGCGGTACGCGGCGTCGAGGCGATCGTCGAGTCGGTCGTCGATCTGTCGGAACTCGAGGAGTTGGACGTTCGCGAACTCGATGACCTGCAAGGTGTCGGCACAGTCGGGGTCGACGATCACGCCGGCGGCCCAGTCGAGAACGACCAGGTCGCGCGGGGTGTAGCGCATGCCGAGCCTGGTGGCCTCGGCGACCTCCTCGCTGCTGAGCGGCTCGGTCTCGAGCCTGACGAGCCCGGCGATCCATGAGGGATCCTCGGCGACCCAGTCGGCGTCGACGTCGACGAGCTGGAAGACGACGTATTCTTCGCTGAAGTCGCCGATCTCGAACTCGCGGACCACGGGACGGATCCGCTCGAGCCAAGGTGCGACGGCAAGCCGCGCCGAGGCCGAAAGGGTCGACGGATCGGCGAGTTCGCCGGCGAGCCTCAGCAGATCGGACCGCGTCGTCCGGATCGGGAATCGGATCATCACCGACACCGCTCCGAAGTCGAACAACGAGAGTTCGGCGTGGGGCGGGCGAGACGTCGCAAATCCGCCGGGGAGGGCGAGCCCCGAGGCATCGAGCGAAGTACGCAGCGGCGCGGGCCGATAGCGGATCGATTCGGGAGTCCGCCGCCGCCGAGCCAACGTCCCCGCCTCCAGAGCGAGAACAGGCCGAGCCTGCTCGAGATCGATCTCGTAACCGACGTCGAGCGCATACGCAAAATGGATGATCGCATCGAACGTCGGTTCAGTCGTCGGTTCTTCGTGACTCATGGTCATCCGCCGCTTCCCTTTCCGGTTTGTGTTCGACTCGGAAGCTCCTCGCGTCGATCAGCGCGTCCCAACTCGTGCCCGGCAGGACCGCTCGAGCCGAGCTCGAGGTCAGTGAGATCGAGAGGCGTTCGTTCTCGAACCGGAGCTCGACCCGGGACTCGTCGGATCCGTGCTCGACCGAATCGACGACGACGCGGAGCCGATTCTCGGCGACCGCCGGGGCACTCGGGGCGACGAGCACGACGCGATCGGCGTCGAGTCGCACGTCGACCGACTCACCGACTCCAATAGGGCACGCCGAAACGATCAGATCGAACCCGGGCCGGATTCGGACGGTGCCGCGACCGCCCTCGCTCGCGATCAGAACACCGGCCCAGCGATTCTCCGCGGCGACCTCGCCGCGACGTGCGGCGAGCAACTCGCGCGGGGTGCCGCTTCGAGTGCCTCGACCATCCGACCACTCGATCATCCGCGTTCCGAGCATCTCCGCTTCCGCCGGGGCGTGCGTCACATAGAGCAGAGGGATCGACTCGCGTTCTTGAATCGCTCGGAGATTCTCGAGGAGTTGGAACCGCGTCGGCAGGTCGAGCGCGGAGACCGGCTCGTCGCAGAGCAGCAGTCGAGGCCGAGGTGCGATCGCCCGGGCGAGGCCGACACGCTGTCGCTCGCCTCCCGAGAGCGAATCGGGGAAGCGGTCGAGCAAGTGCGAGGTCCCGCACAACTCCGAGACGAAGCCGATCCGGCGCAGTCGCTCGGTTCGACTCTCCCTGAGTCCAAAAGCGATGTTGAGCGCCACGCTCAGATGCGGAAAGAGCCGATCGTCCTGGAAGATCGTGCCGATCTTGCGTCGACGCGCCGGCAGGTGAATACGTTTCGAGGAATCGTCGAGACACTCTCCCTCGAGATGGATCGATCCATCGTGGAGCCGTTCGAGCCCCGCGATCATGCGCAGGAGGGTCGACTTTCCGGAACCCGAAGGGCCGAAGATCACGAGTCGCTCGGGCCCGACCTCGAACCTTGCGTCGATCTCGAGGCCGGGATGGACCCTTCTTCGAAGGTCGACGACGAGCCCGCTCATGTTCATGCCCGCCTCGCCGCTCGACCCAGGGCTCGTTGCGCCGCGACCGCCGCTCCGACCGAAACGGCGGCGATCAGACTCGACATGCATGCGGCGGTGAAGGAGTCGCCCGTCTGCACCGCGTCGTAGATTGCGAGCGAGGCGGTGCGCGTGCGTCCGGGAATGTCGCCGGCGACCATCAAGGTCGCGCCGAAGTCTCCGAGTGCGCGGGCGAATCCGAGAATTGCTCCCGCCGCGGGTCCGCGCCAGGCCAGCGGCAGCGTGACCCTCACGAACACATCCAGATCCGTGGAACCGAGAGTCCGCGCCGCGGCCTCGAGCCCCGGGTCGACCGACTCGAGCGCGGCGCGGGTCGGTAGGAGGAAGAGGGGGAACGCCGAGATCGCCGAGGCGACCACCGCCCCGCTCCAGTGGAACACGACCGAAACACCGAGATTCGACTCCAGCCAAGCCCCAATCGGACCGCGCTTGCCCAAAACCAGAAGGAGCGCGTATCCGACGACGGTGGGCGGCAGCACCAAGGGCAACGTCAACAGCCCGGAGATCAGCGACTTGCCCGCGAAATCGCCTCGCGCCAGGATCCAAGCGGCGGGCAGGCCCAAGACCACGACCACGAGGGTCGAGAGGCCCGCGACCTGGAGCGAGAGCAGGAACGGTTCGACGTCGAAATTGCGCGGCAATTCAGGGGTTCTCCGATGCGACGACCGCCGCCGCCGGTGCGAATCCCTCGCGAGCGAGCAGCGCTTGCGCAATCGGCCCGACGAGGAACCGGGCGAATCGTTCAGCCTCTTCCACTCGCGTCGAACGCGTGGGAATCCCGAGCGACTGAATCAGCGGTGTGTGCTTCGAGGCATCGATCGCCACCACGCGAACTCCCGAGGCCGCTCGCGCCGAGGAACCCGAGACGAACCCGACCTCGGCGTCCCCCGACTCCACGAATCGCGCGGCCTCGCGCACATTCGCGGCCAGAACGACTCGGTTCGACACCGCATCCCAGATCCCGGAGCGCTCCAGGAACTCTCTCGCTGCGCGACCATAAGGCGCGTGCGATGGATTCGCGATCGCCATCACGCGGAATCGGGCCGTCTTCAGATCCTCGGCCTGGACGATCTCCGGAAGCGATTCACCGACGACCATCACGAGCTCGCCCACGGCGTAGTCCCGCACCGAGTCGGCTCGAATCGCACCACGCTCCGAGAGCGCCGAAACATAGCCTCGATCGGCCGAAAGGAAGAGATCGAACGGCGCGCCCTGCTCGATCTGGGCCGAAAGCGTTCCCGACGCACCAAAGACCGAGGAAGCGCTCGCGCCGGCCTCGGTGCGGTACGCTTCGAGGATGCGAGGCAGCACGAGTTGGAGATCGCTCGCCGCGGCGATGAGCAGCGGTTCCGGTTCGCTCCGAGCGGCGGATCCGCATCCTGCGGTCATCGCGGACATTGCGAGCGAGAGGGCGATCAGGCGCAAGCGGCTCGGGAGGGACATCGTGCGGTCACCTGCGACGACTCGGAGTCCGACCGACACCCGGCCGACATCCGCACGATGATAATCCGTCGCTTCGCTCGACGAAACGTCGGCGCGGTCGAAGCGATCCGCGGCCCGGCTTCTCGAGAAACCCGCCGCGATTCTCGAATTGAGAGAGAGGAACGGTCGAACCGGTCCGAGGAGCCTCTCGGCGCGAATCCCAATCCGGATCCGTCACGCGAGTCCGCCACATTCCCGACGAGAATCCCAGCGGCTGTCCAAGAGCGTGCTCGAGAACGGCACGCTGGTTGCATTCGAGGCATCACGACGTTCTCGAATCGCATCGTTGGAGAGGATCGACCCTCGGGTCACCTTCGAAGAGGCGGCGACATGAATTCGCACGCGGAGACGAGCCAGAAGGTCCGGCTCACGAAATATGGATGGTTGTGCCTCCCGGAATCTGAGGCGTCGCCGGATGACCGTCGGTCGCGACCGACGACGGCCCCTCAGCAGCGATCGACCGGATCCCGGACTTTCCGCATCGGATTCACGGCCCTCGCGCTCGCTCTCACCGGTTTGTCTCTCTCGAGTTTGCCCGATCGTTCTCCGAGGCTCGCCAGGGCCCTGGGGGTTGCCGAAGGTCTGGCCGGATTGGGCGGGATCCTTGCGGGACTGACCGGTATCGCGGCTCGCAACTCCATGAGCTCTCGTTCGGCTTACGGAATGCTCGGGCTGATCATGATGTCGAATGCCGTGCCCGAGGTCGCATCCACGGCGACGAGCGCGGATGCCGTCGTCCCCGTGGTCGCGAGGCCCGCGGGTTCCAAAGACGAGGATGCCCCGAAAGAGTCGAGCCGCTCCTCGCGGGCCGGAGCGATCCTGGAGTCGGTCGCTCCGGTCGATCACGGCGATCTTCGGTTGCGAATCCTCTCGGCCGAGTATCGCCCCTCGGGCGGCGGCGAAGGCGCTCGTCCGCTCCTCTTCGTCGAGCTCTCGGTGATGAACACGAACCCGGTTCGCAAGTACGACGACTTCCAGTTCTTTGCGTCGAGCACGAAACTGGTCGACGAATTCGGAAACCGCTACAGGCGGATCCACACGGTGAAGTCGCCGATCGAACTGGTTCGTAACCCGCTCTATCCCGGGGAGACGATCGTCATCCCGCTGGTCTTCGAACCGAACGTCCCGCTGGCGCGGTCGCTGCAACTCTCTCTCGAGGCCCCGGAGGCGGGCCTCGCGTCGAAGCGGCTGGAATTTGGGATTCCGACCGCTTCGATCGGGCCGTTGAAGACCGCGTCGTCGGTGAGCGCTCGCGCCTCCACCGACGCTTCGCAGCTCAGCCGGCGGGAATCAGCGGTCCTCTCGGCGAGCCGCTGATCTTGCGGGGTCGCGATGCGACTTCCTCGCGGGATCGACGCCAGCGGCGGCCGTCGGTGGTGATCCGAATCGTGCCTTCGCGGTCGGTCCGCATCAACGGAATCCTCCGTCGCTCCAGCAGAGTGATCGTCTCGGAATGGGGATGGCCGTAGCTGTTGCCCCGACCCAGGCTGGCGACGGCGAGTTCGGGATCGATCAGGTCGAGCCACTTCGTGTCGGTTCCGTTGCGGCTGCCGTGGTGGGCGAGCTTCAAGATGTTTGCATTTCTCAGGAGGTCGGGGCAGTTCTTCTTCCACCACTCGCGCTCGGGTTCCTCGCTGTCGCCGGTGAGGATCACGGAGAAGTCGCCGTAGGTCACGCGGATTCCGATCGAGTTGTCGTTCTCTTCCTTGTCGTCGAGCGGAGGCTGGGGAAAGAGGGTGAGCACGACCGAGCCCAGTTCGATGCGCCGGGGCTTGTTGGGCAACGGCTGAATCGCCTTGATGTTCTCGGACTCGACGAGCTGGAGCAGCTTCAAGTACATCGAAGTGGTGTGCTTGCTGTTGGTCGCCAGAAAGTACTTGGGCTGAAACCGCTTGATCACTTCGCGCATGCCGCCGTAGTGATCGGTGTGGTGGTGGCTGACCGCGACGAGGTCGAGCGACCGGATCCCCAGAGCGGCGATCGATTCGGCGACGGCGCTGGAGGGACCGGCGTCGATGAGCGCCGTCTTTCCCTCGGGCGACCGGATGAGGACGGCGTCACCCTGTCCGACGTCGATGAATTCGATCGTCGCGGTCGCCGCCGCGGGCCCACGCGCGGCGATCGGCCGCGGTGGGACTTGAAGGAGCGCAGCGGCGATCAGCAGGGCGATTCCGAAGCGGAGCAACGAGGTTCTCACAGGGAGACGTCTCCTCCGTCGTCGCTCTCGGCGAGACGTTCCTGAACCGCGGCGGTTTCGTCGACGAGGGCTTTCGTGGCCGCTTCGTCCTTTTCGATCGAGAGCGACAGGACATCGCCCGCCGCGACCCCTTTGGGCAGGAGGGAACGCGGGAGTTCGAGAGTGTTGCCGTCCTCATCGACGAGGACGGCAGTCGACTTTCCGTCGCCCTCGAATCGATCCAACGAGAATGCGAACTTCCCCATTTCGATCATCTCCGGGAAGTCATCACTTGATGCGGATCGTGTCTTGGTCGTCTTCGCGCTTCCGAGTTCCGGATGCGCTGCGCACGTCGGTATCGACGACTCGCTCGAGCCCTTTCGGCTTCGATTCGAGCACGATCTGACTGGCCCGAGGGTTGAGACCCGACTCGCTGCGTTCCGCGAGCGAGAGAATGTAGGAACCCGTCCGGAGCGGGAAGGTCTGCTCGCTTCCGGCGGTCCACTCGAACCACTTGGTGCTGAAGATGCCTCGGCGGTCCCAGACCTCGAACACGAAGGTATCGGCGGGTTTCCAATTCACCACGATCGGCGAATCGGCCCAACTCAACTGTAGGTCATCGCGGCCGACCTTGACGGGGAGCTCTCCGAGAGCCTTACTGTCCCACACGACCTGATCGCGAGCGCCCGGTTCGCGCTTGATGAGCCGGACCTGGAGCTGGAGCGTCTGCCCCTCTCGAAAATTCGAGCGATCGAGTTTGAGCCCCTTGATGCGCACCTCGAATTCGCCGGGCTTCCGATAGGCGTCGATCTTCGAGAGTGCTTGGGAGACCGCCTTGACGGCGTCGCGCGCGGTGATCGGCCGGTCGCCGGGATCCTCGCCGGTCGCACGGATGTAGAGTCTCTGGAGGATCGGGTGATCCTTGAGCTGCCACCCGCCGACGCCCGATCCGCCGAGGAGCATCAGCAGATATCGCAACCAGGGACGCTTCTTCTTCTTCGGCTCGGACGACTTCTCTCGAGACTTTGCCATCGCGACATCCTTGTCGTGAAGGGTGGGCTGGATCGACTGAGCCGCATGAAATGCGAATTCGGGTCGTCCGTCAATCTCGAATTCGACGGGCTCGAGCGCGAGGGTCGACTGCAGGAGCGACGAGCCGTCGCACGAAAGCCGGATTGACGCTTGATGGGATTGCGGCTAGGTTTCCGCCGAGGTCGTGGTGCGTCCGCTCGAGAGATCGAAGTCGGGGTGGATTCATGCGCAATTGTCCGAAATCTATCTTTTCGCTGGTCGCGCTCGCGATGCTCTCGGGCTGTGCCGTGGTCGACGCGACGAAGGAAACGGCGCGTTTCGTCGGCAAGACGACGGTGAAGGCGGCCAAGGCCGGTGCGCAGGTCGTCACCTGGCCGGTGCGCGAGGTGATGAAGCGCAACGGTTCCGCCGCCGCGGGAGAGACGACGCCGATCGCTTCGGCCGGGGCCCCCGCGGGTGTGCCCGCGGAATTGCGTCCCGAGCGCGAGGCGAAAGTCGACGGCGGCATCCGACTCGCGTCGGGCGAATCCGACGGCGACGAATCGGACCGCGCCGACCGCTCGGGCAAGAAAACGCGATCGAGTGCACGGATCGCGTCGGTGGGAGACGAGGCCGCGGAACGCGAGGAGGAGGCGAGCGCGGTCTCGACCTCTCGATCGAGATCGCGCCGATCCGATTCGAACCTCGACCTCGACCGTGCTCCCGAGAGCGAGGAAGATGAACCGGAACCCTCTCGTTCGCGCCGAGCCTCGAAATCGGAATCGACCGACGACCTCGACGGCGAACCGCCCGCGCGGATGTCCCGCAAGCCCGCCCGTTGGAAGTCGAGCAAGGCCGTTTCGAGCGAACCGGATGATCCCGACACGATTCGGATCGAGTGAGCCGACGCGGGTCTCCTGGTCGCGTCGATTGGGCAAGACAGGTCCGCCGCGCGGATGATAGAAAAGGGGACGACCCTCGGCGATCACGTCGGGAGTTGCCGCCGATCGGCTGCCATCGACACACGACTTCGTTCCATCGGGTCGAATTTCCGCGTCTGAGAGGAACACAGGGCGATGAAGATCGACCAGTTCTTGAAGCATCATGGAATCGCGTCGAATCCCTTCAGCGAGGAAGACGCGCAGACGGACGCCGTCTTCAAGCGCTCCTGCCTCGAGACGATCCATCACCCGGCCTGGGACAAGTTCTTCGGGAGCCCGGCCGACCCGTCGACCGCGCTCGTCTTCGGCGAGAAGGGCAGCGGAAAGACCGCGCTGCGGCTCCAAGCGACGACCGAGCTCGAGAACTACAACCGCGAACATCCCGATGCTCGCGTCTTCGTCATCTCATATGACGACTTCAACCCATTCTTGGATCACTTTCGTTACGCCGTCGGCGCCCGCAATGCGGGTCAGGCGCTCGAGTCGTGGAAGCTCCAGGACCATATGGATGCGATCCTCGCGCTCGGCTTGACGCAACTGATCGACCGGCTCGGCAGCGAGAAGTCGGACCTGTCGGTCCTCTCCGAAGATCAGCGCCGCGACCTCCTGCTCCTGGCGGCTCTCTACGACCAATCCACGGGCGAAGCAATCGAGAAACGCTGGAGCCGACTGAGGCGCCGATCGGGCTTCCGCCCCCTCTGGAGCCGGCGCGACCTCCAAATCGGCTTCGGAACGACCCTGATCGTCGGACTGATCCTTGCGCTGTTTCCCAGTCTGCGCAGCTCTCCGACGGTGCTCGCGTGGCTGATCGTGCCGATCCTCGCCGGTTGGCTCTATTGGGGATGGCGGCTTCTCCGAGCCGAGCTCAAGGCCCGATCGATTCGTAAGGGTCTGCGCGTGCTCGAGCGCGACCCGGCGGCGCTCCGCTGGGAACTTCTCTGGTTCAAGCCGAGCGAACTCGGCGGCCAGCCGCTCCCCTCGACCTCGCGCGACGGCGCCGAGGAACGCTACGAGCTGCTCCGCAAGTTCCAGGCGGTCCTCCTGGCGCTGGGATACTCCGGGACGATCGTCCTCGTCGATCGCGTCGACGAGCCGCAGTTGATCGAGGGCGACCCGCGCAAGATGCGCGCGTTGATCTGGCCGTTGCTCGAGCACAAGTTCCTCCGACATCCCGGCATTGGTGCGAAGCTGCTCCTTCCGATCGAGCTGGCCTACTACCTCGAGAAGGAAGACAAGGAGTTCTACGACCGCGCCCGGCCGGACAAGCTCAACCTGATCAAGCCGCTGCGATGGACGGGGCCCTCGCTCTACGACCTCGCGACCGACCGCCTCAAGGCGTGCGCGATCGACCCCTCGGCCGTTCCCGGTCCGCGACTCCGCCAGTTGATCGACCCCGGGATCTCCGACGACACCCTCAAGGACGCACTCGGCACGCTCCGCACCCCGCGCCAGCTCTTCAAGTTCCTCCACCGGCTCTTCGAGGAACACTGCCACCGCCATACCGAGGATGAGCCGCAGTGGACGATCGACGTCGACACCTTCCGAACGACGCTGACCTCGCACAAGCGGGACATCGACTCGTTCGACCGAGGTTACGGTCACGGCTGATCGTCGCATGAGATCGGGTCGAGCCGCCTTTCGGTACTTGAAGCTCTACAAGCCGTACGACGTTCTCACGCAGTTCCGCGACGAGGGCGGCCGGACGACGCTCGCGTCGTTCGTTCCCGTGGCTGGGGTCTATCCGATCGGCCGGCTCGATCGCGACAGCGAGGGACTGCTGCTGCTCAGCGACGACGGGATGCTCGCCCACCGGCTGACCGACCCGCGATTCGAACACCCCAAGACCTACCTGGCCCAGGTCGAGCGGGTTCCGAGTCCCGAGGCGATCGCGGCGCTGCGGAAGGGCGTGATGCTCGCGGACGGTCCGACCCGTCCGGCGGAGGCCGACCTGCTCGAAGAGGAACCGGTGCTCCCCGAGCGTTCGGTTCCGATTCGATACCGGAAGAACGTGCCCACGGCGTGGATCCGTCTGACGATCCGCGAGGGTCGAAATCGCCAGGTGCGAAGGATGACCGCGGCGGTGGGGTTCCCGACGCTCAGGCTCGTGCGAGTCGCCGTCGGTTCGGTCGGACTCGATGCGCTCCTCCCGGGAGAATGGCGCGACTTGACCCCGGCGGAGCTCGCATCGCTCTCGGGTGCCGGCAAGCGAAGGCCGTGAGTGCGTCCTACCAATTCCTGCGTTCGTGCGAGACAATGAGTTCGACGGGGCGGCCGGCAGCCCGGGCGTCGAGCGTCTTCCGCCGAGCGATGATCCTCGAGGACTCCGAATCGATCATGACCACGGTCGAGACGTCGATCGAACCGTTGAAGATCGAGTTCGACTCGGGGGCGCTCGTCGTGCACGGAGTCGAGGAGGGGAATCCGCGCGAGATCCCGGGACTCGTCCTCGACCCGCGAACTTCCGAGTACCGCGCCGAGGCGATTTGGTACCGTCGCATCATCGAATACCTCGATCAACGGAAGATCCCCTTTCTGGATCGAGCACGCACCTATAAACGGACACCTTGGCCGCTCGAGATCGAGAAGAAGCCGTTTCCGCATCAGACCGAGGCGTTGGAAGCTTGGCGGGTCGCGGGTAAGCAGGGAGTGGTCGTCCTGCCGACCGGGACGGGGAAGACGCATCTCGCGGTGATGGCGATCCAGATGGCCGAGCGGCCGAGCCTGATCGTGACGCCGACGATCGACTTGATGAATCAATGGTCCGACGAGTTGGAACTCGGTTTCGGCGTTGAGGTCGGGATGCTGGGCGGGGGGTCGCATCGGATCGAACCGCTCACCGTCACCACGTACGATTCCGCATATCAAAACGTGGAGAAGTGGGGAAATCGATTCGGGCTCGTGGTGTTCGACGAGTGCCACCATCTTCCCGGTCCGACTTACGGCCTCGCCGCGCGCGGAGCCCTGGCTCCGTTTCGCCTGGGGTTGACCGCCACGCCGGAACGCATCGACAATGCGCACGAGCATCTCGACGTCCTGATCGGACCGATCGTCTATCGCCGCGAGATCACCCAACTCCGCGGTCAATTCCTGGCCGACTATCGCGTCGAACGACTCTTCGCCGATCTCGGGGAGGAAGAGAGGGCGCGATACGAGTCGTCTCGAATCCTCTACCGCGAATTCTTGAGCCGTTCGGGGATCGACATGCGTCGTCCCGGAGCCTGGGGCCAGTTCCTCTTTGCGGCCTATCGCTCGGTCGAGGGCAAGCGAGCGTATCTCGCCTATCGAGAACAGCGCATGCTGGCCTTGGCCGCTCCCAAGAAGCTCGAGATCCTCGCTCGTCTCCTCGATCGACACAACGGCGATCGCGTGATCATCTTCACCAACGACAATGCGACGGTCTACACGATCGCAAAACGCTTTCTCGTACCTGTGATCACGCACCAGACCAAGGCGAAGGAGCGTCGCGAAGTCCTTCAGAAGTTCAACGACGGTTCCTGGCCGGTCGTCGCGACCTCGAAAGTTCTCAATGAAGGGGTGAACGTTCCCGAAGCGAACGTCGCGATCATTCTCTCCGGGTCGGGCTCGGTTCGGGAACATGTTCAACGCTTGGGACGGATCCTGCGCAAGTCGGGCGACAAGGAGGCGACGCTCTACGAGGTCGTCACGCGGGGAACGGTCGAGGAATTCACGTCGAACCGCCGGCGTCGCCACAGCGCGTACGAGTCGGAATGAGCGCGCGGGTCGAGCGAGTCACGCGGTCATCGATTCCAGGAGTGATCGGATGTTGAGCGGAACGCTCGTTCGCGTGAAGCAGGTCAAGGGGCGCGTGGTGCCGCTCTATCTGCCCGTCGACCAGACCGAGTGGCTCGAGGTGGCCGAGAGTCTGCTGATGATCTTTCGCGAGGGAGTCGGCCGTACCCGGCTCGAACTCGAGGAAGAGATCGACGAACTGGTCGGCGAAGGTCTGGCGACGCTCGCTCACCGCGGTCTCGCGAAGGTCCTGGAGGACCGGGCCGAGTTCGAGGTCGTCAGCGACGCCGACCCGGAGACGATTCGGCGAGCGGTGTTCGACGCAAGCGCGGAGACGCGGCGGTCGGCTCGGGCGGCCGGTCATCGAGCGCCGTTTCGCCGGGATCAAGTCTTGAGTGCCGTCGCGGAGCGGCTCGCGATCACCACCGAGCAGGTCGAGGCCTCGCTCTTCGCCGATCTCAAGGAGGAGAATCGGCTCTTGCGGTTCGAGGAACTCGACGCGACGAAATTGATCGAGCGATACAACGTCGAGCTGGCTCGCGCGGTGCTGCTGCGAGCGACGGCGATCGAGATCGAGATTCGACGCGAGCCTCCCGATCGCATCAGACGGTTGCTTCGACGACTCAAGTTCCATCGACTGCTGCACCGGATCGTCCGTGCCGAAGAAGGTGTCTGTTCGATCCATGTCGACGGACCGATGAGCCTCTTCAGCGCCACGAACAAGTACGGTTTGCAGATGGCGCTGTTCCTTCCGGCCCTGCTGCAATGCTCGGAGTTCCGGTTGAAGGCCGAGCTGCGCTGGGGGCCGAAGCGCGAGCCGCGGACCTTTCAGCTCGACTCGTCCGATCGCCTCGTCTCGCACTACGACGATCCGGGGAGCTACGTTCCCGCGGAGATCGTCGCGTTCGTGGAACGATTGCGGCAGGTCGCCCCCGACTGGGAACCGAGCGAGTCGACCGCGCTCGTCGACCTTGGCGGCGAGGCGACATGGGTTCCCGACTATCGGTTCGTCCACAAGCCCTCGGGCATCGACGTCTACGTCGAGATCCTCGGGTTCTGGAAGCGCTCGAGCGTCGAGCGGCTGCTCCGGCTCTTGCCGGTTCACGGGCCCGCCCGCTATGTTCTATTTCTCTCGGAGCGACTCAAGGTCGACGAGGAGGTGCTCGACCGTCTCGACGGTCCCGTTCTCCGATTCAAGGAGATCCCGAACGCGGTCGAGTTCGCCGCGATCCTCGCGAAGTTCGCGAAGGGCGTCGGCGAAGAGGTCGCCTCCGTTTCCCCGGGATCTTGAACCAAGGCGAACATGGAACACCATCACTCGCACTCACGGCGGAGCTTCTGGCGCGACGTCTTCACGATCTCGGGGACGACCAATCCGCGGATCCTGTTTCAAGTCTTGATGTTCGGACTGGTCGCCGAGTGCTACGCCCTGTTCGATCTGTACGTGCATCCCAATCTCGGGATCGAAGTGACGTTGATGGAGTTCGCGGGCGCCGCGCTCGGCTTGCTGTTGGTGCTCCGCACGAACGAGGGCTACGGCCGATGGTGGGAGGCCCGCAAGCTCTGGGGTGCGCTCGTCAACAACGCGCGCAACCTCGCGATCCAGACTCTCGCCTACGGACCCGATGACCCGGAGTGGCGATCCGAGACGCTCAAGTGGATCGCCGCATTCGGGCACATCGCGCGCCGGTCGCTTCGCGGTCAGCGCGACATCCCGGAAGTCGCGCGGATCGTGGGAGAGGCGGAAGCCGCGCGAATCTCGACGTCGCCGCATATGCCGACGTATGTCGCGTATCGAATCGCCCTGCAGTTCGAGCGCGGGGTCGAACTCGGCATGGATCGTATCGCCATGCTTCGGCTCGATTCGGAGAGAGGATTGCTCATCGACGAGATCGGTGGATGCGAGCGAATTCTCAAGACGCCGCTTCCTTGGGTCTACGCGGTGCAACTCCGTCGATTCATTGCGATCTATCTGCTGACCTTGCCGCTCGCACTGATCTCGAAGCTGGGGTGGTGGCCGACGCCGCTCGTCACCATGATGGTCGCATACCCGATCCTGGGGCTCGATCGCATTGCCGTCGAGCTCCAGAATCCGTTCTCTCAGCTCAATTTGAATCACCTGCCGCTCGACGCGATCTCGCGGACGATGGAGGTCGACGTCCTCGCCCTCGGTGCGGTCGTGGGCGGGCCGGAACGGCTGCCGAGCCCGCCGGTCGACATTGCGTCGATCGCCGATTGATCGGCGGATCCAAACAGGGCGAGAGGAGAGCCCGGCGAACCGATCGTCGAGCTCTCCAAGGTCGCCCTCGATGGATCAATATCTCAGGACGGCGGCAATCGACTGATGCGTGTCGAGAGCGCCGGGCGAGTAGAAGTAGACCTTGCCGCCGTCGGCCATCACCTTCTCGATGACGTCGTCGACCGCATCGTCGAGGGCCGCTTCACCCTTGCCGGTGAAGGGGAGGAGCGTGTCGCCCGTCTCGGAGACGTCGGCCGGGTACTCGTAATCCGATTCCACGAGGAGCGTCTGCACCCGCTTCTCGAACGCGGCTCGCCAGACCTGGATGATCCCGGAAGCGTGGCGATTGACGCTGACGGCTTCGTTCAATCGAGCGAACGCACGCGTTCGTTCGAGCGTGAGACCCGCCTGGAGCACGGGCCACACGAGCTTCCCGAGCGTGCTCGGAGGGGTCGAATCGTGGCTGCCCGCGACCATGCCGACGATCGACTCGGCGTTCTGCGTGATGCTCTGATAGAAGGCGAGATAGCGCTCGACCCCGACGATGACGACGGGGAGCGGGTCGAGTTTCTGGATCTCGCTCAGAGCGGAATCGACCTTGCGGAAGAACTCGGCGTGGGCCTCGTCGCGCACGGCCGATCGATTGATGCCGGGTCCGCCCGGAAGCTTGCTCGCTCCGCCGGGCCCCTTGTGGATCATCGGGAAGGGCTTGGCCCGGTGTTCCTCGAGATTCGTCGTCGAGGCGTCGAAGAGACGCGTCGGCTTCTCGGAGAGCACCAGCACTCGGTATCGGGGAGCACGATTCAGGGTGTAGACCAGGTCGCGCGTGGCGAACGTCTCGTCGACCTGCATCCGAGCGCGGACCTTGAACGGCAAGGGGATCGCGATCGCGATCTCCTTGCTCGCGTAGAGCGCGATCCCGTCGAGGGCGTGTTCCCAGTCGATCTTGTCGACGAGTTTTGCGAGGTTGGCGACCACCTTCGCGACCTCGCGCTTGCCCAACTCGGTCTCGAGCCGTTCCACGGCCTTGGTTTGGAGGTTCTTGACGACGATCCGATCCTTCTCCATCGCGGGGGCCGTGCGATGAGTCGGCGCCATCAACGAAACCGAGGGGTAATCACGATGGGCTTGGAGGCGTTGCAGGTCGCTGCGCGAGATCATGGGGTGCTCTTCTCGGTGATCGCGAAGGAGAATGCGGTATCATCAAGATAGCCTCGCGCCTGCGGAGTGAGCAATCGCGACCGGCACGAAACGAGAGTTCGGGTCGATCGAATCGGTGGATCCCGAAGAGTCGAGGCCGGCACGCCCGCCTCCTGCGTCGTGCCCGAGGGTGGGTTGCGTGATAAGATCGCGTCGGGTATTCACCCGACCGAAGCAATCCTGAGTGAAGCAGCGTTGTTCGGGCGTGGTCGGTTCGATGACGAGCCGATCGTTCGCCACCGACGAAGTCGAAGGGGAGGGGAGTCGGAGCGATGTCGCAGAATCCGGTGGACGCGAAACCCCTGATCCTCGTCGCCGACGACGATCCCCGGTTTCTCGACGTCATGGTCCATCACCTCAAGACCTGGGGATTCCGGACCGCGGTAGCCGCCGACAAGGTGCGACTCCAGCGGGCACTGGCCGACTCCACGCCCTCGCTGTTGCTCCTCGACGTGCGCTTCGGCGAGCATGACGGCGTCGAGCTCCTCCCGCAATTGCTCGAGCAGCGCCCGGGTCTCCCGACGATCATGCTCTCCGCTCATGGGTCGATCGAGAGCGCCGTGACCGCGCTTCGCTTCGGAGCGGTCGACTACATCGCGAAGCCGATCGATCTCGAGCGACTCCGCATCACGATCAACCACACACTCGACGCGCGAACACAAGAAGATTCTCGCGGACGCGGCTCCGGGCTCGAGGAGTCTCGCACCGAACCGAGACCGCTCTCTCGTCCGATCCTGGGGAGTTCCGAGGCGACGCGGTCGCTGATCGATCGCATCGAGAACGTCGCCGCCACCGACGTCACGGTCATGATCCTCGGCGAGAGCGGCAGCGGAAAGGAGCTCGTCGCGCGCGCGATCCACGAGTTGAGCGCCCGAAGTCGAGGGCCGTTCGTGGCGATCAACATGGCCGCGCTTCCTCGCGAGTTGGCCGAGAGCACGCTCTTCGGCCATGAGAGAGGATCATTCACCGGCGCGGATCGAACTCAGTCGGGCTGTTGCCAGGCCGCCGACGGGGGCACTCTCTTCCTCGACGAAATCGGGGAGATGGAACTCGGACTCCAGGCGAAACTCCTCCGCTTCCTCCAGGAGCGAAGGATCCAGCGCGTGGGGCGGACCGACGCGATTCCCGTCGACGTTCGCATCGTGACCGCCACCAATCGCGAGCCGCTGGAACTCGTCAAGAGCGGCCTGTTTCGAGAGGATCTGTACTACCGACTCAACGTCGTGCCGATTCGAGTGCCGGCGCTTCGCAATCGCCGCGGCGACATCCCCGCGCTCGCCGAACACTTCCTCGAGGCCGCGCTCGCTCGACACCGCCGCCCGGCGAAACGCTTCACCGCCGAGGCGCTCGCCTTGCTCTCGGGGTTGGAATGGCCCGGAAACGTCCGACAGCTCGAGAACCTCGTCGAGCGCCTCGCGATCCTCGTCGCGGGCCCCGAGATCACGGAGGAAGAGATCAGGATCCACGACCCCGAGCATCTGCTCGGCCCCGGCTCGCTCGACGCCTCGGGCAAGGATGGGCATGTGCAGGAGAGTCGAATCGATCCATCCTTCACCGAATTCGAACGCATCGAGAGAAAGGCGATCGTCGACTCTTTGGAGAAGGCCGGCGGCAGCGTTCGCGAGGCTGCGGGTCGACTGGGGATCTCGCAGGCCACGATCTATCGAAAGATCAAGAAATACAATATCGATCTCTGATTCGTTCCCGGAGTCGACGTTCAACGCGATGGGACGCGCGACCGAACCGCACGATGGGCCGCGGCCGCGACGATCCCCAACAGAACCGTCAGGATCGAGGCGGGTTCGGGGACGGTGACGACGCTGTCGATCGGCGTGCCCGAGCGGTCGTTGCCCGACAAGAGAGCGACGGAGTGGTTGTCGGTCTCGAAACCGGTCGTCGTATTCGTATTCGAAAAGATGATGCGGTCGAAGGTCGTTCCCGCCTCGCCGTAGAAGTTGAGATAGGCGTACGGCTCCGATCGGTTCTGCCCTGTATTCGGATTCCCGAAATATGCCGAGTCGTTATCGATGAACGCGATGACGTCGCCCACCGAGTATTCGGCGAGCAGCGTGTTCCCGAGGTAGAAGGCGAGTCGATTCCTGAGATCCCCGGCGGGCCAGTACATGCCGAAGTAATTCGCGACCGAGGCGAGCTTCAACTCCATGATGGTCTGACCGCTCTGGGCACCGATTGCGGCATACTGGGTTTGGTTCGGGCCGGCGGCTCCGGTCTGCGACGCGCCTCCGTATGCAGCGTTCTGGCCGGTCGGAGCGATGATGGCGAATCCCGAGCCGCTGCCGGTGTAGATGCCGATGTCGGACTCGAGGCGGGTGTATCGCCCGGGGGTGTACCGCGTCGCGTCGAAGTCCATGGTCCGGACGCCTTGGACCTGCGAACGCTGGATTCCGGGAGCCTCCACCGTGACGGAGAGGTCCGCCGATGCCGGCTCGATTCCCCAGAGGAGGAACACCCCCAAGACCTGGGAGAGCCGAAGCAATCGAAGCTGTTGCTGATGAGAGATCATGATGAGTTCTTCGAATACGACGAAGACCGTGGACGATACGCAATCTCACCCAATGCAGAATCCATGCCGCATTCGAGGGGCGACGAAACGAGGTCTGCGTTGAGGGTCGAGGTCGCGCCGGAGCCGACGGCGACTCGGAAAGCGTCTCGATTTGAGGAGGCTTTCTCGATTTGAGAGTCTTCGAGGTATCGCTGAATCGCGGCTCACACGAGTGCGAGTGGTGTCGTAGAATGGCACAAGGCGACGGCGCCTTCCCGATCGAGGACGGAGCGGAGGACCGGAGAGCGATTCGCGACGTTGCGGACCGTCGCAGTCCGAGACGACCCACGCGGGTGACCACGCATCGGCTTACGAGAGTTCCAGGCATCCCGTGCGAGGTGGTCGAACGCCCTATGTCACCCACAGAAGTCGATGAAGCGGATGAGGGGATCAACGCCCGCAGGCGGCTCGAATCCCTGCGCGAAACCCAACTCATGGACAGCCCACGTGAGGAGTGTTTCGATCGACTGACGCGGCTGGTTTCCCAATTCCTGCGGACTCCGGTCGCCCTGGTGTCGCTCGTGGATGATCGCAGGCAATTCTTCAAGAGTTGCGTTGGACTTCCGCGCGAGTGGGACGAGAGGCGGGAGACGCCTCTGAGCCATTCATTCTGTCGGCACGTCGTGAATTCGAAGCGGCCGTTGGTCATCGACGACGCTCGCGAATCACCACTCGTCCGCGACAATCTCGCGATCCGCGATCTCGGCGTCATCGCCTACATCGGAGCGCCGATCCTCGCGCCGTCGGGAGAGGTCCTGGGTTCGTTCTGCGCCGTCGACACGGTGCCCCGACGCTGGAGCGAGGCGGATCTCCAGGTGATCACCGACCTCGTCGAGTCGGTCAATACGGTCATCGCCTATCGAGTCGAGGCTCGCGAGAAGGCGGAAGCCGAACACGAAGCTTCACGGTTTCGCTCGCTCGTGGAACAGAGCGTCGACTTCATCGCGATGATGGACCTCGAGGGCACGATCCGCTACCTCAATCCCGCGGGGAGACTGCTCGTCGGCATGGGTGACGCCTTGCCGTTGAACGGTCTGAAGCTGGCCGACTGCTTCTCGCATCCGTCATCGAGTTTGATCGAGCGCGAGGCGATCGCTCGAACCCGGTCCGACGGTCGATGGAACGGCGCGGGGCGGCTTCGCGAGGTTCCCGGACATGGAAGACTCGACGTCGAGGCGAATCTGTTCCTGATGAGCGATCGCACGACCGGCGCGCCCGAGGGGCTCGCGGCGATCCTCTGCGAAGTCTCCTCCGCGCTCCGCGCCGAGCGACGACAGGTCGAACTCGCGTCGTTGGTCGAGAACAGCCACGACCTGGTCGGTCTGCTCGACTCGGTGGGACGATTCACCTTCCTGAACCGCGCGGGCCGCGCCATGCTGGGAGTGCGACACGACTCCGAGCTCGAGATCGGCTGGGACGCGATCGATCCGACGGCGGGCCCCGAGCATTTCCTCGAGCAGATCGTACCGGTCGTGCGTGAGCGAGGGCGACTCGAGTACGAACTCTCGCGGACTTCCGGGAGAACCGGCGAAGCGCTTCATCTTCGGATCGATCTGTTTCTCGTTCCCGATCCTCTCGATGAGCACGAATCGCTGTTCGGCGTCGCCATCAAGGACGTGAGCGACGCCAAGGAGTCCCGCGTGCAGCTCGAGCACGAGCGGGCACGATCGCTCGCGATCCTGGAGTCGGCGCTCGATTGCGTGGTGACGATGAATCACGAGGGTTGCATCGTCGAGTTCAATCCGTCGGCGGAGCGCACCTTCGGTTACTCACGCGAGCAGGCCCTCGGTCGCCCTCTTGCGGATCTCCTCGTGCCGCCGGAGCTGCGCGAGGCGCATCGCGCGGGCCTACGTCATTATCTTGCGACGGGACACGGTCCCGCGCTGGGACGTCGATTGGTTCTCGACGGCTGCCGATCGGATGGATCGAGGATCCCCCTCGAGATCGCCATCACGGCCGTGCCGCTCGAGGGGCCGCCGCTCTTCACCGCATTCCTTCGAGACATCACGGAGCGCATCGAAAAGGAGAAGCTGCTCCAGGAGAGCGAAGCACGGTTCCGGGGCTCGTTCGACAATGCCCCGATCGGTATGGCGCTGCGATCGGTCGAGGGTCGATGGACCCGAGTGAACCGAGCGATCATCGAGATCTTGGGGTTTTCCGAGTCCGAACTCCTCAACGGAGACCCTCAGGGATTCGCGTTCGCCGCGGATCGGCCCGATGATCGATCGTTGACCCAAAGATGTCTCGCGGGAGAGATCAGCGGATACAAACTCGAGCGTCGATACCGCCACAAGCACGATCACGAGGTCTGGATCTCATCGAGCGTCTCGCTGGTGCGCGACGAGCGCGGCGATCCGCTCTTCTTCATCGATCAGATGCAGGACGTGACGGAGCGGAAGCGGATCGAGGAAGCGCTCCGGCAAGCAAAGGACGCGGCCGAAGCCGCGAGCCGATCGAAGAGCGAGTTCTTGGCCAATATGAGCCACGAGGTGCGCACGCCGATCGCCGCGATCCTCGGCAATGCCGAGATCCTGCTCGACCCCGAGATCGACGATCGCCAGCGCGAGCAGGGTCTCCGGGCGATCCGGAAGAACGGCGGGCACTTGCTCCAGATCATCAGCGATATCCTCGATCTCTCGAAGATCGAGGCGGGGAAGCTCGAACTCGAGTCGATCGACTATTCGCCCTGGCAGATCGTTCAGGAGGTGCACACGGCGCTCGCGCTCAAGGCCGAGGAGCACGGCATCCGTTTCGAGGTCTCGAGCGCCGGGCCGCTCCCCGATCGCGTGCGGATCGATCCGACCCGATTCCGACAGGTCCTCGTCAACCTCGTGAGCAACGCCGTGAAGTTCACTCCCGCGGGCAAGACCGTGCGGGTGAAGATGCGATTCACTCCGACCGGTTCGCGTTGGGGGCCCGAACTCGTGGTCGACGTGATCGACGAGGGGATCGGCATGTCGAGTGAACAGATCTCGAGGCTTTTCCGTCCCTTCCAGCAGGGCGACAGCTCGATGAGCCGAAGGTACGGCGGGACCGGATTGGGGCTGACGATCTCGAAGCGTCTGGTCGAGGCGCTCGAGGGCTCGATCGAGGTCGAGAGCGATCTCGGCGTCGGCTCGAGGTTCACGGTTCGGATCCCCGCGCGCTCCGCGACCTTTGCCGAGGATCGAGGCGCAGCTTCGCGAGGCCGCCATCACGAGCGATCGGATCCATCGACGACCGAGCCGGCTCATCTCCAGGGCCGGATCCTGTTGGCCGAGGATAGTCCCGACAATCGCCGCGTGTTGCTCTACTACTTGAAGAAGGCGGGGTTGGTCCCCGAGATCGCCGAGAACGGCGTCATCGCCGTCGAGAAGGCGCTGGGGGGAGACTTCGACCTCATCCTCATGGACATGCAGATGCCGGAATGCGACGGTTATGAGGCGGCCTCCCGACTCCGACGCTCCGGTTTCGATCGCCCCATCATCGCCCTCACCGCGCATGCCTTGAGCTCCGATCGCGACCGCTGCATCGCGGCGGGGTGCAGCGACTATCTCGCGAAGCCGGTGAAATCGAGCGACCTGATCGCATGCGTCGCGAGGCACCTCATCGGTTCCCGGAATGACTCGTCCCAGCGCCCAACCGAAGGTTCGAGCGATCACGGCGACTCGTCCGCGGGATTCGCCCGCTTGGTGGCCGATTACGTCGCGGGTCTGCCCGCGACGGTCGCCGCCGTTCGCGACGCTTGCGCACGTGGCGATCTCACGACTCTCCGAACGCTCGCGCACCAGATGCGGGGGGTCGCCGGCATGTACGGTTTCCATGAACTGGGCGAGTCCGCAGGGTTGGTCGAGTCGGCCCTCATCGAAGGGAGAGACTCGGACTTGATCGCCGAGCTGGTCGAGGAACTCTCGCGAATCGCCGCCGTGGTCGTGGGCGGAGTCTCGAACGATGGTTCCGAGCGCATTGCTTGACGCCGATGCGCCGAGGCGGATAGATTCCGCCGAGCGCGGTACGTGTGTGGTCCAACCTCAGCCGCCGCGAGAAGGTCATTCGTCCCATTCGAAGAACGGGAGTTCGGGTATGTCGCGGGATACGACGATGGGACGGATCCTCGAGAGCGGGATCGTCGCAGTGGTTCGCTCGGAGTCGGGAGAGCAGTTGGCGAAAGTGGTACGCGCGCTCGCAGAGGGCGGTGTCACGACGGCGGAGATCACATTCACGGTTCCCAATGCCGTCGACGTGATCAAACAAGTCCGCCAAGAGCTCGGAGATCGGATCATTCTGGGAGCCGGCACGGTTCTCGATCCCGAGACCGCGCGGGCCGCCTTGCTCGCCGGGGCCGAGTACATCGTTTCTCCGACGGTGAACGTCGACGTCATTCGGCTCTGTCGCCGATACGACAAGGTCGTGATGCCGGGCGCGCTCACGCCGACGGAAGTGGTGACCGCTTGGGAAGCCGGCGCCGACGTCGTGAAGATCTTCCCGGCCGACCTCGGCGGGCCGAGCTACCTCAAGGCGCTTCGAGCTCCGCTGCCGCAGATTCGGATGATGCCGACCGGCGGCGTCGACTTGGGGACGGCCCGCAGCTTCCTCGAGGCGGGTGCGTGCTGTCTCGGCGTGGGCGGTTCGCTCGTCGAGGCGAAGGCGGTCGCCGCGGGCGACTTCGCACGGTTGACCTCGCTCGCCTCTCAATTCTCCGAGATCGTGCGAGGGTTTCGGTCCAAGTCGGTCTGACGGCTCACAGCGGCGCGTCGGTGGCGATTGGGGAGAGTGCCGGCGCGGCCGGCTCGGACTTGGGCTCGGCGATGTGATTCGCCTGGGGTTCGTCCGACGCCCGGTGGAGTTCGGGCGCGGATTCGCCCGGCTCGGGAAGGTTCATCGCGTCGCCGGGCGTCTGTACCAAGACGGGCGGGCCGACGAGTCGACCGCTGCGTCTCCTGGCTCGATAGAATCGCACCAGGAGCCAGGCCGCCAGGGAAACGCCGATGATCAGCGTCGCCCAGTGTTGGGCTTCTTGGATTCCGTCCTCGATCTGACGCGCAAAGATGTAGCCGAGACCGAACATGAGCGTCGTCGAGAATGTCGCGGCGACCAGATCGGTGAGGAAGAGCTTCAGCGCGGGGAGCTTCAAGATCCCCGCCGTGAGATAGGCGGCCGTCCGAAATCCGACCGCGAATCGACCCAGGATCAAGATCTTGATTCCGTGGCGATGAAAGTATCCCTGGATTTGAGTCTCGCGCTCCTTGGTGAGGAACTTCCGCGTGAGCGGGAGACTCATCACCTTCTCGCCGTAGAAGTAGCCGAGAAAGTAGACGACGAAGTCGCCGACGAGAACCCCCACGAGGCATGCCGCGAAGGCCAAGGGCCAGGCCATCGTGCCTTTGCGGGAGAGCACCGCGGCGAGGATCAACGGAGCTTCTTCAGGCACGGGGAGCCCGAGGCCGCCGAGGATGAGGATCACCATGATCCCGATATAGCCGAATCTCGCGATGAAGGCGTCCAAGCAAGCCGAACTCCCCGAATACTCCGTTCAGAGTCGGCGGCGGCCGACCTTCACGTTTGGAGAAGTAGTTTACCGCCCGCCCCCCGCGCGTCAAACACCATCGAGCTTCGGGATCCCCGCGAGAATCATCGATCCTCGGGTCGGCGCACGCCGAGCTTGAGCAGTTGGAGCAATCCGAAGGCGATGAGGATCGGAGGGATCGCGTAGGCCGCGTAGATGAGCCAATCGAGGCCGAGTGCCGGTCCCGCGAGGGCGAGCGGCAACGTGACGAGGATCCCCAAGAGGATCATGCACCCGACCGAGGTCATCACCGTCTTGAAGTTGGCCTCTTCGCTCACCTTCTCGTAGTGAAGGTCGATCGTCCTGCCTCGTCTGAGCGATCGAGCGGCGCCTTCGGCGAGTTCCATGGCGCGGGTGCCGTCGATCAGGTCGAAGCCGGCGCCTGCATCGCCGACCACGTCGGCGAAGACGCGCAGCATGAGTTCGCGAGGATCCCAGAGGTCCCGAGATTCGTCGCTGCTCCAGGACCAGCGGCCCCCAGGCCCGTTGAGCACGATCTTGGCCGAGGGGGTCGTGCCGCGCTCGATGCGGATCTCGGCACGTTTGTCGTCGCCCACGCGCAGTTGCGCGGTCAGCCGTTGGGTGGGATGTTCGCCCGGCGGCTCGCCGAAGGCGGAGATCGTGGTGACCTCGCCGAGCAGCGATCGAGCGACGTCGGCCCATCGACTGAATGAAAGGAGCACGAGGTCGCCGTCTCCGGGGGGCTCGACGACATCGATCAAGAGTTCGGCAGGACGACCGACCTGGCTGCTCCGAAGCGCGAGCTTGATCTCGCTCATGCCGGGATCGAATCGAGCCGGCAAGTCGGGAACGACGAACGAACCGGTTTCGTGTCGGCTCAGAGCCACTTGGTAGTAGGGATCCGCGTTCAGGCCGGGCGGATGGAGGGCGATCGCGTTGAGCCCCGCCGCGGCCGTCTTGCGCAAGACTTCGGGACGCTCCTCGATCGGCCCGCCGACGACGACCGCCTGCAGGCCCGGCCATGCGAGGGCGTCGTCGAGGTCTTTCGGACTCGTCGACTCGGAGTCTTCGAGTGATCGATTGGGGAACCGTACGGCGACCTCATGTGCGGGAGTCCGGGAAATCGTGTCCGCCCAGGCATCCTCCTCGGGTCCGACTCCCACGATCAAGAAGCGCATGCCGACTCGCCTCGACGGTTCCTCGCGGTCGCCCGCCTCGGACGACGCTGCTCTCATGATAGTCGATCGTGAGGGTCGCCCACAGCGCGGATGATCCGGAAGTCGACGGCGACCGCCGTGATGCCGAGCGGCCGGGTTGACCCGGGTTTGCTCTCCGCGAGATAATCGAAGAGTCTGAGCGAGCAGCGATCGCGTTGCGAGTTCTGCTGCCGGCACGAGCCGCAGCGAGTCGGGGCGCCCCAGGGGTTCTTCTCCGTTGATCTGGATCGAGAGTTTCGACGTTGCTCCCGCCTCGGTCCGAGGGGCGTACTTGGCGATCGGGAATTTCGACGGCGTGCACCGCGGCCACGCTCATCTGATCGGTCGGCTCCGCGCCCGAGCCGAGGCCGCCGGTGCGCCTGCCCTGGCGTTGACCTTCGATCCCCATCCGCTCTCGTTGCTCAGACCCGACTCATCGCCCGCACCGCTTCTCTGGACCGAACGCAAGGTCGAGCTGCTGAAGGAGTCGGGCGCGGACGAGGTCGGCGTCTTCCGGACGGGGCCTTGGTTGCTTCGCCTCACCGCTCGCGAGTTCTTCGATCGCGTGATCGTCGATCAGCTCGAGGCGCGAGGGATGGTGGAAGGGCCGAACTTCGGTTTCGGCCGTGATCGCGGCGGGGACTCCGAACTCCTCGCGAGTTGGTGTGCGGACGCGGGAATCGCGTTCGAGGTCGACTCGGCAACCGCGACGGAGGCGGATGGTCGTTTGGTCTCGTCCTCCCGCATCAGAACGGCACTCGAGGAAGGGGACCTGGCGTCGGCGAATTCGATGCTCGGTCGACCGCACGTGATCCGCGGTCGAGTGACGCATGGCGCCGCGCGAGGAAGGGGGCTGGGCTTCCCCACGGCGAATCTCGACGAGATCGACACGCTGATCCCGGCGGACGGCGTCTACGCCGCTCGGGCTCGCATCGACGGGGTCGGGACCGAATACCTCGCGGCATGCAATATCGGGCCGAATCCGACATTCGGCGAGCAGTCTCGGAAGGTCGAGGCTCATCTCCTCGACTTCTCCGGCGAGATCTATGGGTCATATGTCGAACTCGCGTTCGTCGAGCGACTTCGCGGGACCCGACGGTTCCACGGCCTCGACGACCTGCTCGCTCAGATCGCCGAGGATGTCGAGAGAACGCGAATCACGGCTCGGAGCGGCGGTCGGTGAGGGCCGACCTCCTCCGGCGAATGATCAGGCCGACGCGCTGAACGCGCGGAGCCCGGGGTCGCGGTCGCGCTGCGGCATTTCGCATCCCGCAAGCGTCTCGGCTCGAAATCGAGTCTTCGGATTCTCGGAGTTTCCTCGGTCGAGTTCCGCCGCGCGGGATCGGAGCTCGTCGTTGGGTTCGACTCGGGCAGTCCCTCAACACGCTCGATGGTAGGGGTTTAGGGCGAATCGAAACGGTGCCGTCGAGCCTCGGGGCATCGTCGGTCGCGAACGCCTCGAACTTCACGAATCCTGCGTTGACCCCTTTCGAAGGTGTTGGTACTGTCCCGACACGACGCCGGGACGTTTCGGATCGATCCGAATGCCCGACGCGGCTCTTCTTGAACCGACACCTCCTGATTCGCACCGGCGAGCCGTCCTCAGGGAAGCGGACCCGCCGGTGCCATGCGCCCAGCGGTGACGATCCCGAACGGCTGCTCTTGCGACTCATCAGGGGCGGTCTGGGGATTGCCAAGGTAGGGAGATTCTTGCCGTGGTTTGCGTCCCAGCGCGAACCCGTTCGACCGGCGAGGATCTCCTCCCACGCGAAATGCCCCGACCCAGGCTTCGCGGGGCCCGCCCGGAGGCGTACTCCGGTCGGCGAGTTACGGACCGACTCGCTTGTGAGGGATTCACCGGACGAACCCTCGATGATCAACCCAGGAAGATCGAGAGACATGAAAAAGCTTTCGCTCGCCCTCGCTTTTGGGACCGGCCTGACTCTCAGCCTCGCCGCTCCCTCGACGACGCAAGCCGCCGGCGCGAAGACCACGATCCAGACGCTCGCAACCCCCGAGCTCTCGGCGTCGGCCTTCAACGCCATGTTCACCCCGACGAATTCGCCCGTCCTCACCTCGACGGTCGAATTCCTCAACACCCCCGGCGCGGGAACGCTTCGTTCCCAGGTCTTCCAGGGCACCGGTGCCGCCCAAGGGCTCTACGCCTATGCGTACCAGCTCTCGGTCAACAACACCACCAATGACCTGGGCGAACCGGTTCACGTCGACAGCGCCTCGTGGCAGTTCAATGCGACGCCGGTCGCCACCGACTTCGCCGGTACCGGCAGCAACACGTACGCCTACGTCGTGAAGGACCAGATCGGGTCCCTCCTCGCCGCGAATCCCGCCGGCACCGGCGCCCGGATCCCGACCAACCTCTCGTGGCAGACCGGCAACAACATCGGTGTCATCCGCGCCGACTATGTCGACGCGGGCACGCAGACCCAGCCCCTCGGGGCCGGTGAAGACGGCTCGGCGTTCGTCGTGATCACCGACCGTCCGCCCGCCGACCGGTTCCAGTATGCGGGCGTCCTGAGCTCGAACCCGCAGCTCGGTGCTCCGGCCGTCTACAGCGCCTCGCGCGGCGACATCGCCCCGCAGCCGGTTCCCGAGCCCGCCACCATCCTCGCCTGGGCGGGAATGGCGGGAGCCGTCGCCCTCGTTCGCCGCGTTCGCAAGAACCGCGCCGCCTGATCGACGAGTCCGGAGAAACGTCGCCGTTCGACCTGTTCCTCAGGGAACCCGGCTCGACGGTTGACCTTGACCGACCAACCCATGGGGCGAGACACTGTGCGGAGCAGTGCCTCGCCTCGACTCTTTTCGAATCCCAGGCCGACATCATCGGATCGACACCGCGACGGACCCCGCAATGACCACGTCGATTCCCGAGTTCCCCCCGATCGTTCCGATCCGACAACGCTGTCTAGTTCCCGCCCTCGCGGACCCGGCACGAGCCGTCGCGGAGGCGATCCTCGCGAGCCGCATCCGGCAGCGTGTGCCTCGAGGCGGCTCGGTCGCCCTCACGGTCGGCAGTCGCGGAATCGTCGGCATCCGGGAACTCGTCGTCGCGGCGGTCGAGGCTCTGAAAGGACTCGGCTTCCGTCCATTCGTCGTCGCCGCGATGGGCAGCCACGGCGGCGGAACCTCGAAAGGCCAGCGCGCGCTCCTCGCCGAATTCGGGATCACCGAAGAGTCGGTGGGATGCCCGATCTCCTCCGAGATGGAAACCGTCGCGCTCGGTCGAAACTCCCTGGGTCTCCCCATTCACTTCGATGCGGCCGCCTCACGCGCGGACGGCATCGTGCTCATGAATCGAATCAAGCCGCACACGTCCTTCACCGGTCGCTTCGAGAGCGGATTGCTCAAGATGCTGACGATCGGGCTCGGGAAGCACGAAGGGGCCGCCCAAGTCCACAAGCTCGGACTGCCGGGGTTGCGGACCTTGCTGCCCGAGGTCGGGGCGTTCCTGCTCGAGCGGACGCCGGTCGTCTTCGGGATTGCGTTGCTCGAGAATGCCGAGGAACGAACGGCCGGGGTCGTCGGGGTCGAGCCGGAGGAACTCCTCGAAGTCGAGCCGCGCCTCCTCGACGAAGCCCGGGGGATGATGGGTCGGTTGCCGTTCGACCAGCTCGACATCCTGATGATCGGCGAACTCGGCAAGAACTACAGCGGAACGGGGCTCGATCCGAATGTGATCGGTCGTCAACGCGTCGAGACGATGCCCGATCTCCCCCGACCGGTCGTGACGCGTTTGGCCGTGCTCGATCTCTCCGTCGAGACGCGCGGCAATGCCGTGGGGATCGGTCTCGCCGACTTGACCACGGAGCGGTTGGTCGCGGCGATCGACCCGGTGCCCGGCCGCGTGAACTGTCTCACGAGCAACTTCCTCACCCGTGCTCGCGTACCCCTGAGCCTGCCGAGCGATCGCGACGTCTTCCATGCCTGCTTCGAGACATGTTGGAGGATCGACGCGAGCGAAGCGCGGATGGCGATCATTCCCAACACCCTCGAACTCGCCGAACTCTGGGTGACCGAGCCTCTCCTCGAGGAGGTCGACGCCGATCCGTCCCTCGAGCGTCTCGGCGAGGCCCGCCCGATTCCGTTCGATCCCGACGGATCCTTGGATCAGGAGAGCCTGTTCCCGGAGAGCGTACGGGGCCGACGTCGACGAGCGAGTGCGGCCCGCGATCAATCCGTCACCTGATGAGCACGAGAATCATGTCGCGAATCGACCGCGCGGTGATCTTCGACCTCGACGGCACGATGTTCAACACCGAGGCGCTGTTCCACAAGGTCTCCTGCGACATGCTCGCGGCTCGCGGAAAGATCTTCACCGACGAGATCATGCAGGCGATGATCGGTCGCCGCGCGGTCGACGCGGGCCATGCCCTCAAGACCATGACCGGGCTGGAAGAACCCGCGGAAGTCTTGCTCGCCGAGGTGAAGGAGCGGTTCTATGCTGAACTCGACTCCGCCGTGCACCCGACTCCCGGACTCTTCGTGCTGCTGCAGCACCTCGAGTCTCGCGGGATCCGTCGAGCGGTGGCCACCTCGTCGAAACGTGCGTACGCCGAACAACTGATCGCCGCGCACGGATTCCTCGAGCACTTCACGTTCATCATGACCGGGGACGACGTGAGACACGGCAAGCCCGACCCCGAGATCTATCTCGAGTCCTGCCGACGTCTGGACCTCAGGCCCGATCGGGTGATCGTGCTCGAGGACTCTCCCGCGGGGGTCGAGTCGGCTAAAGCTGCGGGGACCTTCGCGGTGGGTGTTCCACACCGACACAGCCCCGCAATCGGACTAAAACATGCCGACATGATCGTCGATCGGCTCGATGATCCTCTGTTGCTCGCTCGGATCGACGCAGTCGACTGAGTCTACCGGGGAACGCATTGCCCATGGTGAATTCGAGGTTCGTGATCCAACGCCCCGAGTGGCTGCCGTACGTCCTGCCGATGGCCGTCTTTCTCGGCCTGACGAGCCTCGAGGGAATGCTCCCCAAAGAGGACGGCGGCGAGGTCGCCCCGGCTCTGTATGCCGTCGCCTACGCGGTCAAGGCGTTGCTCGTCTCCATCGCCGTGGTTGCCTGTCGCTCGGTTTGGGGCGACTATTCTCCACGACCGTCGATTCGCGTCGTTGCGGTCGCGGTGTTCCTCGGATTGTGCGTGACCGCGCTCTGGGTCACCGTTCCCTCTCCGGCCTTGCCTCTGCTCGGCAGCTCGGGGGACCGCGTGGGATTCGATCCGAATCGACTCTCGGGGCCTGTTCGATATCTCTTTCTCGCGGCGCGATTCTACGGCCTGGTCCTGCTCGTGCCGTTCGTCGAGGAGTTGTTCTGGCGATCGTTCCTGATGCGTTGGGTGATCGATCAAGATTTCACTCGAGTGAGCGTCGGAACGGTGACGCCGGTCGCCGCCGGAGTGGTCTCCGCTCTCTTTGCGCTGGCCCACCCCGAGTGGTTGCCCGCTCTGCTCACGGGACTGATCTGGGCGGGCTTGCTCTGGAAGACGAAGAGCCTCTCGGCTTGCTTCGTCAGCCATCTCGTCGCCAATCTCGCGCTGGGCGTCTACATCCTTGCGAAGGGTGCCTGGGGATACTGGTGATCGCACCCGCGTCCGTGCCGAGCACGCCCGGCTCAGGACGAGATCGACGTCTCGGCGAGCTTCGAAACGGCCGGAGGTCGGCAATTGCCGACCTCCGGGGCTCGCGTTCGAGATCGAACGAAGCGAATCTCAATACATGTCGTCGTAGCCGCCGCCCTGTCCGCCGCCGGCGGCGGGCTTCTTGTCCTCGGGCATGTCGGCGATCAGAGCGTCGGAGGT
>JANRKW010000050.1:0-29129 GCA_033763215.1 Isosphaeraceae bacterium | reverse complement strand
GTCCCGCCCATCGCCTCGTTGGTACGCGTGCTTCACACGGGGGGTGTGTTCCAACCGGGATGCGGCCGGTCGAGGCGAGCCCGGGGGCGCCCCCCCCGGCCGCGTCTCGAGAGGTTCGAGGAGCATCACCAGCCGCGGATGAGGCCGACGACGCGGTCGTACTCTTCCTGGTTGTTGTACGGGATGACGATCTGGCCCTTCTCGTTGTTCTTCGGCTTGACGAAGACGGCGGTGCCGAAGCGGTTCTGGAGTTGGGTCTCGAGTTCGACGAGGTGAGGCGCCTTGCCGCCGGCGGGGGTCGACTCGGCTTCGGGGGCGTCCTTGCGGAGCCGCGGCTTGGACGGGGTCGGCTCGCCGGTGGCGACGAGCGCTTCGGTCTGCCGGACCGAGAGCCCCTCGAGGATCACGCGCTCGAAGGCGGCGAGCATGGTGTCGGAGTCGGGCAAGCCGAGCAGGGCACGGGCGTGGCCTTGAGTGATCGCCTTGTCGAGAACGGCGTTGCGGATCGGCTCGGGAAGGTCGAGCAGACGGATCAGGTTCGAGATCGTCGAGCGGTCGAGGCCGAGCCGGCCTGCGAGTTCTTCCTGGGTCCCGCCGTAGAGCGAGAGGTAGTCGCGGAACGCCGTGGCCTTCTCGATGGCGTTGAGATCCTCGCGTTGGAGGTTCTCGACCATCGCCAGCTCGCAGACGCGCTGGTCGTCGAGATCCATGACGCGGGCGGGGATCTCGTGGAGGTGCGCCTCGATGCCGGCGCGGAGCCGGCGTTCGCCCGCGATGAGCTGATATCGCTCGCCGACCGCCCGCACGATCACCGGCTGGATCATGCCGTGCTGGCGGAGCGAATCGGCCAGCGCCGAGATCTCGGCCGGGTCGAAGTTGCGGCGGGGCTGAAAGGGATTCGGGTCGATCTGGTCGATCGGGATGTGGAGCGACTCGGTGGTCATCTCCAGGGTCCCGGCCTCGAAGCCGCCGTTCTCGCGGCCGAGCAGGGCATCGAGTCCGCGTCCGAGTCTGCGCTTATTCACGGTCGATGACCTCCATCACGAGTTCCGAATAGGCCCAGGCCCCCCTGGCCCGAGGTGAGTAGTCGAGCACGCTGACGCCGTGGCTGGGGGCCTCGCTGATCTGAACGTCGCGGGGGATCATCGTCGAGAAGACGGTCTCGGCGAAGTAGCCGCGAACCTCGTTGGCGACCTCGTTGGCCAGGTCGAGAGCCGGGTCGTACATCGTGAGGACGATGCCGCCGATCTCGAGGCGCACGTTGTCCTTGGCCTTGGTCTGGCGCGCGAGTTCGATGATCTGGGAGAGCCCTTCCATCGCGAAGTATTCGCATTGGATGGGGATGTACACATCCGACGACGCCCCGAGCGCCGCGCGGGTGAGCTGGCCGAGCGACGGCGGGCAGTCGAAGAAGACGTAGTCGAACGAGCCGAGTTCGTTCGAGAGTTGACGACGCAGCGACGACGCCCGCTGCCGGTTCGCGGCGGAGAGCGCGTCGGCGTCGGCGAGACTCTGCGAACCGGGCAGGACGAACAACCGCGCCTGAGACGTCTCCTCGACGCTCTCGGCGAGCGGCTTGTCGGCGAGCAGCGGGTGGCGGCCCGCGGGTTCGACGCCCAGTCCGCTCGTCGCGTTGCACTGGGGATCGATATCGATGACGAGGGCGGATCGGCCCGCCTTGGCGAGTCCCGCGGCCAGGTTGATCGCGGTCGTGGTCTTGCCCACGCCGCCTTTCTGATTGGCCACGCTGATGATCTTGGCCACTGGATAACCCTCCGGCTCGGTCGTTCCGTCGGACCCGGTCGATCGGGCTTCGGACGAGCGGCGGCGGGCGTCGAGATCGTCGGAGGGTAGGGCGGATCGACCGAGGCTCACCTCGCTCGACGAGCCCACATCCCACGGCGCTTCGCGTCCTTGCCCGCCGTCGGATCGAATGAATCGCCCCCGGCACGGGTCGCGTCCCGAGGGCGGCGGGATGGTAGCCGAGAGCGATTTCAGTGTAAAGGTCAACGCTCGCGAGGCAGTCTCCGAGGTCGATCCCCCCTGCCCGTCCGCGTCATTTCACGCCCAAGGCCCGGGCCTCGAGTTCGAGCCGGTCGCTGTAGGAGATCGGGAAATCGGCCGCGGCGTCGAGCTCTCGGAGCCGGTCGGGAAGCGCCGCGAGCTGAGCCCGGCACCGCGCCCGAGATTCCTCGAGCGTCGGCAACGGGCCCGCGAGTCGACCTTCGGCTACGAACGGACGGAGCAGCGGCTCGCCCTCGGCGACCTCGTCGCGGTGCGTCACGTGGTCGCCCGCGAACCGCCCCGCGGCGTCGAGCCGGCGGAAGATCTGCTTCGCGCCCGGGTAGGTCTTCTTCCCCGGGCTGAGCTTGATCCGGCCGACGCCGTCCTGCTCGACGAGCTTGTAGACCATCGAGATCGCGGGAGCGTCGCGACTCGTGATCAGCTCGGTGCCGACGCCGAAGACGTCGATCGGCGCTCCTTCGGCGAGCAGCCGGTCGATCTTGCGCTCGTCGAGGTCGCCGCTGGCGACGATCTTCGTCGACTCCCTTCCGGCCGCGTCGAGGATCTCGCGCGCGTCTCTCGCGAGCGCGCCGAGGTCTCCGCTGTCGAGGCGGATGGCGCCGGCGGCGGGCTCGATCGCCGCCGCGCGTCGAACGCCCTCGAGCGTGTCGTAGGTGTCGACGAGCAGCGTCGGGTGGGGATAGACGCGGGCGAAGTCGGCGAACGCGCGCTCCTCATCCCCGTGAGCCTGGATCCAGGCGTGGGCCATCGTCCCCGAGCACGGGATCCCGAATCGGAGCGCGGCTTCGACGTTGCTCGTCGCATCGAAGCCGGCGAGGTAGGCCGACCGCGCGCAGATCAGGCTCGCCTGCGGACCATGACCGCGCCGGGTGCCGAACTCGAGCAGGCTTCGCCCGCGTGCGGCCGAGACCACGCGCGCCGCCTTGCTCGCGACGAGAGTCGGGTAGGCGAGCGATGCGAGGAGATACGTCTCGACCCATTGGACCTCGGGAAGTCGGCCCGACACCCGAACCAGGGGCTCGCCGGCGTACACCACCGTCCCCTCGGGAACCGCCCAGAGATCGCCGCGAAACCGGAGGTCGGGCAGGCGGTCGAACCACCGAGGGTCGACGTTCGCGAAGATCGGCCAGGCTCGGAGCGCCTCGGCCTGCTCGCGCGAGATCGCCATCCGGAGGAGGTCGGCGATCGCCTGCTCGAGCCCGGCGAAGACGAGATAGGCCCGGCCCGGGGGCAGCTTGCGGACGAAGAGTTCGAAGGTCGCTCGGCTGTCGTCGAGCCCCGATGCGGCGTGCCCCGCCATCATCGTGAGCTGGTACAGGTCGGTGAGTGTGCCGAGCGCCTGGGGGTCGGGCCAGGCGGAACGGGATGCGAGATCGGCGGCGGCGCGGTCGGAGTCGTGCATGGTCGTCTCGGTGGGTCGATCGAAGGTGCCCGGCTCAGCGTTTTCGGAGGAGCAGGAGCCGCACGCTCGGAGCCGGCGTCCCCGCGCGGGCGGCGGCGGGATCGACGTCGAGCCGCGCCGCGGGACCGAGGCGGTTCTCCTCGGTCGCGACGATCTCCCAACCCGCGAGCGACGCCTCCAACCGAGCCCGCGCACCGGACTCCTGGTCGAGCTGGATCTCGTCGATGAGAGCGTATTCGCCGGAGATCGCTCCGGCTTGGAGATCGTCGAGCCCGGCCAGTCTTCGCGCGGAGACGCGACCTGCCGCGTGGAAGATGACCGTCGGACGGGCCAACATCCGCACCGTCGCGACTCCCGGGGGCAGCTTGGCGATCACCCGGGAGACGGCCGAGCGGAGCGAGTCGGTCGGTCCGAGAGCGTCGGGCAGCGACCGACCCGGCAGCAACATGGCCGCGATGATCGCCGCGATCGCCGCGGCCGCGATCGCCGCCCTGCCCCATGGATCGCGGGTCGGCTCGGAGACCGATCGAACCGCGACCAGAGCGCCCGCCGCCGAGATCGCGCTGAAGGTCTCGAGCGGCAGCCAGAGCCGTGCGTAGGGGTGGTAGAACGGGGTCAGGATCGCGAAGAGGAACCAAGCGAACGCGAGCAGTCGCCGCTCGGGCGTCGAGTCGCGCCCGGCGAGCGCGACCAGGCTGGTCGCCGCTCCGATCCACCAACCGGCATTCGGCGCCCCCACGATCACGAGCCCCAGCGCGATCGGTCCGAGGAACGCGAGCCCCCGCAGACGGCGACTCGCTCCGGCAGTCGGCCCGGGCGTGAGCAGGACCACGACGGCGACCGCCGCGAGCGCCGCGACGCCTCGGAGCGGCGGACCGCCCGAGAGCGCGACCTCCTGGTTCCATTGCGCGGCGAGGTGGTCGGGCCACGACCCCCAGCCGCCGAGGTAGCTCCGCTGATGATCGAGCAGTGCGCGATAGCCGCCGTGCCGCTCGACGAATGCGAACCAGGGAGCGTAGACGATCGCCGCGACGACCGCCGCGAGCAGCCCCCAGGCGATCGCGAGTCGGGCGCGGAGGCGGCCTTCGACGGTGCGGTCGAGCAACGAGCCCGTCGCCGCGGCGAGCCCGACGATCGCACCCGCCATCCAGCCGTTGTACTTCGCGAGCTGGGCGAGCCCGACCGAGACGCCGAGACCGATCGCAGCGAGCGGCCCGGGCGACCGAAGGAACGCGAGCCCGGACTGGACGGCGATCAGCAGACAGAGCAGGAGGGCCGGCTCGGTGAGAGCCGACCGCGCGAAGACGACCTGCGGCCCGGAAAACGCGATGAGCGCGGCCGCCGCCGCTCCCGCCCCGGGGCCGAAGATCCGCCGGCCGAGCGCTCCGGCGCAGGCGATCGCAACGGTCGAGAGCGCGATCGAGACCAGGATCGCCGTGATGTCCGAGGCGCCGAGGACTCGGTAGCCGAGCCCGATCAGGATCACATGGAGCGGAGGCGCGTACGGGATCAGGCCCGGGTCGATCGCCGCGAGACCATCGCCCTGGAGACTCCAGCCGGCCGCGAGCAGGTAGATCCCCTCGTCGAAATGCGTGGCGCCCGCCTGCCCCAATCCGGCGAGCCGAACGACCGCGCCGACGAGCGTGATCGCGGCGATCACGGCCCATTCGCGGGCTCCCGCGTTTGCGCCGTCTCGGAGCTTGGACGCCGTCGATCGTGTCATGTCGAGATCCTACCGATCGGCGGCGGGGTTCGCATCCCCGGCGCGATGTTCCACGTGAAACCGCAGCGCCGCGAGCGACGCACCCGCTCGGGCGCGTTGAACCGGGTCGAGGTCGCGGTTACGCTCGGGACCTCCGATCACCCGCCCCGTCGAGTCCGCGCCATGGTCACGATCTTCTCCGACGTCCGCATGCTCGAGCATCGTCCGCCCGCGACGCACCCCGAGCGTCCCGAGCGGTTGCAGGCCGTGCTCCGCCACCTGGCGCGGATCGGGCTCTCGAACACCTGCCCGACCGGGCGCGTTCGCGCGGCGACCCCCGAGGAGATCGCGCGGGCGCACCCCCACCTGCTCGACCGACTTCGCGCCGAGGTTCGACCCGGGGTCCGGCAGATCGAGGCCGACACCTGGATGTCGGAGGGTTCGCTCGAAGCCGGCCTCTTGGCGGCGGGCGCGGTCGTCGAGGCGGTCGACCTGGTGACGTCGACCGCGCGGAGCTCGAAGGTCGCGGCGTGCCTGGTTCGACCCCCGGGCCATCACGCCGTTCCCGACGGCGCCATGGGCTTCTGACTCTTCAACTCGATCGCCGTCGGCGCTCTCGACGCGGTGCATCGCCTCGGGCTCGAGCGCATCCTGATCGTCGACTTCGACGTCCACCACGGCAACGGCACCCAGGACATCTTCTACGAGAACCCGAACGTCGCCTTCCTCTCGGTCCATCGCTACCCGTTCTACCCGGGCACCGGAGCGGCCGACGAGACCGGATCGGGAGCCGGCCTGGGGTTGAACCGGAACGTGCCGCTGCCCTACGGCACCTCGCGTGCCGACTTCCTCGACGCCTTCCGGGCGAATCTCGAAGCGCTCGCCGACCGGTTCCGTCCCGAGCTCGTGATGGTGAGCGCGGGGTTCGACGCCCACGCCGAAGACCCCGTCGGCGACCTCGGGCTCGACACCGAGGACTACGAACCGATCACCAAGGCCGTGCTGGAGGTCGCGGAGACCCACTCCGGCGGCCGCTTGGTGAGTGTGCTCGAGGGCGGGTACAATGTGCCGATCCTCGCCGGCTGCGTCGCCCTCCACCTCGAAGCCCTGGGCGCCGAGCCGATCCCCCCCGGCAGTCGTTGAATCGACCATGAGGAGTCTTGCGCCATGTCCAGTTCCGCACGCGGATTCCGCGTCCCGCTCACGGTCCGCATCCTCCTGGGCATGGGCTTGGGAGTCGCCGTCGGCCTGATCTTCGGAGCGTCGGCCGCGCGGCTGAGCCTCTTCGGCACGCTGATCATCGACCTGATCAAGGGGCTCGCGGGTCCCTATCTCTTCTGCCTGGTCCTGCTGACGTTCCTGACGACGCGGATCGAGGCGAAGGCGGCGGGGCGGATGATCGCCATCTCCCTGGTCAACGGCGCGATCGCCCTGACGATCGGCTTGACGATCTCGAACGTGCTCCAGCCGGGGAAGTCGTTCGACGTCCTCGCCGAGCCCGAGGCGGTCGCACGCGCCAAGGCGGAACTCGCGAAGCTCGAGAAGTCGATCGAGCCCGACCAGACGATCGACTTCGTCAAGGACATCTTCGGCCACGTTCCGACGTCGTTCGTGCGGCCGTTCCTCGACGGCTCGGTCCTCTCGATCGTGATCCTGGCGATCTTCGCGGGCCTCGCGCTCCGGGCGGTCCGAGCGAGCGAGACGGGCGAGGGCCGCGAAGGCGTCGCGCTTCTGGAGGCGATCGCGGTCGCGTCGTCGAAGGCGCTCGAGCGGATCATCGAGTGGGTGATCCTGCTCGTGCCGCTGGCGGTGTTCGGCGTCGTCGCGAAGACGGTCGGCCAGTACGGGCTCGGGGTCTTTCGCGGACTCGGGGTCTATCTCGCCGTCGGTCTGGCGGGTCTGGCGATCCAGGTCTTCGTGGTCTATCAGCTCTGGCTCGTCGTCGTCGCGCGGATGCCCCTGAGAAAGTTCTGGGCCGCGGCGAAGGAGCCGGTGGTCTTCGCGATGGGAGTCGGCAGTTCGAACGCGACGATCCCCAAGACGCTCGCCGCCTTCGATCGCCTCGGCATCTCGCGGGCTTCGGCTCGAATGGCGGCGTGCGTCGGTACGAATCTCAACAACGACGGCATCCTGCTCTACGAGGCGATGGCCGTGCTCTTCGTGGCTCAGGCGATCGGCGAGCCGATGAGCCTGGGGCGGCAACTGATCGCCGCGGCCTCGTGCGCGATTGCGGGCGTCGGCATCTCGGGGATCCCGGAGGCCGGTCTGATCTCGCTCGTCCTGGTGCTCCAGACGGTGAAGCTCCCGAGCGGGATGGTCGAGGAGATCCTCCCGATCCTGCTCACGGTCGACTGGGTGCTCGGCCGGGCGCGGGCGATGACGAACGTCAGCAGCGATCTCCTGGTCGGCGTCCTGCTCGACCGGTTCGGCGGCGTGAAGTCCGCGGCCGGGGAGATCGACCCCGACACAAACGAAGAAGCCCGCCTCGAGTGAGGCGGGCTTCGGTTCGGAGTGACCCCAGCGGGATTTGAACCCGCGTTGCGTGCGTGAAAGGCACGTGTCCTAGACCTGGCTAGACGATGGGGCCGTCAGGTCGAATTCGACGAGATCGAATCATACCCGCCGAACCGCGCGACGACAAGAGCAGGGGGCCGGAAACGCCCGACTTCCGGGAACGTCTCCGGCGATCGATCGACCGGCCGACGTTCCTCGTCGCGCGGGTCTCTTGCGAGTCCGGCTCGGAGCGATTAGGTTCGTGGCTCCTCTCCAAAGGAGACCCTTCTCGATGGCACGCATCCTGATCCTCACCGGCGACGCGGGCGAGTCTCAAGAGATCTACTACGCGAAGTATCGCCTCGAGGAAGAGGGCTGGTCGGTGGCGATCGCGGCACTTGCCAAGCGGGCGTTCCTGTCCGTGGTCCACGACTTCGAGCCCGGCTTCGACACCTATACCGAGAAGCCCGGCTACCGGGTCGAGGCCGACCTGGGGCTCGACGACGTGAAGCCCGAGGAGTTCGACGGGCTGGTGCTGCCGGGCGGTCGGGCTCCCGAGTACCTTCGCAACAAGCCGAAGGCGGTCGCGATCACTCGGCACTTCGTCGAGACCGGCAAGCCGATCGCGGCGAACTGCCACGGGCCCCTGCTCGTCATCGCGGCCGGCGGAGCCACCGGCAAGACGCTGACCTGCTTCCCCGACCTCGCGCCCGACGTCGCAGCCGCCGGCGGCAGCTTCGTGAACCGCGACGTCGTCGTCGACGGCTCGCTCGTCTCGGTCCGCGGCTGGCCCGACAACGGCCCCTGGATGCGCGAGTTCGTCAAGCTCATGAAGGCACGACTCGGATCCTGAAACCCTCCGTCATCCTCCACCTCGACTCGTCGCGTCTCGATTCTCGGAGCTCCGAACGTGCGTGCCCTGCTCCTCGACGAACCGTTCAAGATGTCGGCCGGCGACAAGCCCGAACCGGTCGTCGGTCCCGACGAGGCGCTCGTCCGAGTGCACCGAATCGGGATCTGCGGCTCCGACGTCCATGCCTTCCGCGGCCACCATCCGTACGTCACCTATCCGCGCGTGCTCGGCCACGAGCTCGGCGTCGAGATCCTCGAGGCCCCGGCCAACCCCCGCGGGCTGAAGGCGGGCGACAAGGTCTGCGTCGAGCCGATCCTCGAATGCGGCGTCTGCTACCCGTGCCGGCAGGGGCGGTACAACTGCTGCACCTCGATCCGCGTCCTGGGGATCCACACCGACGGCGGCATGACCGAGCGGATGGCCGTCCCCGTCCGACGGCTCCACAAGCCCGCGGTCGACCTCTCGTACGACGAACTCGCGCTCTGCGAGACGCTCTCGATCGGCGTCCAGGCCGTGAAGCGTGCCCGGGTCGAGACGGGTGAGGCGGTCGCGGTTCTCGGCGCGGGGCCGATCGGGCTGGGGATCCTCGTCGCCGCCCTGGCCCGCGGGGCGCGCTGTCTGGTCTCCGACCCAATGCCGCGCAACCGAGAGATCGCACTCGCCATGGGAGCCCACGCGGTCGTCGACCCCACGAGCGAGGACCTGGCCGGCGTCTGTCGCGACTTCGGCCGCGGTGACGGCGGCGTTCACGCCGTCATCGAAGCGGTCGGCGCGGCGGCCACGATCCAGCAGTCGATCGAGATCGTCGCCCCGACGGGGCGGATCGTGATCGTCGGCATCTCGGCGGAGCCCGTGCCGATCCCGATCAATCACCTGATGCGCAAGGAAATCGAGTTCCTCACGACCAGGAACAGTTGCTCGGCCTTCGACGAGGTCCTTCAGCTCTTCGAGTCGCACCGCGATGCGCTCGGAAAGATGATCACCGACCACCATGCGCTGGAAGAGGGCCCCGCGGTCATCGCGCGGCTCTGCGATCGCCGCGCATCGGGCGGCGTCATCAAGGCGGTGCTCCACGTCGACTGACGCAGGTCGTCCAAGTTCGACGGGCGGGTGAGGCGGGAGGGCTGAGGGCTCGATGCGACGGGATCGAACGCCGCGATGCGGTCATCGACTAGACGTCACTCGCCGACGCGGGCTTGGGCTCCGTTGCCCTCGGCCCGGAGTTGATTCTGGATCGCCTCATAGACTTCGCGGCGATGAACGGCCACATCCTTCGGAGCATCGATGCCCAAGCGAACCTTGTCGCCCCGGATCTCGACGATCGTCACGCGGATGTGATCGTTGATAATGATGCTTTCGTCTTTCTTCCGGGAGAGCACCAGCATCGTTTGGACCTCTTCGAAGCATGCCTTGCCGCGCTGGATATCGCGCTCGCCGGCGATTGCGAGCCTCGGGCGGATCCAAGTGGACCGCCGGAGATCGCACGAGCCGGTCCCGCCGTCGTGACGGGACAATTGTCGAGTCGCGCCTAAGGTCTACCTAGATTCACTCTATCGCCCGTATTGGTGTGGTCAAGTACGCCCACGGGAAATTCATGACGTTCTCGACTCGGAGCCGGGAGAAACCGGAATTCGGGGCGGATGCGCTGAGATGAGAGCCGTCGCGCAGCCTTTGCGAGACGTCTCGAGAGGCGCCTGGCCGGATCCCGCCGGCCGATTCGGCCGTGTGTGCGCGCAGCCGCCGAGTGTCCCGCGACGAGGTGTCGGCGGGGGTTCGGAGCGGATTCGAGATCGCGGGCCGACGACCGGTCAGTCGCCCCGGGCGCCTCGGCGACCGAGCGACTCGCCGTCGCTGTCCTCGCCCGACTTGTATCGCTTGTAGAGCGTGCCCAGGCCGAGGTCGAAGATCTCCGACTCGATGTCCTCGGGCTCCGCGGGGTGGATCGTCGACTTCAGCTCGAGGATCAGCAGGTCGAGGAACTTCGCCCGCGCCCGCTGGAGGGTCTTGCGGAACGACTCCGAGGTCGTCCGCGACTTGCCTTCGGACATCGCCGTCAAGCGGTCGGCGAGCTCGTCGATCGAGGCGTCGGGGTTGTCGACCCGGAGCTTGAGGACGGTCGAGTACTTGTTCTTCGGGGTCGAGGCCTCGTAGGTGTCGAGCCGCGACCAGACCCGCTTGAGCACGACTTCCTTCCAGACGCGGTCGTAGTCGGTGTCGGGGTCGGCCGGATCGACCAGGTCGCCCGGGGGCAGGGCCTGCACCTTCCTCCCCCGGAAATGGTCGATGATGAGACGATGGATCACGGTCCGGAGATAGTCGCGAAACCGGCCCTTCGAGTCGTCGGCCCCGGCGAGCTTGTGGGTCAGGAGCTTGGTCCAGAACTCCTGCAGGACCTCGTCGGCGAGGTTCTGGTCGCGAAGCTTGATGCGGAGGTAGCGCTCGATCGCATCGTGGTAGCGGCCGATGAGCGTGCTCATGGCGGCTTGGCCCTCGGGCCCGGCGATGTGGGCGGTGCGGACGGTGGTCCAGCAGGTGACCAGTTCGCTGAGGTGCTGCGATGCACCGGGGATCCTCGTATCTTCGTCGATCATTGCGATCCCCCGTTCCACGTGAAACACCCGAGCCGGCCCGATCGCGACATCCGACCGCGAAGGTCGATCCGCGTCAAGCCGTCACTCGAAAAACCGATGGGATCGAGTCGGCCTCGGCGTCGAGGTCCGGCTTTCGCGACGGATGAGCACGCCCGGCAGGATTCGAACCTGCGACCAACGGTTTAGAAGACCGTTGCTCTATCCAACTGAGCTACGGGCGCGTGTCGCGCGGCAGGAGTCGGTCGCGCTCGGGGCGGTCTCGGGATCCGCCTCGACGTCGATCGATCACCCAGCCATGCGCCCGGCAGGATTCGAACCTGCGGCCTACGGTTTAGGAAACCGTCGCTCTATCCACCTGAGCTACGGGCGCGAGACGATCACCGAATTGGAGGTCGAGCACTCTGCTTCGGTTCAGACGAATTCTGGACGAGGCACTGCCCCAATGTCAACCGGATGGTTCAATGGAGCTTCGGAGGCATCGCGTCGACCCGGCGCGAGTCGACGAGTCGAACCGACGGGACTGGACGAGAGCGGAGACGGCGATGCACATGGATCGAGTCGCGGTCGTGACCGGAGGGAGCAGGGGCATCGGCCGTGGAATCGTCGAGGCCCTGGCGCGCTCGAGGTGGTCGGTCGTGGTCAATTACCGATCCGACGCCGACGCCGCCGAGTCGACTCGACGCTCGGCACTCTCCCTCGGAGCGCCGAGGGCGATCGGAGTGCGGGCCGACGTGGCCGACCTCGACGCGGGACGACGCCTCGTCGACGAGACGCTCGAGACCTTCGGACGGATCGACCTGCTCGTCAACAACGCAGGGGTGGCCCCGAGGACCCGGCTCGACCTGCTCGACGCCGATCCCGAGGAGTTCGATCGCCTGCTCGCGATCAACCTCCGCGGACCCTACTTCCTCACGCAGACGGTCGCCCGGCGGATGGTCGAACTCGTCGAGTCGGGGCGGGTCGTCGATCCCCAGATCCACTTCATCACCTCGGTCTCCGCCGAATTCGCCTCGATCAACCGCGGAGAGTACTGCGTCTCCAAGGCCGGTCTGAGCATGGCGGTCAAGCTCTTCGCGACGCGGCTCGCAAAGGCCGGGATCCGGGTCTTCGAGATCCGTCCCGGCGTGATCGCGACCGACATGACCGAGTCGGTCAAGGCGATCTACGACCGACGGCTGGCGGAGGGACTCGCCCCGATCGAGCGCTGGGGTCGACCCGAGGACGTGGGAGCGGCGGTCGTCTCGCTCGCGTCGGGGGGTATCCCTTACGCGACGGGGAATGTGATCGAAGTCGACGGCGGACTCCATCTTCGTCGGCTCTGACAAATTCCCGAAGAAAAACTGCAGGCTCCGGGGTATCCTAGACTAGATGCCGACGGAGGGCGTTCGCGCTCCGTTCGGCCCTCCGGCGAACCGCCGTGCCCTCTCGTCTCCCACGTGACCCCCGAGGTTCGTCGCATGCCGACCGGCGAATCGCCCCCCGAGGGCTCGAAACCGCGATCGATCGGCAGCTACCGGATCGTGCAGCAGCTCGGATCGGGTGGAATGTCGACGGTCTTCCGTTGCATCCACCAGCAAACCGGGGCCGAGGTCGCCGTCAAGATCCTGCCTCGCTCGCTCGCCAAGAACCCGACTCTGCTCCAGCGCTTCGTCAACGAGGCGAAGAACGCCGAGAAGCTCCAACACCCGAACATCGTCGCGATCTACGACCGAGGTTTCGACCAGGAGCGTCACTACCTCGTTCTCGAATTCGTCGCGGGAGGCGACCTCTCCGACCGCGTCCGAAACGAGGGGCCGCTGCCGATCCCCGAGGCGGTCCGAGTGATCCGCGAAGTCGCCGAGGGGCTGCGCTACGCCGCCAAGCAGGGCGTGATCCACCGCGACATCAAGCCGGCGAACCTCCTGCTCTCGCCCGACGGCCACGTCAAGATCATCGACCTCGGTCTCGCCGTCGAGACGGAGGAAGAGGACGAGCGTGTCACGCGCGAGGGGACGACGGTCGGCACGGTCGACTACATGGCCCCGGAGCAGGCCCGAAACAGTCGGGCGACGAGCGAGTCGAGCGACATCTACTCGCTGGGGTGCACCTTCTACTATCTCCTCACGGGCTCGCCGCCCTATCCCGGCGGCGACGTGATCGAGAAGCTCAGTCGTCACTGCACCGCGCCGATTCCCGACGTCCGGGGCAAGCGTCCCGAGGTTCCCGAAGCGCTCGCCCTGCTCGTGAAGCGGATGATGGCGAAGAAGCCGCTCCAGCGGTTCGGGTCGCACGCCGAGTTCCTCGTTGCGCTCAATGCCCTCCGACTCGATCAGCCCGCCGCGCCGCTGATGGACACGCCGCTGACGGCGTTGATCGTCGACGACGACGTCGAGATCGACGACACGCCGATCGCCTTGCTTCCCGAAGCTCGACCGACCTCCGGCAGTTCGCCGACGCTCCCCGCGCCCTCGGCCTCGAAGCGTCCGGCGTCGCGCGTCGATCAACCCCTCGCTCTCGCGGACCTCCTCGACCTCGAGCAGACGAGCGAGCCGCCCGCCGCACGGCGCAAACCGAAACCCTCCGCCCCGGCCGCGGTGCTGATGGCCGAGGTACTCGACGACGACGATGAAGCCGACGACGACCTCTACAGTCCGACGCCCGCGAGAAACGTCCGGGCCTCGAAGGCTCCCGGGTTCTTCGAGAAGAATTCGAGTCTGCAGACCTTCATCGGAGTCGGAGTCGCGATCGGCCTGGCGATTGCGATCGTGGGCGTCGGCCTGATCCAGATCTACATCGCCGCGACCGAGACCGAGGTCTCGCAGGCGCTTCCCGGAACCGTGACCGAAGGTCGCGACCCGACGGAGCCCGTCGACGAAGGCACCGCGCGCGAGCGAGTCCAGCCGCCGCCCGTCGCCACCGTCGCCTCGATTCCCAAGCCCGCTCCACCCGCGACGAGCAACCCCGGGCCGACCAAGATCGACGCCGTCTGGATCGAACCCGGCGACCCGCCGACGCGCGATCCCGGTGCCGTACCGCTCCCCGTGGTCGCGTCGTCGACCTTCCTTCCCGACTGGGCTCGCGGCTCGAGCTCGAAGCCGACATCCGACGGCGGCACGCTCGTGCGCCGTCGCGACGAGACCTCGGAACCCGGCCGATCCCCCTTGGCATCCGCCCTCGCCGGACCCTCCCAGCGCGTCTCGATCGCCGACGATGGTCCGTTCTTCCAAGACGATTGGAAGGTCGCCGGAGCCGTCAAGACGATCGCCGCGGCGCCGGGCTACCGACCCATGTTCGTCCTTCAGACCTCGAAATCGACCGGGACCGAGCCCGGATCTCGCCCGGCGGGATTCGACTTCGAGCCGGGTTCCGAAGTGACGTTCCAGGGGATCGACTTCGTCGTCGAGTCCAAGGGTCTGCCGTCGACCAACTCGGCGATCTTCGTCGCTCGAGGCGCGTCGCTCCGGTTCGTCGATTGCACCTTCACTCTCGTGGGCTCGACTCGTTCGGTCGCGTTGACCCGAGTCCCCTCGGCGAGTCCCGCCCAGCCGGCGCGTGTCGCATTCGAGCGGTGCATGGTCCGAGGTGCGTGGTCGCGGCTCGCCGTCGTGGAACCGCGGGCCCTCGATTGCGTCCTCCTGCATTCCTCGATCGTCATCGACGAAGGGCCGATCTTCGAGTTCCTGCCGTCGACCTCTCGAGAGAGCCGACGGATCTTCGCAGTCGAGAGTCTCCTCGCCGCCCGCGGCACGGTTCTCGCCGGGTCGGGAGACGAGAACGACCCGGTCACCATCCGGGCGCTTCGGACGCTGCTCGCCAAGCTCGATCCGGGGGATCGCACCGGCGTGATCTCCCTTCGCGCCCCGTCGAGTTCCCGGGTCGGCTGGGCGGGGATCGACTGCATCGCCGAAGCGTGCCGGTTCCGGGGCTGGCCGGGAATCCTGTCCGAGACCGGCAACGGAGCAGGGCGGTTGGTGACAGCCGAAGAGGTCGCCAAACGCGGTCCCAAGGCACTCGTCGATTGCCGATTCGAGTCGGGCCCCTGGCCCGGTTCTCTGGTACGCGACGATCTCGACCTCCCCGAGCTGCTCGACCTCATCGGACGCGAGGATCCGCTCGCGGTCGCACTCGCCCGCGAGGTCGCCCTGCCGACTCCGGGCCTGCGCTTCATGACGGTCGCCGCCTTCCCCGCGCCCGTGGTTCCGAGTCTGAGACAGATCCCCGATCGCGCGTCGACGGTCGTTCCCGACGGCGTCGCCGGGGTCTGGACCGAGCTCGAATTCGACGCCTCGTCGGGCGAGGATCTCGGCGCATTCCTGAAGGAGCGGACCTCGGCTTCCGCCGGACTCTACCGAGTGCGGCTCAGGGGACGCGGGATCCAGCCGATGCAGCCGACCGAGTTGCCCCGCGGATCGACTCTCGAGCTCGTCGGTCCGACCTTCGCCGCGGGCTCGACCGGGGGACCGATCCCCGCACGCGAGGAACTCGTGATCGTCCCCTCGCCCGGCCCCGCGGCCGACGCGCTCTTGAGCGTCCGCGACGGCTCGATCCGGCTTGCGGGCATCCGGATGGACAAGACCGAGTCGCGCACGCTGGGAGCCTTGATCCACGTCGACAACGGGCACGTGGTCCTGGAAGGGAGTCGCCTGACCTCGGGCGAGCGATCCGCAACCGATCGGTCGACGCTGATCTCTTTTCGGAGCCCCTCGTCGCGTCCGCGAGGGGTGAAGGAGGCGTCTCCCTTCACGATCGCCGAGCCCCGCCCTTGCCTGATCGTCGATCGCAGCGTGCTCCTCGCCGCGCGCGACGCGATCGTCGCCGAGCTCGGAACCGGTCTGATCTCGATCACCAACAGCCTCGTCGAGGCCGACCGAGGCGCTGCGTTCACCTTCAAGCCCGGGAGCTGCGCACGCGGCCGATTCGACGTCAAGACGCGAATCGAAGCATCGACGATCGTCGCGGCCCGCACGTTCTTCCGGATCGGGAATTGGCCGGGCACTCCGCCGGGGCCCGACCTTCCTTGGCTGATCTGGTCGCGGGGCAGCCTGTATCACGACTCCTCGCCCCACCCCAAACGCGAAGCCGTGCTCTTCCGCGCCAGTGCCGAGACGCTCGGGCACGACGTCGTCTTCTGGCAGGGGGACTCGAACTTCCTCGACCTCGTCGGCTTTCGCGCTGTGAGCGACCTCGCGGGCCCGAGCCGGCGCGAGAATGCCGACCTGGAGCGACTCTGGACCGAGTATTGGGGTCCGGTTCACGTCGTGAAGACGTCCGGGCCCGCGAGTCGTGGAGCTCTCAAGGGCGAGACGCCGCCCTTGAGGTTCGCCGCTTCCCGCGACGGCCGGCCGCTCGAGGGCGCCTCGCGCTTCGCGCTCGACCCCTCGGCTCACCCTGGTCTCGGGGCCGATTTCGCCGTCCTGCCGCTTCCCGGAGATCCTCCTCCGCGTCCCTGATTCTCTCTCGGGCGACGCGACGAGCCGAATTCCCGGTCCTGGAGGGATTGTCGTGCGGCGCTCCACCTGGGAAGATTCGAAGGACATGTCTCACCCGCCGGCCGCCTCCCCCGTGTGAAGGAGTCGAGCGATGCCGTCGTGTCTCGCGGAAGTCCGTCGTCTCCTGATCATCGGGCTCGCGGCAATGTCGTCGGCATCGTCGGCGCTCGCCCAGGCGCAGGTCGCGGTTTCGGGGGCATCCGGCTCGACCGGGGGGAGCGATCCCCAGGGGGCGGGCAGGGGGGGGCGAAACCCGTCGAACCCGGGCTCGAACGATCCAAACACCCCCGGGTATGTCGGGCCGGTGATCCTCCCGGTGCCCGTTCTCTTTCCGGTACCGGTCGGCATCTATCCGCCGGGGCCCGGGCCATTCTCACCCGGTCCCTACGGATCGGGACTGTTGCTGCCCCCGCCCGATCGATTCATGGAGCCGCGACCGGCTCCGGCGCCGGCGGTACGTCGAGCCCCTCCTCGCCCCTCGCCGGCGAAGCGCTCGGAGCTGGTGACCCTGGGCGATCGGCTCTTCCGCGCCAAGAATCTCAAGAGAGCCGAGGAGCGATACGTTCAGGCCGTGCGGGCCGATCCCAATTCGGCCGCACCGTATGTGCGTCTCGCGTTGATCGAACTCGAGCGAGGCAACCACGCCCGAGCCGCAGACCACTTCCGGTCGGCGCAGGCCGCCGAGCCCGGTTGGCTGCTCGATTCGGGCGACGTGCAGGCCGTATACGCCGAACCCGAGGACTTCGCCGCCGTCATCCGCCGGCTCGAGACGTGGGTCCAGGGCCACCCCGACGATCGGGACGCCTGGCTCGCCCTCGGAGCCGAGCTCTACCTCTCAGGGCGTGTTGCTCGGGCGCACGACATCTTCCTCCGCCTCTCCGACCGCAAGACCGACGAGACGATCACCGCCTTCCTCGACGCCTCGACGCCGACCGAGATCGCTCGGGAGCCCGCGCCGCGGTGAGGCGGTTCGCTCGATCCGCCCGGATCCCCAGGTGAAATCCTCCAGAGATGTCCACCTCTCCACGCTACTACGCGGCCGCGTGCCAGGTCGATCTCCCCTGCCCGCGTGATCGATCCGAGCTGCCCGAACGCGTCGGCGCCTTGCTCGCGATGGTCGACCAGGCCGTGGTCGGATACGGGCCGTTCTTCGACGTCCGGCTCGTCGTCTTCCCCGAATTCGCCCACGCCGCCCCGATCTACGAAACCGCCGCCGAGCTCGCCGACAAGCTCGCGGTGCCGATCCCCAACGAGCAGACCGATCGCTACGTCCGCAAGGCCCGCGAGCGCGGAGTCTACATCCAGACCGGCACATTTCTCGAAGTCGATGCGCGATACCCCGGGCACGTCTTCAACACCACCTGCCTGATCGGCCCCGACGGGCTGCTCTCGAAGTATCGCAAGGTCAACCCCTGGCTCCCGTGGGAAGTGCACACGAGCCCCCACGACCTCCCCGGCTACGACGAGCCGCTCTTTCCCGTCGTCGAGACCGAGATCGGCAAGCTCGGCGCCGCGATCTGCTACGACTGGCTCTTCCCCGAGGCGATCCGGGCCCTGGCGCTCGGCGGCGCCGAGGTGTTGATCCGCGTCTCGGCATATATGGACCCTTGGGGCGCGACGCCGCCGATGGACTGGTGGACCCTCTTCAACCGCGCCCGAGCGGCGGAGAACACCGCGTTCGTCGTCGCCGCGAATCAGGCCGCGTCCCTCGCGAACTACCCGCCCTTCTCTTGGCCCGGCGGGAGCATGGTCGTCGACTTCGACGGCCGCATCCTCGCCCAGGCCGACCCGGGCGCGGGGGCCAAGATCGTCGTCGGGCCGATCGACATCGCCGCGCTCCGGCACGAGCGCGAACGCCGGCGGGGCCACGACCTGCTTTCTCATATTCGGGCCGAGGCCTATACTGGAATCTACGCACGCCCCATCCATCGGCCCCGGGGTTCGTGAATCGGGTTCGATCGCAAGGACGGCCGACGTCGAGCCCGAAGGTCGGGGCGAGGCGCGTCGTCCGTGGTCCTCGACCGTCCGTTCGATGAGACCGGACTCCGCCCTCGGTCGAGCAGGCTCATCGCGGAGTGATTCATGCATCCCAGATCGTTCATCTCCGCACATCTCCTCGTGTCGCTCGCGATCCTGGTCCTCGCCGGCTGCGGCGGCGAGGGAGGCAACGTCGGCAAGGGAGGGCAAGGGGTCGACCCTCGCCCGGGCGACGCCGGCTCTCCCCGCGCCTCCGCGCCCGAGCCGCTTCGCGACGAGATCGCCTCCGGGGTCCTGGCCGAAGTGATGAAGTCGGTCCGCGCCGGCCTTGGTCTCATGGAGCAATACCGATATGCCGAAGCGGCCGTCGAGTTTCGCAAGGTCCGCGAGCTCGCCCCCGGCTGGATCCCCGGCTCGATCAACCTCGCGATCGCCCTGCTGAACGACACCGGAACCAAGGCCGAGGACGCCAAGCAAGGCGGAGGCGACCAAGGCCCCGGGCTCGACAACTTCTCCGAGGCCCTCGCCCTTCTCGACGGCGTGATCGCGCGAGACCCCAAGAACCCGCATGCTCGCTTCTGTCGCGGCATCATCCTCAAATATCTCAGCGGCGACCCCGACCACCCCGACAACATCGTCCGCGCCCATGAGGACTTCCAGGTCGTCGTCGACGTCGACCCCGCCGACGGCCACGCCTGGTACAAGCTCGGCGACTCGCTCTACGACCCCGAGAGCGTCGGCTCCGAGTTCGGCGTCCGACCCGCCGGCCCGCGCCAGGCCAAGCAACTCGTCGACTATTACACCAAGGCGATGGAGCGGAATCCGTACCTCGTCTCGAACCTCTACCAACTCCAGCAGGCGCTCGGCTGGGCGGGTGATCGCGACCGCCAGCAGACGATCCTCGCCCTCTGGCGCAAGCTCAACCCGCAAGGCAACGCGGCCGCTCCCGGCGACATCGTCGGCAACTTCTACGGAGATATGGGCAAGTATGCCCAAGTGATCAATCCCTTCGCCGCGGCCGAGGCTCGGACCCCACCGCCCGAGTCGGCCCCGCCGCGCTTCGAGGAAGGTCGGCCGCTCGCCGTCGAACTCGCACCCGGCGACCGCTGGGCGAGTCCCGAGGATTTCCAAGGGGTCCTCGAGCCGCTCGGCAAGCTCCGCGCCCGCTTCGGAGCGGCGGTCGCCGCGCTCGACGCCGACAAGGACGGCAAGCTCGACCTCTATCTCGCGGCCGCGGTCGTCGGGCCCGAAGGGATTCATGATTGTTTGCTCATGAATCGAGGCGACGGCGAGTTCGTCGACGCGACCCGCGCCTCGGGCATTCCGATCACCCGCGCATCGCTCGGCGTCGCGGCGGCCGACTTCGATGCCGACCTCGTCACCGACCTCTTCCTCACAGGCCTCGACGGCAACCTCCTGCTCCGCGGGCTCGCGGGCGGACGCTTCGAGGACATCACGGCCGCCACCGGCGTCGCCGGGAAGGGGGTCGTCGGCCTGACCGCTCGCTGGCTCGACCTCGACCAGGACGGCGACCTCGACCTCTACGTCCTCAACCACTGCAAGACGGCCGACCTGCCCGGAGCGTTCGGGGCGAATCCGCCGCCCGGCGTCGCCAACGCCGCCTTCCGCAACGACGGCAAACCCTCGGCCGTCGCCGGCCGCCCGGCCGACAATTGGGCCCCCATCGGCGCGGCGACCGGCGACCTCGTCGCCGTCGACGGCCTCTCGCGCGACTTCACACCCTGGAACGTCGGCCCCGAACTGCTCGGTGCACCGGCCTCCTATTCGGGCATCGCCGCAGTCGACATCGACAACGACCGAGATGTCGACCTCCTGCTGCTCGCCGACGACAAGCCGCTCACCGTCGTCTACAACGACCGCCTCGGTCGATTCCATGCGCAGGCGATCGCCGATCTTCCGATTCCGAAGCGAGCCGCGGGGCTCGCCGCGGTCGACCTCGACAAGGACGGCGCGCTCGATCTCGTCGCGCCCGCGGCGAGCGGGCAGGGGGTGGCGCTCCTGGCTCGAGGCACGCGGACGTCGGAGGGGTTCCAGCCGAAGTTCACCCCCTTCCCCTCCGAACTTCCCGCTGCGCGGACCGTACTCGTCGACGACCTCGACCTCGACACCTGGCCCGACCTCGTCCTGCTCGCCGCCGATTCCGCCGCCCCTCGCTGGGCCCGCAACCTCCGCGACCGGCTGGCTCCCGCGGTCGAGCTCAGCCTCGGACCCGACTCGGCCGCCGGCCCGCTCGGCATCGCCTTCGCCGACCTCGCCGGCAACCCTCTGCCCGACCTCCTGATCGTCCGAGCGGGCGAGGCGCCCCGGGTCTCGATCAATCGCGGAAACGGCCGCCGATGGGTCGCCCTCCGACTCGGCGGCAAGTGGAAGACCAGCTTCGACCACATGCGGACCAACTCCGAAGGACTCGGCACGCGGCTCACCCTCGAGGGCGACGGCCTCCTCGCCACCTACAGCCACACCGTGCCCGACGCCGCGCTCGCCCAGTCGAGCAAGCCGATCGTGCTCGGTCTGGGCACTGCCGAGAAGGTCGCGCTCCTGCATGCTCGATGGCCCGACGGCGTGATGCAGAGCGAACTCGGCGTCGACGCCGACGTCGTGCTCCCTCTCATCGAGTACAACCGCAAGACGGGGAGCTGCCCGGTACTTTTCACGTGGAACGGAACCCGGTTCGTCTGCCTGGGCGACTTCCTGGGCGGAGGAGGTCTGGGATACTTGGTCGCCCCCGGCGTCTACTCGCAGCCCGACCGCGACGAGGCGCTCGCCGTCGGCCCCGACCAACTCCAGCCGGTCGACGGCCGATTCCGGATCTCGATCACCGAACCGATGGACGAAGTCGCGTATCTCGATCACTTGATGCTCGACGTCGTCGACCGCCCGCCCGGCGTCGAGACCGTGCTCGACGAGAGATTCGCCCCCGAAGGGCCCCGACCGAGCGGAAGACTCCTCGCCTACCGAGAGAGCATCACCCCCGCGCGGGTGGTCGACCACCGAGGCAACGACCTCACCGCCGACCTCGCCGCGTGGGATCGACGCACCGCCGACCGGTTCCGCAAGCTTCGCGGCTGGATCGGCTACGCCGAACCCCACTCGATCACACTCGACTTCGGCGACAGGCTCCGACGATTCGGATCCACGGATCGCCTCGTGCTTGCGCTTGCCGGCTGGGTCGAGTATCCCTACTCGCAGACCAACTACGCCGCCGCCACAGCCGGGGTCGCCCTCCAGCCGCCCAAGCTCGAGCGTCTCCAACCCGACGGCACCTGGGCCACGATCGACCCCAGCCCGGGCTACCCGGCCGGGCTGCCGCGAATGATGAGCGTCGACCTCACGGGCAAGGTCGGCGGCGACCGATGCGTGCTCCGGATCTCGACCAATATGGAATGCTATTGGGATCAAGTGTTCATCGCTGCAATCGATGATCGCTCGGAGATCCGCGTCACGTCGCTCGCCGTCGACCGCGCTGCGCTCGGGCCTCGAGGGTACACCCGCGAGGTCTCGCCCGACGGCCGCCTGCCTCTGCTCTACGACTACGACTACGTCGACCCCGCCCCCCTCGCGAAGTTGAGCGGCAAGCTCACCCGCTACGGAGACGTCGCCGAGCTCCTTCAAGCCGACGACGATCGCCTCTGCCTGATCGGCCCCGGCGACGAGGCCCGCATCGAGTTCGACGCCGCCAAGCTCCCCCCCTTGCCCCCCGGTTGGACGCGCACTCATGTGTTGAGGACCTTCGGTTACTGCAAGGATGCCGACCCCTCGACCGCGACCAGCGACACCATCGGCCCGCTCCCCTGGCGGGGGATGCCCGAGTTCCCGTTCGCAAAGCCTGCGACCCGACCGCTCGACCCCGGCTACACCGACTATCTCGAACGCTACCAGACCCGGGAGGTCGGCAGCCGCTGAGCCCCCGCGACGCGCAGAGACCGCATTGCCGATCGCGATTCGAGAGACGTTCAGAGAACGCTCTCGACGTCGTGGTCGGCCCGGTCGGGCGCTTCGCATGGTCGACAGTCGGTGTTGCTTTCCGTCAACATGCTTCCTAGATTCGCCCCATTCTTGGCCGATCTGACCGCGTGCGGGCGTGTATAGGCGCTTTCTCCGACTCGTCCGGCCCAACTTCTCGAGATTTCGTCACCCACCCGGGATCGAGACGTACAATTCTAGTTGGGTCGTATTCGCGCGGCGGTTGGCCTGGAGGCCCTGGACTCCGGCCCGATTCCGAACACACCACCTCGCACCCGTTTCCAATCTCTCCCTTCTCGACTTCGAGTCGTCCGACTCGTTCTTGGATCCCGAACATGACTCGTGAAACTAAACACTTTCACATTTGGTTCGCGTTCCTGCTCGTCTCCATCCTCGGCACCGCGGCGGTTGCCGACGACGGCCCCGTCGTATCCCCGGAACCTCGGAACGATACCACGACCTTGGGCCGGTCGATGATCATCGATCGAGTCGCCCCCAGCGCGATCCCGTTTCCCGACCAGGAGAAGGCGGCATCGAAGGCCGCTCTGCTCCGCGATTCGTCGGGCGGCGAGACTTCCGAGGCCCTCGCCCCGATTCCGATCAGCGGGGTGCGGCGTCGCTCCCGCAGTCTCTTCACCGACCCCGCCATGCTCGCCGTGCCCTTGGGAATCGTTGCCCTGCTCGGCGGCATCGGGTGGTTCGCTTCGCGTCGATCCAAGCAACAAGAGACGATCTTGATTCGCTGAGCTTCTCGCCGTCTCCAGGATGATCGGCATCGGAAGGCCGTTCACATCAGGATTTCTCATGAATGTCGACGCCCTCCTCCACCGCGATCGCGCGATGGAGGAGGGCGTCTTCGGTTTCATGGGACGCGCGGCGCCCGATCAGCGGCCCGGGCGTTCGGTCGCCTTGCGGAGCCGGATCGGCGGCTTGGCCCGCTCGCGTACGACATCCTCGAGCAGGACCTCGACTCCCTTCTCGATCTGCTTGTCGACCCCCTTGGCGAAGTCGGCCGGGTCGGGCCAGACGATCACGTCGGGCACCGCACCGTTCAGCTCCATGTCCTCTCCGTCCTTCGCCGAGTACCAGCCGCGGAAGGGCAGACGGAGCACGCCGAGGTCGGACACGCGGGCCGAGCCGGTGCTCACGACGCCGCCCGCCGTCGGCACGCCGACGAGCTTGCCGCGCCCGAGCATCTTGATCGCGTGGCTGAAGATCTCGGCGTTGCTGAAGCTGTTCTGGTTGCAGAGGACCAGGATCGGCTTGTCCCAGACGGCATAGACCCGGCGATCCTGGGGATAGCCGCGGCCGCCGCCTCGGGGAACCGCGATCGCGTGCGTGGGCTGCGTGAGCGCGGTCAAGAGATGATCGGCCGTCGAGCCGCCGCCGTTCTCGCGAACGTCGATGATCAGGCCGTCCTTGCCGACGCCCGCCGAGTAGAGCTCTTCCTCGAATCGATAGAAGCTCGTGAAATCCATGCCTCGGATATGCAGATATCCGAGCTTGCCGTTCGAGAGCTTCTCGACCATCGCGCGGTTGTCTCGGATCCACTTCTCATAGAGTCGCGAACCGACCGATCCGAAGCTCGTCGGCCGGATGACGACGTCGCGCTCCTTGCCGTCGAGCCCTTGGACCCTGAGCACGATGTCTCGGTCGAGCGGTCCGTTGAGCAGCTCGGTCATGTCGGTCTCGGGCCCTACCTTGGTGCCGTCGATCGTCAAGACGGTCTCGCCGGGTGCGACCCTCGACTTCTTGAGGTCGGCCGGGCCGTCGGGGATCACGTCGCGCACTCGGAGACCCGGGCCCGCCTCGTCGCTGAATCGGATCCCGAGATGCGGGGTCACGGGCGACCACGACCGCGAACCGCCAAGCAAACCCGCGAGGCCGGGCGGCACGTTGGGACCGGGGGTGGCGGGGCCGGGGCCGGGGCCGGGAGTCGGCTCGTCCGGCAGCGACGGCCGCGCCGAGAATCCCAGGTGCGAGCCGTTCAACTCGCCCAGCATCAGATTCACGACCGTGGCGAACGTATCGTTGTCGCGGCACATGCCGGCCTGTTCGCGATACTTGGCCCGGATCTTGTTCCAATCGCGATTGCCGAGACGTTCATCATACCAATTGTCTCGCATGATCCTCCATGCGACGTCGAATCCATACTGATAGCGCTTGGAGACGTCGACGACCTGACGCGCGGAGAAGCGATATGTCGTCTCTCGGCCGCTTCCGCTCGAGGGGGCGGGAGCGTCGCTCGACGAGCCGCCGCCGCCGCCGAGTCCGAATCGGCTCGCCAGGCCCGAAGGAAGGGAGCTCGACGAACCGATCGAGCCGCCGCCCCCGCCGACCGAGACGCTCGCGGGAACCCCTTGCGAGAGCCATACGAGTTGATTGGTCTCGGCGAGCCAACGGGCGCGGCTCCCGCCCGGCGAGGCGACGAGGCTGGGCCGGCCGCCATCGGGGATGTCGATCGTGTAGAAGCCCGAGCGACCGTCGACCGAGCCTCGGAATCCGAGTCGCTTCGAGTCGGGCGACCAGATCAGGCCGTTCTCATCCGAGTTTGCGATCGAGACGCGCTTGAGCCGCTCGGGGAGGCGGTCGAAGTCGATCACGACGGCTGCGGGCTTGCGCGGCGAGCTCGCCGAAGGAGGAATCGCCGGGGGCGTCGCGCCCGCGGGAGCCGACTTGGTGGTCGCCGCGGTCTTGGCCTCGGCGAGAGCGCGGAGCGTTCCGCGGCCCGCGCGCGCCTTCTTGGTCTTCTCGATCGCCTTCTCGAGGGCCTTCTCGCGCGAGGTGCGCTGATCGTCGTCTTCCTGGAGGTAGACGTAATAGATGTCGGTCTCTCGATCGACCCGCCGCCCGCTGAAGGCGATGATCTTGCCGTCGGGCGACCAGGCCGGGCTGCCCTCGTTGTCCGGATGTCGCGAGAGGTTGAAGGGCGCCCGCGAGCCGTCGATCGGCTTGATCCAGATATCACGATTGAAGTCGTTGTCGTATTCGGCGTAGACGATCCAGGCTCCGTCGGGCGACCAGTCGAAGTCGGGCTCGTTCCACGACGAGTGGATCTTGCGGGCATTGTTGCCGTCGGGCTGGATCACCCAGAGGTCGCCGCGACCCTTGACGAACGCGAGCCTCGCCCCGTCGGGGCTGAGCTTCAGCCCGCTCTCGACGGCGTCGTCGTCGGTCATGCGCGTGAGCTTGAACTTCTGATTGCGCCACCAATCGACCGAAGCGTCGGCCCGCTCCGCGCGATGGATGTCGGACTTGCCGCCCGCATCGGACACGAAGATCAGCGCCTTGCCGTCGCGCGTGAAGACCGGGGAGCTCTCGTCCTCGGGCGTGTTCGTCACCTGCACCGGCTCGCGCAGCTCGGTGTCCATCACCCAGAGGTCGCCGCCGGCGATGAAGGCGATCTCGAGTCCGTCGTCGGTGAAGGCGACGTCGGTCGCGGTCGTGAGGGTCTTCCGATCGATCGGCTTGCGGATCGGGTCGCCCTCGTAGGAGATGTCGAGCTTCGCGGGCTTGGCCGCAGGGTTGCGGAGGTCGAGCGAGTAGAAGTCGAAGAGCCGACGGAAGACGAGCGTCGACCCGTCGGCCGACTTCACGGGGAACACGACCGACTCGTCGCCGAAATCGGTCAACGCCTTGTCGTTCTTGGATCCGAGATCATACTCGCGCACATTGAACGCTTTGTTGTGCACGCCGACATAGTAGAATCCGTCTTTGTTCTTCCAGACCGGGAAGAGCGCTCCGCCGGGCGGGTCGAGGATCTTGGTGAACGACTTGGCGGCGAGGTCGTAGAGCCAGATTTGCGAGGCCTGCGACCCGACATACCCCTTGCGCCACCACTGCGTCCCCTCGCGGCAGAAGAGGAGCTTCGTGCCGTCGGGCGAGAGCGAACCGGTGCGGGATTCGGCGTCGAAGATCAAGGTCTCGGGTCCGCGCTTCTCGGCGTCGATCCGAAAGAATCGATCGGCCTTGCGCCAGGAGTGGTCGCGAGCGGCCGAGACGAGCAGGCTCTTGCCGTCGGGGAACCAGCCCTCGAGCCGGCTTCCCGAGGAGTGGAAGGTCAACTGCGTGGCGGGGCCTCCCGCGGCCGGCATCCGATAGATCTGGCTCGCCCCGTCGCGGTCGGACACGAACGCGATCGTCTTGCCGTCGGGAGAGAATCGCGGCTCGGTGTCGTCGGCCGTGCTTCGAGTGAGCGGTACGGCGACGCCGCCGGCGGTCGGCACCGACCAGAGGTCGCCCGCCCAACTGAACACGAGAGTCTTGCCGTCGGGTGAAAGCGTCGGGCCCGACGCGAGGAAGATCGGCTCCTTCGCGCGGGCGGATCCGGAGAGGAATGAGAGCGCAGCGAATGAGAGCAGGAGGCGAACCAGGGGGATTCCGAAGCGGCTCAAGGGTGGGGCTCCCGGCGGGTGGTTCGAGCGGATTCCAAAGGGGATCGCGGGCGCGGTCGACATCGCGAGAAGCGATCCCAATCCAGTCTACTCGTGCCGAGAATGGTTCGCCAGACTCTCCAGATTCACTAGCCGATTCCAGGACGTCACCCCGCCTTTCCGGACGTCGCTTGTACATCCGCACTTTTGTTCTGATGTTCTTTGAAGAACTCGACGACCTTCGGCAGCGAGGCGCAGGGGAATTGATGGCCGCCCGGATGGACGTACTGCACGACCGGCGGCCCGTCCTTCGATTCGTATCGCGTCGTGGATTCGCCCCAGGGCCGCCCTTCTCCCGCGACTGCGTTCAGCTTACGGAGGCGTTCCATCGTCGCCTTCTGCCATGCGAATTTCACGAGCGGATCGGTCTCGCCCGCGATGTGCATCACCGGCTTCGGCCGCAGCTTCCCCGCACTCTTCGCGGCCGCCGAGCCCGAAGGGGCGACCGCGGCGAAGACGTCGCCCCGCTCGGCCCAGAGCAGATAGGTGAACCCGCCGCCGTTCGAATGCCCCGTCGCATACACCCTCGAGAGGTCGACGCGCCCCTCAGCCTTCAAGCTCTCGAACATCGCATCGAAGAATGCGAGATCGCGATTTCCTTGTTCGCCCTCTCCGTGTTGCCAGCCGGCCCGCTTGCCCTCGGGGTCGGTCAGGCGACCGGGAGTCGGCAACCCTTGCGGATAGACGACCACGGCCTCGGGCCAGAGCCGCTCGATCGCGAACTGCCGGGCCGCGCCGCGCATCGTCCCGCCATGCCCATGGAACACGAACACCAGGGGAGCGGCCTTCGCCTGCCCCTCACCCGGCAAGGCCACGAGCGCCCGCCGCTCGGATCCGGCGACCTTCCAGGTTCGCTCGATCGGCTCTGCCCCGAAAGCGCGACACGCGCAAGCCGCCGCCGCACAACAGACGACCATGAAGATGCGAGACTGCATCGATGACTCCTCGGTGGGACTCCGGCGAATCGAACCGCTTCACTCCCCTGAGATCAACACCGACGGCGGCCGAAAGTGTCGCGCGATTGACTTCGAGGCCGGCTCCGGCGATCCTCGGAGCGACGTCCAACCCGCTCTCCAACGCCCTTCCGGGAGTCGATCCGATGCCGCGACCGATCTCGCGCCGCACCTGGTTCCAGGCCTCTTCCACCGCAGTCGCCGCCGTCGCCGGCGCGGGGCTCGCCGCCGAGGCCGACACGCTCGCCTCGGCAGGGCCCGGCAAGCTCCGCCAGTCGGTCTGCCGCTGGTGCTACGGCAAGATCTCCCTCGACGACCTCTGCGCCGAGGCCAAACGCATCGGCCTCGTCGGCATCGACCTCATGACTCCCAAGGATTTCCCCACGCTCGAGAAGTACGGCCTCGTCTGCACCATGACGTCGTCGCACCCGCTCGCGAACGGCCTCTGCGACCCGAAGTATTGGGACGCCTCGTTCGATGCCATCAACGACGCCGTCGAGGCCACCGCCGAACGCGGCTGGAAGAACGTCATCTGCTTCTCGGGCAACGCGCGCGGCATCGATCGGAAGGTCGGCATGAAGAACTGCGTCGACGCCCTGCGCAAGGTCGTCCCGCTCGCCGAGAAGAAGGGCGTCGTCCTCCAGATGGAGCTGCTCAACAGCAAGGTCGACCACAAGGACTACATGTGCGACAACACCACCTGGGGCGTCGAACTCGTGAAGCGCGTTGGATCCGACAATTTCAAGTTGCTGTACGACATCTATCACATGCAGATCATGGAAGGCGACGTGATCCGCACGATCGAGCGCGACCACGCCGCCTTCGGGCACTGGCACACCGGCGGCAACCCCGGCCGCCACGAGATCGACGAGAGCCAGGAACTCAACTACAAGGCGATCGCCCGCGCCATCGCCGCGCTCCCCGGCACGGGATACTTCGCTCATGAGTTCATTCCCGTGCGCGACCCCCTGAAGTCGCTCGCCGAAGCCGCCGCGCTCTGCACAGTCTGATCGCCGCGCCGCTCGAGCCCACCGCGCGCACCGGGGGCGCGGTGGGACGGTGGGGGAGCGTCGGTCAGGCCGAGATCGCGGATGAACCGTCGGTTCTCGGCGAGCTCGGCGACTTGGGATCGAGATTCTTGGATCGCTCCCCCTCGTCGGGACCCCTCGCGGGCGACGCCGAAATGGGTTCGTTTCGGGAACTCAGCGGCGGCGGCACCGGGCCGGGCGGCAGCTTGACCCGCGCAGC
>JANRKW010000049.1:0-117260 GCA_033763215.1 Isosphaeraceae bacterium | reverse complement strand
GCTGCGCGGGTCAAGCTGCCGCCCGGCCCGGTGCCGCCGCCGCTGAGTTCCCGAAACGAACCCATTTCGGCGTCGCCCGCGAGGGGTCCCGACGAGGGGGAGCGATCCAAGAATCTCGATCCCAAGTCGCCGAGCTCGCCGCGAACCGACGGTTCCTCCGCGATCTCGGCCTGACCGACGCTCCCCCACCGTCCCACCGCGCCCCCGGTGCGCGCGGAGATCGCTCGAGCACGCGGAAGCATGCCCAAGCGATCGGAGACGCTCTTCAATGATGATCCGCTCAGATCTCGAACTGGCGGATCACTTGACCTTGCGCGGGGTTCCGGAGTCGCGGACGGCGAGTGCGGTGGGGTTGAGGTAGTAGGTCATGGACTGGCCGGCGGTGGAGGCGTCGGCGGCGAGCCGGAATCCTCGGCGGGTGAAGCGTTCGGGCTTGCCGGGTTCGCGGATCGAGATGGCGAGCGAGCAGTCGCGGGAGGAGGTGGTGGAGCGGATCTCGAGGTCCTTGACGACCACGCGGACGAACGACTCACCGGTCGATTTGACCTTGGCGACCTGGGTCGGGAAGGTGCATGCGCCGTTGCCGGGCCGGATCTCGACCTCGGTTTCGCCGCCGGCGAGTCCGGTGATGACGAGCGTGAGCGTCACCTTGCCGACGGTCTCGGTCCGCGGGGGCGCTGCGGGAGTCGAGTTCGAGGGGGAGGTGGTCTGGGCCCGCGCGGGACTCAGCGCCGAGTCGGCGGAGCAGAGTCGGACGGCGAGAATCGTCAAAGCGGCCATCCTTGACCAGCCTTGCATGCGCTCGGACTCCCTTTGTGGAGGGGGGCAACGCGGCGAACGAGGGGCTCGTGCGTCCCCTTCGACCCCGCGAGAATCGGCCGATTCGAACACCCGGCGGCGCGAGATCCGTCCCTGGTTCGACGCCGCCGGCGGGAGAGTAACCCAGACCGCGGAACGGAGCAAGGCCATTCGGAGCGACGCGGCACATGCTCAAACGTTCACATCGTGCGTCCGCCGTCGACGACGAGGATCTGCCCGGTGGTGAGGGTGGCGACGTCGGCGAGGTAGACGATCGCCTGAGCGATGTCCTCGGGTTGGGCGGGGCGCTTCAGGGGGGTGAGGGCCATGGCGGCCTCGACCATGTCTTGGTGGTCGGCGAGCCATCGGGTCTGGACGGGTCCGGGGGCGACGGCGTTGACGCGGACGGCGGGGGCGAAGGCCTTGGCGAGGCTCTTGGTGAGGGTGATGACGGCCCCCTTGCTCGCGGCGTAGGCGATCGAGCTGCCCGAGCCGGCGATTCCGGCGACCGACGCGACGTTCACGATGTTCCCCCGCGCCGACTCGAGCGCGGGCATGGCGGCTCGGCAGGCGTAGAAGGTGCCCTTGAGGTTGACCTGGAGGATCTCGTCCCAGACGGTCTCGGTGAGTCCGTCGAGGTCTTTGTGGGCGACGAAGTGGGTGACGGCGGCGTTGTTGACGAGGGCGTCGATGCGTCCGAAGCGGTCGAGGGCGGCGGCGATCAGTCCTCGGACGGCGGAGTCGTCGCCGACGTCGGCCGCGACGACGAGCGGCTCGCCCCCGCGGGATCGGACGCCCTCGGCGGTCTCCTCGGCCTCGAGCTTCGACTTCGAGTAGTTGACGACGACGTCGTACCCCCGCTCGGCGAACATCCAAGCCGCAGCGCGGCCGATTCCCGTCGCCGATCCCGTCACCACCGCCGATCTTCGCGTCGACATGCCGGCATTCCTTGGTTCATGATGCGATTCGGGCCGCCGCGCGGGTCGATCTTCGACCGATCGCGCGGGCTCAGACGTTCTTGTAACACCAGATGACGTCGTCGCACATCCGGTCGTTGCCGATGATGACGGCTTGCTGGTGGAGGTCGGACCCTTGGTCCATGCGGTCGTCGAGGTTGAAGTTGGTGAAGCCGGCGACGGCGTCGTGGATCTCGGGGTTCTTGGGGTCGTTCTCGAGCGTCTGGAAGTAATTCTTCATATAATCGGCTCTGACGCCCGAGTTGAGCATGAGATAGTCGGACTCGTTGCGTTGGAAGGCGGAATCGGAGAGGCCGACGTAGACGACCTTCGCCCCGATCCGCGCGAGATAGGCGGCGACGTGGATCGCGGTGACTCCGCCCGAGCTGAAGCCTGTGATCATGTAGAAGAGTTGATCTTCATCGGAGCACTTGGCGATCTCGCCGGTGATCAGCTTGGCGGGGAGCGCCTTGTTGGCCTCTTCGCCGAGGGCGGCGTTGTAGTCGAAGACGGCGAGCTTCTTCCCGGCGACCTGCGGGCAGCCGATTCGCGACGCGCTCACGGCGCGGAGGGTCGCTCCTCGGCGGATGATGCGGCCCTGGCTGCGGAAGAAGGCGCCGAAGGGGGCGGCGGTCGCGGGGAGGCCGGCGACGGCGGGGTCGCCGTGTCCATAGAAGTTCAAGCACACGAAAGCCTTGGCCATGGGAGCACCTCGATATGGGGGAAGGAGCGCGAGGCGGGTCTTGGGGGCGTGAGTCGACGGCGGGGCGGGCGAGCCGGAGGACCCTCGGCTCGGGGTCCTGCTCGTGCTGCGGACGAGGTTACGCGGGTCGCGCCGGGTGTGTGACGCCCGGCGGCCAAGTCGTCGAAGTGTGCATCCAAGCTCGCTCGGACTCAGTGCTTCGAGGTCTGAGTGGGGGCCTCGGAGTCGGAGACGGGCCGCCGCCCCGAGTCGTTCGGCTCGTCTTCGGGCTTGCCGCGAACCCATGCTCCGATGCCGGCGACCAGGCCGATCGCGATCCGGACGCCGCCGTGGGCTTGCTCCCAGCCCGAGGCGGCGGGCTTGCGGATCTTATCATATCCGGATCGGATCATCGCCAGCGAGATCAGAGTGATTCCCACGGCGAGCCACGAGAAGCGCATGACACCGGTTCTCCGTCGAACGAGGTGAGGTCCGTGGTCGGATTCGGGCGGGACCGACTGAGATACGATCGATGGTGCCCGGAGCGGCGGCTCTGGTCAACCTCCCGAAGGCAGACGCCGGCCGGCGCGACGGCGGATCTCGAGGAGGTCGAGCGTCGTCAGGTAGCCGTCGTCGTCGACGTCGTCGAAGAGGCCGGGAAGGATCAGGCCCAGGAGGATGTCGTCGAAGCGCGCCTCGTCGAGCGAGCCGACCGAGCGGTCGCCGTCGATGTCTCCGGGGAGGAAGGCCAGAGTGCGGATGTAGTTTCGGCCGAAGTCGGCGAGGGTGCCCAGCGCGGTGCGGACGCCGATCGTCGAGCTGGTGTCGAGGAAGAAGCGGACGACGTCGTCCTCGAACGGGGCGGCGAACTCCCAGACCGCGGAACGCGTCGCCGGGTCGTAGGCGAAGAACGTCGCCGAGGCGGAGGTGTTGCCGGATCCCGTCACGATCAAGGCGGCGGGATCGACGATCACCTGCGCATCGAAGAATGCCCAAACCCGGTCGACCCCCGTCCAGGGCAAGGGTCGGTCGGGCTCGACGTGGACCGAATGCCGTCCGCCGGCGGTCCCGACCTGGAAGTCGATCACCCTCGGCGGCGGCTCGGGGAGGATGTCGAGCTCGACGATCGCCGAGCTGCTGGTGCCGTAGGCGTGATGGACGACGAAGTGGATCTTCTCGAGGCCGACGTAGTGGATCGACGGGGTGTAGACGAGGTCGGGTGCGGTGCCGGTGAGGGTCCCGTGGCTCGGGCCGACGACGATCTCGTAGCTCAGCGGGAGGTTGCGGCCGCTGGGGTCGAGCCCGACGAGACGGAATTCGGTCGGGGTGGCGTGGAAGACGTCGTGGCTCTCCGGCATGGCGCGGGGCCGGGCGACGACGTCGATCGCCACCTGCGCCGAGGCGACGACGCCGTCGGGGTCGATCGCGAGGAAGCGGAAGGAGTCGCTGCCCGAGAACCCAGGGGCGGGGGTGTAGACGAAGTCGGGTGCGGTCCCGGAGATGGTGCCGCGGAGGGGCCGCGAGTCGATGGCGAACCGCATGCCGGCGGTCGAGCCGTCGGCCGCCCGGCCGGTGAGGCGGATCGTGATCGGGGTCTCCTGGCCGATCGTGATCGACTGAGGATCGGCGACGGGCCGGGCTCCGACGGGGACCGCTCCGATGTCGCCCCCGTCATGCGCAGCGCCCGCGAAGGCGGGGTTCGTGGGGATCGCCCCGGCGCGGACCCATTCGTAGAGGTCGCGCGGGGTCGCCTGGCGGACGAGCGGGTCGTACCGCGCCTGGGTGGTCCGGATCCGCGCGCTCGACGCGAATTCCCAGTAGAACCGCCAGTAGGTCGCCTCGGTCGGCTTGCCGCGGAAGACGTCGGACGGGGAGGAGAAATGCGTGTAGACGGCTCGATAATTGATCACCGCGCCGCCGTACCAGTTCGGCGACGACACCGAGACGACGTCGCCCGCTTGGTACGACTTGCCGGCCTGCCAAGGCGGGGCGACGTTGCCGAGGTAGCGGGTGTCGAAGGTCGCGAGGTTGCGGGAGAAGTCGTTGAATTGCGGCGGAGCGATGACGTCGTGGGCTCCGAGGCCGGTTGTCGAGGTGAACATCGGGACGATGGGGCCGCCGGTCGCGACGTCGATGTATCCGCCCCGGGCGCCGTCGACCGAGCGGACGCCCGAGCCGGGAGTCGACACGATCGAGTCGCCGCCGTTGTAGTCGCCCATCGACGGATCGACGAGTACATCGCTCACGGATGCATTGTTGTGTCGGACGAGGAATGCTCCCTCGCCGGTCGGTGCATGGACGAGGTTCGATCGCACCGAAGCGTACATCCCCGGCGTACCCGGGCTCGTCTCGCCGTAGGCCGAGGCGCCGGTCTCGGCGTTGAGCCCGCGGGCGGTGGTCGAAGTCACGGTGTTGTGTTCGACGACCCAGATGTGTCCCGTGCCCAACGGCGACGCGAGCTTGCCCGGCGACCCGCCCGCAGCGTTCGGCAGGACGATCGAGTTCGTCAGCCGCACGGTGTTCGCGAGCGGGGTTCCGCTGCCGCCGCCGACCACCATATCGCCCACGACGCCCTTCGGCATGTCGAAGATGAAGCCGGAGAGCTCGTAGTCGATCGCGAGGCCGACCGAGAAGCCGTGGGGATTCAGGTCGGTATCGTTGAAGTAATAGTTGTTCACCGCTCGGGTCACGCCCTGGTTCACCTGGTTCTGGATCCCCTGGACGAGATTCCAGCTCCAGCTCGCGGCGTCGGCACCGTTCAGGGAGTAGCCAGCGCCGAAGTGGTTCTCATCGACGGCGATGCCGTTGACCGGGACGAATTCGACGCGGCGATCGAACCGGTTGTTGAAGACCCTCTTGACGCCCGATCCGGCCGATCCCGACGTGCCGACGCGGAGGCTCACGGTCGACGCGCCGTCGACGAAGACGGTGTCGGAGACGTCGATCACGCTCAGGTCGGGCGCGGCGACGTAGGTGCGCACCGTACCGCAGGCGGTGAAGCGGCAGTGACGGAGGATCAAGGAGCTCGTCGGACTGTTCGTGAGCCAGACCGAGGAGAACGGGGTCACGTAGTCGCCGATGCGGGTGAAGTCGGTGTATTCGGCCTCGATCCGTCCCGCGCCGATGTAGGACGTACCGCCGAGGATCGCGGCGTTGTAGGCTCCCGTGCCCGTCGACAGCAAGGCGGCGCGCGAGGTGGGCGAGCCGGTGAAGACGAGCCGGGCGGTGGTCGCGTGCTCGAGGCCGAGCAAGATCCGCCGCTTCCAACGCGCGGCCTCGCCGTCCATGATCAGGCGGCCGCCGCACTGGATCCGACCGTTCGGCTCGGTGGTCGACGTCAGCAGGACGTCGCCCTTGACCGTGAAGTCGGAACCCGGCTCGATGAGCAGGCGGCCCTGAACGATGAGGGTCGACGTGCCGACCACCGAGTCGCTGCCGATCACGACGTCGTCCGAGGTCGACACGACGATGTTCGCCGGGATGGTGACCGTGTCGCCGAGTTGGGGGTAGGCGTTCAGCCCGCCGTTGGCGACCCAGATCGACGGGTCGGTCCAGACGCCCGACTTCGTAGCGACGAAGCCCGCGAGCAGAGTGCGACCTTCCAGATGGTCGAAGCCGGGAAGAAGCGTTCGCGAACGCCGGCCGACGCGAACGCGAGAGCGAGTCGAGATGGGAGTCGGCATCGAGCGGTGTCGCGGCGAGGAGCGTCGGAGGGGGCGATCGACCGGCGCGTTCGCGAAATCCCCATGAAGATCTTTCGAGGATTCGATATCGACCGATCCTCGGATGATCACGAGAGGGATTCGAGCCTACGCCGCGCGTCGGTCCGCGTCAACGCCGTTCCCGGTCCCGAGCCCCTGGTGTTGCCCGATCGAGACACTCGCCCCTGCATTCCGAGGCAAGACGCGAACGAAGCAGGCCTCGAGCGGCTCGGTTCGATCTCAGAGACCGAGGACCCGGCGAAACTTGCCGTAGTGGTCGCCCGTGATGTAGACCTCGCCTCCCGCCCCGAGGACGAGACGCAGCTTGCCGCGGTCGACGCCCTTCACCGTGGGGACGACGTCGTACTCGCGATAGTGGCCGTGGATCTTCATCGGCAGGGTCAGGTCGTGGTTGGCGAAGATCGAGCCGCCCGTCACCCCCGGCGGGATCCTCCCCTGCCGGAGGTTCTTCACGAGTTCGTCGAGACCGACCAGGCGCGGGTCGGAGAACGGGTTGCCCTCACCCCAGATCACGCGGTCACGCATGCCCATCGCTTCATCTCCGGATCTCGGCTCGGCGTCGAACCCGCCCCTGCCCTCGAGAGGCTTCCGAGCGAATACGGCGCCCGCCGGGGCGGCGTGACCCGGCCCCGCGCGCGAAGAACGCGAGCCCGGCTCGTCGGCGAAACGCCGTCGAACCCGAGCTCGCGCCTCGTGCGAGCGATCGATTCCGAGAGATTCGGCTCACTTCGCGAGGGCGGGAACCGGAGCGGGCACGGCTGCCGCCGCGGCCTTGGCCTTCGCCGGAGTCCGCTCGAGACGGAGCCGACGCGGGGTGTTCGGCACCCGCTCGATCATCTCGTTGACCTTGCCGGCACGCTTCTTCAGCGTGAATGCGTCGTAGACCTCGCCCACGGCCGTGCGCGACTCGTAGGTGAGCGCGTCGCCGTCGATCGTGATGATCTGGTAGAGCTGCGTATCCTCGGCGACCCGCTTCATCGCGGTGATCGTCTCGGCTCCCAGCTCGTACATCTTCGGTCCGCTCACCGAGACGACGTAGACGGTGCCGCCCTCGACGCTCCGCGCCGAGTCGCCGCCGGCGACGTTGCGGTGCGCCTCGAGACCGGTCCGGCCGTAGGTGTGGTCGTGACCGTTGAGGACGAGGTCGACGCGGTATTCGTCGAAGATCGGCTGCCAGGCTTCGCGGAGCTCGGGGTTGTCGCGACCCTTGGCGGTCGAGAAGATCGGGTGGTGGAAGGTGCAGATCGTCCACTTGTTCGGGTTGTTCGCCAGAACGCCGCGGAGCCAATCGACCTGCTCCTTCTGGTGCTCGTTCGAGTTGAGCGAGATGATCCGCGTGCCTTGGTAGTCGATGTAGTAGGTCGACTCCTGGAGCATCTCGGGGCCGTTGGTCGGAAGGGTGAACTGCGGCTTCCAATGATTCGAGAGCCGGCGGGCCGGAGTTTCCGACCCGACGACGCGGGCGTATTCGTGATTGCCCGGGGTCGGAACCGAGGGGAGCATGCCGTTGAGCCAGCCGCCGGCCTGGTGCCACTCGCCCCACTCGGCGTCGCGCTCGGCGGAGTTGATCAGGTCGCCGGCGTGGATCATGAAGGCGGCGGTGGGAGCGTCCTTGAACGCCTCGCGGACGACGCGCGACCACATCGACTTGACGTCGTTCTGGGCGTCGCCGAAGTAGACGAACGAGAACGGCTCGGGCTTGTCGGACGCGGTCGAGAAATGGAACCACTCGCTCCAGTTGGCGCCGTCGCCGACGCGATAGGCGTACTTGGTGCGCGGAGCGAGGTCGCGAAAGACGGCCGAATGGACGTGGGCCTTGCTCAGGTCGGTCTCGAACGGCTCGGTCTTGGCCTCGACCGTCGTCGCCTTCTCGATGAACTTGGGCGCGGCGTCGGCCCGCGCGATCTGGGCCATCGACTTCGCGACGGTCGCGTCGGTCCGCCAGGTGACGGCCATCGTCGTCCTCGGATCATCGGACCAGGTCAGGATGATCCGGTCGGGCAAGGGCGTCGGCCGATGGGCGTCGACGTCGGCCACCTTCTTCGGGGCGTGGTCGTCGTGAGGGCCGTGAGCGAGCGCCGGGGCGATCGCACCGAGGAGCAGGAAGCAGAACGTCAGGGAGCCGGCGCGCGTCATGGAATGCACCTCGCGGGGTCGAGAACGGCCCGGAATCGGCGACAACGATTCGACTCGAACAGGAGCGAGTATCTCCGAATCCAGAACGCCTCGCATCAAGAAAAGATGAAACGCCGACGAAGAATGCAGGTCGCCCGAGGCTCCGGCACCGCTCGACCCGCGCCTGTTTCAGAACGCCTCGGCGTTGATCGGGTCGACCACTCCCGCCGAGTTCTCGAACCGAGTGATGTTGCGCAGGAACGTCAGGCGGGCGGTGCCCGTCGCCCCGTTGCGGTTCTTGGCGACGATCACCTCGGCCATGCCCGGGCTGTCGTTCGGATCGTAGTACTCGGGCCGGTGCAGGAGCAGGATCAAGTCGGCGTCCTGCTCGATCGCGCCCGACTCGCGAAGGTCGGCCATCCGCGGGCGACGATCCTCGCGGCTCTCGACCGCTCGATTGAGCTGCGAGAGCGCGATCACCGGGACGTCGAGCTCGCGGGCCAAGGTCTTGAGTCGCCGGCTGATCTTGGCGATCTGCTCCTGACGACTGTCGCGCGATTCCTCGGCGTCGATGAGCTGAATGTAGTCGACCACGACCAAGCCCAAGTCGTGCCTCAACTTGAGTCGACGCGCGTTCGCCGTGATCTGGAGCATGTTCCGCGCGGGGGTGTCGTCGATCAGGATCGGCGACGACTCGCGGAGCTCCGAATACGCCCGACTGAGCTGGATCATGTCGCTGTTGAGCAAACCCTTGCCGGTCCTCAGCTTACCGCCGTCGACCCGAGCACGGGCGCAGAGGAGTCGCTCGGCCAGCTCGAGCTTGCCCATTTCCAGCGAGACGAAGAGGATCGCCTTCTTCTGCACCAGGGCGACGTTCTCGCAGATGTTGAGCGCGATCGCCGTCTTGCCCATCGACGGTCGCGCGGCGAGGATCACGAGCTGGGAACCGTGGAACCCGCCCGTGATGTCGTCGAGGTCGAGATAGCCGGTCGAAAGGCCCGTCAGAGGATGCTTGGCCGCGACGCGGGCGTCGATCCGCGTCATCGCGTCGGTGATGACGTCGCGGAGCTCGATCGTGTCGCCCGAAACCTGATCCTCGGCGATCGCAAAGACCCGACGCTCGGCCGAGGCCAGCAACTCCTCCGCCGTGTGCTCGTTCGAGTATCCCTCGCGCAACAACTCGTGCGCAGTGTGGATCAGTTCGCGACAAACCGCCTTTTGGTGCACGATCTGGGCGTAATATTTCGCGTTGGCCGCATGCGGCACGCTGTGGAGGATCTGGAAGAGCGCGTCCATGCCGCCGACCTTCTCCAGGTCGCCCCGCCGGCGCAGTTCTTCTTCGAGCGTGATCAGGTCGATCGCCCTGGCCTGGTCGTAGACCTCGCGAATCGCCCGATAGATGGTCTGGTGACTGTCGCGGTAGAAATGCTCGGGCTTGAGGATCGGGATCACGTCGTGCAGGACGTCGTTGTCCATGAGCACCGAGCCGAGAACGCCCTGCTCGGCCTCGAGATTCTGCGGCGGCAGCCGGTCGCCCAAGAGCGCCGAGTCGCCGAAAGCCGATCCGCCCGAACCGTTCCGCGGGCCGACGACTGTCGTGGTAGCCATGATCTGCGAGACTCCTTCCGAGGTTCCATCGCGAGGAAGGGTGCGGCATCGCCGGGGAGAACCCCCGTGCGGCGTAACGGACGAGATGGGCCGCGGCGATACCGAGGAGCGTCGATCCGTCGGACTCGGGACGGCGGATTCACAGTACGCACATACTGCGCGTCGCTCGGTTCCGGAGCAACCGCTTGACGAACGCAAATCGGTCGGTTCCGCGGCTCGGCGGCGACGATCGTTCGAAACGCGAAGACCTTTCGCGAGCGAAAGGTCTCCATGCGGAACGGGTTGGGGCGAGAGAGCGGCCGATCAGGCGGTCGGTTCCTCGACGTGGGACGGCACGACCCAGAGCTTGACCTCGGTGTCGACGTCCTGGCCGAGGTGGAGCTTGATCGTGTAGAGGCCGAGCTCCTTGAGCGGGCCCTCGATCATGACGTTGTCGGCCTCGATCGGGAAGTTGTCGACGCGAAGCGCGGCGGCGATCTGATCGGCGTTGACCGAGCCGTAGAGGTGACCCTCGGCGTTGGCGTTGGCCTCGATCTGGATCGAGCGCTGGGCGATCTGGGCGGCGAGGTTGAGCAGGTCGGCGCGGCGGGCCTGTTCGAGCTCGCGGAGACGCTCGCGGTGCTTCTCGACGATCCGCAGGTTGTGCGGCGTGGCGAAGGTCGCCAAGCCCTGCGGAAGCAGATAGTTGCGGGCGAAGCCGGGGCGGACCTTCACGAGGTCGCCCGGTTGGCCGAAGTGGGGAACGGCGTGCGTGAGCAGGACCTGCATGTAGCCGTTCTTGGCGCGGAGCGGGTGATTCTTCCGGCGCTCGACGCCCGGCTGCCGCGCCTCGGCGGGAACTCCGGTCTTCGTCGCGGCGACGGACGCCTTGGCCTTGGCCGACCCGGATTTCGCCTTGGACTTGGTGGTCTTCTTGTCGGTCGACTTGGCCATCGTCACTCACTCCTGCCGGATGGTTCGAGAGACTCGTGTCCTCGAATCGAAGCGCCGGTCGTGGTTCGCCGAAGATTCAGGGGTTTGGGAAGTCGTCCGCGGCGAGCGATTCGTCGCGGATCGTCCGGTCCCGAGCGACCTCACGCGGTCGAGCTCGGAGAATGAGCGGTTTCGGAATCGATCAGAACGGGATGTCGTCGTCTTCCCCGTCGCCGGAATCGGGCGCGGGCGGTCGCGGCGGCGGGGCGGGCGAGGCGTTTCTCGGGGGCGCGTATCCGCGGGAGCCGCCCGAGGGACCGCCGGTTGCGCGTCGGGGAGGTCCTTGCTCGCGGGCGGGGGCGGGTGAGTAGTCGTCGTCGGCCGAATAGCCGCCGCCGCCTCCGCCGCCGTCGTCCTTGCGATCCAGGAACTGGACGCGCTCGGCTTCGACCTTCACCTTCGACCGCTTCTCGCCCGTCGGACTCTCCCACGACTCGAGCTTGAGGTAGCCCTCGACGAAGATCGTCCGACCTTTCTTGAGATACTGGCAGCAGTTCTCCGCCTGACGGTTCCAGACGGTGATGTCGATGTAGAGCTTGTCCTCGCGACGCTCGCCTTCCTTCCCGGTCCAGGTGCGCGAGGTCACGAGGCGGAGGTCGGCCACCGCGGTTCCGCCCGACGTATAGCGCAGTTCCGGATCGGCCGTGAGGGCGCCCATCAGGAACACTTTGTTGAGGTCGGCCATCGTCTGAGGGTCTCCCGTCGGCGGGGACACGAGGAACTCGCGGTCGCTCACCGAAACTGCGTCTACGATCTAAACGTCTGTCACCTAATCGTGAGACAGGATATCAGACGGATCCGCGGTTCGCAAGCGTCGGCGATGCTGGGGTCGGGCGGGCGTCGGTCAGTCGTCGCGACGACGACGACGGGGACGCTCGTCGAGATCTTCCTCGCGGCGCTCTTCCGAGTCGACGTTCGGGTTGGAGGCCATCGCCTGAGCGACTTGAGCCTCGACCATCTTCGGGTGGACCTTGAGGATCAGCTCTCGAAGGATCAGCTCGCTGAGCTTGCAGTCGGCGGCGATCTCCTTGAGGTTCGTGCTCTCGGCCTTGAAGAAGGTCAGGAGGTACGTGCCCTTCTTGTGACCGTCGACGGCGTAGGCGAGACGACGCTCGTCCCAATGCCGGCTGGCCACGATCTCGGCGCTGTGCTTGGCGAGGATGTCGTGGACCTGGCGGACCGAGTCGTCCCAAGAGAGGGCGACCTTGGTGCTGTCGAGGAGGAACATCCCCTCATAAGTATTGACTGGCAAGTGAGAACTCCTGGCTACGGTCGGTCTTGCTGGTCGTTGGTCGGGACGGGCGGCGAGAGCGGCGTCGACGATCGGTCGATGCGGCGTTCGGCCCGGGCGGCTTGCGGAGGACGATGGACTTCAAGGCTTGGAAGCGTTGAATCGATTCATCGCCGCGTCGATTCCCTGGTCGGCCCAGACCGCGACGGCCTGGGTCGCCTCGATGAGGCCGTCCTCGATCGTCGACCGTTCGGAGGAACGGAAGCGACTGAGGACGAAGTCGGCCGCGTCGACCTCGCCACGGTCGCCGATGCCGACGCGGAGTCGGGCGTAGCGATCGGAGCCGAGTTGGGCCGAGATGTCTCTCAGGCCCTTCTGACCGCCGTCGGAACCCCCCGCCCGGAGGCGGAGCTTGCCGAGCGGCAGATTCAGGTCATCGCAGACGACGAGGAGATCGGAGAGGTCGATCTTGTAGAAGCGGACGACCTGAGCGACGCTGCGTCCGCTCAGGTTCATGAACGTCTCGGGCAGCAGCAGGAAGACGCGTCGGAATCCGATCTCGATCTCGGCGAATCGTCCGTCGAACTTCTGATTCCAGGCGACTCCCGACCCGCCTTGCGCAAGCCGTTCGACGACCTCGAATCCGATGTTGTGGCGCGTCCCGACGTACTTCGACCCGGGGTTGCCCAATCCGACGACCAGCTTCGGCATGATCGAACCAAGTGGAGATGAGTGGGGCTCGAGGTCGTCTCGAGCTCGCGGGGAGCTCGACTCGACCTCGAGGAGCCGAACTCAGCTCTCCTTCTCCTTGCGCTCCGGCTTGATGACCTCGGGTTGGACGGCCTCGCCCTCGGTGGTCGTCTCGACCGCGGAGGAACGCGACGCGATGTGCACGACGACCACTTCGGGATCGACGTTGAGGGCGACCCCGGCGGGAAGCTGCAACTCTCGGGCATGAATCGACTTGCCGAGATGCAGGCCGCTGATGTCGACCTTGATCGAGTCGGGGATCGCGTCGGCCTTGCACTTCAGGTCGATCGAGTGGAGGACCATCTCGAGCAAGCCGCCCTCGGCCACGCCCGGAGCGTCGCCCTTGAGCTCGAGCTTGACCTGGGTGTGGATCGCCTCACCCGCGCTGACGCGGGCGAAGTCGACGTGGATCACTTCCTTGCCGAGGTGGTCCCACTGAACGTCCTTCACCAGGACGGTCTCGGACTTCCCGTCGAGCGTCAGCTCGGCGAGGTGCGTCCCTTTCTTGATCATCTCCCAGAACGAGTCGCGAGGCAGGGAGATCGGCTTCGCCGGCTCCTTGTGACCATAGACGATCGCCGGGATACGACCCGCCGCGCGAAGGCGACGCGAGAACCGCGAACCGGTTCCCTTGTTCTTCGCCGGGTCGCGTGCCTCGACCGGAATCTTGACGGCCTCCGCCATAACGCCCTTGCCTGACCCTACCGAAAGGTCGATCGAGAAACGAAGCCGGCCCACTGAGAGACGACGCGACGAACCGCATCCGCCTTCCCAAATCCAAAACGCGGCCCTTCGACCGCGCATCGCGTGATTATCGCCCCGTCGTCTCGCGGCTGCAAGCCCAATCGACCCGATTTCGCGATCGCCGCGAACCGACCTACCCGCGCTCCGTGCCCGCGCCGATCATCGCCTCGAGCCACTCGATCCCATTCTCCCAGCCGACCGCGCGGCTGGACGACCGGTCGAGGTTGGCGCGGAGCCAGTCGAGGATGGCGGGTGCGTCGCCCAGCAGCTGCGTGAATCGCGATTCGTCGAGGAAGCAGCTCGACACCAACAGGCCCTCCGGCCCGGGTCGACCGAGACGAGGCGGATTCGATGCGACCTCGATCGCCCGCGCGAATTCCTCGGGGCCGCCGGTCTGGGGCGGGCCGACCTCGATCCCAACCCAACCGCCGAGCGACCGGATCCGGCGCAGATCCTCGAGCGCAAGCCGCCCTGCCTGCTCGCCCCCCTCGAGCGAGGCCGCCCCGGCGCGCCCGACCGGGATCAATGCTTCCGCCCGAGCGGGTTCGGCCTCGAACCAGTCGAGCACCTCGGCGCGGGCCTGCGCGTTCAGGCCGGTGAGGTCGATCGAGGGCCGAACGCCGTTCGCCTCGGGACCGACCGCGGCGAGTCGGTCGAGCAAGGATCGGCCGAGGTCGAGCAGACCGCGCTCGTCGCCCTCTCCATCGCCTCCGGCCACCGAGGAACCGGGCCTCGAGACGAGTCGGATCACCCGCACCCCGCGCCCGACATAGGATGCGGCTCGCTCCACGTCCGCCGCCTCGCGCACCAGGGCGTCGAGCCCATCGATCGCGAGCACGGCCCACGCCAGGCCGTGGGGGTCGTCTCGAAACCGTTCGAGGTCGGCGGGACCGTGTAGGGTCCGTCCCGAGAATTCCGCCTCGACCCGCGTCGCCAACTCGCTCAGCATCCGCCAAGGGTCGGCGACGCGTTCCCACTCGGCACGAGGCGGACCGCAGGGGACGACGAACGCCGAGGTCGTCTGGAGATAGCCCTCGAGGCGCGCCAGGCGATCGCTCGGGTCGGGCTGGAGCTCGGGGTCGAAGAGCGTGATCTCGCGAGCGTACTGGGCGAGCCAGTTGCAACGGAAGTCGAACAGGCGGTTCATCATCGAGAGACTCACCGGACGCCGAGATGATGGTCGAGCAACGCGCGGACGGCCGATCGCCCGCCCGTCCAGCGGATCCGGTCGCGGGAGGTCGAGCCCTCGAATCGACCCACCCAGGTGGCGATGCCGGAGTCGGGCAGCTCGGGCGAGAGCAGCGTCGAACGAGCGAATCCGACGCGTTGGACGCGGCCGTTGGGCTCGATCAGCCCGCGCGTCCAACGTCGTTCGGGATCGGCCGGCTGCGCGGGGTAGAGATGAGGCGCATCGTCGCCGTCCCTCGGTCGGCCGACCCAGACCGTCGAACCGATCGCCTCGGCTCGGAATCGCGCCAGCGGTCCGGTGTCTCCCCACCGCAGCGCCCCCTGCTCGACCGAGGGCTCGCCCGCGCCCAGGGCTCTCGACGCGCGCGGCAGGGTCTCCTGGATCAGCGTCCGAGCGGCGAGGTCGTCGACACAGTGGAGCCCGACGAGCATCGACCGCGGACCCGCCTCTTTCGTTTTCAACAGATAGATGGAGACGGCGCGGAGGCGTCGGATCAGATCGGCCTCGGGACGCAGCCGAGCTCCGGCGGCGAGAAAGGCGAGACGAACCCGCGCGGGTGCGACCCCGGCGCGTGCGGGGTCGGCCTTCTCGATCCGGTCGATCCAGGCGAAGACGCGGTCGAGGGCGGCGGGTGAGGTCTCGAGCGCCGCGGCGAACGCCAGATCGAGTTCGTCGGCGGCGAACGGAGCCAGGACGCTCGGATCGAGCACCGCCGGCGCCGCCGCGGGTTCCGCACCGAAGTGGGCTTCGAGGTCGATCTCCAGACCGTCGCCGGCGATCGCCGCGGCGAGGTCGAGCCGCGCGCACCCGCCCGCGGCGAGGGCTTCGATCACCTGGCGCCAGGGAACCGGCCCCGCCTCGGGTGCGCGATCGGCTCGAATCGAGGCGAAGATCGCCCCCGAGGGGAACGCTCCGGGCTCATGGGCGGCGGGCGGCCCGGCGAGCAGACGTCGAGCCGTCTCCAAACCTTCGATCGAGTCGGCGATCACCACCCCGCGACGATCGTCGCCGCGAGAGAGGAAGGGTGCGCCCTCGGGGCCGAGCCGATCGACCGGGGGCGAGTTGGCCGGGCTCTCGACGCGCATCCCATCGGTGAGTGCAAAGGCGATTCCGACCGCCTCCAGGCTCCCGTCGTCCGCCGGCAGCGCGGCATGCCAGCGCGATCTTCCGGCCCGATCCTGCTCGAAGACGAAGGTCGAGCGGTCGAGCGCCGCGAGCTCACCCACCATCTCGGCATTCGCCGCGGCGAACGCCGCCTCGAGCGCCTTGGTCGGACGGGCCTCGGGGTGCTTCCGCTTCCAGGCGGCATAGGCCGAGGCGAGGTCGCGCGAGCCGGTTCCCTCGAACCAGCTCAGAAAGCCGGCGAGTTGGGCCTCGGGTCGCGAGACGCGGACCTCGATCCGAACCCCGGGAGAGGTCTCGAGATCGGGGCGAGCCTGGGTCGAGAGGACGAGGCAGATCGGGATCAAGGAGAACACGGGCGACTCCCTCGGTTGGGCCGTCGGTCCAGCGGCGTCCGACTTCGCGAGCTTCCGACATCGGGGTCGAAAAGTCCAGTCGGGCGACCGATCGACCGCCGGCCGGACTCGGCTCGACCAGCTCTCGCGCGGAGGAGCGAGGCGCGCTCGGCAGGGGCTTGCATTGGCACGGAGCCTGTGACATAGTTCACGATCCCTGGATCGAGGTGCGCGGTCCTCCCGCGCACGGTGCACCTGCGACACCTCGACGAGCTCTCGTTCTTCCGCCGCGTCGCCGAGACGAGCCTTCCGCTCCACCGCACGACCGAGGGATTCTGATGAAGTGGCAGGTTGGCCTCTACGTCGTCGCCGTCTTGGTTCCGCTGGTCGCGTTCGTCGTCGAACTCTTCGCGGGACGCATCCTGAAGCGGTGGAACGCCCTCATCGCCACAGGCGCGATCGGCCTCTCGTTCGTGCTCAGTCTCGTCGGACTGGCCTCCTATTTCGGCAACGCCGAAGGAGTCTTCGCCCACCACGGCGCCCATGCCGAGGCGAGCGAACATGGCGACGCACACGCCGCGGCCGATGATCACGCCGCCCCGAAAGCGGACGACCACGCCGCCCCCAAAGCCGACGACCACGCCGCTCCGGCCGAGCACGGTTCTTCCGAAGGCCACGCCTCGGCGGTCCCGCCCCCTCCGCTCATCTGGAGCGGTGAGTTCAACTGGGTCGCTCTCGGCGGCGATGCGATGCCGGGCGAGGCGCGGTCGCGGCAGTCGAACATCGACCTCGTGATCCCGTTCGGCGTCCATATCGACAACCTCACCGTGATCATGTTCTCGATGGTCACGTTCATCGCTCTGCTCGTGCACCTCTACTCGATGGGATACATGCGCGACGACCCGCGATTCCCGCGGTTCTACACGTATCTCTCGCTCTTCTGCTTCTCGATGCTCGGGCTGATCGTCTCCAAGAACGTGTTCATGATCTTCATGTTCTGGGAGTTGGTCGGCGTTTGCTCGTACCTGCTCATCGGGTTCTGGTACGAGGACAAGAAGAACACCGACGCGGCGAACAAGGCGTTCATCACGAACCGCGTCGGCGACGTGGGGATGTTGCTGGGACTCGGCCTGATCTGGGCCTACCTGGGCACGTTCGACATCGACGAGATCAACCGGTCGATCCTCGACGCCTCGGGACGGCACAACGTCGCGATGGTCGACGGCCAGGAAGTCGTTCGCCTGATCGCTCCCGCCGGCGAAGGCGCGGAGGCGGGCAAGCCGCTGATCGAACCCGCGACGAACCTGCCTCGGCAGATCCCGCTCTGGCTCCTGACGATCGCCGGCCTGGGGATCTTCGCCGGCTGCTGCGGCAAGAGCGCCCAGTTCCCGCTCCACGTGTGGCTCCCCGACGCCATGGCCGGACCGACGCCCGTCTCGGCCTTGATCCACGCGGCGACGATGGTCGCCGCGGGCGTCTACCTCGTGGGACGCTTCTTCCCGCTCTTCACCGAGACCGCGCTCGTCTGCATCGCCTACACGGGCGGGATCACGCTCTTCGTCGCGGCTTCGATCGCGATGGTGCAGAGCGACTACAAGAAGGTGCTCGCCTACTCGACCGTCAGCCAGCTCGGCTTCATGATGCTCGGGCTCGGCGTCGGCGGACGAGCGGCGGGTCTCTTCCATCTCGTGACCCACGCCTTCTTCAAGGCCCTCCTCTTCCTCGGTGCGGGCAGCGTATACCACTCGGTCCACACCTACGACATGCACGCCCTCGGCGGACTGCAGAAGAAGATGCGAGGCACGGCGCTGACGATGCTGATCGCGACGTTGGCGATCTCGGGAGTGCCGCTCTTCAGCGGCTTCTATTCGAAGGACGCCATTCTCGCGTCGTCGATCCACTTCGTCTTCCAAGAAGGCCGGTATGAGCACATCCTGCTCTTCCTGCTCCCCGCCGTCGGCGCGGCGATGACCGCCTTCTACATGTTCCGGATGTGGTTCCTCGTCTTCGGCGGCGAAGCCCGCGGCTTCACGCCCGAGCAGATCGCCGCCCACGAAGCCGAACGAGCCGCACACGCCTCCGCCCACCACGACGATCACGCTCCCGGCCACGCCCACCACGACGACCACGGCCACGATCACGCGACCGACGATCACGGCCACGCCGCGGCGGCTCACTCGCACGGGCACGGGCATCACTTCGATCCCAACCCCGCGCTCCACGCTCACGAGAGCGAGCCGTTGATGCTCTGGCCGCTCTATGCTCTCGCCGTGCTGAGCCTCGTCGCGGGGTATCCGCTCTCGATCCTCCCGATCCCGGGGTTCCACCCGATCCTCGAGTCGTTGATCTCGTACGGCGAGCCGATCGCCGCACCCGACCTCGGCGCGTCGCACCTCCTGGCGATGGGAGCGTCGCTGGTGATCGCGGTGGTCGGCATCGGTGCGGGATTCCTCTTCTATTCGCCCTGGAAGCAGTTTCGCAAGCTCGACCCGGCCTGGTTCGCTCGACGCTATTCCTGGCTGAACGAGTTCCTCCACAAGAAGTGGTACTTCGACGAACTCTACGCCTTCCTCCTGATCCGCCCGACCCTCGCGTTGGCACGCGGCATCACCTGGTTCGACAAGCGGATCGTCGACGGCATCGTCAACGGCTCGGCCCAGGCGACCGCCGCTCTCAGCCGGTTCGAGGGCTTCTTCGACAAGGTCGCGATCGACGGCCTCGTCAACGCCGTCGCACGTTTCACCTTCGGCGCGGGCGAGCAAGGCCGTCGGCTCCAGACCGGCAAGCTCCGCGACTACCTGATGTTCCTCGCCCTCGCGGTCGTCGGACTCTTCGCCGGGCTGATCGCCTGGGTGATGGGCTCCGGCGGCAACGTCTGACACCATCACGATTCACCGATCGACCGTCCGGTCCGATTTCCACCTCGAAGGAAAGGTCATGAGCGACGACCTGCTGTTGAGCCTGCTCTGGTTCCTCCCGTTCGTCGGGGCCATGGTCGTGCTCCTCTTGCCCAAGGAGAGCGACAAGGCGATCAAGGGGGTCTCCCTCGGGATCACCTTGGCGACCTTCGTCCTGGCGATCCTCGCCTACCGGACCTACGTGTCGAGCCCCACCGCGTCGGCCTCGATGATCGAGCGGTCGCAGAACAACTCCGTCAAAGCCTACGAAGAGGGCGGACTCGCGACCGAGGTCTTCGAGAACGTCCCCGGGCGGACCTCGGGCGAGAAGGATCTCCTCGTCCGACGCCCCTGGATCCCCTACTTCAACATCCAGTACTACCTCGGCATCGACGGGATCAGCCTGAGCCTCGTGCTCCTCACCGGCTTGGTCAGCACCCTCGCCTGCCTCGCGTCGTTCAGCATCGAGAAGTCGATCAAGGGCTACTTCGCCCTGTTCCTCATGTTGCTCGGCAGCATGATGGGCGTCTTCATGTCGCTCGACCTCGTGCTCTTCTACGTGTTCTTCGAGGTGATGCTGCTGCCGATGTACTTCCTGATCGCCGTGTGGGGCGGTGAGAACCGCGAGTACGCCGCGATCAAGTTCCTGCTCTACACCCTCTTCGGCTCGGTCTTCATCCTCGTCGCCATCCTCGCGCTCTACTTCGGCGGAGGCGACTCGAGCGTGCCGGTCATGATCAACGGCGCCGAGTTCAAGGGGCACACCTTCGACGTCGTCCTGCTCACCCAGGCGATGAGCGCCGACGTGAGCTGGTACGGTCGATCGATCCAGCAGTTGATCTTCGTGATGTTCTTCATCGGTTTCTGCGTCAAGCTGCCGTCGTTCCCGTTCCACACCTGGTTGCCCGACGCCCACGTCCAGGCGCCCACGCCGATCTCGATGATCCTCGCGGGCGTGCTGCTCAAGATCGGCGGCTACGGCCTCGTCCGTCTCGCCTGGCCGCTCGCGCCTGCGGGAGCGTACGACTGGTCGTACCCCGTCGCCGCCCTCGGCGTCTTCAGCATCCTCTACGGCGCCCTCGCGGCAATGGCGCAGACCGACTTCAAGAAGCTCGTCGCCTACAGCTCGGTCAGCCACATGGGTTACTGCACCCTCGGCATGGCCGTCATGAACATCGCCGACCCGCGTTACTACGCCTACGGCGTCAACGGCTGCATGTTCATGATGATCGCTCACGGCATCACATCGACCGGAATGTTCTTCCTGGTCGGCGTGATCTACGAGCGGACCCATACCCGCGACCTCAAGAAGCTCGGCGGTCTGCTCAATCTCATGCCGCTCTACGGTGCGATCACGATCCTGATCTTCTTCGGATCGATGGGGCTCCCCGGTCTCTGCGGCTTCGTGGCCGAGGTCTTCGTCGTCCTCGCCTCCTTCAACTACAGCCCGGTTCTCGCCGTGCTCGCCGCCGCGGCCGTGATCCTCACCGCCGGCTACATCCTCTGGACTCTCCAGCGAGTCCTGCTCGGAGCGCCCGGCGAAGCGACCCATCACCACCCGCTGCCCGAACTCACCGTCCGCGAGACGATCATCGCGATCCCGCTCGTGGCCTTCACGGTGATCCTCGGCGTCTTCCCGCAGTCCTTGATGTCGTGGATGTCGCCCTCGGTCGACGAGTCGGTCCGGATGGTCGCCAAGGCGGTCAACCGCAGCGGCTCCGACACCGCGAAGAAGCTCGCCGTCGTCCCGCCCGTCGTTCGCCCCACCCCGGCCGACGCCGCCGCCGGCGAGTGATGTCGAACTGAGAGTCGGCATCCCGACCGACCGAACGCCAAGAGCCGCGGCTCCTCCCCTCGCTATCGGGGCTGGAGCCGCGGCTCTTTCCGTCTTCCTCCCCGTCGATGTCGGCCGCAACCGAGAGACGCAAGGAACGTTCGACTCCGGGGATTCCCCTCGTCCACTTCAGATCCGCACATCAGCAACAACAGCCTTCGCAACCGTGATCGAACGAGTCTCTCCCGATCGAGTTCGCCTTCCCCTTCTCAGGCAAGATGGACGATCCGAAGACTGCGACTCTGAAGAGGAATCGCGGGTCGGACGGTCGCGGCGGATCGAAGTAGTTTACTGCCGGTCGCCATGCCAAGTCGGCAACCACCTCCTTGCCGACCGGCGTTAGCCAGGGACGATTCGCCATGTAAGCGGTACTTACGAGAAAGGCGATCAAGGCCCAGAAGACGACGAGACCGCTCGTTCGATCGAGCGAGTCTCCACTTTCGGATCGATACGAGACGAGGGACGCGACCAGCGCCAGGAACATCACGAGCGCCCCGGGATTCCGGAGCGGGTCGAGGAGATCGCGCCAAAAATCGCGATGCGACCGAAGACACCCGACCCGGCGGAGTCGTGTCTCGGCCGTTTTCCAGATCCCATCCGAGACAACAGTCTCACGGATATTGAAGGGAGAAGCGAGGTGGGGCTGACCGGAGGGCACCCTTCGCACGGCGTTCAGGATCGCTTGCTCGACCGCGTGAGTCGATCGTCCGTCGAGCGTCGGACCGATCGAGAGCCGGCCCTCTTCCTCGTCGTAGGTCAGTCGTCCTTCGTCGACCAGCCGCGCAATGGCCGCCTCGACCGCGGTGCGCGAGCTCCTATCAACCAATTGGATCAAGTCATAAGGATGCGAATCGGCAAGATCGCACAGGATCTTCGACGACTCGAGATCGGCGGATCCCCTCTCTCCCGAACCGAGGCAGAGATTCACCAAGATCGAGAAGATCGCCGCTCCGAGCATAGCGAGCAGGAACCCCCCGAGAAGCCCGATGTTGAAGTTGGCCAGGAGCATCGAGACGACGATGACGAAGAGCAAGACCGAGCCGCGGCCGTCGAGCGATGGGATGAGCATCGGCGGGCGAGGGATCAGCCAGTGGGTCGTGGTGTTGACCCGGACGAAATGGAGGTCGCGTCCGAACCGATCGGCCACCGAAGGCCAGATGTCGGGGGGTGGGTCGACCCCGAGGATTCGAACGTAGCTCTCCAGGGTTTGTCGGTATCTTTCCTTGTACTTCGTGGCTTCCTCAGCTCCGCCACGGCTCGGCGCGTGATGCAAGGGCCGGCCGAGAACTCCGCCGCACAGTTCGTCCCAGTAGCTCCGCGTGTACAAGAGATGCATGTGCCACGCCTGATCGACCTGATGGGACGGCGAGACCGGATGATCCGCCGTCATCGCCAAGATCAGAAACCGCCGATACTCCCCGACGACTCGGTCGGCGTAGCTCTGCGACCACCGATTCTCCCGCGCGAGGCGTTGCGTGAAGGTCAGTTCGGATTCCGGATCATCGAGGGGGAACTCAGCGATGCGTTCCGCGAGTCGGGCCTGTTTCGCGTTCATGAGATCCTCCCAAGGGGCAGGCAACGTGGGCTCGGTGAGCCCTCCGAGGATCCAGCCGAATGGGGGACGACTTCAGGGCGCGAATTCTCGAGGAGAATTTGGTAACCACGACAGCGGCCAGGGAGCGCGACGGGTCGTCTCGACGATTAGATGGGTGTCGCCCACGCGGTGGAGATCGACGAGCGATCCCCACCAAGGATCCGAGGCGACATGGCGAAGCCTGGGATCGCCCTCGAAGTCCGGGATCATCGACCGTCGACGATCCTCCAGCGGTTGATCCGCCGCCAGGCCGAGATAACGCGGATCGAGAACGGCGATGTACTCCCACGGCGGCTTCGGATCGGGTCGATCACCGGAAGGATCGGATCGATCGAGCGGACCGAGGACGACCGCCTCGGGTTCGCGGCTCATGTCGAGGGCGATCAGGCGCGGACCGATCGGGACATTCGCGACCAAGATTCCCAGCAGATCCCCGCCCTCGCTCCAGATCCGAGTCGAGACCGCGATCTTGTATCGGCCGTCCTTGACGGAACGAAACGACCGTGCCACGTACACCTCGCCGCGCGGTCGGGCCGCGCCGACGCCTTGAAACGCTTGGAAGTAGTCGCGGACCCGGAAGTTCCTGCCGATCGAGATGCTGCCCGGCAGCGTGTCCGCGAGGAGGACTCCGTCGGGTTGAATGACGAAGACGTTGACGAGCGGGTTCTCGCCTGCGATCCCGAAGAGGTTCTCGCCCTCGATCCGCTTCCGGAGGAGATCCTCGACGACCTCTCTCCGCGGCGGCTCCCGGCTCTCCGACGCAGCCAGTTCGGCTCGGAGTCTCGGATCGTTCGCCAAGAGCTTGGTTGCGCCGCGAATCAATCGGAGTTCGGATTCGACCTGATTCGCCAATCGCTCGGCGCGCCCCTTGTTCTCCACGCGAAATTCGGAGACCTTGGCCGCGAGGCCCAACACCCAGATCAGAAGGAACGCGAACCCCGCCGCGGCGATTCGAAACGGATGACGCTTCGCCCAGAACCACGCCTCGCGCACCGCCGACGGTGGGCCTGTCGGGCGTCCCTCGAGCCGGCGTCTCAACTCGTACGCAAGTGCGTCGGCGGAACCGTAGCGATCGGCGGGGTCGAGCGCGAGGCACCTCAGACAAATCGCCTCGAGTTCGCGATCGACCTTGGAGTTGATCGCTCGAGGGGGCGTGAGCTCGCCGCGAACGATGAGCGCGAGAGTCTCGTCGAGGTCCTCGCCGCGATACGGCTCCCGTCCGGTGAGCATCGTGTAGAGAATCGCCCCGAGGCCGTAGATGTCGGACGCGGTGGATACGTCGGACCATCGTCCGGCGGCCATCTCGGGAGAGAGATACGGCAGGGTGCCGACGATGCCGGCCCGCTCGAACGTCTCGGAGTCCGCGGCGGATTGGGTCGAATCGGCGATCCCCTCGAACTCGGGGGATCGCAGCTTCATCGAGAGACCGAAGTCCGTGACCTTCGGCTCCCCTCGCTGGAGAGGAGGATGTTTCGCGGCTTGAGGTCGAGATGGATCACGCCGGGGTTTCGGGTGTGAGCATGGTGGACGGCTCGAGCCACCTTTTCGACGAGGATCGCAGCGGATCGCGGATCGTTGACGTACGAGGCGAGCCGATCCGCGACGGTCCCACCCTCCATCAGCTCCATGACGAAGAACCGCCGCCCGCGATCCTCACCAAAGTAAAAGATTTTAATGATGTTCACATGTCGCATCTGGGCGATCGCGCGGGCATCGGCTCGAAGCCGATCGGTCGAAGCCGGGTCGCGGGCCGACGAAGACCTCAGGGTCTTCAAGGCCACCACGATCTCGAGAGCGTCCTTGGCGCAGGCTTTCCAAACGACCCCTTGGCCCCCTTCTCCGAGTCGTTCGAGGATGACGTAATCGCCCAGGAGATCACCGGGCCGCGGCGACTCGGCCGAAGAGTGCGGATCGATCGCACCGGAAGCTCTCGGCGACCACGAATCGGTGGTCCTCGCGCGATTCCGGTCGCTGGACATCACCGGTGCGAGCAGATCGAGCTTCGCCAGGTCATCGAAGTAGGCCGCGAGCTCGGTCGAGATCTCCGGCCGAGCATTCGCCCACTCGACCGGGTCGGGCGACTCGCCGCGGTCGACTGCCGCGTGGTAGTCGTAGATCGCGAGGTTGATCAGCGCTTCGCGTTCGTCCGCCTGCGGTGTCGCGTCCTCGGACATGTCTCAGATCTCCCCGTGCAGGAGTTCTCGAAGTCGGCGCATTCCGTGGCGCAGCAGCCCGCCGACCGCTTCGGGGGTCCGATTCATGTGTCGGCCGATCGCCGCCACCGACATCCCTTGGCAGTGCTTCAAGACGATCGCCTCGGCTTGCGACGGCGAGAGTCGCTCGAGCAATTCGGCAAGCGCGAGCGCGTCCTCCTCCCGGACGATGCGCGCCTCCGGGTTGGAACGTCCCGATTGAACGAGATTGCTCAGGCCCTGCGACGTCCGCTCGAGGGCGTCGTCGAACGTGACGACTCGTCGCTCGAGGCGAAGCCGTCGCAGGCGATCGATCAGGTTGCATCGGAGGAGGCTGCGCAACCAAGCCATCGTCTCGGCGCGGGTGCGTTCTCGAGCTCCCGTCCAGTCGCGCACCGCCTCGTACAGGGTTTCCTGGACGAGATCCGAGAGGTCGATGCGATGACGGAGGTCTCGGGAGACCTGGGCGACGGCAAGAGCCATCAGGTAGCCGCGAAAGGCTCCGAACTCCTCCGGGACTCGGCGGTGGGACACGTCGATCTCCGCTGGGGGCGGCGGGGCGGACGAGAGAGCCTTCTTGTTGGGGAGTTCCTCGAAATGTCGATCGGAATGCGGCGGAGAGGGAGCCGCGAGGACGACTCCGGAGCCGCCGAGCGGATGAGCGCGGCGGGCGGATCGTCCTCGCCCGGGGAGGCGTCGATTCCGCTCGAAGTCAGATCGCGACCTTCTTGTTCGCGGCGCGGCGGACGGCGACCCATTGGCCGGCGTGCATGAGCGGGTGGTTTGCGATCAGGTTGAGCAGTTCGCCGACCGTGGGGGCGTAGTCGAGGCCGGTGGCGTCGTCGAACTTCGACTCTTCGATCTCGTCGAGCGCCTTCATCGTGGCGGCGCGTTGGCCGGCCCAGACGCCGAAGAGCTGATCCTTCGTGTGGAATTCCGAGGCGTCGGCGGTCGAGCCGCGTTCGTACTTCGCCGCGAAGCCTTCCGGAAGCGCGGGCGATGCGCCCGGGGCGACCTTGTCGAGCATGTTCGCCTCGCTCGCGATGAGGTGACCGATCTGCCAGGCGATCGAGTTCATGCCCGCGACCGGGATCATCTTGAATTCGGCATCGTTCATGTCGTCCAAATAGGAATGGACGATCATGTCGTTGAGTGCGAAGCTCTTCCGGATCAGATCCTTGGCGGTCATCGATGGTCCTCGGTGGTGGAGAAGCGGCGTGACGCGCCCGACGATCGGCGCCGATCACGCCCATCATTCAAGCGATCTTCTTCGAGAAGTCAAGGGCCGACCGGAACAAACGTCCACGCATCGTTCGCATGCGACGATTCGCCCGCGACGGCGAGGTCGGCGAGGACTCGACCGATGAGGGGCGAGAACTTGAAGCCGTGGCCGCTGCAGGGTGAGGCGACGAGGACGTCGGGGCGTCCGGGAAGGGTGCCGATCCGGAAGTTCTCGTCGGGAGCCTCGGTGTAGAGGCAGACTTCGACCTGTTCGACGCGGAGGTCGGCGAGCGCGGGGATGTTGCGGCGGAGATAGGAGCGGACGACCTCGATGTAGTCGTGGTCGAAGGGGCGGTCGGGTCGATCGGGGTCGAAGAGCGGGCCGGAGTGTCGCGCGACCTTGACGGGGCAGTCGAGCACCGCGGGCATTCCGTAGAAGGAAGGGCCGCCGGGGCCGTCGCCGTCGTCTCCCTTGTGGACGAAGATCGGGAAGCGTCCGATGGCAAACGGCTCGGGGACGTGAGGGCGAAGGTAGATGACCTGCTGACGGGTCACGGCGAGTCCGCGTGCCCATTCGGGGAGGAGCTTGGTGATCCATGCACCCGCGGCGACGATGAGGAAGTCGGCCTCGATTCGGAAGCGATTGCCGATGAGAGTGGGCCGATCGGCCTCGAGGTCGATGCGTTCGATCGGGGTCTCGGCAAAGAAGCGGAAGCGATCTTCGCCGAGCCGTTCGGCGATCTCGAGCTCTGCGCCGAGGGTGGTGTCGGCGAGGACGATGCCCGCTTGGGGTTCGAAGACGGCGTCGAGCCGCTCGGGCACCTCGAACACGGGCACGGACCGTCGCAGCTCCGCGCCGGTCATTCGGCGGTGCGGGATTCCGATCTCACGGAGGTTGTCGGCGACGCGTCGAACGTAGTCGACCTCGGGATCGCAGAGCGAGACTCCGCCGGTCCCGATCAACAGCGGTCGGCCGGCATCGGCCTCGAGCTCGCGCCAGGCCTGATAGGCGGGCAGCATGGCGCGGGCGTATCGGAGATCGGCGTAGGAGTGCCGTGTGATCCGCGCCGTGCCGTGAGAACTTCCGCGAGAATGGGGTCGACGTTCGCGATCGAGGAGGAGGACGTTCTCTCCGCGCTTGGCGAGTTGCCAGGCCGCGGCCGAACCGAACGCCCCCGCGCCGAGGATGACGAACGACGCTTCGATCCGTTCCATCAACAGGGACTCCCCCCCTTTGGTCGGGTCGAGTCGGGCGATCGAGTCGAGCCGGTGCCGCGCGACTCCGGCAGCAAAGCGACATTCTTTCTCGGGTGCGTCGCGCGTTCAAGCCGCCCGCGGGAAATCGGCGCTGTCGAGTTGCGGCGATCGTTGGTGTATGATCGCGAACCGCTTCGACCGACCCTCTCCTCCCACCGTACCGGGTTCCTCCATGCGCGACGACTTCGTATCGCAGGCGATCAATCGGTTGGCGGCCAACCCGGGGATCTTCCCGATCCTGTTGGTTTCGGGGATCGTCGCGTTGGTGGGCCTGTCGCTCCTGTTGGCCCGTCGCACGCGGCCGGCGGGATTCGTCCTGGCGACGATCGGGTCGGTGGTCTTCTGGCTGGGTCTTCTGGCGATTCAGTGGGCACAGATCAAAGTCCGAGTGAACCCTCAGATCACGGTGGGACGTTCGTACTTCTCGGTCTCGGTGCGCGCCGCGGCGATGTATGGGTTGGTGCTGATCCCGCTCCTGGCGGGCGGCGGTCTGGCGGCGGTTTGGCGGGCGGAGATGGAACGACGACGGAGGATGCTGCCGACGTACATCAAGAATGCGCTGAAGGCGTTCTTCCAGAAGGATTACGACGGAGCCCTGGCGCAATTCGCGACGGCGATCGCGATCGATCCCCGCCGCGCCGAATCGTATCAGCGTCGGGGACAGGTGCATCTCGAACTGGGCAATCTCGATCGCGCGCTCGCCGACTTCAACCAAGCGATCGACCTCGCTCCCGAGAACGGCGCGGCGCATCGGTCGCGCGGGCTGGTCCATCTGGCGAAGAACGACCTCGAGGCCGCACTGGCCGACTTCGACTTCGCACTCGAACTCGACAGGACCGACTACTCCGCCATGCTCAATCGCGGGCTCTGCCTCTCGCGCATGGGACGGACCGACCGAGCCGTCGCCGAGCTGAAGCGGGTACTCCAACTCACCAACCACAGCGACCACGCCGATCCGGCGCGCGAGGAATTGAAGCGTCTGGGCGAGATCGACTGAGCCGCGGAGCTCGACGGAATCAGACGCGTTCCTCGACGGGTCGGAAGCAGTCGAGCCGCCCTTCGGCGAGTCGAAAGGCGTCGCTCACGCCGAGGATCGTCTCGGACTCGCCGAGAAAGAGATAGCTCTCCTCGGTCATCGCGTCTCGGACGGCCTGGAAGATCCGCGGCTTGATCGCCGGATCGAAGTAGATGAGAACATTTCTGAGAAAGACGATATCGAACTCGTGACGAAACGGGAGAGGTTCGATCAGGTTGATGCGTTCGAAGCGGACCAGGCGGCGGATCTCGGGTCGCGGGCGCTTGCGGTTGCCGACGGTCTCGAAGAAGACGCGGATCTGCTCGGGCGTGAGTCCGCGGCGGAGCTCGGTATCGTTGTACGCGGCGTCGCGAGCCGCGCGAATGGCGGCGTCGGAGATGTCGGTGGCGATGATCGCGAAGTCCCAGGAGAGCAACTCGGGATATCGCTCGAAGACCAGCATGGCGAGGGAATAGGGCTCCTGACCGGTCGAACATCCTGCCGACCAGATTCGCAACCTTCGATTGGTCTTGCGTGCGACGACGTCGGGGAGCACGACCCGCTCGAGCCGTTCATAGGCCGAGGGGTTGCGAAAGAAGCTGGTCTCCCCGGTCATCATCGCCTCGACGACCTCCTGCTCGAGCGAACGATCACGAGCGCTTCGGATGCGGTCGAGCAGCGGGGCGATCCCACTGAGCGCCCGAGCGTCGGCGAGCGGTGCCAACCTGCTCTCGACGAGGTACTCCTTGCCCTCACCCAACTCGTGCCCGGCGCGGCCGCGGAGGATCTCGCGGACGAAGAGGTAGTCGGACCGGTTGATCGTGGGAGGCACGCGGGCGATCCTCTTGGATCGAGGGATGATCGGGTTTACGAGACGGCACGTGTGCGCTTGATCAATTGGGCAACGATCTGATCGGGCGGGAGGATCTCGTCGGCGAGCCCCGCTTCGGCGACGGCGCCGGGCATGCCCCAGACGATGCTGCTCGCCTTGTCCTGGACGAGCACCGAACCGCCGTGTTCGCGAATCTCGCGGCATCCGCGCATGCCGTCGGACCCCATTCCGGTGAGGACGACGGCGATCAGACCGCCGCCGTAGGTGCGGGCGGCGGTGCGGAAGAGCACGTCGGCGGCGGGTCGGCAGAGGTTCTCGGGAGGGGCGGAGGAGAGCCGGAGCCGGGGCTTGCCGTCGACGCGAACGACTTCGAGGTGCTTCTCCCCCGGCGCGATCCAGATCGTGCCCGGGGCGGGGACATCGCCCTCGGCCGCTTCACGGACGGGGTTCGGGCACGCCTTCTCGAGTCGCTCGATCAGCGATCGAGTGAACTCCGGGAGGATATGCTGCACCACGAACACCGGCACGGGAAAACGCGCGGGGAGCGCAGGGAGCAGTCGGGCGAGGACGTCGGGCCCTCCCGTGGAGACGCCGATGGCGACGGCGGCGACGGTCTTGGATCGCGGCGGCGGCGAAGTCTCGACGACTGCCGACGTCTCGGGCGGATTCGCGGAATCGTGCTTTTGTTTGCGTGCGTTGATCGGTTCGAGGAGGACCTTTCGGAGCGCCTCGCGTCGTTCTTCAGCGAGTTCGCTCGACGCGCCGAGGGGGACGAAGCTCGCCGCGCCGTGGGTCAGGTACTCGAGGGCGTGAGGCGAACCGCGCTCGTCGAGCGTGCTGGCGACGACGACCGGAAGCTGGGGGAAGTGCGTCTTGAGCGAGTCGAGCATGTTGGTCGTCGAGCGTTCCGCGCCCGGGCTCGAGGCGGAGAGGAGGACCGCCTCGGGTGCGATCTGGCGAACCTTCTCGAGCCCGAGTTCGCCGAGTCCCACGGCTCCGAGGATCTCCAGCCCCGTCGCGGTCTCGAGCGAGCGCGTCAGGGTTCGACGCCATGAGACGTTGTCGTCGAGGATCAGGATTCGGGTTCGTCCCATCGGAGACCGCATACCTGGTGAAGTTCGATGAGCCGGCCCGAGCGCGTCCTACGCGGAGCTCATCTCCACGATACGCGAAGGAGCACGGATCGAACAGACGCGAGAATGCGCCGGGGTGCGAATCGGTGTCCGAAACCGAACGGGGATCGCCGCGGCCTCGGGATGAGGCGGCGACGATCCCCGCGTGGGTCGACAAGGAGGCGTTCCTTCGGGATGCCGCGATCATTCATACTTGAATCGGGCGACCAGTTCGCTGAGCGCGGCGGCCATCCGGGAGAGGTCGGCGGCGGAGGACTGCGTCTGCTGGCTGCCCTGTGAGGTGTGGCGCGCGGCGTCGGCGACGCCTTGGATGTTGCGCGCGATCTCGGAGGCTCCGTTGGCGGCCTCGCCGACGTTTCGTCCGATCTCGCGGGTCGTGAGCGTCTGTTCCTCGACCGCGCTGGCGATCGTTCCCTGGATGTCGTTGATCTGATTGATGATCGAGCCGATCTCGTTGATCGCGGTCACGACGCCCTTGCTGTCGCTCTGGATCGCCTCGATCTTGCGGCTGATGTCCTCGGTGGCGCGGGCGGTTTCGCGGGCGAGCTCCTTGACCTCGTTGGCGACGACGGCGAACCCTTTGCCCGCCTCGCCGACGCGGGCCGCCTCGATCGTGGCGTTGAGCGCGAGGAGGTTGGTCTGCTCGGCGATCGAGGTGATGACCTTGATGACCTTGCCGATCTCGGCCGAGCTCTCGCCGAGCTTGGAGACGGTCGTGTTGGTGGCCTCGGCGACCTTGACGCCCGAGGTGGCGACCTTGGCGGCGTCGGTCGCCTGCTTGGCGACCTCTCGGATGCTCGCGGCCATCTCCTTGGTCGAGACCGAGACGGTCTGGACGCTCTTGCTGACCTGTTCGGCGGCGGCGGAGACGACGCCGGCCTGGTTCGAGGTCTCCTCGGCGGTCGCGCTCATCGACCGGCTGGCGTCGGCCATCTCGTCGGACGACTTGCGGAGCCGACTCGCCTCGCCGGCGATCGAGAGGATCGCGCTTCGCATGCCTTCGACGGCCTTGGCGAGCGCGATGGTCATCTGGCCGACCTCATCGCGACCGCCCGCGGCGATCCGCGTGCTCAGGTCGCCTTCGGCGAGCGCGTTGAGGCTCTGAACGCAGCGCGCGAGCGGCTTCGACATGCTCTGCGAGACGAGGAACGCGAGGATCGACCCGAGGACGAGGGCGACGATCGTGATCGTGAGGGTCACGCCCGCATCGCGACGGAAGTCGCCGAGGCGGATCTGGAAGAGGTTCTCGAGCTCGACGTCGAGGAGATCCCAGAGCGCGGTGGACGACTCGCGGGCCTTGCGGCCGAGGAGGAGGAGGCTCTCGACGCTGGTCGTGGGCTTCTCGGTCGCGTTCACTTGACCGATGGCGTCGGCGATCGCCTGGAAGTCGGTCACGAAGGTCTTGAGCGCGGGAGGGGCCTTCGCCTGGAGCGACGGACTCTCGCCGTGGAAGTCGACGTCCTCGCTGAGGGCGGCCTTGACGCGCTTCTCGGAGAGGTCGGCGTTCCAGGCGGCGATCGTCGTTGGTCGAGTGATGCCGATATGATCTTCGATCGTGAGCGTCTTTCGGTCGATCGCCTGCGCCGTGGAGATCAGAGCATCGCCCAGGTAGTTCTGGACGTGCGTGAGCTGCGCACAGAGGACGAAACCGATGTAGAACGAGTCGGAATCGGGGTCGACGACGAGCGTGGAAGTATCGAATACATGATTGATCATCAAGACGACGCGATCGCAGAGCTTCGAGTGCTCGGCGTGGGCGGCGGGCGCGGCGAGCGTGCCCGATCGTCGCTTGAGATCCTCCCACTCGCGTTCGAGGTTGGCGACCGTCGCTCCCGCGCGACCGCGTTGATTGAGCCCTTCCTCGGTGAACGCGAGCTCCGAGGCGAGGCGGCGGTCGACCGCCGTGAGCTTGCGCACTTGTTCATCGATGCGCGACTGGATCCCGATCCGATCCTCGGCCGCGGTGGTCTGCCCGGCGAGGAGACGATAGGTCAAGAGATCATGATCACGCGTGAGTTCGAGGATCCGGATCAGCGGCCGGATGTACTCCATGCCCATCTGCTCGCGCTCGGTGAGAGCGACCTTGCCGCGGAACTCGGTGATCGCGAGCGTGAGCATCCAACCGATCGGCACGGCGAGGATGATCGCGATGAGGGCGAGCTTGGTGGAGAGTCTCAGGTTGTTGAGCAGACGCATCGTTGTCGCGACCTCGAAGCGGGATGGGTGGTCGTCGGTCGTGTGGTGGATCGTGACGCGGGATTCGAGTGATCGGTCAATGAGTCGGAGCGGCCGCGCCCGCGGGCGGGTCGATCATCGTGAGGACGGCGTCGGCATCGAGGGCGAGCAGGAGCCGATCGACGTCGGAATAGCTCCCGAGGATCATCGTGCGCATCTCGCCTTGAAGATTCGAAGGCGGGGGCTCGAAGGTCGACGGCTCGACGACGACGACGTCGTGGATCCGGTCGACGAGAAAGCTGAGCGAGCCGTCGTCGGTGCGGAGGACGAGATGCATCGCGTCGGAATCGATCGGGGTCTCGCCGAGGTCGAGGCAGCAACGGAGGTCGATCGCCATCACGATCTGACCGCGAAGATTGATCAATCCGCGGATGAATCGCGAGGCGAGCGGCACGCGCGTCATGTCCTGGCGTCGGAGCACTTCCTGAACGCGGCGGACGTCGACCCCGAAGAGGCGGTCGTCGAGGGTGAAGGTGCAGAGCAGTAGCGTGTCGTTCATGAGCGTACCCCCACGACTCGGGCGATCTCGGTGAGGTCGAGGATCTCGGTCGCGTGTCCCTGCACGGCGGCCGTGAAGCGAACCCCTGGACGGCCGGCCTCGCCTCGGACGTCGAGATCCTGGTCGAGGATGTCGAGGACGCGGTCGAACACGAGGCCGACTCTCCGACCGCTCGACTCGTGGATGATCACGTTCATGGAGCCGCGTTCGTCGGAGGCGATCGAGTCGGATCCGCCCCGGCCGGCGAGCCATTCCGCGACGTCGACGAGCGGCAGCAGCGTGCCGCGATACTGCACCACGGGCCGCGCGGCCACCCATTCGACCGAGTCGGTGCCGAACGACTCGAGTCGAGCGACCTCCTCGAGCGGCACGGCGTATTGCGCCTCGGTCCGATCGCGAAGCAGGAGGAAGGTCCCTCGGTCGCCCTTGGGCGTCGCTTCGGACGATTCCCCTTCGAGGATGCCTCGTCTCTCGGTCGGCGCGGATTCGACGGTGAGCGCCTTGGCGAGTCCGAAGGCGTCGAGGATCAGGGCGATTCGGCCGTCGCCCATGATCGTCGCGCCCGCGAAGCAGGCGATGCCCTTGAGCTGCCGGGCCAACGGTCGGACCACGATCTCCTGTGCGTCGTCGATCCGGTCGACCACGAGGCCGAATCGCAGCTCGTCGGCCTGGAGCACGACGATGTTCACCCGCCGCTCGCCGACGTCGACCCGCTCCTCGCGCCTGCCGACGCCGAGCACGAGATTGAGGTCGACCAGCGGCAAGAGACGTCCGCGATATCGACAAACCGGAGCGCCGTGGACCGCCGCGAGCCCTTGACGGATCGCCTCGCCCTCGAGGCGGATCAGCTCGACCAGATTCACCTGCGGAATCGCGAACCGATCGCCGCCCGCCGAGACGATCAACGCGTTGATGATCGTCAAGGTCAAGGGGATCTTCATCTTGATGATCGTGCCCTCGCCGAGCCGGCTGTGGAGGTCGACGCTGCCGCCGATCGACTCGACGCGGTTCTTGACCACGTCCATCCCCACGCCGCGTCCCGAGACCATCGTCAATGCGTCGGCCGTCGAGAATCCGGGGCGGAAGATCAGGTTGAGCAACTCGCGGTCGGTCCAGCGCGCGGCTTGCTCGTCGCTGAGCCAACCCCGCTCGATCGCCTTGCGACGAATCCGCGCGGGATCGATGCCGCCGCCGTCGTCGCTGACCTCGATGTTGACCATCCCGCCTTCGTGATAGGCCCGCATCCTGAGCGTGCCCTCCTCGGGCTTGCCGCGCTCGGCGCGAATCTTGGGCGCCTCGATGCCGTGATCGACCGAGTTTCGGACGATGTGCGTGATGGGATCCTTGATCGCCTCGATGATCGTCTTGTCGAGTTCGGTCTCCTCGCCCTCGATCATCAGCCTGGCCTGCTTGCCGCATGTCAGAGCCAGGTCGCGCACGACGCGGGGGAGCTTCGAGAAGATGTTGCGGATCGGCTGCATCCGCGTCTTCATCATCCCTTCTTGGAGCTCGGTCGTGATCAGGTTGAGCCGCTGCGAGCAGGCCTGGAAGAGCGCTTCGTCGCGGACGATCGAGCAGCGGAGGATCTGATTTCGGGCGAGCACGAGTTCGCCGACGAGGTTCATGAGCTTGTCGAGGAGGCCGACGTCGACGCGGATCGTGGTATCGGCGAGGGCGGACGCTCCGGCACCCTCGGGGGCCTCGGTCGCCGCCGGGATCACCGCCGAGCCGCTCGCCGGGTGCTCGGGCGAAACCGAAGCCGGCGGCGCTGCGGGAGCCGGCGGGGGAGGCGGAGGCGCTGCGGGAGCCGGTGCGCTCGAGGTCGCCTCGGGTTCGATGCGCTCGAGTGCGGCGGAGATCGCCGGCGGCTCGGGCGTTTCCACGTAACCCGTTTGGAGACGATGCAATCGATCGATCAAAGCGGCGTCGTCGCGTTCGCCCTCGCCGCGACCGCTCTCGATCGAGCCGAGGATCGAACGCATCGCGTCGACCATCGCGAGCAGGCCGCTGACGATCCGGTCGTTCAGGTCGAGCCGCCCGTCGCGGAGGCGGCCGAGGAGATCCTCGCCCTCGTGGGCGATCGCCGCCATTTGCGGAAAGCCCAAGAAGCCCGAGCTTCCCTTGATCGAATGGACGACGCGGAAGATCGACGAGAGGATCTTCTGCGACTTCGGGTCGTGCTCGAGCTCGAGGAGTTGCTCCTCGAGGAGAGCGAGCCCCTCGAGGCACTCGACCAGGTATTCCTTGACGAACTCGTCCATCGCGCCTCTCGACCCCTAGAGTCCGCCAGGAATTCCAGGATTCCCCAGTTGCTACAATCTACCACACTCCGCCCGTCGTCATCGAAGGAAAAAACGCGGTTCTCGATGCACCGATGACGGCTCGATCTGGTGGGAGCGGGGGATTGCCTCGGACTTCCGCCCAGTGTACGCTCGTACCATTCGTGGATCGCGACGCCGCCCCCATCCCCAGAGGCCCAGCCGATGGTGCTCGCACTCGTTCTCGCCCTGATCGCGGCGGCGGATCCCCCCTCGCCGTTCGCCTTCTCGGAACCGGTTCGCCCGCCTCGACCGGTTCAGGCGATGGCGCATCGCGGACTCTGGCGCGCGGCTCCCGAGAATTCGCGGCCCGCGCTCGAGGCGTGCATCGAGTCGGGAATCGAGTGGGCCGAGGTCGACGTCCGACTGACTCGAGACGGCAAGCACATCCTGCTCCACGGCGACCGCCTCGAAGGAGTGACCGACGGCGTCGGCTCGGTCCGCGAGACCGACCTGGCCGAGATCGTCAGGCTCGACCTCGGAGGCTTTGCCCCTCGATTTCGCGGCACGCCTCCGCTCACGCTCGAGTCGGCGTTCGCCATCGCCAAGGGTCGGCTGAATCTCTACCTCGACTGCAAAGAGGTCGATCCCGAGCGGCTGGTCGAGGAGATTCGCTCCTCGGGAATGGAGCGCGGGGTGGTGGTGTACGGCGGACCCGACTTGCTCCGCTCGATCGCCCGCGCGGCGGGAGAGGGTTCCGCGATTCCGCTCATGACCAAGTTCCGGCCGCGAACCCAATCGATCGCCGAACTCGCGACGATCCGCGGACTCGTCGCGGTCGAGATCGACGCCGATGAGATCACGCCCGCGGTCGTCGCCGAGGCCCGCAAGCGCGGGTGGATCGTTCAGGCCAAGGTCCTGGGCGCAAAGTGGGACGACGAGGCGACCTGGGGAAGAGTCGTCGACGTCGGAGCGCAATGGATCCAGACCGATTGGCCGGTGGAACTCCATGCCTTCCTCGTGAATCGCCGGGGCGCTCGCCGCCCGATCCAGTTCTGCTGCCATCGCGGCGCCTCGCGTCAAGCACCCGAGAACACGCTCGCGTCGATCGCCGCCGCGCTCGCGGTCGGAGCCGACTTCATCGAGCTCGACGTCCGCACGACCCGCGACGGCCGCCTGGTCCTGATGCACGACTCCGACCTCCGCCGCACGACCGACGGCCTCGGCCTGGTCGGCGCGATCTCGTTCGACGATCTCCGAAAGCTCGACGCGGGCGCCTGGTTCGGCTCGCTCTACCGAGGGGCGCGCGTCCCCGAACTCGCGGAAGCCCTGGCGGCATTTCGAGGCCGTGCTCGCTTCTACTGCGACGCCAAGGACGTCGCCCCCGAGGCGCTCCGCGATGCGCTTCGAGCGGCGGGCATCGCGGAATCGACGCTCGTCTACGGCGGGGTCGACTTCCTCGCTCGGCTTCGCGAGGTCGCACCCGAGATCGGGCGCATGCCGCCGCTGAGCCGAGTCGAGGATGTCGATGCGCTCGCCGAACGCCTCGCGCCGCGGGCCTTCGACGTTCGCTGGACGGCACTCTCGACGGAGCTCGCGGCGAAGTGCCGGAGTCGCGGGATCATGGTCTTCTCCGACGCTCTCGGGCTCCACGAGTCGGTCGCGGAGTATCGCAAGGCGATCGATCTCGGAGTCGACCTCATTCAGACCGATCGACCCGAGCGCGTGCTCCGCGCGATCGAGCTCCACGCTGCCGACTCCTCGCGAGCAGGATCGCGCCCGGGATCAGTCCCGCGATCGCCGTGACGACCATCGATGGCTCGGGCACGAACCAAACCGCCGCGGCGACGAATGTCGGATTGATCAGATCCTCGCGCGACGTCGCTTCGAGGATCCCGGCGGCCGAATAGCGGCGGACGGTGTAGGCGCCGGTCTCTCCGTCGAATCCGCTGACGAGCGTCGCGCCTTGGTCGTCGACCGCGAGCCCCTGGGGTTGGAAGATGCCGAGATCGACGAGGAATCTCGGAAAGAGGCGGTCGTAGTCGAACGTGACGATCGCGTTGGTGACTCCCGTGAGCGCGAGGTGGAGCAAGCCGCTGGGAGCTGCGGCGATCGCGACGACGTCCTGACCGAGGAACCCGAAGCGCTCGGCGGCATCGATCCGGCGGAACCGTCCGTCGACGAGATCGCTCGAGAAGATGCGACCGCTCGTGTCCACGGTGAGGCTCGAAGGCGCCGGACCGAAGATGTCGACCGAGTCGAGCCGCGTGCCGTCGAGCCCGAATCGGGCGAGGCCGGCGTCGGCATCGCCCAGCTCGATCGCGATCAGGTCGCCGTCGGCATCGATCGCGAGTCCGCGCGGAGCACGGTCGCCGGTGGAGACGCGCCAGAGTTCGCGACCCGCGGGAGAGTAGGCCGCGATCTCGTTGGTGCCCTCGAGCCCTGCGTAGAGCACGCCGTCGCGACCGACCGCCAGACCGGTCGGAGCGCCCGCGAGTCCGGTGATGAAGGGCGCGAGCGATTCGATCGACGCTCCCCGATAGATCGTCCCGGTGTCGGGCGAGGAGACGAAGACGCCGCGAACCTGTCCGGCGTCGGCGGCCGACGCGACGACGAGCCCGGAGGCCGCGACGGCGAAGCGGACGACCATGGCCGATCGCGAACGAATCCGCGCGTTGAAACTCGACACGCACTGCGACATTCTCGGACTCCTCGAGCGCGGAGAAGAGGACTTCCGGTTGAACTCGCGACCGGAATCGTCCGATCTACCCCTACGACACGATGCCGAACTCGCCAACTCCCGCACCGACCGACCGAAACAGTGCAATGCTGCACGGAAGTTGTGCATCCATGAACGCGACACGGGGGAGATCCGAGATCTCCGGGCGAGCCGAGAGGCCGCCCTCGGGATCGCAAGATCTTCATGATCTTGGGTTTGCGGCGAAATCCGTACCCCGATCGATTTTCGGCGCGGCGGTTGCTTATTGGCTGATCGGGGTCGGATCTTCCGCGAGGTTCTCCGTACGCCGACCGCGACTCGTCCGGCGGCCGACATTCGGGCTCTCCTCAGGGGAGCGTCGTCGCCTCGCGTCTTTGCACGCCTCGAGCTGGAGAGGGTATCGGGCATGACGTCGATCCCGCCCGATCACGGGTCGGAGTTGGTCGCGGGCTATGAACTGCTCGGCTTCGACGAGATGTTCGACGCCGAAGGGCGACCCCGCGCGCATTACGAAACGCTCCACTCGAGCCTGACCGGGCTCGGGGGCGAGGAACTGATCCGCAGGCACCGCGTCGCCGACCTCACGATGCGGCATCAAGGGATCACCTTCACGGTCTACGGTCGCGACCGCGGCGGCGTCGAGCGGATCATCCCGTTCGACCCGATCCCCCGGATCGTCTCGGCCGAGGAGTGGAGCCGAATCGAACGAGGGCTCCGCCAGCGCGTGCTGGCCTTGAACCTCTTCATCAAGGACGTCTACCACGACCGCAAGATCCTCCAGGATCGGGTCGTTCCCGCCGATCTCGTGCTCGGAGCCTCGGGCTTCCGCCGCGAGTTCGCCGGGCTCCACGTTCCCAAGGACATCTACGTCCACGTCTCGGGGATCGACCTGATCCGCGACGTCGACGGCAGCTACCTCGTCCTCGAAGACAATTGCCGGACCCCCTCGGGCGTGAGCTACGTGCTCAAGAACCGCGAGGTGATGAAGCAGGTCTTCCCCTCGCTGTTCAGCCAGTACAACGTCCGGCCGATCGACGACTACGCCGAGAACCTGCTCGCCGTGCTCAAGCACATGGCGCCGAGCGACGTCGACGACCCGTGCGTCGTGGTGCTCACGCCCGGCATCTACAATTCGGCATATTATGAACACGGCTATCTGGCGCGTCGCATGGGCGTCGAGCTGGTCGAGGGTCGCGATCTGGTTCTCGACCGCGGCCACATCTTCATGCGGACGACTCGGGGCCTCGAGAAGGTCGACGTCATCTACCGACGGATCGACGACGACTTCCTCGATCCGCTCATCTTCCGACGCGACTCGGCGCTCGGGGTCGCGGGCCTGGTGAGCGCCTATCGCGCGGGCCAGGTCGGCCTGGCGAACGCGATCGGCACGGGAGTGGCCGACGACAAGGGCATCTACCCGTACGTTCCCGACATGATCCGCTACTATCTCGGAGAGGAGGCGATCCTCTCGAACGTCGAGACCTTCCGCCCGCTCATTCCATCGCACATGAGCCACATCCTCGCGAATCTCGACAAACTGGTCGTGAAGGCGGTCGACGGCTCGGGCGGCTACGGGATGCTGATCGGACCGGCGTCGACCGCCGAACAACGCGCCGAGTTCGCCGAGAAGGTCCAGGCGAATCCGCGAGCCTACATCGCTCAACCGACGATCTGCCTGAGCCGGCATCCTACGCTGATCGAGGATCGGCTCGCGGGGCGGCATGTCGACCTGCGCCCGTTCGTGCTCTACGGCGAGGAGATCAAGGTGCTCCCCGGCGGTCTGACGCGCGTCGCCCTTCCGGAGGGGAGCCTGGTGGTCAACAGCTCGCAAGGCGGCGGAACGAAGGACACGTGGGTCCTCCGCGAAGCGTTCGGGGAGGACGACTGAGATGCTCAGCCGTGTCGCCGAGAACGTCTTCTGGATGAGCCGATACGTCGAGCGCGCCGAGAACCTGGCGCGGCTCCTCGACGTCGGTTTCGACCTCGAGCTCGAGGGGTCCGGGTTGCTCACGGAGGTCGATCGCGGCCCGCTCGACGGCGTGCTCACGATCCTGGGCGCCAAGGAAGCGTACGACCTCGCCTGCCCCGTCCACACGCCCGACGCCTTGATGCGCTTCCTGACCTTCGAGCGGGCCGTGCCCTACTCGATCCTCGGAATCATCTCGATCGCCCGGGAGAACGCTCGCGGAACGCAGGACGCCGTGAGCGCCGAGGCGTGGAGTCAGCTCAATCAATTGTATCTGTATTTGACGAGCCCCAAGGCGCTCCGCCGGTTCGATTCGAGCCCGACGCGGCTCTTCGGGATCGTGCGGCGCGCCTGCATCCTCTGGGACGGGCTGGTCGACAGCACTCTGCCGCGCAACGAGGTCTTCCACTTCCTGCAGTTGGGCCGTTACCTCGAGCGCGTCGATCAGCTCACCCGGATCATCGGAGCTCGGGCCCACACCCTCGACGAGGCTGAGGCGGCATACTCGTTCGCTCCTCAGATGAGCATCGTCCATTGGACCACGCTCCTGCGATCGTGCTCGGCATACGAGGCGTTTCTCTCGACGCGGGGCGACGCGCTCTCTCCCGAGGGCGTGGTCCGATATCTCGTACTCGACCCCGACTTCCCGCGCTCGATGCGGTTCTCGATCACGCAATGCCGCGAGTCGATCTCCGAGATCGGCGGCGGCGACGAAGACGGCTACGGCTCCGAGGCCGAACGGTTGCTCGGTCGGCTCGACGGCGAGCTGCGATACATCGATGTCCTCGAGATCTTCGATCGAGGCGTGCGTCGGTTCCTCTCCTCGGTGCAGGATACCTGCGACCGTGTGGGCGAGGAGATCCACAAGGCCTATTTCGCCACCTGATCGCTCCCTGATCGGCTCGACTCTCCCGAGATACAGGACTCAGCGTCATGCTGTTGAACATCCAGCACGAGACGAAGCTCACCTACTCCGAACCGGTGGCCGAAACGGTCTTCGAGGTCCGGATGGCACCGCCGTCGGACGAGGATCAGACCAACCTCGGCTACCGCCTGCGCATCACGCCGACTCCGCCGGTCACCGCGTATCGCGACGGATTCGGCAATCGCGTCGATATGTTCAACGTCTTGACGCCGTATCGCGAACTGGTCGTCCGGGCCACCTCGATCGTCCGAACCCATCGCCGTCCGGGTGAGGATCGGCTCGCTTCGACCGCTTGGCGGCACGATGAACCGATCCCGGTAACGGTTCTCGACTTCCTCCAGCCCTCCAAGCTGGCGAATCGCTGTCCGAAGCTCGACGCGTTCGTCGCCTCGCTGCCGACGTTCGAGGGCTCGCTGCTCGAGGGCGTCGCAACGATCATGGATGCGATCCCCAAGGCGCTGAAGTATGAGAAGAAGGTCACGTCGGCATACACTCCGCTGAGCGAGGCGCTCGACCTGGGCCGAGGGGTTTGCCAGGACTTCGCACATCTCTTCCTCGGCACTGCTCGGGCTCTCGGTCTTCCGGCTCGCTACGTCAGCGGCTACGTCGAAGGTCCGGGCGAACTCGCCACGCACGCCTGGTGCCAGGTCTGGGCGGGTCGCAACGGCTGGGTCGACATCGACCCGACTCGCGCGACGATCGTGACCGATCATCACGTCGTGACCGCGCTCGGCCGCGACTACGCCGACGTTCCGCCCAATCGCGGCGTCTGGCGTGGACGCGCCGATGAGACGATCGCCGTCACCGTCAAAGTCGAACCGCTCGAGCGCATGCCCGCCGAATGGTCGGACTGGGGAATGCACTCCCCCTGGCTCGGAGCGGGATGGACCCAGAGCCAGTCGCAGCGCAACGGGCGGCCCATGAACATCCATCCGCGCGTCGGCTATCGACAGCAGCAGAGCCAACAGCAGCAGCAAGGCTGATCGGTTCCACCCGATTGCATTCGGGCCCCGGGTCGCTAGGCTGAGGTCGTCGATCGTCCAAGGGCGCGGTGCGTCCGGCGGTGGTGATCGGCGGGCCCGGGCGGACGGACCGTTGTCGCACTCCTTGATCGAGCTTGGTCGCGTCTTCCTGCGCATCGGAGCGACGTCGTTCGGCGGTCCCGCCGCTCAACTCGCCTTGATGGAAGAGGAACTCGTCCACCGGCGCGCCGGGTTGACGCATCCCGAGTTCCTCGACCTGATCGGTGCCGCGAATCTGGTGCCGGGTCCGAATTCGACGGAGGTCGCTCTCCACGTCGGCCGCGTTCGCGCGGGTCTGCGGGGATTGATCGTCGCCGGCCTCTGCATGATCCTGCCGGCGTTCATCTCGGTACTCATGATCGCTTGGTTCTATGTTCGCTTCGGATCGCGTCCCGAAGTCGCGGGTGTGCTCGATGGGATCAAGCCCGTGGTCCTCGCGGTGGTCGCGCAGGCGTTGATTCGGATCAGCCGTCCGGCTCTGGGGCGATCGCGGGTTTGCGGCGTGCTCGGATTCGCGGCGCTCGCGGCGTCGCTGATGTATCCGGGCCGGGATCTCGCGATCGTGCTCTGCGCGGGGATCCTCTCGATCGCCTGGTCCGAGCGATCGTTCCGGATCGGACGCGGAGGTGGGGCGGGCCTGCTCCTGGCCGCGTCGCCGGCCGCCGCCGTCGGAGCCGCTTCGATTGCGGCGCCATCGACCCTGGGCCTCTTCTTGGTCTGCTTTCGGATCGGGGCGACGCTCTTCGGTTCGGGCTACGTCTTGCTGTCGTATCTTCGTTCCGAATTCGTGATCGCGCGTGGATGGCTGAGCGAGACGCAGATCCTCGACGCCGTGGCGGTCGGACAGGTCACGCCCGGGCCGCTCTTCACCTCGGCGACGTTCGTCGGCTACCTCCTCGGCGGCTGGATCGGCGCCGTCGCGGCCACGGTCGGGATCTTCCTCCCGGCGTTCCTGCTCGTGGCGGTGAGCGGACCGTTGGTGCCGATCCTGAGGCGGTCGCGAGGAACGGCGGCGTTCCTCGACGGGGTCAATGCCGCTTCGGTCGGCTTGATGGCGGCGGTGACGATCGGAATCGGCATGAGTACGAAGGACGACCCCGCGGCGATCGCTCTGTTCATCACCGCGTGCCTCGCCCTCTTCGATGGACGCATCGGCTCGGTGCGTCTGATCCTGATCGGAGCGGTTCTCGGCGCGGTACGGACGCTGTTCTGATCGAGACCGCTCCGTCGACCATGGTCATTTGAATCCGACGCTTCGTTCCGTCGCGGCGGGCTCGGAGGGCTTGGGGCGGGTGCCCGATTCGGAAGGAGGAGGCGTCTCGGTCGGAGCCTTGGGTTCCGCGGGGGCAAGCCGCGACGGATCGATGAAGTCGATGGCGGAGGAGTTGATGCAGAATCGGAGCCCCGTCGGCGCGGGGCCGTCCTCGAAGACGTGACCCAGATGCCCGTCGCACCCGGCGCATCGGACTTCGACGCGCGGGTAACCGAGCACGTGGTCGACCTGCGTCTTGTACCTCCGCTGCGAGATCGCTCGGAAGAAGCTGGGCCAGCCGGTCCCCGAGTCGAACTTGGCGGCCGAGTCGAACAACCAGAGTTCGCACCCCGCGCAGCGGTAGACGCCCTTTTCGTGGTGGTTCCAGAATCGGCCCGTGAACGCATTCTCGGTCGCGTGTCGACGGAGCGTCAAATAGGCTTCGGGAGTGAGCCGCCGACGCCATTCGCGATCGCTCAGGGAGATCCGTGGAAACGAGTCGGTGTTGCGGAGGGGGGCCTTCGATGCGGGTGCGGCTTCGGTTTTCGACGCGCTTGCGGCGGGGCCCGCTTCGGACTTGCCTGCGATCGGCGCCTTGCCGTCATCGGCCCACGCCCACCATCCCAGTCCGATCGAGCAGACGACGGTGAAGACCATCCCGAGAGACCGAAAACGACGAATCGTCACGTCAACCTCCCCTCGACCTCGAGCATCGAGAATCCCCGGTCCATCCATAGATTGTGATCCCTGACGAGCCGGCGTCAAGTCGTCGCGTTCGTCGCGACGGACTCTCGGACTTCGCGATCGGTGGACGCTGCTTGCACGTCGCGCGCCGAGCGGGATAGCATCGACCGAGAGAGATCTCCGTTTCGAGGAGTCGAGATGATCCGCTTCATCGACCGAGTGCCCGAGAATTTCGCGGCGATCCGTCGGCGCGAGTGGTTGCGGATCGCCGCCGGCTCGCTCCTGGGCGGTCTCGGGGCTCGGGCGGAGAGCCTGCGGTCGACGGGCTTCCCCGGCCTTGCCCGCGCCAAGTCGGTGATCGTGGTCTTCGCCAACGGCGGCCAGAGCCAATTCGAGACGTTCGACCCCAAGCCCGATGCCCCGGAGCAGATTCGCGGCGAATTCGGCTCGATCGCGACGTCGGTGCCGGGGCTGCGATTCACCGAGCATCTCCCGAGGCTCGCCCGCCTCGCGAATCGATTCACCGTCCTCCGAGCGGTCTCGCACGACGATCTCGACCACGGCTCGGCGACCTATCTCACGTTGACCGGTCGATTCCACACCCAGAAGTCGGCGAATCCCGCACCGAGCCCGACCGATTTCCCGACCCTCGGCGCCGTGCTCGAACGAGTCCGCCCCAGCCGCACGCTCCCCTACACCGCGATCCACGTGAACGGCCCTGCGATCGTGCCCGAGTTGCCCGCCCCCGGGCAGAACGGCGGATTTCTCGGACGCGAATATGAACCGCTCCTGGTGGGAGATCCAACCTCGGGCGACACCCCCCTGCCCGACCTCTCGCCGTCCGACGGCGGCTCGCTCGACCGACGCGCGACGAGACGCCGGCTCCTCGAAGTACTCGATCGTCGAGCCGAACGGACCGAGTTCGATCACCGGCTCCGCGACCTCGACGAGATCTACCGCCAGGCCTACGCATTGCTCGAAGCCCCCAGGATTCGGGACGCCTTCCGGATCGGCGACGAACCCGACGCGATCCGCGACCGCTACGGTCGACATCGACCCGGGCAGGCCTGCCTCCTCGCGCGTCGCCTGGCGGAGGCCGAGGTTCCGCTGATCACCGTGATGTGGAATCACTCGGGTCGCGGTCAGGACACCCGCCCCGACGACGCGGAAGCCTACGGGTGGGACACGCACAACGACATCTTCGGAGTGATGCGCGAGCGGCTGCTGCCGCGGTTCGACCTGAGCCTGTCGGCTCTGATCGAAGACCTCGACGCTCGGGGCTTGCTCGAGCAGACGCTCGTCGTGGTGATGGGCGAATTCGGCCGGGCGCCGCGAGTCGCACTCGAACCGAAGTTCGCGGGAGCTTCGCCGGGCCGCAAACACTGGGCGAACGTCTACTCGATCCTGATGATGGGTGCGGGAGTCGAGCGGGGCGGAGTCTACGGAGCGTCCGACGAGATCGGCGCCTATCCCAAGGAAGGCCGCGTCGCGCCTTGGGACGTCGCCGCGACGATCTTCGCCGCGCTCGGGATCGATCCCGAATCCGAGTATCGCGACGCGATCGACCGTCCCTTCCTCGCGACGCTCGGGCGGCCGATCTCGGCGATCTATCGAGGCGGAACCCCCTGAGTCGAAGAGGGTTCCGCCGGCGAGTCGACTCTCAGGCCCCGGCGTCGGCCGGATGGACCCAAGGAGCGCGGTAGGGTCGACGGAGCAAGGCGGTCGCCTCGTCGTCGCCCGCGATCGTCCCCGTCTTCTCATCCCAGCGCAGGCTCCGACCGAGCTTCATCGAGAGATTCGCGAGAATGCAGCTCGCGGTCGAGATGTGCCCCTCTTCGATGTCGGCGACCGGCTTGCCCCGGCTCTCGATGTTCTCGAGGAGGTTGCGCATATGTCCGCGAATCGCGGGAGCGACGTGCCGCTCGAGATCCTTCTCGGTTCGGTCGATCGGGTATTGATCGAGCTCCATGACGACCTCGCCGTGGATCGGCTTGGCGTTGCCGCCTTGCGGCGTGAAGTCGTAGGACTGCACGCTGAGGTCGAGCTTGCCCTTCTCGCCGTAGATCGTGGCGCCCCAGGGATACTTGGGGTTGGGCGCGACGCCCCAGGAGCGGTGCTGCCAGACGACGGGCAGATCGCCGAAGGTGAAGGTCGCCGTTTGGGTGTCGGAGATGTTGGCCTGGCTCGACTTGTCGATGAGGATCCCGCCGCTCGAGGAGACGGTCGACGGCCGGCCGAGGCCGAGCATCCAGCGCACCATGTCGAGCATGTGGATGCACATATCGCCGACGATCCCGTTGCCGTACTCCATGAACGCGCGCCAGCCGCGCGGGTGCGCGACGGGGGTGTAGGGCCGCATCGGTGCCGGGCCGGTCCACATCTCCCAGTCGAGATACTCGGGAGGCGTCGCCGGCTTGGGCGGAGTTCGATTCCGCATATGGTAGTAACAGTAGATCTCGACCAGGCCGATCTTGCCGAGCAAGCCGGGAGCGATCACGCGGTCGCGCGCTTCGATGAGGTGAGGCGTGCTCCGGCGCTGAGTTCCCACCTGGACGACGCGCCCGTGCTTCCGCGCGGCGGCGACCATCGCCTCGCCCTCGCGGATGTCGACGCTGATCGGCTTCTGCACGTAGATGTCGGCCCCGGCTTCGACCGCGGCGATCATCGGCAGCGCGTGCCAGTGGTCGGGCGTCGCGATCAGGACGATGTCGAGATCCTTCTCGGCGAGCATCTTGCGATAGTCGGAGTAGGTGCGCGGGCGTTTCTTCGACGCCTGGCGCTCGCCGACGAGCACGGCCGCCTCGTCCAGCATCTTGCGGTCGACGTCGCAGAGCGAGACGACCTCGACGGGGGCGACCTGAATCAGGCGGAAGAGGTCGGCCTTGCCGTACCAGCCCGTGCCGATCAGGCCGACGCGTTTCGCGGGGGCGGATGTCGCCGCCTCGAGCGCACCGCCGGCGCTCGCCAGGGCCAGACCCGAGGCCCCGGACCGAAGGAATTCACGACGCTGCATGTGATCACTCCCGATTCGGGCCCCCGGTTGCCTCGCCGGTTCGACCCCTCCGGGAATGTTAGCCGACGGCGTGCTCCGGGCGAAGACGCTTCCGGATTCGTCGGGAGTGATCGTGCGTCAACCGGCGATCGCGCCGGGCCGCGATCGGATCCGCTGGATCACCGCCACCGCGAGGATTCCGACCCGAACCAGCGCCCAGCAGACCAAGTCTCCGAAGTAGGCGGTCGACTCGCCGATGCGCGTCTCGAGACGCCTCGTCCCCGTCACGGGAATCGCTGCGAGAGGGCGAAGGGTCGCACTCGGATGGTTCATGATCTCGGCTCCGCGAAAGGACTCATCGACACCGATGCAAGGCGGGGCGCTGCGTCGACGCCGACCCCGCGTCGAGGGGTTCCCAGGGAATCATGGGTCGAGATCGGCGACTCGGCAAATCGGACGAACGATTTTTCTACGTCGAGTCTTCCCCGAGGTTCGGTTGGACCCCACGCTGGCGATGTGGTTACAATGAAGAATGCCGCCGGAAGCGATCGACGGTCCCGCCTTCTCTCTTCGTGGTCGTGCGAGTCGAACCGATGAGAAGCCTACCCGCCCTGCTCTTGCCGGCCTTGCTCTGCGGCGACGCGGCCGTCGGCGAGGATGGGATCGATTATCTTCGCGACATCAAGCCGATCCTCGCCAAGCATTGCGTGAGCTGCCACGGCGAGGCGCGGCCCCGCGGCGGGTTGCGACTCGACACCGCCGCGCTTGCGTTCAAGGGGGGGAAGGCCGGGCCCGCCGTGGTCGCGGGGAACGTCGACGAGAGCCTCCTGCTCGAGGCGATCGCCGGCGACGGCGCCATCGAACGGATGCCGCTGAAGCGACCGCCCGTACCGGAGGCGGAAGTCGCCAAGCTCCGCCTCTGGATCGAAGCAGGCGCGAAGGCGCCGACCGACGAGATCCCGACGAAGCTCTCCGAGACGCACTGGGCGTTCGAGAAGCCGACGCGGCCCGCGCTTCCCGAACCGATCGACGCCGGGCTCGTCCGCAACCCGATCGACCGCTTCATCCAGGCCCGGCTTCGATCCGCCGGCCTCACGCCTTCGCCCGAAGCCGACCGCGCGACCTTGATCCGGCGCGTGAGCCTCGACCTCGTCGGCCTGCCGCCGACGCCCGAGGAAGTGCGCGCGTTCGTCGAGGATCGGTCGCCCGACGCCTACGAACGACTCGTCGACCGCCTCTTCCGATCGCCCCATTACGGCGAGCGCTGGGCTCGGCTCTGGCTCGACATGGCGCGATACGCCGATTCCAACGGCTACAGCATCGACGCGCCGAGGTCGATCTGGAAGTATCGCGACTGGGTCATCGATGCGATCAACCGCGACTTGCCCTACAGCGATTTCCTCATCGAGCAGCTCGCGGGCGACCTGATCCCGAACGCGACGATCGATCAAAAGGTCGCCACCGGCTTTCATCGAAATACGCAGATCAATCAAGAGGGCGGCATCGACGTCGAGCAGTTCCGCGTCGAGGCGGTGGTCGACCGCGTCTCGACGACCTCGAGCGTCTTCCTCGGGCTCACGATGAACTGCGCCCAGTGCCACGACCACAAGTACGACCCGCTCACGCAGAAGGAGTTCTATCGGCTCTTCGCGTTCTTCAACAACGTCGACGAGCCCGACCTCGCCTTCGAGACGCCCGACGCCCAGACCCGAAACGCCCGGATCGCCCGCGAGGTCGAGCGGTTCCATGCCGAACTCGAGGCCAAGCTGCCGTCGATCCGCAAGGACGAACTCGAGTGGGAGAAGACGCTCTCGGGCGACTTCAAGGTCTCGCAGGTCCCCGAGATCAAGGACGCGTTCGACAAACACGACGACATGCGGACCGAGAGCCAGAAGCGGGGTCTCGTCGAGCTCTATCTCTCGAAGTCGAAGGACAAGGTCCTGGTCGCCGAATTCGCCCGACTCAGGAAGATTCGCGCGAGCGAGTCGAAGCCGGTCACGACGATGGTCGTTCGCGAGCGCAAGTCGCCGCGCGAGACCTACTTGATGATCCAGGGCGACTTCACCCGGCGCGGCGAGACCGTCGGGCCGGGAACCCCGGCGGTTCTGCCTCCGATTCGGGGACGCGACTCGAAAAAGCTCGATCGGCTCGACCTCGCCCGCTGGATCGCCTCTTCCGACCATCCGCTCACCGCGCGGGTCGAGGTGAATCGGATGTGGCAGACCTTCTTCGGCCGCGGAATCGTCGAGACCGAGAACGACTTTGGAACCCAAGGCGCGCCGCCGTCGCACGTCGAGTTGCTCGATTGGCTCGCATGCGAGTTGCCCGCGCGAGGCTGGAGCCGCAAGGCGCTCCACCGCTTGATCGTGACGTCTCACACTTATAGGCAAGCATCGATTCATCGCGAGGAGATCGCCGCGGCCGATCCCGACAATCGACTGCTCGCGCGCCAATCTCGACTTCGGCTCGAGGCCGAATTGATCCGCGACGCTCAACTGCGCGTGGCGGGCCTCTTGGCGCCGAAGGTCGGCGGACCGAGCGTCTATCCGCCGCAACCCGACGGCGTGATGACCCTCGGCCAGATGAATCGCCCATGGGTGACCTCGACGGGCGCCGATCGATACCGCCGCGGCCTGTACACGTTCTTCTGGAGAGCGACTCCTCACCCGGGACTGACGGTCTTCGACGCCCCGAATGCGATCCAGGCATGCACCCGGCGCGTGCGGTCGAACACGCCGATCCAGGCGCTCACGCTCCTGAACGACGCCGCCGGCATCGAGGCCGCGGGTCGCCTCGCCGCGCGGGTTCTCGCGGAATCGGGCCGATCGGACGACCTGGGACGCATTGAGACATGTTTCCGAATCGCCCTTGGTCGCGAGCCGAGCGCCGGCGAGATCGCGGCGATCGAGCGCCTGCTCTCGACCGTCCGCTCGGAGAAGTCGACCGCAGACCGCGCGGAGATCGACGCGTGGAGCTCGGTCGCCCGCGTCATGCTCAACCTCGACGAATTCGTCACCCGGGAGTGACCCGACCATGACGCCGAACGACGCCGAGCTCCATCCCATTCATGAACGTACCCGTCGGCACTTCTTTGCCGATTGCGGGGTCGGCCTCGGATCGATGGCGCTCGGGTCGCTCATCGCCGAGGGGGCTGCTCGCGCGGCCGACCGGACCACCGAGCCGCTCGCGCCGCGATCGCCCCACTTCGCACCCAAGGCGAAGCGAGTCATCTACCTCTTCATGGCGGGCGGCCCCAGCCAACTCGAGCTGTTCGACTACAAGCCGAAGCTCGTCGAGCTGAGCGGCAAGCCCGTGCCCGACTCGTTCATGAAGGGCAAGCGATTCGCCTTCATGGATACCTTCGCCAAGAAGACGCCGCAACTCCTCGGCACGATCCGCAAGTTCGAGCAGCACGGCGAGTCGGGGAATTGGGTCTCGAACCTCCTGCCGCACTTCGCCAAGGTCGTCGACCGAGTCGCGATGATTCGAACGGTCGCTACCGACGTGTTCAATCACGCACCTGCGAAACTGTTCGCGAATTGCGGCTCTCAGCAATTCGGGCGGCCGAGCATGGGCGCTTGGGTGACCTACGGCATCGGGTCGGAATCTCGGGATCTGCCCGGCTTCGTCGTCCTCCAGTCGGGCATTCGCGGCCCCCGCGGCGGCGCGCCGCTCTGGGGAAGCGGCTTCCTACCGACCGCATATCAGGGAGTGCCGCTGCGTTCGGGAGGCGAGCCGATCCTGAACCTCTCGACGCCGCCGGGCGTCTCGCCCACCGAGCAGAAGCTCGTCGTCGATACCGTGGCCGACCTCAACCGCATGCGCAAGGACGCCGTCCGCGACCCCGAGATCTCGACGCGGATCGCCGCGTACGAGATGGCCTTCCGCATGCAGACGAGCGCCCCCGAACTGATCGACCTCTCGGGCGAGTCGGCCGCGACGCTCGACCTCTACGGAATCGACCCGAGCAAGCCGTCGTTCGCCAAGAACTGTTTGCTGGCGCGGAGGCTCGTCGAGCGCGGAGTCCGCTTCGTCCAGCTCTACCACACCGAGTGGGACCATCACGGCGGCCCCGGGCAAACGCTCAACAAGGACCTCGAACAATCCTGTCGCGAGATCGATCGCCCCTGCGCTGCGCTTCTCACCGATCTCGCCTCCCGCGGGCTCCTCGAGGACACGCTCGTCGTCTGGGGCGGCGAGTTCGGTCGGACGCCGATGGGCGAGGTTCGAGAAACGGCCGGACGCAATCACCACATCGACACCGCGACCATGTGGATGGCGGGCGGCGGGATCAAGCCGGGGCTCAGCTTCGGGGCGACCGATGAGTTCGGTTTCTCGCCCACGGAGCATCGCGTGCACATCCATGACATCCAAGCCACGATCCTGCATCTCCTCGGACTCGACCACAAGCGGCTGACCTTCCGCTTCCAAGGCCGCGACTTCCGTCTCACCGACATCGAAGGCGAGGTCGTTCACGGCTTGCTCGCCTGATCGAACTCGATCGTCAACCGCCGACATCCGCCGCCATGAGCAAGAGTTCATCTCCGTCGACGACCAGCGCATCGGGGTCGTCGACGAATCGCTCGCCGTTGAGATTCAGCTTGTAGGCCCGGTGGAGTCGGCCGTCTTCGAGCAAACCGTCGAGTCGGCCTGCCGCCGCGGCGACCAACTGCTCGACCGCCCCCCTTGCAGACCCTGCGCAGACTTCGAGTCGCGCGAACCCCGCCCGAATTCGCGGCACTCCATGGAGCTCGATCACCGCCCGACCGCGCGGAAGGCCGGCTTCATCGAGCAATGCGTGATAGTCCGCCGGCGTGTTCATGTTCTTGAGTGTCGAGAGTTGGGGATCGACCGACCGCATCATCGACTCGTCGAGCCGGCGGGTCGCGAGCTGGTCGATCAGGAATGCAGGCCGGCGACGGTCCGCCGCCAGCAGGCCCTCGATCGCCGGCAGAACGGTCGCTCGGCGATAGAGCGCGGCGAGAGGTTGGAGATAGCCCCCCGCCTCGACGATCGCGATGTCGGCCTCGCCGATCTCAATAGCCAGCCGCGCAATCCATCCGGGTGCGAGGAAGGGGACGTCGACCGACGTCGCATAAACCAAGTCCGTGGTTTCCGGCAGCGTTGCGAATCCCGCCGCCATTCCCTCCAACGGTCCCAAATCGGGTCGGGCGTCGATCGCTCGAAGCACCGGCCGATCGAGATCGGGCAGCGATTGACCCGCGGCATGGACCACCGCAATCGGATCGGCGACGTCGACTAGCAGACGCACCATGCGCTGGAGCATACGTTCATTTCCGAACGGCAACCAGGCTTTGGGCCTTCCCATGCGGGAGCTCCTGCCGCCGCAGAGAATGATTGCTCCGAGCCTTGCGGTCATTGCGACCTCCCGTTCAGATCGAAGCCGAGCCCTGCGAGTTCGCGTCGCATTTCGGAATCGGCGAGACATTCGCGGAACCGCCGCACCGCCGGCCGATCCCAGCGCGACTCTCCCACGGCGAAGTCGTAGCGCTCCAACTCCAGCCGAACGAAGCCCAGCCCATAACTCTTCGCGACGGTCTCGATCGCCACTCCCCAATCCGCCCGTCCCTGCGAAACGGCCGCGGCGACCGCATTGTGCGAGCGAACCTCGACGGGATGCCCCTCGGGACGCGACTCTCCGAGCAGCCGATCGATCAAGATTCGCGTGCCGCTGCCGCGGTTCCGATTCACCATGCGACATCCCGGCGACGCGATCGATCGAACAAGATCCGCCGGCGCCTCGGCGCCTTGGAATCGCGGATCATCGCGGCGAAAGATCAAACCCTGCACGCGCCCGTATCCCTCGAGAAGTCGGACTCCCGCGGGGAGGAGGGTCTCGTTGTAGCGGTTCGTCGCCGGGTCGAGCAGGTGGATTCCGGCGAGGTCGCAGCCGCCCCTCGCCACTGAGTCGAGTCCTCCTTGGGAGCCGACCCAGATCGACTTCGTCGCCAGGCCCGAGCGCTGGAGTCGACCGAGGATCGCCTCGAGTCCGACGCAATGCGAGCCGATCACCACGAGGTCGGAACGTCCGAGACCGGCCCCGAGGAGCGTGACGTCGACGATCTCGTCCACATCCGCATATTCTTGATCCTTGCCGATGATCAGGAATCCATCGGCGCGGCTGAACGTGCTCACCGATCCCGAGCCCTTGCCCATGGGGTAGGCCGAGAGGCCCCGATCCCCTTCGATCAAGCCGACCAGGAGATACTCGGTCCGCCCGCGCTCGCTGTTGCAGCGGACCGCCAGGCGGGCGGTGACGCTCTCGCGCGAGCAATCGGCGATTCCCGCGAGCCGACGCACCATCGGCGCGACGAATTCATGAAAGGTGAAGATCGCCGACGTCGGGAAGCCCGGAAGCACGGCGACCGGCACCCGGCCGATCGCCCCCAGACAAACCGGTTTTCCCGGCTTGAGCGCGACTCCATGGACCACGATCCCCGGTTCCGCACGCTCCAAGATCCGAAACGAGAGGTCGCCCGCGCCCTTGCTCGTGCCGCCGCTGAGGATCACGAGATCGGCCGTCCGGCGAGCCTCGTCGAGCATTCGCGTCAACGTCGTCTCATCATCCGGGATGATCCCGCCTCGATGGACCACGCCTCCCGCCTCGATCACCGCATCGGCGAGGAGCGTTGCGTTCGCGTCGTGGATCCGAGCGGGGCCGAGCGACTCTCCCGGTTCGACCAACTCGTCCCCGGTCGAGAACACGAACACACGAGGTCGACGAACGACCGAGACCTCGCCGCAACCCACGGCCGCGAGCATCCCCGTCTCCCGAGACGTCAGCCTCGTCCCCGCGCGTGCGACGCACTCGCCGCGCACGAGATCGGTGCCCGCAAACCCGATGTTCGCCCCGGGCGCGATCGGACGGAGGATCTCGACCGCCCCCGAGACGAGTCGAGTGTGCTCGATCATCACCACGCCGTCGGCACCCCGAGGCAGCATCCCTCCGGTCGAGATGGGGATCGCCGAGCCGAACACGACGGATTCTCGAGGGACTCGTCCCGCGGCGATCTCCTCGTCGATCAAAGTCAGCCGGCGCGGCGTCTCCTCCGCGGCGCCGAAGGTCGACTCGGCGACCAGAGCGTAGCCGTCGACGTTCGATCGATCGAACGGCGGCACATCGACGCGCGACGCGACGTCTTCCGCGAGGACCCGCCCCAGCGCCTCGCGGAGGGGAATCGTCTCGCCCGGCAATCGCTCGGGACGCACGGCCGCCACCCAGAGCGCCTCCGCTCGGTCGCGATCGACGACCTCGAGGAATTGTGCCTGCTCGCGAGCCATCCTCACCACCCTCTCGATCGATCGGCGAACTCAGTCTCGATCATAGAGCCAAACCTTCACGAGAGAGCCCGCGGCCAGCCCTTCCGAATCGGCCGGAACGAGAACGAAGCCGTCGGCTCGCGTCGTACTCGAGAGGATCGATGCCCCCGAGGTCGCGAGCGGTTCGACTTCGCGGCCGTCGTACCGAACGCGCGTGTAGTCGACTCGGCCGAGCGACGAGACGAGCTTGGCGGCGAGAATCCCCTCGACCGAGCGATACGGCCACTCGGTCCGTAGTCCTCCCGCCGCTCGTATCGCTCGACCGGCGAAGAGGTCGTAGGCACATAAGCAACTCACGGGATTTCCGGGAAGGAGAAAGACCGGCACGTCGCCGACTCGCCCCACCCCGAACGGACTGGCGGGCCGAAGCGCGACTCCGTGATGGTCGAGCGATCCCAGCTCCGCGACGAGCCCGGGGGCGTGATCCTCGGGACCTGTCGAACTCCCGCCGGAGATCAACACGAAGTCGCTCGTCGATGCCGCCTCGACGAGGCGATTCCGCAATGAGTCGCGATCGTCGGGCAGTGGTCCGTCGGTCGTCAGGATCCCTCCGTCGCGTGCAACGAGTGCCGCGATCATCGGCGAGTTCATGTCGGCGATCCTGAACCCGTCCGAGATCGAGCCGGCCGGCAGCAGCTCGTCTCCCGTGACCAGGAGCGTCACAGTCGGCCGACGGACGACCGGGATCCGCGACAGACCCAACGCACTCGCCAAGCCGAGATCTTGAGGACGAAGCCGTCGACCGGCGGCGAGCGCGACGGTCCCCTCACGTAGATCCTCGCCGCATCGCCCGACGTGTCGACCGGGAGAGATCGGCTCGGTGATCTCGACCCGCGGATCCCCGAGTCCCGCCGCATCGACCGGTCGCGACGCCTCGACGGGGACCACGGCATCGGCCCCCGACGGCAACGGAGCGCCGGTCGCGACGAAGACGGCTTCCCCGGGGCCGAGATGCCCGAGGAAGCCGATGCCGGGCCGCGACGCCCCCACGACTCGGAGAACCATCGGAGAATACAGATCAGCGCCGAAGGTCTCTTCCCCGCGAACCGCGAAGCCGTCCATCGCCGCTCGATCGAACGAGGGAACGGGCCGATCCGCCCGAAGTTCAGAGGCGAGGACGCGCCCCGCCGCATCGATCAACGAGACGACCTCCGAGCCTCGCGTTCGAACATGAGAATCGATCCACATTTGAACCGATTCGACCGAAGACCTCGATCGGAAGCCGCGGCCTCGAGGATCGCGATAGCCGGGAGGAATCCGTTCGTGTTCGCTCATGGGACGGGGCCATCGCAGGGGATTGGGGCGGTCGATCCGACGGATGCGGAGCGACCGCGCGAGGACGACTCCGCATGATTCGCGGCTCGGTCTCAGAGCCGCGGCGGCGCCGGCTTGATGGGAGCCTGGTCGGGCCGCGCTCCGCGCACGGCGACCTTTCGCTTGTAGACCTTGTCGCCGCAGGTCGCGTAGATCGTGGACGAGTCGGGACCGGCGAAGCAGAGGTTCGAGACGCGCCCGTTGGGCGTGGGGATGATCGCATTGACGCGTCCGGCTTGGTCGCAGACCTGGATCCCCATGCGCGTGGCGACGTAGAGCCGGCCCTCGGTGTCGGTTCGCATTCCGTCGGCGCCGCTGTCGTCGGCGGTGTCGGGGCGATGGAGATGATAATATTTCTGCTTGTGGATCAGCGATCCGTCGGGCGCGATCTTGTAGCTGTAGACCCAGTGCGATCGAGCGTCGGCCACGTAGAGCAGGCTCTGGTCGGGCGAGACGGCGACACCGTTGGAGAAGCGAAGGCCGGTGTCGACGACCTTCTTCGAGCGGTCGGGCGCGATCGTCCAGACGCGACTCGGCTCGTTGACGCCGTTGCCGGGATTCGTGACGTAGATCCGCCCCGAAGCCAGGACGACGAGGTCGTTGCCTCGGATCCCTTCGGCGATGACCTCGGTCTTGCCCTCCTTGTCGTAGGCGAGGATCTGTTCGGTGCCCGAAGCGACGAGGTAGACGCGTCCGTCGGGGCCGAGAGCCTGGCCGTTGCCCCGATTCGACTCGGCGATCGCCGTCTCGACCTTGCCGTCGGCCGTGATCCGGTGGATCTTCGACGCACGAACATCACTGAACATGACCGTTCCGTCGGCCGCGGCGGTCGGCCCTTCGGTGAATTGGAAGCCCTCGGCGACGAGTTGCCAATCCTCGCCGGGGATGAGGATCTGCTGGAGTTGCTGCGAGCCTCGGCCGGCCTTCACCGGTTCGGGCCAGCCCTTCCAGAGCATGCGGAGAGCGTCGGGGAAGATCTTGGTCGCGTGCTGAGCATTGTGGCCGCCGTCGCCCCAGTCGTGGGCGACTTCGTATCCGGAGAACGTGAGCGCCCGTTCCATCTCCTGGTTCGCCATCCACCAGTCGCCGCCGTAGATGTTCAAGTCGTTGGAACCATCTTGCAGGAAGATGCGGATCGGTTTCGGCTCGAACTTGCGGATCAGCGTGGGGTATTCGTTGCCGCCGCGGAGCCCGACGTAGGTTCCGATCGCGGAGAAGACGCGGCGGAACGAGTCGGGCCGTTCCCAGGCGGCGGTGAAGGCGCAGATCGCACCCGAGCTCGAGCCGCCGATCGCGCGGTCGTTGGGGTCGCGCGAGATCCGGATCGGCCGGCCGTCGGAGGTCTTCTGCTTCTCGACCTCGGGAAGGAGCTCTTCGATCAGGAATCGAGCATATGCGTCGCCGAGGCCATCGTACTCGAAGCTGCGATTGAAGCGGGGAATCGCGCGGTCGTCGTCGGGTTCGACACGCCCGTGCATCACGAAGACGCCGATGATCACCGGGATCTCGCCCTTGGCGATCAATTCATCGAAGACCGTCGGTGCGTTGTACTGGATCCCGTCCTGATTCACGTACAGACACGCGGGCTTCGAGGGGTCGTATTGTTTGGGAACGTAGATCCAGTAGTCGCGCACCGTGCCCGGGAAGATCTTGCTCGAGGTGAAGCGATGTTTCGTCACCTCGCTCTTGGACGCTTGTCGAGCGGAAGCTTCTCCGCACGGCATCGTGAGGACGAGACCGCAAACGAATGCCGAGACGGCGATCGATCGAAACATGTGGGGAAGTCCTGCAGGAGAGTGGAATCCCGACCTCTTGGAGGATGGCGATTCTATCGCCCCCCGGAAGCCGCCACCAGGGATCGCGCTTGCTTTCGAGGCGAAATCCGGGAGAATCGAAGATCCCACCGGGTCGATTCACCCGCCGCGGAGGTCACGATGCACGAGCGATCCCAGGCCCCGAGCGTCCGGCTCGACCGTCGAGCCTTCCTGACCGCGTCATGCGCGGGGTTCGCCTCGAATCTGCGCGGCGAGGTCTGGGCGAAGGATCCGTCGCCCCCGGCTCGCGCCGCTTCCGCGAAGTCGACGATCCTCTTCTTCCTCTGCGGGGGCGCGTCCCACATCGACACCTGGGACATGAAGCCCGACGCACCCGCGGAATACCGCGGCCCGTTTCGACCGATCTCCACGTCGACTCCCGGGATTCGCCTCTGCGAACATCTGCCGATGACGGCCCGAGTCGCGCACCATCTCGCGATCGTCAATTCGATCGACGGTCGGGTGAACACCAACGACCACCACGCAGGCTATTACTACAACCTGACAGGGCACGCACCCGATCCGAGCTTTCTCGCGCTTCTCAACAACCGGACGCCGCAGGCCGACGACTGGCCGTTCATGGGTTCGGTGGTCGCCTCACGCGTCGCCTCGCGCGGCAAGTTGCCGCCCGCGATCACCCTGCCGCACAAGCCGAGCAAGGCCCCCTACACTCGACCCGGCCAATTCGCCGCGCGGATCGGGATCGAACACGATCCGGTCTATGTCTCCGGTTCATTTGAACATCCGACTCGCTTCGAGGCGCCCTCGCTCAGCCTGACCGCCCCGCTCACGGTCGAACATCTCCTCGATCGGCGAACGCTGCTCGGAGTGGTCGACTCGGCCCGTCGCGACCTCGACTCGGCCGAGCGAGTCCGCTCGTTCGACACGCTTCGAAATCGGGCGTGGAACCTGCTGACCTCGGGTGCGACGGCCTCGGCGTTCGACGTGGCGAGCGAACCCGAGGCGGTCCGTTCGCGATACGGCTCGACGATCAACGGCATGAGCCTGCTCCTGGCGCGTCGGCTCGTCGAGGCGGGAGTGCCCTTCATCACCGTCTTCTGGAAGGAGAACGAGAGCATCGCCCCGAAATGCAAGAGCGCGGGCGGTTGGGATACGCATGGATCGAACTTTGCCTGCTTGAAAGAGGATCTCCTCCCCGAATTCGACCGATGCTACTCGGCCCTGATCGAAGATCTGCACGAGCGCCGATTGCTCGATTCGACGACGGTGCTCGTGACCAGCGAGATGGGACGGACCCCCAAGATCGGCGACCCTCGATCCGGCGGCGTCAAGGGCGCGGGGCGCGACCACTGGACGCACTGCCTGACCGACCTGCTCGCAGGCGGCGGGATCGTCGGCGGGCAGGTCTACGGCTCGAGCGACCGCCGCGCGGAGTATCCGGCGAGCAAGCCGGTGACGCCCGCACATATCACGAAGACCGTGTACCACGCGATGGGCATCGACGACCTCGGCTTCACCGCGCGCGACGGGCGAACCTTCAACCTGCTCGAGGAAGGCGCTCCGCTCCTCGAGCTCTTCTGATGGACACCGACCGCGGCGAGCCCCTGCGTCCCCGGAGATGAAGATGGCCTGGATAAGAACCGTTTCCCCGGAGAGCGACGATTCGGTCCGATCCGCGATGCGCGGTCAGGACGCGCTCTATCCCCGCGAGTATGCCGAGCCCGTGGCCGAGCTCGACTCGGCGCGCCCGGGGATCACGGCGGTCCATTCGCTCATTCCCGAGGCGCTGCGCCACGCATTCTCGACCTTCGGCGCACTCATGTCCCCCGATCTCCCCTTGAATCGTCGTGAACATGAATTGATCGCGTTGGTGGTCTCGTCGACGAACGAGTGCCGTTACTGAATTGCCTCGCACGCAGAGTTTCTGCGTCGGGTCACCCTCGATGACGGCTTGGCGGCCGCGATTCGAACGGATCTCGCTTCCGCCCCCCTGAGCGAACGCGAGCGTGCAATCTGCGACTTCGCCGTTCAGATCACTCGAGATGCAGGCCGGATCACTCCCGCGGATCATGATCGCCTCCGCGAAGTCGGACTCGATGATCGAGGGATCCTGCAGACGACGCTGATCGCGGCATGGTTCAATTACATCAACCGGGTCGCCGATGCGCTCGGAGTCGGACGAGACGACGATGCCGTGGAGCCTTCCAAGAAAGCCTGAAGCTCGAGGATTGTTCATGAACCGGATTCTTGGAGCGATCGCATTGTTGGTCGGCGGGGCTCTCGCCTCCGCGGGAGAGCATCGACTCGGCGACCGGACCTTCGTCCTGCCCGACGGTTTGACGATCGAACGCGTCGCGTCGTCGCCGCTCGTCGACCGTCCGATCACCGCCGATTTCGACGAACGCGGTTTCCTCTACGTCGCCGACTCTTCGGGATCGAATGAGAATGTCCAGAAGCAATTGATCGATCGTCCCCACCGAATCGTCCGACTCGAAGACTCCGACCACGACGGAGTCTACGATCGCCGCACGATCTTCGCGGACAAGATGATGTTCCCCGAAGGAACGATGTGGTTCGAAGGCTCGCTCTACGTCGCGGCGCCTCCGAGCATCTGGAAGCTGACCGACACCGACGGCGACGGCACGGCCGACCAACGCGTCGAGTGGTATCAGGGCAAGACCCTCACCGGCTGCGCAAACGACCTCCACGGGCCGTATCGTGGACCCGACGGTTGGATCTACTGGGCCAAGGGAGCGTTCGCCCGCCAAGAGCATTCCCGAGGTCCGGGACGCCCCCCGCTGACGACTCGCGCAGCGCACCTGTTTCGGGCGCGTCCCGACGGGTCGGGGATCGAATCGGTGATGACCGGAGGCATGGATAACCCGGTCGACATCGCTTTCACCAAGACAGGCGAGCGACTGTTCACGACGACATTTCTCCAACATCCCGCCGACGGCAAGCGCGACGGGATCATCCACGCCGTGTACGGCGGCGTCTACGGCAAGGTCCACGACGTGATCGACGGGCATCCCAGGACCAGGCCGGAAATGATGCCCACGCTCGTGCACCTCGGCCCCGCGGCCCCTTGCGGTTTGCATCGCTACGAGGGAAGACTCCTCGGCAAGGCGTTCGACGACGCCGTCTTCGCATGCCAGTTCAACCTGCGCAAGGTGAGCAGTCACCGACTCGAGGCCTCGGGTTCGAGCTACACGACCAAGGACGGCGAACTCGTCTCATCGCCCGACCAGGATTTCCATCCCACCGACGTTCTCGAGGATTTCGACGGGTCGGTCCTCGTGGTGGACACTGGGGGTTGGTACAAGCTCTGCTGCCCGACCTCGCAACTCGGCAAACCGGACGTCCTCGGCGCGATCTATCGGATCAAGCCGATCCGACACGTCGCGAAGCACTCGGCCGAGTCGATCTTCGGATCGCTCGAGTCGGCATCGAGCGCGACGCCGGCCGCTCGACTCGACGACCCCGATGCGGCGGTCCGGAGGCGGGCCAGCGACATTCTGGCGCATCGGTCCGACGCCGTCGGCCTGCTCGGCTCGCAGTCGACGGTCGAAGGGAAGCTGGCGGCGATCGGGATCGCTTGCCGAATCGATACAGAGCCCGCACGCGCGATCATACGTCGCTACCTCGATGCCGACGAGGCGGACGTGCGACACGCAGCCTGCCTCTCCGCGGGGGTCGTCCGCGATCGGGCGTCGTTGCCGAGGCTCTCGCAATTGGTCCTCGACGACGAGCCGGCGGTGCGTCGGGCCGCGGCGGAGGCGATCGGTCTGCTCGTCGATTCTCCCGGCGAACTCGACCGGGCGGGTGCGGCCGACACACTGCTTCGAGCCCTCGAGACCGCCGAGGATCGAACACTCGAGCATTCGATCACGTACGCGTTGATCCAACTCGGCATTGCCGATCGCGCAGCGCTCGAGCGATCGAAGATTCCCGAGAATCCCCGGGCTCGTCGCGGGGCGATCCTGGCGCGGGATCAGGCGGGTGCCGGCGGACTCGACGCGAGGCTGGTGGCGGAGGAGTCGAGTTCGACCGATCCGATCACGCGCTCGTCGATGGCCTGGGTGCTCTCCAGGCACCCCGAGTGGGGCGGAGCGCTCGCGGGGATCCTCCAGGCTCGGCTCGAGAGCCCGCCGCCTGGAGCCGAGGAGAGCGACGCGATCATCGAGATCCTGGTGGGGCTGAAGAGCGATCGCTCGATTCAGGAGATGCTCGCCCGAGTGGTTCGTGAATCGAAGCGCGAGTCGGCTCGCTCGACCGCGCTTCGGGCGATGGTCGCGGCCTCTCCCGAGATGGTACCTCGAGCCTGGGTCGACGCGGTGCTCGCCGGTTGGGACGCCATGGCACCGTCGGCGATCCTCGAGCGACTTGCAGTGGTTCGGACCTGGCGAAAGCTCGGTGCGGACGAGGCGGCGGCGATCGGCTCAGCGATCTCGAGCGTGATCGGCCGACTCTCCCCCGAGCAACGACTTCGAGCGCTCGCGGCTCTTCCGGCGGGCCGCGTCCTCGATCCGAAGCAGTTCTCATGGCTGCGGTCTCGATTGTCCGAGGAGATCCCCACGGGCGATCGACTGCTCGCTCTCGAGACGATCGCTCGGTCGGAACTCGACGACGCGAAACTCCTCGAACTCGCCGAGGATCTCGAACGCGTGGGACCGCTCGAACTCTCGAAGCTGCTGGGAATGTTCGAGAAGTCGAGATCCGCTCGTGTCGGCATGCGTCTCGTCGAGGTCCTGGGGCGTTCGGCGTCGAAGGCGAGCCTTCGCCCCGACATCCTGAAGACCTTGTTCGCAAATCACGGTCCGGCGGTCGTCGAAGCGGGCGCGGGCCTGATCCGGAGCCTCGAGGTCGACGCCTCGACGCAGCGCGCACGCATCGACGATCTCCTTCGGGATGCGCGCTCGGGCGACGTTCGCCGCGGGCAACTCGTCTTCAACGGAACGAAGGCCGAGTGTCGCACCTGCCACACCGCGGGGTACGTGGGCGGCAAGGTCGGCCCCGACTTGACGCGGATCGGTTCGGTGCGGGACGAGCGCGACCTCCTCGAGTCGATCCTCTACCCCAATCTGAGCTTCGTCCGCAGCTACGAGCCGATCACGATCCAGACCGACGATGGACGTGTCGTCACGGGGATCCCGACCAAAGACGGCGCGGACGAGATCGTCTTGAACGTGAATGCGACGGAGCAAGCCAGGATCCCGAGGAGCCGGATCGAGGAGATCCGGCCGGGAACCGTCTCGGTGATGCCGTCGGGGCTCGACGCCCGGCTCACCCGACAAGAATTGATCGACCTCGTCGCATTTCTTCGCGCAAGCAAGTGATTTGCGTGGATCGATGCGTACTCTCATCAGGGATTCGTCACGTGAAACTGTTCATGATTGGAATGGCGCTGGCGCTGGCGGCCTCGAGCGCTTCGGCCGAGTCGATGCGGGTCTACATCGGGACCTATACGGGCAACGGCAAGAGTCGAGGGATCTACCAGTTCGACTTCGATCCGTCATCAGGCCGCCTGACGCCGCTCGGAATCGCCGCCGAGGAGAAGGACCCGTCGTTCCTGGCGATTCATCCGAATCGGAAGACGCTCTACGCCGTGAGCGAGCTGGGCGACTACGAAGGGAAGCCGACGGGAGCGGTGGCCTCGTTTGCCGTCGATCCGTCGACCGGGAAGCTCCGCAAGCTCAATGCTCAACCCTCGGGCGGCGGAGCGCCTTGTCATCTGGTGGTCGACAAGACGGGACGCGCGGTCCTGGTGGCGAACTACTCGGGGGGGAGCGTCGAGTCGCTGCCGATCGAGGCCGACGGGTCGCTCGGGAAGCCCGCCTCGGTGATCCGCCATGAAGGCAAGGTCCACCTGCCGCAGAGACAGGGCGGCCCGCGCGGACATTCGATCAACCTCGACGCGGCGAATCGATTCGCCGTCGCGGCCGACCTCGGTCTCGACGAGTTGCGGGTCTACGAGTTCGACGCGGCCAAGGCGACGCTGACGCCGCACGACCCGCCGTTCGCCAAGGTCGGTCTCGGCACGGGTCCTCGACACTTCGCGTTCCATCCTTCTCAGAAGTTCGCATATACGTGCCTGGAGATCACTTCGGGCGTGACCGCGTTGACGTATGATGCGACGAAGGGCGTCCTGGAACCGATCCAGACGCTCTCGACGTTGCCTCCCGAGGGCAAGGAAGGAAATTCGACCGCTCAGATCCTGGTCCATCCGAGCGGCAAGTTCGTTTACGTGTCGAATCGTGGACACGACAGCATCGCGGGCTTCGCGGTCGACGAGTCGACGGGCAAGCTGACCGCGCTCGACCGCACGCCGACGGGCGGAAAGACTCCGCGGAACTTCGGAATCGACCCGTCGGGTCGATACCTCATCGCCGCGAACCAGAACAGCGATACCTTGGTGGTCTTCGCGATCGATGCAGCGACGGGCAAGCTCACGCAGGTCGGCGAACCGGTGTCGGTTCCCTCGCCCGTGTGCGTCGCCTTCATGCCCGCGGGGCTCTGAGTCGAACGACCGAAGCGGAAACGACGACGGCCGCCCGGGAGCACGCAGCTCTCGGGCGGCCGTTCGATTGGAGGCGCGACTCGGCGAGGCGACCTGCGGTCATTCGTCGTCGTCGTCATCCGCGTCGAATTGACCGGGAGCGTCGCCGGGGCGGTCGGGATAGGGACGGGTGCCCTTGAAGATCGAGTACCAGTTGATGCGGTTGAGCCAGTACTGGTCGGCCGTGTCGAGGTGGCTCCAGTCGAGCTCCATCGTCTTGGCGAGCCAGTAGCGATCCTGCTCGGTCATCGCCTTGCCGGAGGGGTTGCGCTCGTCGAGGGGAACGTTGTTGGGGACGGCCTTGTAGGGGGTGAGGTCGGGCGTGTCGGTGAAGCAGTCGACGAGCGGCTCGGCGAGCGCGTCGAAGCGGTTCATCGGGTCGAGCCCGAGCATGAGACCCATGCTCCGGAGCATGCTCACGGTCGTATACATCGACGAGTCGACGTATTTGCGCTTGGTGTAGGGGCTGATCGCCATGAAGGCGGTGCGGTGGCCGTCGACGTGGTCGGGGCCGGCCTGGGCGTCGTCCTCGATGACGAAGATGCAGGTGCTCTTCCACTGGGGCGACTTGGAGACCGCCTCGACGACGCGGCCGAGGGCGAGGTCGTTGTCGGCCATCATCGCGCGCGGCGTGGGGTACTTGGGATCGAGCCCCTCGGCGTGGTCGCAGGGCAGGCTCATCACCATGAGGTTGGGAACCTTGTCTTCCTTGCTGAATTTCTCATATTCTTCGATGAACTTATCGGCGCGATACTGGTCGCTCTGGAGCAGCGGCCAGTAATGGACCTCGGGGTGGATGTAGGGCATGATGCTGCGAACGGTCGTCACCGCCTTGAACTTGAACTTGTTGGTCTTGTTCTTGCGATCCTCCCAGACTTCGAACCAATCCTTGGGCTTGGGTTCGAATGCGGCTTTTTCCTCGTCGCAGAATTCGCCGTAGATCCGGATCGACTTCTTCTTGGCGAGCGCGGCGTCCCAGATGCAGCCCGCGGTGGAGAGGGCCATCGGGTCCTCGCCTTCGCAAGGGTAGGTCCGCGAGTAGCCGACGTAGAAGTGTTCGAGGTATTCGTTGGCGAGCCCTTGCGTGCTCCATTGATGGCCGTCGGCGCTGTTCGTGCCGGAGACGTATCCGTTGTCGAACAGGGTGAACTGGCGGGCGATGGCTCTGTGGTTGGGCATGACCTTCTCGCCGAGGCTGCAGAGCTTGGGATCGCCGTTGCCCTCGGGCATGTCGCCGAAGATCTCGTCGTAGGTCCGATTCTCCTTGATGATGTAGATCACATGTTCGATCGCACCGTTGTACACCTTCAGATTCGGCTTGACCGGCTTGGTGCTCCATCGGTTGTTGGCGACGACCTTCGCGGTCTCGTCGGCGAGCGGCTTGGCGAGGTCGAGAATGGTGACCGTACCCTGGAAGTCGTGGGCGTTGCCGGCCTGGCCGATCGAAGTCCTTCGGACGGAACCGTTGCCCTTGGTGTTGAGGACGAAGGCCTTGCGCGAGTCGGGGGTGAGGGCGACGGCGGTGGGGAAGTAGCCGACGGGTCGGAAGCCGCGAACCTTGCCGGAGGGGATGTCGACTTCGGCGATCGCGTTGTCGCCGCCGTCGGCGACGTAGAGCGTGTCGCCCGCGATCGCGAGCGCGTTCGGCATGGCGCCGAGGATCTGGAGGTCGTTCCAGGTGACGGGAATCGTGCGGACGACCTCGGCGCGGGCGATGTCGATCTCGCTGATCGAGTCGCTCATCGCGTTGGCGACGAATGCCCGGCCGCCCTTGACGGCGATCGCGGTCGGGTGGATCGCGACGGGAACGTGCTTCGCTTCACCGCTCTTGCGATCGACGAGGCTGACCGAACCGGTGGCGACGGAGTTGACCGAAGTGACGGGGACCTCGACCTTGTCGCTCAGGTTCGTCGGCTCGCCCGGCTTGGGCGGGCGACCGCCCCAGTTGCTGACGATCAAGGTCGACTCATCTTCGCTGAGCCGGACCTCGAACGGGATGTTCTGGACGCGGATCTCGCGGACGAAAGCGTTCTTCGCGAGGTCGATCTCCGCGACGGTGCCGCGGTTGGCCGAGACGACGAAGAGGGTGCGTCCGTCCTTGGTGATCACGAAGCCGCCGGGGACGGGGTTGCCCTTGGCGTCGGCGGGTTGGATCGTGATCTTGGCTTCGGGGGCGAGCTTGCCTCCGGAGTAGCGGAAGACCTGGAGGTGTCCCTTTTCGGTTCCGGCGTAGAGTCGCGAGCCGTCGGGAGCCCAGGCAATGCCTCGATAGGCGGGCGAACCGCCGAGTGAGACGTTCGAGTCGGGGACGACCTTCTCGGAATCGACCAGGAAGACGCCGGTCTTCGAGAGAACGGCCGCGACGCCCTCGGTGGGGTGAAGGGCGAGATCGATCGGTCGACCCGGGAAGCTGATCGCGCCGGGTTCGATGCGCTGGCCGGTGGAGACGAAGAACGAGCCGTCGGGCTGCTTGCCGAGACGTGCTCGCATGAGCATCGAGGAGCCTGCGAGGATGAGCAGGCATCCGGTCGCGACGACCAGAGAGATACGACGTCGGTTCATTTGTGGATAGACTCCAGGAAGAGAGGATCGTCGACCGTCGGACGAGCTCATGGTGTAACCGAGCGGTGGGTCGATTCCGAGAAGAAGTCGGGTTTGATCCGAGAAGAGAGCGCGATCATCCGGGACGGATCCTGGACGATTCACGCACGCCTCGCGCGACCTCGGCCCAGCGATCGAAGCGATGGTAGCGTTCGCCGCGGGCGTCGAGCGCGTCGGCGAGGTCGGCTCTCCCCCAGCGCAGCCGCGGCTCGACAGCGAGAGCGGGCTCGAGGTCGGGCGGTCCGTTGCCCGCGAACGCGACGACCGGATCGCCGTCGCGGGCTTCGAGCACGACGCGGGTCTTGTCGATCCCGGTGTCGGGCGAGAAGTGGGGCGAGGCGGTCGGCCAGGCCATCCGGAGGCGTCCGTCGACGACGTCGCCGTCGTTGGCGTGGATCTCGACGAGGTCGAGCACTCCCGCGCGACTCAGGATGCGCTCGATGTACCATCGGCAACCGGCGGAGACGACGACGACGTCCCACCCCGCGCGTCTGAGGAGGCGGATCTCGTCGGCGAGGTCGGGATCGGGCTCCATGCGATCGACGATGTCGAGGAGCCGCTCTTGATCGGGGCGCGCGGCGGCGAAGGTGAGCTGGAGCGCATCGAAGTGCGTGATCCGCCCCTCGACGTACCGAGTCCAGAAGTTGGGCGTATTCGGCGGCAGGAGTTCATCGATCACCAGACGATAGAAGTCGTGGCGGGTGATCGTCCCGTCGAAGTCGGTCACGAGGGTCGGCATATCGAGCAATGTTCCGAAAAGCGTAATTGGATCATTCCGGACCGCGGGGCGGGATCAAGGGGTCGGGAACTCGTCGGGGATTCCGACGCGTTTCCACCAAGCGGCGGCCTGCTCGAAGTCCCAGTCCGCGGCGCACCGGCAGGATCGGAGTGCCGCGGCGAGCGCGGCGGCGTCGGGAAAGCGATCGTCGGGGAGTTTGGCGAGGCAACGGAGCACGACGGCGTCGAGGTCGGCGGGGAGGTTCGGGTCGATTCGCGAGGGAGCCGCCGGCTTGTCGCGGGTGAGCGCTGCGAGCAGTTGGATCCGCGAGGGCGCCTCGAACGGGGGCGAACCCGTGAGCAGTTCATAAGCGGTTGCGCCCAGTGAGTAGATGTCGACGCGATGATCGAGGTTGGGCGATCCCATCGCTTGTTCGGGGGCCATGTAGATCGGCGTGCCGCGAATCGCGTGTTCGAGCGAGAGCGGCGGGCCGAGATGCGAGTTGTCGAGATCCTTGACGAGACCGAAGTCGAGGAGCTTCGCGACGTCGAACCTTCCTCCCCTGCGCGCGGCGAAGATGTTGCCGGGCTTGATGTCTCGATGGATGAGCCCTCGATCGTGGGCTTCGACGAGGGCGTCGGCCGCCTGTGCGAGGAGGTGGACGACGCGTCCGGGCGGGAGCGCTCCGTGGCGTTCGAGGATCCCGGCGAGGCTCAGCCCCGGGAGGTATTCCATCACATAATAGAACGTGCCGTCGTCGGTCTGGCCGTAGTCGTAGATCTCGATGGTGTTGGGGTGGGAGAGCATGGCGGTGGCCTGGACTTCGCGCTCGAAACGCTTGGCCGCGCGCTCGTCGCCGCCTCGGCCGGGGAGGATGACCTTGATGGCGCAGGGGCGTTTGAGGAGTCGGTGCTCGGCGAGGTAGACCTCGCCCATGCCTCCGGATCCGAGCCTGCGTCCGAGGCGGTATTGATTGAGTTGGCGAGCGTGGAGGACGTCGCGTCGGAGCGCGTTGATGACGTAGGCGCCGTAGATCGCCAGGACCGCGGTGACGACGGCCTGGGTCGCGCTCTCGAAGACGCGCATCGGCGAGACGACGCGGCGCATGAGATCGACGACCTCGGGATGGAGGATCACGAAGATCGCCTGCGTGAGGAACGGCATCGCGCCCAGGAAGAGCACCATGACGGCCGCTCGTCTCCAGGTGTTCGGAATGAAGATCACATACGAGAATGTGAGCAGGACCGACGCGACCGCCGTGAGTCGGATCGTGCCCGCGAGGGCGAGGGGATCGCCCGAGGCGGTGCTCGCCCACATCCAATCGTACTGGCGCCAGGCGAACGCGAGCGCGAGGACGCCGAAGACGAGGAACTCGAGCTTGCCGAGGAGTCGGTCGCCGATCTGCTTGCGGAGCAGGAGGAAGACGAAGATATCTCCCAGGCAGAGCGCGACGAAGAGGAGTCGGTAGGAGAAACCGTCGACGAAGATCAGTTCCTCGGCGAGTCGGAGCGGGAGGACGACGACGAGGAAGAAGCCGACCGCGGCGAGCAGACGCGTTCTTCGGAGGGGAGCGGCTTCGGGTCTTCTCGCCGCTTCGAGCGCAAAGGGGATGCGGGCGGCGGGCGGAGAGACCGGCCCGGGGAGCAGTTCGGTCGATCGGTTGGATCCCAGAGGCGGCATGTAGTCGACCGTGAGCCCCCGCGAATCGGAGAGCGTCGAATCACGCCCGTGCAGCGGCTCGCTCGATCCCGGCATGGACGTCAGCCTCGACGGGGACTGGGGGAAGGGGTCGGCTCGACCATCGGCATCTTAGCGGGAAGCGAACCGATTGTCTCGGGGCGAAATAGCGAATTCGAGGTTCTATCATGAGTGTGGACTTGTCGGTTCGCGGTCGTTCCGTCATACTCCAGACAGGTATGGAATCCGTCCCGTCGCCGAGGTCGAGTCGATCTCGAGGCGGGATTCGAGCACGATCGGAGAGGATCCGTTCGCATACCGAAATCCACATCCTTCGTTTCATCGATCGGTCGCGTCGCTCCCTCGGCGCGCCGCTGATGGTCGAATCGTCTCGAGCGATCGATTCGACACCCCACCTCGCCGCCCGGGTCGCCCGACCCGCCGCACCCTCATCGAGCCGCTCGACTCGTGTCCTCCAGGAGTTCGTCCGATGTCGCCTTTCTCGCTGGAATCGCACGGGATCACGGTGAAGTCGATCTCTCGGAACCTGCCTCCCTCGAGTCTCTATGAACACGCGATCCGCTTCGACCCGGCGACTCGCGTCGCCGAGACGGGATCGATCGTCGCCTACTCGGGAGAGAAGACGGGTCGCTCGCCCAAGGACAAGCGCGTCGTCCGACGACCCACGACCGAAGGACAGGTCTGGTGGGGCTCGGTCAATGTCCCTCTCGACCCGACCTCGTTCGAGATCAATCGCGAACGCGCCAAGGATTATTTGAACACGCGAGAGCGCCTCTACTGCTTCGACGGCTTCGCCGGCTGGGATCCCGCGCACCGCGTCAAGGTCCGCGTGATCTGCTCGCGGCCCTACCACGCGCTCTTCATGCACATCATGCTGATCCGCCCGACCAAGCAGGAACTGGCGACGTTCGGCGAGCCCGACTACGTCATCTACAACGCGGGCGCCTTCCCCGCAAACCGCTTGACCGCGGGCATGACCTCGAAGACGAGCGTCGACCTCAGCATCGAGACCGGCGAGGTCGTGATCCTCGGAACCGAGTACGCCGGCGAGATGAAGAAGGGCGTCTTCACGATCATGAACTATCTCATGCCGACGAAGGGCGTGCTCTCGATGCACTGCTCCTCGACGGCCGACCGAGAGACCGGTCGAACCTCGATCATGTTCGGACTCTCCGGGACGGGAAAGACCACCCTCTCGGCCGATCCCAAGCGATTGCTCATCGGCGACGATGAACATTGCTGGACGGATACCGGAGTCTTCAACATCGAAGGCGGTTGCTACGCCAAGACGATCGACCTCAACAACGAATCCGAACCCGATATCTACAAAGCCTTGCGCTTCGGAGCGGTTCTCGAGAACGTGGTGCTCGACGAGGAGGATCGTCAGGTCCACTTCGAGGATTCGAGCATCACTCAGAACACGCGCGGGGCCTACCCGATCGAGTACATCCACAACGCCAAGATCCCCTGCATCGGAGATCATCCGGCCGACGTCATCTTCTTGACGTGCGACGCCTTCGGCGTCTTGCCGCCGGTCTCTCGGCTCACCGCCGAGCAGGCGATGTATCACTTCATCAGCGGCTTCACGTCGAAGGTCGCGGGCACCGAGGTCGGCGTGACCGAGCCGCAGCCGACCTTCTCGCCCTGCTTCGGCGGGCCGTTCCTCGTCTGGCATCCCAACAAATACGCCGAACTCCTCGCTTCGAAGATCGAGAAGCACGGCTCGAACGTCTGGCTCGTCAACACGGGTTGGAGCGGCGGCGCGGCGGGAACGGGCAAGCGGATGAAACTGGCGATCACGCGAGCGATCGTCGACGCGATCCACTCGGGCGCCCTGAACGACGCCCCGACCTGGACCGACCCGACGTTCGGATTCCAGGTCGTCGAATCGGTCCCCGGCGTGCCCTCCGAGGTGCTTCGTCCCAAGTCGACCTGGGCCGACCCCGCAGCCTACGATGCGGCGGCCGCGCGACTCGCGCAGCTCTTCGCCGAGAACTTCCGTCAGTTCGAGTCGGGAGTCTCCGACCGCATCCGCGCGGCGGGGCCGAAAGTCTGAGATTCGCACGATGCGTCGCGTCGTCCCGGTCGAGAGTGCCCTCGATCGACCGGGACGCGCCGCTCGGCGTCAGGGCTTCCTCTCGGAGGCGTCCTTCTTGGCGGGAGCCAGGGTTGCGTCGAACCAATCGGCGAATTTCTCGAGGTCGTCGACGAGTTTGGGCCAACCGTGCCCTTGCCCCGGCTTGACGACCAACTCGCACTTCACCCCCTCGGCCTTCATCCGTTCGACGATCCGCTCGGCCTGCTGGATCGGAACGAGCGTGTCGGCGTCTCCGTGGATGATCAACGTCGGCGCGTCGTCCCGCGAGACGTGGTAATACGGCGCGATCGCCTTGCCGATCTCCTGGAGCTTGGCCTCGTCGACGACGTCGTCGAACCGCTTCGTCTCGTCGTTGAGCTGCTGGAAGTCGAACGGAGCGCCGAAGCCGGCGAGGATCCCCCTGCCCAGGGCATCTTGACCGTCCTTGCCGTAATTGAAGAAGTCGGTCGGCGGATAGAAGCAGGCGACCGACGCGACTCGGCTCGACTGTCGATCGATCGGATCCTTGGCCGCGGGGTCCGCGGCCTTGCCGGCTGTCCCTTGCATGAGCGAGAGGTGCCCGCCCGCCGAACCGCCGTAGATCCCGAGTCGGTCGGGGTCGATCTCGTATTCGCCGGCGCGCGACTTGATGAATCTCACGGCGCGGTGGAGATCGTCGAGGATCTCGGGAATGGTGAACTTGGGCTGACTGCCGTGGACGACCGCGAACACGGTGTAGCCCCGCTTCGTGAACGGCTCGACGAACGCCGAGCTGATCGCCTGGTGCGCCGAGAACCAGCCGCCGCTGACGACGTAGATCAGCCCGCGACCGTTCGAAGGACCGGCCGGCTTGAAGACGTCGAGCGTGAGCGCGGTGCCGTGCTTGCGGCCGTAGATCACGTCCTCGTGGCGAACGAAGCTCGGCTTCGCGCCGGCCGCGGCTTGCCTCGCTTCCACGTCGGCGATCGGTGCGAAGGCGCAGGCGGAGCCCAAGATCAGGGTGAGACGAGCGAAAGACCTCTGCGACATCAGAGACTCCTCGGGGACGGAGAGGATCGGGGAAACCTCGATCCCAAGGTTCGCCGATGCGTCGGTCGCGAGCAATCGTCCAGACCCCGGTTACGAGCATTCCGACGCGGCGATTCCTCGTCGACGGGACTACTCTTCCGGCAAGTGTCGGTCGTATACTGAGGTATTGGTCGAAGACTCCTGCAACGGATCCATGCGAGCACGACCGACTCGGAGGCGGTGATGGGATACAGCGTCTCGCGCTCGAGAGCGATCATGATCGGTCTCTTCGTGGCCGCGACCTTGGTCGTCGGCGGGTTCGCCGTCGTGGGGATCTCGGGTCGCCAGTTCCGTTGGCAGCCGACCTTCCGCATCCGCGCCGATTTTCCCCACATCGGTGGGATCGCGGTCGGCGACCGAGTGCGGATCCAGGGGATCGACGCGGGCGTGGTCGAGTCGATCATCCCGCCGACCGAACCGGGTAAGCTCGTGGGCGTCCAACTCCGGATCGACGCCAAGCTCCGCGGCCTGGTCAGAGCCGACGCGATCGCGAGCATCCAGCCGACCGGCATCGTGGGCGCGAAGGTCGTCGAGATCGCTCCTCAACGGAGCGACACCCCCCTGCTCCCCGACGGCGGCACACTCTTGGCTCAGTCCCCGCGCGAACTCGGCGACCTGCTCGCCGACGCCAAGGCGACCCTCGAGCGCGTCGACGCCGTCGCGACCAGCGCGGAACGCGGCATCAACGAAGTGATCCAGGTCGTCGGCGCCATCCGCGAGGGAAAGGGAAGCCTGGGCAAATTCGTGCAGGACGACGAGGCCTATCGAGCCCTGCTCATGCTCTCCGGTCGAGGCAACAAGACCCTCACCGAGCTCGAAGAGAATCTCACCGCGCTCAAGCACACTTGGCCGCTCTCGAGCTACTTCAACGACCGCAGCTTCTTCGATCGCGAGAAGGTCCTGTTCCGTCCCGGCGCGAATCGTGAAGGACGCAACGTCAGTCTCGCGCGGCTCTTCGAGCCCGGTCGTTCGGTCTTGACCGCTGCGGGCCGCGTCGAGCTCGACTCGATCGCCGGTTGGTTCCAACGCGCGCTCACGAACAAGAGCGAGATCGTGATCGCCGTCCACTCGCCCGGATCGGAAGATGCCGAGCTCGCCCTCATGCTCACGCAAGAACAGGCCAACGCGATCCGCAAGTACCTGATCGAAAGGCACAAGGTCGATTCGATCGGCTGGTTCGGCTCGCGCAAGGTCGCCGCCGTCGGCTTCGGCACCCAACCCCCGCGCTTCGGCTCGAACATCAAGGACTCCGAGGCCGCCGGGCTCGCCGAGATCTTCCTATTCACTCCCCAGCTCTAACGGGGTCTTGATCGGCCCTCCATGTCTCCAACGCGGCTCCGCGACGTAGATCGACGTTCCGGAGGTGTAGGCCGCTCGATGGGCATTGTGGCTCATGGCGATGAGCCGGATGCGGCCGAACCAGGGTGTCGGGTACTCCACGGTCGGTTCCATTCCATCGAGGCGACCAAAGACCATCGGACGTCCGCGGCGGAACAGATACAACCCGCCCTCCGACATCGCCAGCATGCCGGAACGCCCGTCGGACGGAGCCGCGACGTCGACCCGATTCCACTCCCCCTGAGAACCGAGAGTGAATCGAGCCTGTTTCCCCTCGGAGCCGAAGGAATCGCGATAGGACGCGACGATCGTCCGCCCATCCGCACTGTTGGCGAGAGAGTTGTACAGTTTGCCGTTGGGTGGGAACTTCACCGTCGTCGACGAGCCGAAGTCCCGATAACCCGCCGATCCAGTCCCTGCGAAGAAGACGCGATTGGCGCGGTCGTCGATGCCGATCTCCTCGAGCAAGCCGTTCAACTGGATCTCTTGGGGGACGGGCTGTTCCGCCTGGAGGTCCCAACGGCGAACGATCCCGGTCTCGCGCTGCCAGGTCACCGCGAAGCGCCCGCGCTTGGAGACGAGAACGCGGTCGACCCGCCCCTTCTCGTAGGCATGAATCTGAGGTCCGAGGATTCCGTTCCTCATGGGGTAGATCACGCCGGTCTCGCTGCCGACGACGACCCTCATCGCCCAGTAGTCCGCGCCGATGCAGGTGAGCGGAGCACGAAGGTTCTGGAGGACGATGTCGTTGTCGGCGTCGAAATTGTGACTCCGTACCACGCCTCTCCGATCACAAGAGACCAGACGCGAGCCGTCGGCATTGAACACGACCCCGGTCACTTCCGCGGTGTGCTCGTCGAGCGTCGTCACGCCCGCCCACCTCACGAGTTGCCAGAGCCAACCGAACCCGAGGACCAGACAGGTGATGACGATCGTCCGAAGGATCGGCCGACGCCGCTTCGCCGCGGGGGGAGCGGCCGGCGCGGGGAAGGCTGGTAGGGGAGGCTGCGGAGTGTTGACGTTGACGACGACGGGACCGGGTGTGTTCGGATATCCCCATGATTGATGGAACCCGGGCGGATACACCGGTCCGGTGAACGGGGCGTTGGGGTTGGTCGTGCCGTACCAGTCGGGCGGCTCGAGGTCGACTGCGTTCGGCTCGGGGACGAACATCAAGGTCCGATGGAAGTCGACCGGCTCGACCTCCTCGAGTTCGATCGGATCGCATCCGAAACTCTCGGCCGCCGCCTGATTCGAGACGCGATCGGATGAGTCCTCGAACCCTCGCGAACCGCGAGCCGGGTCGATCCAGTGGAGTCGATCGCGGTGTTCCTCGACGACTCGAGCGGCGGACTCGCCCCACTCGGAGGCCGGGCTGTCGGCCGAGTAGTCCTCGGCGAGTTCGAGGTCGAATCCGAGGAGTTCGAGGAGGAGGATGTCGCGCGCGTGGCGATCCGTCTCGGGCGCGACCGCGGCGAGGTCGGTGCCGTCGACGAGCCGATCGAGCAACGACGCAGGCGCATAGCCCTCGGTCCCGGCCGACCCTCCGCGCGCGACCGTGAGCCGCGCCCAGGGCTCGTCGCTCTCGAGGGCGACGAAGGCGTCGAAGTCGATCAAGCTGACGGCCGGATCGACGGGGCTCGCGGTCGGGTCGATGATCAGGTTGTTGGGCGAGAGATCGCCGTGGACGAGGCCTCGACGCTCGAGCACGGCGAGCGCGCGGAGCAGGTCGCGAGCGCATCGGAGTCGAAACTCGGGCGAGAGTTCGAGCGATCCGGTCTCGATCTGGAACTTCGCCTCGAGCCAGGTCATGCCCGGCACGCACTGAGAGAATCCGGCGGCGAAGTCGAACCCGACTCCCGGCGGCCGACCGCATCTCTGGGTATCGAGCCAGTCGCGAGGAGCGGCCGCGAGCGAGCGATCCCAACGATGGACGCGCCGTCGGATCAAGAAGAGCGTGCGCTCGAAACGATCACGCGTGGTCCTGTGATAGAACTTGAGATATGCCGAGGTTTTTCCGTCCGGCCCAAGCAGCGGAAACGCCTTCCCCTCCGCGCCCGACTTCCAAGGCGGCTGTCCGCGCCGGCCCGGGTCGAAGTCGCGAAATCGGTAGACGACGCCGTCGATCGTCCACCTCTTGCCCGCGAGCGCCGCGGCCTGAGTGTTCGTGAGTCCGAACTCGGTCATGCGCGGGGGGGGGCTCATGAGTGATCACCTCGGGCGCAAGGCGTCGATCAGGATCAAGGTCAGGTTGTCGTCGTAGGATTGGGGTTCGTCGCGGCAGACGGCCTCGATGAATGATCGGGGCGGATTGTCGCCCCCGAGCGCCTCGAGCCGATCCCACAAGGCGAGCGAGTCGACACCGAGCCCCCGGCCGATGCCGTCGGTGAACAGTGCGAGGCGATAGGGCCGATCGATCGGCCGCGAGATCACGACCGCGGGCTCGTCGTCGAAATCTCCGCGCGGGTTGAGTGCGTTCACTCTCTCGGTCTCCAGGTCGCACGCCGAGACGATCTCGCGACCCCCCTCGACTTCGAGGAGCGCGCCGCCGTCGCCCACGACGACGAGGGCGAGCCGCCCCTCGAACTCCCAGGCGACCGTGAGGGTCGTCTGGAGGATCGCTCCGCGATCGAGCATATATTGCCAAGTCGATCGGAAAGGCACCTGCGTCGCGGGCCGGGTCGCGTCGAGATCCTCGCGGAGATCGTCGAGGTAGTCGGCGAGAGCGAATCGTGCGGCGTCGAGACAGTCCGCGGCGTCGATCCCCGGCTTTTCGAGGATCGCCCGAGCGGCGGCGAGGGCCGCGAGGGCGGCGGCTCGCTCCGACCAGAAGGCGGAGGTGAGTCCGTCCGCCGCCGCCGTGATCCAGGTCGGCTTGGTCGGGTCGGCGGAGTCGTTGATCCAGACGAGCCCGTGATCCTGATTGACCGGCGTCTTCTCGGATCCCTCCGGCCCGATCGAGGAATGGAGCGCGACGGCGCACGCCTCGGTTCGCGCGTGCCCGTCGCCGACGAGAAGCCGGCCCGATGCGCGCAGAGATGCGATCAGGTGCTCGATCCGCGCGAGGTAGCGATCGGTCGCGTCGCCCTCGCTCACGGCTGGAGCTTCTTGATCACGCTCGAGACCGCCTTGGATCCGGAAGCTCCCGAGCTTCCGACCGAACTGATGAACGCGGAGAGCTGTGAGACGTTGCGAATATCGACATAACACTCGGGCGAGGCGATCGTTCGCAGCACCATCTCGCCGAAGCCGCCCGACAGTCCGATTCCGGCGGCGGCGATCACGACCGACTCGCCGTCGATCGCGAGCGCCTTGATCCGCTCGGCGACCGGACGCGGATCGAAGCCCTCGTTGTGCTCGCCGTCGGAGAAGATCAAGACGATCGGCAAGGGATGGCGATCGCGCTCGGGATGCTTCTCGATCTCGGCGATATGGGCGAGCAGACGGTCGTAGGCGATATCGAGCGCGGCGGTCAGGTTGGTCGAGCCCCCCATCGCGCTCAACTGGATCGTCTCGGGATCGATCTCGCGAATCGGGCGCATGTCGCAGTGCGGCACGACCGACGCGAGCGTCTCGAAGGAAATGAGCAGGAGACGAAAATAGGATCGATCGACGCCGGCGGGCCCGCGCGACTGACACTCCATGATCATCTCGCGGAGGCCCATCGTTGCGGCCTCCGCCTTCGGCCCGCGCATCGATCCGCTGTCGTCGGCGAGGACGACCACCAATTGAGGGCGATTCTGCCGAGCCTGTCGAGCCATGGCGGACTCCTTCGTTCGAGGGGGGACCATCGCATCGAGGATGCGATTCGAGAAGGACGGACGAAACCTCCGAGACGATGCGTCGAGCAAGCGGCCGATTCGAGCCGACCAAACCCGGTCGATTCGCCCCCTGGACGGAGGGACGGCGATCGCCGGGGGTTCGCTTCTTCGCCCAACATGTTAGACTCTTGCCTTCGACGCGGCAACGGCGCGATTGGGTCGCTTCGCGCCCGACCGCGTCCGCCGCCCTCGCTCGCGATCGAGCGGACCGTCCTGTTCGAGAGAATCCATGCCCATCGATCCTCGTGTCGCAAGCGGCCTGAGAGACCTGCCTCCCGCCGTCTCGATCCCTCGCGAGCGGATGCTCTCGACCTTCCGCAAGACCTTCGCCGACTTCGGGTTCGTTCCGATCGAAACGCCGCACATCGAGCGCATGGAGGTCCTCACCGGCAAAGGCGCCGGGTCCGAAGAGGTCCTCCGCCAGATCTTCGAGGTGATCAACAAGGGGGGAGATCCGGGCAAGCTCGCGCTTCGGTTCGACCTGACCGTCCCGTTCGCTCGGTTCGTCGCGAAGCATGTCGATCAGCTCGGAACGCCGTTCAAGCGCTACGCGGTCGGATCGGTGTTTCGCGGCGAGCGGCCCGCCAAAGGGCGGTTCCGCGAGTTCACCCAGTGCGACTTCGACACGGTCGGCACGGAGAGCGCGGTGGCCGACGCCGAGACCGCTCAAGTGATCCACGCCGCGCTCTCGGCGGCGGGCGTCCCTCCGTTCACGATCGCCTTGAACGACCGCAAGGTGCTCGACGGCCTGCTCGATTCGCTCGGTCTCCTCGAGCGCTCCGGGCGAATTCTCCGCTCGCTCGACAAGCTCGCCAAGATCGGGCGAGACGCCGTCGCTCTCGAACTCCAGGGGAAGTCCCGGAGCGCGCCCGAGGGCGACGCATCGGAAGATCCCGACTCGAGCGACGACTCGCCCTCGGGCGAACCGCGCGGCATCTCCGCCGAGCAAGCCGAGGCGATCCTCGAGTTCGTCGAGGCGGGCCGCGGCGGCGTGGAGGTCCTCGAAGCGGTCGAACGCCGCCTCGGATCGAACCCGAAGGCGGCGGCCGGCATCGCCAACCTGCGCACCGTCGCCGGATTGCTCGAGGCCGGGGGAGTTCCCTCGTCCGCCTACCGTCTCGACCTCGGACTGGCCCGCGGACTCGACTATTACACGGGGATCGTCTTCGAGACGACCGTCGACGGCTGGGAGACCTACGGCTCGATCAGCTCGGGAGGTCGCTACGACAACCTCGCGAGCCTCTTCACCGACCGACGTCTGCCCGGAGTCGGGGCCTCGATCGGCCTCGACCGGCTGCTTGCCTTGCTCGAAGCGGCGGGAGCCCTCGCGACTGCCTCGACCACCGTGCCGATCTTGATCGCGAACTTCCCGGGAGTCGACCCTCGCGCGGGGTTCGCCGTCGCCGCACGACTGCGGAAGGCGGGAGTCGGAGCCGAGGTCTTCCCCGACCCGATCCAGCTCGGCAAGCAGATGGGCTACGGATCGACGCGCGGACATCGTTTTGCCGTGATCATCGGACCGGATGAATGGGACAAGCAGGTGTTCAATCTTCGCGACTTGGCGACTCGACAGGAGCGCAAGGCGATCGCTCTCGTCGAACTCGAGACGACGATCGTCGATGCACTCGGGGGTGATCGATGAGAGATGCATCGGAATCGCCCGTGAGCCTCGTGCGCGGCACGGTCGAGGCGTTGCCCGAGGAATTCGCCCGCCTGGCGTCGCTCGAGTCGCGGATCCTGCGGTCGTTCGAGCTCTCGGGCTACGCGCGGCTGCGTCCGCCGATCCTCGAGCGCACGGAGCTCCATGAACGCAAGAGCGGCGTGCGGATCCTCGCGAGGCTCGACCGAGTCGCTCAGGAAGGCGTCTGCCTCCGCCCCGAGTTCACGGCGGGGATCGTCCGCGCCTTCTCCTTCGCCGACGAAGCGCCTCGGACCCCTTGGCGCGTGTCGTACTGCGGGCCGGTCTTCCGCCGCGACGAGGCGCGCGACGACCGACTTCGCGAGTTCCACCAGGTCGGCGTCGAGTTGATCGGCGCCGACCGACCCTGGGCCGACGCCGAAGTGATCGCTCTCGCGGATGCGTCGCTCGCCGATGCGGGCATCGCCGACGGTGTGATCCGGATCGGGCACGCGGGGCTGATTCGCGAGATCCTCGAGAGCTCGGAACTCCCGACCGCGACCCAGGTCGCGCTCGTCGAGCAACTTTCGACCCCCGCCGAGGAAGCCGCCTCCGCCGAGCACGCACGAGCGATCTTCCGCGGCCGGATCGAGGCTCAACTCGCCTCGGCTCGTCGTCTGGAGCCCGCTCGCCCCGCCTCGGACTCCGCGGACGATTCGCACGAGGGCGCCGAACAGCTCTTCGCGTTGCTCTATCCCGAGCCGTCGGGACGACGCTCCGCGGCGGAGATCATGGATCGACTCCGAACCAAGCGGCGCGCCTCGAGAGTCTCGGCCGCATCGACCGAGGCCGTCGAGGATGCACTCGAACGGATGGCCGACCTCCACGGCTCGGCGACCGTCGTGCTCGATCGCCTGACGACCGACTTCGGCTCGCGCGCCCCGCGCACGATCGCCGCGCTTCGCGAACTGGTCCGCGCGCTCGAGGATCGCGGCGTCGACCTGGGTCGCGTCGTGATCGACCTCGGCTTCGGCCGAGGAATCGGGTTCTACTCGCAGATGGTCTTCGTGCTCCTCGCGCCGACGCCCGCGGGGCTGGTCGAGGTCTGCGGAGGCGGGCGCTACGACGGCCTCGCCCGCGAACTCGGCGGCACGCGCGACGACCGCGGCGTCGGTTTCGCTTTCGGTCTCGAGCGACTCGACGAGGCGCTCCGACTCCGTGGCGCCGAGGCTGCGTCGACGGATCGCGCTCCGCTTCGGGTCGTGCCCGCGCTCGCGAGCGACCTCGCCGCAGCGCGAACGGCGGCGGAGACCCTCCGTCGCGCCGGCATCGCGATCGTGCTCGAGCTCGACCCGGCTCGCGTCGGTCGAGCCGATGATCGCGCCGAGACCCTGGTGGTCGGTGCGGGATCGATCGAACGGGTCGACCCGCGGGACGGATCGAGAACTCCAACGAATCTGCACGACCTGATTTCGCGGCAACACGACGAGGCGATCCAGAGGCCATGACGACCATCGACCCGATCCGCATCGCCTTGCCGTCGAAGGGCCACCTGCACGACGGCGTCGTCAAGATGCTCGAGACCGCGGGATACAAGGTCAAGCGCGCGAGCGAACGTCAATACGAAGCCGAGATCGCCGGCCAGCGGCGATTCCACGTCGTCTTCATGCGTCCGACCGACATCGTCACCCAGGTTCACGAAGGGCGCTGCGCTCTCGGCGTCACCGGGTACGACCTCTACGCCGAGCGCGCGCTCGAAGCTCACGACGCGGGTGTGGTCGTGCGCGACCTCGGCTATGCCGGCTGCCGGCTCGTCGTCGCCGTGCCCGAGAGCTGGGTCGACGTGACGCATATCGTCGACCTCGCCGACCTGACGACCGGATTCAAGGAGCAGGGACGGACCTTCCGCGTCTCGACCAAGTATCCTCACCTCACCAGCGAATATTTCCATCGACTTGGGATCTACTACTACCAGGTGATCGACTCCGACGGCGCGCTCGAGCTCCATCCGACGCTGGGCATCGCCGACATCATCGTCGATCTGACCAGCTCGGGAACGACGCTCAAGGAGAATCGACTCCGCGAGATCGAGGGCGGGACGATCGTCGAGTCGGCCGCGTGTCTCATCGGTCACGTCCCCAGTCTCCGCCTGCTCGCGAGCGAGGGCGACCGGGGCGACCTCGCGCTGTTGCTCGACGCACTCGACGGCGTCCGCAATTCGGAAGGTCGACTCCTGCTCGAGGTCGTGGGCGAGCCCGCGCTCGGCCCCGATTCCGCCGATCGCGCCGCCGCCTATCTGCTCGCAAGGGGAGCGAGGCACCTGGCCGTCGGCGCCGTTCGAGATACCGACGGCGTCGATTGCTGGCGCATCACCGCTCTCATCTCCGCCAAGATGATCACGCCTTCGCGGCGCGAACTCCATCGCCTCGGCGCGCGGAGGATCGTCGGAACTCCGACCCGGCTGGTCTTCGACCGCGACGAGCCCGGAATCTTCGATCGCCTCGTCGACGAACTCGGGATCGAACTCGCGAATCGCTGACAGCCCGCCGGTCGGATCGCTCAGCCGTCCCAACCCGACCATGCGACCACGAACCGGATCATCGGCACGATCATGAGGTTGAGACCGAAGACGGCGAGCATGGCGCGGACGACCCCCCGAGTGGCGGCCTTGCCCACAGCTTCGGTCGACCGATCCGCCTGAAGACCCGTCCAACACCCCACCAACCCGATCACCGCGCCGAAGAGAGCGGTCTTCAAGGTCGAGGGGACGATGTCGGAGAGACGAAGGAAGTCGAGCGAGCGGCGCGCGTAGGTCTCCGCGGAGAGAGTTCCCGCGGCGAGTTCCGCGATCAAGCCGCCCAGAAGCGCCGAGGCGTCGATCAAGACGGTGAGGAACGGCAAGGCGAGCGCACATGCGAGCACCCGTGGAACCACGAGCGTCGGAATGATCGGCGTGCCCATGGCGGTGCGGGCGTCGATCTCCTCGGTGAGGGTCATCGAACCCAATTCGGCCGCGAGGCCCGCGCCCAACCGGCCGGCGACGAGCAGGCTCGCCAGGATCGGCCCCGTCTCGACGAGCACGGCGACGGCGAGCACGCTCGGCAGGTTCGCCTCGAAACCGTAGTCGGCGAGCAGGCGATGCGTCTGGATCCAAGTGACGGCGCCGATGCTCACGCCCGCCAAGGCGACGAGCGCCAGGCTCCCGAGTGCGACGCGCTCGAATTGGCGGAGGAACTCGCCGAGACGCTTATGCCCCGAGACCAGGCACGATACGAAGACCGTCGCCGCGAACGAGGCGAATCTTCCGAACGACTCGATCCGATCGAGGAGCGATGTCATGAATCGATGAACCTTCGATGCCGCGGATCCGGTCCCCGAGGGGAGCCGCCGGCCGCGTCGAACGCAACCGGCGACGGGGTTTCATGACATCGAGGAGATCACACCCGAGCCGACTTGAACAGGTCGAGCGGGGCGAATCCCTCGCCGACGATCGGTGCCGAGGGAATCTCGAGCCATCGATCGAGGAGCGCGGCGTAGACGCGCCGGAAGTCGGTATGGTGGCGGAGGTCGCCGTCGTCGAGGTTCTCGAATCCGGGATGCTCCCCGATCAAGCCCGCCTTGGCGACCGGCCCGACCACGAAGAGCGGCGCCGCCGCGCCGTGGTCGGTTCCCTGCGACGCGTTCTCGGCGACTCGTCGGCCGAACTCCGAGAACACGAGCAGCGACACGCGCCCCCCCTGCCCGGCCGCGCCGAGGTCTTTCTCGAAAGCACCGATCGAGTCGGAGAGTTCGGTCAAGAGCGCTGCGTGCGTGGCGAGTTGATTCGCGTGGGTGTCGAAACCGTCGAGCGAGGTGTAGAAGATCCGCGTCCCGAAGCCCGCCTTGATGATCTGGGCGATCAGCTCGAGCCGCTTCGCGAGGCCGAAGTCGGGATAGCTCGCCTTGGAATCCTTCGATGCAACCTGCTCGAGGCGCTTGCTCGAGTCGTAGGCGGCGAGCGTGCTCCGGCGGATGAAGCCGAGGAGCGGGTCGGTGTCGGGGCGATCGGTGCGGATCATCCGCTCGAGCGCCTCGCGCTCCTTGCGCTTGTCGACGTCGGAACCGGTGAGCTGGAGCCTGTATTGCTCGAGCGTCGTGAGCGAGGGGATCTCGGTCTTCTTCGAGCCCAGGGCGATCGGCCGCGAGCGCGTTCCGATGTGGAGCCCCGGCAGGTCCGCGCCCGCCTTGAAGGGTCGCGCGTCGAGGGCTCTTCCGAGCCAACCGGTATCGATGGCGTTCGGGTCGGTGCGGGCCGACTCCCAGATCTCCATCGAGCGGAAGTGCGAGCGGTCGGGGTTGGGGTAGCCCACCCCCTGGACGATGGCGAGCCGGCCGTCCTCGACCAGCTTCGACATCGCACCCATCGAGGGATGCAGACCGATCTCATCGGTGATCGCGTGGATCTGATTCTTGTTGATTCGGAGGGCACGACGGCCCTTGGCGTAGCCGTCGATCCCGTGGGGAACGACCGTATTGATCCCGTCGTTGCCGCCCAGCAGTTGGACGACGACGAGGATCCGATCGTTCTCGGCCGAGCTCGCGGCCGCTCGCGCCGAACTCGAGAGGAAGGCGGGTATGGTCGATGCGCCCATCGAGACGAGCGTGCTCGCTCCGAGGGCGCTCTTCATGAAATGACGTCGGTGCATCGGGATCCTTTCAAACGATGAAATGTCGTCGACTCACGCGAGCTGGTATTCGGGCGACGCCGCGACGAGGACGGCGAGTTCGCGGGCGTCGGTCTTCGTCGGGAGCGCGGCGGGGGCGAGAGCGTCCTGCACCAGGAGGTCGCGATAGAACTCCAGGGGGGCGACTCCGTGTCGCTCGGCGAGCGCGGCGGGATCGATCCGACCGCCGAGCGCCTCGTCGTCCTTGCCCAGCAGCGCGAGGATGAAGTTGGTGCGATGAAGCATCGCCGTGGTGTTGATCCAGGAAGGGCCGCCGTCCCAGCCCGCGACGCTCGGCGGGGTGTAGAGCCCCTGGCCCATCCGCGAGCAAGCATCCGCGAGAGCGGGAGCGGAGACGGTCGGCTTCGTCGCCTCGAGGGCGCGGACCGTGCCGACCGCGTACTCGACCGGACTCTTGACCCGACGCCGGCGCACCGACGCGTCGTGGAAGAGATTCGAGCGCAGGATCGTCTCGACCGGCACCCTGATCGCGTAGCCCGACTCTCGGAATCGCTTCGCCAGCGCCTTCACCAGCGCGGGCGGCGCGGGGTCGACCTCGCTCACGAAGAGCCGGAAGAGCTTCTCGCAGAGGAACTCCGCGCAGGCCTCCTGTTCCAAGAGGATGGCGGGAATGTCCTCGCCTCGAAACCGACCGGTCTTGCCGAGCACGGTCTTCGGGCCGTCGTCGTGCTGCGAGGGGATCTCGCTCCAGCGGTCGCGGATCACGAACCAACCGGTGAAAGCCCGCGCCGCTTCCTGGATGTCCTTCTCGCTGTAGCGACCTCGGCCGAGGGCGAAGAGTTCCATCACCTCACGAGCGTAGTTCTCGTTCGGCTTCGCCTTCTTGTTGGAGGTCGAGTCGAGCCAGATCAACATCGCCGGATCCTTGCCGATCGCGGCGAGCATCGCCTTGAAGTCGCCGATCGCTTGCGAACGCAGCAGGTCGTTCTGCCGCTGCATCAGCGCGGCGTTGCCGACCTTGTTCAAGGACGTCGCGAAGTGATCATGCCAGAAGAGCGTCATCCGTTCTCGGAGCGGGTGGGGCGTGAGGACCATTCGGTAGAGCCAGATCCCCTGGATCACCGAGGCGTTCGCGCCCGGTGCGAGCCGCGACCCCATTGCCGCGAGGAGCGCGTCGAAGTCGGAGGCGGTCTGGCCGTCGCGTGCGTGAGACTCGCCGTCGAGCAGTCGGTCGACCGCCGCCTTCGGCCCCGCTTCGCGATCCCGGACCAAGGTCGACCAGTCTGCCGCGAACCCGGCGCGGCGATGGAGGTGGGCGACGCGAGCGAGATCCCACGGGTCACGCGCCGACGGCTCGTAGGGAGCCCAAGCCCGCGCGGGGTCACTCTGATGAGGAAGTGAGTTCATCTCGATACGATCCTTTGGAGAGCGTCTGTCGGTCTCATGGAGGTCAACCCCCGGCGCGGGATCCGCGCCGAGGGCGAGGCGTGAGCCGCGGGGTCACTTGGCGGTGCCGAGGTCGACCTTCAGGAAGAATCGGAGCGACTCGTTCGCGTCGCTCGCGGTCATCGTCGCGTGGGAGAAGTAGCGGAGGACCGCCTCCAGGAAACCGATCTCGCTCTCGGCCTTGGCCCGATCGTTGCCTTTCTCGAGCATGTTCTGCATCACGAGGCGCGACTTGTTGATCTCGACGAGTCGAGCGAGCGCGCGGCCGTCGACGTCGAGGATCGCGGTCTCGGTCATCGACTTGGCGGGAGTCTTGAGAAGAGGCACCAGGTCGCGAGCGAGTCCGATGCTCGACGAGAGCACGAACGTATTGCCGACCTGCATCGCCGACGGAGTGAAGTTGTGTCGCTGGTGGACCGGTTCGGGCTGTGCGGCGGGCTCGCCCGGCTTGGCGGCGGGTGCTTTGGGCGAGAGGAAGTGCGTGGTGAGGATCGTGACGCCGTCGACTGTTTCCGAACCGCTCTCGAGCGGCGGAGCCTTTTCCTGCGCGGCGCCGAGGTTGGCGAGACCGACGAACGACTGGAATGCGACGCGGAGCCGTTGAGCGAATTCCTCGTCGTCGGGGGCGGTGTCGATGACGAGAGCGAAAGCCGGGAGCTTGATGTCGGGTACCGGGCTCATCTTCGCGTAGTCCTGCTCGGCGACGACGAGTCGCCAGTTGGTACCGAGCGACGCGAGGACTCCCGAGCCGAATTCACGGCCGCCGAAGAACTGCCCGGCGAACGAATCGAGTTGAGCGAGGCCTTGGAGGGCCTCGGGCGGGAAGATCTCGGCACGGACCTCCCAGATGCTCGCGAGATCGCGCCAGAGCGAGAAGTTGCCGATCACGCCCTTGGGGGCCAGCAACTGGGGAGCGCCTTGCCCGGGCTTGGGGAGATAGCGGCGGTAGGTGTCGGAATAGCCGTCGCGCGGGGCGGGGAGCTCGACCTCGGCGGTCATGGCGACGTCGCCCCAACGGATCGCGGCCGAGGCCCAGGGAGCTTTGCGGGCCGCCTCGAGCCAGGGACCGAAGAGGAACGTCGCACCCGGGTCGATCTTCTCGGGGATCGCGAACTTGGGATCCAGGGCGCGGAGCTTCTCGAGCCGGACGAGCCCCCACGCAATCGTGTCGGTATTCGATTTCGCTTGGATCCGTCGATCAGTCAGCTCGCGCGGAGGAGCGCCGCCCGGCTTGCCGTCGAGAGCACGATCGATGACGGTCTTCAGGTGCTTGGGCGAGTTCGTGATCACCAAGGCGTCGCGAACGATCGCGTGGGCCTCTTCGGAAGAGACGCTGTAGCCGGTGATCCCGCGGTGGTCGGCCGTCTTGATCGGGTCGGGATTGCCCTTGCCCTTGGCGTCGGCCCGCGCGAGGTCCAAGAGTTTGGTGTGAGCCTTGGCGAGGAAGGCGGGGTCGCTCGGAGTCAGGATCAGCGTCACCGCGGGCTTGCCGTCGACCACTTCCGCGGAGAGGATCAGACCGCCTCCCGCGAGGTCGCGAATCGCTCGTTCCCAGGTCGTGTCGAGCAGAGTCGCGACGAATTCGATCTGCGCGCTCTGCTGCTTGAACTCCGCGCTCTCGATGTAGCGCTTGTATTGGGGAATCGCGCCGAGGTAGGCCTGAAAGCTCGGGCTCAGGAATCGGTCGAGAAGGAGCGTCGGACGAGCCGATTCGACATGGACGAGAGCGTCGTTCGACACCCAGTCGACGCCGAGCGGCGCATCGGCGGCGCGTGCGAGCGGGCTGATCGTCGACGCGAACAGAGCGAGGGCCGCGAGCGGACTCGCGAAGCGGCGAGGCTTCATGAGCGAGGTCTCCGAGGAGAGGGAGGCATGCGAGTGGTGATCGATGCGATGAATCCGACGTCGGCCGACGTTCACACCAGGATACCCCACTCCGCGCCCTCGGGTTTCATCTCGACGCACCTCCAGCTCGACGATCCGTCGAACGCGACCTAGACGACCTGCGTCGATCCGAGATAATGGTGCATGCGCTCGACGCCGCTCGCCTCGGGAAGGCGGGAGTCGGCCGCCGGGCGCCGTGGGAGCCGTGAGAGCCATGGGACGCCGACCGAGAAATCGACTGGAATTGCGGGCGGAGGCCGAGGCCGTCGAGCGCCTCGGGCTCAACACCAAGCCCGAACGCCGAACCCGGACCGAGGACCCGGCCGATCGTCGCCCCAAACCCTCGCCGTCGACGCCGCGGATGAAGGTCGTCTGGGCCGTCTGCGACGTCGGCGGCAAGACCGTCGCCTCGTTCGATTACACCGACAAGGCCGCCGCGGAGGCGCATGTCGAGGAATTGAAGAAGAAGGGAAAGGGGCTGCACTTCGTGCGCTCGATCAAGGAGCCGATGTGAGTCTCCTCGAGTGGGCGAACGCGGCGATCAGACGTCGTGTTTGCCCATCTCCCGACCGAATTGACGGCGCCCCCAAACCGAGATGAAGGCGTCGAACGGACCTCGGAGGATCCGAGAGACCGTGACCGTCGCCCAGGCGGACCAGGTCGGCGCCACGAACGTCCGTCGGGAGTCGAGCCCCTTCAGGATCCCTCGGGCGACGCGTTCGGTCGGTTCGCCGCCGATCGGTCGGCCCGGCTCTTCGCGGTCCCCCAGCGAGTGGAAACGGAACTCGCTCGCAAACCGACCGGGCAACGCGGCTTGGACCCGAACGCCCGAACCGCGCAGCTCGTGGCGCAGCGACTTGACGAGCCCGTTCACGGCATGCTTCGAAGCCGTGTAGGTCGCCGAGTACGGAATCCCGAATTCCCCCAGCACCGACGAGATCTGGACGATCCGCCCCCCTCCGCGCGCCCGCATCGTGCCGACCGCTCGACGCGTGAGGTCGAACAGGGCATGGACGTTCACCGCCAGGATCCGCTCGATCATCGCGGGATCTTCTTCACCGAAGTCGGAGTAGTGACCGATCCCCGCGTTGTTCACGAGGAGGTCGAGCCCGCCTTCGAGTCGCTCGACCTCGTTCCAGAGGCGGTCGCGAAACCCGGGATCGGCGATGTCGCCGTCGATTGCCAGGACCTTTCCGCGCGGCAGCTCGGCCGCGAGCTCGTCGAGTCGATCGCGTCGGCGGGCCGTCGCGATCACGCTCATCCCGCGTTCGGTCACGAGCAGTCGCACCAGGGACCGACCCAGGCCGGAGGAGGCTCCCGTGACGAGAGCCCATCGCGTCTTCTCGAGCATGAACCGCCCTCCCTCGGGCCGTGTCGACGGTCTCGGGGGAACCGAGTCGTCGGCCGATCGTCAATTCGGTTGAGAATCGCGGACAGATGCCTTAGACTAAGGAACCCTTCGGGTGCGGGGAACACCGTTCTCCTTGCGCCCGCCCCAGACCCACCGAATTCCTTCGGACTCCCGATCGCGATCCGACCGGAGAGGAGCAGACGTGGCGACCATCGATCAGAGCTCGGCGACGCAGGCTTCCGTGAACCGCAGACCCACCACCGGGGCCGACGTCCTGGTCGAGTCGCTGGCTCGTCACGGCGTCGACGTCGTATTCGCCTATCCCGGCGGCGCGAGCATGCCGATGCACCAGGCGCTGACCTTTTATCGCGACCGGATCCGGACGATCCTGCCGCGGCACGAGCAAGGCGGGATCTTCGCCGCCGAGGGCTACGCCCGCGTGACGGGCCGGCCCGGCGTGGTGATGGCCACCTCTGGCCCCGGGGCTCTCAACCTCGTGACCGGGCTCGCCGACGCGAAGATGGACTCGCTGCCGATCATCGCGATCACCGGCCAAGTGCCGACGAAGGTGATCGGGACCGACGCCTTCCAGGAGACGCCGACGGTCGAGGTCTGCCGCTCGATCACGAAGCATCAGTACCTGGTCCAGAACGCCAAGGATATCGCGCGGGTGGTCAAGGAGGCGTTCCACATCGCCTCGACCGGCCGTCCCGGCCCGGTCCTCATCGACATGCCCAAGGACATCCAGAACACGGCGGTCCCCCACCCCGACTACGAAGTCGCGATGGACCTCCCGGGCTATCGGCTCCCCGCGCCTCCGTCGATGGAGAAGATCCGCGAGGTCGCCGAGGCGATTCGGTCCGCGAAGAAGCCGATCGTCTACTGCGGCGGCGGCGTGATCGCATCGGCCGCGGCCGAAGAGATCCTCGCCTTCGTCAACAAGACCGGCATCCCGATCGCCATGACCTTGCAGGGTCTCGGCTCGGTGCCCAGCGACCACTATCTCAGCCTCGGCATGCTCGGGATGCACGGCACGGTCTACTCGAACTACGCCATCAACCACGCCGACCTGCTCTTGGCGTTCGGGGTGCGATTCGACGACCGAGTCACCGGAAAGCTCTCGGAGTTCGCCAAGCACGGCCGGATCATCCACGTCGACATCGACGCCTCGGAGATCAACAAGAACAAGGCCGCGCACATCGCCGTGAATTCCGACGTCAAGTCGCTGCTCTCGCTGCTGAATCCGGTCGTCGAGCCGGGAGATTATCGCGAGTGGCACAAGGAGGTCGACGAAGCCCGTGCGGCCGATCCGATGGCCTACGATCAGCGCGAGGATGCGATCCTGCCGCAATTCGTCCTGGAGCAATTCTCCAACTTGACGAAGGGCGACTTCCTGATGTCGACCGGCGTCGGCCAGCACCAGATGTGGGCCGCGCAGTGGACGAAGTTCATGCACCCGCGGACCTGGATCACCTCGGGCGGGCTCGGTTCCATGGGCTTCGGGCTCCCCGCCGCCATGGGCGCTCAGGCGGCCTATCCCGACAAGCTGGTCGTCGACATCGACGGCGACGGCTCGTTCGTCATGAACATCCAAGAACTCGCCACGCTCCACTGCGAGAATCTGCCGATCAAGATGATCGTGCTCAACAATCAACATCTCGGAATGGTCGTGCAGTGGGAAGACCGGTTCCACGGCGGAAACCGGGCCCACACCTATCTCGGACCGATCGACCACCCCGAAGCGCTCGGACAAGGCGAGGGTGCCCTGCCCGAGGTCACCTACCCCGACTTCGTCGCCATCTCGCGCGGGTTCGGCATCAAGGCCCGCCAGATCCGCGAAAAGAAGGACGTCCTGCCCGCGCTCCAGGAGATGATCGCACATCCCGGTCCGTACGTTCTCGACGTCCTGGTGCCCTATCAGGAGCACGTGCTCCCGATGATCCCCGCGGGCGGTACCTTCCGCGACATCATCAAGAGCTGAACGCCTCGACGCTCGACCGCCGTCCGAGAGCCCGGGACCGACCGGGCTCTCGGCGTTCCGGCGCGTCTCGTCAGGCCGGGCCGTTCGTGGTCGGCGGTAACGAGTTGCGGCGGGACGTCCCGTCGACGAGCCGGTTCATGATCACGCATCCGATCCTGCGGATCAGGAGCGAGAGGCGCTTTCCGTAGGTTCCGCCCATGTGGAACGCGAACCACTCCACGAGCCGAGTGTTCAACTCCGCGACCATTCCGATCAACGGATGCTTCTCCAGGTTCGCAAAGCCGCCCGCCACCTGCGCATAGATCGACTGGTAGGTCGCGCCGCCGGACTTGCAGAAGATCGCGAAGTGCTCGCAGTTGAATCGCAGGAGATTGTACGGATACGTCTTTCCGACCTCCGAGAGGGCGGTCTCGACAACCTTCTCCGCAGGCACCGGCTCCAGGTCGGGATAGGTCCAGTGCTCGGGGGAGCGACCCTCGAGGAAGGTCTCCCAGGAGACCTCGTGGACGTGATTGTCGTCGAGATAATGGACGACTCGACCGTCGCCGATGTACACGCCGAGGTGGAACGCGGTCCCGAAGTAGACGGCATAGAGCTCGGCCACGATCGGCACGACCTCGGCGGCCTCGTAGACGAGCGAGTCCGTCCGACCCGACTGAAGCGCGATCCAAGTCAACGTCGCGCCGAAGGCTCCGAGCTTGATCCCCACAACCACTCCCACCCACGCCAGCGGATCGGGAACCCAGCGCATCATGACCACGACCCCGAGGGTCGCCGAGATCAAGCCGCCGACGACGAGCGCCGCAAGACTCCGGCGCGAAGGCGACCGCAGCGCCATGTAGAGCAGCAGCAATCCCTCCGAAACGAAGAGCAACCCGAGGAGCAGCGTCACCACCTCCACGGATGTCTCGCGATGGTTGATCAGGAGTCCACCCATCGCAAGGTCGAGGGCGACTTGCGAGACGATCAAGGGCCAACCTCGCCGGCGCTCTTCGGCCGACTTCCGACCCAGCAGCAACTGGCCCGCCTTCAAGACGCCCGAACCGATCAGGATCAATCCGATCGCCTTGACGATCGACCCGAACAACTCCGCGGGAAGCAAGGCTGAGACCGCTCCCAGCGCGAGACAGGAGAGTCCCACCGCGAGCAGCACGCTCCTCTTCAAGCCGAATTGCTCGTCGATTCGTGCGAGGACGTCGTTCGGGTCGGACATGGAGGTCCTTTCGCTATCGAATCGAGTCGGGGAAAACGTCCGCGCCGGGGCCGGACCAATCGGTTCCGGCGAATTCGCCGCGTCCCATCGACGCGTCGAGGACGAGTTGCATCACGCGGTCGCGATCGCGGTCGAGCGCCAGGAGATGATCCGAGCGGCTGAGCCATTCCAGTCGTTTGGCTGAGGACCCCAGCTTGGCGAGGAGCCACGCGGCGTTCGACGGCTCGACGACGGTGTCGAGCGTCCCCTGAAGGATCAAGGTCGGCGTCCGGATCGAGGGCACCCTCGGAACCACGTCTTCGATCAGCTCGAGAGCACTCGCGGCGGCGGCGAGGCTGAATGTCGTGAACCGGTCGCAACCGGCCAGGCTGCGACGGACTGCCGAGTCGCGCACGGCGGGCGGGCGTCGAGGCAGGTTCGGAACCACCCGCGAGAGCCGTCGGAGGTAGCTCGTCGGCCGCAGCGGAACCAGGCCGCTGTAGCGGATCGCGAGAAAGGGTGCAAGCAAGATCAATCGATCGATGCGTCGTTCGGCCGCGAGGCGAAGCGCCAGGGTCGCCCCGGTCGAGAATCCGACCACGACGACGGGTTCGTTTCCCCCCGGGTTCAACCCGGCGAGTTCCGCGAGGCTCGCATCGAACCAATCCTGCCATCTCGAGGCGGGCATCACGGGGCCGAGCCCGTCGTGGCCCGGAAGGGTCGGCGCACGCAGAATCGCACCTTCGGCAGCGAGCCCGTCGATCAGGGGCGCAACCTCGTAGGGACCGCCTCCAAGTCCATGGAGGACGAGGCAGCGCGGCGGTCGACCGGAATCGGAACCGGAGGTCTCTGCCGACATCGCGAACTCACCGAAGCTCGGGGCGAAACTCGTGGCCGCGCGGGCGACCACGAGATCATGCTCATCGAACCAGAATGGTCGCGAGGATACAACCGATCGCGGACGGATCAGCGAAACGCGAATGCCGCCGTCGACGATTCGCCGCTCACGCTCGCCGTGATCTCGCCGCGAAGCTCGTCGTAGTCGTACGGACCCGGATCCGAGACGTACTTCTGCTTGGCGAGCGGATCCTTGGCGTCGGCCTGCAGCTTCAACGTGACGGTGGAAGGCTCTCCAACGGGAGGGATCACCTTCATCGAGATCGACGACGGGGCCTCGGCGAGCGCCGCGTCGAGTTCGGGAGTCAGGAAGAAGGCGACCAGGCGAACCTGGGGCTTCGTCTTGGTTCCGCCCCCCTTCTCGACGAGGACCTCGACGTAAGCCTTGCCGTCGGCCAAGGGGACGGCCACTCCGCCGTGCGGACCCGACTTCATGCCGGCCGCGACCGGAGACGGTCCGCCCGAATCACAAGCGGCCGTCGCGATCGCCGCAATCGAGAGCACGAGGCAGGACCGAAGTTGACGACTCATCGAGCTCGGCTCCGAAACGGGTGAGTCACGGGCGCCTCGATTCGATCGAGGCGCCCGGAGGATTCGTGAATACGGAAAGGCCCGTTCGGATCAATACGCGTCGGCGCTGATCACTTCACCGCCGTTGCGCGTGCCGAGTCCGCGCCAGGTGGGAACGGCGACCGTGTCCTTCACGAACCGAACCGCGCCGTCCGCGGTCAGCATGTTCGCACCGCCCGGGTGAGTGCTGCGAGCGGAGATGACGGCGTGCTCGCTCGGGGAGTCGGGAATGCTCGAGCCGAGACCGCAGTCCCAACCATTCCAGTTGGGCGGCGCGGCGTGGTTGTAGAGCGTCGCCACGTACCAGGAGTAGCCCCAACCGTCGGAGAACTGGAGTCCGAAGCCGGGGCTCGAGGAATACCGGCCCTGCTGATAGAAGACCGAGGGCGAGGCGGGGAGGTTCTGGCAGGCTTGGACGAGGACGTTGGCATCGACTTGACCGTCGACGAATCCAAGCGTCACGCCGAACACGCCGATGCTGTCGGAGCGGCCGGCCGAGGTGAAGTTCGACGATCCGCGGGTTCTCTCGGCGAACATGGCGGTGTTGCTCGTGCCGTCGGTGACCTGGGAGATCCCGATCGCCGGACCGTAGGTGAACATGCCGTTGCCGCCGGTGACCGACGTCGGGATGTTGTTGCCGCGCGCCTGTCCGCCCGCGTACGGCGTCGCGCCGCCGAAATTGGCGCGGTAGTTGTTGTCGCCGCCTGGACCGGCATTCGCCGAGTTCGGGTCGGACGGGCAGATGAACGCATTCTGGGTCAAGGTGAAGGCGGTGTAGTTCGGATTGCTCACCGCGCCCGCCGCGGTCTGCATGACGCCCGTCAGAGCTGCTTGGAAGTTGAGCGCGTTGTAGGCGTTCGTCTGCTCCATGTAGCTCAGGATGTGGCAATGCACCGACCAGTACCCGGTCCACTGCCCCGGCTGTCCCGAGACGTTCCCGGCTCCATAGGAGGTCAAGGACGTGTTGACGACCCCATTGTTGATGAAGTCGGGCGTCATCCGGCCGGGGGGGAAGGCGTTGTGCGTGCTGTGGTAGTTGTGCAGTCCGAGACCGATCTGCTTCATGTTGTTCGTGCACTGGGCCCGACGAGCGGCTTCGCGAGCCGATTGAACCGCGGGCAGGAGGAGAGCGATGAGGACGGCGATGATGGCGATGACGACCAGCAATTCGATGAGAGTGAAACCGCGGCGAGGATTCGAACGGGCGAAGATCTTCACATCTGACTCCATGCAATCGCGACGTGATGCGACAAGAACGTCTTCACAATCGTAGTCGATCGGCCGGCGGTAAATGTGAAGATCTCGTGAGTTTCCAGGACGGCCACGCGGATGAGGCCGTGGAGTTCCCCATGCGGGCAAAAAGCTCGGCCGAAACGGACCGAATGCAGCGCAGGTCGAGCGCGCGACTCGATTGGATGTTGCTTCGAAGCAACATCCAACCGCTTCCGACGGGATCGACGAGAGAGGCCTCCGACGACCCGAGGTGGATCGGCGGAGGCCTCGAGTGCCGTAGGGATTCCTGGAACGGCTCAGCGCGATGAAGCGAGTCGACGACGATGTCGAACGAAGAGGAGCGTGCCCAAGCCGAGGAGTGTCGAGGAGGCGGGCTCGGGAACGAGCGCGGTCACCGAGAGGTCGTCCATCCGCCCGTTGTAGTTGCTCGGATCGACCTGGCTGCTGAGGGCATACATCGAGAACCGAACGTCGGCCAGGATCCGCGAGTAACTGGGTGTCGAGATCGGCAAGGTTCCCAGGACGGCCCCATTGAGCGAATACGTGCCGACTCCGGAGCCGAGGTCGATGAGGAGTTGGAGTCGATGATACTGCCCCAGCGGAGCGGGAGTCGCGAAGTTGTACGAGTCGGTGAAGACGTAGGCCATCCCGTTGGAGCTGAGCTGAAGCGAGAAATAGGTCGAGTCGCCCAGATTCGCTTCGAGCGCTACCGATGCGTCGTTGTCGGCGAGGCCGTTGCCGGTGTTCGTATTCGGACCGTCCAACCGGAGTTGCGCCTCGATCGAAATCCTCGGCAGCCCGGTCGCGAGCACGTTGTAGTTGAGCGGGAGTTGCGCAGTGCCGAAGACGAAGTCGGGAATCCCTCGCAGGTCGGAACCAACCCCCTGAACCGCCTGATTGCCGGCGAACGGCAGCGTATTCGTGACGATCATCGAGGCCGGTAACGTCCCGGGCGGCGTGACGAACGGCGTCTGGCCGTTGATCGTGCGCCCGGAGACGAACGACGGCGCCTCGAAGCCGGAGCTGAAGAGGATCTCCCCCCGAGCCGAAGTCGCGGCGAATAGGGACAAGAGCGTCGTCAGGAGGACTCGAGAGCCGTGCCGGCGCGGAAAGACCGAGATGATCATCGGGTAGGTCCTGGCGGTCTCGACGGGGGGGACTCGGCGGTCGAAGGTCGGACGACGCATCGAACGCGAGGTAGTAGCGGGATGGTCTCGATACTTTGATCGTAACCGCGCAAACGAGGCGTCGCAAGCATGGGTGCCGTCGCACGGTGAGTTTCTTCGACACGAGGACTCGGCGAGCACGAAGTCGCGTCGGGGCGGCTGCCGGGATCGAACCGCTTCGCGACTTCGCCCTTCCTTGACCCGGGTGGTGAAGGGGTCGTAGATTGAATCAACGATGCTCGCCCGGATCTCGTCGCACGACCGATTCTCGGCTCGTCGCGCCGCGGGTCGATCGTGGTCGTCGGGAGCCTCATCAGCATGTTGCGAGCCGCTCTCCTCGGTTCCTTCCTCTTCGCCTCGCTCGTCGGTCGACCCGCGCTCGCCGATGAGGATCCGCGATTCGCGGAATCGTTCCTCCAGGGACTGCGCGATCGCGGCTATCACGATCTCGCACTCGAGTATCTCGATCGACTCCGCAAGTCGGAAGGGGTTCCCGACGAGCTGCGAAAACGGCTCGACTACGAAGAGGGCCGGATCCGGATCGACGTCGGGATCCGAGCGACCGATCCCGATCGGGCGCGCGAGTCGTTCGATCAGGCCCGGATCAAGCTCGAGGCCTACATCGCCGCGAATCCCGACGCGGACACGACCTCGGGAGCGATCGTCGACCTGGCGCAGTTGCTCTACGAGCGCGGGCGCAACTCGATGATCCAAGCCGACGACGCCCGAACGCCCGCGGAAAAGGACGTCCGGGTCAACGAGGCCCGCTCGAGCTTTGCAGCGGCTCGATCCGCATATGAGCGAGCGTTCGAGCGACTCGACAAGGCCTACAAGGCCTTTGATGCGTTCATCCCCGTGAACGACCCGCGATTCGCACGTCGCGAGTCCGCGCTCTCCGCGCTCCTCAACGCGGAACTCCAGCGCGCGATCGTCGACTACGAGGATGCGAGGACCTACCCCGAGGGCTCCGCGGAACGCACCGCCAAGCTCCAGACGGCTCTCGACGCCTTCGCCGGAATCCATACGCGACATCGGCGGCAGATGGCGGGCATCGCCGCACGAATGTGGCAAGGCAAGTGCTATGAGGAGCGAGGCGAACTCGGACCCGCCAAGGCGATCTACGACGAACTGCTCCAACACCCCGCTCAGCAACTGCTCCCCCTCCAAAAGAAGGTCGACTACTTCCGCATCCTCGTGATGGCCAAGCGCAAGGAACACGCCGCGGCCGTCGACGAGTGCCTTCGATGGCTCTCGGCGTTCCCCAACGATCGACGTTCCTACGACGCACTCGGGATCCAGCTCCAGCACGCCAAGTCGACGGTCGCGCTCCTCGATGAACTCGAACCGGGGGAGCGGACGAAACTCCTCGCCCGAGCGGTGGAGTCGCTCGAACAGGTCGTCAAGGTCTATTCGCCGTTCAAGCTCGAAGCCGTGGCGCTGTTGAAGCAGATCTCGCCGAAGAAGGCCGTGAAGGCGGAGGACGTCGCTCGACTGTCGTTCGACGACGCGGTGGGTCGCGCCGAACAAGCGATCCAGCTCCAGCAGTACGACGAGGCGGTCGAGATCCTTCGACTCGCCCTCGCGAAGAACGACGCCGCGCGCGATCCCGCGAAGTATCATCGAGCTCGCTACACGCAGGCATTTTGTCTGTATATGAATAAGGACTACTTCGAGTCGGCCGTGGTCGCCGAACACCTCGCACGCCGATTCCCCAACGGCGAGTGGTCGGCAAAGGCGAGCGAGATCGGCGTCGCGGCGATGATCGACGCCTACAACAGCTATCAGGGCGGCGATCGTCAGGGAGATCTCGACCGGCTGGTCGAATTCGCGCGATATGCATCGACGACCTGGCCCGACTCCGAACAGGGAGACTCCGCGCGGATGACCGTGGGTCAGATCGCGCTTGGACGAGGTCGATACGAGGAGGCCGCCGCGGCGTTCGACTCGGTTCGGCCCTCTTCGGCCAGGAAACCCGACGCGCAGGCGTTCTCGGGAGACGCGAACTGGAAGCTCGGGCTGAAAGCCAGGGATCGCAACGCAACGGCCGACGCCGATGCTCTGACGGCGAAGGCGATCGCTCTCTACCGCTCCGCGATCGACGCTCGAAGAAAGTCGGGCGCGACCGACGCCGACCTCCCGACGATCCTCAATTCCTGCGACCTCGCGGGCATCCAGCTCGAGGTCGGAAAACCGAAGGAAGCCCTCGCTCTCCTCGACCCGATCGCTCGAGAACTCGGGAAGCCGAACCGCCCCGCCGCGCTCAACGCTGCATATGGTCGGGTCCTCTCGGGGCTCCTGCGGGCGCACGTCGCCGACGGCCAGGTCGACGCGGCGATTGCAGACATGAACAAACTCGAAGCCGCCGGCGGCGAAGGAAAGGACCGCGCTCAGCTCTACTTCGAGCTCGGGCGCCTGCTCGAGCGCGAGCAGGAGAGTCTCCGGAAGCGGGGCGACAAATCGGGACTCGAGCGAACTCGGGCGGCCTATCGCAAGTTCCTCGATGCTCTGGTCGCGAGCAGCTCCGGGCAGACTTTCGAATCCCTCGTCTGGGCCGGCGGAAATCTCCTCGAACTCGGCGCCGGGGCGGAGGCCGAGGCGGTCTTTCGCCGCGTCCTGGACACTTATGCGAAGGATGCTCAATTCTCGAGCCGGCCGGGCGCATCGGATCGGCTGATGCTGGTCAGGCTCGAGCTCGTCGCGGCCCTGCGCGTCGCGGGAAAGTTCGACGAAGCCGACAAGGCGATCGCCGAGATCCTGGCGCAGTCGCCCAGGCTGCTCCAGGCCCAGATGGAGAAGGGACAGATCCTCTCCGCAAAGGCCTCGGCCAAGAAGGGATCCTGGAACGAGGCGTTCGCCTATTGGCAAGCTCTCGCCGGCCGTCTCCGAAACCTCAGCCCCAAGCCGAAAGAGTACTTCGAGGCCTGGTACAACGCGGCGCTCGCACTCGAGGGTCAAGGCAAGGCGGCGCAGGCGAAGCAGACGCTCTCGAGCGTGATGCGCCTCTCGCCGACCGTGGGCTCGGCCGAGATGAAGTCGAAGTACCAAGAAATGATCGCACGAATCAAGTGAGCATCTCGAATCGCGACGGAGAACCACCATGTCCCGCGTGCCCTCGATCGTCACGATCGTTCTGCTGGGAGCTTGCTCCTCGGCTCGTGCCGACGTCGTCTCCTTGACCCCTACGGCCGAATTCAAGGCTCCCGGCAACGCGGTGCGCGGCACGGTTCAATCCGAGTCGCCATCCGAGGTGACGGTCAAGCTGGGCAACAACATCACGAAGGTCCCGACGGGCGCGATCGTCTCGATCACCTACGACAACCAGCCTCCGGATCTCGTGCTCGCGCAGACTCGCGAGAATGCGGGGAACTTCGCCGAGGCGGCGGATCTCTACAAGAAGGCGGCGGCGAAGGCGACCGGCAAGCCGTTCGTCATCGAGGCCGCGCTCTTCGGCGAGGCGAGGGTCTCGGTCGACCTGGCGCTCACGGATCCCTCCAAGACCGACCAGGCGATCCAACTCCTCGAGGCCTTCGGGCGAACCTATTCCAAGGGTCGGCACGTCGTCCCCGCACTCGAGGCGCTGACGCGGCTCTATCTGGGCAAGGGCGACTACGCGAAAGTCGACGAGACGCTGACCCGCATGAGCGCGCTGCCGCAATCGGCCGACCGCGCCGCGGTGCTTCGCGCTCGGGTCTTCTCGAAGAAGGGCGAGTTCGACAAGGCGGTCGTCGAACTCGACAAGATCATCGCGGCGTCGGCGGAGGGTTCGGTCAAGCGGCGCGACGCTCAACTCGCCAAGGCGGAGGCCCTCGTCGGCGGCAAGAAATTCTCCGAGGCGGAGACGCTCGTGCGGAATGTGATCAAAGCCGCGCCGGCCGAGGACGTCGCGAGTCAGTCGCTGGCGCACAACATGCTGGGAGACTGTCTACGAGCCGCCGGGAAACCGCGTGAGGCGCTCTACGCGTACCTCCACACCGACCTGCTCTTCTTCAAGGACAGGGAACAGCATCCCCGCGCCCTGGCGCGGATCGCGGAGGTCTGGCGGGAGCTCCGTCAGGAGGATCGAGCGGGCGAGACGTTGGATCGCCTGCGTAAAGAGTATCCTCGCAGCCCGTACGTCGCCGCCGCGCGTTGATCGCGGAAATCGCTCCCCTCGCGTACGGCGCGAGGAGAGCGACTCAGCGTCTCGGGACGAAGAGGTCACTTTGCCTTGCGGTAAGTGATCTCCATCATCTTCACTTCGTTGCCGCCGGTGAACTCGCCCTTCATGAAGAACGTGAACGTCCGGCTTCCGTCGGCGTTGGTCTTGGTGACCATCTTCTGTTGATATTTCGTCTTGCTGTTCACTTCCATGCCTTCGCCGGTCATGGTGAGGGTCTTGGAGGCGGCGTCGTAGGTGCCCTCGATCACCGAAAGCGTGGGATTCCACGAGTCGATCCAAGTGCCCACATACTTCTTCTTGATCGGGTCGAAGCCGTATTGGCCGCGTCCCTCGAAGTCGAGGCCCTCCACGGTGCCGTGGAACTCGGAGATCGTCCAGAGCCCGCCGGCAACGACCGTATTGACCTCGGTCCCCTTGGAGATCTTGGGCTCCGCGTCGGGACCCGAGCTGTAGGACTTGATCTCGGCGTCCCACTTTCCGGCGTCGGCGGCGAGGATCTTGTGCTCGGCGGTCGGCTGGGGGATCGGAGGCGCGTCTTGGGCACGCGCGGAATCGACGGCGAATGAGAGCGAGATCACGAGGAGCATGACGGCTGCCTGGGCGGACTTCATCGAAGGACTCCGGTCGGGAGAAATGGAAATGGAAATCGAAGCCGAATCAGTATGAACGCTTGTCCCCGTCATGTACAGAATGTAGTCGGAGAATTCACCGAAGTCTCGATCGCGAACGAAGTCGCCCCGCCGTTCGAACTCTCGAGCGGCGGGGCGATGGAGGATGGTCCCGAGTCGATCCGGATCGCGCGACTCGATTCAGACGCGGTCGGGCATCACGAACGGCTTGCGATACTCGCGGCTGAGGAGATCGTTGGCCTTGTCGTTCGATCCGAAGTTCTCGGCCTTGGGGTCGAAGTCGAGGGCCTGGCCGGTTCGGTAGGCGATGTTGCCGAGATGGCAGAGGGCGGAAGAGCGATGACCCTCGAGGATGTCGGCGTGGAGGATCTTGGGGTCGCGGGCGAGGACCGCCTCGACGAAGTTCCCGAAGTGGTCGCCGCCGCCGTTGCCGGATGCGACCTTCTCGAGCTTGCCGCCGGGCTTCCCGTCGTAGATCGTCCAGTCGTCGCCGTTGAAGGTCAGGATCCCCTTGGTGCCGTAGAAGATGTTTCCGACCTTGATGCCGAGTTCGTCGTTGGTGCGAAGTCCGCGGACCTCGAAGACGAGTTCGCAATCGGGCCAGCGATAGGTGCAGATCTGCGTGTTGGGAGTCTGGCCGTCGTCGGAGTAGCCGTAGCGTCCGCCGCTCGACTCGATCTTGGTCGGCCACTCGTCCTTGCCGAGCCCCCAGCGTGCGACGTCCATCTGGTGGATGCCCTGGTTGCCGAGGTCGCCGTTGCCGTAGTCCCAGTTCCAGTGCCACTCGTAGTGGAATCGGTTGGGATTGAAGGGACGTTCGGGTGCGGGGCCGAGCCAGAGGTTGTAGTCGACGCCCGCCGGGACCTCCGCGTCGGCCTTCTTGCCGATCGAGCCGCGCGGCTTGTAGCAGAGCCCCTTGGCTCGGTAGATGTCGCCGATCTTGCCGGCCCGAAGTTGCGCGACGCCTTCCATCACGCCCGAGAGGCTGCGGTTCTGGGTGCCGGTCTGGACGATCTTGCCGTATTTGCGTGCGGCTTCGACCATCTTGCGGCCTTCGACGAAGTTGTGACTGACCGGCTTCTCGACGTAGACGTCCTTGCCGGCCTGCACGGCCCAAACGGTCGCGAGCGCGTGCCAGTGATTGGTCGTGGCGATCGAAACGGCGTCGATCGACTTGTCGTCGAAGACTCTGCGGAGGTCCTGTTCGACCTTGGGCTTCGAGCCGGTCTTCTCCTCGACGTACTTCACGCGCGGGGCGAACTCGCGGGTGTCGACGTCGCAGAGGGTGGCGACGGTCGTCTTCGAGTGACCGCAGAAGGCGGAGATGTGGCTGCCGCCGCGGCCGCGAATTCCGATCACGGCGAAACGGAGCTTGTCGGAATCGCGGAAGGCGACGGAGGGCCCCGCCAGTCCCAGCGCGGCGGTCCCGGCGCCGGCGCTTGCCAAGAAGGTTCGTCGATTCAGGCCCGGCATGACGCGGCTCCTCTGGTCCACAACGGAGGACGATCCGCGGCGACCGGCTCCTCACGACTGCTGGGCGGCCCCGCGCTCCATCGAGCCGACGGCTCGATCGTGAACCGATGCTACGAGCGCCCCGAGTCGGTGTCAATCAACCGTTGAACTGCGCCGATGGGCTCGCACGAGGCCGACGAGTCATGCAAACTCCGCCGAAGCTCGAAACTCGAAGACCGGCGTCGGGGTAAGCTATGAGAACCCTCGACGGAGATCGCGCTGCCCGCCGGTCGCATCGCGTCGTCCGAATCCGGTCCCTCCACGTCGGTTGACCGCCCACCCTCGACTCCAGGAGCTCGACATGCCTGCGCCCTCCCGCCTCGGTCGATGGGGCTCCCTTCTGGTGTGCATTCTCGGCCTCTCGGGCGTTTGCCGGGCTCAGACTCCTGGGTCGGGCCGCAGCGCCGGAACCGATGAGTCCAGCCGCACGCCGCGGTCGACCGCTCCCTCCGAGACCTCGAGCGATCGTCCCGACCGACCGGTTCCTCCGATCCGCCTCTTCGGCGACCCCTCGCGCTTCACGAGGATGGGCGGGTGGGGCGGAATGGCGGGCACCATCGGTCAGTTCGGCATGACCAAGGCCATGCTCGTGATGATGCCCGGGGTTCAGAAAGAACTCGGGATCGACGACGAGCAACGCGAGAAGCTCGAGGCTTGGAGTCGGACCTTTCGCGAGCGGGGCGAGACCATGGCCCGTTCGGCCGGTCTCTCTCCGGGCGGTCCGCCGCCGGGCGTCGATCCCGCCGCCGCCGCCCGGGGCGGGACTGGGCCGAACCCCGTCGAGATCGGGGCCCAGATCTACCGCATGATGAACTTCATGACCACGATGAACAGCTTCTTCCGAGAGGCCGAGGAGGCTGCGGCCAAGATCCTCACGAAGGCCCAGCGGAAGCGGCTGGAGCAGATCGCCTTGCAGATGGAAGGGCTCTCCGCGCTCGCCCGCGAGGATGTCGCGCGAGCCTTGAATCTCGACTCGGGTAAGTCCGAGATGATCCGACGGATCCTCGAGGAAGCTCGAACCGGACAGATGACCTACTGGGTCGGCGAGATGACCAAGATGGCGCTCAGCCGCCGCGACCGTGGAGCACGCGGGGAGACGACGCGCCCCGGCCAGTCCGAGACTCGCACCGGAGGGAGCGAGGTCGGTGCCGAAGCGGAGGCCAAGACCGCTCCTCGACCCAAGACCGACGCAGCCGACGCCGCTCCGAAGGAAGCCCCCGCGGCCGATTCGTCGAAGACCCCGCCCGACGACCCCGAGGAAGCGAAGAAGAAGGCGGAGCGCGATGCTCGTCGCGAGCAGATGAGGAAGCGATTCGAAGCGATGCAGCAGGGCTCGGATGCGATCCAGAATGCGGCCGTGACTCGAATCCTCCGACTGCTCACCACGAAGCAGAAGACCGCTTTCGATCGCATGCTCGGCGAGCCGTTCGACCCGAACGCATTGATCCCCGCGCGCGACGAACGCGAGGCGGCGGAGCGTCGGAGCGAGTCCGCAAAGGCCTCCAAGCCGGCCACCCCGATGCCCGAGGGTGCACGCGAGCGTCGCCCGCCGAGTCTCCGCGAGCGTCGTTTCGGCGCAGGGGCGAATCCGGCCCCGTGAGTCGATTCCAGACGTGTCAGAGCAGGAATTCGTCGAGCCCGCGCAGCCCGATCGGCTCTCTCGAGGCGAACGGCTCCGCGTGCTCGACGCCGACGAGTCGTCCCCAGAATCGCGTTCGATCATGGACCGCGTCGATCACTCCGCCTCCGACCGCGGGGGCGTTGTCGACCAGTTGGGAACGATAACAGCGCAGGGCGGCATCCTTGGCGGCTCGATGCGCCGAGATGTCGAGCACGAAGCTCGGACGCTCGACGATTCGAAGATGCACGCTGAAGTAATAGAGAATGCGTTTGGGGTGATACGGCTCGCCTGCGAGGTCGGATCGCGAGAGTTTGCTCCAGAAACGTGCATCCTCCACGAGTCGCGTCGCCGCGAGGTGGTCGGGATGCGCATCCTCCCAATACGGGGCGAAGATCAGCCGAGGCCGGAGTCGACGAAACGCCTCGGCCAAGACTCGGCGATGCTCGAGCGTTGGTTCGAGAGACCGATTCGGGAGTCCGAGATTCTCACGATGGGGATCTCCGAGTGCTTGGTTCGCGGCGGCGGTCTCGGCCGCTCGGATCGCGCGCGAGCCCAGCGGAGTCGGTTCGCCGTCGGTCAGGTCGAGGATCCCGACTCTCCAGCCCTGAGCCGCGAGCGCGAGGATCGTACCGCCGACGCCGAGTTCCGCGTCGTCGGGATGCGGTGAGACGACGAGAGCATCGAGCATCGCGGAAAGATCTCCACAGCCGTTCGGATTGGGAGCGAGCATCGAGAGTCGGTTCCGAGCTCCCACTCGGAGCGGACCCCTCGCGTGCAATGTATCGGTTCGCGCGCGGAGACGGCAAGGAGCCCGGCATTCGTCGTCGGCGGTCGACCTGGTCGCATCGCCCCGACTCGACGGCTAAGATCGCGTAGAGTGGTCGAAGAGAGGCTTCGAGACCGATTCCCGACTCCGACCCACCGGAGACGCGCCGTGAAGATCATTGCCGTGGAAGTCTGTCCGCTCACCGGAGCCACGGTCGACGGTGGCTGGCCTCAGGGGCATGAACCGCAGGAAAATCTCCACACGCTGGTGATCGTCCGAAGCGACGAGGGACTCGTCGGCTTCGGGAGTTGCTTCACGTCGGGGAGGTTGGTCGCGGGCGCGGTCGAACTGCTCTGGCCGCTCTTGAAGGGAGAATCGGCGGTCGAACCCGAGCGCGTCTCCGAGAAGCTCCGCCAATCGAGCTTCTGGCAGGGTCGCGGCGGCTCGGTCGAGCACGCCATCAGCGGGATCGACATCGCACTCTGGGATCTCATGGGGCGAGCCTGCGGACAGCCGGTCTCTCGACTGCTCGGCGGCAACTATCGGCGAACGATCAAACCGTATGGATCGATCCTCTTCGATGAACCCGCGCCGCTGACTCGCAACCTCGAGTCCGTCGCATCGCGGGGCTTCCGGGCGATCAAGCTCGGTTGGCGACCATTTGGGCGCCGGGATCGCTCGTTCGACGAGATGATCGTCCGCACCGCGCGTCGCGCGGTCGGCGACGGGGTCGAGCTGATGGTCGACGCGGGCGGTTCGGAGCAGTTCTGGCCTCACGGCACCAACTGGGCGAGAAACACCGCCTCGATGCTCGCCGACTTCGGAGTCGCATGGTTCGAGGAACCGCTGCCGCCCGACGATCTCGAGGGTTACATCGAGTTGACGCGAACCTCGCCGGTCCCCATTGCGGGCGGGGAGGTCTTGACCAGGCGCCAGGCGTTCCGGCCCTGGATCGAACGGCGGGCCGTCGACATCCTCCAACCCGACTGCACGAAGAACGGCGGCCTCTCGGAATCGCGTCGCATCGCTTGGCTCGCCGCCGACCACAACGTCCAGGTCGTCCCGCACGGCTGGAACACGGCGATCGGGCTCGCGGCCGACCTTCAGTTCTCCGCGGCGATCCCCGTCGCCCGGTATGTCGAATATCTCACCCCTTGCGCCTACATCGATGAATTGGTCTCCGAGCCGTTCGTACTCGATGAGCAGGGTATGCTCGAGATCCCGCAGCGGCCGGGACTCGGCGTCGACATCGATCCCGACAAGCTCGATCGCTTCGCCCCGGTACGTGAGACGTTCCGTTGAATCTCGATCCTCGAGCATCGTGCTCGAGGGGCTCCCGCGAAACCGCCGACCCATGAGGCACGAATGATCCGGTACGAACTGGTCCTCGTTCCGTTTCTGCTGGCCCCCTCCTTCGCCCTCGCTCAGAACACCGAGCGCGACAAGAAGGTGAAGGCCGACCGCGAGTCGTTCTCGGGTTCGACCGAGTGGATCTACAACGATATCGACGCCGGCATCCGCGCGGCGAAGACGTCGGGCAAGCCGATCCTCGTTGCGTTCCGGTGCATCCCGTGCGAGGCATGTCACGACTTCGACGAGGATGTCGCGAATCGAGACCCCCTCGTCCGCGACCTCATGGATCAGTTCGTGTTGGTCCGGATCGTCTACGGCAACAACATCGATCTCCGACGATTCCAGTACGACTTCGATCAGTCCTTCGCGATCGTCCTCATGAACGCCGACGGCACGATCTACGGACGATTCGCCACGCGATCGGAGCGTCCCGAGTCCGAGGACATCTCCCTCGACGGACTTCGTGCCGCGCTCGGATCGGCGCTGCGCATGCACAAGAGCCTGCCCGAGTACGAAGCCGCTCTCGAGGGCAAGAAGGCCGTTCCGGGTCCGTACGCGACACCTCGCGATTTCCCCAGCTTGAAGGGCCGCTACCAGGCGGATCTCGACTACGAGGGCGCGGTCGCCAAGAGCTGCATCCATTGTCACCAGATCGGCGAGGCACAGAGGCTGGCCTACAGGAACGAAGGGAAGTCGGTTCCCGACGACGTGCTCTTCCCCTATCCCGATCCCGAGGTTCTCGGGCTCACGATGAACCCGAAGAAGGCGGCGACGGTTGCACGCGTGATGCGCGGGTCGATTGCCGACCGCGCCGGGATTCGCGAGGGCGATGAGATCGCGACGCTCGGCGGACAGCCCCTGATCTCCACCGCCGATATTCAGTGGGTCCTCCACCGGTTTCCCAAGAGCGGCACCCTGAAGGCGGAGGTCCGACGCGGCGAGATGAGATCGGAGGTCGACCTCATGCTCGCCCCGGGTTGGCGCGAGGGGAACATCTCCTGGCGGGTGACTTCGTGGGATCTCCGCCGCATGGCGCTGGGCGGCATGCGGCTCGAGCCGGCGACCGAGGCCGATCGAACCAAGAATGGTATCGGGGCCGACGAGCTCGCGATCCGCGTCAAGAGCGTCGGGCAGTACGGCGAGCACGCGCTCGCCAAGAAGGCCGGAGTCAAGGCGGGAGATCTACTCGTCGCCTATGACGGGATCGAACGGGCCATGACCGAGTCGCAGATCTTCGCCCACGCCCTCCGACAGAAGAAGCGCGGGGAGAAGACCCCGATCGTCGTCATCCGAGACGGTCGCAGGATCTCTCTGGAGTTCGCACAGCAGTGAGTGCGACGGTCAGCGAATCGTCGTCACGGGCGGGCCCGCGAATCGATCGCGGGCTCCGCCCCACCAGCAGGCGCCCAACGTGGCCGTGAAGAGACCGAGGACCAGTACCGATTTCTGGTTCGGCGGCTGCATCCCGATGAGCACCAGGATCACGCAACCGAGGATCGCGGGGATCGCGAGAACGAGGTACCAGCGTCCGAGATTCCAAGGACCGAATCGGGTCCATCGGGTGCCGATCGCCCGGCACCCGAGTCCAATCGGAATCACATAGGAAACATAGAGGAAGATCGTGCAAACCGCCGTGATCGTGGCGTAGATCGGTGTCCATGCAGTGAAGAGGACGGCTGCGACGCTGACGACCCAAACCGCGACGGCCGGCGACCGATATCGCGGGCTGACTCGTCGGATCGCACGGGATGCCGGCAGGCCTCCGTCGCGAGCGAACGCAAAGGCCATCCGGGCCGCCGACGTCACTGTCGCGAGACCGCAGAGGTATTGAGCCACGAGGATGGCGGCGACGGCGGCGAGATGAAGCGGTCGGGGCAGGACCGACTGGAGTATCGAACGAAAGGCGCCTTCACCCTGCGCCGCGGCGTCCGAGGTCGAAGGCGCGGCGAGCACGACTGCGCTGAGGAAGATCCAGCCCGCGATCCCCGAGATGACGACCGAGCGGACGATTCCACGAGGAACGTTCACCGCCGCTCCCTTCGTCTCCTCGGCCACGTGAGCCGAGGCGTCGAATCCCGTGATCGTGTATGCGGGCAGGAGCAGACCGAGCGCGAACAGCAGGCCGAGCGAGTCGGATCGCGGCCAGATGTCGCCTCCCGCGGGACCGCTGAAATTCTCGAATCGAAGGAGACGGGTCGGGTCGAGCGTCGGGGCGAGCAGGATCAAGGCGAGAGTCAGCGCTGCGGAAGTTCCAAGGATCCACCAGCCGCTGAAGTCGGTGAGCCGAGCGGTGAGTCGAATCCCTCGATGATTGATCCACGCTTGGGATCCCGCCATCACGGCCACGGCGATGAGCTGCGTCACGCCGTCGAGTCGATCCGACCAGCCGAAAGCGTCGGCCGCGAATCGCACCGCACCGACGTCGATTGCCGCCAGCACGGTGACCAATCCCGCTAAATTGAACCAAGCGGTCGTCCAACCCCAGCCGCGACCGCCCAAGATCGCGGCCCAATGATAGAGCCCCCCCGCCGTGGGGAAGGCCGAAGCAACCTGAGCCATCGTCAGCGCCACGGTGATCGAGAAGAGGCACGAGATCGGCCACCCCAATCCGATCGAGGCACCGCCCACAGCACAGAAGCCGAGGGAGAATGAGGTGACTCCGCCGGCGAGAATGCAGATGATCGACAACGAGATCGCGAGATTCGAGAAGGCCCCGAGGTCCCTGTCGAGCTCCTGGGAATAACCGAGTTCAGCAAGCGTCCGCTCATCCTGCCGCGATAGCTCGTCGGATTGCGAGTCGCCGTCGTCGTTCATCGCATTCGACCCAGGGACGAGAGAATCGACCGGGAGAGGGATTCGAAGTAGAACGACCCGGCGGAGCCGGGTCGCGAGCGAGCATGCTCTCAAGCAAGTTTTTGCGGAGGAGTGTCCCGTTTTGGAATCCGGGACGTAGAAGCTGGTGAACGGAGAGGACGAGAACCAAGAGAGGAACTCGCGAGTTGCGCCAGCAGGAATCGAACCTGCGACCTCCAGGTTATGAGCCTGGCGAGCTAGCCGCTGCTCCATGGCGCACCGGTATAGTAGGGGACCACTGCCGCTTTGGGAAGTGGCTTCTCCCTTTTTTTCACGGAATCCCCCGTTCGGCTTCATGGGTGGGTGAGAGAATCGTTGTGCGGTCGTCGCGCCGAGATGGGCGCTGTGAAAGAAAACCGGATCCGCGCCGCTTTTTTTCGAGAACGATCGAGCGGTTTGCGGTACTGATGTAAGGACGTCGGCGGCATCGTGACGATTCCGGTAGATGCGGATCGACTCGTGGGTCGATCCGGGTCCGGATGTCGTTGCGAACGGCCGGGAGAGATCCTCCGGCCTTCGGGAGGAGATTCTCGTGCACCCGTCGATGCAGTCGTTCCTCGATCACCTCCGCATCGAGAAAAACGCGTCGCCCCATACGCTTCGCGGTTATCTCGATGATCTCACCCGCTTCACCCAGTTCCTCGAGCAGTCGCGAGGAGAGGGAGCCGATCCGACGCGGGTCGACTCCAAGGTCCTTCGCGCCTACTCGGCCTGGTTGACCGGACAGGGCGCTGCCGCGAGTACGGTCGCTCGTCGTCTCGCGGGTCTCCGCTCCTACTATCGTCACCAACGTCGCGAGGGAAACCTCGCGGGCGATCCCGCCGGCGGCCTCAGAAACCCCCGTCAACCTCGTCGACTTCCCCGAGTCCTCCGCGTGGACGAAGCCATCCGACTCCTCGATGCCATCCCGACCGACACGCCGCTCGGCATTCGCGATCGTGCCATGTTCGAGACGCTCTACGGAGGCGGTCTTCGAGTCGGTGAGCTCGTGGGACTCGATCTCGACGACCTGGATCTCGAAAACGAGATGCTCCGGGTTCGCGGGAAGGGACGACGCGAACGCCTTGCCCCGGTGGGTTCGATGGCCGTCACCTGGATCGGACGCTGGCTGTCGCTCCGAACACCGCGCCGCCCGGAGGAGTCCGCCCTCTTCCTGAATCACCGCGGCACTCGATTGACGTCTCGAAGCGTGGGCCGACTGCTCGAACCGATGGTCCAGGGGTTGGGACTCGATCCGGCATCCTCACCGCACACGTTTCGACACAGCTTCGCGACACACCTGCTCGATCGAGGCGCCGACCTTCGCAGCGTCCAGGAGCTTCTCGGGCATCGCAAGCTGACGACGACTCAGATCTACACACACGTCACGAGTGAACGCATTCTCGATGCATACAAGGACGCTCATCCAAGAGCCTGATTCGATGCCCGTCGATCCCTCTCGTCGCCGGCCCATGAGCGCCGGCGCCTCGAGACTCTCCGAACGCGGCGCGGTCAAGGCCGGTGAGGACGATTCGCACTTTTTTGACGATATTGCAACTGCGATGTATATCCCAATCGACACCTCGAACGTCTTGATGTGGTCTTCCCCCCGTGCCGCGTCGCTCGAGACGAGAACTGGGCGCAAACGATTCGCGTCCCTTCGATCTCCGGTTTCGATCCGGCGGAATGTGCTGAGGTGCCTCGCGTCAGTCATTCCTCAGGGATGATGTACTCCTGCTGCGCCTCGAGCGATCGAGCGCATTTTCCGAGAGTGTGTTCCATGGCCCACGCCCAACTCCTGATCGTGCACTCGAATCCGTCGGCTCTGTCGATGCTGACTTCGATGCTGCGCTCGCTCGGACACCCGATCGAAGAGGCCGACAGCGACCGTGTCGCGCTTCGCCGCATCGAGCGCGGTGGGGTCGACGTGTTGCTCGCAGGCGTCGATCCCGCCGACCCCGACTCGCTCGAGTTGCTCAGCTACGTGCGACGCAAGCACCCGAGCCTTCCGGTTCTGGTGCTCCTGGCCGCCGCGCATTCGGAGCGTGAGCGTGAGGCCACGAGGCTGGGCGCGGCCGCGATCCTTCGATACCCGCTGCCCGCCGGCGAGTTGAGAGCCGCGGTCCTCCAGGCGATCGAGAGTCGCGGAATCGATTCGACCCCCAAGACGCCGCCGGTCGCCTCGATGCCGTCTCCCATCGCTCCCCACGCCGCTCCCTCGACTCCGACCCCTGCGAACGGGCCGCACCTCGGCCACGGACACGCCGGTCACCTCGCTTCACGAACGAGCTCCTCGCACCTGCTCCACGGCGAATCCGGGACCGCTTCTACCGAATTCGGCCGGAATCCCAGGATCGACGCGACGATCGGTCTCCCGAGCGCCGCGCCTCGGCCGATCTCCAGCCCGGTCTCCCCGTACACGGTGCCGATCGACGACGGACGCAATGAGATCGCTTCGTCGGGTGGATCCGCGGGGAACCGGCTCGTTCTCGTCGGAAACGCACCCGCGGTACGGCAGGCGGTCGAAATGGCGTCGATGCTCGCCCCGACGATGACCCCCGCGCTGATCGTCGGCGACCAAGGGACCGGAAAGTCGCTGCTCGCTCGGATGATCCACCACGGGAGCACCCGCTCCGAGGCTCCGTTCGTCGAAGTCGTCTGTGATGACCTCGACGAGGCGATTCTCGAGCGCGAGCTCTTCGGCCAGCGGATCCGAGGCCCCGAGGCTTCGATCGATCGCCCCGGAAAGATCCTGCGAGCCAAGGGCGGCACGCTCTTCCTCGACGAGGTCGCCGCGCTCTCGCCCGGACTCCAACTCCAACTCCTCCGACTCCTGCAGGATGGAGAATACGAGCCGCAGGGCAGCCGAGACGTCGAGAAGGCCGACGTTCGCGTCATCCTCGCGACTCAGGAGAACCTGCCGCTGCTCGTCGAGCAGAACAAGTTCCGACGCGATCTCTACGATCAGATCAGCATCGTCTGCCTCAAGCTCCCGCCGCTTCGTGAACGCGGGCTCGACATCGAACGGCTCGCCGATTTCTTCCGGGATCGGTTCGCGGCCGAGTTCGGAAAACAGATCCAGGGCTTCGCTCCCGATGCCCTCGAAGCGATCGCCCGCCACGAGTGGAACGGGAACGTTCGCGAGCTCGAGAGCGTCATCCAACGCGGCGTGGCTCTCTGCCACGGTCAGAACATCACGGCCGCGAATCTCTCGCTCGGCTATCACAACCACGGTCGGATGACGGGCAGGCCCGCCGTCCCCAACCGCCTCGGTCACCTGCCGTTCCGAATCCGTCCGCTCAAGGAGGCGCTCGAGGAGCCGGAGAAGCAGATCATCATCCAGGCTCTCCAGGCGCTCAACTGGAACCGTCAAGAGACCGCCCGCATGCTCGACATCAACCGAACGACTCTATACAAGAAAATGAAGAAGTACGGTCTCTTGTTCGATGAGCAGGAGATCATGAACTGAGCTCGATCGGATGAAGGCTCGGCGGTCTTCGCGATGCGACCGACCGAGCCGCGAGCGTGCAGGGCCGCGGAGGGTCGTCTCAAGGCGGGTCGAATCCGCCGGGATTCCAGGGATGGCAGCGGCAGACCCGCCCGACCCCTTTCCAGACGCCGCGGGCGAGTCCATACTTCTCGACCGCCGCGACCATGTAGCGGCTGCAGGTCGGCTCGAAGCGGCAGACGTTGCCCAAGAGCGGGCTCAGGAATCGCTGGTAGAGTCGGATCACGGCGAAGAGCGCCGTGGTCAGGATCCGTTCGATCAGTCGGATCATCGCGGCGGCTCGGGCTTCGTGGTGCTCTCGCCCGATGGGCTTCTCGGACCACCCGCCAGCCTCCGCGCAACGGCCCTCGCAAGCGTGGGAAGCACGGCCGAGGCGTGACCGAAGCCGAGCGCGGGATTGCGCGGGACGATGACGTAGTCGATGCCGCCGGGCCATTCCTGCTTCGTGAGCCGGAACGCCTCGCGAATCACCCGCTTGATCCGGTTTCGGTCGACGGCCGACTTGACCTTCTTCTTCCCCACCGAGATCCCCAACCGCGCATGCGGGAGCCCGTTCTCGACGCCGTGGACGACGAGTTCCGGGTCCGAGGCCGATCGCTTGCGTTCGAACGCTCTGCGAAAGACGCCGGGATCCTTGATGCGTTCATGAGGTCGAAACCGAGAGTCGGGCATGGATCAGCGGTCTGGGTGAGAGAGAGTGTCGGCGGCTCGGAGCTCAAACCTGGGGACGTCCGCGCAGATCCGCCGGATCGGGAAGCTCGATGCGTTTGGGAGGCGCCAAGCCCTCGCGGATCAGGCGGCCCCGGCGGACGAGATGCCAGATGAGCAGGACGCCGCAGCAGGCGAACGCGGTGATGCCGGCTCCTGTGAGCCAGGCGAACGCCGTTCCCACGCGTCTCCGATCCTCTCGTGCGACACGAATGGGCGGCTGCGTCGGGCGGGCGCTCATCGTGGATCCTCGCTCTCGGCTTCCGCCGAGTCGCGACCCAAGAGGGATTCCAGCCGCTCGCGTTCGTCGACGGCTGCGCGGAGGTCGAGCGAGAACTGATGGAAGTGGTGATGGAGTTCCTCGATCCTCTCACGCAACCTGAGGATGGCTTCGACGCCGGCGAGGTTCACGCCCAGATCGCGCTGATAGGTGACGACCCGCCAGATGCGGCGGATCTCCGGCGGGTCGTAACCGGTCGCGCCGTCGATCGTCACCGACCTGATCAGGCCGCGTTGCTCGTACCGCAGCAGGAGTTGGGGGCTGACCGCCAAACGCGATGCGACCTCTTCTCGACTGTAGATCGGTTGACTCATGGCCGACTCGGGTTGGCGCTCGTTGAAGGATCGGTCCGAGACCGCGGCCTTGGGCTTGCTCGGCGACGACTCGTCTCGAGGACGAGTCGGTTCAGCCGACCCAGAGCCCGGCACGAGGATTCTGTGGATTTCGGGCGGCGAACTGTTCGATCCAGCGCCGGCTCTCGTCGTCGAGATTCTTGGGGACGACGACCTTGATCACGACGAAGAGATCTCCCGCCGGTTCATCGCGGAAGCTGGGCACACCCTGCCCGCGCAACCGCAATTTGGTCCCCGAGGAGGAGCCCGCGGGAACGGGCAACGTCTTCAATCCGTCGAGCGTGGGAACGTCGACCTTGGCGCCGAGAAGGGCCTCGGAAATCGAGATGGGGACCTCGACCGTGAGGTTTCGGCCTTCGCGCGAGAAGTAGGGATGGCCGTCGACGGCCACGACGATGGTCAGGTCGGTCCGCTCGCCCGAAGGGCCGGGCTCACCCTGCCCGCGGAGCCTGAGCTTCTTGCCCGACTCCAGACCGGGTGGGATCTTGACGACCAGCGACTCCGAACCACCGTACGAACGCGGCACCTCGATCGACGTCTCGCCGCCCTTCACGGCGGTGAGGAAGGGGATCGTCAGATGGAATTCCGGCGCGCGGTTCGACGCACGCCCGCCCCGCTTCTTTCCCGACTTATCCCCGCGCACGCGACCGAGCAGCTCCTCGAAGATGCTTCCGACACCTTCCTCGTGATCCCCCGGATTGCCCGTCGTCCCCGAGGAGCGCCCCGGGTTGCCGAAGAATGCGGAGAAGTCGATGTTCTCGTAGCCGGGACCGAATCCGCCTTGCTTCGCCGCCCATTCTCCGGCCCCTGCCCTCGGACCCGGCCCCCCGCCCTGGAATGCGGCGTGTCCGAACTGGTCGTAGAGCTTCCGCTTCTCGGGCTCCGAGAGCACGTCGTAGGCGTTCTGGATCTCCTTGAACTTGACCTCGGCCGCTTTATCGCCCGGATTCACGTCGGGATGATACTTCCGCGCCTGGGCGCGGTAGGCCTTCTTGATCTCATCCGGCGAAGCGGATCGAGAGATTCCCAGAGATTCGTAATAGTCGCGATCGGGCATGAGCTTGTGGGAGCCGAAGAGTGCGTCGACCGGTCCGGTCGTCTTCTCGACGACGCGTCCGACTCGGCGTTTGTCGCCTCGAGGATAGGCGTCGGTTCATGATATCGGCCGGAACCCGGCGGCATCAAGGACCCCCGCGTTCTCGGCCTCGGCGAACGAGATCGCGAATCAAGTGGGTCGCGCCATCTGATACGTCGTGAAGCCGCCCGAGAGATTCCTCACATCGAATCCGTGCTGCATGAGGATCCTCGTCGCCACGTAGCCGCGCTGGCCGACCTGGCAGAAGACGACCAACCGTCGATCGCGAGGGAGATCGCCGAGACGATTCCGCAGGACGTCGACCGGGATGTTGGTCGCGCCCGGGATCGTCCCGCGAGCGAACTCCGCCGGGGACCGAACGTCGATCAGCATGGCGTCGATCGCCTCGAGTTGATCCGGGAGCACGACTCGGGAGTCGCCCCGGACCACGCCGGCCGCCACGAATCCCGCCATGTTGACGGCGTCCTTGGCCGATCCGAACTGCGGCGCATAGGCCAATTCGACCTGCTCGAGGTCGAAGACGGTCATTCCCGCCTGGATCGCGATCGCCAAGACGTTGATCCGGTTGTCGACGCCCGCCGAGCCGACCACCTGCGCTCCGAGGACCTTGCCGTCGGCCGGGTCGAAGAGCAGCTTGATCGAGAGCCGGCTCGCACCCGGATAATATCCCGCATGGTCATTGGGATGAACATAGATCGCTTGGTAGGGTCTTCCGGCTCGATCGAGGGATTTGGCGTTCATTCCCGTAGCCGCGAGCGCAGCGCCGAAGGCGCCGACGATCGCCGTCCCCTGGGTCCCTCGATAGGCGACTTCGCGTCCGAAGATGTGATCGACGGCGAGCCGCCCTTGGCGATTCGCGGGACCCGCCAAGGGAATCTGCGTCGGGGCGCCGAAGGGGAAGTCGACGGTCTCGACCGCGTCGCCGACCGCGGAGATCGCCGGGTCCGAGGTCCGCATCGCCCGATCCACGCGGATCCCTCCCCGCGGTCCGGTCTCGAGACCCGCCGCGGTCGCCAGGATGTTCTCGGGCCTGACGCCGATCCCGACGAGAACCAGGTCGGTCTCGACCACGATCCCCGAGCGCAACTTCACCTTCAGGTGGTCGCTCTCCTGCTCGAAGGCCTCCGCCGCGTCTCCGAGGCGGACGTCGACTCCCTTCGCTCGCAGGAGTTGCTCGAACGGCGTGGTCATCTCGCGATCGAACGGCGGCAGGATCTGATCCGACAACTCGACGAGCGTGACGGCGACGCCGCGATGGACGAGATTCTCGACGACCTCGATCCCGATGAACCCCGCGCCGACGACCACCGCTCGACGAGCGCCTCGGTCGACGATCTCCTTGATGCGGTCGGTGTCCGCGAGATTCCGCAGGGTGTGCACGCCGGGGAGGTCGAGCCCCGGAATCGGCGGCCGAATCGGCGCAGCCCCGGTCGCGAGAATCAAACGATCGTAGGATTCTTCATAGGTTCTTCCGCTATCGAGATCCTCGACGCGAACGACCTTGCGCTCGCGATCGATCGAACGGACTTCGCTGAGCGTTCGGACATCGATCCCGAAGCGATCGCGCAGGAGCTGGGGCTTGGCGACGAGCAGCTTCTCGCGATCGGCGATGATGCCGCCGATGTAGTAGGGCAACCCGCAGTTGGCGAAGGAGACGTCGGGACCGCGCTCGAACATCACGATCTCGGCAGTCTCGCTCAGCCTGCGTGCCCGAGTCGCCGCCGACGCCCCGCCCGCAACCCCTCCGACGATGACCAACTTCATCGTTGACTCTCCGATCGTCTCGATTCGGCTTCGTACCGACTCCGACCATCCCGAGCGAACCCGGGCAAGTCATTCGTCCGATCGTCGAGGTCGACGAATCGAGCGAGGCAATGCGACCCATCGCCCAAGCATATCACCATGATGCCATATAGTCAAGCACGAGGCGAACCGCGGGATGCCCGGAAACAGACCCCCACTCGGGCCGGCGCACGGCTTCCGTTTCGACCCGAGACTCGGCCGCCGCCCGATCGATCGATCGCGATCTTCTCCGTATTGCATTCGTCGATCGGTTCTTCCCTCTTCGCATGGAACTTTCGGCGTTGGTCGACCGGCGAGCGGAACGGCTTCGGCGTTGCATCCGATTCCGAGTGCGAGCGGCGAGTCGTGACTCGTCCCGCCGGCGACGCCGCCCACCGCGCGACGATCGACTCATCTCCGGTTCCTTCCTACGATTCGACGGTCTCCCACTCCTCGGCCTTGGTCCCGAATTCCCACTCCGCTTGGTCGATCGCCGCTGCGACCGAGTCGTGATACGTGTCCGTGATCTCGGCGCCCGTCTCATCGCAGTAGAGCAGGCAGCAGCCGGGATCGCCCTCATACCGGGCGATGCGCAGTTCCGCCGGCGTCGGAGCGAGTTCGCCGCCGACGACGTGCCGGGTGCGGCCGGTCGGTCGATGCGACGAGTTCAGGCGGATGCGTCGGATGACTTCATGGTCGGCCATCGTGCTGTTCCAGGAGGGTGTCGACGACGGTGTGCTCGGTCGGCCGGCAACGCTCGTCCATCGAGCCGGTCATGCGCCTCGAAGTGGCCGCGCAGCCGCGGGACATGTTTCTCGTGGGCTCCGAGGCGGACTCGCCGCAAACCGTCCATCGCAGCATACCGACCGGGAGCAAGCTTGCGACAGCCGCGGTCGAGGAAACGTTCAGCCGAGTCGAGGAGCATTTGGGGACTTGCCATGCGTGGGACCGGGGCGTCGACGGCGGACTGGTCGAGGCTCCCGAGGGCCGGGGATCGTCCGTCTCGAGGTGCGCCTTCGGAAACGGGGCGCCGGGTCACGAGATCGCGCGTCGGCGACCCTCTCCGCGCGCACCGCGAACGCTCCGGCGCTTCGCCGCTCGTGGTCGGGAGCGATTCTCGTCCGCGAAACGGGTCATTCGCGGGGTTTGAGACGGTCCGGAGCGGGGGCGGTGTTGGGTCGCGCGATGGGCGGGGGGACGGGTCCGATCGGAAGATCGATACGTTCGCCCCGACCCGCCGGGTTTGACTTCGGTTCGTTCGGCGCCCGCATGGGGCCGAGCGTGGCGGTGAGCAGCGACTCGAGGTTCGAGAGCGCCGAAGGGGTGCCGAGGTTGCTCGGAACGGGCCGCTTGGCGGGTTCCGCGGGCTTGGTCGAGGTGACGTCGGAAGGCTTCGTCGCCGCAACGGCGGATACGAATGCGGCCGATGGACGGGGCATGACGCTCGGGCTCGAATCGCGCTTCGGGGGCTTGCCTTCGTTGCAAAGGCGCACGTTGGTGATCATCTTCAAGAGATCCCGCATCCCGTCGCGCTGATATCTGTGCATCAAACGACCCGATTGCGTGAGGTCGACCTTCGCCATCTGGATGCGGATCCGCAA
>JANRKW010000048.1:0-1913 GCA_033763215.1 Isosphaeraceae bacterium | reverse complement strand
GGCAAGCCGATCGTCGTGAGCCAGCCGGAGTCGCCCTCTGCGGCGGCCTTCCGCGAGATCGCGGGGACCGTGGCGCGGAAGGTCGCGAAGCTCGCGGTCGAGAGCCCGCCGGTGGCGGACGCGAACATCACGTGGGTGAAGCACTGAGGGGTCTCGCGCCGTAGACAGCCCCGCGCATGCGGACCGACCGTTGGAGCCGTCTCACTGACAATCGCTGATCCTCAGGTGTCTGGGCGGCGTGCGCCGCGTCGACGAATCGGGAGTTCATCGCGATGAGCGAGCGAGCCAGACCTTCCGGACGGATCGTGATCGCCGGCGGGTCGGGATTTCTCGGGTTGAACCTCGCTCGGAGCCTCGCGCAACAAGGCTGCGAGGTCGTGATCTTGTCCCGTCATGCGCCGCGCTCGTCCGGGCCATGGCGCCATCTTCCCTGGGATGCACGAACGCTCGGCCCTTGGAGCGAATGTCTCGAAGGGGCATCGGCGCTCGTCAACCTCGTCGGTCGGACGGTCGACTGCGTCAAGACGCCGGACCACTGCGATGAGATCCTCCGCTCCCGGATCGAATCGACCCGCGTCCTCGGCGAAGCGCTCGGCGGCTTGAAATCACCTCCTCCGGTCTGGGTCCAGATGTCGACGGCCCACATCTACGGGGATCCGCCGGAGATCGTCGTCGACGAGAACGCCGCATTCGGCTTCGGCCTCGCGCCGACCGTCGGGCGCGCCTGGGAAGAGGCCTATCAGGCGGCGGTTCCTCGGGCGACGAGACAAGTGGTCCTGCGAACGAGCTTCGTCCTGGGACGGGACGGCGGCGCGCTCCAGCGACTCGTCCTGCTCGCGCGTCTCGGCCTCGGCGGCAAGGTGGGACATGGACGCCAGGGATTCAGCTGGATCCATGAAGCCGACATGAACCGCATCTTCGTCGAGGTGATCGCGGACGAGACGATGCAGGGAGCCTACCTGGTCACCGCACCCAATCCGGTTTCGAATGCAGAGTTCATGCGCGAGCTTCGGCGCGCCTTGCGCATCCCGATCGGATTGCCCGCGGCCGAATGGATGGTTCGACTGGCCGCCCCGCTCCTCATGCGGACGGATCCCGAGCTCGCCTTGTACGGGCGCTACTGCATCCCTCGGCGACTCACGGAGCACGGCCTGGTCTTCGAGCATCCCGAGCTCGGCGGGGCGCTTCGCGACCTCTTCCGAGCATGAGGACGCCATGAGCCTTCAGGAAGCGGAATATCGACAGCACAGCCCGCGAGGCGTCGTCTGCGTCCTGACGCTTGTCGCGTGCGTCCTCATCGGCTGCGGTCCGTCGACGAAAACGACTCCCGCCGACGCGAGCACGGATCACGCACCGCCCGATTCGAGCTGCGAGAAGCTGCTCTCGCAACATCCCGGTCGAGATGGCGTCGCGATCCTGAAATTCGACATCACGCCGGCCGGAGAGACGACGAACATCGAAATCGTCGCCGCCTGCCCGCCCGAGCCCTTCGGAAGAGTGGCCGTCGAGGCCGTGTCGAAATGGCGGTATGCGCCGACCGCGGACGGAAAGCTCGATCAGCGAGTTCTGCTTCCGTTCACGAAGAAAAAATGATCGTCCGCTGAATCCGACCCTGCGACCGGCAAGGCGCTGAAATCTACGGCTTCGACCCGTGCAGCAGATCCGGGTACAGGATCGGCGCCGGGCCGACCGGCCCCTCCGCACTCTTCTCCATGTACTCGTCGTAGTCGAGGGACTCGACCTCGACGTCCGACGGGATCTCGAAGAAGGACTCGGGCATCGGCAGGTCGAAGGCCCAGTTCGAGTAGTCGAAGGTGATCGTGTCGGACGAGCCGCGCACGAAGGTCTCGGCGCGCAGCGGCACGAACGGCTTCGCCTTCGTGACCCAGACCGTGCGCTTGCCGGCGCCGTCG
>JANRKW010000047.1:0-56621 GCA_033763215.1 Isosphaeraceae bacterium | reverse complement strand
GATCGAGAACGTCCGCAAACAGAGACGGTTGCAAGACTTGCGCGAAGCCCGCAAGGGGAGCGTCGCGGCGTCGAAGGTCGCGAAGGGCTTGGAGGAAGGCTGTTGGCTGACGCCGTTCGAGGACCGACGCGGTCGAGATTCGACACGTGAAGGCATGATGCGCACCTTTGGTCTGGGGTCGTACCTGCTCTTGGTCGACCACACCGCGCGGCTGTTGCGGAAGGGGAAGGCGTCGATCTCGCGAGGATTGTCCGAGATCTTCACGCGACTCGACACCGATGCGACCAGCTGGCACCGGAAGCTCGAAAAGCTGCACGGCGGCCGACTCCTAGGCCGCTGCTTCGCTTCGAGCCGAGCCAAACTCCGCGAGACCGCCACACAACTCGGCCTCCACCACCTCCCCAACCTAGCCGCCTGCCCCACCCGCTGAGCGGGCGCAGGGCTCGTAGGCAAGAGCAGAACTCGCCGCATCCCGCGTCCGCGTCGGTTCTCGCCGGCTGCGGCTTCGAGCATGCGCCCTCACTCTACTCTCTCGCCACTCGAGAGGAGGAAATCGGCTCGAGTCGACACCGCTATCGGCCGATGACTCATGAGGAGTGTCCGGTACGTCCGCAGTCTGAGCCGAATGCAACGCCCGCTCTGTTGGTCACTCAGTCGAATGCAACGCCTGTCCTATTCTATTTTGTTGGTCACTCAGTCGAATGCAACGCCTGTCCTATTCTATTGGACAACCGCCCTCTCCCAACGCCCCGGCCGAGCCGACGCCGACCTCCTCCGCACACGGCTCGACAATTCTTCTGTGAATGCAAATTGATGCGATTGATTGAAGATGTCGAGCGCAATCGATCGCGCTTGCGCGTGAACTGGACCTGCGAGCCCAGCCGGCAGGGGGCTCCGTGTTCAGCGAAGGGGGGTAGACGATGGTGAGGATTTGCAACACCAGGCGGGCGCCGAGGCCCTCGGCTCCGGGCATCCGTTCATCATGGATTTTTCACTTGTGGCGATGAGTCCGGTCGATATGCTCGCATGGCAGCGTGCAGGGAACAGGGCCTTGAAACGTGTCTTCTCCTCGATTCCCCCATCGGAGACGAGCCCATGTCCCATCGCATCTTCGCCGCGATGCTCCGCGTCGCCTTGACTTCCGTATGCGTTCTCGTCGTCGTCGGCCGGGCCCAGGCCGGTCTGATCACTTACACTCACACGGCGACGGTCACCGGCACTCTGGGGTCGTCCTCGTTCACGGACGCCCTGTTCATCCTGGTGGCGACGGCCGACACGGCGAGCGTTCAGCAGTTCGACGCCGACAGCTATCTGGTCGAGAACCTGACGCTGTCGTTCACGATCGGCGGCCAAACCGGTGAGTTCCCCGCGGCGCCGGGATCACGGTCGCGGACAATGTCCTCGGCGCGGTCGAAATCATCCTCGGGCGACCGCGGATCCTCGTCTCGGACATCTCGTCGGTCGCCCCCACGACTTGACGAGCGAGCTCGGCCCCATCGATACCCTCGCCTCCACCGACGGTTTCGATTACGAGACCACGCTGGGAACCCTGACCCTCGTCTCCGTGGGGCCGAGGGGAACCTTCACCGCTGCTCTTGGAGCGGTTGCGGTCCCCGAGCCGGCTTCGGCCGTGACGGTCGGGATCGCTCTCTTGGTCGGGCCGGCGGCCCTCGTGCTCCGACGCCGCCGCTCCGCCTGACCCTTTCGGATCTTCCTCGACGGCCGCGCATCGAGTCCGCGCGGCCTCGACTCCGACGCATCGACGCCTCCCTCTCGCGCGACGGCGATCTCGCCCGTGATCGCTCCCACGCGCGCCTGCCTCGCTCGCCTGCTTCGGTCTCCGCCCGGCCGGAGCGACCTCTTCTCGAGGTTCACTCATGCGATTCTCGCGTCTGCTCGTCTTCATCTGCCTCGCCTCCGCCGCGATTGCTCTGCCGAAAGGCTCGGCCCAGGCCGGCAATCTGGTCGTCTACGACCTCGCGGGCGTCAGCGCCGGCGAGTCCCTCCGTCAGAATCCCACCTTCGTCGCGCCCGGGCTTTCGGCGAGTTCGCTCTCGCCGGGCGCGGGCCTGACGGCCGACGGTCGCACTTTCGCCTACGCGTTCACCGACTGGACCAGATCGGACTCGCCCGACACCGACGATTACATCGCCTTCACCGTCACGCCCGACGCGGGAAACAGCGTGACCTTCGAGACGATCTCGCTCCGCCTCTTCTCGGCGTCCAACCTCCCGCCCGGCCCTCGGATGTGGGAGCTGCGGGGCAGCGGCGACGGGTTCGCCACCTCGACTTTGCTCGCCGACTTCGCTTCGGACGGCAACTCCTTCACGGCCGGCCCGCTCTCGTTGGCGGCGCTCGGGACGACCGCCTCGGCGGTCGAGTTCCGGCTCTACGGCTACGAGGCCGGCGCGTCGTTCGCGGTCGACGGCCTCGCCAACGACCCCGCGTTCCCCAACCCGCCCGGCGTCGTCCTGACCGGAACGGTGCAGCCGGCCGGCGTGGTCGTGCCCGAGCCGTCCTCGGTCGTCTTGCTCTGCGCGGGAGGTTTGACGCTCTTGGCCGGCCGTCGGCTGCGCCGCTCGGCCTGAGGCGTCCTTCGTCATCCCCCCGGTCCCGTCGGGCCGGGGCGTTTCCGTCACCAACTCTCGGAACACCCCATGATCCGCAATCGACTTCTCGCGCTCGCCTGCCTCTTCTCCCTGGGCGGGTTCGCCGCTCCGGCACAGGCCGGGCTGTTCACCTTCACCGGTTCCTTCGAAAGCGTCGGCCTGAATCCGGACATCGTTCCCGGGGGAACCCAGTCCGGCTCGTTCTCGTTCCAGGTCGACTACCCGGGCGAGGACGGCACTCACTTCAGCGTCCCCGGCACCCTCGAGCTCACGCTGAGCCAGAGCACCATCGGCGGCGTGGACTTCAGCGTCGCCGCCGGAAACGTGGTTGCCGGGGTGTTGTTCAGAGACGCTGTACCCGTCCGCCTCTGGGTCGCCGGCGCCCCGAACGGCATTTTCCTCGCCGGGGCGGCCGGACAGAGCGACTTCTTCATCAGGTATCAGGTCGCCGCGGTGGGCGATCCCGGCCCCCTGCCTGCGAACCAATTCACGGCGACCGACGGGTCGACTTCCACGAACGCCACAGGCTCCAACCTCTCTGGGACCACCACTTACGCCGCTGTGGTCGTCCCCGAGCCGTCGACCCTGGCGATGGTCGGCGTTGGCGCGATCGCGCTGGTGGGCCGTCGGCTTCGCCGCTCGGCCTGAAGCTCCCTTCGTCATCGCCTTGCCCCGGTCCATGTTCGGCCGGGGCGTTTCCGTCACCAACTCTCGGAACACTCCATGATCCGCAATCGACTTCTCGCGCTCGCCTGTCTCGTCTCCCTGGGCGGGTTCGCCGCCCCGGCACAGGCCGGGCTGTTCAGCTTCACCGGTTCCTTCGAAAGCGTCGGCCTGGACCCGAACATCGTTCCCGGGGGAACCCAGTCCGGCTCGTTCTCGTTCCAGGTCGACTACACGGGCGGGGACGGCTCATACTTCAGCGTCCCCGGCTCCCTCGAGCTCTCGCTGAGCCAGAGCACCATCGGCGGCGTGGAGTTCAGCGTCGCCGCCGGGAACGTGGTTGCCGCGGTGTTGTTCAGAGAAGCTGTACCCTGGCGCCTCTGGGTCGCCGGCGCCCCGAGCGGCGTTGGGAACGATCCAGATGACGGAGTGCCTGACTTCTTCATCAGATATTAAAGCGCCGGGATCGGCGTCCCCGGCCCCCTGCTTGCGAGCCAGTTCACGGGGTTCGACGGTTCGGTTTCCACGAACGCCTCCGGTTCCAACGTCTCCGGGACCACCACTTACGCCGCGGTGGTCGTCCCCGAGCCGTCGACCCTGGCGATGGTCGGCGTTGGCGCGATCGCGCTGGTGGGCCGTCGGCTTCGCCGCTAGGCCTCGAGGTTCGAGGTGTCGGGGCGACGCTCTGAATCCGAGCCCGAAGCCGGGCCGAACTCGCTCTCGGCGAAGAGGAACGAGGCGGAGCGAGGGCCGCAAAGCCCTCGAGGCCCAGGTTCTCCAGTCGCGGGCGATCGGCCCGTACGCATCGATTTCTTTTACGCATGCTCGCTTGTTCATGTCAAGCGGGTCGTCGATCTCGTCGGCGATCGGATTGCGGAGGATCGGGGACGGAAAGTCGATTCGACTCGATCGACCTGAGCATTCCTCGGGCGGATCCGGTTCCGCCTCGCCGCGGTCATGGGCGCCTGGGGGCGAGGTAGCGATTGGGGACGTTTCGGAGCGGGAGTTCGCGGCCGGTTCGAGATTGCCAGAGGAGGGCGAGGTTCGCGGCGATCGAGCGCTCGTCGCGATGGAATTGAGGCAGGAGGCCGCACTGGGCGTAGGTGATCGGCGACGGGTCGAGGATCAGGGTCTCCCAATCGGCCCCGCGACCCCAGACGATGCCGTCGACGCGTACGTCGGTCCGAGCTCCGGCGGCGACCAAGCGTTCGAGGAGCGGGCGACCTTGGTCGAGGATCGAGTTGACGGCGTGGAAGATCGGCGTCTGGCCGCCGAAACCGTCGGCGTCGACCCCCGCGCGTGCTTCGAGGTCGGCCCCGGCTTCGATGGCGAAGGCGCCGCAGGCGTTGCGGGCGAACTCGACGCAGAGGTGGAGCGGCGTCACTTCGTCGCACTGTGTGAATGCACATGCGAGCGAATACCGACGCTCGAAGATCGCCGAGCCCTCGGCCGCGTGGAGCCGAGCGAAGGCTTCGCGGTCGTCGAGGAGGATCGCCTCGAGGATCGGGTCGCCGAGCGAGGCGCCCGCGTCGAGCAAGACGCGCAGGCAATCCCCGAGCCGGTCGGATCGGAGGTAGCCTCCGAGGAAGTGGAAGATCGGCGGCTCGCCGCGGATCGGCTCGGTCGCGCTCGCGCCTCGATCGAGCGCCGCGCGGATGGCGGCGGGATCGTGAACCTCGAACGCTTCGAGATATTCGGACTCGATCGACATGACGGGCCTCCAGCTCGACTCGGAGCATGCGGACCCCGAGAGATTGCCTCGTCCCGCCGCGCCGGGCAAGATCGTAGCGCGTGAACGACCGCGCCCGCCCAAGCCCGAAATCTCCGCTCGGAGTCGAGAATCATGAATATGCGTCGCTCATGGATGCCGATGCCGCTCGGTCTGCTCGCCTGCCTGATCTTCGGCGCCGTCGGACTCGCCCGGGGCGAGTTGCTCGCGGGGGCGGCGAAGGTCGACGTGACCGATCGCGAGGCGGGACCGGTGAACGACCCCTTGTTCGTGAAGGCGCTCGTGCTCCGGTCGGGCGCGACGACCGTGGCGCTGGTGACGGTCGACGCGGTCGCGATCGGCGAGATCGGCCCGATCGGCAACGGCTTCCTGCCGAGCGTGCGGGAGCGACTGGCTCGCGAAGCGGGGATCGCGCCTGGGAATCTCCTGGTCAACGCCTCGCATTGTCATGGAATCGTGCGCAAGGACGTCGATGCAAAGACGGTCGAGGCGGTGAAGCTGGCGATCTCCCGGCTCGTGCCCGTGAAGGTCGGCGCGGGTCGGGGCAAGGAGGATCGGATCATGGAGAATCGCCGGATCGGGCTCGCGGACGGAACCGAGGCCGACGTCCGCCACGCCTATTCCCTCCCTCCCGACGATCAGGTCGCCGCGGTCGGTCCGGTCGACCCCGAGATCGGATTGCTGCGGATCGACCGACTCGACGGTTCGACGCTTGCGGTTGTGCACGAATTCGCATGTCATCCGATCCAAGGCGCCGCGGGGGGCGGCAATACGGCCGACCTCTCGGGCTTCGCCTCGCAGACGATCGAGGAGGCGATCGGAGGCGACGTCGTCGCGCTCTTCGTGCAAGGCTGCGGAGGCGACGTCAATCCCGTCGGCTACAAGGACGTCGACCATCCGCGCGACGCCGAGCCGCTCGGACGCGCGCTGGGGCTCTCCGCATTGAAGGGGCTTCGCAAGATCGAGACCAAGGCCGACGACCGTCTCGCGATCCGCTCGAAGATGATCGCCCTGCCCCGCGGCGATCGCCGAGAGCCGATCGCGCGGCTCGAGGCGGAGCGGGAGCGGTTGCTCGCATCGTTGACAGGGACGACCCTGAATCTGAAGACGTTCCTCGACCTGCACGCGAAATACGCCGGCAAACCCTTCCCGACGACGGGTGCGGCCACCTACCTGCATGAGAAGGCCCTCGGCCGCGAACACCACGCGCGCCTCGACGGCCTGAACCGCGAAGCGATGGAGAGCTACGTTCGCCACGTGCTCGCGATGGAACGCATCACGCGCATCCAGACCAATCTGGCGCTCCTGCGCAAGCATCAAGCGGGTTACGACGCGTCGCCCGACCACACCGTCGCCGCCGAGATCGCCGCGTTCCGGGTGGGCGACTTCGTCCTGACGACCTTCCCCGGCGAGTTGACCGTGCGGATCGGGCTCGACATCAAGCGGCGCGCGCCTTCGCCGTTCACGTTCGTCGCGGGCTACACCAACGGGTATCTCTACTACGCGCCGACCGCGGAGCAGCTCCGAAATGTCGGCAATGCCCAGGAAGACAGCGATTGCCTGCTCGACGCGGGATGGCGAGTCGTCTACGACGCCGCGGTCGACGCTCTGCTCGACGGGTTCTAGCGCTTGACTGTACGGGGCGAATCCGGGCCATGTTGCAATTCGGGAACATCGATCCCAACGAATGCTTGACCTCGACTCAAAGAAGAATTAGATTCCGCAGTGCCCTCGGTATTCATGTATGACGATCGCTTCTCCCCCAATCTCGCGACTCCACTCGAAAGGACATCCTCGATGCGAAGGATCCTCGCCGCCGCCCTCTTCGCGCTCCTGGTCGTTCCCGCGGCCCAGGTCCATGCGACGATTCTGACGTTCGACATCGTCGATCCCGCCAATTTCAAAGAGATCAGCACCTACGGCACCCGAGTCAACTCGCTCAGCGATGCCGACGGCAGCTACCTGATGGGCAACGGCTTCACGCCGAACATCACCTCGAACTTCCGGACGCTCTCGACCGACCCCCTCGGCGATGAGAACTACGTCGGCTTCTGGTTCAACGACTACGGCGACCTCGTGAATGTGGCCTACGCGGCGTTCAACGGTGGACTCTTCGAGTTGACGCTGACGCCCGACGCCGGTTACGGCGTGAGGCTGAATTCCTTCGACATCGGCGGGTATTTGAGAACGACCCGCGAAGACCAGCCGCTCTACATCACCGACGCGAACGGCAACCTCCTGCTCGACCTCGGTCCGATCGACGCTCCGGGCTCTGGTCACACGACCGTCACCCCGGCGCTCTCTCACGTCGGCGCGATCAAGCTCTACTACAGCAGCACCTGGAATGCCGGCATCGACAACATCAACTTCGACCAGTTCGTCCCGGGGACGGCGGTCCCCGAACCGTCGACGATCGCGTCGGCGGGCCTCGCGCTCGTCGCCTCGCTCGCGATCGCTCGGCGCCGCCGCTCGGCCTGATCAAGGGCCGTCGGATCGATTGCTCCACCGATTCTCATTTCTCGAGCCGGCCCCGATCGTTGCGGGGTCGGCTCGGTTTCGCCTTCAGGCCCGACCCGCCTTGCCGCCCGTCGAGACCTCGACGTTCAAGGCCGCGTTGATCGACGAAGCGTCGTCGGCGATCGTGGGCGAGTGGACCGGGTTGCCGGCGAGGTCGGCGAGCCTCGAGATCCTCGGGACGAGCCGCGTCAGCGCCGCGAGGTCGCGGCTCGCGAGTGCGCGGATCACCGAGGCCGAGCCGGGGTCGTTCACGAGGTAGACCGGCATCTTCTTGGCGCGGGTCGCGGGCACGAGCGTCACGGTGCGCGATGCGTCGTCATAGCGGGCCGAAGCGATCGGCAGATTCGTCGAGGGAGCCTTGCCTCGACGTTTCGCGCTCCAGACAATGTATGACGGATTGAACACTTCGTAATTCGATGCGTCGTTCGCGGTCTCGGGGCGAAGCGATTCGGAGAAGGTGAGCGAGAGCGCGGCGAGTCGTCCGCGCTTGATCAGGGCCTTCGACCCCACGACGCGCGGCGGCGTCCGGTCGGGGCCGTGCTGGATCACGAAGAACTGCGAGGCTCCCGCGGGGTTGGCGGGCGAGGGCGAGAGGGCGACCTCGACCGTCTTCGACCCGCGTTCGGGCGCGGTCGTCGGCAGCGCGAGGGCGATGGTCTTCGAGGTCTCCCCCGCGGCGAACGCGACGGTTTCGCGGAGCTCGGTATAGTCGACCCCGGAAACGGCGTCGACCGGTTTGGTCGAGACTTCGACCGTGACGGGCTCGGTCGTGGGGGCTCCCGAGTCGCTCGCGACGAGCGTGATCTCGATCTTGCCCGCCTCGGCGGCGACGGCCTGGACCGAGGCCCCCGCGAACGACACTCCGGCGGCCAGCAGCGCCCGCGGCTCGAGCCGATCGACTCCGGGGGCGAGGCGTCGGCGGTTCGGCTTCTTCGTCTCGCGACCGAGCATCCGTGCTCTCCCTTCGGAGTTTCCCGTCAGGTCCGTCCGTTCCGGTTGTTCGGCGCGCGCCGAGCGGCGACTTGGCGGGAAACCGCCTGGAATGGCCGACTCGCGCTCCGGTCGTGGCGGTCGTGACGGTTGCGTCGACCTCGAGGGCGCCGTCGGCCGACGGGCGCGCGTCGATCCGCGGCCCGCTCTCCCCTGGGAATCGGTCGGGAGATCGGGTATCAGGAGGCGACCGGGACGCGATGCCCGAAGGACCGCCGACCTCCCCTCGAGAGTCGACCGCGACCGCGGCGAAGGATCGATGAACGACGCAATCCCGCCGGAACTCCCCGAGTCCCCCGCCCCCGAGCCCGAGTCGTCGAGCGACTCGAGCCCGCCTCGAATGCCTCGACACGGCGGGGCGATCCTGCTCGAAGGGCTCTGGTTCGGGATGGTCGCCGGGTTGGTCGAACTCCTGCTGACGATCGTGCTCAAACACGTGGCCGACGCCGCGCCGATCTTCTTTCGCCTCGAACGGCACGTGGTCTGGAAGATCCCGCTCGTCGACCTCGTCGTCTTCGCGACCTTGGCGTTGATCCTGGCTCTCGCGGCGCGGCGGATCTCGGGCCGGGTGCCGACGTTCGTCTTCACGTCCCTGGCCGTCTTCCTCTGGCTCTCGAGCCGGCCGCGGTTGTTCCTCCTGGCGAACGTCCTCCTGGCCTGCGGCGTGGGCTATCGGTTCTCGGGTCGAGTCGAGCGGGGCGGGGCGTGGTTCGATCGGATTCGCCGTCTCAGCTTCGCGCCCCTGGCCCTGCTCTGGGCGGCGACGTTCGGCTGGGGCTTCGGGACGCATGTCGTCGCGCCTCGGGTGCTCGAGGCCAGGGCGGAGAGCGGGCGGGTCGAGGGGCGGACCGGGCCGAACGTGCTCTGGATCGTGCTCGACACCGTGCGGGCCGATCGCCTCGGCCTCTACGGCTCCGCGCGGCCGACCTCCCCGAAGCTCGATGCGCTCGCGGCGCGGGGCGTGGTCTTCGAGTCGGCGCGCTCGGCGTCCCCTTGGACGTTGCCGTCGCATGCGAGCATGTTCACCGGGCAATGGGCGCATCTCCTGAGCTGCGACATCGAGACGCCGCTCGACGCCGCGCACCCGACCGTCGCGGAATTCCTGGCGAGCCGGGGCTACGCGACGGCGGGGTTCGTGGCGAACAAGAACTACGCGGGGCTCGAGACCGGCGTGGCGCGGGGTTTCGAGCGTTACGCCGACCACGAACTCACGCTCGCCGGGATCGTGGGGGCCACGGCGCTCGGGAAACAGGTCGTCGCGCCTCTCCTCGATCCGGCCTCGGCGCTGCTGCATCGCGATGCGCTCGTGCCGCGCAAGCCCGGAGCGCGAGTGCGGACCGAGTTCCTCGAGTGGCTCGACTCCCGCCCGGCGGACGCGCGGCCGTTCTTCGTCTTCCTCAACTTCTTCGATGCGCACGACCCCTACGTCCCTCCCGTCGACCACGCGCTGAGATTCGGCCCCGGGCCGAAGTCGATGGAAGAACGTCGGCTGATGTATGAATGGTTCATTCGCGACAAGCGCTCGGTGACCGATGCCGAGCGCCGGCTCGTGAACGACGCCTACGACGAATGCATCGCCGCGCTCGACTCCGAACTCGGCCGCCTCTTCGACGCCCTGGCCGAGCGCGGGCGGCTCGACGACACGCTCGTGATCGTCACGGCCGACCACGGCGAACACTTCGGCGAGCACGACCTCTACGGCCACGCTGCGAGCCTCTATCCGCAGGAGACGCACGTGCCGCTCGTGATCCTGCCGCCCGGGGCGGCGGCGAGGAACGCGGGGCGGCGGGTCGCCGAAGCGGTGAGTCTTCGCGACCTCGCGACGACGGTCGCGTCGGTCGTCGATCCCAACGGGGCCTCGCCCTTTCCCGGTCGGTCGCTGCTCGGCGACGCGGCGACCGCGCCCAGTCCCGCGGCGGCGTCGATCGATCGCCCCGTGCTCGCCTCGCCGAACCAAGGTCGCTCGCCGATCTTCCGAGGAGCGATGAAGTCGATCATCGTCGACGGCTACTCCTACATCCTCAACGGCGACGGCGTCGAAGAGCTCTACCTCCGCGCTTCCGATCCCGGCGAACTCCGCAACCTGGCCGACTCGGCCGAGCATCGTCCCGCGCTCGAGCAGGCGCGAACCCGCCTCCAGGCGCTCCTCGCGGGCGAGCCGCCGATCGACCGCCCTCGAGAATAGCAGCGCAGTGCTTTTCGCGGTGAGGCGACCCGACGCTCATGATTTTGGTAGCCCAAAATCGAGTTGTTGACGAGTCGCATCGAATTCGATATTCTATGAGAAGAATGAATTCGGCCAACCTCGGTCGTCGTATGAGGCCATCAGGAGACGGTATCATGGAACACCCGAACACGAGCGAAGCGGTCGTCGCGAAGGTGCGGCGCTCGGCTCGGCGATCGGGCCTCTCGAAGGGATTCACCCTCATCGAGCTGCTCGTGGTGATTGCGATCATCGCCGTGCTGATCGCGCTGCTCTTGCCAGCGGTCCAGGCCGCGAGGGAAGCGGCCAGGCGTGCGCAGTGCACCAACAACCTCAAGCAGATCGGCCTCGCCTTCCACAACTACGAGTCGACCCACGGCGCGTTTCCCGCGGGCTACCTCACGCGGATGGGCGGCGGCGGCGTCCACGGGGTCGTCGATTCCGCCACGCGCGACTCGGGGCCCGGCTGGGGTTACGGTTCGCTCGTCTTGCCCTATCTCGAACAGTCGCCGGTGCATGCGGCGATGAACTTCGACCTCCCTTGCGGATTCGCGGAGAACTCGACGGGCACGTCGACCACGATCGCGGCGTTCCTCTGCCCGACCGTGAGCGATCCGCGTTCGCCGGTCGAGATCATCGACCCGGCCGGCACGCGCGTGGGCCGGTTCGCGGCCTCGCACTACGTGCTCAACGCCGGGCGCCTCGGTGCCTGGGCCTACACGATCGACGACCAAGGGCGGATCGCCGACGGCCCGTTCTTCCGCAACTCGGCCACGCGGATCAGCTCGATCACCGACGGCACGTCGAACACCGTCTTCATGGGCGAACACACTCCCGCGCTGAGCGAGAAGACCTGGGTGGGCCTCGTCCCGGGAGCTGCGGTCTGCCCCAAGCCTCGGTTCGCGTTCGGCGGATGCGACTTCGCGGGCAACCTCCTGCTCTCGCACAGCGGGCCCGACCCGACCGAGATCCCCACGGTCATCCATCCGCCCAACTCGCGCCTGGCGCACGTCGACCAGATGTACTCCGAGCATCCGGGCGGAGCGCAAGTCCTCCTGGGCGACGGCTCGGTCCGCTTCATCAAGGAAACGATCCATCAGCCGACGTGGGTCGCGCTCTGCACCATCCGCGGCGGGGAGGTGATCAGTGCCGACGGCTTCTGAGCGGCGCCGGCGCGTCCTCGCGGTCGTCGCAACGTCCTGCATTCTCTGCGGATGCGGCGGAACGCAGGTCGAGCCGGTGCATCGCGACCTGCTCCTCGGGCTCGTGACGGCCGTCTCCGCGAAGGATCCGGCGTTGCTGGATCAGACGGAACGTCTGATCGATGCCGAGCGGAAAGCGGGGCGGCTTGCCTCGGGGGAGGACGCGGCCTTCAGTGAGATCGTCGCCTCCGCTCGCGCCGGCGACTGGTCCCGCGCCGAGAGCTCGGCCTTCGCGCTCCGCGACGCTCAGGAGCCGACCGCGGCCGACCTCGAGCGTCTGAACAACCGAGAGATGCCCAAGCCGAAGCTGCCGCCCGGGCGGAGATGAGATCGTGCGCGACGGGGCGATTCCCCCCCCGCCCCGTCGCGTCGTTCCTTCGCCGGCTTCACTTCGCGGGCGCGGCCTTCCGACGCTCGAGCGCTTCCTTGTAGCGCTTGGCGCGGGGGTTGTCGGCGTTCCACTTCGGTTCGGCCGGATCGTCGGCGATCGCGAGCAATGCACGCGCGGTCACGCGAGCGATCTTGGCCATGTTCACATAATCGATCTTCTCCCAGTGATCGAGCGGGCCGTGGTAGTCGTCGTACTGGAAGGCGACGCAGAGGGTATGCGCAGGGACGCCGAGATCGGCGAGCGCCTGGTTGTCCGAGGCTCCGAAGTATCGGTCGGAGTTGGTCGGGTGCTTGACGACCGCGACCCCTTCGGCGGCCCCTTCGCGGATGAACACGGCGCCGACGTCGGAATAGTCGATGCCGGTCATCGAGGCTCGGGCGACCTGCGGCCCCTCGGTGCTGTCGGTCCGGCCGACCTGCTCGAGGTTGATGTCGGCGACGGTCTTGTCGATCGGAACGAGCGGATGCGAGCCGTAGTATCGCGAGCCGAGCAAGCCCTTCTCCTCGCCGAAGAAGGTGAGGAAGAGGATCGAGCGTTTGGGGCGGTCGCGAAGGGCGCCGAGGGCCGAGGCGAGCTCGACGACCGTGACGGTGCCGCTGCCGTCGTCGTTCGCACCGTTGTAGATCCGATCGCCCTTGACGCCGGGTCCGATGCCGACATGATCATAATGCGCGGTGACGAGGACGTAGGTGTCGGCGAGCGCGGGGTCGGAGCCTCGGAGCAGGCCGGCGACGTTGCGGAGTTCGACGATCTCCTCGCGCGGGGCGGCGCAGACGGCCGTGACCGACGCCGGGGTTCCCGCTTCGAGGGCGTCCAACCGCGCGATCGCCTCGGGGTCGTGGACGGTGAGCACGGTCGGGCCGCCGGCTCCGCCCCGAATTCGGCTCGGGACGGTCGACCGATTGGGAGCATCGGCGGGACCGAGCAAGGCGGGCGGGCCGAACCCTCGCCCGCGTGGGGAGACGCGATCGCGCGAGACCACGAGCGCCGCGGCGAGCTCTTGGATCCGCGTGAGCATGCGATTGCGCTTCATGAACGCCGCCGCTCGCTCGGCGGGCGGCGCAGCGGCCGGATCGGGCAGGTCGACGAGTAGGGCTCGGCCTTCGACGTAGGCCTTGGTCAGGGCGTCGAGCTTCTCGGGATCGGCCTTGATCAACCCGATCTTCTCGAGCGCGAGCGCGGTCGGTTTGGAGTTGGGCAGAGTCAGTCGGTCGACCTCGAGCGGCGTCGTGGTTCCGGCGATCTCGATCGCGAACCGCGACCCGCTCTCGACCGGCCGGACGACTCGCCACTTCGCCGTTTGAAAATAGCCTGAGTCGCCGATCGGTTCGAGCCCCGCGCGACGAAACTGCGCCGCGATGTACTCGGCGGCGATGTCGAGCCCGCGCGACGGCGTGTCGCGGCCCTCGAGCAGGTCGGACGCGAGAAACGACAGGTGCCCGCGCATCGAGTCGGGCTTGATCCGCGCCAGAGCGTCGGCGCGATCTTCGGAGAGCTTCGCAGGCGCCGCGGGAGTCGTCTGGGCCCAGGAGCGGCCGACGAATGCGACCAACACGAACGCAGCCCCGATCCATGCAAACCGACCTGCGCGGCGTGAGATATCCATCAATGGGGTCCTCGAGGGGTGCCGGGAGTCGAACGCCTCGCCATCGTACCGACAGGCGCGCTGCGCCGCCTCATCTCGGCTCGAACCGCAACGTGTTCGAAAAAGATTCAACAAACGCTTGCCGCCCTGATTCGGGGAGTGTATGGTTCGCCATGGAGAGATCGGTGGATCGATGCGTGCTCGGAGCCTCGTGGATCGGGCGCTGCGAACGAAGGAGGCCGCAATGATCGATTTCAACGGACGGACGGTCGAGAACTGCGCGGGGACCTCGCGGCGCGCGCTCTTGCGGGCCGGGATGCTGGGGCTCGCCGGCTGTTCGCTGGCCGACGTGCTCCGCCTGGAGGCTCGAGGGGCGGCGTCCAAGAGCAATCGATCGGTCATCCTCGTTTGGCTCGACGGAGGTCCTCCCCAACACGAGACTTACGACCCGAAGCCCGATGCTCCCTCGGAGTTTCGAGGCCCCCTGGGCGCGATCCCGACGAACGTGCCCGGCGTGGCGCTCTCCGAGCTCTTCCCGCTCCAGGCGCGTCTGATGGACAAGATGGCGCTGCTGCGCTCGGTCCACCACGACAACGGCGACCACTTCGCCGCGGCGCACTGGATGCTCACCGGCCGGCTCGGGTCGAACGCGTCGAATCTCGCGCCGATGTATCCTTCGGCCGGTTCGATCATCACCAAGCTCCTCGGTGCGCGGTCGGGCGACATGCCCGCCTACGTCGGCTTGCCGAACACGCATTCGGTCGGTCTCGTCCCCGGCTACCACGGCGCGGCGTTCCTCGGCGGGAGCTTCAACCCGTTCAATGCACCCGGCGACCCCAACTCTCCAGGTTATCGCCAAGAGCTGCTGAGCCCACCCGCGGGAATCGATGCGGGCCGGATGGAGGCGCGGAAGTCGCTCCGCGAGCGGTTCGACGAGCTCCGTCGCTCGGTCGACGGCGCGTCGGAATCGGGCGATCTCGACAAGTTCCAGCACGAGGCGTTCACCCTCCTGACCTCCCCGACGGCCCGGAAGGCGTTCGACTTGGAGACCGAGGACCCGAGGCTCCGCGACCGCTACGGCCGGACCACCTGGGGGCAGTCGGCGCTCGTCGCGCGAAGGTTGGTCGAGGCGGGGGCGCGATTCGTGACCTTGACCTTCGGCGGCTGGGACTATCACTCGAATCTCGACAAGGGTATGCGTGCGGTGTTGCCGCAGCTCGACGCGGCGGTGGCGGGCTTGATCGAGGACCTGGACGTCCGCGGCCGGCTCGACGACACGATGGTGATCGTCATGGGCGAATTCGGCCGCACGCCCAAGATCAATCAAGGGCTGCCTCAAGACCCGATCCCCGGGCGCGACCACTGGGGGCAGGTGATGAGCGTGGCCGTGGCGGGCGGCGGACTGCGCGGGGGGCGGGTCGTGGGCGCCTCGAACGCGCGGGGCGAGGTCCCGAGGGAGCGTCCGCTCCGGCCTCAGGACGTCCTCGCGACCGTCTACCATCAGCTCGGCATCGACCTCGACCACACCTTCCTCGACCGCACCGGCAGGCCCGTGCCCGTGCTCGGAAACGGCGACCCGATCGAGGAACTCCTCTGAGAGGAGGCCCCCGAACCTCGCCCGCCCCTAGACGATCCAGCTTCGAGGAGATATCCTGTTCTTCAACCGACCGGGTAGCTCAGTCGGTAGAGCAACGGACTTCGACTCCCCGCTCGACGGGGAACGCCGGAGCCTCGCGCGGGTAGAAAAGGAACCGCGACGAGTGAATGCCGCAGTATGCTGGAACACCCTGAGAGCCCCTCGCACCACAACGTGGTCGGCGACGACGAGCGTGACGGTCTGAAAAGCGGGGGGATTGGGCGATCAGCAGGCAAGGGACCGTCGGATCGGCGGCCCCGGCCCCAGAGACTAGACGCGGCACGCCTGAGACGGCGGTGGGATAGTCCAGACGAGCAAGCCGTCACCGACCTGGGTCGGCGGCGGTGGTCGGTGAGAGCCGATGCCGTAAGTTAATCCGTTGGTCCTGGGTTCGAGCCCCAGCCCGGTCACTCCGCGAGCCCGTCCGACTCCCCCGTCGGCCGGGCTCGTTGCTTGCGCTCCATCTCCCCCGCTTCCCTCCGCGGCATCCTTCCGAGGGACCTCGAGGGTTGGGCGGGTGGTGACGATCTCGAGGATCGTCTCAAGTGGGAGGCTCGTGCCGGTCGATGATAGGGGCGGCCCGAAGGCCGTTGCGCGGGGGATCGGGGATCGTCGGCGGCGGGAAACGTCGCCGAGGGAATCCGCGATCCTCCAGGGAAATCGACGTGGCTCGGGGCGTTCGCTCGACGAACGACCCGCGCCGGTGGGACGTCGATGGGCGAGCGGGCCGGTTCGGCGATCGGGGAGTCTCTCTCATGTCGACGCGGAAGCACCCTTCACGGTTTCGAGCGGTTCGGCCCTCTCCCGAGGGTCTCGAGGAACGCCGGATGCTCTCGACGACGATCTCGGGCGTCGACGGCGACGGCGACACCTGGACGCTTCGACTCGTCGGACCCGGGGCGCTTCGGGTCATCCGTCAGCCCGACTCCACGGGCGCTCCGACGCCCTACGACGAGCCCGGACAGATCGATACGATCGAGATCGCCGGCACCTTCCCGTTGCTGACGAAGCTCGTCGGTACCGTCGAACGCGGGCCCGACGGCGACGGCCGCGTCTTCTTCCAGCAGCTCCGTCAGCTCAGCAACCGCGCCCAGGCCGTCCCCAACGGCAACGGCCTGGTCGCGATCAACTTGCCCAACTTCTGGCTCGGGCTCACCAGCGCGACCGGCGTGACGACCGCCACGGTGCCCTCGATCGAAGTGCCCGACGGCGTGAACACGCTCCGCTTCGGCGGCGTCGACGTCACCGCCTTCTTCGGCCAGGATCCTTCGCGGGCGCTGAACCGAAACAACCAGAACGACCGACTCACGATCGACCTCGGCCTGCCGCAGCACGGCGGCACGCGCGTCGTCGTCGACCGGATGATCAGCGACGCTCAGGCGGCGGTCGGCACCGGCCAGCCGACGCAGGACAGCATCGCCGTGACCGTCGACGGCCGCATCAGCCTCTTCCAGGCGAATGAGATCGTCGGCAATACCCAGATCCCGTCGCAGAGCTTCGGGACCTCGGGCGGGACCTTGGTGACGTCGGTCACCGACCCCGTCCAGGGGATCACCGGCCAGATCGGCTACGTCCGCGTCGGCGGCAACGCGACCAACTTCGCGGTGACGACCAACGACAAGATGGCGAACTTCTTCGTCGGCGGCGAGACGAACAACGTCTCGATCCTCACGCCCGCGGGCTCGCGCAACCTCTACTTCGGCAAGGGGCTCGACACCACGACGATCCTCACGAACTCGATCCAGAGCCTTCAGGCGAACCGGGGCGCCCTGAATTCGCGGGTGATCTCGAGCCGGCAGATCGGCCAGGTCGTGCTCGGCGGCGACGTCTCCGGGACGCTGATCCAGTCGGGCTACGTCCAACAGCTCGAGTCGGTCTTCCAGAACCCGGCGAATATCCCCGACCCCGTCGCTCAAGCGGGCGGTCGGATCCACATCACGATCGCGGGCAACGTCACCGAGTCGGTGATCGCGGCCTCGGTCGAACCGTTCGAGGGAACCTTCGGCGGTCCGTTCGACCTCGAACTCCCCGGCGGCGCCATCAAGGGCAAGATCGAAGGGGCGATCGACAACACCGACGTCACCCCCGAGTCGCCCAACACGGCCTTCTATGCCGGCGAAGTCCGCGTCTTCAGCGGGCCGGTGATCCCGCCGAACGTGCCCGAGGCCCCCTACCCGCGGCCGATCTCGCCGCTGAAGCTGCCGGGCGTGCCCAACCTCGCCTCGAACAACCGCTACCTCAACGCCGCCGCCGCGCGAGCCCTCTCCGCCCGCCGACGCTGAGACCGGCCGACCGACTCACGATCGTCCCACCACCCCTCGGCTCCGACACGTCCCGCGAGCGATCGCGCGAACGTGACCGGAGCCGAGGGGCTTTTCGAACGACGACCTCGCTCGATGCCCGGGCGCGTTTCCAGGCGGCTCGCCGACCCGCCACGCGATAACACCTCCATGCAATGCGACATGGTTAGGCGTCGATTCCCGGATTCATCTGTTTTCCAAAGCCGACACGAAGTCGACACTCGGATGCAACAGACCGAAGAAGGCGATTGCATTTTTTTGGGAACTTCGGATACCCTCACATCGGCTCGGAGAGCTCGCCTCGTCCGCGCCGCCCCTTCTTCGACTCTTCCCGATCGACAACTCGAGTTCACATCCATGAAACGTCCCGACGTGGTCGGTCGTTCCGCACTCGCACGTCGCCGCACCCCGCGCGGCGGTCATCGCTTCGTTCCCGGCCGGATCGAAGGGCTCGAGACGCGGATCACTCCCGTGGTCGCCCCGGGCTTCAGCAGCTTGCCGGGAGCGCCTCACACGATCTATCTCGACTTCGACGGCCACGTGACCACCGGGACCTCGTGGAACAGCTACGACTTCGACGGCGACGGCAACACGACCGAGCACTCCACGATCACCTCGCCCGCCTACGACCGCGACGGCAACCCCTCCGCCTTCAGCGCCTCCGAACTCGCCGAGATCGAGGACGCCTGGAAACGCGTCAGTGAGGATTATGCACCCTTTCATGTCAATGTGACAACGGTCGACCCCGGCATCGAGGCGCTCCGGAAGTCGGGCACGGGCGACACCCAGTGGGGCATCCGCGTCGTCGTCACCCGCGACACCGAGGGCTCGGGCGCCGGCGGAATCGCCTACATCAACAGCTTCAACTGGAGCAGCGACACCCCCGCCTGGGTCTACACAACCGGCGGCAAGAACGTCGCCGAAGCCGCGAGCCACGAAGCTGGCCACTCGCTCGGCCTCGCCCACGACGGCCTCACCACCGGCGCGTCCTACTACCAAGGCCACGGCACGGGCGACACCGGTTGGGCGCCCATCATGGGCGTCGGCTATTATAAGAATGTGACCACCTGGGATCGCGGCGAATACTACAACGCCAACAACGGCGGCACGAGCGCCAACTACGGCAAGGGGCCCGACGACGTCGCGATCATCGTCGGCTACAACGGCTTCGGCTTCCGCGCCGACGATCATGGCGACTCGATCGCCGCCGCCTCCCCCTTGGGCGCGACCGGCACCGCGCTCTCGGGTTCGGGTTTGATCAGCACGCGCACCGATGTCGACGTCTTCGCGTTCACCGCCGGCGCCGGGGCGTTGAGCCTCACCGTCACGCCCTTCACCCCCGGGCCGAATCTCGACGTCGACGCCAAGCTCTACGACGCCTCGGGAACCCTCATCGCCTCCGCCTCGCCGACCACCACCCTCGGCCTCACCCTCACCGCAAACCTCGCCGGCGGCGTCTACTACGTCGCGCTCGACGGCACCGGCGTCGGCACGCCCACCGTCAACCCGCCCACCGGTTACACCGACTACGCGAGCCTGGGTCGATATACGATCACCGGCTCGCGCGTCGAGCCCGGGGTCGCGGGCTCGCTCTCGGTCGGCGACGTCGTCGTGAACGAGACCGCCGGCACCGCGACCTTCACCGTCACGCTCACAGGCGCGATCTCCGCCCCCGCGACCGTCGCCTACGCCACCGCGAACGGCAGCGCGACAGCCGGCGCCGACTACTCCGCCGTTGCCGGCACGTTGACCTTCAACGCCCCCGGCTCCCAGACCGTCACCGTCCCGATCCTCGACGACTCCCTCGTCGAGACCGACGAGACCTTCGAGCTCCGGCTCTCGGGAGCCTCGGGAGCCTTGATCGCCGACGGCACGGGAGTGGGCACGATCGTCAGCGACGACGCCCCCGCCGTCCTCAGCGTCGCCGCGCTCGTCTCGTCCAAGCTCGAGGGCACCGGCACGACCTCGACCCCTTTCACCTTCCGCGTCAGCCGGACCGGCTCGACGCTCGCCGCCGCGACCGTGAGCTTCGCCGTCTCTGCCGGCACGGGTAGGTCCTGGGCGGCGACCAGCGACTTCATCGGCAACGCCTTCCCCACCGGGACCGCCACGATCCCCGCCGGAGCGCTCTCCGTCGACGTCAACGTCCTCGTCTCGGCCGACTCGAGCCGCGAGTCGAACGAGCAGTTCCGGTTCACGATCTCGAACCCGCCGGCGGGGACTTCGCTCGGCACGTCGCTCGCGGTGATGACGATCACCAACGACGACTCCCGAAACTCCTCCTCGGCCCCGGGACAGGCCCCCAGTCACGAGGAACTCGAAGGCGCCGGCCTGATCCCGTGCGCCTATCCGCTTCCCGAGGACGTCGATCGCTGGTTGGCCGAACACGACCACCATCACGACGACGATCACGGCCACGACGACCACGACGACGGGGATCACGGCCGAAGCGCGGCGATCCGCACTGGCGGCGACCTCCTGCCGATCGTCCCGGTTGCGCCGGGCGAGGCGACGCTCGCACCGATCGAGCAGCTCTTCCGCCCGCTCGATGCCCGCCGCAAGGCCTCGAAGTCGACCCGCTGATCCAGCTCCTCTCTGCTTCGCCCGGCCTCGACGATCGCCAAGCGACCGCCGAGCCGGGCGTCGTCATGCGCGGGGCGGGGTCGAGAGAGCGGTGCGGCCGATGTCGCGGCGGTACCAGGCTCCGGCGAAACGGATGGCCGCGGCGGCCTTGTAGGCACGCTCTTGGGCTTCTTGGATCGTGTCGCCGATCGCGGTGACGTTCAGGACGCGGCCTCCGTCGGTCACGACGCGGCCGTCGCGACCGCCCGTCGGGTCGCTCCGGAAGCTCGTGCCCGCGTGGAAGACCTTGACTCCGGGTATGCGGTCGGCCTGGTCGAGGTTGTTGATGACGCGACCGCGCTCGTAGTGCCCCGGATAGCCCTCGGAGGCGACGACGACCGTGATCGACGGTCGCGGATCCCAGCGCATGTCGATCTGATCGAGCCGTTCGTCGACGACCGCCTCGAGCGCATCGAGGAGGTCGGTCTGGAGCCGCATGAGCAGGACCTGGCACTCGGGGTCGCCGAATCGGACGTTGAACTCGAGGACCTTGGGCCCTTGATTGGTGAGCATGAGCCCTGCGTAGAGCAGGCCGCGGAAGGGGCGGCGGGCGCGCTTGAGGGCGTGAACGGCGGGGACGAGGATCTCGGCCTCGACGATGCTCATGATCTCGGGGGTGACGATCTCGGCGGGCGAATAGGCGCCCATGCCGCCGGTGTTCGGCCCCGTGTCGTCGTCGAGCGCGCGCTTGTGGTCCTGGCTGGTGGCGAGGGGGATGATCGTCCGGCCGTCGGTGAGCGCGAGGATCGACGTCTCGATGCCGTCGAGACGTTCCTCGATGATCATGCGATCGCCCGCTCGGCCGAAGGCGCGGCGAATCATGACCTCGTCGACGGCGGCGAGCGCCTGGCCGAGGTTGTCGCAGACGAAGACCCCTTTGCCGGCGGCGAGTCCGTCGGCCTTGAGCACCAACCCGATCGGCCGCGACAGGACGAACTCGCGGGCGTCGGCCACGGTGCTGAAGAGCCGCTTCTCTCCGCGCTCCTCGATCTCGACCTGGACGCCGGGCGAGAGCATCTCGCGGGGGTCGAGGATCTTCTCCGCGGCCTGGATCGTCTCCTCGGCGGTCCGGCAGAGCATCGTCTGGCGGATGGTCGACCGGCCCTTGGAGCGGACGACGAGCGAGACCTCGCGCGAGAGGAGGTAGCGTTCGGCGTCGGGCGCGGAGCGGAAGAGGCGGTAGTCGGCCGTGGGGATGCCGGCCTGCCGCATCAGCTCCTTGGCGAAGACCTTGCTCCCCTCGAGTTCGGCGGCCGCGCGGCTGGGGCCGAAGATCCGCAGGCCCTCTTTCTGGAAGGCGTCGACGATGCCGTTGGTGAGCGGTTCCTCGGGGCCGACGACCGTCATCCCCACCCCTTCGCGCTTGGCGAATTGGATCAGGGCGCGGGTGTCGCCGGCCTCGATCGCGACGTTCTGCGCGTCGAACCAGGTGCCCGCGTTGCCGGGAGCGCAGAAGACGGTCTTGACCCGAGGCGACTGGGCGAGCTTCCAGCAGAGGGCGTGTTCACGCCCACCCTTACCGATCACGAGGACTTTCAACGACCCCACCTCACCAATAGACGCGCCGATCGATCCGAGCGGGCGCGAGGCATCCCACGGCCCCATCCGGGAGATTCCGTCGATGATACCCGAATCGCGCGGCGTTGTCGAACCAGCGCGGCGAGTCGAGCGGGACCCACGCGATGATGCCCGAAAACGTCGATCGCTCGACGCCGCGCGCGCTTTTCGCCGCGGCCGCGACCTATGCTTCGTTCGGTGCCGGGTCGTCCCGCCCAGCGCGATGAAGCGCATTCGAGCGAAGGGGCTCGAGCCGTGCGCTTTGCCGTGCCGACCGAAGCACAAGGGAGAACAATCGTGCCGCACGGAAATGAAACGATGGGGCGTGCCGATCGATCGACGATCCTCGAGGACGAGGCGGAGGCCGTCGACGGAGACGGCGCGTTGCTCTTTCACGCGGCCCACACGCTGCCGCACACTCCGCAGCGCAGGGCGACGCCCGCCGTTGCGGGGCTGCTGCGTTCGCTTCGGAGACTCGAGACCCTCCGCAAGATCGACCGCGCGATCAGCGACGCGATCGACCCCCGCGAGGCCCTCGACATCCTCCTCGAGCAGGTGACCGAGCAACTCGACATCGACGCCGCCTCCGTGCTCCTGCTCGACCGCGAGAGCCGAGTGCTCCGGTTCGTTCGGAGTCGCGGCTTCCGATCGAACGCCCTCGAGCACACCAGGCTCGAGCTCGGCGAGGGCTGGGCGGGCGAGGCGGCGTGCGGCTGTCGCGTGATCCACGTCGAAGACCTGGCCTCCGAGCCGGGCGGATTCGTCCGCTCGCCCTACTTCGCCCATGAAGACTTCGTGAGCTACTGGGCCGTGCCGCTCCAGGCCCGCGGCGACGTCATCGGCGTGATCGAGGTGTTCACGCGATCGCATCTCGAGGTCGACGAGGAGTGGACCTCCTTCCTCCTGACGATCTCGACCCAGGCCGCGATCGCCGTCGATCACGAGATCCTGCTCGAGAACCTCAGGCGCTCGAATCTCGAGCTGAGCCAGGCGTACGACGAGACGATCGAAGGTTGGGCTCGGGCGCTCGAGTTCCGCGATCACGAGACCGAGGGCCACTGCCGCCGCGTCGTCGACATGACGGTCCGCCTCGCCCGCGCCTTCGGGATCACCGAGCCCGAGCTCACGCACATCCGCAGAGGCGCTCTGCTCCACGACATCGGCAAGATGGGCGTGCCCGACGCGATCCTCCTCAAGCCGGGCAAGCTCGACGACGACGAGTGGACCGTGATGCGCAAGCATACGCAGTTCGCCTACGACCTGCTCCGCCCGATCCGCTTCCTCGCGAAGTCGATCGACATTCCCTACTGCCACCACGAGAAGTGGGACGGCAGCGGCTATCCCCGCGGCCTGAAGGGCGAGGAGATCCCGTTCGCCGCGCGGTTGTTCGCGGCGGTCGACATCTGGGACGCCCTCGGCCACGACCGGCCCTACCGCAAGGCGTGGCCGAGGACTCAGGTGATCGAACACTTGAAGTCGCTCTCCGGCACACATCTCGACCCGTCGATCATTCCGGTCTTCATCGACCTGCTCGAACGCAACGAGACCCACCGTGAAGCGGCGACATCCGCATCGGCCGCGGGCTGAGCCGGCTCGGCGAGCCCGCGGGCCGCAACCGGCCACGGGCGGCCGATCTCGGTTCGACCTCCTGGAGGATCGAGGCATGCAGGAACGACGACGTTTTGAACGCGTGCCCTACTTCTGCCGGCTCACCGTCGAGCCCTTGCCCTCCGGCCCGGCGTCGGAGGCCTATGCGGTCGACATCGGGCTCGGCGGCGTCGGCATCGCGAGCACGCAGCGGCTCGAGGTCGGGCAGGCGATCGCGATCACCTTTCACCTCAACGTCGGCGGTTCGCCCGCGACCGAGAGGACCATCGGAGAGATCCGCAACATCCGGTTCGAGGAAGGCGCCAATCGCGTCGGCGTCGAGTTCCGTGGGCCGCTCGATCGGTCCCTCAACCCGCTCCTCGTGAAGGTCATCGAAAGGATCTAGTCCCGTGCGCGACCCTCAGACCGTTCTTGCGGCGTCGAGCGAGCACCGCGTCGAGCGCGGGGTTCGACCGACCGAGCAACGACATCCGTTTCTCGTCGTCCTCGAAGGCGGAATCTCGGGAGAATTGCTCCGCCTCGATCCGCGCGGTTCGCGACTCGGACGCGCGGCCGACAACTCGATCGTCCTCTATGAACCTGGGATCTCGCGTCATCACGCCCTGATCCGCCTCGAAGACGACGGCACCGCCCTGCTCACCGACCAAGGCTCGTCGAACGGCACGCAGATCAACTCCGAGCCCCTGCCGCGCGGCGGTTCGGCGACGATCGAACCGGGCGACACCATCCGCTTCGGACCCAACTTCGTCGCCCGCTTCGCCCTCCTCGACCCCGACGAAGAACGATATCAGCAAGCGATCTACGACCGATCGGTGCGCGACCCGCTCACCCGGCTCCACAATCGCATGTACTTCCTCTCGAACGCCGGATACAAGCTCAGCCGCGACCCGGGCGCGGCGTGCGGACTGGCGCTGGTGATGATCGACGTCGATCGGTTCAAGGCGGTCAACGACACCTACGGCCACAGCGCGGGCGATCGCGTGCTCCGCGAACTCGCCGCGGTGCTCCATCAATCGACGCGTCCCAACGACGTCCTCGCTCGCTACGGCGGCGAAGAGTTCCTGGTCGCGATCAACGTGCCCACGATCGACCTCGCGACGATGGTCGCCGAACGCATTCGCGCCAACGTCGCCGCGCGGGTCGTCGAGGTCTCCGAGGGCGACCCGAGCAAGACCTCGATCGCCACCCGGCCGCTCCCCGGTCCCGTGGCCGAGATCCTCCGCAGCGGCGGCACTCCGCCGCCCCCCTCCCCGTCCGACCTGCTCGTCGATCCGACGACCACGATCCGCGTGACCATCAGCATCGGCGTCGCCTTCGCCCCCGCCGGCTACCGAGGGACCCTCCCCCAAGTCATCTCCGTCGCCGATCGCTGTCTCTATCAGGCCAAGTCGCGCGGGCGGAATCAGGTCGTCTCGTGCGAGATCACCATCCCCGCCGGCCCCAAGGGCTGATCCGATCGACGCTCGGGGCCCCTCTCCCCCCCGCGCGACCGATACGATCGCCGCAATCGTCGCACTTCCGCCCTTTTTTCTCACCGGGACGCTCGCTTTTCCGCATTTCTCGTCGCATCTTTCCCACGTCGAAGCTCTTCTCAAAAGCCCCGTACTTGTCCAGTCGTCAAAAGCGAGACCGTCCATGGCGAAAACCAGTCCCCTCGCCGCCCTGGCCCGGCGGCCCGCGGCGGTCGCGCGCGCCGAGGCCCAAGCGACGCGCATCGACTCCCCGGCGATCCCGCTGCCCGTTCGAACCGACGACAAGCCCGCGCGCGTCGAGACCGAGCGCGAAGAATGGCGCGCTCTCTTCGACCCCGCCAACGTCCTGGCGAGCTATCTCGCCGACATCGCCTTCGAGGCCAAGCTCCGCCACCAAGAGGCGATCCGCTCCGAGAGGGCCAAGACCCGCCTCCGCGTCCGCGAAGTGGTCCGCACGTTCGATTCCGACGAGCGCGAACGCGCCGAAGCCGTGCACGAGGCGTACCGCGTCGATCCCGAAACCCACTTCGAGGCGATGCTCGCCACGCGCGACGGCAGCCACGACATCCACGTCACCGCGCTCAGTCTCCGCGAGGCGCTTCGGAACGGCGAGTGGGGAAGCGAGGAGAACGAGGTCCTGATCCGCGTCGAAGGTCGACCGTCCAACCAGCCCGACGCCGAACTCGACGCCTTCGTCGAACTCTTCGACCAGGAGCGCAAGGTCCTCAGCCAGATGCGGAGCGCGCGGTTCACCGGCGAACGCAACGACCGGCTCGAGAGTTGGAAGCTCGAACTCCACGAACTCGAACCCGCCTGCAAGCGCGGACGCTCCCGGCTCGAAGAGCGGCTCGGGCGCGTGCTCGAGCGCGCGGAGGCGGCCAACCGTCTGGCCCGCGAAGAGTTTCGCCGCGAGCGCGAGCTCCGCGCCGACGCAGCCCTGATCGACGATTCGCCCGCCGGCCGGGCCCGCCTGCGCTACCTTCGCGACACGATGAAGGACTCGCTGAAGGCGATCGAGACCGCGGCCGCGGCGATCGGTCCCGGGGCCTCGGCCGAAACGCCGGCGCCGGCCTCGACCGCTCCCCCGTCGTCGACCGACTCCGAGTCGTCCCTCCCCGCGAAGCGACCCGCGCGATCCAGGCGCAAGGTCGATCTCGAAGCGATCGTCGCGCCGGCCGACACCGTCCCGCCCCTGTCGATCGAACTCGGCGCGGCTTCGGAGCCAGGATTCGCGACCGAGGCCGAACCGATCGAAGCGATCCCGGCGGGACGAGCCGGCGCGAACTCGGAGATGGGCGAATTCGAGCCCGACGCGTTCCTGGTCGACCGGGGCCCGGGACTGCCGCCGTTCGATGCGGCGTCGGCCGTCGCGGACATTCCCGACTCTCGAATCCCCGACGATCCTCCCGGATCCGCCGGACTCGATCGCGACGCCGCGCCCGAGCCGCCGCCCCGGCTCCTGATCCACGTCGCCCCGAGCGATCTCGACAAACCGGGGGACGACGACCTAACATGATCTCTCCCTTCCGGATTCGCTCGAGCGTTCGCGCGAACCCCGGAGCGGTGAGCCGTGTCTCGCGGGCGCACCGTCTTCGGTGCGAGCCGTGGGGGATCGGTCGAGAATCGCTCCGCCTCGGCGGGGCTCGGGTCGTCGTCTCGCGACCGGTGTTTTGCATCGGGGTCGCGCGGAGGAGTCGGAACGGTGAAGAGCGTTGCCGTCGTCGGGGCCAGCGGAGCCGTCGGTGAGATCATGATCGCCCTGCTCGAGGAACGATCGTTCCCGCTCGGCTCGATCAAATTCCTGGCCTCGGAGCGAAGCGCGGGCAAATCGGTCGAGTTCCGCGGCGAGCGGTTCCCGATCGAGCCGCTCGGGCCTTCGGCGTTCGACGGCGTCGACCTCGTGCTCTCGAGCACGCCCGCCTCGATCTCGCGCGAGTACAGCCCGATCGCCGCCGCCGCGGGCGCCGTGGTCGTCGACAACTCGAGCGCCTGGCGCATGGATCCCAAGGTCCCGCTCGTCGTGCCAGAGGTCAACCCCGGCGACATCGCCCGCCACCAGGGGATCATCGCGAACCCGAACTGCTCGACGATCCAGATGGTCGTCGCGCTCAAGCCGCTCCACGACGCGGCGAAGATCAAGCGCGTGATCGTGAGCACCTATCAATCGGTCTCGGGCGCGGGCCAGAAGGGGATGCACGAGCTCTGGGAACAGACCTCCGCGCGCGTCAAGGGCGAGCCCGCGCCGACGCCGAGCAAGTTCGCGCACCCGATCGCCTTCAACTGCGTACCTCAGATCGACGACTTCCTCCCCTCGGGCTACACCAAGGAGGAGATGAAGATGGTCAACGAGACGCGAAAGATCATGGGCGACGACACGATCGACGTCTGCCCGACCTGCGTCCGCGTGCCGGTGCTCCACAGCCACTCCGAGTCGATCCTCGTCGAGTTCGAGCGTCCGTTCGCCCCGGCCGAGGCCCGCGAGCTCTGGCACCGCGCCCCGGGAGTGACCGTCGTCGACGACCCGGCTCGGCTCGAATATCCCCTTCCCGAAGCGGCCAAGAACCGCGACGACGTCTTCGTCGGCCGCATCCGCGCCGACCTCGCCCGTCCCAACGCCCTGCTCTTCTGGTGCGTGAGCGACAATCTCCGCAAGGGCGCGGCGACCAACGCCGTGCAGATCGCCGAGATCCTCGCCGCGAGGTGATCGACCCGGCGGCATGTCGTCATATCAACATTCGCAGTCATCGATATGCGTAATATTCGGCTGACGCTCTCGTACGACGGGACCGACTTCCAGGGTTGGCAGCGTCAGCCCGCCGCGCGGACGGTTCAGGAGGAGGTGGAGACGGCCTTGGGTCGGCTGACGGGCACCGTTCCGCCGACGAACGCGAGCGGGCGGACCGACGCGGGCGTGCACGCCCTGGGGCAGGTGATCCACTTCTACACCGCCTCGCGCCACGAGCCCGAGGTGTTCGTCAAGGCGCTGAATGCGATGCTCCCGGCCGATGTCCGGGTGCTCGCCGCGGCCGAGGCGACTCAGTCGTTCCACGCCACGCTCGACGCCAAGTCGAAACGGTATCGCTACGAGATCGACAACGGCCGCGTCGCCGACCCGTTCCGCAGGCGCTACGCCTGGCACATCCACCGGCGGCTCGACGTCGACGCGATGCACGCCGCCGCCTGGGCGCTCGTCGGCCGCCACGACTTCCACAGCTTCGAGACGCACTGGCCGAACCGGATGAGCAGCGTGCGGACGATCTTCGACCTCTCGGTCGTCCGCGCCGGCGACCGCGTGACGCTCGAGGTCGAGGCCGACGGCTTCCTCTACAACATGGTCCGCGCGATCACGGGGACGCTCCTGCTCGTGGGCGAGGGGCGTCGGCCGGTCGAGTGGCCGGGCGAGGTGGTCGCCGCCGAAGACCGCGCCGAGGCCGGACCGACGGCCCCCGCGCGGGGGCTCTTCCTGCTCCATGTGAACTACGACCGGCCCCCGACCCGACGCCGCGGCCCCGACCCGGCGTGAAAGGCCACCCATCGATGAAGATCGTACACATCATCACGCGGCTCATTCTCGGAGGTGCTCAAGAGAACACGCTCTTGACGGTCGAAGGGCTGCATCATCGCTGGGGCGACGAGGTCACGCTGATCACCGGGCCCGCCGAGGGGCCCGAGGGCGACCTCTTCGGCCGCGCCGAGCAGCTCGGGCTGCGGGTCGAGGTGATGCCCGAACTCGTCCGCGCGATCCGGCCCGCGACCGATGCGCGGGCCTACGGCCTGCTCCGCCGCTCGATCCGGCGGCTCGCTCCCGAGGTCGTCCACACGCACAGCTCGAAGGCGGGGATCCTCGGCCGCGCCGCGGCCTGGGCCGAACGGGTGCCCGCGGTCGTCCACACGATCCACGGTCTTCCCTTCGGCCCCTCCGAATCGCCCACGCGGAACCGGGTCTACGTCGCCCTCGAGCGCTGGGCCGCGAAGCGGTGCCATGCGATCGTCTCGGTCTGCGACGCCATGACCGAGCAGGCGCTCGCCGCGGGAGTCGGCCGGCCCGAGCAGTACTCGACCGTCTACAGCGGCATGGATGTCGACGCGTTTCTCCATCCGCCCCGCCCGCGCGACCTTGTCCGCGCCGAGCTCGGCCTGGAGCCGGGAGAAGTCGCCTTCGCGACCGTCGCCCGACTCTTCGAGCGCAAGGGCCACGACGACATCCTCGCGGTCGCGCCTCGGATCCTCGCCCAGGCGCCCCAGGTGCGCTTCGTGTTCATCGGCGACGGCCTGCTCCGCGACCGCTTGAAGGCCGACGCCGAGCGATTGGGAGTCCCCGGCGCGGTGAAGTTCACCGGCCTGGTTCCCCCCGGGCGGATCCCCGAGTTGCTCCAGGCGGTCGACGGCGTGATCCATCCCAGCCTGCGCGAAGGGCTCGCCCGCGTCCTGCCGCAGGCGCTCATCGTCGGCCGGCCCGTCATCAGCTACGACGTCGACGGCGCCCGCGAGGTGGTCCGTCCCGAGACCGGGTTCCTGCTCCCCCCGCGCGACCTCGGAGCGCTCGAACGCGCCGTGCTGGCGCTCGCGGCGTCGCCCGACCTGCGCGACCGCATGGGCCGCAACGGCCGCGAACTCTTCGCCGAGAGATTCCGACATGAAACCATGACCGATCAACTGAGGCGACTCTATGAACAGCTCCTCTCCAGTCGATCGGTCTGACCCGCGGCGCCCCGGCCGCGGCGAGCCGCGCTTCGGGGCGTTCGCGTCTCGAAGATCAGTCGAAGAGCCGGCTCACGCTCTCGCGGCGGTGGATCGAGAGGATCGCCTCGGCGAACAGAGGCGCGACCGAGACGACCGTCACGTTCGGCGGGAGTTCCTCGAAGCGATAACCGATGGTGTCGGTCATCACCATCTCCTTGATCGGGCTGTCGGCGATCCGGGCGGCCGAGCCCTTCGAGAGCACCCCGTGCGACACGCAGGCGTAGATGTCGCGCGCTCCGCGCTCGAGGCACGACCGCGCCATCTCGATCAAGGTTCCGCCCGAGATCGTGAAGTCGTCGACGATCAACACGTTCTTGCCTTCGACATGCCCGATGATGTCGAGCATCTCGGCCTTCTCTTCGTGGTTCTTGCGCGTCTTGTTGCCGATCACGACCGGGGCGTGGAGCGCCTGGGCGAACCGGTACGCCTGCTTGCCGAAGCCGACGTCGGGCGACGCGACGACGAGGTCGGGGATCTCCTTGCGGCGGAAGTAGTTCGACAACACGGGCATCGCATAGAGATGATCGACCGGGATCTTGAAGAACCCCTGGATCTGCGGACTGTGCAGATCCATCGTGAGCACGCGGTCAGCCCCCGCGGCCTCGATCGCATCGGCACAGACGCGAGCCCGGATCGAGACGCGCGGCTCGTCCTTCTTGTCGCCCTTGGCGTACGAGAAGAACGGGATCACCGCCGTCACCTGCGCAGCGCTGGCGCGCTTGAGGGCGTCGATCCAGAAGAGCAGCTCCATCATGTTGTCGTTGACCGGGAACTCCGTCCCCTGAACGATGAACACGTCGCGACCGCGGACGTTCTCGAGGACCCGCACGAAGACGTTGCCCTCGCTGAAGATCTTGGTCTCGTTCTTGGCCGGCGTCGTGTTGAGGCGCGCGCAGATCGCGGCGGCGAGGTCGTGTCCGGCACGACCCGCGAAGATCTTGAGCTCACCGAATGGGTCGGCTTGCTTGGCCGTGCAGATCAGCGAATTGTCCATGCCTACCCATCGTTCCTCGGAGGAATCGGGCCGAGCCCCACGATCTCGGGACGACGACGAGCGTCGCCGGGCACCCGGCCTACTCGACATCTTAATGGTAGAACCACGCGACGACCAGAACCGCCGGCTCGGCGTCGTCGCGATTCCACCAGGCGCATCGGATTCGACCAAGCCCGCCGAAGCCGTTTTCTTTCGCCTAGATCCCCTGGATTTCCTGGATTGAGGATCTCGGCCGATCCGCGACGCCTCCCGCGGCGTCTCCCCCGCCCGCACCCTTTCTCCTCGGGTCGAATGTTCTACAATGCGCCGACGTCTACCGAGGGATCGTGTCGAATCCCTCGCTCTCGCCTCATGGACCCCGCGGAGAAACCGCCGATGAGTCGCTCCCTTTCTCGGAACTCCAGGAGGCTCGGCCCCGCTTTCTGGGCGGCGTCCGCTCTCATCCTCGGACTCGCGACGCCGCGGGGGCCGGTCGAGTCGAAGGAATTCCGGATCTTGGAACCGATCAACCAACTCGCCGACCTCAGCCTCGAGGGCGGCATCGACTGGATCAACACCGACCGACCGATCCACCTCGAGAAGCTCCGAGGCAAGATCGTCCTCCTCGACTTCTGGACCTACTGCTGCATCAACTGCCACCACGTGCTCCCCGACCTCCTGAAGCTCGAGGAGAAGTACAAGAACCAGCTCGTCGTGATCGGCGTGCACACCGCGAAGTTCCCCAACGAACGGATCACCGACAACATCCGTAAGAAGGTGAACGAATACAAGATCAAGCACCCGGTCGTGAACGACGCGAACCAGGTGATCTGGAACCGCTTCGGCGTCAACTCCTGGCCGACGATCGTGCTCCTGGACGCCAAGGGCCGCTACCTCGGGCACGCCAGCGGCGAAGGCCACGGCGAGGCGCTCGACCGACTGATCGGCCAGCTCGTCGCCAAGCACAAGGCCGCCGGCGAACTCGACGAGACGCCCGTCGAATTCCCCGCCGAGACGATCAAAACCCATAAGGGCGGGCTGCTCTATCCCGGCAAGATCACGGTCGACGCCGAGGGCAAGCGGCTCTTCATCACCGACACGGGCCACAACCGGATCGTCGTCGTCGACCTCGACGGCAAGCTGATCGACATCATCGGCAACGGAGGCATCGGCCTCGTCGACGGCGACTACGCCAAGGCGACCTTCGAGCGGCCTCAAGGCACCTGCCTCGTCGACGGCATCCTCTACGTCGCCGACACCGAGAACCACGCGATCCGCGCGGTCGACCTCGCCGCCAAGACCGTCAAGACCGCCGCGGGGACGGGCAAACAGGCCTACAACCGCAGCGTCGTCGGCAAAGGGACCGAGATCGGCCTCAACAGCCCCTGGGATCTCCACCTGATCCCCGGCACCAAGACCCTCGCCGTCGCCATGGCCGGCCCGCACCAGATCTGGAAGTACGACATCGCCAAGGGGACCGTCGGCTCGTGGCTCGGTTCGGGCGTCGAGAACATCATCGACGGCTCGCCCACGGCCGCCGCGTTCGCCCAGCCGAGCGGCCTCGCCGACGACGGCCAACGCCTCTACGTCGCCGACTCCGAGGTCTCCGGCATCCGGATGATCGAACTCGGCAAGCGCGGGACGACCGTGCGGACGGTCGTCGGCGTCGACCTCTTCGGCTTCGGCGACGTCGACGGCGTGGGCGACGCCGTCCGACTCCAGCACTGCCTCGGAGTCGAGTTCGGCGACGGCAAGCTCTTCATCGCCGACACCTACAACAACAAGATCAAGATCTGCACACCCGCCGAGCGCAAGGTCGAGTCGTTCCTCGGCACCGGCAAGCCCGGCCTGGTCGACTCGCCGGCGCAATTCGACGAGCCGGGCGGTCTGGCCTTCGCCGACGGCGTGCTCTACGTCGCCGACACCAACAACCACGCGGTCCGCAAGATCGACGTCGCGACCAAGAAGGTGACGACGCTCGACCTCTCCGCCATCCAGCCTCCCCGCGCCAAGAAGGAGCCGACCTTCGCCCGCGCCGCGACGAGCACCGCCGCCGCCGTCGAGGCCGCGCCCGGGACCAAGCTCGAACTCCGCGTCACGCTCGACCTGCCCGAGGGCTACAAGCTGAGCGCCGAGGCTCCCTTGGTCTACAAGGTCGCCGCCGAAGGGGCGGGCGTCGATCTCACCGGTCCGGGGGTCGACTCGGCCGCCGAGCTCGAGAAGATCGCGAGCCCGCTCGTCCTGCCGATCGCCCTTGCCAAGGCTCCCGAAGCCGGGGCGAAGGTCGACCTGAAGGTCAGTCTCTCGGCCTTCGTCTGCCTGCCCAACACGCTCTGCACGATCAAGAACTACGTCGTCACCGTGCCCGTCACCTTCAAGGCGGGCGCCCCCGCTCAGGTCGAGATCACCGTCGCCGGCGCGACGAAGTGATCCAGGTCTCTCGAGCCGGCCGCGGTGGAGGCGAGACCCGCCCCCACCGCGACGGCTCACCCGTCGTCGTCGTCAGATCCAGCGCTTCTCGGGCAGGAACGGCACGACCTTGACGCCCCCCGCGCGAAGGCCGGCGAGCAACTCCCGAACCTCGTCGCGCGGGTCGGCCGCGGTCTCCGGAGCAGTCGCTTCGGGATTGCCCGCGGCCGAGTCGAGGTCGCCTCGGCGGATCAGGGAGACGATCACCCCGCGCCGGGGGGCAGCGACGGTGATCGACTCGGCGAGCGCCCGTCGGCCGCTCGCGGGATCGAGATCGACGATCACCGCAAGATTCGCTCGGATGTTCGCAGCGTCGAGTGTTCTTATGATCGCTTGAAGATCCGAGAGTTCCCAGGTGCGTCCGAGCGAGCGGAGGGTCTCGCGATCGGCCGACTCGACGCCGAGGGTGATCGACTCGAGTCGGAGCTTGCGGAGGCGGATCCAGTCGTCGAGCGAGCGGCGGCGGAGCAGGTCGAAGTCGACGGCGAAGGCGTGGATGCCGTCGACTTGGATCGCGAACGGGTCGAGGTCGCCGTCGGCGGTCTGTCCGCGGTGGAGTGCTTCGGGGATCGGGAAGCGTCTGCCGATCGCCTCGAGAGCGGCGGCGAGGTCGTCGGTCTCGAGCGTCGTCGCGGTCGGACCGCAGAGATAGACCTGCCTCGCCTGGCCGACGCGGGCTCCCAGGAGCCGGGCGACGCGGTCGAGATGCGTCTCGAACTCGGCGAGCGACCGAGGCGCGGGCTCGACGCCCGAGTCGCCCTCGCCCAGCCCTCCAAACCGCGCTCCGCGCTCGCCCTCGACGAGCTGCACGAAGAGCGGAGTCATGCAGTCGGGCGGCACGAACGGCAGAGCTGAATACGTCTTGACGTATCGATCCTTGTGCGAGAACCAGGCGTTGGCGTCCCAGGCCGTGATTCGGTCGAGGAGGTCGAGCGCTTCGCGATCCTCGAGCGGACGCACCCCCTTCTTGGCGGGCGGCTCGAGACGGGGGAAGCGGCGATTCGAGATCGCGTCGCCCAGGTCGATCGCGGTCCGGCGGACGCGATCGTCGAGGTCGGCGACCTCGGCGTAGGCGAGCGTCCGCCGCTCGAGGATCAGGTTCTCCCCCTTGCGGACGCGGTCGATCGCGCGGACCGAGCCGTCGAGCCCCTTCAAGTAGTGGATCCCGTCGATCAGGAGCCGCTGCCAGCGCCCCTCGAGGTCGAAGTGGAAGAACGGACCGTCGCCGTAATAGATCGACGCCGCTCCATGTTTGATGCCGACGAAGATCGGGTCGCCCTCCGTCGCAAAGCCGACCCGGCGGGTGTAGAGCGCTCCCGATTCGACGAGGCAGGCGGCTTCGGTCGTTGCGGCCATATCGAGGCGATCCCTGGGTCGTTCCCGGAGCGAGTTCGGATTCACGAGAATCGAAAAACCGATTATAGACGTTCGCGTGAAAGAGGCAGCGCGAGTCGGCCGCCCCGCCGCATTCGGGTTCCGCCGCGTCTCGCCTCGACACCGTCACCATCTTCGACACCCACGACCGGAGGGAACCGTGTCGACCGACATGCAGGACGCGACCCGCGCCGAGCCGACCTTCTTTGTCGGCACCTACTGGAAGCAAGCGCTCTTCCTCGGGGTCCTCTCGCTCTGCCTCAACCTGGTCGGCAACGGCAAGGTCGGCCTCTGGGACCGCGACGAACCGCGCTACGCCGGAGCGGTCCGCGAGATGAAGCAGTCGGGCGACTACATCGTCCCTCAGTTCAATGCGCTTCCGCGCTATCACAAGCCGATCCTCGTCTACTGGCTCATGAGCGTCGGCACGTGGGTCGGCGGCGACAACCCGTTCGGCGCCCGCCTGGCGTCTTCGATCTTCACGGTCGGAACGGTCTTCGTCGTCTGGTGGTTCGGGCGGAAACTCCTCGGCTCGAGTTGGGGCTTCCTCGCCGCCTTGATCTACGCCGTTTCCCCGATCGTCATCGCCGAGGCCAAGCTCGCGACCACCGACGCCGCGCTCTCTCTCTTCGTCGTGGGAGCAATGGCCTGCCTCTGGTCGTTTAGATGCTCTCCCTCGCGGAAGGCCGCCTTCGGCTTCTGGATCCTCCTGGCGCTCTCGGTCCTCCAAAAAGGCCCGATCGGGCCCGCGCTGATCTTCGTCTCCGCGGCGGCGAGCTTTGCGCTCACGCCGTCGCTCGAGCGCTGGTCTTGGATTCGCGGGCTCGAGTGGAAATGGGGGCTCGGGCTCTTCTTCCTGCTCACCGTGCCTTGGTACCTCGCCGTCGGCATCCTGACCGACTGGGACTACTACCGCTTCGCGCTCGGCGATCAGGTCATCCGGCGCGCGACTCAAGGCATGGAGACCCACGGCGGATTCCCGGGATACTACATCGTCTTCTCGCTCGCGACCTTCTTCCCCTGGTCGGCGTTCGTCCCCGCCGCGATCCTCGCGGCCTGGAAGAACCGCAAAGCGTCCGACGACCTCGTCTTCCTGCTCGGCTGGGCGATCGGCCCCCTGATCTTCCTCGAGATCGTGAAGACCAAGCTCATCCATTACTACTTGCCCGCCTTCCCGGCGCTCGCCATCTTGACGGCCTGGTTCTTCCAGCAGGCGGCCGACAGCGACCTCCTGACGATCCGCCGTCGTCCCCTCGGCAAGCTCGCCACGGCGCTCTTGGGAGGTGTGGGGATCTCGGCAGGGACGGGGCTCTTGGCGGCCTTGGCGGTGATTCCGAGCGAGATGCACGCCTCCGTGGTCGTGGTCGCGCTCGCGACGATCGTCGGCACGCTCGTCGCGATCTACCGACTCCACCACGGCCGCAACCACGAAGCGCTCGTCGGCATGGTCGGCAGCACGGCGCTGATGATGGCGCTCGTCGCGGGTTGGGCGTTGCCCGCCGCCGAGCCGTTCCGACTCTCGCGGCTCACCGGCGAACGACTCGCCGAACTGGCGCGGAAGCACTCGGCCAAGCCGGTGGTCGTCACCTACCAGGAGCCGGGCATCATCTACGCTCTCGGCCGCCCGGCGCCGACGTTGAGGAATCCGAAGCTGGCGTTCGAGTGGCTCCAGGAGAACGACGCCCTCATCGCGCCGATGTTCCCGAATCAGGTGGAGACGTACGCGAAGGACGAGCGGTTCGTGGTCGAGGTGGTCGACCGTCTCGAGGGATTCAACATCAACAAGGGACTGCCGCACGACCTCCGCTTCACCAAGATCCGGCTCGAGCCGAAGCTGGCCGCGGCCCGGATCATCGAGAAGGCGACGCGCCGGCGTTGAGCGGCATCGCGCGACGCCGGCCGATCGCGGTCGAGCCGGTGTCGCGATGCTTGTCGACGGGTGTACAATGGGGTCGGCAAATGTCCGCCGCCGGACACCCCCATCCTCGATGAGTACACCCGATGGCGACGGATCGGCCCAAGACCCTTGGTGAACTACGCGCAAGCGGATATCGCTTCGAGACCGTCAAGGACGAACTCAGGCGCAACTTGATCCGCAAGCTCCGCGCGGGCACACCGCTGTTCCCCGACATCCTCGGCTACGAAGAGACCGTCGTTCCGCAGATCCAAAACGCGATCCTCTCGAAGCACGACATGCTCTTCCTCGGCCTTCGAGGCCAGGCGAAGACTCGGATGCTCCGCAAGCTCGTCGACCTGCTCGACGACGCGATGCCGATCGTGGCCGGCTCCGAGATCAACGACCATCCGTTCGTTCCCGTGTCGCGGCTCGCTCGGGAGCTCGTCGCCAAGCACGGCGACGATACGCCGATCGCCTGGGTCGGCCGCGAGCATCGCTACAACGAGAAGCTCGCGACGCCCGACGTCACCATCGCCGACCTGATCGGCGAGGTCGATATGATCAAGCATGCCGAGGGTCAATATCTCTCGAGCGAGCTGACGATGCACTTCGGCCTGATTCCGCGGACCAACCGCGGGATCTTCTGCATCAACGAATTGCCCGACCTCTCGCCCAAGATCCAGGTCGGCCTGTTCAACGTGCTCGAGGAACGCGACATCCAGATTCGCGGCTACCCGATCCGGCTCGAGCTCGACCTCTGCCTCGTCTTCTCGGCGAATCCGGAGGACTACACGAATCGCGGCCGGATCGTGACGCCGCTCAAGGACCGGATCGGTTCGGTCGTGCTCACGCACTACCCGCTGACCCGCGAGCTCGGCGTCTCCATCAACGATGCGAACGCTTGGGTCGACCGCGGCGAGAATTCGTTCTTCGTTCCGATGTTCATGAAAGAGATCGTCGAAGAGACTGCGCGGCTCGCCCGCGTTTCTCCTCACGTGAATCAGGCTTCGGGCGTCTCGGTCCGGATGTCGATCGCGAACCTCGAGAACGTCGTCTCCAACGCCGAGCGTCGGGCTCTTGCGACCGGCGAGCGCTACGTCGTGCCCCGGCCGGTCGACCTCGCGCACCTGATCCCCAGCTCGCGCGGCAAGCTCGAGCTCGCGATGAGCGAGGGCGAAGGGCATGAAGATAAGCTGATCGGTCGGATCGTCGACGAGGCGGTCAAGGTCGTGTTCGACTCGTGGTTCAGCGTCAAGGATCTCCGCGGCGTGATCGATCACTTCGAGTCGGGCGACGGCATCGAACTCTCCGACGCCCTGCCCGCCGCCGAGGTCCTCTCCCGGGTGGAGAAGGTACCGGGCTTGCGCAAGAAGGTCGACGAGAAGGTGCGCGAGCTTGCGGGAAACACGCCGGGCGAGCTCCGCGAGTCGGTCGCGGCCGGGCTCGTCGAACTCGTGCTCGAAGGGCTCCACGTCCACAACAAGCTCAACAAGTCGCGACGCGACGGCGCGACGTCCTATCGGAGATGAACTCCTCTCCATGGCGGCTGCCTCGGAGATGACGGATACTCGGAGCGACGGGCCGCTTCGGCTCGTCGACTTCGACCTCGAACTCCCCGTGGATCCTCCGCCCATGCACCACACCATCTGCCACTTCGAGATCCCCGCGACCGACCCCGAGCGCATCGCCGCCTTCTACCGGACCGTGTTCGACTGGAAGATCGACAAGGTCGACGTCGGCGGGATGGAATACTGGATGGTCGAAACCGTGCCGACCGATGCGTCGGGCCGGCCGACCGAGCCGGGCGTGAACGGCGGGATCCTCCGCAAGATGCATCCCCAGCAACCATGCGCGAACCATATCCAGGTCGAGGACGTCTCGGCATTCCTCGAGCGGATCGTCGCCGAGGGCGGCCAGGTCGCCCTGCCCAAGACGCCGGTGCCCGGCATCGGCTGGATCGGCTACTTCAAGGATCCCGAGGCGAACATCGTCGGGCTCTTCCAAGCCGACCCCGCCGCATGATGACCGCCGGCGCCGCGACCCGTCTCGAACGCCCGATCCCACATTCGCTATCGGAGATCGATCATGGCCTTCTATGAATATACGAAGTGGGACGGGTCGCAGCAGTTCTCGCCGCAGTCGGCCGAGGAAGCGTTCGACAACCTCGCCGACTACATCATGCGCTACGGCGATCAGGTGATGCGGAATCTCGACGACTTCGCCGACGACGACACCAAGGAACTCCTCGAGATCATCGAGCAGCAGGGCCTGATCGAGAAGGACGAGAACGGCCGCTACGCGGTGACGCCCAAGGGGCTGCGCCGGATCCAGGAATCGGCGCTGACGCACCTCTTCCAGACGTTCAACCGCGACGGCGTCGGCCGCCATGAGACCGAGCGCAAGGGCGACGGCTCGATCCGGCATGAAGACGTCAAGCCGTACACCTATGGCGATCCGCTCTCGAACTTGAATCTCCATGAGACCTTGCGAAACGCGATGAACCGCCAAGGGGGCGGAGTGCCGATCCGCGTCCGCCAGGACGATTTCGTCGTCCACGAGACCGAGTATTCCGCGAAGTGCGCAACGGTCCTCCTGATCGACATGAGCGGCTCGATGGCCCGCTACGGCAAGTACGCGACGACCAAGAAGGTCGCCCTTGCGCTCCAGGCGATGGTCCGGGGCCGCTACCCGGGCGACACGATCGAGATGGTCGGCTTCTACAGCTACGCCAATCGCATGAACGAGAAGGAACTCCTGAATTCCGCCCCCAAGCCGGTGAGCATCTTCGACTCGCGGGTCCACCTCCGCTTCGACCTCGACAACCTGCCCAAGAAGGTCCCGCAGCACTTCACCAACATCGACGCCGGCCTCAAGCTCGCCAGGAGCATCCTCACGCGTTCCGCCGCGGCGAACAAGCAGATCATCTGCATCACCGACGGCGAGCCGACCGCGCACCTCGAAGGCCGCAGCCTCTTGCTGATCTATCCCCCTTCCGAGAAGACCGCGCGGGCCACGCTCGAGGAAGCCAGGCGGTGCGCGGCGGCGGGGATCCGCGTCTCGAGCTTCGCGTTGATCGAGGATTACTTTTATCTGGGCCTGGTCAACTTCGTCGAGGAGATGGCGAAGGCGACCAAGGGCGTCGCGGCCTACTGCAACGCCGAGGAGCTCGGCAAGTACGTGCTCGACAGCTTCGTCGACGGTCGCCGCGTCCGACGGATGCACGGCTGACCGCGACGAAACGTTTGCTCATGCGTCGGTCGATTCTCTAATCAATCGAAGTCCGACGGGGAGCGAGTCTCCCAGCGCTTGGCCCTCCTGCGCGGCCTCGAGTTCGGTGAACTCGCGGACGGGCCGGAGGGTCGCCTCGTCGGCCCCGAGAGCGGCGAGCCGGTCGGCGACCGAGGCGCGGAGGTCGGGATCGACGTCGCGGCTCCGGTCGCCCGAGACGCGTGCCAGTTGGCCGAGCGCGAAGATCGCGTCGCTGGTCTCGCGGCCGGCGGCGGGCTGGAGGTCGAGAATCGCGCCGAGCCAGCGCTCGGCCTTTTCGCGGGAGACGACGGTGTTCGCCGGACCGTAGAGCGGCACGCGGGCTCCGAGTCGACCGATCGACCAGAGAGCATATGCGGGAATCGGAGGACGAGCGAGCGACTTCACGATCGCATCGCCGTATGTCTCCTTCCGGCTCGCGTGCAGGCGTTCGAGCGAGGCCGCGCAGCGCCAGATCTCGGCGAGTTCGTGCGGTTCGGGCTTGGGCCGGGTCGGCTTCTTGGCCGGTCCGCCCTTGGGAGGAGTGAGGAAGGGCGCGAGTCGTCGGTCGATCTCTTCCTGGTGGACGCGGTTGAGCCCGGCGGCGGTGCGTCGCCAGAGGATCCACCACTCGGCCCAGCATTGCAGATCCTTGGTGTGTTTCACGCCTTGATGGAAGACGGGCCAGAGCCGTTTGATCCGAGACTCGTCGAGCGGGAACCCGGTGCCGGGCCGGAGGCAGAAGCCGGCGAGGTTGAGCCAGCGCGACTCGTGTCGCGGGCTCGCGAGGCGTGCCTCGATCGCGGCCTCGAGCGGGGTCCAGAGAGCGCGGAGGGCGGAGGGCGGCCATTGGTCGCGCGGGGCGTCGATCGCCTCCTCGAGCCGCTTGACCAGCCGCGCGGCGAGCTCGCCGTCTGGCGCGGCGAAGGCCTCGCGGATCGCGGCGATCCCGGCGTCGAGCTCGGATTGTTCGATCACGACGCCCTCGGCCTCGGTGCCGGTGATCGCGATCGACTTGCGCTTGGCGGCCTCCGCCGCGCCTCGGACCTGGATCTGGAGCCGCCAGCGGCGGTCGTCGGTGCGCGACTCGCACCAGAGCTCGATCGTGCCGATCTCGGTGACGTCGGCCGCGATCCGCACGGGCACGCGCTCGGCCTTCGCCTTGCGGCCCACCCGCATCGTCGACTCGAGCGGCGGCAGCGCCAGGATCGAGTCGGGCTGGTCGGCGACGAGGTCGCCCGGTCGGTCGTCGGGTCGCACCGACGAGCTCGCGAGCGGGAACGAGACGGGGCGGCCCATCAGGAGCTCGAAATCATGCGACTCGATCTGGATATGATCGCCTTCGCGCGCATCTCGAGGGACGACGCAGAGCCAAGGGCGTTCGGCGGCGGCGGTTTCGAAGCCGATGTAGAGCGAGCGAGCGGTGCCGCCGCCGATGCGGATGCCGCCGCCGCGGCGGACGACGCCGTAGTAGGCCGCGCCAAGGGAGACGGCGAGGTCGAGCGACGGGGTCACGAGCACGCGCGGGGGCTTGGAAGGCGAGCCGTCGGCTTCGGGGAACCAGGAGGCGACGACGTCGACGAGCCGGTCGCGAACGATCGCGGGCGTGAACGGACCGCCGTTGAAGAGGATCGCGTCGGGCCGCATGGGACGGTCGTCGATCGGTGCGGGGCCGGGTTCGGCGGGCTCGGCGCGATGGCGACGAAGGAAGGCGGCGAGGTGCCGCGGGATCGCTCGATCGGCCGCGAACGGTAGGCCGAATTCCTGGGGGACGGCTCCCGCGGGCTTGGTCGGCTCCTCGGTGGGGCCGACGACCGGGAAGAAGCCGTCGAGCACGATCGCGTGGACCTCGTCGCGGGTGAGCTCCGATTGGAGGCTGCCGCCGATCACCTTCGACCCGCGTCCCGGAATCGTGACCGCCCAGCGCTCGGGGGCGTTCTCGCCGAGGAGCTTCTCCTTGGCGTTGCGGCACGAGAAGCGGAGGGCGCTCCATTGTTCGTTGTCGAGCTTGACCCCGCCGAGCTTGGCCTCGACCGCGTGAGCCAGGGCGAGGTCGATGTTGTCGCCGCCGAGCATGAGATGGTCGCCGACGGCGACGCGGCGGAAGCCGGGGCCGGTGGGCGTCTCGACGACCGTGATCAGGCTGAAGTCGGTCGTGCCGCCGCCGACGTCGCAGACCAAGATCAATTCGCCGGCGCGGACCTCGCGCTGCCAGCCGTCTTGATGGGTGAGGATCCAGCAATAGAAGGCGGCTTGCGGCTCCTCGAGCAGGACCAGAGGAGGATAGCCGGCGCGCTTGGCGGCCTCGACGGTCAGCTCGCGGGCCGCTTCGTCGAACGAGGCGGGGACGGTGAGCACGACCTCCTGTCGCTCGAAGAGCGCCTCGGGGTCCTCGAGCGCAAAAGTGACGTCCCAGGCGTCGCGAATGTGTTGGAGGTAGGCGGCCGAGGCGTCGATCGGCGAGACCTTGCGCGAGTCGGTCGGGGCGCCCCAAGGCAGGATCGCGGCCTCGCGGTCGACGCCGGCGTGGCAGAGCCAGCTCTTGGCGGAGGTCACGAGCCGGCCGGGAACGCGGGCCCCTTGCACGCGGGCGAACTCGCCGGTGATCCGGTCGGACCCTTCCTCCCAAGGCGTGTCGCCCGCTCCGGGCGGAAGCTCGTGCGGACCGGGGAGGTAGTAGAACGACGGCAGCATCGGCCGCGGGGCGGTCTCTCCCGCGGCGACGAGCTGCGGCACCGGAAAGGGGCGGACGTCGGCCGAGGGCCGTTCCCGCCCTTTGGTATCCACATATGCCACGGCGCTGTTGGTCGTGCCGAGGTCGATGCCGATGATGAATCGCGAGCGGCTCATGGAGGTGTCGATCGACGCCCGTGGGACTGGATGGAAGGGGGACGACGCGGCGACGGCGGCGGCGTCAGACGACGAAGTTCACGAGCTTCTCCTTGACGATCACCTTGCGGATCGTCTTCCCCTCGAGATAGGACATGACCTTCGCGTCGGATCGCGCGGCGGCCTCGAGATCCTCGAGACTGATCCCGAGCGGCACGGTCAGGAGATGCCTGAGCTTGCCGTTGACCTGGATCGGGATCTCGACGGTGTCGTCGATCAGGAGCGCGGGGTCGTAGGTCGGCCAGGGCTCGTGGGCCAGAGTCGTCTCGTGTCCCAGGATCTCCCAGAGTTCCTCGGCGAGGTGGGGCGCCATGGGCGCGAGCAGCAGGGCGAAGGTCTCCATCGCCTTCTTGGGCCGGACCTCCGCGCCCGTGAAGGCGTTGACGAACTCCATGAGCTTCGAGATCGCGGTGTTGAAGCGGTGCGCCTCGAGATCGTCCTCGACGCCGGCGATCGTGCGGGCGACGATCTTCGCCTGGTCGATGGTCGGCTCGACGTCGGCGACGCGGGGATCGAGCCGGATCACGTCGGCTTCGTGGTCGACCACCATCCGCCAGGCCCGCGCCAGGAATCGATAAACGCCCTCGACTCCCTTCATGCTCCAGGGCTTGGTCGCCTCGAGCGGGCCCATGAACATCTCATAGAGTCGGAGACTATCCGCGCCGTATTGTTCGACGACGACGTCGGGGTTGATGACGTTGCCGCGGCTCTTGGACATCTTGTGGGCGCGGGAGTCGACGCGGATCGCGGGGTCTTCGGCGAGGACGAACCCCTCGCCCTTCTTGACGACCTGTTCCTCGGCGAGCTTGACGGGCGCGACGTTGCGTCCGCCGGCCGCGGTCCAGACCTCGGCCCCTTCGTTCTGACCGACTCGGACCTCGGCGGCGGAGACCCAGGCGCCCGCGTCGTCTCGGAAGGCGGTGTACTCGGTCTCGCCCAGGATCATGCCTTGGTTGACGAGCCGCTGGAACGGCTCGGGCGTGCTGACGTAACCGCGGTCGAAGAGGACCTTGTGCCAGAACCGGCTGTAGAGGAGGTGGAGCACGGCGTGCTCCGCGCCGCCGACGTAGAGGTCGACGGGCATCCAGTACTTCTCGAGCTCGGGGTCCCAGGCGGCCTGGTCGTTCTTGGGGTCGAGGTAGCGGAGGTAGTACCAGCACGAGCCGGCCCATTGGGGCATCGTGTTGGTCTCACGGCGGAGCTCGTCGGAGTATCGGACCCATTCGGTCGCCTTGCCGAGGGGCGGCTCGGGGCGTCCGGAGGGCTTGAAGTCGGCGAGTTCGGGGAGCCGGACGGGGAGGTCCTCGAGCGGCACGGCATGAACGCGCTCGTGTTCGTCGATGACGACGGGAAACGGCTCGCCCCAGTAGCGTTGGCGGCTGAAGAGCCAGTCGCGGAGCTTGTAGTTGACGGCCTTGCGCCCGAGACCGCGGGCTTCGAGCCAGGCGGTGATCGCGCGTTTGGCGTCGGCGGTGGGCATGCCGTCGAGGGTGATCGAGTCGTTGGCGGAGTGGACGGCGACGCCGAGTTCGGGGTCGGCGGCGTCGAGGGGAGCGTCGGCCTGGTCGAGGTCTCGGGCGACGACGCGGCGGATCGGGATCTCGAAGGCGCGGGCGAACTCGAAGTCGCGCTCGGCGTGGCCGGGCACGGCCATGATGGCGCCCGTGCCGTAATTCATGAGGACGTAGTCGGCGATCCAGACGGGGATCGGCTCGCCGTTGACGGGATTGATCGCGTGGGCACCGGTGGCGACGCCGGTCTTGGTCTTTGCGAGGTCGGTGCGGTCGAGGTCGCTCTTGCGCGCGGCGGCCTCGCGATAGGCGGCGACGGCGGCGGCCTGGTCGGGCGTGGTGATGCGGTCGACGAGCGGATGCTCGGGGGCGAGCACCATGTATGTCGCGCCGAAGAGAGTGTCGGGGCGCGTGGTGTAGACGCGGACGACGTCGGCCTCGGGCAGCTCCGGTCGACCGACCTGGGCGCGGGTGTCGCGCCAGGCGGCGAAATCGGCGGTGATCGGGAAGTCGACCTCGGCCCCTTCGGAGCGGCCGACCCAGTTGCGCTGCATCTCCTTGATGGCGGGAGACCAGTCGAGCCCGTCGAGCTCGGCGGCGAGTCGGTCGCCGTAGGCGGTGATCCGGAGCATCCACTGCTCGAGCGGCATTCGCACGACCGGATGGCCGCCGACCTCGCTGCGGCCGTCCTTCACTTCTTCATTCGCGAGCACGGTGCCGAGGTTCGGGCACCAGTTCACGGGGATCTGGGCGCGATAGGCGAGGCGCTTCGAGTCTCGATAGGCGTCGGGATCGATGGTGCCCGGGGGGATCGGCAGGTCGGCGATCGGACGCCCCTTGCCGACGCGTTCCGCGCCCGAGGCGTCGGTCCAGACGAAGTCGGGGTCGTACCAGGTGTCGTGGATCAGGAGGAAGATCCACTGGGTCCACTTGTAGTAGTCGGGGTCGGTGGTGTCGACCTCGCGGTCCCAGTCGTAGGAGAAGCCGAGCGACTTGATCTGACGGCGGAAGGTCTCGATGTTGTTGCGGGTGGTGATGCTGGGGTGGGTGTTCGTCTTGACGGCGTACTGCTCGGCGGGGAGTCCGAAGGCGTCCCAACCCATGGGGTGGAGCACGTTGAACCCGCGCATCCGTTTGTATCGGCAGACGATGTCGGTCGCGGTGTAGCCCTCGGGGTGGCCGACGTGGAGCCCCGCGCCCGAGGGATAGGGGAACATGTCGAGGACGTAGAGCTTGGGCTTGCCGGGCACTCGATCCTGAACGCGGAAGGTCTTTCGTTCGTCCCAGTACGTCTGCCACTTGGGCTCGATGCGCTGGGGATGATAGGCGGGCATGGATCGAGGGCTCCGAGGTCGAGAGGCGGCGGACGGGACGACCGGATCCGCATCCGAGCGACTCCGCGCGGGCGGTTCCGACAAAAAAAGCCCACGCACGGCCGCGGGCAAGGGTTGAATCGATCCTCCTGAAGATACCGAGGGCGCGGCCGGCTGGATAGATCCGCGGGTGCGGGCTTTGTCGACTCTGCAGGGCGACGCGGCGGTTCTTACAATCCGCGGTCGTCGGAGGCGTCGGCGAACTTGAGGAATTCCGCCTCGATTTCTTCGCGATTTCCGACCTTCGGCGAATCAGCGTGTAGACTTGAGTCGAATCCGCGATTTCTTTCCGAAGCCCGCCCGATCGAATCCGAGGCGCTTCGGCATCGGGGTTGCGAAAGAGGGATCTCGACCGACGCATCATCCGTCTCGCACCCAAGAGTCCCTCGACCCAAAACGACCGCACCAGTCAGGAGATTGCCGTCATGGACCGTCGTCCGATGACTTCGTTCGCTCCGCGCGCCGGCCGCGCGGGTCTGTTCCTCGCCTTGGTTGCATCGACGATCGCCCTGGAGACCGGTTGCCACCGCCGTCGCTCGGCGATGCGTCCGGTGATCATCTCGCCCGAGTCTCGGGTCGAGGTCCGCCCCCTGCCCTCCGATGATCTGACGGTCGGCTCCGAGCCGATCCTGAGCGACGCGCCCGCCTCGCCGATGAAGTCGACCCCGTCGGCGCCGGTCGACCTCGACGAGCCCGAGCTGGAGCCGACCGCCGGCGAATACGAGGCTCGCCCGACCTCCCCCGCGAAGCCGCGGGCCGAGACCAAGTCGACCCCGCCGGCTCCGACGGAGCTCGACGAACCCGGCCTCAGCCTGCCCGACCCGCCCAAGTCGCGCGTCCCCGGCGGCGCGACCGGCAAGTCGAGCGCCTTCCCCGAGCTCGAAGGCCCTGCCGACGCGGCCCCGGCTCCCAAGAGCGCCTCGAGCGTCTTCCGCTCCACGACCCCGCGCGTTCGCCAGGTTTCCAACCTCCGTGAAGGTCTCCGACCCTGGGTCAACGACCCCGAGGACCTCTTCGCGCCGCCCAAGGCCGATCGCCCCTGGAAGTACATCGTCATCCACCACAGCGCGAATCCCGAGGGCGGCTACGCCCGAATCGACCGCGAACACCGCAAGATCCAGGGCTGGGACGGCTGCGGCTACCACTTCGTGATCGGCAACGGCTCCGAGAGCTCCGACGGACTCGTCGAGGTCGCCCGCCGCTGGTCGAACCAGAAGCAGGGACTGCACTGCAAGAACGGCAAATACGCCGACATCAACGAGTATGGAATCGGCATCTGCATGATCGGCGACTTCGACGAGAAGCGTCCCTCTCCGCGGCAGGTCGCGGCCCTGAAGGCGCTCGTGGCCTATCTGAGCGAACGCTACGGGATCCCGCCCGAGCGAATCGGCACCCACGGCGAGATGTCGACCGGCGAGATCGGCTGCCCCGGCCGCCTCTTCCCCACGGGCGAACTGATCGCCAAGCCGGGATACGCCGCGCGTTGATCTCGGGCCGTTCGGGACGGGTGCACCAAACGAATGCGTCCGCCGCGGGGTCGAGTCGACCTCGGGGCGGACGCATCGGTCGTTTTGGGGAGGTCACTTGGCTTCGATGATGTCGCCCGCGGTCGCCCCGATGATGGTGATCAGCTCGTCGATCAGCTCGCGCGGGAGCTTGCGGGCCTCCATCACCGAGATCAGTTCGCCGTTCAGGCTGTCGAACTGGTTCTCGGTGATCTTCATCCCTTGATGGGCCTGCTTCATCGTCTTGCCCGCATAGGGGAGCGGGCCGCCGGTGAGGGCGCTGAGGAACTCGACGTACTTGCGTTCGAGTCGACCGAGCGCGGGGGCGTCGAGCGCGTACTTGCCGCCGCGCGTGCGGTCGACGGCGGGGTTCTTGGCCGCGCGAGCGAGGAGGTCGCGGACGATGCCCGTCACCCCTTCCTCGCCGCCGAGCCGATCCCAGAGCGACTTGGTCGAGGGCGGGGCGATCATCGCGGGAGCGGCGAGACCCGTCGGCGGCGGAGCCGACTCGGTCGTCCGGACCTCGACGATCTCGCGCCGGGTCGCGTTCACCAGGGCCACGAGCTCGGTCGACTCGCTCGGGGCGACGATCTGGGCGCGGAGCGTCTCGACCAGGTGCGTCATCATCTGATTGAACTGCGTGTCGGTGATCGCCATGCCGCGGTGCGAGTCGAGCATGGGGCGGCCCGAATAGTTCTCGGGACCGGCCGTCAGTTTGCTGAGGTACTGGACGAGAAGGGTCTCGAGATTGGCTCGCGCGACGTCGTCGATGGGGTACTTGCCGCCGCGGGTGAAGTCGATCTTGGGGTCGGCGAGGCAAGCGGCGAGCCATTGCTTGACGATCGGCGCGACCGACTCGATCCCGCCGAGTCGATCCCAGAGCGTCTTGGTCGGCTGGGCCGGTTCGGCGGGCACGGGCGCGGCGGCCATGGCGGGCGGCTTGGCGGCGGCGGGCGCCGAGCGCGCGGCGATCAAGATCTCGTCGAGGGCGCGGCGGAGGGCGAACGCCTTCTCGGCCGAGGTTCGCGCCAGCAGCGACTCGCGAAAGAAGACGTCGACCTTCTTGCGCGTCTCGGGGATGGCGTCGAGCGACGGGCGGAGGCCGAACAGCGCGCCTTCGTAGAACCGGCGGCACCCTTCGACGTCGCCCGCGTTGTACATCCCCGCGCCGGCGTCGATCGCGTCGACGACCGCACGCTCGAGGATCGAACCGGCTCGGGAGAACTCGCGAGGCGCGGGATTCGGGCCCGGGGATGGCTGGGCGGGCGGACGGGGGGCGACGTCCTGAGCAACGGCCCCGATCGCGACCCACGCGACGACGGCCGCGAAGGGGCCGAGTAGGATCCGGCGACCGGCATGCGACATGGAAGCGACCTCCGCGACGAACTCGAGCCGAAACGGACTCACCTCGATTCCATCGGTCCGTTCCGACTCGAATCTATCGAGGATCGGCGCGGGTGTCGAGCATCGCCGGCGTCGTGCCCCGCGCATCCGGTTCGATCGGTACCGACCCGCCGCGACGCACTGCTTCGTGCAGGATCGCCATCACCGACATCGAGTCGGTGATCTCCCCTGCCTGGAGCATCGACCAGGCGGTCGGCCAGTCGACCGATCGGACCTCGATCCGCTCGGTGCCTTCGGGCGAACTCGGCCCCTCGGTCAGGTCGGTCGCGCGGAAGACGACCGCGAGTTCGTCGCTCACCGAGTTCGAGAGGTGGGAGACGACGATCCGCTCGAGCTTGCCCGCGACCAGGCCCGTCTCCTCGAGGAGTTCGCGGCGCGCGGTCTCCTCGGGAGCCTCGCCGGGCGGGCCGCCGCCCTCGGGGATCTCCCACGAGTAGCGACCGAGCGGGTAGCGGAATTGACCGACGAGCCGGATCGAGCCGTCGGAGTCGACGGGGAGCACCCCGACGGCGAGGTTCTTGAAGTGGACGACGCCGTAGATCCCGGGGTTGCCGTCGGGTCGGAGGACGCTGTCCTCGCGCAGCGCGATCCAGGGATTCTCATAGATCGGTCGCGAGTCGAGCGTGGTCCAGGGGTTGGATCGATCGGGCTCGGCGTCGCGAGGTTCCGCGGGGCGCCGAGCCGGCTCGAGGTCGAGTTCCGACCGAGATCGATCCACCGAATCAGCCCTTGGCCATCGCGGCCTTGAGGGTGACGCCCATGTCGGCGGGGCTCTTGGCGACGAGGATCCCGGCGTCCTCGAGGGCGGCGATCTTGTCGGACGCCTTGCCCGATCCACCCGAGATGATCGCGCCGGCGTGGCCCATGCGCTTACCGGGAGGAGCGGTCTGGCCGGCGATGAAGGCGGCCATCGGCTTGGTGACCTCGCCCGACTTCTTCAGGGCCGCCGCGCGCTCTTCGGCGTCGCCGCCGATCTCGCCCATCATCAGGATGGCGTCGGTATCGGGGTCGGCCTGGAACATCCGGAGGACGTCGGAGAAGTTGGTGCCGTTGACGGGGTCGCCGCCGATTCCGACGCAGGTGCTCTGGCCGATGCCGAGGTTCGTGAGCTGCCAGACGCCTTCGTAGGTGAGGGTTCCGGAGCGGCTGACGAGGCCGACGCGTCCCGGCTTGTGGATGTATCCGGGCATGATCCCGATCTTGCAGGCGCCCGGCGTGATGACGCCCGGGCAGTTGGGTCCGATGAGCCGGGCGGTGGGGTGATGCTTCTCGAGGTAGGCGACGGCGCGGGCCATGTCGACGACGGGGATGCCCTCGGTGATGCAGATGATGAGGGGGATGCCGGCGTCGGCCGCTTCGAGGATCGCGTCGGCCGCGCCCGGGGGCGGCACGAAGATCATCGACGCATTCGCGCCCACCGCGCGAACGGCCTCGGAGCAGCTGTCGAACACCGGCACTCCGACGGCGGTCTGGCCGCCGCGGCCCGGGGTGACGCCGCCGACGAGGTTCGTGCCGTAGTCGCGACACTGCTCGGAGTGGAAGGCGCCCGCCTTGCCGGTGATCCCCTGGCAGATCAAACGCGTGTTCTTATCGACGAGAATGCTCATGAAAAGGGCTCGAGTCGCGGCGTTTGGAAGGGAAAAGCGGGCGGACGAGGCGCCGGCCCGCGCGATGGTTCGATCATGGAGCGGTGCGCGGGCGGATCAGGCCTCGCCCCGAGCGGCGGCGACGACCTTGCGAGCGGCGTCGGTCAGGCCGTCGGCCGTGATGATCTTCCGGCCCGAGTCCTGGATCATCTTCTTGCCGAGCTCGACGTTCGTCCCTTCGAGACGCACCACGAGCGGCACGCGGAAGTCGATCTCGTCGTAGGCGGCCAGGAGCGCGGCGGCGATGATGTCGCACTTCATGATGCCGCCGAAGATGTTCACGAGGACCGCCTTGATCCGAGGCGTGCCCAGGAGGATCCGGAACGCCTCGAGGACCTGGTCCTTGTTGGCGCCGCCGCCGACGTCGAGGAAGTTCGCGGGCTCGCCGCCGTGGTACTTGATCAGGTCCATCGTCGACATCGCCAGGCCCGCACCGTTGACGAGGCAGGCGATGTCGCCGTCGAGGCTCACGTAGCTCAGGCCGCTCTTCGCCGCCCGCAGCTCATTCGGATCTTCCTCGGCGACGTCCAAGAGCGCCGCGATCTCGGGATGGCGGTACAGGGCGTTGTCGTCGAAGTTGATCTTGGCGTCGAGGGCGAGGACGTCGCCCTTGTCGGTCACGATCAACGGGTTGATCTCGGCGAGCGAGGCGTCGGTGTCGATGAACATCCGGACGAAGCCCTCGAGCAGCTTCTCGCCCTTCTTGGCCGACTCGCCCGTCAACTCGAGAGCCTTCGCGACCTTGCGGGCCTGGAACGGCAGGAGGCCGCGGTCGATGTCGATCGGCTCGCGGTGGATCTTCTCGGGCGTCTCGTGCGCGACCTTCTCGATCTCGACGCCGCCTTCGGTCGTCGCCATCAAGACCGGGCACTTCGTCGCGCGGTCGATCGCGAGGCCGAGGTAGAGTTCGCGAACGATGTCGTGGCCGACCGTGATCAGCACCTTGGCGATCGCCTGGCCGTCGATGCCGGTCTGATAGGTCACCAGAGTCTTGCCCAGCAGGCTCGCCGCGGCAGCCTGGGCCTCCTCGCGGCTGCGAACGAGCTGCACGCCCTTCGCCATGCCGTCGCGCCTGGGTTTGCGTCCCGACGCGATCTCGAGGGCCTCGGCTTTGTCGGCGTCGGGTTCGACGGCGATCCCCTTGCCGCGACCGCCGGCGTGGACCTGGGCCTTCACGACGATCAAGCCGCCGCCGAGCTGGTCGAAGGCTTCGGCCGCGGCCTCGGGGGTGGTGACCACGATCCCCGCCGGAACGGCGACGCCGGCACCTCGAAGGAGTTCTTTCGCCTGATACTCGTGGACTTTCATGGTGGAGGCTGACTCGGGAACGGCTGGATGGGCGTTCGGAACGCGGGGCGCGGAGCCCTCGGGTGAGGCTTCGATTTCTACCACACCCCGGCCCGCCCTCGCCATCCCCAAGCGTTGCGGAGCGATCGATCGCGACGGTCGGCCCGATCGAGCCGACTCTTCGAACGAATCAAGGGCCGAGCTCCCCCGCGCATCGCGGAAGAGTCGGCCCCGGGTGTGGAGCGTCGCGCGTCGTCGCTCGGCTCAGTTCTGGTCGATCCAGTTGATCGCGGACGGCCAGGACGTGCGGATCCGATAGGGCCGCGGGCGGTCTCGGTAAGAGGCGGGCGTGGGGTTGACCACCTGCGTCGCCTCGGGGAGGTTGGGGGTGGAGAAGGTGACGGCCTCGGTGGCGACGACCGCGCCGTCGTATCCTCGCGAGTAGACGGTGACCGGAACGGCGGTCGACCGATAGATCGACAGCGGGCCGTAGAGGTCCAGGTTGTTGATGCCGTACTGCCCGTGCGGCGAGTAGCCGCCGCCCGTCGGGCTGTTGCCGCGCACGTTCGCCATCGGCGTCGCATAGAACGAGCCGAGCATCGGCGTGGGGGCGTTGGCGTCGGCGGGCGAACCGACGACGACCGCGGTCTCGCGATAACGGACCACGGGGGTCGACGTCGATCGACGCGAGCCGAAGAGCGGACCGCCCGCGAGGGCGAGGTCGGCGAATGCCGAAGAGGCGGCGAAGGCCGCGAGAGCGAGGACGTGGAGGCGGGGATGCGGTCTCATGGAGTGGATCCTCGAGAACGAGGACCGCGGCGACGAGCTTCGTCGGCACGCGGCCCTCGTGACTCCAGGAAATCTACCCCGTTTTTCGAGCTTTTCCAAATTGCCGCGGTTAGCGGCTCAGCGGATCGCTTCCATGCGCTCGGGCAGGAGGCGATGGACTTCCTCGATGATCCGCGCGACCGACTCGCCCATGGGCGAGCTGAGGAGGTCGCGGAGCTTGCGCTCGAGGTCGCGTTCGCGGTTGGCCGCGGCCATCCAGGTGGTGCGGCTGAAACCGCCGCCGAAGCGGACGGTCTCGGGAGAACTCGCGTTGAGTTCGCCCAGTCGGCTCATACCGGTGAGGATCGGGTCGAGCGACTCGGTCCAAGGAACGTTGACCGTCCCCAGCGCGGGGGCGGCGTGGGAACCGAGCAGCGACTCGGTCGGGACGTTGAGTGCCTCCGCGATCCGTCGCAGAGTTCCGGCACGCGGCTTCTCGGTCTTGCCGCTCTCGATCTGGTAGAGCGCCGTCCTCGAGATCGAGGCGCGGCTGGCGAGCTCATCCGGGCCCCAGCCCTTGGCGTAACGAGAGTCCTTGACCCGCTGGGCTAACGACATCGTAAGCCTCCGTTTCCTGGTCCAACCGAAGCGTGTTGAGGAACCTGTCAAAAAACTACGAAACCGGCGAGAAGTGGTCAACTATCGCCAAGAAATTTTTTCTTTGGCCGCATGCGAACCATGATCAGGCACTAGGCGAAGGATTCCGCACGGAGCCGAGCGATGGTTCACTTCCACCGGTTCGCAATCGTCGACTTGGTCGACTTGGACGATGTCAAGATAGAACACGACCGTCTCGAATGAGAACAGTGGGCGCGTTGCAAGATCACTTTTTGTCGATTTCTTGGAGGATTGCGGGGAGAAGTGCGGGATCGCGCTTTGCGAGAAGGTGATCGATTCGGGTCTGCGGGAACTCGAGCGCGGCGAGCGTCTCGGCGACCTGGGTCCAGAGCCGGTCGCGCTTCTTGCCCTCGGAGAGGTAGATCTCGGTCGCCAGCTCGGCGAGCCGCTGCGACTTGATCGCGCCGTGGTTGTCGTAATATCGCTTGATGATCTTCTGTTGATAGGGCGAATAGTCGGCCACGACGCGGACTCCGAAGGGCGGCGAATGGAAACGGGGGTGGACTCGTGAACGTTCGAGGATGCGTGGGGACGTCGATCAGTCGTCCTCGGGCGCGCGTCGGTTCTTCTTGGCGGCCGAGCGCTTGATCTTGGACGCAACCCGGCGCACCTGCGACCCGAAGGTCGGCTTGGTCGCTCGGCGCACCTTGGGCGGCTTGACCGACGCGAGAATCAGATTCCGCAGCTTCTCGAGGCAATCCTCGAGGTTGCGTCCTTGGTCGCGCGTGCGCGACGAACTGATGAGGAGCTCGCCTTCCTTGGTGAGCTTCGACCCGACCGCCGCGAGCAGCCGCGCGCGGACCGGCTCGGGCAGGCTCGCGCTCGCGGCGGGGTTCCAGCGGATCTGGACCTTCGACGCGACCTTGTTGACGTTCTGCCCCCCAGGTCCACCCGACCGGGAGACCTCGACGGCGATCTCGCTCTCGGGGATCACGATGCGGTCGTCGACTCGAAGCATGGGCAGTCGGCCTTGGGACGTCGAAGTGATCCGGCGGGTGGCAAGCCTCGACCCCGATCTTAACCGAACCCGACCCACGCCCCGCAACCCCGACTCCGCAACCGCCCCGCGACCGCGCCGACGACATTCCCGGTTGGAGGTCTCCCGCCGGCTCGCGCGCGACGACCTCTCCCCCCACCTCGCCGGGCCTGCAATGCCTTTCCTTTCTCATCCCTGCTGTCTCTGTCCTTGTTCTCTCTGTCCTTATCTATCTCCCGGCCTGCATTGCACGGCCTGCTTTGCATGTCCTTGCCCCCTCTCCTTGCCCCCTCTACCCCTCGAAACCGGGGAGGCTGTTTCTTGAATCCGAGGCCCAATTGTGCCACTACGATTGAAACGCTAGACTACAATCATGTCGATCCGAACGCATCAAATCTCCGACGCGCAGAAGAACCAGATCCTCTATCTCGAGGAGACTCATTTCTGCGATTTAAAGTCACTCGACATAGCACCCGGAAAGTTGTCCAAAAGCATTGCGGCGTTCGCAAATGCCGATGGAGGTGAGCTGTACATCGGGATAGAAGAAGGCCGAATCAAACGCACACGTCACTGGAGAGGCTTCGAAAACGTGGAGGCCGCGAACGGGCACTTGCAGCCGTTCGAACAGCTCTTTCCGCTTGGCGGCGATTTTGAGTATACATTCCTTCAAACTGAAGGGTGCCCAGGGCTCGTGCTTCAGGTTCAAGTTAGAAAGTCTCAAGAAATCAAGCGTGCGACCGACGGGCAGGTCTATATTCGGCGGGGCGCTCAGAACCTTCCGGTCCTTGAACCTGAAGCGCTGCGTCGGCTTGAGTACACCAAGGGACTGGCGTCGTTCGAGAACGAGTCCGTAGACATTCCAGTCGACGTCATCGAGAACTCAGTTCCGACGATTGAGTTCATGTTGGGCGTGGTACCCACGGGCGAGCCAGGCCCGTGGCTCAGCAAGGAGCGACTCATCCGTGACGGAAAGCCAACTGTCGCGGGACTGCTACTCTTCGCAGAGTCACCCCAATCCATACTGGACAAGAGGTGCGGGATAAAGCTCTACCGATACAAGACCAAGGATCCCGAAGGCACACGGGACACGTTGGCCTTTGTGCCAATCACTATCGAAGGACACATCTACGTTCAGATCCGCGAGGCGGTAGCACGTACAGCAGCCGTGGTTGAGGAATCCCGTCGGCTTGGTGACGACACTCTTGAAAGAGTCGAGTACCCGACTGAAACGCTGCACGAAGTGATTACCAACGCGGTCTTGCACCGCGACTACAGCATCGCAGACGACATCCACATCCGTGTCTTTGACAACCGCATCGAGGTCGAGAGCCCTGGCCGGCTTCCCGCTCACATCACCGTGGAGAACATTCTGGGCGAGCGGTTCTCCAGAAACGGAAAGCTTGTTCGAGTCGTCAACAAGTTTCCTGATCCACCCAACCAGGACGTGGGCGAGGGCCTCAACACAGCATTCAGCGCAATGCGTCGAATGGGACTTAAGCCACCGACGATCGACGAACGGGAAAATTCTGTTCGCGTCTCCGTTCGTCACGAGCCGTTGGCTTCACCTGCGCAGCTCATTCTTGAATTTCTTGAGGAAAACGAGTCTATTCGCAACCGCCAAGCACGCGAGGTTTGCAGCATCGGCGCCGACTACATCATCAAGCGGATCTTTGGGCAGCTTGTTGTCAGGGGCCTGATAGAGCAAATCCCGGGAACCGATAGAAGCACTACAGCCTACCGGCAGGGCCCAGCCTTCGCCAACTGGCGGAACGAAGCGCTCCCCGAGTGACGCCAAACCCCTCTCTCAAGCTGACCCGCTACGGCAGGCACCGTAAGCCTGGTCTGCGGCACGTGGTGTATCATCGCGAACCAGGCCTACAGCGCCCGCCTCTGCGGGCAGCCTGGCTCGAACGTTAGGCGTTGAAGACAGGAGCGTTCTCGGGTTGCGGGTCCGTGTGAAGGTGACGGTTGATGTCTCTGTTCGGTGGGCGGTCGTCCTCGGGGCGTTGGCAGTGCATAACTGTCTCAAACTGTGGGAGGCTCTCATGGACAGCTTCACTAGCGTGGTGTTGTTTGGGGCTGCTCTGATGCCGGTGTCTGGTTGACTACCCCCACCAACACGGAGACATGGCTCCACCGGAGTTCGGGCCTTCCGAGGATCAGGGCGAGGGGTTCGATTCCCCTCACCGGCCTTCAGACGCCGAACTAGGCGCTGCAGCAGACGGCGGGGCATGATTCGTTTCCGGGACTCCAGGCTCGCAAGGACAGCGACTGTATTGAGAGTCAAGTGGGCATGAACAAAGTATCACGCCTCGAGGGAGGCCTGGGAAGGCGTCCAGGGCTTCATCTCGCGGACCATCGCGTTGGCGATGGTCAGGAGCTTTCGGGCCACCGCGACCAGGGCCACTTTCGCCGCCTTCCCGGCCTGGCGCAAGCGCGCGTAGAACGCCTTGAGAACGGGGTTGAACCGCATCGACGCGACCGACGCCATGTACAACGCAGTGCGCACCGCGCTTCGGCCGCCGAAGATCGTCCGCGCCCCCTTCACGTTGCCGCTGTCGCGGGCGCGAGGGGCCAGGCCAGCGAGCGCGGCGACCTGTTTTCGAGACAGGCGTCCCAACTCAGGCAGTTGCGCGATCAACGCGCGGGCCGTTTGGGGGCCGACTCCCGGAATGCTTCGAAGTACCTCCTCGCGCGGCCCCCAGTCGGGATCGGCCTTGATGTGATTGCCGATGGATTCGTCGAGATCGTCGATCTGTTTCTCGAGCCAACGGAGGTGCGCCTCGATGCCCTTCGCG